>CAWHZQ010000008.1:0-195345 GCA_963833905.1 uncultured Gemmatimonadales bacterium | reverse complement strand
GGCCGGAGCGACGCGGCGCTGCCCCCGCTCGCCCGGGCGGTCGAGATCCGCGTCAACGTACCGGTGTTCCAGAACAACTTCGGCACCGCGCTCGAGCGGTCGGGGCACTTCGTCGCGGCGCGTGAGGCGTACGGCAAGGCGCTCGAGGCCGACAGCACCTACGCCAAGGCTGCCGTCGGGCTGGAGCGGGTGACGGCCCACGGCGCGCAGTCGGATACCTCCGCGGTGGACCTGCCGGCGCTGGCGCGGGGATTCCAGGCCGAGATCGAGCAGTGGCGGACGCGGCCGGTTACGGGCGACTCCGTCGCGAAGGCGGTGGACTCGACGGGCCGCGTGGATTCGACGGGCCAGGCGCCCGACTCGACCCCGATGGCGAGGGATTCGGTTCCGGTGCAGGAGTGATTGGCACCACGCGCGAGTCACCCTGAGCGAAGCGAAGGGGGCATGCCTCTGGGTATACCCCCTTCGCCTTGCTCAGGGTGACGAGATCCCGACAGGCTCAAGAGTCCTACAGCAGCCCCGACACTGGATTCAATCTTCCCGCCAGAAACCTCCCCGGCTCCAGCGCCGTCACGTCGAGCGTCTCTGCCCGCCCGTGGTAGATGATCTCCGCCAGCAGCTGCCCCAACGCCGGCGCGTGCATCACCCCGTGCCCCGACGAGCCGTTGATCAAGAACAGATTGGGGCACTCGTCCGCCGCCCCCAGGATGGCGTGTTTGTCGGGCGACATCTCGTACAGCCCGGCCCAGCAGGCGGGCCGATCGATCGTGGCGCCGCGCAACACCGGCACCCGGGCGTGGGCCATCGCGACCACCGCGTCCACCCACGCCGGATCGACGCTCGCCTCGAACGGACGGCCGGGCACGCCAGGCGTGGGCCAGAGCAGCAGCACCCGTCCGTCCCGCACGCGGAGGTGGAATCCGTCCCCCGCCCAGATGGTCATAGGCATGTCGGCGGGCAGCAGATCGCACGGCGTCGTGGTGGCGATCTGGCGGCGGAGCGGGGTCACCGGCAGCGTCACGCCCGCCAGCGCCGCCACCGACGCGGCCCAGGGGCCCGCGGCGTTCACCACCGCGCCGACCGCCAGCCGCTCGCCCGCGGTCTCGACTTCGACGATCCGGCCCTGCGAGTCTCGCCGGAGCCCGCGCACCTCGGCGCCCCATACCTGCCGCACGCCGAGCCGCGCCGCGGCCGCGAGGTAGCCCTCGAGAATCCGAAGCGGCCGGATGAACCCATCGGAGGGGCAGAATGTGCCGCCGGCCACGCCGTCGAGCCGGATCGCAGGATTGATCCGGGCGATCTCCTCGGGCGTCACCTCCGCCGCCTCGACCAGCCCCTCCGCGTGCTGCACCACCCGGCCCGCACGCAGCACTTCCAGCTCGGCGGCGCTCGAGGCGAGCCAGAGATAGCCGGCCGGCGCGTAGCCCGGATCGACCCCGGTCTCGTCGGCGAAACGGCGGAGCTTCTCCCGGGCAGCAGCGAGAGCCGCACGTTGATCGCCGTGGCGTACTGCGCGCGGTAGCCGCCGGTGGCGCGGCCGGTGCTGCCGGCGCCTGGTGCATCGGCACGGTCGAGGATGACCACGTCACGCTGGCCCAGCGCGGCGAGATGATAGGCCACGCTCGCCCCCATCACGCCGCCGCCGATCACGGCCACCGCCGCGCCGGTCATGCGATTGCCGGCCTCATGCCGTGAAGACGTGCTCCGGATGCCTGAAGCTCTTGAACTCGAGCGCGTTCCCGCTCGGATCGAGGAGGAACATCGTCGCCTGCTCGCCCGGCTGGCCGGCGTAGCGGACCCGGGGCTCGAGGATGAACCTCAGGCCGGCAGTCCGGATCCGGCCGGCGAGCGCCTCGAATTCCTCCCACTCGAGCAGCGCGCCGAAGTGCGGCATCGGCACCAGGATGCCTTCCACCTTGCCGGTGTTCTGCGTCGGCATCACCTCACCGGTCGTGTGGGCGGAGATCTGGTTGCCGAAGAAATCGAAGTCCACCCAGGTCTCGGTGCTGCGGCCCTCGCGGCAGCCGAGGATCTCACCGTAGAACCGGCGGGTGGAGGCGAGATCGCGAACGAAAAAGGCGAAATGGAACGGCTGGGACACGGTGCGCTCGTGAGTGAGGACGCCACAAGTTGCCGCCGGACCCGCCTTCGGCGGAAGACCTCGGCTCGTCGGGTCGAGCCGGGACGTTATATTCTCCCCCGTATGCCCCGCCCGCTCTCCCGCACTTTCCCGTGGCCCCCGTGAGCCGCGAGGCCGCCGACGCGTCGTCGCCGCCGATGCTCAAGCACTGGCGCGAGGTGAAGGCGCAGCACCCCGAGACGATCCTGTTCTACCGGGTCGGCGATTTCTACGAGATGTTCCACGAGGATGCCCAGCTCGCCGCGCGGGTGCTCGACATCACCCTCACCTCCCGCGGCGACGGCGTGCCGCTCGCGGGCGTGCCGGTGAAGGCCGCGGCCGAGTATCTCCGGCAGCTCATCGGCGCCGGGCACCGGGTCGCGATCTGCGAGCAGGTCGAGGACCCCAAGCTCGCCAAGGGCCTGGTGCGCCGGGAGGTGGTGGAGACCGTCACGCCCGGCGCCATGCTGCAGGAAGGGTGGCTCGCCGGCGGGAAGAACAACTTCCTGGTGGCCGTCGCCCGCGACGATCAGCGCGTCGGGCTCGCGGCCATCGACCTCAGCACCGGGGAGTTCCTGCTCGAGACCCTGGACGAGGCCGGCCTCGCCGAGGCGCTTGGCCGGCTCGGCCCGGCCGAGGTGGTGCTGGCCGGAGACACGGCGCTTCCGGCCGGCGATGACGGTGCTCCGCACGGTGCGCGAGCGCTGGGAGTTCGATCCCGACCTCGCGCGCGAGGAGCTGGCCCGGCGGTTCTCGCTGGCCACGCTCGACGGCCTCGGCGTGGGCCCCGAGGACGCCCCGGCGATCGGCGCGGCCGGCGCGCTGCTCCGCTACCTGACCGAGCTGCAGCCGTCGGGGCTGCCGCACCTCGCGCGGCCGTTCGTCCGCCGGAGCGACGCGTTCCTCTGGCTCGACGAGATGACCCGCCGCAACCTCGAGCTGGTCGAGCCGCTCCGGGCCGGTGCCCGCGGCTGCACGCTGCTCGAGACGATCGACGCCACCGTCACGCCGATGGGCGGCCGCCTGCTCCGGCAGTGGCTGCTCTCGCCGCTCCGCGATCCGGCGGCCATCGGCTACCGGCTCGACGCGGTCGAGGTGACGGTACGGGACGGGCGCGGCCGCGCGCGGCTTCGCGAGGCGCTCGACGGCGTGCGGGACGTCGAGCGGCTGGCCGGCCGGGCCGCGGCGGGCCGGGCCACGCCGCGCGAGCTCGGCGCGCTCCGCGACTCGTTCCTCCGCCTGCCCGATGTGTCCGAGGCCCTGAGCGCGCTCGCGGCGTCGACTCTGCCGGGCGGCGGCCGCGCGGCCGCGCTGGCCGACGCGGTGGACGAGCTCGATCTGCTGGCCGACCTCGCCTCGGAGCTCGGCCGCGGCCTCGAGCAGCGGCCGCCGGCGCTGCTCGCCGATGGCGGCGTGATCCGGGAGGGCTACGACGCCGAGCTCGACGAGCTCCGCACGCTCCGCGACGGCGGCCGCCAGTACATCGCCTCGCTGCAGCAGCGGGAGCGCGAGCGGACCGGGATCACGTCGCTCAAGGTGGGCTTCAACAAGGTCTTCGGGTACTACCTCGAGATCACCAACGCGCACTGCCGCGCGGGTGCCGCCCGACTACGAGCGGCGGCAGACGCTGGCGTCGGCCGAGCGCTACGTGACGCCCGAGCTCAAGGACTACGAGGCCCGCGTGCTCGGCGCCGAGGAGCGCATGGCGGTACGCGAGGCGGAGCTGTTCGGCGCGCTCCGGGCCCTGGTGGGACAGGCGATCGGCCGGGTCCAGCGCACCGCGCGCGTGCTCGCGCGGCTCGACGTCTGGACCACCCTCGCCGACGGCGCCGTGGCCGGCCGCTACGTGCGGCCCGAAGTGCACGACGGCTTCGACCTGGTGCTGCGCGAGTGCCGCCACCCGGTGATCGAGCGCATGATGCCGCGCGAGTCGTTCATCCCCAACGACGCCCGCTTCACCGAGGCCGAGCGGGTGGCGCTGGTGACCGGGCCGAACATGGCGGGCAAGTCCACGATCCTGCGGCAGATCGGCCTCTGCGTGGTGCTGGCCCAGATGGGCGCGTTCGTCCCGGCCGCCGCGGCATCGGTCGGCACGGTGGACCGCCTCTTCACCCGGGTGGGCGCGAGCGACAACCTGGCGCGCGGCCAGTCGACCTTCATGGTGGAGATGAGCGAGACGAGCGCCATCCTCCACAACGCCGGGCCGCGGAGCCTGGTGCTGCTCGACGAGATCGGCCGGGGCACGTCGACCTACGACGGCGTCGCGATCGCCTGGGCCGTGACCGAGCACCTGCACGACCGGGTCGGCTGCAAGACGATGTTCGCCACGCACTACCACGAGCTGATGCAGCTCCCCGAGCGGCTGCAGCACGCGCGGAACTACAACGTCGCCGTGCGCGAGACCGGCGAGACGGTCGTGTTCCTCCATCGCCTCGAGCCGGGCGGCACCGACCGCTCGTACGGCATCCACGTCGCCCAGCTCGCGGGGCTGCCGGACAGCGTGGTGCGCCGGGCCCGTGAGATCCTGGGCACGCTCGAGGGCGATCACCGCGTGGTGCCCGGCGCGCCGCCCGAGGGCCCGCGCGATCCGGGGCAGCTCGCGCTCTTCGCCGAGCCGCCGCCGCCCGACCCCATGGTCGAGGAGCTCCGGTTGATCGACGTCAACGCGCTCACGCCGCTCGAGGCGCTCAACCGGCTGGCGGATCTGCAGCGGCGGGCGGAGGACCGGCGGTGAGACGGGCGTTGTCAGCCGGCGTGCTCGCGCTGGCGCTGGCATCCGCCTCCGCGTCCGCCTGCAAGGGGAAGGACGACGGCAGCTTCCGGCTCTCGACCAAGGTCCCGATCCCATCGACGAGCGACGCGGACCAGCCGCCGGTAGCGATCAATCCGCTCTCGCCCGTGGAGTATCCGGTGCCGCTGCTCGAGCAGGGCATCGAGGGCCGCGTGCTCCTCCGTCTCTACGCCGACTCCATGGGAACGCTGGTGCCGGACTCGACCCGGGTCGCCGAGTCGAGCGGATACCCGGCGCTCGACTCCGCGGCCGTCGGCGGGGCCCCGGCGCTCCGGTTCTCGCCGGCACTCCGGCATGGCCGGCCCGTCGCCGGCGCCTTCCTGCAGCCGATTCACTTCCGGAATCCGCGGACCCAGAGCGCCCCATGACCCCTCCGCATCTCCGCCCGTACGACTCGGTGCTCGAGACCATCGGCTGGACGCCGCTCATCCGGCTCGGCCGGATCGGCGCGGGGCTCCAGACCCCGATCTACGGCAAGGCCGAGTACGCGAACCCCGGCGGCTCGGTGAAGGACCGGATCGGCCTCGCGATCATCGAGGACGCCGAGCGGCGGGGCGAGCTGCGGCCGGGCGGGACGATCGTCGAGGGAACGAGCGGCAACACCGGCGTGGGCCTCGCGATCGCCGCGAGCATCAAGGGCTATCGCTGCATCTTCACCATGCCCGACAAGATGTCGATGGAGAAGGTGCGGCTGCTCAAGGCCTATGGCGCCGAGGTCGTGGTGACGCCGACGGCGGTGCCGCCGGACCACCCCGACCATTACGTCATGAAGGCCAAGCAGATCGTGAAGGACACGCCCAACGCGGTCCTCGCGAACCAGTTCTACAACCAGGTCAACCCCGAGGCGCACTACGCGACGATGGGCCCGAGGTGTGGCAGCAGACGGAGGGGAAGGTCACCCACTTCGTGGCGGGTGCGGGCACGGGCGGGACGGTGAGCGGGGCCGGCAAGTACCTGAAGGAAAAGAACCCCAAGATCCGGGTCATCGCTGGCGACCCCGTCGGCTCACTGTACACGCACTATCATCGCACCCGGACGATGGGCGAGGGGCATCCCTATAAGGTAGAAGGGATCGGCGGCGACAAGATCCCCACGACGGTGTGGTTCGACTGGGTCGACGAGTTCAGGCAAGTCTCTGACAAGACGTCGTTTATGATGGCCCGACGGCTCGCTCGCGAAGAGGGGATCCTGGTCGGGCGGGTCGGCCGGCCTCAACGTGGCCCTGGCGGTCGACCTGGCGCGCGAGGTGGCGGATCCCAAGGCCCTGATCGTCACCATCCTGTGCGACACCGGTGAGCGCTACCTGTCCAAGCAGTTCAACGATGCCTGGATGCAGGAGAACCAGATGCTCGACACGCCGCGCTCGACCGTGCAGGACCTGCTCGAACGGCGCTCGCCGAATGCCCCGGCGGTCGTGAGCGTGGCCCCGGCGGCCGCGGTCCGGCAGGCGCTCAACCTGATGGGCACGTGGGGCGTGAGCCAGATGCCGGTGCTCGAGAACGGGCAGTCGGTCGGCGGCCTCATCGAGGGGACCCTGATGACGCGGGCCCTGGCGCAGCCGGCACTGCTCGAGCGGCCGGTGAGCGAGGTGATGGACCCGCCCTTCCCCGAGGTCGAGGCCGGGACCGCCATCGATCGGGTCGGCGCGATGCTCACGCGGGAGAGCCCCGCGGCGCTGGTGCGGAAGGACGGGAAGCTCATCGGCATCGTGAGCCGGTACGACGTGCTGCAGCAGCTGATCGGGACGCGGTGAGGACGGTCAGGCGGTCAGGCGGTCGGACAGTTTGAGATAGGCGGGCCGAGGCGGGGCCCGGACACAACAACGAACGGACTGGCCTTGAACAGATGCTGACTCTCTCATGCGCGTAACCGTCCTAACGGGGGGCACGTCCTCCGAGCGCGACGTCGCCATCGCTTCGGCGGTACAGGTGATCGGGGCGCTTCGCTCGCGCGGCCACGAGGTGGCCGTAGTCGATACGGCCCGCGGCTACATTCCCGAGGCCGACGAGCGCTCTCTCCTGTCGGGATCGGTGGGCGTGGAACCGCCGTCGATCGGCCAGCTGCAGGCCCTGGAGCAGGGGCTCCTGCTCTCCGGCATGGGCAACATGGCCGCCGTCCGGAACGCCGACGTGCTGTTTCTGGCACTCCATGGCGGCCGGGGTGAGGACGGAACCCTGCAGACGCTGCTGGAAATGGTGGGCGTGCCCTACACCGGGAGCGGGCGTCTCGGCAGTGCCATGGCCATGGACAAGGACGTGTCGAAGCGTCTCTTCCGGGTGGCGGGGGTGCCGACCGCCGACTGGGTGATGGCGCCCGCAGACAGGGCCAGGGTGGCCCGCGAGTTTGGGTGGCCGGTGGTGGTGAAGCCCTCCAAACAGGGCTCCACGGTCGGGTTGAGCGTGGTGAAGCGGGCCGAGGACTACGATGAGGCGGTGGTCGTGGCCCGCCGGTACGACGACGAGGTCATGATCGAGGGATTCGTCCCCGGCCGGGAGCTGACGGTGGGGGTGCTCGAGGGGGAGGCGCTGGCCGTGGGGGAAATCATTCCGCGGCACGAGATTTTCGACTACGAGTGCAAGTATACGCCCGGCATGTCCCAGGAGATCTTCCCGGCCGACCTTCCCCCCGCCGTCACGGCGGAGTGCAGGCGGCTGGGCCTGCTGGCGCACGAGGCGCTCAAGCTGGGTGGCTACTCGCGGGTCGATTTTCGCTTGACACCGGCCGGGGAACTCTTCTGTTTAGAGGTGAACACCCTGCCGGGCATGACGGCGACCAGCCTTCTCCCCCAGTCGGCGGCCGCGGTGGGCATCGAGTTCCCGGATCTGTGCGAACGGATCTGCCGAACCGCCCGACTTGGCCGCCTCAAGGAACCGTCCAAGCAGTAGCGGGGTCTCAGTCCAGAAGGCGTGGTCCGATGAACTTGTCTCCCTCCAACCGCCTGACCCCCTGGGTGGGCCGCCTCATCATCGCGAATGCGGTGGTGCTGCTCCTGCTCATGACGGTGTTCACGTCTCCGACGCTGCAGGCGGCCCTCCGGTTCGCGCCCGGCCAGGCGCTGGAGCGGCCCTGGACTTTCGTCACCTACATGTTCGTCCACGCCGGGCTCCTCCACCTGCTCGGCAACATGATCATGCTGTTCGTGTTCGGCCCGCCAGTCGAGCACCGGCTGGGCGGCCGCGCGTTCCTGCTCTACTACCTCTATTGCGGCATCGGGGCCGCGGTGCTCTCGCTCGCGCTCTCGGGCGTGCTGCCGAGCGCGGCGATGCCGTTCGCCGGCGCCTCGGGCGCGGTGCTGGGCGTGGGCGTGGCATTCGCGCTCCTCTGGCCGGACGCGGAGCTGCTCGTCTTCCCGCTGCCCACGCCGATCAAGGCGCGGACGCTCATCCTGTTCCTGGTGGGGCTCGACGTCGTGTTCTCGCTGATGCTGCCGAGCGACGGGGTCGCGCACCTGGCGCACGTGGGCGGCGCCGCGTTCGGCTACCTCTTCTTCCGCCTGCAGGCCATGTCGCGGCGGAGCCCCCATCCGCCGCCCCGCCCCGTCGAGCGCGTGGTGATGGTGCAGTCGGGCTCCGCCGAGCCCGAGGGGCGGACGCCGCCGTCGCCCATTCGGCCACGCCGCCGGGCGGACGCGGATCCCGTCGCCGCCGAGGTCGATCGCGTGCTCGACAAGATCAGCGAGCAGGGCATCGCGAGCCTCACGCGCCGCCGAGCGGCGCTTCCTCGACGAGGTGTCGCGGCAGAAGAAGCAGGAGCATTAGGACGGAAGGACGGAAAGAGCGGAAAGACGGAAGGTGCGGCCCGCAGCCCGTCTCCGCGACGATTCTCACCGAGTCGCCTCGGCCTCGCATCCTGTTCGCTCGATCCCGTCTCTTCCGTCTCGTTCCCTCCTTCCGTCCTTCCGTCTCTTGCATCTTCCCCCACGCTTTCGTATTGTCTGCCGTGCTGATCAACCTCCTCCCCGATTTTCTCGCGGTGCTCGGCGCCGGCGACCGGGAGGCGGCCTATCGACAGTATCACGACTCCCACCGACCGATCCTCGACGCCTACTGGCGCAACTACGTGCTCGACCCCGACAGCCCGCACGCCGGCGAGATCGTCACCGCCGCGCTGCGGGCTGATCGCAGCGACCTGCTCACTCTCGCCGACTCCGCCAATCTCGTCCAGCTCGCCGAAGACGCCATCGCCAAGGCCGAAGAGCTGCTGCTGCTCGATCGCCCGACCGACATCTACCTCATGGTGGGGCTCGGCGGCGCGAACGCGGGCGAGCTGGTGGTCGGCGGGCGCGGCATCGCCTTCATCTGCCTCGAGCACTTCACCGGACGGGTCAACCCCGAGACCTACGGCATGGGGCTGCCGCCCGATCTGATCCCGCTCTGGATCGGCCACGAGCTGGCGCACACGGTCCGCTACACCTCGGCCACGAGCGGCAGCGACATGCGGCGGCTGGTGGCCGAGGCGGGCGGCTATCTACGACTACTGGTCGACGGGTAGCCGCGCGTCGCTCCGGGAGCTGCTGGTGAACGAGGGGCTCGCCGTACATGCGGCGCAGGCGGTGGCTCCGGGCTTCGACGCCGCCGACTACTTCGGCTACCCGCGCCGCCAGTACCACCGGCTCCGCGAGATGGAGGCGTTCCTCCGGCGCGTGGTCGAGCCCGACCTCGAGCAGAGTGGGCTCGGCCTCCGGCTGCGCTATCTCTCGGGCGGCATGAGCCCCACCGCGCGGCTGGTGGGCGGCCGGGTACTGCCGGAGCGCGCGGGGTATTACCTGGGATACCGGATGAGCGAAGCGCTGGTGGCGGAGCGGGGGTTGGCGGCCGCACTGCGGGCGCCGGCGCTGGATTTCCAGGCGGCGGAAGACGTCGCCCGGGGGATCCAGACGGCGTAGGACGCGACGCCCCGCGAGTCGGCCTATTTCCCCACGCAGAAGCTGGCGAATACCCGGTCGAGGATATCCTCGACATCGACCGCCCCGACGAGCTCGTCGAGGGCGGTCGTCGCTTCCCGGAGGTGGTGCGCGACGAGCACGGCGTCGCCCGAGCCGCGGAATTGCTCGAGCGCGCCGGCCAGCGCACCTTGGGCGCGCTCGAGCGCCGTGCGATGCCGGGCGCGGGTGAGCGCGGGCTCCAGATCGCCCAGCGCGATCCGCTCGGCGAAGACCCGCTCGGCGACGGCGCGCCGGAGCGCGTCCAGCCCTTCGCCTGTCACCGCGGACACGCCCACGCCTTCGGCGGCCGTGCTGCCGTCGAGATCCACCTTCGTCCGCACGAGGAGCGTCGGGCGCTCGGCCGCGATCGCCAGCTCGTCGGCGCCCGGCGGCGCGACCGGTCTCGACGCACAGCAGCACGAGATCGGCGGACGCCAGGTAGCGGCGGCTCACCTCGACGCCCAGCCGGTCGATCTTCCCGGGGGCGTCCCACAGTCCGGCGGTGTCGATGAGGCGGACGGGCCAGCCGAGAAAATCGGTGTGCGCTTCGACCGCGTCGCGGGTGGTGCCAGGGATCTCGGTCACCAGCGTTCGCTCGGCGCCGAGCAGCGCGTTGAAGAGCGACGACTTGCCCGCGTTGGGCCGCCCGGCGAGCACGAGCAGCGCGCCCTCCCGCAGCCGCTCGGCTGCCGGGGCCGTGGCGAGGAGCCGCTCGAGCCGGCCCGCGACGTCCTCGAGCTGCGCCGCGATGCGCGCGGACGAAACGGGCCCGTCGTCCTCGCCAGGAAAGTCGATGTCGTAGGCCAGCAGGCCCTCGGTCTCGACCAGGACCCGCCGCAGCTCCGCGAGGCGGCGGCTGAGGCCGCCGTCGAGCTGGCGCAGCGCCGCCCGAGCCTGTGCCGGCGCGACGGCGTCGATCAGGTCGCCCACCGCTTCGGCCTGCACCAGGTCGAGCTTGCCGTTGAGCACGGCGCGGCGGGTGAACTCGCCCGGCGAAGCGGGACGGGCGCCGGCGGCGTGGAGCGCCGCGAGCAGGCGGGCGGGCGCGAGCAGGCCGCCATGGCAGGAGAGCTCGACCAGATCCTCGCCGGTGTAGCTGCCGGGGCCGGGGAAGACGGTGACGAGCCCGCGATCGATCGGGTCGCCCGCGGCATCGCGAAAGGTGGCGAGGGTGGCCACGCGTGGGCGGTCAGCGCGGAATCCGTCGACCACTCGAGCCGCGACCGCGAGCGCGCCGGCGCCGCTCAGGCGCACGACCGCGATGGCCGAGCGGCCGGGCGGCGTGGCGAGGGCGGCGATGGGGTCGGAGAGCATCCGGGCCGGGCGACTACGCCTTTTTCTTCGTCTTCCCCGTGCCCGCCACCGCCGGCTTCGTCGACACCACCGGCGCCGCGTTCCTCTTCAGCCGCTCCCGCATCAGCATCCACTGCTGCGGAATGCTGGCGATGTTGCTCACCGCGTAATACAGGTTGAGCCCCGAGGCGAAATTGAGGAAGAGGAACGTCATCATGACCGGCATGATGTACAGCATCATCTTCATCTGGGGGTTCGGCTCCATCCCGACCTGGCCGACCTTGCTGAGCCCCCACATGGAGGCGCCCATGATGACGGGGATGATGTAGAGCGGGTCCGGCCGCGAGAGGTCGGGCAGCCACAGGAAGGACGCCCCGCGCAGCTCGATCGTGTTCTGGAACACGAAGAAGAGCGCGAACAGCACCGGCATCGGCAGCAGCATCGGCCAGCAGCCGCCCAGCGGGTTGACGTTGTACTCCTTGTACAGCTTGAACATCTCCTGCTGCATCTTCTGCGGATCGGCCTTGTGGCGCTCCTGGATGTCCTTCATCAGCGGCTGCACGGCCTGGAGCTGCATGTTGGCGCGCATCGCCTTCTGGTTGAGCGGCCAGAGGAGGATCCGGACCATGATCCCGAAGCAGACGAGCACCAGGCCGTACGCGAGGTGCAGGTGCTCGTGCATCCAGACCAGCAGCCAGCGCACGCCGACGGCCACCGGGCGGATGATCGTCCGGAAGCCGGGCCAGCCGTACGGATTGACGTCGTCGAAGCCGCGGCCCAGCCGGCCCAGCCGGTCGTACTCCATCGGCCCGGCGTAGGTGGTGTAGCTCGAACTCGCCGCTGGGCGGGAGCGGGACGCTGAGGCGGACGTCGGCCTCGGTGGGGCGCTTCTCGGTGGTCGGGCGCGCGCGTGATGGCCGCGCCGCCGATCCGGCCGCCGGTGCTGTCGTAGGCCAGCACGCCGGTGACGAAGTACTTCGACTTCATCGCGACCCAGTCGAGCGGGCCGCTCACGGTCCGGGTCTCGCCCGGCTTGAGGCTGCCCAGGTCGATCCGCTCGGCATCGCGTGTGCCGGGTCACCACGGCCAGCGCGTGGTGATTCTCCTCGATGTTGGCCTCGGTGTTGGCCAGCGTCGGCCCCATCCCGACCAGCAGCGTCCCCCCGTTGGGCCCGACGCCGGTCACGCGGCCGCTCACCGCGATGCGGTAGTCGTCGGGCGCGAAGCGGTACGTGAGCTCGACGCCGACCGGGCCTCGAGCTGGCCGTGAGGCGGAGCGGCTCGCCGCCGGCGGCCAGCGAATCGGCGGAGGCGGTGAAGATCCAGCCGTCGAGCGGAATGGTGTCGCGGCCGAGGACGAGGGTCAGGCCGAGCAGCCGGCTGTCCTGCGGCAGGAGCTCGGCCGTGCGGCCGCTGTCGGCGGGAGAGATCGAGCGGTAGCGGTGCAGCCGGGCCTCGACCAGCCGCCCGCCCGCCGTGCTGATGCCGTAGGTGTAGAGCGGCGAGGTGACGCGCACGATGCGCACGCGCGCGGCCGCGCCGGCGCTGTCGGCGGGCGCTCCGAGACTGTCACGCGCCGCGGAAGCGGCCGGTGCGCTGTCGCCCGAGGCGGCGGGGCCGCCGGGCGCGACCGATCCGGACGGGGCCGCCGGGGCCGGCGCGGTCGAGTCGGCCGCGGTCCCGGCGCCCGGCGCGGGGCGCGGCGGGCGCTTGATGAAAATGGCGGGCGTGATGGCGATGACCATCATGAGAAGGATCGCCCAGACGGTACGACGGTCCATGAGCTCAGATCACTAGGGTCAGGGGACGGGGTCGAACCCGCCCGGATGAAACGGATGACACCGGGCGAGCCGACGGGCGGCCAGCCAGCCGCCCTTGAGGGCGCCGTGCCGGGTGACCGCTTCGAGTGCGTACTGGGAGCAGGACGGATGAAACCGGCAGCTCGGCGGCAGCGCCGGCGAGACGAAGCGCTGGTAGCCGCGGATCAGCGTGGCGAGGAGACGACGGGGAACGCGGGCCGGGCCGGACACCGGTCACCCAGCCCTCAGCACGGTGCGCCGCCAGGCGAGCAGATCCGCTCGCAGCGCGTCGAACGAGGCGCCGTAGGCTTCGCGGCGCGCCTTGATGAGGAGATCCCACGCGGGCTGGGCGGGCTGCAGCTCGAGCCGCCAGATTTCGCGCAGGCGGCGGCGGATACGGTTGCGGGCCACCGCGGTCGACTGAAACTTCGGAACGATCAGTCCCATCCGCGCGTGGCCCGTCGTGTTGTCCATCCAGATCATGTCCAGATGCTCGAAGCGGCGGCGCCGTCCCTGGGTGAGGCACCGACGAATGTCCGACGCGCGCGCGAGCCGGTGGGCTCGCGGGAGGCGCGCCGAGGGCGTCAGGAACCCCCGTGCTTCGACGGCAGCGAGACGGTGAGCAGCTTGCGGCCCTTCTTGCGGCGGCGGGACAGGACCGCCCGTCCCCAGCGCGTGGCCATGCGAGCGCGGAATCCGTGCTTGTTGATCCGGCGCTTGTTGCGCGGCCGATACGACGGTTTCATGCGGGCGTTCCTCCAAAGTGAGCCGGGGAAGCTAGTTAGGAAGTGGGGCTTGGTCAAGACGGAGCGGGTCAGGCGGTCAGACGGGCAGACGGTCGGACGGTCAGACGGTCGGACGGTCGGACGGTCGGACGGCAATCGAGTTCCTTCGCTCCACTCGAGATGACGGCGGCGGCCCGCCATGGCGTCGGCCTGACCGCGTGACGCGACGGTGACCGCGTGATCGCGTGCACCGACGTGACGCATGACGCAGCTCTGACCGCCTGACCGCCTGACCGCCTGACCGCCTGACCGCCTGACCGCCTGACCGCCTGACCGCCTGCCGCCTGACCGCCTGACCGCCTGACCGCCTGACCGCCTGACCGCGCTGCGCGCTGACCGCCTGACCGCCCGCTTCGTATCGCGACACTGCCGCCGCCACCACTCGGCGTTCCCCGGGAGCCGAAAATTTTCCGATTTCGTGCGGTCCGATTTCATTCTGTCAAGAGCGCGTTCGCGCCAATTTACGCATGGTTGACTTTTCCACACCCGTTCCGTAACATCTCTCGCCCTTGATCAATCCCCTACCGCGTTCGAGTACCGATGCAGCTGTCCGCAAAAGACGCATGGAAGCGCATCCTCGATGAAGCCCATCGCGAGCTTCCTGACCACACGATCCGGACCTGGCTGGAGCCGACGGAGGCGATCGCCCTCGATGAGGGCCGCCTGATCGTCGGCGCGCCGGATCAGTTCGCGGTGGAATGGAACGAGACGAAGCACGCAACGCTGCTGTCCCGGCTGGCCGAACCGGTCATCGGGCATCCGACGTCGGTCGTCTTCCGCGTGCACGAGGATCGCCAGAAGCGGCCGCAGATGGATTTCTTCGTGGCGCCCAGCGCGCCGGCGGTCGTGGCCGTGCCTGTCAATCCGAGCACCCAGCCGCTCAACGAGCGGTACACGTTCGACACGTTCGTCATCGGCAAGTCCAACGAGCTCGCGGCCGCCGCCGCCCACGCCGCGGCCGAATCCCCCGGCAAGACCTACAACCCGCTCTTCATCTACGGCGCCACCGGGCTCGGCAAGACCCACCTCATGCAGGCCATCGCCCACACGGTCTGCCTCCGCCAGCCGGACACGCGGGTCCTCTACGTGGGCGCCGAGCAGTTCATCAACGAGGTCATCGAGAGCATCCACAGCCGGACGATGCCCGAGTTCCGGCGCCGCTACCGCGCCGACGTGGACCTCTTCCTGGTGGACGACGTCCATTTCCTCGAAGGCAAGGAGATGACGCAGGAGGAGTTCTTCCATACGTTTAACGCGCTCTACGAAGGCAACAAGCAGATCGTCCTGACCTCGGACCGGCCGCCCAAGGAGATCCCGGGCCTCGAGGCCCGCCTGGTCAGCCGGTTCGAGTGGGGCATGGTCGCCGACATCGGCCAGCCGGACCTGGAGCACCGGATCGCCATCCTGCGGAAGAAGCAGGAGCAGGACCACCTGGAGCTCGACCATCCCGGACGACGTGCTCCGGTTCATCGCCGAGCACGTCAGATCGAACGTGCGCGAGCTGGAGGGCTGCATCATCAAGCTGCTCCTGTTCGCCTCGCTCAAGCACAAGGAAGTGTCGATCGAGCTCGCCCGCGAAGCACTCAGCGACAAGATCCGGCCGGGCGAAGACGGGATGTCGAACCCCAAGGCGTTGCCGTCGATCAACAAGGTGCAGGAGGTCGTGGCGCGTCGGTGGGGCGTCACGCCGGAAGGGCTCCGGTCGAAGGCGCGGATCAAGACGCTGACCGTGCCGCGCCAGATCGCGATGTATCTCGCGCGTGAGCTGCTGGAGATGCAGCTGGTCGAGATCGGCCAGGCGTTCGGCGGTCGCGATCACTCGACGGTGATCCACAGCGTGGACAAAGTGAGTCGGCAGATGTCGCGCGATCGCACGTTCCGCGAGCGCGTCGATCATGCGCGCCAGGAGTTGTGCGCAGAATAATCCCCGCGCGACGATTTGCGTTGTGGGAACTCTGGACTACGGTGGAGAGGTAGGGTGGAACGTCCCCATCACCAACAGCGTGTCGACACGCGGCGGGGACAGTAACTGCGGACCCACGGACGCATTACGGGGACCGCCCACATATCCAGACCCTCTACTACTGCTGCTAAGTATTATTAACTGGTAAAGCAGTACTGCTTTTTCCTCCTTGAGGAGCGGCATGAAGCTCACGATCACGCGGGAGCAACTCCAGGAAGGTCTCGTCGCCGTGGCGGCCAGCGTGCCGGCCAAGACGACGCTGCCGATCCTGTCCAACATCCTGCTCGAGGCGACGAAGGACGGCATTCGTCTCTCGGGCACCGACCTCGACATCGCCGTGAGCACGACGGTGTCGGCCTCGGTCGATCAGGAGGGGGCGATCACGTTGCCGGCGCGCAAGCTGGTCGAGATCGTCCGCGAGCTCCCCAGTGCCGCCATCCGGCTCACCGCCTCCGGCGAGCAGCGGGTGACGATCGAGTGCGGCCGCTCCAAGTTCCGGCTCCTGGGCCTGCCACGGGAGGAGTTTCCCGCGTTCCCGACGGTCAAGTTCGACGGCAGCTGGCGCACGTCGTCGAAGGACCTGCAGAAGCTGATCGCGCACGTGGCCTTCGCCGCGAGCACCGAGGAGAGCCGGCCGATCCTGAACGGCGTGCTCTGGGAGCTCCGCCCCGAGCGGATGCGGATGGTGGCCACCAACGGCCACCGGCTGGCCCGGATGGACGTCCCCACGCCGCCGTCGGGCAACACGGCGCAGGCCGATCTCATCGTGCCGCCCAAGGCGCTCGAGCAGATCCGGCGGCTGTTCCGGGCCGACGAAGAGGTCGAGATCGCCAAGAGCGAGAACCATCTCGGCTTCCGCTCCGCCACGACCCAGATCTTCACCCGGCTGATCGAGGGACCGTACCCGAACTACGAGCAGGTCATCCCGCGCGAGAACGACAAGTCCGCCACGGCCGACAAGGCGGCGTTCGCGTCGGCGCTCCGGCGCATGAGCATCGTGGCCAGCGACCAGACCCACCGGATCCGCATGGCCTTCGCCAACGGCTCGTGCAAGCTCTCGGTCCAGACGCCCGACCTTGGCGAGGCGCAGGAGGAGATCACCGTGAGCTACGACGGCGATCCGCTCGAGATCGGCTTCAACGCGTCGTACCTGCTCGAGATCCTCAAGTACATCCCGACCGACGAGGTCCGGCTCACGTTCAAGGCGCCGGAGCGAGCGGCCACCTGCGAGCCGGTCGGCTGGAACGACCCGTCGAGCTATCTCACGCTGGTGATGCCCCTGCGCCTGGTCGACTGACGCCCCCGGATCGGCTGCGCAGTGACGGTGCCCCCGGCAACGCCCGGCGGGCACCGTTGTACTTTACAGTACACGTTACAGGTACACGCACAGCCTGGAGGCCATGAATGCGTACCAACACTGACAACTTCGATCTCGAAGCCGCCGCCGGTGAGGGGTCCCGCGGTGGTCTGCTCGGTCTCGCCCTGGCGGCGCTGGCCGTCGGCGCCGGGTCGGCGCTGTTGTTCGCGCCGGCGGAGGGCGCCAAGACCCGGGAAGCGGTCGGCGAACGGCTCCGCGATTTTCGCGGGGAGGCGGAAAGCGCCCTGGCGCGGGTCCAGCGCGAGCTGCACCGCCGTGACGCGCGGCGCCGGCGGCAGCGGAGCATGTCCGCGCTGATCGGCCTGGCGGTGGGCGCCGGCGTCGCGGCGCTGCTGCTGCCGCAGAGCGGCGCCGAGACCCGGCGACAGCTCTCGCAGAAATTCAGAAGGCGGAAGGGCGACGTGGAGGAGGCGGTGGACCGGGTGGTGCGGGAGTCGCAGTCGGAGTCGCCGTCGACGGCCTGAGAGGACGCGTGGCGGGCGTCACTCGCGAAGGGGGCATGCCTGGGGGCATGTCCCCTTCGCTGCGCTCAGGGTGACAGCGGGGTGGGTCTGGCCACCTGTCTGGGCCTCGCGTCGTCGTTGGGTACCGTGGAATCGACAGGCAGCGGTGCCAGCGGCCGGACGGAGTCTGCCGACAGCGAGTCAACGGAGCTTGCTGGCAGCGACTCGATGCTCACCGACGGTGTGTCGATGGCGCCAGGCGGCAATGTCTCCACCGGCGCGCGGAGCGAGTCGAGCAGCGAGTCGATGCCGGGTGTCCACTGGATCGTGTCGCCCGGCAGCAGCAGCGGCTCCTCCTCGACCGGCGGAACCTCGATCCGCTCACCGCGCATGCGCCGGAGGATCAGATCCTGGCGCCGCCGCATGCGGTTGGGCCGATAGGCCGGGTTGGACCGTGAGCGGAAACGGCAGTGTGGCCGCCAGCGCGGCGGCCTGGGTCTCGGTGAGGCGCCGGGCCGACCGGTTGAAGTACCGCCGGCTCGCCGCCTCGACGCCCCAGATCCCGTCGCCCAGCTCGGCGATGTTGAGGTACAGCTCGAGGATGCGCGGCTTGCCGAGGGCTCGCTCCAGCCGCCACGCGGTGACCGCCTCCTTCAGCTTCCGGAGCGGATTCCGCGACGGCGAGAGGTACAGATTCTTGGCCACCTGCTGGGTGATGGTGCTGGCCCCGCGGAGCGCCTCCCGCCGCTGCCAGCTCCCTCCGAGCACCCGCCGGAGCTCCTGCCGGTCGCGCGCCGAATCCCACGCGAACCGCGCCCGCCGGTAGCCCAGCGCGTGCCGCACCTCCTGATAATCGATCCCTCCATGAGTCCAGAAGCGGGCGTCCTCGCCGGTCGTCGCGGCCTCGCGCACCGCCGGCGCCATCGAGTCCAGCGGCACGGGGCGATAGCGCAGCCTGGCGTGCGAACCCTCGCGCATGGCCATGAAGGCGGTCTGGGCCGGCCAGTGGGTCCGGTACCAGACCGGCGGCGGCCAGACCGCGAGCAACCAGGTCAGGAACGCCGCCGGAGGAAGGAGAGCGTAGAGGAGCAGACGGCGGAGGCGCGGGCGCGTCATGGCGCGCGGCGGATCAGCGGGAGGAGGTCGACGTGATCGCGTAGCTGCCCGACTGCTTGACCGGCACGGTCTGGCCCACGGTGGGCACGGTGATGGTCATGTCGCCGGCCTCGGTGCCGCGCGCCGAGATGAGGACGCCGTCGAGGCCGAGCACGTGCGCGCCCTGGCGAGTCCCGGTGGCCTGCATCTGCAGCTCCTGGTCGCCCTGATTGCGGGTGCCTTTGCGGTCGTAGGAGCCGTCGCTCCGGAGCGTGATCCCCTTCCGCGTGCCTGGAGCGTCGCTCGCCTCGGCGTGATAGGTCGTCACCACGCGCTCGCTGCCGGGAAAGGCGTCGGCGGTGAGGTGATACTCGGTGGTGTCGGTCCACTCCATCCCCTCGCGCACGCCACCCGCCGGCAAGGCCGGAAAGAGGAGCCGGAGCCGCCCGGTAAGCTCATCGGGCAGCGTCCCCATGCGGTCGGGCGTGAGTGCGCTCAGCCCGCCGGTGGTGCTGAGCGTCGCGGTCCACCGCGTGCCGCGGGCCGCCGCGATCGAATCGGGCGACCCCGGCTGTCCGTTCTCGAACGCCTGGAGCGAGTCGAGCACGATCGCGACCTGGTAGGCGCCCGGCGTCGGCGACTCGGTCAGCGTCACCCGCAGGAAGGCGATCCGGTCGCGTGCCTGCTCCTGGGTGGCGCCGCCCGGATACTGCAGGCTCAGGCTGTCGTGCCGCTCGAGCCGGTAGGCGGCATTCCGCACGGGCTTGTAGGTCACGGCCGGCCCGTGGCCCGGCGTGCTCGGCGCCGGTGCCGCGCTATCGCCAGGCGCGCGCGCCGGTGTCGGCGTCGGCGCATTGCCGGCGGTCGAGCCACCGCAGCCGGCCAGCAGTATGGCGACCAGCAGAGCGCCCGGCGTCGCCCGCGATGGCGTCCGCAACGGCATCATTGGAGCGCCGTCACCTTGGTGGTCTGGGTGATCGTGATCGGCAGCGGCTCGTTGGCGAAGGCGCCGGAGATGGTCAGCGCGGAGTTGAGCTGCCAGTCGCCCCCGAGGTAGAGGCCCTCGGGGCTCACGAAGTAGACGCCCGTGCCCTTGCCCGAGCCTTCGATCCGGGCGGGCCCGTTCGGCGTGGGCTGGGTGCCGGCGACGGTCGAGTTGTACTCGCTCGAGACCCGGAGCGCCTTCCGCGATTGGCGGGTGTCCTTGCCCACCACCCGGTAGGTCGTCACCCGCTTGACGACGACGCTGTCGGTGCCGGCGGTGGTGGCCTTGGCGTTGGTGTCGGCCCACTGCTCGCCGGCCTTGACGCCCGCCTTGACCCACGGGAAGAAATCGGTGAGGAACCCCTGCACCCGGAGCGCCGCGGGCGTGGCGTTGACGGCCTCGAGATCGCTCAGCTTGCCGGCCGCGCTCAGGAAGGCGTGGAACTCGGCGCCCTTGGCGCTGTCGAAGACCTCGGCGGGGATCGGCGCCGTGCTGTCGCCCCGCATCGAGTCGACCACCACCCGCACGCTCCGGCCGCCCGTGCTGTCGGTGAAGGTGAGGGTGAGGAAGCTCACGGTCGAGAAGGAGATGGTCTGCTTCCCCTTGCCCGCGGCGCTGGCGTCCATGTTCTGCGTCAGGGTCTGGTCGACGCGGTATCTGGCGGTGACCGGTGCACGTTGCGCGGTGGCGGCGGTGACGAGGCCCGCGAGCGCGGCGGCGGCGAAGTATCGAGCGACCATCGTGTGTCCTCATGGGGGCCCGAAGCTCCGCGACCCTCCGAACCAGGTCCGGAGGGCCGCGCTGGTCGAGCCGTAAGCCGAGTTCTGTTCCCGGCACTCGCGTGCCCGGGATGGTCATCTGTCTGGGATGGCCGTCGCCGGCCACCTCTAGCAGCCTACCCGCGGCTTGTCCTGTCGGTGTGGGTCACACCTCACCGCTTATTTGGCCTTGCTCCGACTGGGGGTTACCGTGCCACCGCCGTTGCCGGCGGCGCGGTGGGCTCTTACCCCACCGTTTCACCCTTACCCAACGGTTGCCCGGTGGGCGGTCTGTTTTCTGTGGCCCTGTCCGTCGCCTTTCGGCGCCCAGGCGTTACCTGGCAGTCTACCCGGTGGAGCTCGGACTTTCCTCGAAGCACCTTGCGGCGCCCGCGACCATCACGCTCGACCAGCGGGGGGAATATAACAGGGGGAGGGCGGAAAGGCGGTCAGGCGGGGGCTTCGCCGGCGGGGGCGCTGCAGCGCCGGCGGGAGCGGCGGGATTGGCTGACGGTCCCCGCAGCCCCCGCCGTTCCCGCCGGGCGGAGCCCACCCGCCGGCGCAGCCCCCGCCCGCCCCTCACCCCGTCTCCCCCAGCCGCGCGAGCCCCTGCTGGGCCTGGTGGATGAAAGGCTGAAGGGCGGGATCGGCGGTGCGCCACTGGCTCAGGACATCCTGGTACTCCTGCCGCGCCTCCGCCCGGCGGCCGAGCTGCTCGAAGGCGGCGGCGCGAAGCAGCCGGACCCGGCCGACCATGCCCCAGCGGGCGTCGAACCCGGCGGTCTTGAGCGACGCGGGCTCGAAGTCCTGCAGCGATCGGAGCGTGGCCTGGTAGTCGCCGAGGAGAAAGTAGGCCTGCGCGGCCAGCGGGCGACGGTAATAGGCATACATCATCTTGGACTGCATCGAGTCCGGCTCGGCGAGCGCGCGGCGGGCGGCGGCGGAATCGCCCCGGCTCAGGGCCAGCAGTGCCCGCACTTCCTTGGTCAGGGTCTCGCCCGTGAGCGCGCGGTATTCGCTCAGGGCGCTGCTGTCCGCGGCGGGTCCGGTGAACAGTCCGATCGCCGCCGCGGCGCCGCTGTGCGCCACGTGGGTCCGCCGGTCCGCCGGCGCCATCCGTACCGCCTCGGCCGCGCTCTGCCACACCTGGCGGAGCGATGCGGTCGGGACGCCCGTCGCGCCGTACAGCTCGCCCAGCGCCATCCGGCGCCACCCCTCGCGCCCCATGCCTTCGGCCTCGCGGCCGGGCTGCTGGATCACTTCGCGCCGGACCTGGTCGGCCAGGTCGATCGTCTTGGCGGCGGCGGCGATGTCGCCCTGATAGGCGAAGACGTTGGCGGCGGCGAAGATGTCGCCCACCACCGTGGGGGTGCCCTCGTAGGTCCGGAAGTCCTGCGGCGCCACGGTGTCGAGCGCGGTGCGAAGGTCGCGGGCGGCGCGCTCCACCTCGCCCGAGGCGAAGCGGATCCGGGCCTCGACGAACGGCTGCTCCGGGTGCACCGGCGCGGTCTGCCGGAAGCGGTCCACCTCGGCCATGGCCGCGCCGTAGTTGCCCGAGGCGATGTAGGCGTCCACCATCGCGCCGTGGGCCCGGAGCGTGGTGGGCTGGGTGTTGACCCAGCTCCGCGCGGTGGCCAGGGCCTCGGCGCGGGCACGCTGGACCGCGGCCACGGTGGTGACGCTGTCGACCAGCGCTCGGCCGGCCGCGCCTTCGGTGACCGCGAAGGAGTCCGCCGTCACCAGCGCGTAGGTCGGGCCGCGGGCGCGGCCGCGCAACTCAGCATGCCTGCACGTGCTCGTAGGCCAGCGCGTAGCCGGGGTCGAGCGCCAGCGTGTGCCTGAAGGCGCGGATCGCCTGGGTAAAGGCAGGTGCCTGGTTCACGGCGGTGGTGTCGTGGAACCACGCCTCGCCGAGGCCGTACCAGGCGTCGGCGTCCGTCTGGTCGCGGGCGAGGAGCTGCTGGTAGGCGGCCCGCGCCTCGGCGAACTCGCCGCCGAGGAAGGCGCGGTAGGCGTTGATGACGGTGCGGTCGTGCGCGGGCAGGTTCTCCGAGTAGGCGGTCGCCCGGACGATCGCGGCGTCGGCGATCGAGTCGCCCGTGCCCACCAGCCAGCCGCGGGTGAGCGCGAGCTTGTAGTACGCGAGGCCGAAGGTGGTGTCGATGCGGATCGCGCGCCCGAGCTCGCGCTCGGCGCCGGCCAGGTCCCACCGATTGAGATCCTCGACGCCGGCCAGATAGGCGCGGTAGGCCTCGAGCGACGCGGTGGTGCTCCGGGCGATGCCGATCCGCACCTCGTTCGGCGCGCCCGACAGGTCGAGCAGCTTGGCGGCGAGCTCGTCGAAGAGCGGGCGGACGTCGGCGCCGGCGCGATTGTCCACCCGTGCCACGTCCACCCGGGCACCGCTCGCCACGTCGAAGACCCGCGCCGTCAGGTGGAGCGAGTCGCCCGCCTGGGTGTAGTCGCCGAGCACCACGGTCCAGACGCCGGCTTCGCGGGCCAGCCGCCGCGCGAGGTCGAGGCCGACGTCATCGCCGGGGCGGAGCTTGTGCGCGGCCAGGAGGTCGTGGAGCCGCTCATGGTCGACGACGGTGAGGTCGTTCCACTGCGACAGGTTGAGCCCCAGCATGCTGACGCTGCCGTCGCGCAGCCAGTCGACGGCGCGGTCGTCGCGCAGGTTGTCGAACGGCAGGACGAGGATCGAGTGCCGTGGGTTGACGCCGCTGGGCGGCCCGGGCGACCGGCGGGTGAGCCCGAACGCGCCCGCTCCCAGCGCGAGGGCGACTGCCGCGCCGGCCAGCACGCGCCGCCGCCGGCGCCCGGGCCGCGCTGCCGGCTGCTCGGTCACCAGCGCCTGCCGGAACGCCTCGCCGGTCTGCCAGCGGTCGGCCGGCTGCTTCTCGAGCGCGCGCATGATCGCCGCCGCGAGCGGGCGCGGCGCGTCCGGGCGGAGCCGCTCGATCGGCGCCGGCCGCTCGGCGATGTGCTTGGAGACGACGACCCGGTTGGGGCCCCGGAACGGCGGCGCCCCGGCGAGCATCTCGTAGGCGACGACACCGAGGGCGTAGAGATCGCTCCGCCCGTCGATCTCCTCGCCCGAGGCCTGCTCGGGGCTCATGTAGGCGGGCGTGCCGACGGCCACTCCCTGCCCCGTGCTGCTGGTGCCGCTCTCGGCCGCCATCGCGCGCGCGATGCCGAAATCGGCCAGCAGCGCCCGGCCGGTGGCCTGGTCGAGCAGGACGTTCTCCGGCTTCACGTCGCGGTGCACCACACCGGCCCGGCCCGCGGCGTCGAGCGCCGCGGCCAGGTCGCCCACGATCCGGGCGACCGTGGCCGGGTCCAGCCGCTGCTCCCGGACGAGCCGCTGCCTGAGGCTCTCGCCCTCGACCTCGTCCATGACGTAATAGAGGAGACCGTCGGCGTTTCCGGCGGTGTGGACCGCGACGATGTTGGGGTGGCGGAGCCGGGCGATGGTGCGCGCCTCGGCCAGGAAGCGGCGGCCGATCGATTGGTGCGCGGCGAGCTCGGGATGGACCGCCTTGATGGCGACCCGGCGGTCGAGCGTGGTGTCGGTGGCGAGGAAGACGACGCCCATGCCTCCACGACCCAACTCCCGCTCGAGCCGATACTGGGGTTCCAGTACCGCCTGGAGCGCGGCGAAGAGGTCGAGGCTCGGCGTCGTCATGATCCAACCGGCGTTGGGGGACGGACCCGAGAATATACCGCGGCGGCCTTCGGTGCACACGGATCCGCGCAGCCACCCTTGGATGCGTCACCCGCAGAAAGGGTTGCGCCCCGCGCGGAAAGGCGGTGTTTCGGGTTGAATCCATGTTGACGTGGCAGGCCTATCCTCTTGCACCAACTCGCCGGAGGAACGCGTGTCCCCAGTCGCCGATCCCAGCTCCGCCACCATCGCCGCCGTGCTCCTGCCGGGAGAACGCCCCCGGGTGGACGCCGCCGGCAACGGGCTCTTCGCCGTGCTGCACCGGGACTCGATCCCCGACGCGGTGCGGGCGGTCCGGGAGCGGCCGGTGGACGCGGTGCTGGTCTCCGTGCACCGCTGCGGCGCCGACCAGATGGAGGTGCTGGGACACCTGGTGCGGGAGTTTCCGTCGATCCCCACCGTCGCGCTGGTCTCGCAGCACGACCCCGGGGCCATCGAGATGCTCTTGCGGCTCGGCGCGTCGGGCGTGCGGCAGGTGGTGGACGTCACCTCACCCGCCGGCTGGGGCCGGCTGCGCCAGGTCGTGGGCCAGCCGGCCACGCGCGCGGTCGCGCGGATCCAGCAGCCGATCCTCGACGCCCTGGCCGAGGCGCCCGCCGACGCGCGGCTCTTCATCGAGGCGATGATCCGGCTCGCGCCCGAGGTTCCCACCGTGACGGCATTGGCGGCGCAACTCTCGGTGCGGCCGAGCACGCTGATGTCGCGGTTCGCGCGGGCGGGGCTCCCCTCGCCGAAGAACTACCTCGCCGCCATCCGGCTGCTGCACGCGGCCTGGCTGTTCGAAACGGCGGGCCTGTCGGTGGCGGACGTGGCCTACCGGCTCGAGTACAGCTCACCCCAGAGCTTCGGCCGCCACCTGCGGGCCATGCTGGGGCTGACGGCACTCGAGTTCCGTCGCCGGTTTCCGTTCCCGGTGGCGGTGGAGCGGTTCGTGACGCTGATGATGGATCCGTACCGGGAGATCTGGCGGGGGTTTCATCCGCTCGCCGCGGGGAGCTGGGAGAGCGGGCGGTGGGTGAGCGGGCGGCATTGAGGTCTGCGCGGCGGCACTTCGAGCGTCATCCTTCGCTACGCTCAGGATGACGTGCTCCGGGAGGCCTACTGCCACTTCCCCACCAGCCTCCCATGCCGCGCCAGCACCTCCCGAACCCCCTCGTGCGGCAGCGCCTCGACCCGATACCAGTTGGCGCCCGTCATCGTTCGGGCGGCCAGCATCGCGTTGATGATCGCTTCCTCGGTGGCCTGCACCGCCGCTTCGTACACCGGGTCGATCACGTCGTCGCTCAGCATCGCCACGCGCGCCACGCCTGTGGAGTCCGGCGTGCCGGTCGGTCCCGTCGAGAACGCGATGAAGAGATCGCCCGACCCGGCCCCGGCGATGCCGCCCATCCGGCCCACGCCGAGCGCGGCGCGCCGGGCGATGCGCTTGAGCTGATGCGGCAGGAGCGGCGCGTCGGTCGCCAGCACCACGATGATCGAGCCGTGCTCCGTCTCCCGCGGCGATGCGCCGCGCTCCCCCGATGCCGTCGCGCACCGATCGGGTGCCAGCGTCGAGTCGAGCGGCTCGCGGGTATCGTAGCACGGCTCAGGCACCTTGAGCTCCTGATTCACCGGGATGCCCGCAATCCGGAGCTGCCGGCGCAGCCCGAAGTTGCACTGCACGAGGGCCCCCACGGTGAACCGGCCGCGGCCACGGGCCGCGCCGATCTGCCGGCTCGACGTGCCGATGCCGCCCTTGAAGCCGAGGCACTGCATGCCGGTGCCGCCGCCGACGTTCCCCTCCGCCACCGGGCCGCTCGCGGCCGCATCCAGCGCCGCGTACACGTGCTCCTTCTTCACGTGGAAGCCGAAGATGTCGTTGAGATCGCCGTCCCAGGTTTCGGCCACCACGGGAAGACAGCAATGGAGCGCGTCGAGCAGGCGTTCGGCCCCCCACTCGATCAGGACGTCCCGCACCGTGCCCACGCTGTTGGTGTTGGTGATGGCGATCGGGTAGAACAGGAGCCCGTAGTCGTCGATCCACGCGGTGCCCGTCATCTCGCCGTTGCCGTTGAGGCTGAACCAGCCGGCGAACACCGGCGAGAGATCGCCCTTGCCCCGCGGAAACACGGCGGTGACGCCGGTGCGCACCGGCCCCTTGCCCTGCACCAGCCGGCCGCTGCCGCGGATGATCGTGCTGTGCCCCACCGTCACGCCGGGCACGTCGGTGATGGCGTCGAGCGGGCCGGGCGTGCCGTCGAGCGGGATGCCGAGGTCGCGGGCACGCTCGGCGCCGGCCGCGCCACGGGCGCGGACGGCGACGGCCGCGGCGAGGCTGCTGAGCGGCCAACGCGGCGGGCGTCGGACCCCAGACCAGCGCCGCCATGAGCGGAAGCGTCGCCACGAGCGGCGCCGTGCCGGATCGCGGGCGCGCCCTCACGGCGTGGCCGGCGCGCGGAAGACGAAGTACACCGCGCCGACGATGCAGAGCGCGGCCCAGAGATAGTCGAGCTTGAGCGGCTGCCGCATGTAGTACACCGCGAACGGCACGAACACCGTGAGGGTGATCGCCTCCTGCATGATCTTGAGCTGGGCCAGCGAGAGCATCGTGTAGCCGATCCGGTTGGCCGGCACCTGGAGCAGGTACTCGAACAGCGCGATCCCCCAGCTCACGATGGCGGCGACATACCAGGGCCGGTCGGCCAGGTTCTGGAGGTGCGCGTACCAGGCGAACGTCATGAAGACGTTCGAGCAGAGCAGCAGCACGGCCGCCTGGGCAATGACGTCGGTTCTAATCGTTCCTCCCGGGGCGGAGCTCTGCGTCGACGGCGCGGCCGACGCGCGCCACCATCTCGGGGATCGCGGCGACGTCGGCATCGGTCGTGCGGAAGTTGACGATGCAGGCGCGGAGCAGGAAGCGGTCGTCGAGCACCGCGTTGGTGACGAACACCTCGCCGCCGAGCTTGAGCCGGTCGAGCAGGGTCTCGTTGAGCGTGTTGAGGTAGTCCTCGGCCTTTGCCCCGGCGGCGCGGAGGTCGCGCGGCACGTAGCGGAAGGTCGCGATGCTGAGGCTCAGCGTGGCCGCCTCGAGCTCGGGATGCCGGCTCACGTGCGCGTGGAGCGCCGCGGCGAGCCGGCAGTCGTCGCCGATCATCCGGACGTAGCCCTCGCGGCCCGCCTGCCGGAGCCCGAGCCAGACCTTGAGCGCGCGGAAGCCGCGGCTGTTCTGGAGGCCGAGCTCGTGGTAGTTGATCGGCGGCTCTTCGCCCTCGGTCTCGAAGCGGTAGTACGCCGGGTGGTAGCCGAAGGTCTCGCTCAGGTGCCGCGGCTCGCGCACCAGCACGCACCCGGCCTCGAGCGGCGCGTAGAGCCACTTGTGCGGGTCCACCGCGAGCGAGTCGGCCAGGCCCAGCGCGTGGAGATCGTCCGGCGCGTCGGGCAGCACGGCGGCCGGCGCGCCATAGGCGCCGTCCACGTGAAGCCAGAGGCCGTGGGCGCGGCAGATGTCGGAGAGCTCGCGGATCGGGTCGACGGCGCCGGTGCTCACGCTGCCGGCGGTGCCCACCACCAGCATCGGCCGGTCCCCGCGCGCCAGGTCTTCGGCAATCTGCGTCCGGAGCGCGTCCGGCCTGAGGCGCTGCGCGGCGTCGGTGGGGATCCACCGGATCGCGTCGGTGCCCAGGCCGAACAGGTCGCACGCCTTCTGGATCCAGGTGTGGGTGCCGGCGGAGGCGTACACCCGGAGCGGCGCCCCCGCCGCGGCCAGGCCCCGGGCCCGGACCTCCTCGCCCAGCATCGCCCGCCGCCCGGCCAGGAAGCAGACGAAGTTGGCCATGTTGCCGCCGCTCACCAGCACCCCGCCGCAGGTCTGGGGATAGCCCACCAGCTCGGCCACCCAGCGCACCGTCTGCGCCTCGATCTCGGACGCCATCGGCGAGAGCTCCCACCCGCCGACGTTCGGATTCACGGTCGCGGCGAGCAGGTCGGCCAGCGCGCCGAGCGGCGCGGCGGACGACGTGATGTAGCCCATGAAACGAGGGTGGCCGTTGAAGAGCGAATGCTCGAACAGCAGCCGGGTGGTCTCGGGGAGCAGGTCTGCCGCCGAAGCGCCGCCGGCCGGGAGCGAGCCCCGGCCGAGCAGGTCCCGGATCTCGGCGGGCGTCTCGCCCGAGGTCAGCGGGCGGTCGCGGATGCTCCCGAGGAATTCGGCCACCCGGTCCACCAGCTCGTGGCCGAGCCGGCGGAACTCGTCAGGCGGGAGCTCGAGCGGTACCAGTCGCTCCGGCAATCGACCTCCACGGCGGCCTCGACCGCCGGCTCGGGATCAGGGAAGGTGGCAGTTCGCCAATCCATGCTATCCCAGCGCGCCGGCGTGGCGCCGGTTGGCCCATCCCCCCGGCGGCGCCGGCGCCAACGATCAAAAAGTCCGGGTCCGTCGCGGCCCGCGCTCACCCGGGGGCGCTCAGCTCCAGCCGTTCCGCGCCCGCAGACTCGTCACGTGCGCGACGTGGTGCTCCCCGTGCCAGGCGTACATCGCGATCAGCTCATCGATCGTGATCAGCCGGCCGTGCTCCGGGTGGCGGAACTGCCGGGCGCCGTCCGCCGGGCCGAGTCCACGGAGGAGTGCCACCCAGCGGCCGTGCAGTCCTTCGAGCAGGGCGAGCGATGCCTCGACGGGGAGCGTGCGCGCGTCGGGCAGCTCGGCCCAGCGGGCCTCCTCGTAGGGCTTGATGGTCGGAGTGTCCTCCGTGAGCGCGAGCCGGATCCGGACGTAGGCGTTCAGATGGCTGTCCGGCACGTGGTGCACCACCTGCCGGACGGTCCACCCGCCGGGGCGGTAGGGAGTGTCGAGCTGGGCGTCGCTCAGCCCGGCCACCGCCGCCCGGAGCGCCGCCGGTGCCGCCGCGATGCGCGCCACGCACGCCGCGCGACGGGCGTCCGTCATCGCCCCGTCGTACGAGAAGTTGCCGATGGGATACCGGAGATCGGTCACGGTGGCCTCCTGCTCGGGGGTCACGATGAGTCCGCTGCGCGGTCGGCGCGAGCCGGGCGCTCGGCCTCGCCCCCGCCCCGGAACTCGAAGTGGGCTTCGTTCAGCGTGCGGTCGGCGAGTGGCGCCTCACCCATCTCGTGCAGGAGGAAGTTGGCCAGCACCGCCTCCGCGATTCGTGCCGCCGGCTCCCAGCGTCCGGGGGTCAGGCCAGGATAGAGGGGGGCGAATTCGGGACGCAGGCGAGCTTCGCGCATGGCCCAAATCTAGCTCGTGGATACCGCCGGGTGCGGTAGCAGCGCAACCTTTTTCACCGGTCCCGCATCCAAACTCCTGAAGCACCGCAGTTCCGCAGTACCCGGTTCCCGGAGCCGCGGCCAGGCAGTACGGCTCCGGGGACCATCCCCTCTTTCTCGAAGCGTCTAGCGGCTCGGCCGGTCGGCGAGCGGCGCCGAATTGACCCCCTTCTGTCGGATCAACGCGTAGAGCGGCTCGACTTCCGCCGGCACCGCGGCCGTCAGGTTGTCCGCGCCGGTGTCGGTCACCACGATCGTGTCCTCGAGCCGGATGTGGATCTTGCGGTCGGGAATCTCGAGGATCGGCTCGACGTTGAAGACCGTGCCGGCCACGAACGGCTTCCGTGCCGCCCCGCCGACGATGTCGATCACGTCGTGCACCGCGATCCCGACGAAGTGGCCGATGTACCGCCCGCTGGCCTCGAACTCCTTGGCATAGCCGTGCTTCGCGTACACCGGCGCGGCGACCTCCTGCAGTGATTCGATGGTGACTCCCGGCTTCATCGCCGCGATGATGGCGTTCCGCGCCTCGAGCACGCAGCGGTACATCTTCTCCTGCTCCGCGGTGAACCGGCCGGAGACCGGCCACGTGCGGGTGATGTCCGACGTGTAGTACTCGAAGTCGGAGCCGTAGTCCATGTAGACCAGCTCGCCCGCGCGCATCTGCCGCGTGTTGTCCATGTAGTGGACGATCGGCGCGAGCGGCCCCGAGGGCACGATTGGCGGAAACGCGTCGCCCCGGGCGCCCATGCGCGTGTTCACGTACTGGGCCGCCGCGGCAATCTCGTACTCGTACATCCCGGGGCGGGTGCCCCGGATCGCCTCCGCCACCGCGGCGGCACCGATGTCGCCAGCCCGGCGGAGCCGCGTGACCTCGTACGCGGTCTTGACCCAGCGCAGCTCGTCGAGCTTCGGGCTCACGTCGGCGAGCGCGAGATGCGGCACCGCCGAGTGGATCCGTTCGATGGCCTGCGACCGCCGGGGGCTCGTGGCCGAGCACCGGGTGATCCATCGCGATGGCGCTGGCGACCCGGGCCTCGCCGCGCGAGTGGAGGAGATCGTCGGGCGGGGTGAGCTGCACGTAGAGCTTCTGCACCGCCGGATTCCAGGCGGCGAAGGTGAGGAAGGTGAAGAAGCTCTCCATCGGCTGGACCGGCAGGCCGTAGGTCTCGACCGGCTGCGGCACGTCGCGCAGGTCGGGGGTGGGATCCGGTGGCCCGAACTTGGGCCGCTTGAGCGCGAAGACCGCGGCCTGCTTCGTCACCCCGTTCAGCACCAGCACCAGTCCCGGCTCCTCCAGTCCGGTCAGGTAGTACAGGTCGGGGGACTGCCGGAACCGCACCGGATACTCGTGCGCCTGTCCTCCGAGAATCACCGCGATGCCGTCGGGCATGCCGGCCAGCAGGCGCTCGCGCCGCGCGGCGAACTCGCCCTTGTCGTAAGCCGTCTGCGCAGAAATCCGCATAGGAGGGAGCGCGAGACACAGGCAAAGCACCAGACCGAGGCGGTGGCGGAGCAGGGAGCTGCAGACCGTGACATGCGGCGGGTCCTCGCGTGATAACCGGTGAGCCGACGGGATGTTGCGCCCCCTCCTGACGGTACGGCACAGGTCCGGGTTTCTCGGCGTCCGGCGCGCGGACGGCCATACGCTCGACGTTCTTCAATCCGTACTTCCAGGTACGGCTGCCGAGCCGGTTCTCCGATCCGGCGCTGGCGCCGGTGGTCGGCCGGCCGATCGCCGTGTGCTACGAGGTCACACCGGACGGCCAGGTGGCAGGCCTGACCTTCGCAACGGCGACGGGCCGGAGATCTGGTATACCGATGCTTCGGCCGGAACGGGCAGACCAGCCGTTCGCCGGCTCGATCCGCCAGCGGCTGGCGAAGATGGACAACAATGTCGGGGTGGATGCGGGCGGGCCGGTGATCGGGAGCAATCGGCACTACGCGGGACCGGGGGTGCACGCGCCCAACTGATGCGCCGCGTCGCTCACGCCTGCCGCTCTTGGCACCGCACATCCCGGATCCCGCCCTGCGCGAGCCGGATCCGCGTGAACACCTGGGTCATCGTGACGGCGCGGTAGGCGCAGAGCAGCACCGGCCGTCGCACGCGGAAAAGGACAATGCACTGGCGCATGCTGCACTGGGCAGTGCTGGCGTCCGGGGCCAGCATGCCAACGCGCGCCGCGAGCACTCGGGGCCAGGGGCCTCCATCCTCCCATTCTCTCACCCAGCGCGTCGAGTCCTCGGCCGGCTCCTCGGTGTAGCCGTTCTCGCGGACGAAGGTCTCCGCGCACCGTCTGGCCATGTCCTCCATGCCCTCGCGCAGGTCCCGGGGAATCAGGCAGCGCCGCGGATCGGCACGGAGCCACGGCGCGACGTGGGCCGGCGGCCGGGTCCGCGCCGGAGCGCCGCAGGCCAGCACGCATGCACACAGGGCCGCTGTCTGCCACCGCATCGGATCTCCGGGATGATGCTCCAAATTGCGAAGGTGGCGGGCGGGCCGCCAGACGGCCTCAATTCCTCCCCGCCAGCGATGGCCACACCTCCTGCAGCGTCCGGTGCGGCCCGCGCGCGACGTAGATGGTGAGATCCCGCTCCTCCGCCACGCTCCACGGGCTCGTCACCCGCCCGGCCGCCTCCACCGAATCGAACAGCGGGACGAGGTCTTCGCGGCCGGCGCCGATCGTCACGACCACTTCGCCGGGCTTCGTGCCGGGTCCGAAGAACCAGTAGCTCCCGGTCGGGCTCACGACCGCCGGCAACCCATAGCGCGGGCCGAAGAAGTCCAGCGCGCCGGCTTCACCGTAGTTGCCGGCGACGAGCACCGTGCGCGCCCGATCCGGCGCCGGGAGCGACCGGTACACCCGGGCCACGGCGCGCGCCTGCTCCTCCCAGCCGAGCATGTCGGCGTAGTCCTGCGGGAGCCGCTCCATCTCGCCGGTGTTGGTCCGAAGTGCGGACGAGGCCCCGATGGCGCGGGTGTAGCCCGCCATGGCGGCCGGCGGAAGGATCGGGACGCCGATCGGAAGCAGCACCGCCATCGTGAACAAGAGGACGACCACGCCGCCCCAACGGAGCACAGGCCCGAGCCGCGCACCCTGAACGCGCTCGAGCATGACGCCGCCCGCGCCAATCAGTGCGGGGTACACCGGCCCCGCGTAGTACGCCTTCCCGTGCAGCGCCATCAGAATCACGAACACCCAGACGCAGGTCCAGCCCGCCACGCGATAGGCGCGCAGCCGGCGGTCCGCCAGCAGGGCCGCGAGCCCCGCGGCGCCGATCAGCGTGGCCGGCCCCCAGAGGAGCTGTCCCGCGAGGAAGTCGAGCGGCGTCACCCGCTCGAGCTGCGCCTGGCGCAGATCCGCCATCTGGCCGAGCACGGGAACATCGAGCCGGAGCTGCCCGACGATACTGGGGCTTCCGATTGCGAGCGCCAGCAGCGCGGCGAGCCAGGGCCACGGCGTGAGGAGCCACGCGCGGCGACCGGTCGTCAGGAGGGCGAGCAGCAGCGCCAGGCCGATGAAGGCCGCGCTGAACTTCGTGAGGAGGCCCGCACCGAGGGCCGCGCCGAGCAGGAGCCACCAGCGCGGCCGCTCCTCGCGGCAGAGGCGGAGCAGCGCATAGAGCGCAACCGTCCAGGCGAGCTGGTCGAGCACCACGGGCTGAAACAGATTGGCGGAACGGAGGAACAGCGGGCTGGCCAGGACACCGAGGGCGGCGAGCGCCTGCGCCCACCGGCCGCCACCGAGCTCGCGGGCGACGAGTGCTGCGAGGACCACCAATGCCGTGCCGGCGAGCGCCGGCACCAGGCGGATGGCGAGCAGCGAATCGCCGAGGGTGGCGCGGACCGCCTCGGCGACGAGGGCGATGGCCGGCGGAAAGTCCATCCGCCAGAGCCGGAGGTGCCGGCCCATCGCCAGGTAGAGCAGCTCGTCCCGGTGAAAGCCGTATGGCGTCGTGGCGTTGACGGCCAGGTGCAGCGCGAGCTTGGCGGCGGCGATCCCGGCGATGAGCGGCCACGCTGCCGGCGGCCGCCCGGGCGCGTCCTCCGGATCGGCGCTCAGGCGAGGGTGATCCTTTCCTTCAGGACCCAGACCTTGGTCGCGAAGAACAGCCGGATCATCGCCGCGTGGTCGTTGGCCGGCACGAGCACGACGAGCGCCTGGCCGTCGGTGCCCTTGGTGGGCCGCACGTTCTGCTTGACGCGCATGCGTCCCTGCAGGGCGTCGAACCACTGGGGGAGCTTGTGCCGCTCGTCGCCCTTCACGACGTCCTTGGTCTTCTCGCCTTTCGGGTCCGCGAGCGCGACCTGGCAGTACCAGCGGCCGCTCGCACCACCCTTGGTGGCCCGCGCGAAGGTGAGCGAGCGGTCCGTGAGCTCGGCCCAGACCTTGAGGTTCGGGGTCGTGCGCGGGCGGACCTCGAGCCGCATGCCCCGCGCCTTGGGCACCCGCACCACGAACTCCCAGGTGTTGCGGGTGGAGAAATTGCCGTCGGTCACCATGTAGGTTCGCTCGGTGCCGGACATCGCTTCACCGGCGAAGGTCCAGGTCGCGGGCCGCGAGTCGCCGGCTTCGACCGTCACGCGATCCAGCTGGTAGCGCTTGCGCGGTGCCATGGGCTGCCTCCGGGTGGTCGTCGACTGATGCGGTGCCAGATGGCTACGGGACGTTCGAACAATACCTAGACCTGGCATGCGACCTAGCGCGCGGGGCCCTCGCCGGCGCGGTCGAGCAGCCGCTCGAGCAGCCGGATCTGCTCCTGCTGCTGGACCACGAGCGACGCCCAATCGTGGTCGCGCAGCTGGTCCAGCTTGTCGTGCAGTGTGCGGATCTCGACCTCGGCCATCAGGTTCACCTCGTAATCGTGGGCGGCCTCGAGCCGGTCCCGAGCCGCCATCCGGTTCTGCGACATCATGATGACCGGCGCCTGGAGGGCCGCGATCATCGACAGGAACAGATTGAGCAGGATGTAGGGGTAGGGATCGAACGCCCGGCCGCGGCGGGCGAGCACGAGCGAGTTGAGCACGACCCAGGCGACGAGCACCAGGAGGAACAGCAGGATGAACGTCCAGGAGCCGCCGAACGACGCGATCCGGTCGGCGACCCGTTCGCCGAGGCGGCGATTCTCCTCCAGCTCGCGATTGACGTCGCGCGTCACCCGCCGCTGGTCGAGCAGATATTCCATCACGCGCCGCTCGGCGGCCCCGAGCCGCGCGAGGTTGCTGTTGGCGTGGGCCGGATCGTGGTCAGCGTGCATGGGTGACCTCAGGCGGCGAGGAGCGCGACGTCGGCGGCATTCGTCTCCAGCTGGGAGTGCATCGCCCGAAACATTTGCGGGGCGCACCAGCCGCGCAACGCCCGCGGTGTGGGGCGCGGCCCGCCGGGCGTCCTCTCCCAACATGGACCCACGAACATTGACCCGCCGGGAGCTGCTGCGCCTGGCCGGCGGCGCGCTCGGAGTGCCGCTCGGTGCGTCGCTCGCCGCGGTGGCCGGGAGCGCCTGCGGGGGGCAGGCACCGGAGCGGCTGATGCCGGTGCCCGCCGGCCTGCACCGCCCGCCCGCGCGCCGCGCCGGGCGTGCAGCCGCTCGGTCTCGGGGGCGAGCGCGACGGCGTGCTCGTCCTGCCCGAGCGCGAGGGGCCCGTCCCGCTCATCCTCATGCTCCACGGCGCGGGCGGCACCGGCCGGCGGGCCGCCCGGTTGCTCGGGCCCATGGCGGCGGAGCTGGGGTGCGCGGTCCTCGCGCCCGACTCGCGGGAGTCCACTTGGGACGCGGTGACGGGCGCCTTCGGTCCGGACGTGCGCTTTCTCGAGCGGGCGCTCGCCGAAGCGGCGGCGCGATGCGAGGTGACTCCCGGACGCGTCGCCGTGGCGGGGTTCTCCGACGGGGCCACCTACGCCCTCGCGCTCGGACGCGCCAACGGCGACCGGTTCTCCCACCTGCTCGCGTTTTCACCCGGGTTCCTCATTCCCGCGCGGCGGGTCGGGGCGCCGCGGATCTTCGTCTCGCATGGGCGGCAGGATGACGTGCTGCCGATCGCGTCCTGCAGCCGGGTGATGGTGCCCCGGCTGCAACGGGACGGGTACGAGGTGCGATATCGGGAATTCGACGGGGGGCACGAGGTTCCGCCGACGGTGATGCGGGAGGGGGTGGGTTTCTTTCTCGACTAGCAACCCATGGGCATCCCTCGCTCCGCTCGGGATGACGACAGTGACTCCCGACCCTCCTCCCCTCCCGAGTGACCTTCCCGTTACACCCCAGCCCTCCCAACGCCTGCAACGTTCAGTTTGTATTGAACGTAGTTAAACCGGATCCGCCCGCCGCAGACGTTCGACCCGGGAGCCGCATGGACGCCGCCACGACCCAGTTCACCGACCGCATGGGTCTCTTGTTCGAAGCCGAAGGCCGGCCCCGCATCGCGGGGCGGATCTTCGGATACCTGCTCTTGAGCGACGACCCCCGCTCGCTCGACCAGCTCGCCGACTCGCTGCGGGTGAGCAAGGCCAGCGCCAGTACCAATGCCCGGCTCCTGGCCGACCAGGGCGTGCTCGAGCGCGTCTGCCGGCCGGCGGATCGGCACGACTACTACCATGTGGCCCCCGAGCTCTTCGCCCGGACGATGGCCGAACGGATGCGCCGCTGGCAGCGCTTCGCCGAGACGGTCCGGGAGGCGCGGCGCACGCTCCCGATCCGGAGCGAACGGGTCCGCGCGCGGCTCCGGGGCTACGAGACCGCCTACGCATACATGGTAGAGGCCATCGGAGAGGCAGTCGGGCGCTGGGAGCGCGGGGCCGTCGGCCGCCGGGTCGCGAGCATCGAGGCCAAGCGGTGACCGGGGCGCGTCTCGGCGGCCTGCTGCTGGCCGTCGGCGGATTTCTGGGCGGGTGTGTGGGCACGCCTCGTGTGTCGGGCGTGCCCGGCGCGTCGCCCGCGCCGCAGGTGCCGTGGACGCCTCCGGCCAGCGCGGTCCACGAGGTGACCCCCGCCGACACCTCCGCGGCCGCCGCCGTGCCGGCCGATCTGGGCGACCGGATCCACCGGCTCACCCTCGGCGAGATCGTGGACATCGGCCTTCGGAACAACGCGGCAACGCGGCTCGCCTGGGCCAACGCGCAGACCGCCGCCGCGGCGTACGGCAGCCAGCGCGGGGAGCGGCTCCCGACCATCGACGGTGACGTGACCGCGACCCGGCTCAAGACCGTCGCCAGCCAGGGACGAACGGCGGTGCAGCAGTCGGTGCTCTCGCCCAGCGTCACGCTGTCCTACCTGGTGTTCGACTTCGGCGGGCCGGGGCGGGCGGATCGAGGGCGCCCGCCAGCAGCTCCTCGCCTCCGGCTTCACGCACAACGCCGCCATCCAGGACGTGGTGCTGCAGATCCAGGTGGCGTACTTCCAGTACCTGGCCAACCGCAGCCTGCTCGGAGCCCAGCGCACGACGCTGGCGGAGGCGCAGGCCAACCTCGAGGCCGCGGAGGAGCGGCGCCGGGTGGGGCTCGCCACGATCGCGGACGTGCTGCAGGCGCGGACCGCGGCCAGCCAGGCGCAGCTGGATCTGCAGTCCACCGAGGGCAGCGTGCAGACGGCTCGGGGCGCGCTCGCCCTGGCCCTCGGCCTTCCCGCCAACCTGCCGTACGACGTCGACTCCGCGGCCGCCGCGCGGCCGGTGGGCGAGCTGTCCGACAGCGTGAACGCGCTCATCGCCTCCGCGCTCCGGGGGCGCCCGGACCTGGCCGCCGCGCGATCGGAGGCGGAGGCTGCCCGCGCCGGCATCGGCGAGGCGCGGAGCTCGCTGCTCCCGTCCCTCAACTTCACGGCGACGGGCGCGCGCACCTACGCCACGCAGATTCCCAACGGCGCCAACAGCTACAACCTCTCGCTGGGACTCAGCCATCCCGCTGTTCAACGGCTTCTCCCGGCAGTACGACCTCCGCGCCGCCGAGTACCAGGCGGAGGCGGCCGCGGCCCGGACCGAGACCGTCCGCCAGCAGGTGGTCTACCAGGTCTTCAGCGCCTACTATGCGCTCCAGACGTCGACGCGGCGCGTGCACACGGCCGGGGACCTGATCGCGAGCGCGCAGCAATCGAGCGAGGTCGCCCGGGCGCGGTACAAGGAAGGCGTGGGCACGGTGCTCGACCTGCTGGCGGCGCAGAGCGCGCTCGCGTCCGCCCGGGCGCAGCAGGTCGACGCACGCCTCGCCTGGAGCGTCTCGCTGGCGCAGCTGGCGCATGACGCCGGCGTGCTCGACCCGCAGGGCGGCCATACTCTCCGACTGACTTCCGACACCACCACGGTGCCATCCGACACCACCACGGTGCCTTCCCGATGAGCCTTTCGCTGCGCCCCCTGCTCGCCGTCTTCGCGCTCGCCGCCGTCTCCGCCTGCGCCGAGAAAGCCACGCCGCCACCGGCGCGCGTGCCGGTCACCGTCGGCCTGGCGGCGCGCCGCGCCGTGCCGTACGAGCTGCTGGCCACCGGCACCGTCGAGCCGATCCAGACCGTCGCGGTGCAGGCCCAGGTGAGCGGGCCGATCGTCCGCATCGCGTTCCGGGAAGGCCAGGACGTGAAGAAGGGCCAGGTGCTCTTCGAGCTCGACCCGCGGCCGTTCCAGGCCGCGCTCGAGCAGGCCCAGGCCCTGCTCAGCCGCGACCGCGCGACGGCCCAGAACGCCGAGCAGGATGTGAAGCGATACGCCGTGCTGGCCGACAAGGAGTACGTCACCGCGCAGCAGAACGACGCCGTGCGGACCACCGCCGCGGCCGCGTCGGCCACGGTGGCGTCGAGCCAGGCGGCGGTGGACCAGGCGCGGCTCAATCTCCAGTACGCCACGATCCGGGCGCCGATCGCGGGGCGCACGGGCAGCCTCCGGGTCCGCGAGGGCAACCTGGTGCGCTCGACCGACGCGCTGCCGCTGGTCACGATCAACCAGATCCAGCCGATTCTCGCGCGGTTCGCGGTGCCGGCGTCCAACCTGCCGGCGATCCAGAAGTACCAGGCTCAGCGGATCGCGGTGGCCGCGGACCCGATCGGCGGGGGCGCCGCGAGCGAGGGCACCCTGGCCTTCATCGACAACACGGTCGACACCGCGACCGGCACCATCCTGCTCAAGGCCAGCTTCCCCAATACCGATGGCGCGCTCTGGCCGGGCGCGTTCGTGAACGTCCGGCTTCGGCTCTTCGTCGATCAGGACGCGCTCGTCGTGCCGGCCTCGGCCGTCGTCTCCGGGCAGCAGGGCACCTTCGTGTTCGTGGTCCAACCCGACAGCACGGCGGTCACGAAGCCCGTCAAAGTCGACCGCACCGCCGGCGATCTCGTCATCGTCAGCGAGGGGGTCCAGGCGGGCGATCGGGTGGTCACCGACGGCCAGCTCCGGCTGCGCCAGGGCGTCAAGGTCCAGATCAAGCCTCCGGGCGACAGCGCCCAGGCGAGGGCATCATGAACATCACCGGGCTCTTCATCCGCCGCCCCGTCATGACCACGCTGGTCATGGCGGGCATCCTCATCTTCGGCCTGGTGGCGTACCGCCAGCTGCCGGTGAGCGACCTGCCGGCCGTGGACTATCCCACCATCTCGGTCACGGCGAGCCTTCCCGGCGCGAGCCCCGAGACCATGGCGTCCTCGGTGGCGACGGTGCTGGAGAAGCAGTTCTCCACCATTCCGGGCATCGAGGCGATGACGTCGACGAGCGGCCAGGGGAGCACGCAGATCTCGCTCCAGTTCGCGCTGAGCCGGGACATCGACGCGGCCGCGCAGGACGTGCAGGCGGCGATCTCCCAGGCGCAGCGCCAGCTCCCGCAGGAGATGCTGCCGCCGAGCTACCGGAAGGTGGACCCGTCGTCGCAGCCGATTCTCTTCTACGCGCTCCGGACCACGACGCTCCCGCTGCCGCAGCTCGACGAGTACGCCGAGACGTTCCTCGCCCAGCGGCTCTCGACCGTCGACGGCGTGGCGCAGGTGCAGGTGTACGGCTCGCAGAAGTACGCGGTGCGGATCCAGCTCGACCCCCAGCAGCTCGCGGCGCGGAACATCGGGATCGACGAGGTCTCGACGGCGGTCCAGAACGGCAACGTCAACCTGCCGACCGGCACGCTGTGGGGCACCGACAAGGCCTACTCGGTCGAGAGCGATGGCCAGCTCACCAACGCGGCCGGCTTCGGGGCGCTGGTGGTGGCGTTCCGCGATGGCGCCCCGGTACGGCTGGCGGACCTCGGCCGGGTGATCGACAGCGTGCAGGACACCAAGCAGGCGAGCTGGTTCAACGGCCAGCGCGCCATCGTGCTCGCCATCCAGCGCCAGCCGGGCACCAACACGGTGGCGGTCGCGGACCGGATCAAGGCCGAGGTCGAGCAGCTTCGCCCCGACCTGCCGGCATCGGTGGAGATGGCGACGCTGTACGACCGGTCGCAGACCGTGAAGCAGTCGGTGGCCGACGTGAAGTTCACCCTCTTCCTCGCCCTGTGCCTGGTGGTGATGGTGATCTTCCTGTTCCTCAGGAACGTCCGGGCCACGATGATCCCCGCGCTGGCGCTGCCGATGTCGCTGGTGGGCACATTCGCGGTGATGGCCCTGCTGGGATACAGCCTCGACAACCTCTCCCTCATGGCGCTCACGCTGGCGGTGGGCTTCGTGGTGGACGACGCGATCGTGGTGCTCGAGAACATCGTCCGCCACATGGAGCATGGCGAGCCGGTGATGGAGGCCGCGGTGAACGGCAGCCGCGAGATCAGCTTCACCGTCATCTCGATGACGCTGTCCCTGGTGGCGGTGTTCATCCCGGTGCTGTTCCTGGGCGGGCTCATCGGCCGGCTGTTCCAGGAATTCGCGGTCACGATCGGCGTGGCGATCCTGGTGTCCGGCTTCGTGTCGCTCACCCTCACGCCGATGCTCTGCAGCCGGTGGCTCAAGCCCGAGCGCGAGCAGGGGCAGCACGGGCGGTTCTACCAGGCCATCGAGCGCGCGTGGGAAGGGTCGCTGGCCTGGTACGAGCGCACCCTGGCGTGGGTGATGGACCGCCGCGGGCTCGCCATGCTGTTCGCCCTGCTGATCCTGGTCGGCACGATCGTGCTGGGCCGGATCGTGCCGAAGGGATTCATCCCGAGCGAGGACACGGGCCAGCTCAACGGCACCACCGAAACGGCGGAAGGCACCAGCTACGACGCGATGGTGACGCACCAGCGCGCCGCCGCGGCGATCGTGCAGGAGGACCCCAACGTCGAAGGGTTCATGTCGTCGGTGGGCGCCGGCGGCCGGAGCGCCTCCGTGAACCAGGGCCGGCTCTTCATCCACCTCAAGCCGCGCGACCAGCGCACGATGAGCGCGGACGAGGTGGCCCAGTCGCTCACCCGGAAGCTGGCGGTGGTGCCGGGGATGCGCGTGTACATCACCAACCCGCCGGTGATCAACATCGGCGGGCGGCAGTCGAAGAGCCTGTACCAGTTCACCCTGCAGGGCTCCGACATCGGGGACCTGTACGACGGCGCGGCGGCGCTCGAGCGGCGGCTGCACGACATCCCGGGGCTGACCGACGTCACGAGCGACCTGCAGATCAAGAACCCGCAGGTCAAGGTGAGCATCGCGCGCGACCGCGCGGCCGCGCTCGGCATCGACGTCGACCAGATCGAGAACGCGCTCTACAATGCGTACGGAGCGCGCCAGGTCAGCACCATCTACACGTCGAACGACCAGTACTGGGTGGTCATGGAGCTGCTCCCGCAATACCAGCGGGACCTCTCGGCGATGAGCCTGCTGCACATCACCGGCCGGGAGGGGGTCTCGGTCCCGCTCGGGAGCCTGGCGCAGGTGACGCCGTCGACCGGGCCGCTCACGGTGAACCACTCGGGACAGTTGCCGTCGGTGACGCTGTCGTTCAACCTCGAGCCCGGCGTGTCGATCGGCACCGCGGTGGATCGCGTGCAGGCGGCCGCCCGCGAGGTGCTGCCGTCCACCATCAGTACGGCCTTCTCGGGCACGGCCGCGGCGTTCCAGCAGGCGCAGCAGGGGCTGCTGGTGCTGCTCGTGCTCGCGATCCTGGTGATCTACCTGGTGCTGGGCATCCTGTACGAGAGCTTCGTGCACCCGCTGACGATCCTGTCGGGCCTGCCGTTCGCCGGCTTCGGCGCGCTGCTGGCCCTGACGCTCACCCAGCAGGACCTGAGCCTGTACGCGTTCGTGGGCATCATCATGCTCATCGGCATCGTGAAGAAGAACGCGATCATGATGATCGACTTCGCGATCGAGGCGGAGCGGACCCACGGCAAGAGCGCGCGGGAATCGATCCTCGAGGCGGCGAGCGTGCGGTTCCGGCCGATCATGATGACCACGATGGCGGCGCTGGTCGGCACGCTGCCGATCGCGCTTGGCCACGGCGCGGGGGCCGAGTCGCGCCGGCCGCTGGGTATCGCGGTGGTGGGCGGGCTCGCGTTCTCGCAGATCATCACGCTGTACATCACGCCGGTGATCTACACCTACCTCGACGCGCTGCAGCAGCGGTTCGGCCGCGGGGCGCACGCGAAGGAGCGGGAGCGCGCGGGGGAGCTGGCGCCGGAGAGCGGCGCGGGTGCGGGCGGTGTAGTCCAACTCAGCATTGATCCGTCATCCCGAGCGGAGCGAGGGACCTATCAGCCGGTATCGAACCCCGGTTAGCAGGTCCCTCGCTCCGCTCGGGATGACGACAGCGCCCCCTCAGATATCGTACAGCGCCTCGTACTTCTGCCGCAGCAGACGCACCAGCGGCCGGTGATCCGGCGGCGAGCCGGTGACGACCTCGATCAGCCGCGCCGAGGGATGGCGCCCGCCCTGCCGATAGACCCGCCGGCCCAGCCACTGCACCAGCGCCGCGAACTCGCCGCGGGCGAACTGCTCGCCCAGGCTGCCCAGCTCCAGCTCGGCCGCGGCGTAGAGCTGCGCCGCGAACACGTCGCCCAGCGTGTAGGTCGGGAAGTAGCCGATCATCCCGTCCGCCCAATGGCCGTCCTGGAGGCAGCCCTCGGCGTCGGTGCGCGGCGTGACGCCCAGGACGTCGCGATAGGCCGCCCGCCACGCGCCGGGCAGGTCCGCCACCGCCAGCGCGCCCGAGACCAGGGCGCGCTCGAGGTCGAAGCGGATCATGATGTGGAGGTTGTAGGTCACCTCGTCGGCCTGGACGCGAATGAGCGAGGGCGCCACCCGGTTCACCGCGAAATGGAACTCGTCGAGCGGCACGTCGCCCAGGCTCTCGGGGAAGAGCTCGCGCGCGCGGGGATAGAAGTGGTCCCAGAAGCGGCGGTCACGCCCGACCCGGTTCTCCCAGAAGCGGGCCTGCGCCTCGTCCATCCCGACCGACGCGGCCTCGCCCAGCGGCGTGCCGTAGTGCTCGGGGTCGAGACCCTGCTCGTACAGGCCGTGGCCGACCTCGTGGAGGATGGTGAACAGACCGCCCGCGAAATCGCGGTCGTCGGAGCGCAGCGTGATGCGGCAGTCGCCGGGGCCCAGGGCGGTGCACGACGGGTGACCGCCCGGATCCATGCGCCCGCGGGCGAAGTCGAACCCCACGGCGCCCGCGACCGCCTCGCCGAAGCGGCGCTGGCGGTCGCGCGGGAAGTGCCGGCGCAGCACCGCCGAGTCGGGCCGGCGCGGCGCGCCGGCGATCCGCTCGGCGAGCGTGACCAGCTCCGGCCGGAGCGCCTCGAACAGCCGGGCGACGACCGCGCTCCGGAGTCCCGGCTCGTAGTCCTCGAGCAGCGCGTCGTACGGCTCGTCCGCATACCCCACGCACTCGGCTTCGGCCCGCTTGAGCTCGACGATCCGCTCGAGCCAGGGGCGGAAGCGCGCGAAGTCGGCCGCGCCGCGCGCCGAGGTCCAGGCCTTCTGGGCCAGCGCGGTGGTGCGGGCGACGTCTTCGACCAGCGTCCGCGGCAGGCGGACGAAGCGGTCGTATTCTCGGCGGAGGGCGCGGACGTTGACGGCGGCGGGCGCGGCGGGGTCGGCGAGGAGGTCCGAGCCCTCGACCGCGGCGAGCAGGTCGCCGAGCCGGGGGTCGGTGCCGCGCTCGTGCAGGAGGCCGGCGACCAGGGCGAGCTGCTCGCTCCGGTTCTCGACGCCGCCGGGCGGCATGTACGTCTCCTCGTCCCACTCGAGCAGCGCTTCCACGGTCGTGAGGAGCGTCTCCTCGCGCACGCGCCGCATGAGCTCGTCGTAGGCCTGGTCTGGGCGCATGATCGCAGTAACATACACATGCGACCCCTCGACGGCCGACGCCCCACGGAAGGAACTCGATGCTGACCCTCGCCGAAGAGGAGGGACTGGCCGGCCTCGCTCTCGCGAGCCGGGTGCAGCACGCGCTCTACCGGCTGGCGCCGGCCGAGCTCGTCGGCCTGATCGAGCGGCTCCGGGCGGGCGCGCTCAGCCAGCACGTCGTCTACCTGCACGACGGCGAGGTGGAGCCGATCCGGATCCTCCCCGCCCCGCTCACGGTGCTTCCCGACCAGCTCGCCTACGTGCATCGCGTCACGCTCGCCGTGCAGCGCGCGCTCGAGCGCCTGCCGTCGCTCTACCTCCAGGACTTCACCGTGCGCGAGATCCTCCGCCTCCCCGACGCGGAGGAGCGCTGGCTTCGCGAGTGCTGGGGCCCGAGCCAGGAGGCGCACAACCCGGTCTTCGGCCGGCTCGACGCGCTGGTCGACTTCACCAGCCCGATGTGGAAGGAGACGCTGCGCTTCGTCGAGCCGAATCTCACCGGCATCGGCGGGGTGCACATGGTCCCGATGTGCGAACGGCTGCTCGCGGACATCGTCGTGCCGGTGCTGCGGGACGGGGACGCGGAACTCGACCTGATCGTGGGCCAGGACATGCGCGAGCTGCTGGTCCGGACGCTGCTCGACCACGCGGCGGCCATCGGGGCCGGCCCGCAGGTCTGCTTCGTCGAGCCCAAGTACGCCGGCCACGGGCCGGACGAGCAGGCCGAGCTGGCGCGCTGGCTGCGCGACCGCTACGGACTCACCGTGATGCACGCCGATCCCTCGGAGCTGGTCCTGAAGGACGGCGCCGTGTGGCACGAGGGGCAGCGGGTGGACCTGGCGTACCGGGACTACGGCGTGGTCGACCTGCTGGAGCTCGAGGCCGAAGGCGTCGACGTCGAGCCGATGCGGGTGCTCCTGCGGGAGAACCGGATGGTCTCGTCGATCGCGGCCGACCTCGACCAGAAGGCCTGCTGGGAGGTGCTGACCGATCCGCGTCTCTGCCAGGAGTACTTCACGGCCGAGGAGCGGCAGCTGTTTCAGCGGCACATCCTCTGGACCCGCGTGCTGAGCGACCGCCGGACGGTGCTGCCCGACGGGCGGCAGGGCAACCTGCTCGAGTACGCGCGGACCAGCCACGAAGCGCTCGTGCTCAAGCCGAACCGCTCGTACGGCGGCGACGGCATCGTGATCGGCCCGGCGGTCACCCGCGACGAATGGGAGACCGCGCTGCAGGCGGCGCTTGCCGATCCGGACGACCGCTGGGTCGTGCAGCAGCTCGCCACGATTCCGGTGCGGGAGTTCCCGGTGGTGGCTCCCGACGGCACGGTGCACATCGAGCCGTTCTACACGGTGATGGGGTTCGCCGCGAACGAGGACGGCGTCGCCATCCTGGCGCGCGCGTCGCAGAAGCAGGTGGTGAACGTGGCGCAGCACGGCGGGATCTGCGGCGTGCTGGTGAGCCGGTCGCGGCCGGCGGTCGCGCCCGCCTAGCCGTCCGAGGAGGTCCCTCGCTGCGCTCGGGATGACGGCCGGACCGCGCGCCCTCAGGTCACCTCCACCGCCGCACCGTCCCAGCGAGCCGCGCCGGCCGCCGTCCCACCTGCAGCGCGAGCGCCGCCGCGAGCAGGCAGAGCGCGCCCGAGCTCCAGAACGCCAGGTGGTAGTCGCCCAGGGTGGTGCGGATCCAGCCGGCGCCGAACGCGGTGAGCGCGGCGCCGACCTGGTGGCCCGCCGCGATCCACCCGAACATGATCGGCGCCCGCTCCGCGCCGAAGGCGTCGGTGGCGAGCCGCAGCGTCGGCGGCACGGTGGCGATCCAGTCGAGCCCGTACCAGACGGCGAACACCCAGAGCCCCGTCTCCGAGCCGGCCGAGCGCGAACGGCAGGAAGAAGAGCGACAGCCCGCGGAGCCCGTAGTACCAGGCCAGCAGCCACCGGCTGCTCCAGCGATCCGACAGCCAGCCGGCGCCGGTCGTCCCCACCAGATCGAACACCCCCATGAGCGCCAGCAGGCTGGCCGCGCGCACCTCGGGAATGCCGTGGTCGTGCGCGGCGGGGATGAGGTGCGTGCCGATGAGGCCGTTGGTGGACGCGCCGCAGATGAAGAACGTGGCCGTGAGCAGCCAGAAGTCGCGCGAGCGGACGCCGTCGCCGAGCGCGGCGAGCGCGACCCGCGCCGGGTTGGCGCCGCCGCCGGCCGCGGGCTCGACCCGCTCGCCGCCGAACGGCGGAATGCCGAGGTCGGCGGGACGCTCGCGCAGGAACAGGGCGACGATGGGAATCGCGACCGCCGCGGCGCCCGCCATCACCAGCGTCGCGGCCCGCCAGCCGTGATCCCGGATGATCGCGGCGAGGAGCGGCAGGAAGACGAGCTGGCCGGTCGCGGTGCTGGCCGTGAGGATGACCCATCGCGAGACCGCGGCGAGCCGTGAACCAGCGGTTGACGACGGTGGCGCCGAGCACCAGGGCCACCATCCCGCTGCCGGCGCCGACCAGGAGACCCCACACCAGCACGAGCTGCCACGGCCGCGTCACCTGGGTGGCCAGGGCGACGCCGGTGGCGAGCAACGCGAGGGCGCCGAGCGTGGTGCGCCGGATGCCCAGCCGCTGCATCAGGCCGCCGGCGAACGGCCCCATCAACCCGTAGAGGAAGATGTTCAGCGAGATCGCGAGCGAGATGGTCGAGCGGGTCCAGCCGAACTCCTCCTCCAGCGGCACGATCAGGACGCTCGGCGTGGCGCGGATCCCCGCGCCCGCGAGGAGCGCGAAGAAGGTCACGGCGAGGACGATCCACGCGGCGTGCGGGCGGCGGCGGGCCATGGTGTCAATTTATTGGGGGCCGTCTCACCAGTCAGCGATTAGCCGGCCGATTTGTCGACGGTTCTCGCATGTCGCGGCACCGGGCCGCTCCGGCGCCCGGTTTCGTGCTATCTAAGTCGTTATTTAGCAATACGTGATAGCCGTCTGGCATCCGGGTTGCCTCTTGCGACTGTCGAAGGATTGGTGTTCCCGTACCCTTCGACTAGGGCACCCCAGCCGCGAGGCTGGTCCGCAAAGCCAAGGGTCTCCTCGAGAGACAGCCTGGCCGTCGAAGGGGCTGATGTCGGCCGCCCGGGCCGGCTCACCCTCGTGTCGTCGAAGGAGCTCGTCATGGCCCGTCTCCGTCTCGCGGCCGCGCTGATCGCGGTCCTCGCCATCACCGCCTGTACCGATTCCGACAACCTCACCTCACCTTCGGGCACTCTTCCCGGCGGCAACCTGCCGGGCGGCCAGTCGGGTGGCGGCGATACCACGTCCACGCCGGGCGATACGACGTCGAACCCGATCGATACCACGGGCGCCGGCGACCCGGTGACCAACGGCACCTGGACGACCCCCGATACCACGACCATCGCCCCTGTTGACCCGGACGCCTACGACCCCGCCGGCACCGGCACGGCCGGGACGTCAGGCAGCAGCACCGCGCTCGTCTTCAAGACCTCGGGCTCCGGCCTCTACGGCGTGGGGACCTGCAGCGCGAACGGCTTCTGGACCGATCCGGCCGGCAACGTCTTCGGCCCGAACAATCCGAACTGTCTCGACTACGGCAGCGACGGCGCCAGGCACGGGCGGCCTGGGGCAGTGCACCGTGTCGGCGAGCGGCGATCCCGGCCTCTGGGTCAATCCCGGCGGGCAGGAGACCCACCCGTTCCACTCGAAGTGCATCCGGACGGGGGCGACGATCACCTCGCTGGCGCTCAGCTTCGCGCCCCAGGCGCAGATCTTCGACGCCAACGACGGGTCGGGCAACCGGGTGATGAACTTCTACTCGTCGGGGAGCGTCGTGGCGCAGCTGCAGTACGACGGCCAGACGAACACGACGGTCGGCGCGGGAATCCTGGTGGGCAGCGACAACGCGTCGCCGGCGAACACCTGGACGATCTTCTTCGGGCAGCCGGCGCTGAGCTATCCGGGCGGCCTCGTGAACGGCGACCTGATCGACGACATGACCGGCTCGGGAGTCGAGGTGGTGGCGTGCAGCACGGCGATCGGCTGCTCGCTGGTGACGCTGCAGATGACGGTGGTGCCGTAGCGTAGACGGACTTTCACCGAGTCACCCTGAGCAAAGCGAAGGGGGCATGCCTCAAGGCATGCCCCCTTCGCGTTGCTCAGGGTGACGAACTCTGAATTTCCGCTCTGGAGCTCAGCGCCCTCCGCGAGCCGCGGGCCGTCCGCCGGCCCCGCCACTCCCGCCCGGCCGCCCACCGCCCGACCGTCCGCTGCCGCCCGGCCGCCCTCCGCTACCAGGCCCGCCCCGTCCCTGGCCCACGCTGCCCGGCGCCGCTGCCCGGCCGGTCCGCGCCGCGACGCCGGCCGCGCCGAGGACGCCTGTCCGTTCGCCTCGCGCCGCGCCGCCTTTGCCTTGGAGCGCTCCCGGTCCTCCGCCTTCTTGGCCCGGATCTGCGCGATGCGCTCGGCGAGCGGAATCTCGAGCTTCGTCTCCGGCCGCGCCGTGTAATCGAAGTCGGGCACGACGATGCGCGGCAGCTTCCGGCCGATGGCGCGCTCGATCCCGCGCAGCTCCGGCTCTTCCTCGGGCGACACGAAGGTGAACGCGTCTCCGGTCTGCTCGGCGCGCGCGGTGCGGCCCACCCGGTGGATGTAGTCCTCCGGCGCGGTCGGCACGTCGAAATTCACGACGTGGCCCAGCTCCTCGACGTCGATGCCGCGGGCCGCGATGTCGGTGGCTACGAGCACGCGGTAGCGGCCATCCTTGAACCCCGCCAGCGCGTCGGTCCGCTGCGCCTGCGAGCGGTTGCCGTGGATCCGCTCGGCCTTGATCCCGTGCTTGACGAGGTACGCCTGCAGCCGGTTGGCGCGATGCTTGGTGCGGGTGAAGACCAGCGCCTCCTGCATGTCGTTCCGCTTGAGCAGCGCCAGGAAGAGCGCCGCCTTGAGCTCCTGGGGCACCGGATAGAGCGCCTGGGTGATCCCGACCGCCGGGGCCGGCTTCCGCTCCAGGCTGATCGTGGCCGGATTGTGGAGCATCTCGCGCGTGAGGGTCACGATGGGCGCCGGCATCGTGGCGCTGAAGAACAGCGTCTGCCGCCGCGGGGGCAGATGGCGCAGCACCCGGCGGATATCGGGCAGGAAGCCCATGTCGAGCATCCGGTCCGCCTCGTCGAGCACGAGGTACTCGATGCCCGGGAGCTTCGCGTAGGGCGCGCGGAAGTGGTCGAGCAGCCGCCCGGGCGTCGCCACCAGCACGTCGACCCCGGTGCGGAAGGCGTGCTCCTGGGGGCCCATGGCCACGCCGCCGAAGATCGACGCGCCCGTGACCGGCGTGTGCACCGCGAGGTCGTTCAGGTCCTCGAGGATCTGCGCCGCCAGCTCCCGCGTCGGGGTGAGCACGAGCGCGCGGGTGGTGCCCCGGGGCTTGTCGATCAGCTTGTGCACGATCGGCAGCAGGAACGCCGCCGTCTTGCCGCTGCCGGTCATGGCGCAGGCCAGCAGGTCGCGGCCCTCCAGGGCGGGAGGGATGGCGTCGGCCTGAATTGGGGTGGGACGGGTGAAGCCCAGTTCCTTGATCGCCCGAAGGAGACTCGGGTGGAGCTTGAGGCTGCTAAACGGCACGGCGGGGACCGACGGCGGAGTAGATCTCAGCCTCCACCCAGGCGAGGAGGGCCCGGTCGAGGTCCTCGATCGCCATGCCGGGGACCTGTTCCATCACAGGCCGGCGCTTGCCTTCGTTCATCAGGTACCACATTGGCGGCATGGCCACGTCGCCCCGCCGCTCGTTGGCGATCTGGGCGTCATAGCTGACGAAATGAAACTCACGACCGCGGTGGATCAGGCGGCGTTGCTCGAACTTGTAACTGCTCACGGCGGGGCTCTCGATCCTGGGGACGGGGCGCTGGGGTTCCAGCGCGCCGAAATCTAACCCCGTGGCCGCTTTGGGGCCTGGCGGCGGGGTAGCTCGGGCTAAGCCCAGACCGTCCGGCAGGGGAACGCGACCGGCACCAGCGGTGGGGGCAGCGCCACCGGCCGCGAGGCATGGAGGCAGAACTCGAGTGCCGGACCGAGCGTCATCTGTCGGCCCCAGAGCGCGGCGCCCTCGGCGCGCACCAGCGGCTCGAGCGCCGTGAACATCGCGCTGTAGCTCAGGCCGGCCGGCTTGGCGAACCAGGTCGCCGCGCGCGGCGGCTCGCCCGCGCTGCCCAGTCGGAGAAGGTAGAGCCCGGCGGTGCCGCCTCCGGCGACCGCCGCCGCGGCGTCGTGCGGGGCCTGTCGCGAGGCGCTCACCGCGGCCGCGTTGAGCGGGTCGAGCGCCGCGGATCCCTCGAGCAGATACCAGTCCTCGTAGGCCTCGTTCCCGCCGTCGGCCCAGGGTGCTCCGGCGATCGCCAGCGAGCGGGAGCCCAGGAACCCCGCCGGCGGGGCCGCCCCGAGCGCCGCGTGGAAGCGACGCTGCAGGGCCTCGTAGGACGCGGTGGGCACGTCCGGGCGCCGCCAATGCCAGAAGACGTAGGCCAGCATCAGGTGGCTCCTCGGCTATCGGCCCGACTCGGCCGGCGTGGTGTCCTCCGCGCCGCGCGGACGCTCGCCGGCGAATCGGACCTCGGTGGTGTATCCGTCCGCGCGCACGGTGGCCTCGAGCAGCCGCCGGGCACTCTCCTCGGCGTGGCGGGCGAGCTCGATCTGGCCGGCCGTGGCCACGAGCTGCCGCCGCGCCAGGGCGAAGATGGTGTCGCGGTCGGATGGGCTGAACGGGTTCCAGAGGCCCCGCTGTTCGTCATAGGTCTTGAGCTCGGTGATCTCGACGGCCTGCACCGACGGCGGCGGGAGCGTGATCCGGATGCGCCGCGACGGGTGGTCCACCGTCACCTCCAGGCCGCGGTCGAGGTCGAAGCCGGTGAGCACCTTGCCGGTCGCCACGACGAGGGAGCGCTTGGTCGAGCCGAGCCGGCGGTTCTCATAGGTGACGACGTCGCGCAATACCGTCTCACTCGTCACCAGCCGGGCCACGGCCCGCGTCTGCTCGACTACGACCGCCTGGCTCACGGTCGTCTCGCCGCTCGCCAGCCGCTGGAGCCGGCCCGGGGCACGTGAGACGCCCCGGCCGACCATCACGGCCACCGCGAACAGCAGGAGCGCGAAAAGAAGCGGCCACTTGGGCCGCCGGGCGGTGCTATCGGCCACGGCGGGCCATCGCGGCTTCGACCTCCGCGATCTCGCGCGGCGCGCGGCTCAGCCACTCGACGCCGGTATCGGTGATCGCGTAGTCGTCCTCGATCCGGACGCCGATGTCCTTGTAGCGCTCGACCGCCGTGCGCACGTGGGCGATCATCGACCGGTTCTTCGGCGTGTCGGGCAGGATGTCGAGCAGCCGGGTGCTGACGTAGATGCCGGGCTCGATCGTGAAGACGTCGCCCCGCTGGAACGACGCCCGGGCCGTATCCGGGATAGGGCGGATCGTGTACCTCCAGTCCGATGCCGTGGCCGAGCCCGTGCGCCATGTAGAGGAACGCCTGGGTGCAGCGTACCGGCTGACTGGGACACTGGTCGGCCCACGGCGGATCGAAGGTCGCGTCCACGCCTTCGGTGAGGCCGAGGCGGGTCACGCCGCGCGCGATGCACGGCCCGCGCCGAGTCGCGCCAGGCCGCGTAGGCCGCGCCCGGGCCGGCCACGCGCTCCGCGGCCGCCTGCGCGTCGCGCACGAGCTGGTAGATCGTGCGCTGGTCGGCCGTGAACCGGCCGCTCACCGGAAGCGTCCGGGTCACGTCGGCGGCGTAGCCCCGATATCCCGCGCCGACGTCGAGCACGACGACATCTCCCGCCTGCATGCGCCGGTTGTTGGTCTCGTAGTGGTACTGGGTGGAGTTCGGGCCCGAGCCGATGATCGAGCCGAATGCCGGCCCGTCGCCGCCCGTGCGGCGGAATGCCGAGGCGAAGAGCGCGTCGATCTGGTATTCCCAGACGCCGGGCCGCACGGCGCGCAGCGCCTCCCGGTGCGCGGCAACGGTGATGTCGATCGCCCGCCGGAGCAGCGCCAGCTCGGCCGGGCTCTTCCGCGCCCGAAGGCTGTCGACGACGGGATGTGCATCGCGCGGCTCGAGCCCGGGATGGGCCGCCGCGAACGTGCGCAGAAAGGCGGCGCCCCGGGTGAGCGAATCGGTCTGGGCGAAGTCGGCGCCGCTGAAGTCGCGCAGGCTGTAGAACGGGAGTCCGGCTGCGGGCCAGCGAATCGAGCGCGGGCCCGAGCGCCGCGAACGAGCGCGCGCCGAGGCCGGTGGCGTGGGCGATCGCCGCCGAGTCGGGCATGAAGCCGTCGTACAGCGCCCGGCGCGGGTCCCGGGCCAGGGTGTAAAGCGTGCCGCCCGCGCGGCCGTCGCGAAGGACCAGCACCAGCGCGGCATTGGGCTCGAGAAAGCCGGTCAGGTAACGGAACGCGGGCAGCTGCGCCCGGCTGGACGATGCCGGTGGGCGTCGGCGCGCCGAAGGCGACGACCACGCCGCTGTCGAGCCGCGCCGCCAGCGAATCGCGGCGGGCGGCGTACTCGGCGGGCGCGATCTCCTGGGCGGCGAGGGCGGCGGGGAGCAGCAGGCCGAACGCGGCCTGCGCGAGGCCCGCGGTGCGGCCGCGGCCGACGAGGCGCCGCCGCGGGAGCGGGGGGATCGCCTGAGACGAGAGGGATTGGGACGTTCGCTGCATGCGGTCGGCCGCCGTGTATGGGGTGGTGGTGTCGTCGTGACCTGCTGTTACCCTCGTCCTCCCGAGCGCAACGGGATGCCCTCACGCCGCCCTCGCCTCGGCCGGCGCTTCGCTCTCCCGCCGTAAACGCCCCCTCGCTCTTCGCGATCACCACCGTCGCCACGGCGTTGCCGATCAGGTTCGTGATCGACCGCGCCTCGCTCATGAAGCGGTCGACGCCCAGCACGAGCGCGACGCCCTCCACCGGCAGCACGCGCAGCGCCGCGAGCGTGCTCGCGAGGACGATGAACCCCGAGCCCGTGACTCCCGCCGCGCCCTTGGACGTGATCATCAGCACCCCGAGCACGCCGAGCTGCTGGCCGAGCGAGAGGTGGACGCCGTAGGCCTGGGCGATGAAGAGCGTCGCCATCGACAGGTAGATCGACGTGCCGTCGAGATTGAACGAGTAGCCGGCGGGAATCACCAGCGCCACCACCGGCCGGGCGCAGCCGAAGCGCTCCATCTTGTCCAGCATCCGGGGCAGCACCGCCTCGCTCGACGACGTGCCGAGAACGATCAGGATCTCGTCCTTGATGAACGCCAGCAGGCGGAACAGGCTGAACCCCGCGAGGCGGGCGATGAGGTTCAGCACGACGAAGATGAAGAGCGCCATCGTGGCGTACACGCAGGCCATGAGCCGGCCGAGCGTGAGCAGCGACGCCACGCCGAAGTTGCCGATGGTGTAGGCCATCGCCCCGAACGCGCCGATCGGCGCCACCACCATCACGAGCCCGACGATCCGGAAGAAGACCTGCATCAACCGGTCGAGCATCCGTACCACCGGACGTCCCGCAGGCCCGAGCGACGCGAGCGCGACCCCGAAGAGGATCGAGAAGAAGACCACCTGCAGGATCTCGCCCTGCGCGAACGCGCCGACTACGCTCGAGGGCACGATGTGCGTCAGGAAGTCGACGAACCGGAGCTCCTTCCCCTGCGCGGCGAACGTCGAGACGTCGCCGGTGGCGAGCCTGGAGGCGTCGATCCCCTCCCCCGGACGCAGCACGTTCATCACCACCAGCCCGATGACGAGCGCGAAGGTCGTCACCACCTCGAAGTAGATCAGCGCCTTGAGCCCGACCCGGCCGACCCGCTTGAGGTCCGTGGTGTGGGCCACGCCGCCGACGATGGTGAGGAAGATGACCGGCGCGATGACCATCCGCACCAGGTTGACGAAGGTGTCGCCGATGGGCTTCATGGCCCGGCCGGCGTCCGGCCAGAGTGCACCGACCAGCGCCCCGAGCGCGATGGCCACGAGCACGCGGACGGTGAGGTTGCTGCCGAGGCGGGCCAGCCGGGGAGATGCCATGGGGTGCGTCGAAGCTAACCGCGCGGAGCGGGGACCGTCAGCGGTCGAGCCGGGGCAGCGTCGCCTCGATCTCCGCGCGGTGCGGCTCCTCCCACGGCGGGAGACGGAGCGAACGTCCCAGGGCCGTCAGCGGCTCGTCCACGGCGAACCCAGGAGCCGTGGTCGCCGCCTCGAACAGCACGCCGCCGGGCTCGCGGAAGTAGATCGACTGGAAGTAGGTCCGGTCGCGGACCTCGGTCACGTCGCGGCCCCGCCTGAGGAGCTCGGCCCGGAGTGCGAGCTGGGCTTCGGCGCTCTCGATCGCGAAGGCGACGTGGTGCACGGTTCCGAGCCCATTCCTCGCCGGCGGCGCCTCGGGGTCTTCGACCAGGTCCACGAGGTGGCCTGGCGCGTCGGCGCCGGCCGCGAGGCGCGTGCGCTCGCCGGCTTCGCCCACGATGCGAAAGCCGAGCAGGCCGGTCATCAGCTCGATCGTCGGGCCGCGCGCGTGCAGGAGGAGTGTCACGGAATGGAGGCCGCGGATCGCCGCGGCGTCGGGCACGCCGCCGGCCCATGGCGGGCGGGTGTCGCGCGCGTCCTCGATCAGCTCGAGCACGAGACCCGATGGGTCGCGGACCCGGAGGACCGGCTCATCGAATCGCGTCGCTCCATCGGCGGTCGCCACCCCGGCGGCCGCGAACCGTCCCCGCCAGAAGCCAAACGCGCCGGCGGGCACCGAGAATGCGGTCGCGACGACCTGTCCCGCGCCGTGGACCCCGGCCGGCACGCCCCAACCGTGGTAGGGGAACGTGGTCCAGATGGTGCCCGGCGCGCCCGACTCGGTCCCGTAGTAGAAGTGATAAACGCTGTGATTGTCGAAGTTGACGGTCCGCTTGACCAGCCGGAGGCCGAGCAGTCGCTCGCAGAAGTCGAGATCGGGCTGCGCCTCGTCGACGGTGGCGGTGACATGATGGAGATGCTGCACGGTGATCACGGCTCACTTCAACCCCCGGTTCTGGCCCTTACGTTCGCTCGCGGTTGCAGTATCGGAACTCCAAGCCTCGGAAACGCTTCAGAGGAGAGGGTATCACCTATGCGATGGACTTCACAAGCAGCGGCTGGTCTGGTGGCCATGGTCCTGGCCGGCTCGTAGGTCCCCACCGCAGCGCGGTCCGCGCGATGCGATCCGACGACGCGCTGTCTGGAGAACGGTGCTGGCAATCGTGCAAGAAAGATTCCGCACCGTTTCGCGCCCTGCGAGACAAAATTTTGCACTCCTCTCGCACTGTGCGAGGCGAGGTCGGCGCGGCCCCGCGCCGGGCGTCGAACCTTTCGACAGCGTTCGAAATTTCAGAATTGAAATCGTTGTGCCCGTCCGGAATACTGCGTGCAGCCCAAGGGACGTGGCGGCGGTTGGCGACGGTTGGGCTCTCACCGCAGGGATTTCCGTACGAGGAGGCAGCATGCGATCTGCGTTCCGCAGCGTTCCCAGCGCCGTGGCCGTCGTGATGGCCGGCGCACTCGCCGCCTGTAGCTCCGACGCGACGAGTACCGACCCCTCGCCCTCGCAGAGCCCAGCCCTCGCCACCGCGTCGACCGGCAACGGCGCGCCGAGTGGCGCCCACTACAACCTCAACATCATCGCTGTACCGCGCACCAAGAGCGGCGACCTGACCGGTGGCGGGAACGTGATCTTCGTCGGCCTCGGCACCAAGACGGCCGCGGTCACGACCAAGATCCTGCTCGAGCAGAGCGCGAGTCGCCGGGGTCTTCGCGGTGCTGGACAAGGACGGCACCGACGGCGAGGCGAAGTTCTCGCTCCCGGCACCCGGCAGCTACACGGTGTGGGCGCGCGCCCTCGGCAAGCCGTACGGGGAGGGGACGCTCACGACCTGCGCTACCGACGTCACCGGCGCGCCCGCCGATGGCGACATCTGCTCGGTGCTGTCCGAAGTGTTCGTCCGCGGGACCGGAAAGAGCAGCTTCCGGAACGTCACGAGCAACCTGACGACCATCAGCCTGGACCCGGTGCTGGACGCGGCTGCGGTGGACGCCTGCGGCGGGACGACGGTGAACCTGTTCGACGGGTGTCTGGAGGGGTACTTCTGGCAGTACGACAACAACGGGCTCAAGCTGTTGCAGCTGCGGTTCTATCCGGCGGCGTTGTAAGGAGCGCTAGGGGGCTGTCGCGTCGGCGGATACTCGTCGGCGCGCAGCCCGTCATCCGCAGTCAGTGCGTGGTGGCCTCGCCGGATTGTCGGACGGGGCGAAGCAGGAGGTCCTGGAAGTCGAAGCTGAAGTCCACGGCCGGCGAGGTCGGCGCCATCTTCACCTGGTCGATGGTGCCCGCCGGCGTGAGGGCGAAGGTGACGTATGCATCGGCGCGCAGCTCGCGGTCCCGCCAGCGCGCGATGAAGGTGTCGTACTGCCAGTGGACCAGATCACCCACCATCGACGGCGTCTTCGTCATGCGAATGACCAGGGCGCCGTTCTCCTGCGTGATCGCAACGTCGCCATACCAGATGTCGCGATAGGTGCCCGCGTACCGCTCGAGCGGGAGCGACGGCCCCGCCGTCGAGTCCCGCTGGCCCGCGGCGTCCGCCGCGACCTCTGCGAGCTGCGCCCGATTCTGTGCCACCAGCCGCTGCGTAGATCCCCACGTAATCGGGCGCCTTGACCCCGAGGTAGTGGTCGAGCACCCGGTAGGCGATGGCGTTGAAGGCGGCCCCCGACTCCTGGTTGGTGAGCACTACGACGCCGAGTCGGAGCTCGGGGATCATCGCCACGCGTGAGAGGTAGCCCGGGAGGCCGCCCGTGTGCGTGAGCAGCAGCTTCCCGCGGTAGTCCTTGGTCTCCAGGCCGAGCGCGTAACCGTTCATCCTGGGCTGGAGATGCGGCAGTCCCGGCGGCGGGTCGTAGATCGGCGTGGGCGTCACCTCGCGCCAGAGCTGGCGCGCGCTCGCGGGCGAGAAGAGCCGCGAGCCATCGGCCGTCCGGCCCGAGTCGAGCTGCACCATGACCCACTTGGCCATGTCCTCCGCGCCCGAGACGATGCCGCCGGCGGGATTGGTATTGTCGCTCAGGAACGGCGCCACCGGCCGCACGGTGTCGTTCACCTCCGCGTGCGGGGTCGCGACGTTGCCGGGCCGGCCCGCCGCCGAGTGGTCGACGTCGCTGTGCGTCATCCCGACCCGCGCGAGGATGCGTGTCCGCACGAACTGCTCCCAGGTCTGCCCCGACACTGTCTCGATCACTTCGCCCGCGACGAGGTAGAGCACGTTGTCGTAGGCGTACGCGCTCCGGAACGACGTGGCCGGCGTGATGTAGCGGAGACGCCGGGCGATCTCCTTCCGGTCGTACGTCGACGGCGGCCACCAGAGCAGATCGCCGGCGCCGAGGCCGAGCCCGCTCCGGTGGACCAGCAGGTCGCGGACGGTGAGCTCGCGGGTGACGAATGGATCGTGCATCGCGAACCAGGGCAGGTACCGGATCACCGGCGCGTCCCATTCGACCTTGCCCTCCTCGACCAGGATCGCCAAGGCGGTGGCGGTGAAGATCTTGGTGTTCGACGCGATGCCGAACTGCGTCTGGGCGTCGACCGGCGTCGGGTCGCCCAGCCGGCGGACGCCGTAGCCCCTGGCGAGCACGACCTTCCCGTCCTTGACGATCGCGACCGCGACGCCGGGCACGGTGAAGGTCTTGAGCACGGTTGCCACGTAGGCATCGAAGCCCGGCGGCGGCGCGGCGGGCTTCTGGGCCACGCCCGCGGAGGGGAGCCAGGCGGCCGCGAAGCACGCGGCGGCGAGCCGGACCGACGGACGCTGTGGGGTCATGCCGCAGAACGTGTGGGCGGCCGGGCCGAATCGCAAGCGCGCCCGCGACGATGTACGATACCGGCCGGTGAGGGCATAGATTACGGAACGAGCACTCGCCCCCGATCGAAGGATCCATGCCGTGCGGCGCGAAACCGGCGACCCCAGCTTCCACGTCACCTATCTCCTCCGCGCCGCCGCGGGGGACGTGGCCGAGCGCGCCGAGGCATTGCTGCTCGAGCAGACGGTCGAGCTCCCTCGCGCCGTCGCGGCGCGCGATCCCTGGGTGGCGGCCCACATCCTCGGCTGCGTGGAGGAGATCCACCCCGCAGGCGTGGACCTGCACCGCGTCACCATCGCGCAGCCGCTCGCCACCACCGCCGGCGATCCGGCGCAGTTCCTCAACGTCCTGTTCGGCAACTGCTCGCTCCAGCCGGATGTGCTCCTCGCCGATGTCGAGCTTCCCGACGCGGCCTTCGATTGGCTGCCGGGCCCGCGCGCGGGGGTCGCCGGGCTGCGCGAGCTCACCGGCGTGAGCGGGCGCCCGCTGCTGGCCACCGCGCTCAAGCCGATGGGGCTCAAGCCCGCCCAGCTCGCGGCGCTGTGCGGCACCTTCGCGCGGGCGGGAATCGATCTGATCAAGGACGATCACGGCCTCGCCGATCACCCGTTCTGCCCGTTCGAGGCGCGCGTCGAGGCGTGCCTCGCGGCCATCGAAGCCGCGGCGCGCGAGACCGGCCGGCGCGCGCTCTACGTGCCCAATCTGACGGGGACGCCCGACCGCGTGCGGCGGCAGCTCGAGTTCGCGCGGCGGGCGGGCGTGAGCGCGGTCATGCTCTCCCCGATGGTGGTGGGCCTCCCGCTGCTCCACGAGCTCGCGTCCGAGTCCGGCGGGCTCCCGATCCTGGCGCATCCCGCCTTCGGCGGTGTCCTCCGCGCGGCGGAACCGGCACTCTTCGGGAAGCTCTTCCGCTGGTACGGGGCGGACGCGGTCATCTTTCCGCATGCCGGAGGGCGCTTCAGCTACAGCGAGGCGACCTGCCGCGCGATCGCCGGCGCGCTCCGGGCGCCGCACGCGCGAGCGCGGCCGGCGTTCCCCGCGCCGGGCGGCGGCATCCGGTTGGAGCGCGTCGGGGAGCTGCTCGAGTTCTACGGGAACGACTGCATCCTGCTGATCGGCGGAAGTCTCTACCAGTCGGGCGACGCGCTCTTCGACCGGACGCGGGATCTGGTCGAGCAGGTGGCCCGCGCCGCCGCCGCGGAGCCTGTGCCATGAGCGATCACGTGCGGCAGACCGAGCCCTTTCGCTGGGAGGGCATCGAGGTGCGGCCCTACAAGCAGGAGGGCACGCACTTTTCCGGGGTCACGCGCCAGGTGCTCTTCGACGGGGGCGACGGGCTGGACTGCCAGCTCCGCTACTTCGAGATCGCGCCGGGCGGCTGGTCGTCGCTCGAGCGCCACCAGCACGCGCATGTGGTGATGGTCGTGCGCGGGCGCGCCCGGGTCCTGGTCGGCGACCGGATCGTCGACGCGGGGATGCACGATCTGGTGCAGGTGCCGTCCTCCACCTGGCACCAGTTCCAGGCGGGCGCGGATGCGCCGCTCGGCTTCCTCTGCATGGTGGACTGCGAGCGGGACGCGCCGGAGCGGCCGGATGCGGCGGCGCTGGACGAGTTGCGGCGGGATCCGGCAATTGCGGAGTTCATCCGGGTCTGAGCCTGCGTATAGCGCGTCATCCTGACGGAGACGCTGGATCACCCCACGCTCCGCGTGCGCGCCGCACCTCGAGCCCACGTAATCGGAGCCCGCGCCGCCGGTCCCTCGCTCCGCTGCGGGATGACGACGCTGGTCACCGCCCGCTCCACACCTCGCCGGCCTGCCGACCCTGCGATGATCGCTCGCCTGCCATGCGTTGTGCTCCGTCATTCGTCGTCTCGCGGATCAGGGCGCCACAGCGAGGCTGTGCACCGCGGGGCCGATGTTGCCGAGGAGCGTGGCGGCGCCGGTGCTCAGGTCCACCGTGTAGAGCTCGGACCCGTTGTCCGTCGAGAGCGAGGCGTACGCCGTGCCGTCCGTGGCGATGTCCAGCCCGGAGCAGAGGTAGACGTTGCGACCGAAATCACCCACCGTGGTGAGCCCGCCTGTGGCAGGATCGACCGTCACCAGCGCGTTCGCGGTCGCATCGACGGCGTAGAGCGTCGAGCCGTCGCCGGTCTCGCGGTACGCGAGGGCCGAGATCGCGGGGTTGCCGCCCGCGTTGGCATCGCCCGCGGCGAAGGCCAGGTCGGGATCGGCTGACGCGACGGTGCCCGTGAGCGGATCGATGCTCAGGTTCTGGTTCCCTTCGACGCTCGAGAGCCGAAGCCGGTCCTGCGCCCCGCTGAACGCCAGGCCGAAGTGCTCGCCGCTCACCCCGGGCGTGAAGGCACCGGCCACCGCGCTCGCGGCACCGGTGAGCGTGTCGATCGTGTAGACCCGGCTGTCGGTTCCGACGCCGTAGAGGCGGCCGTCGGACGGACGGAAGTCGATGCCCACCATCGAGGCGCCCTCGGTCATGCCGACGATCGGGACGTAGCGCGCCAGCGTGCCGGGATTGCCGCTGCCGAACTCGACCAGGTTGTTCGCGCAAGTGAGGCCGAAGAGCGCCTGGCCCTGGATCACGGGTGCGGGATCGGGCAGCGGATCGGGGTCAGGGCCCGGGCCGGGGCCGGTCGGCGAATCGCTGCCGCCGCCGCAGGCGCCAAGCAGCGCCGCGCCGATGACGGTCATGCCGCCGAGCAGGCGGCGCAGGGTGCTGGAGGGCATATCGATCTCCTCGGTCTGGTGGTGGTCGGGTCTCAGTTGACGCCGGCAACACTACCCGAGGCGGTTCACCACGATCTCAACCGGATCTCATCCGGACGCGATAGATTTCCGGCAGCCTCCGAGGAGCGATCGACCATGGACCTGACCGGCATCCACCATCTCACCGCGGTGTCCGCCGACATTCGCGGGAACTACCGTTTCTACACCGGCACGCTCGGCATGCGCCTGGTCAAGCGCAGCGTCAACCAGGACGACGTGAGCGCCTACCACCTGTTCTATGCGGACGCGGTCGGATCGCCGGGGACGGACCTGACTTTCTTCGACTGGAAGATGCCGCCCGAGCGCCGGGGTACCCGGAGCCTCGTCCGCACGCACCTGCGCGTGAGCGGGCGGTCCACGCTCGAGTGGTGGGCGGAGCGGTTCCGCTCGATGGGCGTTCAGGCGGGGGCGCTGGCCGAGCGCGACGGGCGCCTGACGCTCGACTTCGAGGACCCGGAGGGCCAGCGTCTCGCGCTGGTGGACGACGGCGGGCGGGGCGACCTGCCCACGCCGTGGGACCGGAGTCCCGTGCCGGCCGAGCACCAGATCCGCGGCCTGGGACCGATCGTGATGAGCGTGCCGAGTCTTCGGGGGACGGTCCAGGTGCTGACCCAGGTGATGAACCTGCGGCCGGTGCGCCGCTATCCGTATGGCGACAACGCCGCGCACACGGTGCAGGTGTTCGAGATGGGCCAGGGTGGCCCGCACGCGGAGCTGCACGTGGCCGAGCAGCCCGACGCGGCGCCCGCTCGGCTCGGCGCCGGCGGAGTCCACCACGTCGCCTTCCGCACGCCGACCGAAGCGGAGTATCACGGGTGGAAGGAGCGGCTGGACACGCTGGGCGTGCCGAACAGCGGGGAGGTGGACCGGTTCTACTTCCGGAGCCTCTACTTCCGGGAGCCGAGCGGCGTGCTGTTCGAGATCGCGACCGATGGGCCGGGCTTCGCGGTCGACGAGGATCCGGCGACGCTCGGCGAGCACGTGGCGCTGCCGCCGTTCCTCGAGCCGCGCCGGCAGGCGATCCTGGCGGGGCTGGAGCCGATCACCTAGCTACCCCTGCCCCCGCACCCCCCTCCACGCGCGCTCGATCAGCGCCCGCACGTTCTCCTTCCAGTCCGCGTCGAGCGCGGCGCCCGTCCACACGGGCGTCGCCCGCCGAACGTCGTCGAGGGTGAGGCTGTCCTGGATCTGGACGAGCGTTCGTCCCTGGAGCGCCATCGCTGCCGTGCGCGACGTGGCGGCCTCGAGCATCCGGCGCACCTGCCGCGCATAGCCCCAATCCCGCATCACGGGCCCGTGCCCTGGCACCACGGCCGCCATCGGCATCGCTTCGAGCCGCCGGAGCACCTCGATCCATGGCACGGGCCACGACGCGCCGACGTATGGCAGCGGTGACTGCACCACGATATCGCCGGTGAAAAGCACCGAGTCCTTCGGCAGGTAGATCGTGACGTCGTGCGGGCTGTTGGCGCGCCCGCGGTCGCGGAGCTCGATCCGGCGCCCGCCCAGCCAGAGTGTCAACTCGTCGTCGAACACCAGGTTCGGCGTCACGACGCGGAGCGAGGCCAGCTCCGCGAGCTCGCCCTGGCGCTGCTCGATCGCCTTGGCGTGCTTCCGCTTCTCATCGACTGTCAACGCGTGGCCTGCGCTGTCTCTCCCCGCCGCGAATTCGTGCTCCAGCGTCGCGAGTGACGCCCGCCGTGCCGACGTCGGCGACGTGGACATCCGCGCCCACCAGGTGCTGTTGAGGGTGATGTAGTCGCGTGTCTGGCGCTCGCTCACGATCGTGACGGCCGGAAAGCTGTCCCGGTAGGCGATCGCCCCGTTGTTGTGGTCGAAGTGCCAGTGGCTGTAGACGAGGTAGCGCACCGGCTGGTCGGTGACCGTGCGGATCAGCGCGATGTCGGCCCGCGCGCGCGAGGGCAGGTAGGTCGCGTCCACCACCAGCACGCCGTCGGGAGTGACGATGACGCCGGTGTTGCCATGGGGCCACTGGTCGGTGGCATCGTCGTGGAGGATGACGTAGACACTGTCGGCCACGCGCTCGAGGCGCGCGCCGGCGTCGCGGGCCTGCGCCCGGGCGGCGCCCGCCGACCCCGCCGCGAGCAGCAGGCCGAGGGTGCATCGAAGAGGAGTGAGCATCCTCCACGATACGGCCTCGGGCTCACCCGCGATTGGACGTTTCGGCCTCGGCGCGGCGCTCGAGATGGATCCGGCCCGGCGTGAGCCCGGCGAGGGCGCGGCACTCGCGGACCAGGTGAGACTGGTCGCAGAAGCCCGACTCGGCGGCGACTCGGGCCCACCCGGGCTGGGCGGAGCGATCGGCCGTGGCCATCGCGTGGTTGAGGCGGATCATCCGGGCGTAGACTTTGAGCGAGATCGCCGACTCCCGCAGCACGGCGCGGTGCAGGTGGCGGAGGGAGACACGCATCTGGTCCGCCACGGCCTCGACGCTGACCCGGCCCGTGGCCTGCCGGACCAGCTCGAGCGCGTGGGCCGGCGCCACCGGCGCGCGACGCGTCCCGGCGAGGGCCGTGGCCAACGTGGACGCGAGCAGCGCCGCGGCGGTTTCGGCCGAGTCGGTTGCGGCGAGGCGGTCGAGAAGCCATGGAGGGAGCCGGACGTCGCCCGGCGAGAGCTCGTCCTCGCGGTCGAGGTGCTCGGCCGGCACCAGGTGGAGCAGCACTCTCGCCCACTCGAGCTTGACCTTCACAGCGGCGATCTCGTCGCCGGGGCGGAAGTGGAACGGGAACGGCCGGGTCTTCGGGCCGATGACGGTGAGGTGCGGCTCCGCGACACCACCGTCGGGGAGCCGCCGGTAGCGGAATGCCAGGTTGAGCGCGGGGTCTGGCAGCACGAGGTGCATCCCCGCCACCGCCGAGCGATGGATCCACACGCCTTCGGCCGCGGCCGCAAGCGCGGGCGGCGGCGCGAACTCGCGATAGCCGCCGATCTCATGGCGGGCGCGGGTGGTGGCGCGGTGGGGCATGTCGCAGCTCGCAGGGTGGCGGTCCGTCACCCTACGGACGCCTGGGACTCCGGGCTTCAAGATGAGAATCGCCTCGTGGAGGAATAGCCACGCCCGTGTCATACTTCCGGCATGACGCTGCCTGAAGCCGAGCGCCACCTCTCTCTCGCGGTCGAAGCCGTGGTCTCGCGCTTCGGCGCCATGGTCCGGCAGGTGGGCCGCCGGTACCGACTCGACGAGGCCGACGTGGACGAGGTCCTCCAGGAGGTCCGGATCCGGCTCTGGCGGGCCCAGGGGACGAGTGAGCAGATCGGCGAGGTCAACACGTCCTACGTATACCGGACGGCGAGCTCCGCCGCCCTGGATGTGATTCGCCGCCGCCGTTCCCGCCGGGCCGAGCACCACCAGTCACTGGACGACGAGAGCAGCGCGGCGGCCCTGGCGGAGCCGACCCCTGGTCCCCATGAAGAGCTCGAGGGCTCGGAGGTGGCGGCACAGGTGGCGCAGGCCATCGAGGCGATCCCTGCCTCCCGGCGGCCGGTCGTCCGGATGTACCTCACCGGCCATCCGCGGGAGGAGATCGCCGAGCTGATGGGCTGGACCGAGGGCAAGACCCGGAACCTGCTGTACCGCGGGCTGGCGGACCTGCGGGAGCGGCTCACCGAGATGGGCGTGGGTTGGGAACGCGCCGAGGAGGCATCGTGAGCGACGCCGAGCATCCCGCGCCCGAGGCCATCGCCGCGCTGGTGCGGCGGGAGGGGCCCGAGGAGGGGCGGCTCGCCACGCTCGATCATGTGATGAGTTGCGCCGACTGCCGCCGCGACTTCGACCTGCTGCGCGCGGTCGAGCGGGCCGGCGTCGAAGGCGGGGCCGCCGGCCGCTCGGGCCGGCGCGCCTGGCTCATGCCGGCGGCGCTCGCCGCGTCGTTCCTTCTCGCCGTCGGCCTCGGCCGAACGGTGCTTCGCTCCGGCGGCGAAGACACGACCCGCGGCGACGACCGCGGTGCCGTCCTGCTGGTCCAGCCTGGTCGCGAGGCCAGAGCGGGCGATTCCCTCACCTTCTCATGGCGTGCGGTCCCCGGCGCGAGCCGCTACGAAATCGAGCTGCTCAACGCCAGCGGTGGCGTGGTGGCATCGGCTGCCACCACCGACACGACCATCTTCTCCGAGGCTGCCCGTCTGCTCCCGCCGGGCGACTACCGCTGGTGGGTCCGCGCCACCACTCCGGACGCGCGCTCGCTCCGCTCCGCCATCCGTCCGCTCCGCCTCGTCGCCAGGTAGCCTGCCGCCAGCAGGACCAGTGCGCCGCCACCGGCCAGCCACGCGAGCGGCAGCTGCCGCGACGGCGTGTGCAGCGGGACGCGGACGAGGGGATCGCCCACCACCGTGAATCCGGCCCACTCGCTCGCCGGCGCACCGCGCCGGATCGCCGCGAGCTTGGCTTCCCTGAGCGCCTCGGCCACCGGCGCGCCGCGGGCCAGCGCGTCGTAGAGGTCGCGCACCAGGCGCACCGTGCTCCGGTCGCCGATCCGCCACTGCGTCGCGATCACCGACCGCGCGCCCGCCTCGAGCAGCGGCGTCGTGAGCCCTTGCAGCCCCTCGCCCGAGACCACCACCCCACCGGCCGTGCGGCACGCCGAGAGCACTACCACGTCCGCGTCGAGCTTGAGCGCGGACAGGTCCGCTGGCGAGAGGAAGCCATCCTCGCCCGACCCCGGCGCCAGTGCGAGCGACGTGCGGGCGAGCGAGTTCTCGTCCACCAGCGCGTGAGTGGCGAGGTGGATGACGCCGAACCGGTCGACCCGCGCCCGCTTGAGCCACGCTTCGCTGGCGTCGCCCCGGAGACGCACCTCCGAGCGGGTGGCGTAGCGCGCCACGTCGCGGGCCTCATCGCCGCTCGCGGTGAGCCGCGGCAGGCCGCCGGTGGCGTCGAACGCGCCGCGAAAGAGGTCGCCCTCGCGGCTGAGGCCGGCCGCGCGCTCGCTGGCGAACGCCGGGTCTCCCAGCGCGAGCAGTCGCGGCTCGCCGCCTTCGCCACTTGGACTGACGCGATCGGCGCGCCTGAGCACGGTCGCCACGGCCGCCGACGGCGCGAGGCCGATCGCCCAGCGCTCCACCGCCAGCCGGCCGTCGGGGAGCCGGAGCGCGTCGAATGCCACCCGATGGAGCGGGCCGTCGGGCACCACGATCAGCCGGCTGACCCCGGCCGGCAGCGCCTCGGCCGCCGGCCCGAGCACGGTGGCGCCGAGGCCCTTGGCGAGCGCGTCGGCCTTCTCGCCGCTCTCGAGCAGCGCCGCGTAGCGCTCGACCGGACGCGCCAGCGAGTCGGCCGGCGGCAGGAGGCGGGCCGCGACGCCGGCGCGGGTGACGATGAACAGCGTCGTCGGCGCACCCTCGGTCCCGGCGACGTACTCGAGGATCGCAGTCTGGTCGTCGGGCAGCGCGGCGGCGATTTGTGCCGCCGTGGCTCCCCGATCCCGGTGCGCGTCGCCGGGGTGGCGCGCGGCATCGGTCTCGCGCAGCGCGTCGGCCTGCGTCAGCCGGTCCGCCAGCGTCCGGGCACGCCGCCGCTCCGCCAGCGTAAACGCCACCTCGGTGCGGCCGCCCCCGGCGAGCGCGGCGATGACGCTCGACGCCGGGCCCTGCGGATCGTATTCGCCGAGCGTTGTGGCGGCATACGCGTACCGGCGGAGCTGGCCGGCGTCCAGCGTGGCGCGCCAGCGCTCGAGGGTCCGATCGGCATGAGTGAGCTCGCGTTCGGCACGGCGCAGGTCCCCGGCGGCAGCCCAGGCCTGCGCGAGCCGGCTCCGGACGGTGTAGCGGATGAGGTGGTCGCTGGAATCCGTACGGGCGAGGAAGGCGGTGAAGAGGCGGGCCCCGCCGGCCGCGTTCCCGCGAGCGAGGGCAAGGCGCCCGCGGTCGTAGGCGATGCCGTTCCGCATGTCCTCGACTCCCCGCGCGTGCGCCGCCGAGTCCGCGGTGGCGAGCTGGCGCTCGGCCTCGCCCCAGTCGCGCTGGCGGATCGCGACGCGGGCCAGCTGCTGCCGGCTGATCACGGCGTCCTCGAAATAGTCGCCCGCGATGGCCAGGTCGAGGGCGTGCAGGAACGTGGCGCGCGCCGCGGGGAGATCGCCCGAGGCGGCGAGCACCTCGCCGGTGTTCTGCCGGGCGATCATGCTTCCCTCCTCCTGCCCGAGCGAATCGTTCAGCGCCGCGGCGCGCGCGAAGTTCTCCGCGGCGGTTGGGAGATCGCCGACGCGGAGCGCGAGCATCCCCAGCCCGCCGTACCCGTTGGCCAGGCGCTGCCGGTTTCTCGAGATCCTCGCGCCGGCCATCACCTCCTCGAGCGCCACCTGGGCCTCTCCCAGCCGTCCGTAGCCCTGGAGGATGTCGCTCCGGCGTGACGCGATGCGGGCGAGGCCCGCGTGCTCATGGGTGGCGCGAAGCAGCCGGGCCGCCCGGTCCATCGTCGCCAGCGCGCTGTCGTCGTGGGTGCGAAGGCTCTGCAGCAGCCCAGCGACCTCGAGACAGTGCCCCGTGAGCTGCCGCTCCCGCACACGTTCGGCCATCGCGATGCCCTGCCGGACCATCGCCGAGGCGTCCCGCTCCGCCCGGATGCCGCGGTAGAGCCCCCGGCGGCAGAGGTACTCGGCGCGATCGCGGCCGTCGCCGGGCGGGAGGAGCGCGAGCACGCTGTCCAGCGTGGGATAGAGCGCGGCGGGATCGCCGCTCCGGGTATTGGTGAAGCCGATGAGTGCGGCGATCTGCGCCGGACGGTCGTCGAGCCGGCGGGCCTCCGCCATCGCGAGGCGCAGCAACGAGTCGGCTCGAGTGACCTCGCCTCTGGAGTTGGCCACCCGGTAGATCCCGAGGCGAGCGCGGACCGTCCAGCCGTCGACCCGTGTGCCCGCGCGCGCGAGCAGCCCGTTCAGCAGGCTGTCGGCACGCTCGAAGTCGTAGGTCTGCCGCGCCACGGTGGCGAGGCCGAGGGTCGCGGCGGGATCGGTGCTGTCACGCTCGAGTGCGGAGCGCCAGCGGGCGGTGACGGTCTCGAGGCTGTCGTCCTGAAGCGCGCGCTCGGCGCTCCGCAGCACGGTCTCGGGGAGCGTGTCGCCCTGCTGGGCGAAGGCAGGTGGGACAGCCACGGCCAGAATGGCCAGCGCGGCCAGAGGCGCGAGTCGAAGCATCAGGTGCGGAGAGTGAGAGGGATTCGAAAAGAATACCCGCGGCACGGAGGGTTGAACAGTGAGCCGGCCGGCCATCCGACGGCGGCAGGCGGTCAGCCTCCCAGCCCGCGCAGCCGCGGCGCATATTGAAGGCGACTGCCATCCAGTATTTCGATGCGAGGGATTGCCATGCGACAGACCGCCGTGCGGGCCGCGGAGCCCTTCGTCGACGCGCGCGAGTTCCTGCTCGCGCATCGCGACCGGTACGCCGACGCCTACCGCGACTTCCGCTGGCCCGTCCTCGACCGCTTCAACTGGGCGCTGGACTGGTTCGATGCCTACGCCGCGGGCAACGACCGCCCCGCGCTCTGGCTCGTGGCCGACGACGCGCCCGACATGCGGCTCTCGTTCGCCGAGCTCTCCGCGCGGAGTAACCGGGTGGCCAACGCGCTCCGCCGCCGTGGCGCGCGCCGCGGCGACCGGCTGCTGCTCATGCTGCCCAACGTGGCGCCGCTGTGGGAGGCGCTGCTCGCGGCCATGAAGCTGGGCGTCGTGGTGGTGCCATCCACGCCGCAGCTCAGCCGCGCCGACCTGGCCGACCGCATGGCGCGCGGCCAGATCCGCCACGTCGTGACGGACGCGGAGGGCGCGGCGAAGCTGGGCGACCTGGCGCGGGACGCTACGCGGACCGTGGTCGGCGCCGACCTGCCCGGCTGGTCGCGCTTCGAGGAGGCGTACGCCAGGCCCGACGCATTCGTGCCCGACGGCGAGACCCGGGCGACCGATCCGCTGCTGCTCTACTTCACGTCCGGCACGACCGCGCAGCCCAAGCTGGTCCTCCACACGCACCAGAGCTACCCGGTGGGGCACCTGTCCACGATGTACTGGATCGGGCTCCGCGAGGGCGACGTGCACTGGAACATCAGCTCGCCCGGCTGGGCCAAGCATGCGTGGAGCAGCACGTTCGCGCCGTGGAACGCGGGGGCGACGGTGTTCGGCTATCACTACGCCCGGTTCGAGCCGCGCCGCGCGCTCGACACCATCGTGCGCTGCGGCGTCACCACCCTGTGCGCGCCGCCCACCGTCTGGCGCATGCTCGTCGGCGAGGACCTCGGCGCCTGGCCCGTCGCCCTCCGCGAAGTCGTGGGCGCGGGCGAGCCGCTCAACCCCGAGGTGATCGAGCGCGTGCGGCGCGCGTGGGGCCTCACGATTCGCGACGGCTATGGGCAGACCGAGACCACGGCGCAGGTGGGCAATCCGCCGGGCCAGCCGGTCAAGCCCGGCTCGATGGGCCGGCCGCTCCCGGGCTATCGCATCGTGCTGCTGAACGACGCCGGCGCCGAGGCGGACGAGGGCGAGATCGTGCTCCCGCTCGACCCGCCGCCGCTCGGCCTCATGGAGGGCTACCTGGACGACGCGTCCCGCTCGGCCGACGCGCTCCGGGCCGGCGTCTATCACACCGGCGACGTCGCCGAGCGCGACGCCGAGGGCTACATCACCTACGTCGGCCGCGCGGACGACGTCTTCAAGAGCTCGGACTACCGGATCAGCCCGTTCGAGCTCGAGAGCGCACTGGTGGAGCATCCGCACGTCGCCGAGGCGGCGGTGGTGCCGAGCCCCGATCCCGTGCGGCTGAGTGTGCCGAAGGCGTTCGTGACGTTCCGGGGCGACGTCGTCGCGTCGCGCGAGGTGGCGCTGGCGCTGTTCCGGTTCCTCGGCGACCGGCTGCCGCGCTACAAGCGGATCCGATGCATCGAGTTCGCCGAGCTGCCGAAGACCATCTCGGGCAAGATCCGCCGGGTGGACCTGCGCGCGCTCGAGGCCGGCCGGCGGAAGGACGGCATCCGGGTGGAGCTCGAGTTCTGGGAGGAGGATTTTCCGGAGCTCAGGGGCGGCGCTAGAGCTGAAACGCCTCCTTGACCCCGCTCAGCACGAACTGCACGGCGAGCGCCGCGAGGAGGAGGCCCATGATGCGCGTCATCACCCGGATGCCGGTCTTCCCGATGCGCCGGAGCAGCGGCTCGCCGATGCGCAGCGCGAAGTACGACGCCACGCCGGTGAGGATGATGGCGAGGTAGACGACCGTCGTCTGCCCGGGGCCCCGCGCCTGGCCCGAGATGACGATCACGGTCGAGATAGCGCCCGGCCCCGCGAGCATCGGGATGGCGAGCGGGGTCAGCGCCACGTCCTCCTTGGCCGTCCCCTCCGCCACCTCGTCGCGCCCCTCCTGCGTCCGCCGCTCGCCGTGCAGCATGTCCAGCGCCACGAACCAGAGGATGAGCCCACCGGCCGTGCGGAATGCCGGCAGCGTGATGCCGAGGACCGAGAACAGCGCGGTGCCGGTCGCGGCGAACGCGATCAGGAGCAGCGACATCGAGATGCACGCCCGCCGGGCGGTGCGCCGCCGCTCGGCCGCGGTCTCGGCTTGCGTGATCACCAGGTAGGTGGGAATGACGGCGATCGGGTCGACGATGAACAGCATCGATCCGAGCGTCACCAGGGCGAATCGCAGCAGCTCGTTCATCGCCGCGCGTCTGGCGTGGGCGCCGTCGTCGCGAGCGCGGCATCCTTGAGCCGCTGGGCCTCGCGCTCGGTCTCCTGCCGCACCAGCCGCTCGAGCCGCCGGCGGAACTCACCTCCGAAGTAGTCCGGGATCGGCTCGGGCAGGCCGAGCTCGCCGGGCTCGCCGGTCCAGGTGAGCTGGGCGGCGAACGGCTCGAGGGCCCGTCGCACCGCCGAGAAAGCCAGCTGCAGCGCGTGGAAGCCGTCCTCTCCCTGCGCGCGGCCCGCCCGAACGCGGCCGATCCCACGAATCCGGTAGGCGCAGGCCCACTCGCCGGTCCGGCGCCGCACCGGCGCGTCGAGCTCCACGTCCACCGGCCGGCCGCTCGGCACCAGCGTGAGCCGTCGGGAGGCGATCGTCGCGTCAGTCATCGGTCGAGGATACTACCGGAGCGCCGCCTCGAGCCACCGGGAGTCACGGTCAGGCCACGCCCCTGGGCGATACTGATCGCGCAGTTCACTCCCACCACGCGAGAGGGCCCCATGTTGCGGAGCGCTAACTCCTGTCACCGCATTGCCTTCCTTGTTGTCGCCATGGCCGGGTGGCAGGTCCCGTCGCTGGTCGCGCAGGGGCTGCCGCACCGGCCGTGGACCATCACGGCGGACTTCACCGGGCTCAGAACCGGCGGCGTCGGCGGCTGGGTCTACGGTCCGGAGCTCGGCATCCGGCGCGACTTCGGGCCCCGCTGGGGGGTGGAGCTCCGTGCGTCGCTCCCGGTGCTCGACACCGACCAGAGCACCGACGACGGTGCCGCCGCCCTGGATCTCGGGCCGACGCTCACGTTCGCGACCGACAAGGGCGAGTTCGGGCTCTCGGCGGGTGCGACGGCGTTTCTCGTCGGGGATCGGGGAGAGCTGGTCGACGGCGGGATCGGCGGGTTCGTCGCCGGGCACGCGACGGCCTGGCTCAGCGGGAATGTCGGCGCGGTGGCGGGGGCGAAGGTCCGGGTGTCGGGCGGGGGCGCTGCGTATCCGAGCCTGAGCGCGGGGCTCGCGGTGCGGTTCTGATGCGTGTTGCTCGACCGTTCGTCATCCCTCGCTGCGCTCGGGATGACGAGCCATGCGCGAGCTCCTCTCACGCCTCCGACGGCCGCCACCTGCTCCCGCAGCACCCGGAGCGCCAGATCGATCGTCCGCCGGTGCGTCCGGAATGCCAGCGCCGCCATCCGGAGCGTGAACCGCCCATCGAGCAGCGTCGACGAGAGGAACACCCGGCCGTCCCGGCGGACGCCGTCGACGATCGCCTGGTTGATCCGGTCCACCTCCGCCGGCCCGGCGCCCGGCGGCGCCCAGCGATAGGTCACGATCGACAGCTCCGGCGGCGGGCCCACCTCGAAGCCGAGCGCCCGCACCTCCTCGTGGAAGTACCGGGCCAGCAGCAGCTTCTCCTCGAGCGCCGCACGGAACGGCCCCGTGCCCACCAGCATGAGCGGCAGCCACATGCGAAGCGCGCGGAAGTGCTTCGACAGCTCGGCCGAGAGGTCGGCCGGCGAGGTCTCGCCGGGGCCCCGCTCGGCGTCCTGCATGTAGGCGCCTTCGTAGTCGTGCGCGGCGGAGAGCGCCTGCGCGTTTCGCACCACCACGATGCCCGCGCCGTACGGCAGGAAGAGGCCCTTGTGCGGGTCGAGAATGACCGAGTCGGACCGCTCGATCCCGCGCAGCAGCTGCCGCCCATGCTCCGTCAGGAGAAAGAAGCCACCGTACGCGGCGTCCACGTGGAACCAGCAGCGCTCCCGCTCGGCGATCGTCGCGATGGCGTCGAGCGGGTCCACGGCGCCGGTGTCGGTCGTGCCGGCGGCGGCGATCACGAGCCACGGCCGGAGCCCGGCCGCGCGATCGGCCGCGATGCGCTCGGCCAGCGCGTCCGGCCGCATGCGGAACCCATCGTCCATCGGCACGTGGCGCACCGGCGCCTCGCCCAGGCCCGCGATGCGGAGCGCCTTCTCGATGCAGTGATGGGCCTGGGTGGTCAGGTAGACCACCGCGCTCGCGTAGTCGGCTGCCTTGAGGCCGTGCGCCTCGCGCGCGGCGACGATCGCGGCGAGGGTGGCGAGGCTGCCGCCCGACGCGATGTTCCCCGCCGCGGTTGCCGGGTAGCCCACGAGATCGGCGACCCAGCGCACCATGAGGTGCTCCATCCGCACTGGCCCCGGGCCGGTGAAGAAGATGCCCGCGTACTTGTTGCTCACGGCCGCCAGAAAGTCGCCGAGCGCCGAGTGGTACAGTCCGCCGCCCGGGATGTAGGCGAGGTGGCCGGGCGAGGCGGGATTGCCGCCGGGCCGAACCACGTCCTGCTCGAGCAGCGCGATGACCTCGCCAAGCGGGCGGCCGTGCTCGAGGATCGGTGCGTCGAGCAAGCCGCGGTCGGTGACGCCCTCGTCATCGTACGCCTTGAGGGTGTCGATGCGCCGGAGGAAGCGCTCGGACGAGGCGACCGCGGCGTCACGCAGCCGGCGGCGGCGGCTGGCGCCGGGATCGAGCGGCCTCGCGGCGCGCTCGAGCTGGCGAAGACGCGCGAGCAGCGCGGTCCGCTCGGCGGCGGTGGTGTCGGTCGGGATGGTGGTATTCGGCATCGGCGTGGCGTCGAAGTTAATCGAAGGCAGGCATTGCGCGTTGGAGGAGTCCATGCGGCAGCCCGTGCGAAGCTGGTATTCCCGCCGTGCCGGCGTCACCGGCCTGGTGCTCGCGGCCTGGTCCTCGAGCGCCTGCACACACTGGAAGGTCCAGTCCGCCTTCCCGGAGCAGGTTGTCTCGCGCCGCCCTCACAAGGTGCGGGTGACGCTGAACGATAGCAGCCGCATCGTGCTCCGGCGGCCGGAGATCGTCGGCGATACGATATACGGCGCCCCGCGCGACGGACGGACGGCCGCCGGGAGCCCGCGCCCCGCGGTCGCGCTGACCGACGTGAGCGAGGTCGCTGTCCGGAGGGTGAACGTCGTGAGTACCGCGGCGCTCGCCCTCGGGACGCTCGCGGTGGCGGCCTTTGCCGCCTTCGCGTACCTGCTATGTCCATGCGCGCCGACTGAGCCGGACTCGCGATCGCTCTGCGAGTCGACAGGGCGGCCGCGGCGCGTCCCAGAGATGACCCGCGCCCCGGCCCCGCCTGAGCTTGCCCCTCCTGTCCCCCCGCCCTAGAATTGGCCCGCCGCCGGAATCGGCGACACGCCGTTTCTCCCACTTCGAGGCCCCGCCGTGCTTCTCGCCAGTCTGCTCCCCGCCTTGCTCCTCATGTCGCAACAGCAGGCCCAGGGCCAGCTTGCGACGACTCCGGTGGCGCGCATCGAGGTCCAGCCCGCGTCCCGCACCATCACGGCCGGCGACTCGGTGCGGCTCATGGTCCGGGCGCTGGATGCCAGCGGCGCGCCGCTGCCCAACGCCGTGCTCTACGTCCAGCTGCGCGGCGGCGAGGGCGAGGGAGCGCTCGATCCGGCGAGCGGCTGGCTGGTGGCGAGCTCGATCGGCAAGTTCCCGCTCGCCCTGAGCGCGACCGTGCCGGGAAGCCGGCCCTTCGTCGACACGACGTCCACGGAGTTCGATGTCGTGCCGGGCCCGGCGGTCCGCATGGAGCTTGCCCCGACGAGTGCGACGATCGTCGACGGCCAGTCGCTCCGGGTCGGCGCCCTTGCCTACTCCAAGGCCAACGACCGCACGCTCGACGCCGTGCGCTGGCAGTCGAGCCGGCCCAAGATCGTCGCGGTGGACGGTGACGGCACGATCACCGGCCTCGCCCCCGGCCGCTCGACGCTCACCGCGTCGGTCCGCGGCGCGTCGGCGTCGCTCGACGTGCGGGTGGTGCCGGGCTCGGGGATCGCGAAGCTCGCGGTCAGGCCGTCGAAGCCGTCGGTGCGCCAGGGCGACGTGGTCGCCTTCAGCGCCGAGGGGCGGGACGGCGCCGGCCATCCGGTGGCGGGGCTCCGACCCACCTGGAGCTTCGCTCCGGGCGACGGCCAGCTCGATGCCGACGGCCGCTTCGTCGCCTACCGCCCCGGCATCTACACCGTCACCGCCTCGCTCGGCCGGCGCTCGGCCAGCACCACGGTCACGGTGGAGGAGCGCGACGTCCGGCGGTCGGTCACCGTCGTCGGCCGGCTCCCGGTCACCGCCTTCGCCACGAGCGAGGTCTGGATCCATCCCAACGGCAAGGTGGCCTACCTCGGCACCCACATGGGCGGCGACCGGGTGTACGCCATCGACATCACCGACCCCGGCAAGCCGGTGGTGGTCGATTCGATCATGGCGAACACCCGCCTCGTGAACGACATGCAGACCACCGCCGACGGCAACGTCATGGTCTTCACCCGCGAGGGAGCCTCCGACCGGAAGAACGGCATCGTCATCGCCGACACCCGCGATCCGCTGCACCCGAAGGAGATCGCGCAGTTCACCGACGGCGTCGCCGCGGGCGTGCACTCGGTCTACATCTACGAGAACCCGAAGTACGGCCGCTACGTCTTCATCACCAACGACGGCACCGGCGCCATCGACATCGTCAACCTCACCGACCCCGCGCATCCGGTCCGCGCCGGCGAGTGGCACACCGACCGCCCCGACGCCGCGCGCTACGTGCACGACCTCGACATCGTCGACGGCCTGATGTACGCGAGCTACTGGAACGACGGGCTGGTCATCCTCGACATCGGGAACGGCAAGTGGGGCGGGCGGCCGGAGAAGCCGGTACTCGTCTCCCAGTTCAAGTACAACCTCGACTCGCTCTACAAGGAGGTGGAGGACGTCTCGCGGCCGGGCTTCACCGCGCGGCACGCACACCGCCTGGCGGCAGCGCGGCGGCAAGTACGTCTTCATCGCCGACGAGGTCTACCGCAACGGCAACATCAAGGGCGCCAAGGACGCCTCGGCGAGCCGGATGTACGGCACCCTGCAGGTGATCGACGTGAGCGACATCGAGCATCCCCGGTCGGTGGCCTGGTACACGCCCGAGAGCGGCGGCGTGCACAACGTCTGGCAGGTGGCGGACACGCTCTACCTCGGCGCGTACGACGCGGGCTTCCACGTCTTCGACATCTCCGGCGAGCTCAAGGGCGACCTCCGCGCCCAGCACCGCGAGATGGCGTCGCTCAACACGGCCGACATGGGCGGCACGGTGCCCAACGCCGCGTTCGACTGGGGCGTGGTGGTGAACCCGAAGGACGGCCTCGCGTACGTGAACGACTTCAACAACGGCCTGTGGGTGGTCCGCGTCGATCCGAAGAGGTCGAAGACGCCGCTCACGCCGTGACCCGGCCAGCCGGCGGGCTCCGCGCTCGGGGTGTCATGGCGGCCGGCAGGCTGGTGCTGCTCGGCGGGCTGGTGCAGCTCGCCGGCGCGTGCGCCTCGGGCGCACACGGGAGCGGCCCGGCGGTCGCGCCCGCGGCGTCAGCGTCCAGGCGACTCGGCCGGCCGGATCGCGGCGCCGCCCGAGCACGACTATCGCGTCTTCGTCGCCAGCGAGGGCAACGACCGCATCGCCCTGGTGCGGTACGGGCCGCGAGGCATCGCGGTGGAGCGCGAGCGGAAGATCGGCACCAACCCTACCGAGCTCGCCGGCCCGCATGGGCTCTATGTCTCGCCCGACGGCCGCTGGTACTACGTCTCCACCGCGCACGGCACGCCCAACGGCGCGCTCTGGAAGTTCTCGACCGAGACCGGCGAACAGGCCGGCCGCGTCGAGCTGGGCCGCTTCCCGGCCACCGTGCAGGTGGCGCCCGGCGGCCACTACGCCTGGGTCGTGAACTTCAATCTCTACGGCGCGATGGTACCGTCGTCGGTGTCGGTGGTCTACACCGACGACATGGTCGAGGTGCGCCGGATCCCCACCTGCGTCATGCCGCACGGCTCCCGGCTCTCGCCGGACGGCCGCCGCCAGTACTCGGCGTGCATGATGAACGACGAGCTGGTCGAGATCGACGCGGACAGCATGGCGGTCGCCCGCCGGTTCTACCTCAAGCCCGGCGCCGAGCACGCCATGAGCGGCCCGGCGGGCGGCATGGCGTGCGGGCGGCACGAACGGCCACGACATGGGTCCGCCCAAGCCGGGCGACGTAGGCTGCTCGCCGACCTGGGCCCAGCCGTCCACCGACGGCCGCACCCTCTGGGTGGCGTGCAGCAAGGCGAACGACATCGCGGAGATCGACGTCGCCTCGTGGGCGCTCCGCCGCCGCATCCCGGCCGGCGAGGGGATCTACAACCTGGCGGCGAGCCCGGATGGGCGGCTGGTCGTGGGGACGAACAAGAAGGGGAAGTCGGTCTCGGTGATCGACGCCGCCACGGGGAAGGAGCTGGCGCGGGTGCCCACCACGCGGCGGGTGCCGAGCGGGCTGGTGATCTCGCCGGACAGCCGGTACGCGTTCGTCACGCAGGAGGGCGTGGGCGCGGAGCCCGGTGCGGTGGACGTGATCGATCTGCGGGCGCTCGCGCGGGTGGCGAGCGTGGACGTGGGGCAGCAGGCGGGCGGGATCGACTTCTGGAACCCCCAGTTCACCGGCTCCGCACGAACCCCACGATGAACGCGATCAGCGCCAGCGCCGGCCCATACACGAACGCGCCCGTCATCGCTGCCTCGGTGCTCCGGTCGTGCATGTTGGACGACAGCTTCGTCATCAGCCAGCCGCCGCCGAACGCGCCGATCAGATAGCCGGCAAGACCCCAGGCAAACGCGAACGCGAGACTGCGCAGCATGGCATCCTCCCTGCGGGGGTGCAGCCGGCGGGTCATGCGGGATGTGTCGGGGTGGAAGCTATGAATCTGTCATGCTCGATGCGCGGCCGCCAGCGCTACCGCCAGCGTGCTACGCCGACGCTGAGCCACACGACGCCTGCCACGCCGGCCACGGCCACCAGCCGGAGGCCGACAAGCACGGCCGCCGGCGCCCGCAGCAACGCCGCGAAGACCAGCGCGGTCATGGTGATCACGCTCAGCGGCCATGCAGATCAGCCGGATGCCCTCGCGCCGGAGCCGCCGTTGCCGCTCGCCCAGGCCCGGCCCCGACGCCGCCGCCACCGCGTCCCACGCGCGCCGCCACCGCCGATACCCCTGCTGCACCGCCAGCACGCTCAGCACGCCGAAGAACACGAACAGCGCCCACCACATCCGGAAGTCGCGCACGGCGAATGCTCGCCCAGGGGGCGCCCGCCCGCGAAGTCCTCGGTTGCCGCCGGCGGTACACCCGTGTTAACCGTAGTAGTGTACCAGTTCAATCGGTGAATGGCATGCGCATCGCAATGATCTCGACGCCGTTCGTGGCGGTCCCCCCGCGGGACTACGGCGGCATCGAGCTGGTGGTCTACGATCTGGTGGAAGGCCTGCTGGACCGGGGACACGAGGTGACCCTCTTCGCGCCGGGCGACTCCCACACCCGCGCCCCCCTGCGCGCGCTGTACGCCCGCGCCCAGTGGCCGCCCGAAGGCATCACCGATCTCAACCACTGCTCCTGGGCGCTGCACGAGGTGGCCGAGGGCGAATTCGACGTGATCCACGCGCACTCGGCCGCCGCCCTCGCGCTCGGGCGTCTGGTGCCCGACACGCCGCTGGTCTACACCCTGCACCACGCCCGCGACCCCGCGCTCTCCGAGTACTACCGCCATTTCTCCGAGGTCGCGTTCGTCGCCATCTCGGAGGATCAGGCCCGGCGCGAGACCGGCGCGCGCCTGGCGACCGTCATCCACCACGGGCTCGATCCGGCGCGCTACCGCTGGACCGAGCACGCGGGGTCGTACGTCTGCTTCATCGGACGCCTCGCCCGCGAGAAGGGGCCGCACGCGGCGATCGACGCCGCGGGCCTCGCTGGCGTGCCCATCCGCGTGGCCGGCGAGGCGCACCCCCCGGACCACGAGTATGCCAGCACGCTGGTGGAGCCCCGGCTTCAGGCCCCGCACGTGACCTGCCTCGGCTGCATCGGTACCGAGCAGAAGGTGCCGCTGCTCCGCGATGCGCGGGCGCTGCTCATGCCGATCGACTGGAACGAGCCGTTCGGACTCACCCTCATCGAGGCGATGCTCTCCGGCTGCCCTGTCGTCGCCTTCGGCCTCGGGAGCATTCCCGAGCTGATCGAGCCTGGCGTCACCGGCTTCATCGCCGGCTCGCTCGAGGACATGGCCCGCCTCATCCGGCCCGGCGGCCCGGTGGACCGGCTCGACCGCCGGGTGATTCGCGCCGTGGCGGCGCGCCGGTTCAACCACCGGCGGATGGCGGCCGAGTACGAGGATCTGTACTGCGCCAAGGCGCCACTGGCCGGCGGCGGCAACCCGCGGCCGATCACCGCGGCATGAGCGGCACCGTCGCGGCGCCCGTCACTCCCGGTTCGCCGAACGACGCTACCGAGCGCCTCCGACCGGTCTCGATGGAGGAGGCGGTCGGCTACGCCGGGATCGAGTGCACCCACGAGCGCCTCGCCGAGCACTCTCTGGTGCTCAAGCACGACCGGCTGTTCATGCTGGTCGATCCCGCACGGCAACATCGCGCCGCCCGGGCTCTGCTCGCTCGGGCTCTTCCAGGACGACACCCGGATCCTGAGCCACTACGCGCTGTCGGTGCATGGCGGGCCGCCCGACCTCCTCTCGGCCCAGGTCCCGAGCACGTTCGGCGCGCAGATCGACCTCGCGGTCAGCAATCTGCCCTTCGGCGGCGACCGCTGGGATCCCCGGAACGTGGTCCACATCCGGCGCGAGCTGGCGCTCGCCGACCGGCTGGTCGAGCGGGTCACCCTCACCGGCTACCTCGGCACGCCGGAGCACTACTGGGTCGACCTCGACCTCGGCTGCGACTTCGCCGACATCTTCGAGGTGCGCGGATGGCTGCGGCGCGAGCGGGGGCAGTACTACGCGCCCGAGCCGATGGGCGATGCGCTGGTCTTCGCCTATCGCGGCCGCGACGGGCGGCTGCTCCGGACGGTGGTGCGGTTCCGCCGGCCGCCCGACCGCCTCACCGAGCGGAGCGCGCGATGGAACCTGCGGCTCGAGGTCGAGCAGCCGGTCGAGCTCGAGTGGGAAGTGTACGCCGACGAGGGCGGCGACCGGCGCGTGTTCCCCGCCCGCGGCCTGGACGACTGCCGCAACACGCTGGATCACGTCTACCGCGGGTGGCACGAGGGGAACAGCCGGTGGGAGACGGACGTCGACGACTTCGACGCGCTGCTCCACCGCGCGGCCGACGACCTCCGGGCGCTCTACGTCGAGGTGGACGGCGAGAAGGTGATCTCCGCCGGCATCCCGTGGTACTCCACCGTCTTCGGCCGCGACTCGGTGATCACCTCGCTGCAGGCCCTGCCGCTGCAGGCCCGAGATCGCGATCGATACGCTGCGCTACCTCGCCCGCCGCCAGGGCAGCCGCGAGGATCCGTACACGGAAGAACAGCCGGGGAAGATCCTGCACGAGCTCCGCCGCGGCGAGATGGCGCGGGCCGGCGAGATCCCGCACGTGCCCTACTTCGGCAGCATCGACGCGACGCCGCTCTGGCTCATCCTGCTGCACGAGACCTGGCGCTGGACCGGTGACACCGCGCTGGTGCGGGAGCTGCTGCCCAACGCCGAACGCGCGCTCGAGTGGATCGACCGCTTCGGCGATCAGGACGGCGATGGATTCGTGGAGTACGCCCGCACGTCGGAGCGGGGGCTCGTGAACCAGGGCTGGAAGGACTCGGGCAACGGCGTCCCGTTCCCCGACGGGCGGCTGCCCGAGCCGCCGATCGCGCTGGTCGAGGTCCAGGGCTACGTGTACGACGCCAAGCTGCGGATGGCCGAGCTGTACCGGCACGTGGGACAGACGGAGCGGGCGGCGAAGCTTCGGCGCGAGGCGGCCGAGCTCAGGAACCGGATCCGCTCCGCGTTCTGGATCGAGAAGCTCGGCATCTTCGCGCTGGCGCTCGACGGCCAGAAGCGCCCGATCCCGACCGCCACCACCAACGCCGGCCATCTCCTCTGGAGCCGGGTGCCGACGCCGGAGGTCGCCCGCCGGCTCGCGTCCCGCTTCCTCGAGCCCGATTTCTTCTCGGGCTGGGGCGTGCGCACGCTGAGCGCGGCGCATCGCGGTCTACAACCCGATGAGCTACCACAACGGCTCGATCTGGCCGCACGACAACGCCATCCTGGTGCTCGGCATGGCGCTGCACGGGCACGCGCGGGCCGCGCTGCCGATCGTGCGCGCGTTGTTCGAGGCGGGGGTGCACTCCGAGTTCCAGCGGCTGCCGGAGCTCTACTGCGGGATGACGCGCCAGACCGGCTCGCGGCCGGTCGGCTATCCGGTGAGCTGCTCGCCCCAGGCGTGGGCGTCGGGCTCGCTCTACATGCTGCTGCAGGCGCTGCTCGGGATCTACCCCGAGGCCCAGTCGCGCATCCTCCACGTCCGCGATCCGGTGCTGCCCGATTTCCTGAGCGAGCTCACCGTCTCGGGGCTCGCGATCGGCGGCTCCCGCGTGGCGCTCCAGTTCCGGCGGCACGGCACGCGGACGCTCGCCAACCTCCTCAGCGTCGAGGGCGACCCGCTGCAGGTGCGGATCGAGTTGAGTTGAGGGCGGGCGGGCGGTCAGGCGGTCAGGCGGTCAGGCGGTCAGGCGGTCAGACGGTCAGACGGTCAGACGGTCAGGCGGTCAGGCGGTCAGCTCGAAGGTTCGTTGCGCTCAGGGTAACAACGGCCTGATGGCAGGGCACTCGGAATATCCCCTTAGCGCGCTCGTCTGCCCGACTGCCCGTCTGCCCGTCTGCCCGCCTGCCCGCCTGACCGCCTGCCCGCCTGACCGCCTGCCCGCCCGTCACCGCAGATCCCTCGGCAGATGCGGCGCCGAGAGCAGCGCCTGGAACGCTCGCCACCGCGCGGCCTCCGAATCGCCGCCCGTCCGCGCCACCCAGTCCGCCACCATGTCCCGGCCCAGGTTGTAGTTGATGACGTAGCTGCGGTACGTGTCGACGAAGCGCAGCTGCTTGGCGGCCAGCTCGGGCGAGACCAGCCAGTACCGCTGCATCGCCTTCGTGGCCGCCGCGGCATCCAGCTCGCCGTCGAGGTAGCGGCGGGCGACCTCGTTGCGCGCGTAGTTGAGCCGCTCCACCACCTGGCCGACCGCGGCGTTGGTCTCCGCGAGCGAGCGGTCCAGCCCCGCCAGCGGGAACAGCGAGTCCCGCTCGAACGCCACCCGCTCGGCCGCCGGAAACGCCATGTCGATCCCGAAGTTGGCGCTCCCTTCGGCGATCAGCGACTGGGGGCTGAACAGCGGATACATCGAGATCTCGACCCAGCCGCGCTCCCGCACCAGCGCCTGCTCGAGCAGCGCGTTGTAGACGTGGTGTCCGGGATAGCCTTCGTGGCAGGCCAGGTCGATGGCGCGATCGATGACGATGGGGAAGTCCAGGTTCACCTGGATCAGGCTGTGGTAATTCCCCTTGTACCAGTTGTAGGCATTCCAGGATGTGCCCTTCACGTACTCGAGGTCGAAGCGCTCGCCGGGCGGGAGCGGGAGGTGGGCCAGCGTCCGCGCCCGGCACGCGGCGATCGCGGTCTTGAACACCGTGTCGACCTTGCCCGCCGGGATCGTCACGCGGTCGCGGAGGCGCTGGTAGCGCTCGGCCAGCGGTGCCTCGGCCGGGCAGCAGGCTGTCGAGCCGCGCGAGCAGCGAGTCGAAGTGCGCGTCGCTGTAGTGCGGCGGCGTGGCGTCGTACAGCGCCGCCGCCTCCTGGTCGAAGCTCAGCCGTTCGCCGCCCAGCATCCGCGCCCGCGCCGCCATCGACCCCAACTGGACGCGGAGGTAGCGGTGGCGCAGGCGGACCAGCGTGTCGGTGTAGGCCGGGACGCTGTCGCCCAGGACGGCGATCAGCGACTCGGCCGCGTCCGGACCTCCGCCACGGTGAGCGACTCCGCCGCGGCCGCCGCACGCAGCGAATCGGGGCCATAGTAGGCGTCGACGTACGCGGGATCGTGCGCGCCGAGGCCGAGGCCGAGGATGACGTAGCGCCGGGCCACGGCGTCGAGGCGGCCGGGATCGGGGGCGGCTGGAGGCGTCGCGCGGCAGGCGGCGGTGAGGAGAAGGAGCGTCAGCAGCGGCGGGAGGCGCAGGCGCATGGCGGTCGGGGATCCTGTCTCGGGGTTGGCGAGTCACGTCCTCGCCGCCGATGTTCCGGAGTGTGTCAGACGGCGCGGCCGTCGAAGCGGCCCGGGGAACAGCGTGTCAACGTACCCGGGGGCCATCGCGCCCAGCAAGCGAAATGGAGGCACCATGCTCGCACACAGTGACGTCGCGACGCGGCTCCCGGTTCAGGACCTCGAGCGTGCCCGCGCGTTCTACTCGGACAAGCTCGGCCTGGAGCCCGCCGAGGAGCGACCCGGCGGACTGCGCTATCTCTGCGGGAGCGGAGCGTTCGCGCTGTTCGTGTCCGCCGGAGCCGCGGCGGGCACCCACACGCAGATGAGCTGGGAGGTCGCCGATCTCGAGGCCACGGTGGCGGCGCTCAGGGCGCGAGGCGTGGTGTTCGAGGAGTACGACCTGCCAGGGCTTCGAGACTGTGCACGGCATCGCCCAGGTGGCCGGGAATTATCCGAGCCGGGGCGGGATCGGCGAGAAGGCGGCCTGGTTCAGGGACAGCGAGGGGAACCTGCTCGGCATCGGACAGCCGGTGCGGTGAGCTCTTCCGGGAGTCACCCTGAGCGGAGCGAAGGGGGCATGACTCCGACATGGCCCCCTTCACTTCGCTCAGGGTGACTCGCCGTACGCAGCGGCCGTCTCAGTTCGCGATCGGCGTCGCCACGAATGCCAGAATCTCTCCCGTCACGCCATCCCGCACCCGGCCCGTGATCTGGCCGGCATCGTTGATGTCCTGGGCGGACACCAGCACGTCGGGCGCGATGTCGACCAGATCGTTGAGGTTCGCGAGCGCGCCGTTCTGCCAGATGAAGGCGCGGGAGCCGCTGGCACCGCCGAAGGACACGCCCACCACCTGGCCATGCGCGTTGATGGCGAACGCTTCGCTGAAGAGATCTCCGGGAAGCGCCCCGAGATCATCGGCCGTGGCCGCGCCGTAGACCCAGCGGAAGGCGCGCGAGATGAACTCGCCCTCGGGGTCGCCGGCGCCGGGCGGGTTGGAGAACCCGACGACGTCGCCCTGGGCGTTGATGTCCATCGGCGTGTGCCAGGTCGTGCCCCCAAGGTTGGGGATCTCCCGTCAGCTTGCCGTTCGGCTCCCAGAGCACCGCGTGCTTGGCGCTGAAGCGGCCGACGGCCTGGTCGCAATCGCCGGAGATGCCGACCACCTGGCCCGCGTCGTTGATCGCCGTGGCGGCCGACGCCGAGTCGTGGCCGAACGGGCGCAGCTCGCGCGCCTTGATCTTGCCTTTGCTCCCGTCCTTCGGATCCCACAGCGACCGCGCGGAACTGGAGCACCTGGGCGTCCACGCAGGTCGGATCGTGCACGGCCGTCTCCGCCCATCCGACGACGTCGCCCCGGCTGTTGACGCCGGTGGCGAAGCTGTGATGGCCGCCGAGCGGGGGCAGCTCCCGGGTCTCGCCGTTCTGCCAGACGAAGCCGCGGCAGATGAGGTCGGTGGTCTCGAGCAGGAAGCCGCCCAGCTCGCAGCTCCAGTCCTCGTGCAGCGGGTCCGACTCGCCGGTCTGGGAGATGCCGACGACCATGCCCGGCGTCGTTGAGCCCGGGCCACGGCACCGTGCTGCTGGGCCCGCCGAGCGTGCCGATCGGGATGAGCGATCCCGTCCTTCCAGAGCGCCGCGCGCCGGGTGCCGTCGGGCTGGTTGGACCAGCCGGCCACCCAGCCCTGGGCGTTGATGGCCATGCCTCGGCTCTGCGTGCCGCCGAGCGAGCCGAGCCTGGCGACGGTGTATTGCGGGGCCGCGAGTTGGGCGAGATCCTGCTGGGGTGGCTGGGTGACCTGAACGTCCTCGCCGCAGCCGAAGAGGGCGGCGACGAGGACGGCGGACGTGACGTATCGCATGGCATCCTCCGGTGGTGAGAACAGCGCGAGCGCACCGTCAGGCAAGCGCTCGTCGGTGTTGCACCACCATAGAATGCGTTCGGCGCACGTGCGCGCCGGTTCCGGACTTCGAATTTCGGAGTGGTCGGAGTCGCCGGATTCGGACTTCGAATTGTCGCCCGCGAGGAGTCATCCTGAGCGAAGCGAAGGAGCATGCCTCGACGCATGCCCCCGGCATCGTGAATCGTACTATTCAGCCAGCATCGCTTACAGACTGACCTTCGGCTTCACCGCAGAGACACAGAGGGCACGGAGGCTCACGGAGGACGGCAAGAGTTATGCGGGTGTGCTGTTCACCCCAGCTGTTCTCCGTGAGTCTCTGTGCCTCTGTGGTGAAGCCCGATCCAAACCGCGAACCGATCTCTCGATGGGCGATGACGGGCGCCGCGGCAGACTGGGTCGTTCCTGCGCCGCTCAGATCCGCTCGGAGACGTATCGCGCCACTGCCGCCGCTTCGAGCCGACCCCCCGCCAACCCGACATGCCCGTCCGGACGCAGCAGGTAGAACGCCGGCCGTGGGATCCGCGCGCGGTCGAGCTCGCGATCGTTGGCGGGATCCCCGGAAACCACGAGGGTGCGGAGCAGATCGCCGAGCCCCGCCACCCCGCCCGGCGGCGCCGGCTGCCCGATCACGAGGAGCGTGAATCGCGTGTCGTCGATCCTGGCGAACAGGTCCTCGGCGGGACCGTCCGCGGAGAACGCGAGCCGCAGCCACGGAAAGCGATCGCCCGCCCGTGGCGCGCCGGCGGGCAGGCCCGGCAGCGTTTCCGAGAGCGGACTGTTCGGGTAGGCAATGCCGGTCTGGGAGATCGTCCGAAAGGCGATGCGTCGAACGCGCTCGAGCCGCAGCGCCAGCGCCAGGATCTTCGGAGCGAAGCGCGTCCGGAACAGTCCGGCCAGGCCGCTGTCGGACACGATGAGCGAAAACGCCCGGTCGGTCGTGGCCGAGCAGCCGTTGAGCAACCGGAATGCGCTCGATCTCGTAGGAAGTCGAGCAGTGTCTCGCGCGCAGCTCCCGAGATCACCAGCGCCAGCTTCCAGCCCAGGTTGTAGGCATCCTGCAGGCCGGTGTTCATCCCCTGCGCGCCGACCGGGCTGTGGATGTGCGCCGCGTCGCCCAGCAGGAAGCACCGGCGATCACGAAACCGCTCGGCGCGGCGATGGTGGATGCGGTAGGTCGAGAACCAGCTGCAGTCCAGAAGCGACAACCCCGAGCCCGCCTCCTGGCGAATCGACGGCATCAGCGCGTCGAGCGTCAGGTCCTCGCGCCCGCGCATGGCCGGCGGCACGATGCCGACGACCCGCCAGTGATCGGTGCCGCGCATCGGGAAGAACAGGTGGAACCCTTCGCGCCAGAGATAGACGTTGAGCTCGTCCGGGACCATCGGCCCCGTCATCTGCGTGTCGGCGACGAAGAAGACGTGCTCGTACGGGGCGCCCTGGAACGCGATGCCGTTCAGCTCGCGCACCGCGCTGCGCGCGCCGTCGCATCCGGCGACCCACGCGGCCGAGAGCTCCCGGATCGTTCCGTCCGGCTGCTTGAGCCGCGCGATGACGCGATCCGGTTCCTGCGCGAGCCCCACGAGCTCCGTATTCCACGCCACCGTCATGCCCTGGTCGCGAAGCGCCTCGCCCAGCAGCCGCTCGTTGTCGTCCTGGCCCAGAATCAGGAGGAAGGGATAGGGACTGACCCCGCGCCCGATGTCACCCAGCGGGCAGGCGCGCGGCCCGCTGCCCCCGCGCCCACATGTTGGCACCGGTCGCGCGCTTCCCGAGCTCCAGCGCGCGCTCGACGATGCCCAGATGCGCGTAGATCTCGAGCGTGCGGGCCTGCACGCCCAGCGCCCTCGTCTCGAGCGCCGGACCGGGGTGCCGGTCCACGATCAGCGCCCGCACGCCTCGCCGGGCGAGTTGGTTGGCGAGCATGAGCCCGGTCGGGCCCGCGCCGACGACCAGAACGTCGGTATCCATGTGGTCCGTGGCCTCCGCGGCTCGTCGTTGCGTCCGCGCATCGGGGCCGCCGAGGCACCCAGCGGCCCACGGTTGCGCGGTACCGCTCGTACGCCGGCCCGAAGCGCCGCTGCAGCGTGGGCTCCTCGTAGCCGATCACGAACAGGTTGACTGCCAGGAACCACACCGCCCAGTACGCCAGCAGGGCCCTCGATCCGGTCAGCAGCGCCTCTCCGAGCACGATCGTCGTCACGCTGACGTACATGGGATTCCGAACGTACCGGTAGAGACCCTGGACCACGAGCGTCCTCGGCGGGTCCACGGGTGCGAGCGTGCCCCGCCCGCGGCGAGCAAACTCCCAGATACATATGCCAAGCAGCACGACGCCGATACCGATCGCGGCGAGGCCGAGCCATTGCCGCGGGCTCCTCGTGTCTACCTCGACCTGGCTGAGGCCGAAGTACCTCCAAGGGAGAAAGCCCGCGAACAGCCCTGGCAGGAGGATCGTCCAGAGCAGGCTTCGAAGGGCCAGCCAGAGAGATTCGGCGACGCTCACGCGTCTCTATCCAGCTTGAAGGTGCTCCTCACCCCCATCTCGAATGCGCGCTCGGGAAAGAAGCGCTTCAGGCGCGACAACAAAATGCGCTTGTCCTCCGACCAGGTAGCGTAACCGTGGGGCCGGGCTGGCCAGGATCTTCGACACGGTCTCCGCGACCCGTTCCGGGCGCAGCCCCTTCTCCTCGGCATCCCGAATGGCCTTGAACGCGCGTTGCCGCCACAGCTCGTAGTCCCCGATCCGTTCGGCCACCACCTGCCGCTTGTCCATCATCGGCGACTTGAGGAAGCCGGGCTCGATCTGCGAGACACGGATGTTGAGGGGCTTGAGCTCCATGCGCAGCGCTTCGGTATAACCATCCACGGCGAACTTGCTGGCGGAGTACATGCCCATGAAGGGGATCGGCGCGAAGGCGGACAAGGAGCTGATGTTGACGATCTGCCCCTGCTTCTGCCGGCGCATGAGCGGCAGCACGGCCTTCGTCATTCTGACGACGCCGAAGAAATTGGTCTCGAATTGGGCCTTGGCATCATCGATGGAGTGTTCTTCCAGCGCACCGCCCAGCTCATAGCCGGCATTGTTCACCAGGACGTCGATCGCGGCCGGCCTGACTGGACACGGCGTTCACGCACGCCGCCACCGAGGCATCCGACCGTACATCCAGTGCCACCATCGTGAGGTTTGCAACCGGCTCCGCGCTCGTGGGTGCGCGGCTCGTTCCAAACACCTTGTGGCCTTGCTGCGCGAGCAGGCGGGCCGTTGCCTGGCCGACGCCGGATGATGCCCCAGTGATCAGGACTACTCTCTGATTCGACATTCTGAACCTCCGAGCACGGCGATAAATGGAGACGGGGCGCTACGTCCCTCGAGCGACCGGAGCGACGACCCGCCGAAGCGGCTGAAGGCGAGCATAGGTGAGCACGCGCCAGAGCCACTCGAGCGGCCCGAACCGGTAGCGCGCCAGCCACGCGCGGCTCACCCCGGCCTCGGCGGCGAAGAGCAGCACGGCCGCCACCACGTAGACGCGCGGACGCAGCTTGAGCCCGAGCCCGTAGCCGGAGGCGAGCGCGTCGAGCACGGCCGCCTGCACCATGTAGTTGGTGAGCGCCATCCGCCCGGCCTGGCCAAACACGGCCAGGCGCGCCGTCCAGGCCGGGCGGTAGGCGAGCAGCAGCACCACGGCCCCGATGTACGTAAAGCACAGCCACTGATCCTGGACCAGCCCCAGACCGTACTCGAGCGGCCAGTCGGCGCCGGGCACGTGCGTCGTCGGCAGGTGACGAAGCACCAGCCATGAGACCGCCCAGGACAGCGCGCCGAAGATCATCCACCCGGTGATGAGACGGACGTGACGCCTGGGCTGGTCGAGGACGCCGTGCCGCAGCGCCAGCATGCCGAGGATGAACAGGGTGAGGTTCACGTCCGGCAGGAGGTCCCGCCAGGTGTGCGGGAACGAGCCTGTGAAGAGCGCCCAGCGCGCCGCGAGCAGCGTGGCGTAGTCACCCTGCCGGGCCGCCGCCGCCACTGCCTGCACGAGCGCGGTGTTCGCGGCAGGCATCGGCGGCGTCGACGCCCACCACCCGTACAGCGCGCTCAGCTCGGCCGCCAGCGGACGGGCGCACGCGGACAGCGCGGCGGTGACCAGCAGTGCCCGGCTCGACCAGCGCCGGACGATGAGCAGGGCCACGCCCCAGCACGCGTAGGAGAACAGGATGCTGAACCCGAAGCCGACCTCGGCCACCACGCCGAAGCACGCCAGGGTCGCGAGCCGCCGGAGGTAGATCGGGCAGGACCGGCGCGTGGCGAGCCTCCAGGCGCCGCAGGAGCACGGCGAATCCCACGCCGAAGAGGAAGGCGAAGGTGCCCCAGGCCTTCTGCTCGACGAGCACGTACACGCCCCAGCCGATCAGGTCCTCCAGACCGGTTACCTCGATCCGCATCTTCTGGTGGAAGTGCACCAGGATCATCCCGAACAGCGCCAGCCCGCGAAGGATGTCGAGGGCGTGGAGGCGCTCATCGGCGTCCAGCGGCGCCGGTGATACGGCAACCCGAGTGGGAGCGGACGGCGCAGCAGACATGGCGACGGCCTCGCGATGGAGGACTGCGTCGATCGGGTGAGGAGTCGGGGAGAATTTGGTGCGGAGCAGCGGGAGTCGCCAGCGTCGGAGCCGCGCTGACCGCCTGACCGCCTGACCGCCTGACCGCCTGACCGCCTGACCGCCTGACCGCCCTAGCTGCCGCCGTTCCCGCCGGTCATATTCAGCCAGCCCCCTTCACATGCCGCCGGCACCCTTCACGACGGAGCGTAGACCCCGTGGCCGAGTCGCTCGCGCACCTGAGCGCCGCCCTCGCCGACCGCTACCGCCTCGAGCGCGAGGTGGGCCAGGGCGGCATGGCCACCGTCTACCTCGCCCACGACGTGCGCCACGACCGCAAGGTGGCGCTCAAGGTGCTCCGCCCCGAGCTGTCCGCGATCCTCGGCGCCCAGCGGTTCCTGGCCGAGATCAAGACCACCGCCAACCTCCAGCACCCCCACATTCTGTCGCTGTTCGACTCGGGCGAGGCCGACGGCCTCGTCTTCTACGTCATGCCGTACGTCGAGGGCGAGAGCCTCCGCGTCCGGCTGGCGCGCGAGAAGCAGCTCCCGGTGGACGAGGCCATCCGGATCGCCCGCGAGATCGCCGACGCGCTCGACTATGCCCACCGCCACGGCGTGATCCACCGCGACATCAAGCCCGAGAACATCCTGCTGCACGACGGCCGCGCGCTGGTCGCCGATTTCGGCATCGCGCTCGCCGCCGCGCGCTCGGACAGCGGGACGCGCATGACCGAGACCGGCATGAGCCTCGGTACGCCGCACTACATGAGCCCCGAGCAGGCGATGGGCGAGCGCGAGATCACCGCCAAGAGCGACGTCTACGCCCTCGGCTGCGTGACCTACGAGATGCTCACCGGCGAGCCGCCGTTCACCGGCCCGACGGCGCAGGCGATCATCGCGCGGGTGATGACCGAGGAGCCGCGCTCGCTCACGATCCAGCGGAAGAGCATTCCCCCGCACGTCGAGGCGGCGGTCGTCACCGCGCTGTCGAAGCTGCCGGCGGACCGGTTCGCGACCGCGGCGCTGTTCGGCGAGGCGCTGATCCGGCCCGGGGCGGCCACGGTGGTCACGACCGCCGCGCGGCGGGGACTTCCGGGATCGAAGGTCGCGCCACTCTCCCGGGCGCTCGCGCTGGCGCCGTGGGCCCTCGCCCTCCTCGCGCTCGGCGCCGCCGTGTGGAGCTGGCGCGGGCGCCCGGCGCGCCAGGGCACGTCGTGGCAGTACATCTCCTTGGGCGACAGCCTCACCCCCACGCTCGGAGTCCCTTCGCTGGCGCTGTCGCCCGACGGCGCCAGCCTGGTCGTGCGGGACAACGTCCAGAACGGCATGCTGTGGCTCAAGCGACGCGGGGCGCTCAACGCGGTTCGCATCGCCGGCACGGAGCGGTCGAATCACCCCGTCTTCTCGCCCGACGGCCAGTGGGTGCTGTTCTACGCGGATGGGCGCATCAGGAAGATCCGGCCCGGTGAAGGCGGGGCGGTCACGCTCGCCGATTCGGCGGACGCCACGCTGGGCGGCGGCGACGTGGCTCGACGACGGCACCATCGTCTACGTCGGACCGACGCTGAGCGAGCTGTCGCGCGTGAGCGCGGCCGGCGGCCAGAGCACCGTCGTCTCGCGGGACCCGGCACTGGCGGGCTTCGGGATCGGCTCGCTCTCGGCGCTTCCCGGCGCCCGGGGCGTGCTGTTCACCGTCTGCAACTCCGGCTGCGTGACGATGCGCGTGCATCTGCTGGACCTGCGCACCGGACGCCAGCGGCTCCTGCTCGATGGCGTGGTGGCGGCCTGGTACCTGCCGACCGGTCATCTGCTCTACGTCCGCCGCGATGGCGTCGGCGCTCGCGGCGCCATTCGACCTCGAGGATCTCCGGATCACCGGTCCGGCGGTGCCGGTGCTCGATGGCGTGTTCACGTACAACGGCGCGGCGTTCTGGCCTGGTCGCCCTCCGGAGCGCTGGTCTACGTGCAGGGCACCTCCGCGGCGAACGATCTGGAGGCGGTCGCGGGTGACGCGGGAAGGCGCCATCACGCCCATCGACACCGCCTGGCACGGCGGCTTCAACTCGTTCGCCCTGTCGCCCGACGGCCGCCGCCTGGCGATGGGCGTCGGGCTGGCGAGCGGCGGCCTCGGCATCTGGATCAAGCAGCTCGATCGGGGACGTTCACCCGGCTCACGTTCGGCGGGCAGGACCGGCGGCCGACGTGGTCGCCGGACGGAAGCGAGGTGGCGTTTCTCCGGGATTCGCTGAACACCACCAGCGTCTTCGTGCGGCGGGTCGACGGCAGCACGCCTGATCGCCAGCTCGCCCGCATCGGCGCGCAGGTCCAGGAGGTCGCCTGGTCGCCCGACGGACGGTGGCTGGCGCTCCGCACCGACAACGGCGGCCCCGGCGCCGGCGACATCCTCGGCGTGCGCACCAGCGGCGACTCGACCCCGGTGCCCGCTGGTGGCGAGCGCCTTCACCGAGCTCCACCCCGCCTTCTCGCCCGACGGCCGCTGGCTGGCGTACACCTCGATCGAGTCCGGCGAGAACGAGGTCTACGTGCGGCCGTTCCCGGCCACGACGGGCGCGAGATGGCAGGTGTCGAACGGGGGCGGATCGCAGCCGCGCTGGTCGTCCGACAGCCGGGAGTTGTTCTACCTCGACGCGGCGTTTCGAATGGTCGCCGCGGAGGTTCGCGCGGCGCCGACGTTCGAGGTCACCGAGCTCCGCCCGTTGTTCGACGCCAGCGCGTTCTCCCTCGATGCGTTCCACCAGTCGTACGAGGTGCTGCCCGGCGGCCGGGGGCTTCGTCTTCCTGCGCCCGAACCAGGCCGGTCAGACGAGCGACAGGGGTGACGCTGGTGCAGGCGGAGCACTGGTTGGACGACGTGCGGGCGCGCACCGGCCGCTGACCGGCCGGTCCGGCCCTGCGGATGCGTCATCCGAGCCCGGCTGCTCGCGCGATCAGAAGCAACCCTGCCCCGACGACGACGGCCCCGATGGCTCTCGCGACGCGCTCACCGGCCGGCGCGAGACGTTCGACCGTGATGGCTGCCGCCACCACAGCCATTGCGCGAAGGTCCATGACCCCGATGACCAGGAGAATCGCAATCAGACCGGCACTGCAGTGGCTGCAGTGGAGGCCAAGGCGCAGGCCGTGTCGCCAGGCCGTGCCGGTGTCGGCCGGCAACGTACGGTGGTGCCCGGGTGCTTCCCGGCACCGGGCAAGGTGGTGGGCCTTCCACGCGGTGAGCTGAACGACGCCCGCGATCAGGACCGCCACGCCGACCGCGATCGGAACGGCGCGTGCCACCGCCGGGTGCTGCCTCTGGACTGCCGCGAGCGCGGCGCCCAGCGGAAAGGCCGCCATTCCGAACACGGTCCACACGAAGAAGTACCCCGCGCCCACGAGCGCGGTCACCCACGCGAGACGCATCTCGCCTGTCCTGCCAACGGCCTGGCGGTAGCGCCACAGCATTGGGACCAGGGACGGCAGCATCATCGCCGCCATCATCACGACCCACAGGCCAAGGAACGACGCCGCGGCGCCCGGCCACGTCTGTCCGGGCATCCGGATCCACGCCATCGACATGGTCCAGCCGCCGGGCATCGGCATTCCGCCCATCGCCGACATGGACGCGCACCAGACGATCGTGACCGCCGCGCTGGCAGCGAAGAGCAGCGCTGAGACACCGAAGAAAGCTCGCTGGGAAGCTCGCTCGGTAATAACCTGGCTCATCGCTTGGTGTATTCGTCGTGGCGGAGCCACCACATGCCTGTCTCGTTGCGCCCCTTGGGAGCGCGATCGAGCCACTGGTACATACCCCAGAGGGCGTCCAGTCCGCGCGCATAGGTGGAATAGGTTTGGTAGACGACGCCGTCCTCGAGCACGAACGCGCTCATGCCCGGCCTCTCGCGCGTGTACGTGGCCACGTCGGTTCCGGTCATGGCCGCGTTATCGGCGACCGGCGTCCCCTCCATGCGGCTCGCAAACCCTTCGTCACTGCGCACCTGCCACGGCGCCTCACGCCGGTAGTTGTATTCGATGCCCCCCTCGCGCTGCTGCTCCTCGGTGAATCCGACGTTGAAGTCGGAGTTGAAGTCGCCACCGAACGAGGACGCCCAGGGAAACGTCCACCCCATCCGCCGCTTGTACGCCTGCAGCTTCGCCAGAGGCGCCCGCGACACCGCCGACAGCGTGACGTCGTGGTTCGCGAGGTGGATGGCGAACCCGTCGAACCCGTCCGCGATCGTCGAGCAGGTCGCACACCCCGCCGTGTAGTCGGGTCCGAACATGAAGTGGTAGACGAGGAGCTGCGAGCGCCCTCGGAAGAGGTCCGGCAGCGAGGCGCTCCCATCGTCGGTGTCGAATCGGTACGTCTTGTCGATCCTCACCCACGGCAGCTCCTGCCGCCGCCGCGCGAGCTCGTCGCTGCTGCCGCGTGAGTTCCTTCTCTGCCTCGAGCAGCTCGAGCCGCGCTGCGAGCCACTCGTTACGTGTCCCGGTCCTGTGCTTCGTCATCGCTGGTATCTCCTTGTCTTCGGCTGTCCGGGTTGCCATGGGACCTGCTCCGCGCTAGTGTTCAACCTGACGGTTGAAGGAACAATATTCTACCATTCGGTTGAATGCAAGCCATGCGCCCTGCCACCGCTCCGGTGCTGGACCAGGTCTACGGCGCCATCGCCGACCCCACCCGCCGGGCCATCCTTACTCTCCTCGCCGCCGGCGACGAGAACGTCGGCGGCCTGGCGGGCCGGTTCCCGATGTCGTTCAACGCGGTCTCCAAGCACGTGAAAGTGCTGGAGCGGGCGGGGCTGGTGCGCCGCCGGGTGCAGGGGCGCGAGCATGTGCTCCGGCTCGAGGCGCGGCCGCTCCGGGAGGCGTCCCGCTGGCTCGAGCACTACCGGACCTTCTGGGACGCCCGGTTGGACGCGCTGGAGGCGATGCTCGTCAAGGACAAGCCGCGGGCGGGGCGGTCGGGCCCATGATCGCCGGCGAGGACCCGGGCGAGGTGCTGGTGGTGCGGCGGGTGCTGCCGGTCGAGCGCGAGCGGGTGTTCGCCGCCTGGCTCGATCCGGTCAGCCTGGCGACCTGGATGCGCCCGGGCGGAGCGACCGGCGCCATCGTCGAGGTGGATCCGCGCGTGGGCGGCCGGTTCCGCATCCTCATGGAGCAGGCGGAGGGCTGCGGCCACGAGCACCAGGGCGAATACCTGGCCATCGAGCCGCCGTCGCTCCTGTCGTTCACCTGGATCTCGGCTGCTACCGACCTCCGGCCCACCGTCGTCACCGTGGAGCTGCACGCGCGGGACGGCGGGACCGAGCTGGTGCTGACGCACCGGCGGCTGCCGCCGGAGCGGGTGGATGGGCATCGCCGGGGCTGGACCGACATCGTGCGCTTGCTCGAGAGGGAGCTGGCCGCGGGCCACTGAGCGGGGCAGCATTGGGTCGCGTCCCGCGCGTGCCCCGTGACGCGACTCACTGCCGTCGAACCCCGCGCCCGATTACTCCTGAGCGATGCCCGCGCGCTCCGGTTCATCGGGATCGACCCGCCGGCGCCTTCTCGGCGTCGCGGTGAGCGTGCTCCTCTTCGCCGGCGCCGTGTTCGTGCTCCGGTCGGAGCTGCGGCAACACTCGCTGTCCGAGATCCTCGACCAGCTTCGAGGCTTCTCTCCCCTTCGACTGTTCCTCGCCCTCGGCGCCACCCTCCTGAGCTTCCTCGCCCTGGCCGGGTACGACGCCCTGTCGCTCGCGGCACTGGCCGGCGGCTGGCGTTCCGCCGCGTCGCCTACGCGGCCTTCCTCGGGTACGCGTTCGCCAATACCCTGCCCCTCTCGGTAGTGACCGGCGCCGCCGTGCGCTACCGGCTCTACTCGCAATGGGGCCTCGACCGGGCCGAGGCCGCGCGGGTGATCACGCTCAACACCGTCACCTACGTGGTCGGCCTGCTGGCGTCGGCGGGACTGGCCTTCGCGCTCCAGCCGGTGCTGGTGCCCGGCTTCCTCCGACTGCCGCTCCATTCGGCGCGTCCGCTCGGCTTCGCCTGCCTCGCGGTGGTGGCTGCGTACCTGGCCTGGAGCAGCCGGCCGGAGGCGACCTTCGGCTCTGGCGCTGGGAGCTGCCGCGGCCCACGCTCGGCCGGGCGTTTGCGCAGATCGCCGTATCGGGCGCCGATTTGGTGTTCTCCGGCGCGCGCTCTACGCGCTGCTGCCGCACCGGGTGCCGTTCCACGTGTTCTTCGCGGTCTTCCTGCTGGGGCAGATCGTGGGGCTGGTGGCCCAGATTCCGGCCGGGCTTGGCGTCTTCGAGGCGGTCATGCTGGTGGGGCTCACGCCGGCGCTGTCCACGCCGGCGATCCTGGTCGGGCTGGTGGGATATCGTCTCGTCTACTTCTGCTGCCGCTCGTGCTCGCGACCGGCATCTGGGTCCTGCGCGAGGGCCGGCGATGGTACCGCGCGAGGCGATGAATCGCACGCGTGCCGCCAGACCGAGGTCTGGGCTCTCCGCGCCCGTATCCAGGATCGCAAGCCCGACCGGGCCTCGTCACGCTGTGCGGGGTGTGCCACCGCCCCTGATTGACGCGCTCCGGATCGCTCAACATGTTCCAGCGCCAGCTCAATTCCAGTCGTTCTCAAGGAGGGAGGGACCATGAGAGGAATATTGAAAGCGGTTGCCGTCTGCATCGTACTATCGGATGCTGGCGCGCAGTTCGTCGCTGCCCAGGCGCCGCCAGCAGCAACGCCAGGTCCCGAGCAGAAACGGCTCGGCTACTTTGTCGGCAAGTGGACCGCGGACGGCGACATCAAGGCGGTGATGGGGCCTGGTGGAAAGATGACCTCGACTGATGACTGCCAGTGGTTCGAGGGCGGGTTCAGTGTGATTTGTCGTTCGGAAGCGAAGACGCCGGCGGGACCGACCAAGAGCATCGGCATCCTCGGATACAGCCCGGAGGAGAAGGTCTACACATATTATGGCGTAGACAATACGAACATGACGATGGCGAGCGTTCCCAAAGGCACCATCCAGGGCGACACCTGGACCTACCACGATGAAGGGATGATGGGCGGCAAGAAGATGAAGACCCAGGTCACGATCAAGGAGCTCTCTCCCACGGCCTACACCTTCAAAATGGAAATCCAGGGACCAGACGGAAAGTGGATACCCATGATGGAGAGCAAGAACACGAAGGTGCAATGACTTGGCCGACCCCCCGCCCGGCCCCAGCCCCACCTCAATCTCACCGCATTGCGCCGACTGGGAAGCCGCCGCATACTATGCTCTCGCGGCGCTGGACTTGCCGGCAGTTCATCTTCCGATCCGCCCAACCCGGGAGCGCATCCACATGACCCACGAGGCACGGTTCTTTTCGGGCGACGTGATGACGCAGCATTGGAGCGATGAGGACGGTGGCGTGGCGGTGATGGCCGCCAAGAAGAAGGCGGCGAAGAAGGGTGCGAAGAAGGCGACCAAGAAGCCGAAGCCGAAGCCGACTCGCCGCGGACCGGGGTGCGGCACCGGCAAGAAGACCTGCTAGCGCGTCGAACCATCGAGCGCACAGGACCACCGTTGGCACGGGACCCGGAGGGCAGCCGGCTCGATGGAGCGGTTGCCACCGGGTCGCGTACCGAGTTGACCCTCGAATCGAGCGTCACCTACCTCCTCAGCCTCGGCCTCCTCGACCTCGCCTCGCTGGTCCGCCACGGACTCCAGATCGAAGAGGTTCCCGGCCGGAACCGGAACTTCCGAGTGCTCGGCGGCCCGGGCCAAGCCTTCTTCCTCAAGCAATCCCCCCGTGGTGAGATCGGCACCAACGGCCCACTCGCGGTTGAGGCCTCGCTGTATGAGTGGGTTGCCGCTGACGCCACGGCCACGACACTCCGCCCCGTATTCCCGCGCCGACGCCACTACGATCCCGAGCGCTCGATCCTCGTGCTCGACCTCGTCACCGAACCGGCCCACCCGCACGTGATGGAGGACGAAGCTACACCGGACTACCTCGCGGCCTTGCGCCGGCTCGTGGCAACCGCGTTGGCGGAATGCCACGCCCTGCTCGTGCCGCGCGACCTTGGACTTGGGTTGGGACTGCCCGAGGCGGCGCCCTGGGTGTTCGACCTTGCCCGCCCGGGCCCGCCAGCCTGAGAGAGCTGGCCCCCGCACAGCTCAGTGTCATCCAGGCGATTCAATCCCAACCTGACGCGGTGGCGGCGCTCGACCGGCTCCGCGACCGAGTGGCGCCCGACCCGGCTCGTTCACGGCGACTTCAAGTGGAGCAACGTCCTGGTTGCAACAGGACAGCGCCGGCATCCCGGTCCGGGTGCTGTTGCTGGACTGGGAGATGGCCCAGCTTGGCGACCCGGCGTGGGACGTCGGCGCCGTCATCCACGCCTTCATCGCCGAAGCGGTGCTCGGCCTGGAGCTGACCGACGGCACCAGCCCCGAGGCGGCAGCGGGACTGCTGGGCACCCTCATTCCCAGGCTTTTTCCAGCGCACCGCGATTTCTGGAGCGGCTATCTCGCGGTGGCGCGTCTGACCGACGCGGAAGCCGAGGCACTCCTGCATCGGCTGGCGTCTCATATCGCCGCCCAGGCTCCTCAAGTCGGCGTACGAGTGGAGTCAGGCCGAGGTGCGCATGCCGCGGAGCGCCGCGGCCATTCTCCAGCTCGCGATCAACATGCTCCTGAGGCCGGACGCCGCGCGCGAAGTCGTCCTCGGTCTCGGCGCGAGAGGTTCGGTGATGGCATGACGCTCGCCGCCGCCGAGCTTCGCGCCGCGCTCCATTCGGTGCGGATCCATCCACCCTCGTCGTTCACGATCCTCGGACAACGGCACCAGGTGCCGGAGGGCGTCGCCGCGTCGACGGCCATGTCATCGCTCCGGAGCGCGCTCGCCGAAGCGATCTACGTCTCGCTCCACTCCCGGGTCCCGACTCAAGGGTCGGTCGTCTCCGGCTTCACCAACTGGGTAGGCGCGCGGGACTTCGCGGACCGGCTCTCCTCCGCGAACTCGAGCTCGGGCACCTGGCAGGGCGGCTGGACCGCCCGAAGCATCGAAGCCGACGGCCGGATCGTGGCCGAGCGCAACGGAGTCCGGTTCTGGGTCCCGCCCGATGAATACCGGCCGCTGGGCGGCGAGGCCACGATCGACCGGCCCGGCGCGGTCCGGATTCCCAAGGAATATTTCGAGCTGGCCTCGGGCTTCTACCTCGCGCATGGCAATGCCGACGACACCCGCGACGCCGGCAACACGGTGCGGGTGTACTGGCATCTCGCGCCCACCGGCGCGGCGCGACTGGTTGGCCTGATGACCCACCACCTCAACCAGGCCGGCATCGGATTCCAGCTCAAGGTGCTCAGCGAGCCCCTGCGGTATCAGCGCACCGATCCCGCTGTCCTGTACCTTGCCCGGGCCGATTGCCCTGGGGCATGGCCGGTCCTGCGGCGGATTCATGATGCGATCGCGCCCTGGCTGCGATCCAAGACCTCTCTCCTGGTCAAGCGAATGGCTCCAGGAGTCGGACTGGCGGAAGATCCGGGCGACGGCTCGAGCTTCGGCGAGCACCGCGGCCGGCTGCTGGCCGCCATCCTCGCCGATCCGGAGTGGAGCGTGCTCGACTCGATGGCCGAGCGCATCGCGTTCGTGTCGTCCCGGCTGGCACGTGACGGCTATGACCTGGACCGGATCTACCTGAACCCCGGCTCGCGGGACGACTTCCCGCCGCTGCTGGGCGACCCGCGATGACCTTCGATGCGCACGCGTCGTTGTCGGTTGCTGCCCGCATCGCGGACCACCTGTGCGACACCGCCTTCCGTCACGGCGACCGCTGTACCTGGATGGGCATGACCCAGGACGCGGAAGACGGCTCCGACCAGGTGGACTTCACCTATGGAACCCTCGGCCCCGATCTGTACGGCGGCGGCTCCGGCGTGGCCCTCTTCCTGTCCGAGGCCTGCCGGCGAACCGGGGACCGGTCGATGGCGGGACACGGCGCTCGCCGGGATCGCTCATGCCCTGGACCGGCTCGACACGATCCCGCCGCAGGCACGAGCCGGGTTCTATACCGGGCACGTCGGCGTCGCATACGCCGCGGCGCTGATCGGCCGGTCGCTGGAGCGCGCCGATCTGGAAGCGCAGGCCATCGCGGTGCTCGAGCGCCTCGGCGGGGCGGCGGATGACGATGTGGTAGTCGACCTCGCTCTCCGGGGGCACCGGGGCGATCGCTCCGCTCCTGGCCCTGGCCGTCCAGCTCGACCGCCCGGCGTTGTGCGATCTCGCGATGCGGCTGGGTCGCCGGACCGTCGCGACGGCGATCAGGAGCGACGACGGCTGGTCATGGCCGGTATCGGCGGGCGCGATCGAGGCCGCACGGCCGTTGACCGGGCTGGCCCACGGAGCCGCGGGCATCGGCTGGTCGCTGCTCGAGCTCGGCAACGCCACCGGCTCCGACGAGATGATCGAAGCGGCGCATCAGGCCTTCCGGTACGAGAACCGGTGGTTTCGTCCGGCGGAGGACAACTGGCCGGACTTCCGGGAGGAGGACGGCGACGACGCACCGTCATGCGTGGCGTGGTGCCATGGGGCGCCGGGAATCGGGCTCACCCGCCTGCGCGCGGTCGAGCTGGGATTCGACGCCTACCGCGCGGACGCGGAAGCGGCGATGCGGACCACCCGGTCCTCGCTCGCCGACCGCGACACCTGGATCGACGGCGATTTCTCGCTCTGTCATGGCCACGGCGGGCTCGGAGAAATTCTTCGCTACGCGTCTCGCGTGCTCGGCCGGCCCGAACTGGCGGAGCTCGTATCGGAGGCGGCAGCCGCGGGCGCGGCACGGTTTGCGGATGAGCCGGCCAGTTGGCCCTGCGGTGTCAGGCGCGGTAGCAATCCGTCGCTGATGATCGGGCTGGCGGGGATCGGGTACTTCTTCCTCGGGTTGGCGGATCCGGCACTACCCTCGGTGCTCCTGGTGCGCCGCCGGCCCCTTAGATGCGCGCGAAGTTCGGGGCTCCTGAGCGCAGCGAAGGGCCATGACTCGCGCGTGCTCCTTAGCTCCCGCCCGGATGCCGCAGGCGCAACGCCGCGGCCCGCGCGGCGGAGACGATGGGTTGGAGCGCCGGATCACCGCGTGCCCACAGATCGGCGACGCGCGTGTACATGCCTGCCGCCGCCTCGGACTGCCCGAGCCCCTCGTTGGCGCGAGCGCGTTCCAGCAGCAGCACGACGTCCCAGGGAAACGCCGTGCTCGGGATCTCGCGGTCGAGCCGCGTTGAGTGCTTCACGGTATCGGTGGGCGTCGTTGAGGAGGCGGATCGCCGTGTAGCGCTCCCAATCGCCGATGCCTTCGTTATTGGGCAAGTCCGGCAGTTGCAGGAACTGGGCGAGCGCCGCGGCACTGTCCCCGAGGGCAAGCGTGCGCCAGGCCCGGGCCGCCTCGGCGAGGAATCGGGCCGTCGGCACCGGCCCTGCTTCCCGATCGCCCAGCTCGATGGCCCGGCCGAGCGCGGTGGTATCGTGCTCCCTCGCCCACCATGGCAGGGCGAAGACCAGGTCCCCTCGCGGCACGGGCTCGGCATGGAGGAGCGGGTTGAAGACCATCGCCGCGCTGTCGCGCGGCATCGCACCCAGCGCCGCGATCTGCGAGACGAGGTAGAGCCGATCGGTCCCGAGAACACTCAGCGCTTCGGCCATGTGCCCCCGGAATGCGAGGCCGAAGCCTAACGACCGACGGGGGAGGACCGGGTCGGCGGCCAGGTTGGGATCGTGAGCGCGCTTCACCAGTTGGCGTCCGAGCCGGATGTAGTTCTCGGAGGAGTCGGCGGCGAACTCGAAGATGCTCATGGTATGGTAGAGCATCCGGGCGGAGGCCGTATCCAGCGTGCGGCCTACGGCGTCGGACCGGGAACGTCTCGGATCCATCAGGTCGAGCGCCAGCCGGGCCACGTCCGCCAGCATCCCCTGCTGTTCCAGGGCGAGGTACGCCTTCAGGTAGCCCTGCGTCGCCGACTGCCCTCGCGTCATGGTCGCGAACGAGATCGCCTCGACGTAGGCGGGAGCAAAGGCCGGGTCCAGCGCGATGGCCCGGTCCAGCGCATCGAGCGCCTCCTCCGGCTGCACACCGAGCAGGTAGCCGATCCGGTTCCGGGCGCGGCCGAGCTGGTACCAGATCTCGGCGTCATCGGGAAACCGGCGGTTGGCCAGCTCCAGAATCGCGATCACCCGCTCACGCTGGCGCTGGGCCTCGACGTCCATGCGCCGGAGCGTTGCTGACCGCGGCGAGGACGGAATCGGCTGCGACCATCAGGCTCTCCCGAGGCGCCAGGCCCCGGTTCAGCGCGCCGGCCCGGAGCGCGTACGACCACATCACCGAGTCGGTCCCCCCGGTGCCCTTGTAGAACCGGGTCTGGAAGATCCGGTAGAAGGCGAGGGCGAAGGTCGGATCCAGACCGGCGGCGCGCTCGAAGTGCCTCCCCGCCGAATCCCACTCGGCCCGACGGAAGTACTGCTCCCCTTGCAGGTACGCCTTGAGCGCAGGGAATGAGCTCGACCGGGCGGTGCTCAGGTGCACGGCGCCGATCGCGCGGGTCCGGCCGACCGCGGCAAGCAGACCTACCGTGAGGGAATCCACCGCGACGTCGATCCGCGAGACGGCGCCCCCGAACTCGACGTCGCCCAGCGGCTCCGCATGTGGCGACGTCCACCACGGTGACCGCCAGCCGCACCGAGTCCGCTCCGGCCGAGACGATGGACCCGATCACGCTCAGCCCCGCCCCGGTCCTGAGTCCCACCTGCCGGGCCGAGGCGACATCGGCCCGGCCCGACCAGTTGCGCATCACCATGGTGGGCGACACCACCCGCAGCGGCCCCGCTCCATTGAGGTTGCGGGAGAGCATGTCCATCAAGCCTTCGCGCCAGAGCTGGAGGCCCGGGCCCAGGACGTCGAACGGCGCGACGGCGACGAGATTGGCATCCAGCGTCGGGCGGCGGCCCCACTGCGACCACGCGGCCCAGGCGCCGGCCGCGATCGCGGCACCGGCCAGCACCGCCAGCGCGGTCCGTCCCAGAGCGCGCCGCCGGCGCCGGCGATGGAGACCTGGCCCATCGGGGTTCGCCAGCGCCCTCGCGAATTCCCCGGAGGACTGGAAGCGATCCGCCGGGTCCTTGGCCAGGGCGATCTCGATCGTGGACCAGAGCCCTGCGGGAATAGCCGCCTTGCCGGACGTTGGCCGCGTCGGTGTGCCGCCCACGTGACCCGACAGGATGGCGTGCAGGCTGGCCCCCGTGTGGGGCGTCGTGCCGCTGATCATCTCGTAGATCACGCAGCCGAGCGAGTAGATATCGCTACGGTGGTCGAGCGCGGGATCGCCGAGCGCCTGTTCGGGGCTCATGTAGAGCGGCGTGCCGAACCTGAGTCCGGTTGAGGTCAGCCGCGGGTCGTCGGAGGAGCCGATGGCCCTGGCGATGCCGAAATCGGCCACCAGCGGGTGCCCGCCGGAGAGCATGATGTTCTCGGGCTTGATGTCGCGGTGGACCACGCCCTTGCTGTGGGCATACTCGAGCGCCTCGGCGACCTCGCGGCCGATCTGCACCGCCTCCTCGAGCGGGATCCGTTTCTCCCGGTGCAGCCGCTGTCGGAGCGACTCCCCTACCACGCGCGGCATGACGTAGTAGTAGAGCCCGTCGGCCTCACCGGAATCGAAGAGGGGGAGGATGAGTGGGTGCTGCAGCTGGGCCGCGATGTGGATTTCCTGCAGGAACCGCTCGGGGGAGAGCGCGGCGGCCACGTCGGGGAGGAGTACCTTGATGGCCACGTCCCGGTCGTGCCGGAGATCGCGCCCCAGGTACACCGTCGCCATGCCGCCGGCGCCGAGCTTGCGCTCGATCCGGTAGGTGCCGGCCAGCGCGGCCTTCAGCCTATCGAATACTTCCACGGACCCTCGGGTGGGCGTATCGGTAGAGGCGGCCGGTCGACCCCTTCATGCGACGGTGCTTGGCGACCAGGTGGCTCTGGTCGTACTGGGGCCAGGTGACGTAGCTCCCGCGCGCGCCCTGGTGGGGATCCCAGAAGCCGATGATGCCGTTCTCGTTCCAGCGAAATGCCCGGGAGCCCGTTGCCGAGAAAGTCATTCCGGCCGCCGGACTCGCCCATGCTGTTGTAGTAGTGAGGGAGGACGAAGTTCGAGACGGTGATTCCGTCGATCAGGTAGGACTCGCTCTGGACCGGATCGCAGATCTCGCGATAGTGGAAGACGATCCGTTTCGGGCGGGTGGGATGCGGCCCACGCACCAGCGTGTTGAGCTGGGGGTCGGCGATCAGCTCGAGGGCCTCGTGCGAGAGTTCGTGGGCCCAGGTGAGCCAGGGGACGGATTCCTTCGCCAGCGTAGACAGATCGGTGAAGACGTGGGCCTCGGGAAGGCCGGTCGGGCTCCAGTGGTAATCGTGGCCGTGCGGGTAGATGCGGATGATCGCATCCGCGGTGGGCTTCCGGGCCTTGCGGTCGGCGAGGCGGAGCGTGGCACCGAGGTCCCAGTAGGGCTCGAAATCCTCCGCGATCTGGCGGTTGATCGCACGAACCGCCGCGAAGACGTCATCCTCGGGAATCTCGGAGTGGTTCTTGACCGCAATGATCACCTGGCCTCCATGGCCGACGTGACGCGGGTATGATTCTGGATGCCGGTAACATGTTCTTCTTCTTGGCGTTACGCTAGTCTGAAGCAGCCCACCGGCCGCGCCCTCATCGATCCGCCCGCGCGGCCTCCCGCTCCACGACGGCCACTCAACGCTCCGCAACGATGTACGCGACCCAGGCCGGCTCCTGGCGCGCGTGCGCCCTCGGCCGATAGGTGTTGGTGCCGTCGCCGTTGGCGTCGTGGTCCTCCCAGTACACGGTCGAGCGCGAGAAGCCGGCCTCCGCCAGCAGTTCCCGGATCTCCGGCAGCGTCCAGAGCCGCCACTCGTAGCTGAACGCCCGCTTCATGCGGGTGCCGTTGGTGAACTCGAAGTGGATGTGGTTCACCACCGAGTGATCGATCGGGTCCACGCTGGCCTGTTCCCACACGTAGGTGAACCCGACGAGCCTTCGGCGCTCCGTCTGTGGCCGCCAGGACTGGTACCCGCCGTAGGCGTCGAGCACGAAGATGCCGTCCGCCGCCATGGAGCGGCGTACGCCCTCGAAGTATCCGCGGAGATCCTCGCGTGTGCGGAAGACGAAATAGCTGAAGTTGAGCGCCACGGTCACGTCGAAGCGGCCGCGGCACGGGGCCCGCACGTCCTGCCGCAGGAGTTGGATCGATGACGCCCGCTCGCCGAGTGGAGCGAGGTTGTGCTCGGTGCCCCACGCGAGCACCTCCCGATCGAGGTCCAGGCCGACGGCGGTACGATCCCGCTTCGTCACCCACCGTGCGCAGAACAGGGCCGTTCCACAGAAATCCTCCCGCAACGAGACCGCCTTGCGTCCCGCGATCCGCTCGAACGTGCGGGCGACGAACCGACCCTCCGCCTCGGCATCCTGCACCGAGCGTTGGTAGAGGTGGTGTCGATCGGCGTTGCGGGCGGTGAGGGCGGCTTTCCTGCGCGGGGTGCGTCGGGGCATACGGGCGCCTTCCTCGAGCAGCCGGCGGTCATCGCTGCTGGACCGCCCACCCGGCCGTCGTCCCCTGCGTCTTCGAGGAGGTCTCGAAGCACAGTAGGGCGCGGCAGGTTTCAGTGGCAGCAGAGAGAATTGGTCGAGTGATGTAGGCGAACCCGGAAATTTAATGAGGCTGTGGGGCCTTGGCCGAAATCGATTGTAACGACGGGTGGATACTGCGCGGACTCCTCCGTATGCTGAAAGGATTCCTTCAGCCTGTGAGGTCCGACGCATGAACACTCCCCCCAACCTCCCCAGCCTGCCGGTCGACGAAGGATCGAGGCGGTTGGCGCTTGCCCATCTCCAGAACGCGGTCGCCGCGCGGGGTCGAGTCACCGGATCCCCCGACGCGGACGCGCTCCACGACTATCGGGTGGCCGTCCGGCGCCTTCGGAGCTGCCTGCGGGCGTATGCCAAGCCCCTTCGCTCGAGCCTCACCGGGAAGACATCGCGGCGACTGCGCCGCCTGGCTCGCGGCACCAACCGGAGTCGCGACCTCGACGTCCACCTCGCCTGGCTGGGCGAGCAGCGACACAAAGTCGGCGAAGCGGAGCGCCTCGGCGTCGCCTGGCTGTTCGAGCGGCTCACTGCCGACCGGGACCGCGCGTGGGAGAACATGCTCGATCTGGATGAGACGCTCTTCCCCCGGATCCACGGCCGCCTCGCCCGTCGGCTGAGCCGGTTCCGGACGACGATCGACCTGGACGAAGGCCCCCGGCGGCGATCGACCGCGGCCGTGGCCGCCCGCCGCGTCCGTGCCGCGTCCGGCCTCCTCAAGGAGCGGCTGCGCCGGGTCCAGGGATACTCGAGCGTGGACGCCATCCACCGCGCCCGCATCGCGGCGAAGCACCTGCGATACCTGCTCGAGCCGTTTGCCCCGGCCGTGTCCGTGGGCGAGGCCACCGTCGACCGCCTGAAAACGCTCCAGGATGGCTTCGGCGACGTCCACGATGCCCACGTCTTCGGGGCCGAGCTGAGGGAGGCGCTTCCCGATGCCGAGCGGGCGGCTTCCGTCGGGGCCAGTCTCGTCCCCGGCCTCGAAGCACTCATGGCCTCGCTGCAGGCGCGCGGGCAGCAGGCCTACGATCGGATCGCCGCCGGCTGGCTCGGCGCGGCGGCGGACTCGTTCTTCACCGGCGTCGACGCACTGGCCGAGGAGATCGCGGATCTGGTGGACCGGGATCGGGAGGTCGAGCGGAAGTTCCTGCTGACCGGGCTGCCGACCCTGCCGGGCGGCGAGAGCCCGGTCGAGATCGAGCAGGGCTATCTGCCCGGCGAGCGGTTGATCGAGCGAGTGCGCCGGATTCGATCGGACGAGGGCGAGGAGCTGGTCCGCACGGTCAAGGAGGGGTCAGGCCTCACGCGGCTCGAGGTCGAGGAGTCCGTCTCGGCGGATGTGTTCGACCAGCTCTGGCCGCTGACCGAAGGCCGGCGGCTCAGGAAGCGCCGCTACCGGGTCCCCGACGGCGGCCTGACGTGGGAGATCGACGAGTTTCTCGATCGCGATCTCGTCCTGGCCGAGGTGGAGCTCGCCGGGACGGCCGGTCGACGTGGAGGTCCCCGCGTGGCTGCAGCCGCACGTGGATCGGGAGGTCACGGAAGAAGAGGCGTACAGCAACCTGCGGCTGGCGTCGAGCCACTGAGCGTTCCGCTTCGGCAAGGCGGCCGTCGGGGAACTTTCCCCAACGGCCGAGCGGTTTGTACTGTAGGATAGGTACACAATCGAATGGAGTTTGCCGGAGCGTCATATGCTGACATCGCTGCTGTTGCTGGCTGCAACTGCCGGACTCGCAGGCCCCCCCGCGAAGCAGGACCCCCCGATTCACATCTGGTACAACTCGGACGGCGACTTCGCCTACCGGGACCGTGCCAAGGTGTACGCCCGGGCGGCCGAGAGCGGGTACGTGGTCGTGCTGCGGTCGGACCTGAATGGCCGGGTGCGGGTGCTCGCGCCGGTCGATCCCCGGGACGACCAGCACGTGAACGGCGGGAAGAAGTACGAGCTCAAGGGCCGTGGGGGCCGTGAGGCCTTCGTCGCCGAGGACACCGCCGGGCAGGGGACCGTGCTCGCGGCCTGGTCGAACACGCCGTTTACCTTCGACCGCTACGTGAAGGACGGACGGTGGGATCTGGACGCCCTCGCGGGACAAGGTGCGCAGACGGATGACCCTGAGGCGCGACTGATGGCCATTGTCGATGGTATGAAGGCGCCCGGGGCGCACTTCGACTACGACGTGGCGGTCTACACTGTCTCGCCGCGCGCCGCGCTACGCGCTGGCGCCCTATGGGCCCTATGGATATCCGTACGGCCCGGGATACTGGGGGTACAACGGCTGGTGGGGGTACGGGCCGGCGTTCTGGGGCCCGGGTTTTCGTCCCGTTCGGCAGGGTAGGATTCGGCGGCAGGTTCCACAGGTGGTAGCTCGAGGAGTCACCCTTGGGCGAGTCGCCCGAGGCGGGTGACCTGGGCAGGTCGAACACCCAGGTGAGTCACCCTGAGCGGAGCGAAGGGGCATGCTTCGAGGCATGCCCCCTTCGCTCCGCTCAGGGTGACTATCCCGTCGCCCTCAGCTCACCAGATCCGCACCCGATCCGCCGGCGCCAGGTACAGCCCGTCCCCCGGCTTCACGTCGAACGCCCGATACCACGCGTCGATATTCCGCACCGTCGACGCCCGGTACTCCGCCGGCGCGTGCCCATCCGTCAGGATCAGGTTCCGCATCGCCTGCTCCCGCGACTTCCGCCGCCAGCTCTGCGCGAAGCTCACGAAGAACTGCTGGTCGCCCGACATCCCCTGCACCACCGGCGCGGGCTTTCCGTGCAGCGACAGCCTGTACGCGTCGTACGCCGCGGTCAGCCCGGCCACGTCGGCGATGTTCTCCCCCAGCGTCTGCTGTCCCTTGACCGCCAGGTCGGGGAACGGCTTGTACGCGTCATACTGGGCGACGAGCTGTTTCGACGACCGCTCGAAGTGCTTGAAGTCCTCGGGCGTCCACCAGTTGTGCAGCCGGCCCGTGGCGTCGAACAGGGCGCCCTGGTTGTCGAAGCTGTGGCTCACCTCGTGGCCGATGATGGCGCCCATGGCGCCGTAGTCCATGGCCAGCGGCCGCTTGGGATCGAAGTAGGGCGGCTGCAGGATCGCGGCGGGGAAGTTCATCGCGTTCATCGCCGGCAGGTTCACCGCGTTCACCGTCTGCGGCGTCATGACCCACTCGGAGCGGTTCACCGGCTTGTCCAGCTTGGCCAGGTTCTGCCGGAGCTGGAAGAGCTCGGCACGCTCGGCGTTGCCGTAGGCGTCACCCTTGACGATCTCGAGGCCGGCGTAGTCGGGCCAGGTGTCGGGGAAACCGACGCCGACCTTGAGCACGGCGAGCTTGGCCTTGGCCTCCTTCTTGGTGCTCGGCGCCATCCAGTCCAGCCGGTCGATCCGTTTCGCGAACGCGGCCATGATGTTGGCCACCATGTCCTGGGCCCGCTTCTTCTCGGCGGCGGGGAAGAAGCGCTCGGTGTAGAGCTTGCCGACGGCGAAGCCGAGCGCCCCGTTGGTGGCGCTGACGCCACGCTTCCAGCGGTCCCGCTGCTTCTGGGCGCCGCTCAGCACCGGTCCGAAGAACGCGAAGGCCTCCTGGCCGAAGGCGGCGGGGAGCAGCGCCGCGTGCGAGTCGATGGCGTGGAAGGTCAGGTAGTCCTTCCAGGTGTCGAGCGGCTCGCTCGCCACGAGCGCCGAGAGGCCGGTGGCGGCGCCGGGCTGCCAGACGACGAACGTCGCCGGCTGGGCGAGCCCGGCGGCGGCGAAATACGTCTCCCAATCCAGGCCGGGTGCCTTGGTGCCGAACTCGGCCCGCTTCCAGTGGTTGTTCCCCTTGGTGACGTCGCCCGACTGCTCCCGGCTCGCGTGCGCCGCGGCCATACGGGTCTCGAGCCGGGCGATCGCCGCGGCCTTGGTGTCGGCGTCGGGAATGTTTGCCAGCCGGAGCATGGCCGCGATGTGCTCCTGGTACTTGGCGCGGATCGTCGCCATCGAGGCCGAGGAGTCGACGTAGTAGCTCCGGTCGGGCATGCCGAGCCCGCCCTGGAGCAGGAACGGCGAGTAATGGGTCGGATCGTCGAGATCCTGCGCGACCCACAGGCCGAACAGGTTGTCGGTGTAGAAGTTGGTGGCGTTGATCGCGTCGACGTCGGCGCGGAGGCCGGAGCCGAGGACGCGGGCCAGGTCCTTCCGGTCACGGATGGCGGCGATGGAATCGAGCGCGGGCTGCAGAGGCTTGAGGCCGGCCGCGTCGATGGCCGCGGTGTCCATGAAGCTGGTGTAGTAGTCGCCGATCTTCCGGAGATCGGAGCCGGCGGGAGCGTTGGCTTTCGCGGCCTCCTGGATCAGGTCGGCGACGCGGCGGTCGGTGAGCTCGATCAGGATGGCGCTGCCGCCGTAAGTGCTGCGGTCGGCGGGGATCTCGGTCTGCTTGATCCAGGTGCCGTTGGCGTACTCGAAGAAGTTGTCGCCCGGCTTCACCGAGCGGTCCATGCCGGCGACGTCGAGGGCGGGCGGCGTGTGGGCTTGCTGCGCCGTCATGCTTCCGGGCGACATCAGCGGGGCCGTCAACGCGAGTGCGGTCAGGAGCGGTGTGAGGGAATGGCGGAAGCGGTGCATGTGGAGTCGTGACCTCAAAGGCGTCAAGGGTGGATTCGTCGACGGCCAAACATAAGGGGACGTGCACGCGGCGCGGAGCCTCAGGCTATTTTCCCGGACCGCCGCCCTCACCTCCCCCGGAGCCACCGTGAGAAGAGTCATCAAGATCGTCGCGCTCGTGCTCGTCGCCCTGATCGTGGTGGGCCTCGGTGTGTACGCCTGGGCCTCCTTCGCGGCGAGCCGGAAGCTGTCCCGCACCTACACCGTTCATACGGTGGACTTCCCGATCCCGTTTCCGATTCCCGAGGAGGAGGTGCGGCGCCTGGGGCTCACGCCGGACTCGGCGCGGCTGCTCGCGCGCGACCGGGCCCTCGAGCGGGGCCGGCACCTGGTCGAGTCGCGCTACGCCTGCATGGGGTGTCACGGCCAAGGCCTGGGCGGCGGCGTGATGATCGACGATCCGGCGATCGGCCGGCTGCTGGGACCCAACCTCACGAGCGGCAAGGGGAGCCGCACGGAGGGCTTCCGGCCGGCGGACTGGGATCGAATCGTGCGCCACGGCCTCCTCCGGAACGGCAGCCCAGCGCTGATGCCATCCGTGGACTTTCAGCGCATGAGCGACCACGAGCTGTCCGACATCGTGGTGCTGGTACAGTCGCAGGCGCCGGTGGACACGACTGTGCCGAGGGCGGCGCTGGGACCGGTCGGCAAGGTGCTGCTGGCCACCGGGAAGCTCGTGCTCTCCGCCGACCTGATCGCGGCGCATGGCGACGCGCCGCACCCGGTGAACCCGCCCGAATCCGCGGCCACGGTCGACTTCGGACGGCACCTCGCGGCCACCTGCATGGGGTGCCACGGCCAGGACCTGGCCGGCGGACCGATCGTCGGCGGCGACCCCGCCTGGCCGCCCGCTGCCAACCTGACGCCGAACCCCGCGGGCCTCGGCCGATGGACCTCGGCGCAGTTTGCGCATGCGATCCGGGAGGGAAAGCGGCCGGATGGCACGGCGCTGCGGGTGCCGATGTCGGAGGTCGTGCCCAATGCGGCGAAGATGTCGGACGTCGAGGTGGAGGCCCTGTGGATGTATCTGCAGTCGCTGCCCGCGGCGGCGAGCCGGCAATAGCGGCGCCAGGGCACGAGATACCTCACGGCGTCCCGCCGCTCACGATGAGCGCGATCGCCGCCAGTGCGCACCCCGCGCCCGCGACCTGCCAGGCGTTGAGCCGCTCGCCCAGCACCACCCGCGCGAGCAGCACGGTGCTCGCGGGGTAGAGCGACGACAGCGTCACCACGACGCTGAGCGGCCCGACCCGCGCGGCCACCAGGTAGAGGACGTTGGCTGCCATGTCGACCGCCCCGCAGATCAGCGAGAGCCGGAGTGCCCCCGGCATCCGGAGCGAGCGCCGACTGAGGGCCACGGCGGCGCCGAACAGCGTCACGGACGTGGCCCTCGACATCAGGATCGGCCACATCCCCGCCTCCGGACGGGTGCGGGCGAGCGAGAGAAAGAACAGCCCGATCGCCACGCCCGAGCCGAGCGCGACCGCGACGCCGGTCGGCAGCCGCAGGGCGGGCCTGTGATCGCGTGCGCGGGTGTCGACGTCGGCCGCCGTCTGCTGGCTCACCAGCACGATGGAGCCGACTCCCAGCAGGATGCCGGCCACCGCCAGCGGCCCCGGCCGCTCACCCAGGAGCACCGATACCACGACCGGAATGGCGACCGCGCACACGGCCGTGGTCGGCGCCACGACCGCCATCCGGCCGATGGCCAGTGCGTGGTAGAGCAGCGCGACGCCCACGCTGCCGGAGAGCGCCGCCGACACGCCCCAGAGGAGGTCGGTGCGCGAGGGCGACGCGGTGGGCAGGAAGGGCAGGAGCAACAGGAGCAGGACCAGCCCGCTCAGCTGCGACACCACGACCACCGGCAGCACGCCGGCGCGCCGGGTGGCGAGGCCGCCGGTGAAGTCGGCCGCGCCGTAGAACAGCGAGGAGACGAAGGCGAGGAGGTAGGGCACGGCCTCAAGAATAGCCGGGCCCCTCGCCGGCGGCGCCGCCGGGAACTCCGCCGTGGCGTGGCGACCTGCAACGTGCCTCGACGTGGCGACATCCGGCCACCATACTTGGGTCTGAGCAGGGACGTGGCCCGCTCCACTGGACGGGGAGGCGCTATGAGGAGAGGCTCGGCCAGGATGCTGGGTGCGGCTCTGCTGGGCGCGCTCGGCTGCGGCGACGGTGGAACCGGACCGGCGGGCGACAGCGATGGAACGCGCCTGGCCCGCCAGTTCGAGCGGCTCGCCGACTCGGTGGACGACGGGGGCTACTCTCCGACCGCCGACGCGCTCCGGCACGCCGCCGAGATCGTCCGGCTCACCGGCCACGCGACGCCGGTCACCGTGACCATCGACGGCGCGAGCCGGAGCTTCCTCGCCGTCGCCGAGCAGTTGGACTTCCCCAACCTCCAGTGCAGCTGGCCGGGCGACAGCGGAGTCGCGCCACCGGGCGACACGGTCGTGGTCGAGCCCACGGACAGTGGCAGCGTTTCACCCTCCGGCGCCGCGGTGACCGCCATGGATAGCGTGGTGGATCCTCCCGTTCCCGGATCGCCGGGCGAGTGCACCGAGGTCGGCACCTACTCGATGCGGACGCTCATCGCCTGGGAGCCCGACAACATGGCCGAAGTCGTGCGGGTCGTTGCCGACGTCGGCAGCAACGCGGTGGAGACCGGCGTTCCCGACGTGATGACGGGCCTTCCCACGAATACGAGCGGCGGTGAGACCGGTCCGCTCGATGCCCCGCCGATCCCTGGTGATTCGGCCGGGGGCGGTGGCGGGAGCGGCGGGTATCCCGGATTCATGGGCGAGTACCTGGTGCGCGAGCTGGGGAGCTGGTATGCCGTCGAAGGGACGCAGGTGAACGCGCTCGAGAATGCCGGCGGCGCCTGCACCTCCGATCGCGCGGCCTTCGACTGGGCGGAGTTCAGCTGCCAGGCAGCCCGGTTCCGATTCGAGTTCGCCATGCGGGTCGAGCCGCTGCGATTCGTGGGGCGTCCGGAGCCGGTCCCCGAGGCGGATCCATTGCCCGACCAGCCCGAGGGTAGCCACGCGCTCGCCATGGCCGCGACCAGCATCGACGGGGCGCGGCTTTCGGTCGTCGCCTGGACGCCTCCTCCCGTCCCGGTGCCCGGGCCGCTGCCGCCCGATTCCGCGGTGGCCGGGCGCTGACCGGGCGCCGGCTACTTCCCGGCCGGCGCCGCCAGCTTGTACTCGCCCTCGATGTTCCAGGCCACTTTGCCGTCCGGCCGAAACGTGCCCTTGCAGGTACCCTTCCCCTTGATCCCGTTCAGCTTGCCGGTCCCTCCGGTGAATTTCCAGGTGCAGTCGCTGCTGACGGGCGCGCCGTCCTTCAGGGTCGTCGTCCCCTTGAAGTGAACGAAGTACTTGTCACCGTTGCCGACGCTGCCGACCCCATAGCCTCGGTCGTGGGACGTGTTCCCCGTCGCGTCCGAAGCGATCACATCCTCCTCGCCCTTCAAGGGCTGCCCACCGATGGCGCCTTCCGACCACGTGCACTTGGCCGCGCTCAGGGACAGAGCGTGCTTCGCTGTATCGGCCACAGGCAGCACGTGGCTCGGGTTGGGCGCGGCGCATTCCATCTTGCCGGCGAGCTTCGTTGGTGTTTGAGCCGCGCCCGTCGTGACCAGTGCGGCGAGTGCGCATGCAGGCAATATCGTCGTTCTCATGGATTCCTCCGTGTGCTATGCGCCAGGGTCGAGCGGGATCGGCGTCAACATCCCCCGCTCCCATTCTGCGTACTTGCGCCGGAGCTCCGCAAGCACCTCGGGGCGCTCCGCCTTCCGATCGTGCTTCTCCCCGGGATCAGTCGAGAGGTCAAAGAGATGCTCGCCGTCCTTCGGGGTGGCGAGGTACTTCCAGTCTCCACTGCGCAGTGCGCTTTGCTTCTTCCGCTGTGCCAGGCGCCAGTACAGGTCGCGGGGCCGCGGCGCGCCGCCACGCAACGCGGGCATGAGATCGATGCCGTCGAACGGCGCCGCGGCATCGGCGCGCGCGCCGGCGAGCGCGGCGGCGGTCGCCGTGAGATCGAAGGTCGCGCACGCCTGCTCGCAACGGCTCCCGGCGGGAATGACGCCTGGCCACCGCGCGGCTGCGGCGACGCGAATGCCACCTTCCCACACCGCCATCTTCCCTTCACTGAATGGCCCCATGTGCGAGAAGCGCTCGCCGCCGTTGTCGCTCGTGAACACGACCAGTGTGTCTCGCTCCAGGCCACGCCGGTGCAAGGCATCGAGCACGCGGCCGATCCCTTCGTCCATGCTCCGCACCATGCGCGCATAGGTCTCCGGCGACCCACCGGCCCTGACGTCCAGGGTGTCTGGATACGGCGGGTCGCCAGGACCCTGCCAGGGCCAGTGGGGGGCGTTGTACTGCAGGCTGAGGAAGAAGGGCTTCCGTCGCGGCCGACTCACGATGCGGACCGCACGTTCGGTGAAGAGATCCGTCAGGTAACCTTCGACATGAATCGGCCGTTCCCCGTCCTGAAAGTAGGAGACTGTCCGCGTCCCGACATCGGCGTGGCTGGCGTAATCGGCACCGCCGCCAAGAAAGCCATAGAACTCGTCGAAGCCGTGGCGCAGAGGATGGAACTGCGGCGACACTCCGAGGTGCCATTTGCCGACGAGTGCGGTGTCGTACCCGGCGTTCTTGAGCAGGCGCGCCAGCGTCGCCGGGTGCGGCTCGAGCCCGACATTCTCCTGCGTCGTGAGCGGCTCGTAGAGGCCGACGGCGTAGCGGGCGGGATAGCGGCCGGTCATGAAGGCGACGCGGGTCGGCGTGCAGACGGGCGCCGACGAGTACGCCTGGGTCAACAGCGCGCCGTCGCGCGCCAGTTGGTCGATGACCGGCGTCTGGTAGTCGCCGCGGCCGGTGATGCTGAGGTCGGCGTAGCCGAGATCGTCGGAGACGATGAAGAGAATGTTGGGCGCGTGGCCCGCCGCGCGGCGCGTGCCGTAGCGCGGTAACGCCGCCATGGCAGCGACGGCGCCCATGGCGTGAAGGAAATCGCGGCGATCCATGGTCGAACACCTCCGGGTGTTTCGCTCGGCCGCGGAACCTGCGCCGCTGTCGATGCGTAAGGAGAGAAGTCTTCCCTCTCCGAGGCTCACATGCTGCGTTTCGCTCCGCTCGTCATCCTGCTGGCAGTGCTCCCCGCCGGGGCTCCACGCCAGGTCCCGGATGCCACGACCGCCGTCCGCGACACCGTCCAGGCCGGCGACCCGGCCGTCGACGCGTCACGGCTCCGCCCGTTCTCGATCGAGCGGCGGATGACGCTCGCCCGGGGCGACAGCACCATGCCGTTCGGCCGCCAGTCGGAGCAGCTCACGAGCGATACGCTCGACGGCCGGCCGGTCTACCTCGACGTCATCACGTTCGAGACGCCGCGGGCCACGACGGTGGACAGCTCCTGGATCGACGCCGCCACCCTGCGGCCGCTGCGCATGCACTCGAGCAACAAGGCGCGGGTGGTGACGCTGGAGTTCGACGGGCGGCGGGTGCGCGGGCGGACCGTCCCCGCCGAGGGCGATCCCACCAGCGTGGACGAGGAGCTGGCGGTGCGCCCGTTCGAGTGGAACATGTTCGGCCTCGCGGTCTCGGCGCTGCCGCTCCGCCCGGGCTACCGCGCCGCGATGCCGGTGTACGTCGATCGCTTCGGCTCGGTGATCTGGTACACCGTGGAGGTGGTGCGGGACACGACCCTCGTTCGGGCCAGCGGCTTCCGCGCGCCGATGTGGGAAGTGCTCGCCACCGGCGACTCCGTGGCGCCGACGGCCCGGCTCTGGGTCTCGCAGCGGCACCGGTTCGTGGACCGGGCGCTGCTCACGGAGCCGGGTGCCAGCATGACGTACGCCACGAGTGACGGCGGCCCGGCGTCGGGCTCAGGACAAGTCAGCCACCGAGCAATCCCGTACTCGCCCGTCGATGATCCGGCGTGCGAACTCGCGGCAACCCGTGATGGCCGCTTCTTGAGACGAATAGGTGACAGGGCCGCTGAAGGACCGCAAGCTTTCTCGGCGGCCGATCAACAGATCCTGCGTCCAGCGCCCGGAGCCACGGATCTGGAACGTCCGCGCCGTGATGGCAAACCCCTTGTAGGAGAAAGGGATGGAATCAGAGACTGCGCTCTTGTCGATCATACCGCCGCTCACTCTCCCGCCGCCCGTCCCGGGCGACTAGCGACTTCGCCGACGGCGCCGAAGCCTTCGCGCCATCTCGTCGAGTCGGTACCACGACCTTCTGGATGCTTCGGCCGTCGCCGCGGCGGCCGTCCGGATCTCGATCGCCGCGGTCTCGGCCGCAGCCGTCGCAGCCAGCCCGGCAGTGCCGAGGGTGAGTGCGAAGGCGTAGGCGTCCATGGACGTGATGTTCCGGGGGAAGAGGAAGTGTACGCGAAACCTATAGCCGCGACCGGGTTTCCACGAGGCGGGGGCCGGATCGGCCATGCCGGATCTGGTTCGCGATCGCCGGACCTAGTGTGCTGTCCCGGCGACAGCCTTACCAACTCGCGCGATCCTCGCGAGGATCGAGTCCGCCGTCGCGAGGCGAGCTGGTGAAGGCGAATCGCACCGGCCGACTGCAGCACTCGGCCACCGGCCATCGGCGATCTCTCGCTCCGGATCCGGACTCTTCGCAAGGCGAGAAGCGGCGGCGCCATCGAAGGCTCGGAAGATATATAAGTATGCGGCATACATATAAATACTCCCCTCAAGAGAGCCCTTCGAGTCAGGCCAGCTCCCCCTGGACCGCGCACTCCACCGGGCACGCGGCGAGGGGACAGGCCGCTTCATCACACAGGCGGCAGACGTGATCCGCGTGCTCACGACCGCGCGTCATGCCGGCGAGCAGCTTTTCTACCAGGTGACGGAGCTGATCCTGTTCCGCCGGACCCAGCAATGCGAGCGCGCTGCCCATGACCGAGCGCCGTCGATCGAGGATGGTCCGCACGTGCCGTCTCCCCTGGGCGGTCAGGTGCACGGCCACCGAGCGGCCGTCCCGCCCAGCTTTTCGCTCCACGGCGCCCTCCCGCTCGAGCCGATCCAGCAACCGGACAGTGCCGCTATGCGATAGTCCCAGTATGCGGCGCAATTGCTCGATGCTGAGCCCCGGTGCCCAATGCACCGATACCAGGGCAGCCGGGAAGGCAGCACCATGCTCCGCGGCGGAAGCCGTGGCGGCTTCCAGCTCGTCGTTGAGCGCCGTGACGGCGGCACCCAGGAGGTTGGTTGTGCGGGCGTCGGACATGACTGAAATATATATGTGGAAGTCATACATTGCAAGGGAGAGAGGGAAAGGGGCGCTGGTTACGGGCCAGGCGCGCTTGCCCGGCTCAAACGAGGACCGCTCCCACTGCGGACCGTGCCGGCGAAGACGGGGCGCTCGAGCGACTGCTCGGGGACGTGTGACGCCGAAAGGGCGGAGCGCCGTCGGAATATCCCGACCGCGCCCCGCCCCTTCGATGTGCCTGCTGCGTCTACTTGCCGCTTAGCGCCCGAAGTTCATCGCTCCCACCAGCCCGAACGACGTGCTCGAGCCGTCCAGACCCACCGGGATGCTGATGCTCGGGTTGATGCTGAACCGCGAGTTGAACACGAACCCGGTGCCCAGCGTGAGCAGGCCATAGCTCTCCGAGCCGGCCGCCGAGGTCGTGCCGTCGTCGATCGAGATCCTGGTGTTGGCGAACTGGAAGCTCGCGTTGGGAAGGATGCGCACCTGAGTGCTGTGCCCCACGAGGGCGCCGACCGCCGCGCCGAACGCGAAGGTCCGGCTCGACATGTCCACGCCGCTCCCGACGATGTCATTGGGACCCGACCCGATGCTCAGGCTGGCGACCGGGCACAGCTCGGCCGTCCGGCTCGTCTGCAGCGGAATCTGGTACCCGCCGCCGACGCTGAGGTCTAATGACGACCCGTCGAAGCCGTCGTACGACGTGGTGCCGACGCCGGCCTTCCCGTACAGGGCCTTCGGCGTGCCGTACCCGAAGGTGCCGCCGAAGCTGCTCGTCCCGTCGGCGAAGGAGCCGCCGCCGGCGATCTGCATCTGGCCGCTGGCGAAGGAGGGCATGCCGACGCAGGTCTGCGCCACTGCCTTGGTGGTCAGCAAGCTGAGGGGAAGAACCAGTGAAAGCAGAAGGGTGCGCCGCATCGGTGTCTCCAGACATGGGGTGGTGCCGTCCGTCTCCGGCAGCCGGACGATCTCGCAGGAAGCGAGACTCTCAGGCTTTGCGTCCCCGCCTCGCGACGGGTTTGCCTTGATCGGGGTGCCCGATGAGGGCGGCAACTGCAATGGGAGCTGAGGTTTGGCGGCTGTCTTGCCTGCCACCGGGGAGTCAAACTGGCAACGCCTGTGCCATGGGGAGCAGGTGCTGCAAACAATTGCACTCTGAGTGATCGACCTCAGGGCCGCGCGCGGAAAAAGAAAGCTCGAGCGCACCGGCGGTCTCTGACCGGAATCTCTTCCGGGAAGAAATGCCCCGCCTCGACCGCGCCGCCCTGGACATCGTCGCCCCACGCCCACCAGAGCGCGAGCGGTCCACCCGCCTCGGCATACCAGGCGCTCAATGGGCCAAGGCCGCTCCACAGAGCCAGCAGCGGACACTCGATGCGCCGCCCGCTTGCGCGGTCCGCGTCGTCGTGCGCCCGATCGAGGGTCACCGCGGCCCGGTATACTCCTCGCAGATGGCGTGGACATGAGCAGGGTCCGCGCAGCGCGGCGACATACGCGGCGCGAACCTCGGGGCCAAAGGTTGTCGAAGGTGAGCCCCAGCCGGCGAGCGCGGCATCCACGACAGCCTCAGGCGCCGCCTCGATGAGGCGCTCCGGAAGCGGTTCCGGTTGGGCGAGCAGCGACCAGGGCCAGTAGGCCAACGTGAACCTGCGCGTCGGCCCATTCCCAGACCGTGGCGGTCGGCAGGACATCGAGCACCGCAAGCCGCTCGACCCGGCCGGGATGATCGAGCGCCAGGCGATAGGCCACACGACCGCCACGGTCATGCCCGGCGACCGAGAACCTGCGGAAAGCCGAGGCGTTCCATGACGCCCACCATGTCGCGCGCCATCGCCCGCTTCGCGTAGGGCGCGTGATCCGGAGTGGACGCGGACAACCGCTGGCGCCGTAGCCGCGCAAGTCGGCACAGACCACCGTGAAGTGGGCGAGCCAATCGGGGTGCCAACGCCATGCCACATCAGGTGGTGTTTGAGGGAAGCCGTGCAGCAGCAGGACGGGTGCGCCCGAGCCGGACCAGCGCACGAGGATGCTCGTCTCGCCGGTCGCGACCTCTGCGGTTTCGAATTCATCCAGCATCTCCGGGTCTCTCTCCCACGACGTCCGCGCGCGTGCCAACTGAGTATGGCTCTTGCCGTTGCTGGTATCGGGGAGTCCGAGGGCCGCCGCAAGCTCGCCGCCCAGCGCTCGCCCGGCGTCGGGGGCCATCCTGGCGATCAGGATGTCCGGGATGTCGTCCTTCCCGGCGAGGCATACACGCGCGTGCGGTCCGCCTTGAACGCTTATCGGGCCAGACGCCTGCTCGACGCGCACGGCGTCGAACTGTTCGGGGGAGAAGTGGCCCTCCGGACCCGCGAGGCGGAAGCCATACAGGCGAACTTGCTCCACGACCACGGCTTCGACCGTTATGGTGCCCCGCGAGCCGACGAGGTTCCCGAGAAAGCGTCTCCCGAACCACACGATCAACGCCGCTACCAGCAGCACGTTCTGCACCGTGGCGGCCAGCGTGCTGTGTGAGACGAAGAGCGAATAGAGGATGCCAGGCACGACCACGAGCACGAGCAGGCCCAGGACGCCTCGCAGGATCCGTGCTCACGACGGCGCTCTCGAGTCGAATTGGTAGAGCAGTATCATGCCACGGCGCCTAGAGATAGCTCAGCCACGCGTCCGTCCTCCTCGCCTTGAGGTCCGCGAACCACCGGCACGCGAAGTACAGGACGACGATCGCCACCGCCCACACCAGATAGAGCAGGCCAAGGCTCCAGGTGTATCCCTCGGGCGCGGGTGGGTTCCCCATGGGATGGTTCGCGAAGAGCCAGGGGCTCACGCTGCCCTCGCGACTCCACGACACCAGGAGCGCGAGTCCGTGGATGAGCGGGATGTGCAGGACGTAAAAGAAGAACGGCACTCGGCCGAAGATGGCGACCCAGCCGGCGAGCGCCCCGCGCGCCCGATCGAGGAGCGGCATGAGCGCGATCGTGGGCCCCAGCGTCATGAGGAGGAAGCTGAGCGAGGCCGGGTACTTGGTGGTGTTGAGGAACGAGAGCGCCGCCGGCATCTGGCCGGTGGTGGTCCACGGCCGGGGATCGCCGTACAGATTGAGCCCTCTCAGGAGCAGGAAGAGCGCGGTGCCGCCCAGGCCGACCGCGTAGCAGATCCGATGTCGTCGTGCCGGCTCGAGCGTCAGGACCGATCCGAAGGCATAGCCCGCGGCCATGACGCCGATCCACGGAATGATCGGGTAGAGGACCATCAGCGGCCCGATCGGCGGGTCGGCGAACGCGGTGTACAGAATGCTGCGGGGCGCCTCCGGCAGCAGCGGGACGAGCTTCGGCATCACGGCGTTGTGCAGTGCGATGATGGCGAGGCCGAGCCCGCCGACCGCGGGCACGGGGAGGCGCACGAGCCCCGCCATGAGCACCATGCACCAGCCGATCACCCAGATGACCCCGGCCAGCAGGTAGTCGGTAAAATCGAAATTGAATGTCCACGCCACCCGGATCACCGTCAGCTCGAGCAGGACGAGCCACAAACCACGGATGAACAGGAAGCGCGAGAGGTCGGCGTGCCGGCGGCCGTACAGGAAGGCGCTGGTGCCGGCGAGGAAGATGAAAGCGGGAGCGCAGAAGTGGGTGATCCAGCGGGTGAAGAAGATGCCGGGAGTGGGCCCGCCCGCCGGCAGGCCGGAGTACACGCGGACATGGTCGATCGCCATCAGGATCATGACGGCACCGCGGATCAGATCGATGGACGCAATCCGCGCCGTCGCGGGGGCGGCCGTGGTCGCGCTCACGCGGGCTTCTCGGCCAGATAGGCATAGCGCGACAGCCGCCGCTCGATTGAGAGCGTGTGCGTGCAGCTGAGGAACCGCTGCAGGCCCTCGAAGTTGGCCCCTCCTTCCCTGGCCACCAGTGCCTCGCGATGCCGGGCGCGCGCGTCGTGCCAGCGGAGCGCCACGTCGGCCGCATTCGCCGTCACGTCCTGTACGGCGCGCACGTCGAAACCGGCGACCCCCAGCAGTTCCTCGTTGGTGCCTGGCGGGACGAAGAGATAGAAGCCGATGGAGCTCCGGATCGCGAGCTCCTCATGCGTCACGGGGCCGGTGAGCACCATCGCATCCGTAAAGAGCGCGCGTCCGCCAGGGCGAAGCAGCCGATACCAGTCGCGGAGGGCCGCCGCCCGGTCGCGGATGTGGCACATCGCGTCGTTCGAGACGACGGCGTCGAAGCTCTCATCGGCGAACGGGAGGGCGTGGCCGGCGTCCACGACTTCGAAGCGAAGCCGGTCGGCCAGTCCGCGCGCCTGGGCGAGGGCCATGGCGTTGCGTACACCATGTTCGTTGATGTCGACGCCGGTCACGCGGCAATGCCGTGCCGCGGCCAGGAACACGGCGGGGCCACCGGACCCGCTGCCCACCTCGAGGACTTCGGACCCCGCGCCCACGCCAAGTTGGTCGGCGAATCCGAGCCACTCGCTCGCCGTCAACCAGCTGCTCTGGCCCAGGTCCTCGCCGTAGGTCTCCCGCCTGACCGCGGCCTCGGCGGTGCTCGCGAAGTCGGCGTAGACGTTGTCGTAGAGGTCGATTGGGGTGTCGGACATTGCGCGTCCTCAGGCCGTGTCTGCATGCGAGCATGCTCGTGAGGTGCTCCACCCGCCAGAATCTATTCCACCGCCCGGGGTCGGAAAGTGGACGCGCGAGTCGCCGGCCTAGCCCTGGTGCGCCACACCCAGGCGCAGCAGCGTCAGGCCAACGCTGTCGACCAGGCCGTGCGCGATCACGAGTGGCCACAGGTTACGGCCGTTGGCCCAGTACACGCCGCCGGACACGAGGCCGATGGCCGCGGCGTTCATGATGCCGCGCGGTCCCAGGTAGGCATGCCCCAAGCCGAACAGCAGCGCCTGCACCGCCACGCTCACCGCGATGGCCGCTCGACCACCGCCGAAGCCCGTGGCCAGGCGAGTATTCAGAAAGCCCCGGAAGACGAGCTCCTCCCCGAACACGGCCGTGCCCCATCCGATGGGTATCAGCAGCACGAGGTAGCGCGTCGTGTCGTGCTGGATGTCGCCGAGGCGGCCGAGGTCCTGTGGCCGCAGCGCCAGTTGGCGATGGTCTGGAGGACGGCCGGCAGGAACAGGCGGGCGCAGCTCGAGGCGATCGAGCGCGGGGCCGGCGGTCCGGTGGAGACGATCATGCTCGCGGGCTGTGACCACGCGCCACACGGGGAGCAGCCGGCGATCGTGCTCGCCGCGATGGCGCGATTCATCGGGGGCATTCACAGATCTCCCCATCCCTGACTTTGGTCAGGTTCCTTCCCCATCCTCCGCCCTCTCCGCGGCCAGCGATCGTGGGATCGAAGTCAGGCCCCACGCCGGATAGTTCGTCGTCCTCCTCTCCCCAATATTCTCGCCGTAAGCTCGGCCAGATACCCAGACCCAGGAGAGGATGCCATGACGGCATACCGCACGACCCTGCCGTCGCGCTTTTCGGCGCGGCACTCACACAGGCCTGCAGGACTCCGGCGGCGACATCGCCGCGCCAGATCCGACTCCCACGCCCGTGGCGATCGTCGCCATCAGCGGCAATGTCGGATCCGGCGCATTCCCGAGTTCGGGGCGGCCATCGGCGACGTGGACAACAAGGGCGAGCCCGGCCGGCACGCGTCGGGGCGGCGCGGGATCAACTGGGACGGCGTGCCGGCCCAGTTCACGAACACGTCGACTTTGCCCCGGACTTCTTCAAGGGACGCGGCGCGGTCTACTGGCGGAGGGACGGGCCTGCGGGTGAGCGACAACCACTTCGCGGACATCAACCCGACCTACGCCGCGGAATTCATTCCGTTCAGCGAGGCCAAGCTGTTCGCGCCGATCGGCACGACCAAGGTCGAGGTCGACGTTCCGGATTCCGGCGAGCGATACCGTGGCGGCCGTTCGAAGCTTCGGCGCGGTGGTGGTGGACGTGGACAAGGCAAACACCTCTCGTCTCCAGGCCTACGACCGGGACAACAGGCTGATCGCCGACGTGCCGGTGCCGGTGCGCGCAGATCCGGACGAGTACAGCCTCGTCGGCGTGACCTTCGAGGAGCCGATCATCACCCGGATCGTGCTGACGCTCGGTGAGGTTCCGATCGGGGCGGGGATCGACGACCTGAGCAGCGGTGGTGGCGGGGACGTGGTGGTGCTGGACGACTTCCTCTACAGCGAGCCGCAGCCGCTGCCCTAGGTGGGCGGTGATCAGCGTCACTTCTTGGTGATCGCGTCACGTCATCCTGAGCGAAGCGAAAAAGCCATGACCCAACGCATGGCTTCTTCGCTTCGCTCAGGATGACTCGCGCTCGCCCCTCCTCCTGCAGCAGCACCCGCTCGATCCGCCGGTCCGGCACGAACCACAGCAGCGCCACCGCCACATACAGCGCCCACGCGATCCACGGCTGCCAGAACGCGGCCACCACCGCCGCCATGTACATCAGCCGCGATACCAGCCCCTTCCGGTCCGCCCCCACCGCCCGCACGAGCGGGGCCGCGGCCGCGCCGTTCGCGACGACGATTGCCCGCTGCAGCACGAGATACGAATACGCCGCCGCGAGCAGCACGACGCCATACAGGGCGGTCGGCACCGCCGCGAAGTGGTTCTCGCCCATCCAGCCGGTGCAGAACGGGAACAGCGACAGCCAGAACAGCAGCAGGAGATTGGCCCACAGCACCCGGCCGTTCACCTGGCGACAGGTGTGCAGCAGGTGGTGGTGGTTGTTCCAGTAGATGCCGACGTTCACGAAGCTCAGCACGTAGCTCAGGAACACCGGCAGGAGCGGCCGGAGCGCCGCGAGGTCGGCGCCGTGCGGCACCTTCATCTCCAGCACCATGATCGTGATGATGATGGCGATGACGCCGTCGCTGAACGCCTCCAGACGCCCCCGGTTCACTGCGGCGCGGCGCCGAGTCCGAGAAAGCGCTCGAGCGCCCGGGCCACGGCCTCCGGTTGTTCGTCCGGGGCGAAGTGGCCGCTGTCCGGCGACCTCGGCCGCCTCCACGTTCGTCAGGCCGCCGTGACGGAGTCCCTCCACGTACCGATCGATCCCGAACCCCGGGTCCTTGCTGCCCCGGAGGTACAGGACCGGGGTGTCCACCGTCTGGCGCTCCACGGCCATGTTGTTTCGCTCGTCCTCCGGGAACGCGCGGTACCAGTCGAAGCCCGCGCGCAGCGCCTCCGCCCGGGCATACGCCTTGGCGTATACCTCACGCGCGCCCTGGGACACTCCGCCGGCCCTGGCCGAGAGCCGCTCGTAGAAGTACGCGAAGTACTCGGCCTGCCGCCCGGTCACCAGCGTCTCGGGCAGATCGGGGATCGCGTGAAACGCGAAATGCCAGATGGCGGGACTGCGCTTGATGTCCGACCAGGGCGCGACCCCCGGCACCGCCACGTTCATGATCACGGCTCGCAGGAGCTCGTTCGGAAAGGCGTGGAGAAAGGCGTAGACGATCTGCCCGCCGACGTCGTGCCCCACGAGGGTCACCTGCTTCAGCCCGAGGGCCACGATGACGCCGCGCACGCACCGCGCGAGCGTTCGCTTGTCGCCCGAGGCGGGCGCCGGGGTCGATCCGCCGATTCCCGGCAGGTCCATCGCGAGCACGTGGGCTTTGTCGCTCAGAAGCAGCATGATCTGCTCGAAGGCTGCCGAGCTCTCGGGCCAGCCGTGCACGAACAGGACGGCCGGTTGCCCGGGAGGTCCGCCCTCGACGACGTGGATCGAGGCGTCGCCCGACTGGACCTGGCGGTGGCGCAGGCCTTCACTCGCCACGGTGGCAGCCTGTCGACCGACCTTTGTAACGATCCCCTTCCCCACCCCGGCGTGCGAAGCGCTGCACTCCCGCCCCCAACCGGTCTTCTACACCCTCACGTGCATCGGGTTGCGCATGGCACGCAAATGCACTTCTCACGGCGAGTGTCGCCTTTCTCGTCGCAGTCAGGATCCCCACACTTGAGCCCCCTCCGGCCACCGACGATAGTCCTCGCATCTTCACCTACTGGAGAGTCCTTGACGTTTCCGATGAGTGGTCGCCGCGCCGTCGACTCGTGCCTTGCCGCGCTCGCCGTGACTGTCTCCGCGTGCGGCGGCGGTCCGCGTTCGCTGGCGTTCGCGCCGGACCCCGTGTCCGGACCGATTGCCCTGCCGGCGCCCTCCGCGAAGGCGTCCTCTCGTGCGGCGTCTCGTCCAGCGGCAGCCTCGCGCCCGGCACCCGCCAGCGCTCGCATCGCTGCGCCGTCGCGCGCGTCGCAAGCCATGACTCCGACCCGCGGGCCGCTCTGCGTCCAGCCCTCGGCCAGGCCGCACGCCGAAGATCGTCCGCGTCGACAGCGCCGCGCTCGAGTTCGCCGTGACCGCGCGCCTGGCGCATGAGCCGCTCGCCCGCGCCATCGCCCGGCGGACCCGGAACCCGGCCATGGCCGAGCGGGCGGCCTGGGCGGTGACCCGCGAGGCCGGCCGGATCCGCGTGAGCCCGAGCCTGCTCGCCGCCGTGCTCCTCATCGAGAACCGCCAGCTCGATTCGACCGCGGTGAGCAGCCAGGGCGCGATCGGCATGATGCAGGTGATGCCGATCCACGCCGGCAGCTACGGCTGCGCCTCCGCGGACCTGACCAACCTGGACGCGAACATCTGCCATGGCGCCCGGATCCTGCACCGCTACCTCATGCGCACGCGGTCGGTCAGCGTCGCTCTGCGCCGCTACAACGGCTGCGTCCGCGGCGCCAACACGCCCCGCTGCTCCCGCTATCCTGCCCGCGTGCTCCAGACCGCCGCCCGGCTCCGGCACGACATCCTCGCGAGCGCTACCGAGGCGGACCGGCACGTCCGGATGTGACCCCGCTTATCGGGCGAACATCCCGTCGATCTCGGCGAACGGCACTCCTCGCGCCAGTCGCGTGAACGTTCCCCGCTCCGCGATCTCCCTCGCCGCCTCCAGAAACCCGCCCCACGCCGCGCGCGCCAAGGCCCCGCCGACGCTGATCCGCCGCACGCCCAGGTCGGCGAGCTCGGTCACCGTGATGAAATCGCCCCCGACGAGCACGTTGACCGGCACCGGCGCGACCGCGGCCACCACCATCGCGATGTCGTCCCGGGTGCGGAGCCCCGGCGCGTACAGGCAGTCCGCGCCCGCCTCGGCGTAGGCCGTGAGCCGCCGGATCGTCTCGCCGAGGTCGGGGCGCCGAACGATGAACCCCTCCGAGCGGCCGGTGAGCAGCACGCCGGTGCCGCTGGCGTCGATCGCCGCCCGGGCCGCGCGCACGCGCTCGACCGCGAGCCCGAAGTCGAACAGCGGGTGCGCGATGTCTCCCGTGGAATCCTCGATCGACAGCCCCGCGATTCCGGTCCCCGTCGCGAGCATGACGTTGGCCCCCACCTCGGCCGGCTCGACGGCGAACCCGCCCTCGAAGTCGGCGTTGACCGGCAGCTCGACCCCGCCGGCGATCGCGCGCAGGTGCGCCAGCGCTTCGTTCAGCGTCACGCGGTTGTCCGGCCGGCCCAGCGACCAGGCGAAGCCGGAGCTGGTCGTCGCCAGCGCGCGGAAGCCGAGCCCGGCGAGCAGGCGCGCGCTGCCGAGATCCCACGGGTTGGGGATCACGAAGCAGCCGGACTCGTGCAGCCGGCGGAACGCGTCGCGGCGGTCGGCAATCGGGGCCATCAGGCCAAGATATCGAAGGGTTGCGGGGCGAACAACGCGGCGCGCCCGCGTCCCCCGGATGTCGGGGAGTCCAAAACTTACGTCGCGGGAATCGACCCGCGTTCATGCCTGGGTCCATCTACCACTTCCGCCCACGCGCAACGTGCGGACGGTCCGTGGCCGAATCACGCAGAACGAGAACGGCTCAGCCGTTCCGCGATGTACTAGGAGTGACAAATTGTCCATCATCCGCTCCTCTGTCGGTGCCTTGGCGCTCGCCTTCACCCTGGCGATGCCCGCGGCCGCGGAGGCCCCTGTCCGTGGTCGCCTCGGCCAAGGATGAGTCTGACGCCGCGGCCGTGATCGCCAAGTTCAAGGAAAAGGACCCGGGGCTCGCCAGGGTCTTCGCCGAGTCTGCCGGGTACGTTGTCTTTCCGACCGTCGCCAAGGGCGGGTTGGGTGTCGGTGGCGCCAGAGGCAAGGGATACGTCTATCAGCACGGCCGGCTGATCGGACGCTCCACGCTCACCCAGTTGACGATCGGCCTCCAGGCCGGCGGCCAGGCCTACAGCGAGGTGATCTTCTTCAAGGACGGCCGCGGCGCTGGAGAACTTCAAGCGGGGTCACCTCAAGCTCGATGCCCAGGCGTCCGCCATTGCGCTGACCGAACGAGTGTCGGCCGATCTTGCCTATCGAAATGGGGTCGCCATCGTAACTATGGCGGAGGGCGGGCTCATGTACGAAGCGTCGGTCGGCGGGCAGAGCTCTCGTTCCCACTCGACCACCAAGGGGGCGTAGCTCGCCGACCGCGGTCGAATCGGTGAACGGATGATGATCGTGACTTGGCCCCTCAGCGGCACGTTAACGGTGCCGTCGAGGGGCCGCGGCACCCCGTTTCCTTCAGGCGGCCTTCGGGTTGACTGAGCGCGTCCCGATGCCATCTCTCGCAGTGATTCCTCTCGCCTCTGGCGTGGCGATGCTCATGTATCGACGCTGCGTCGTCATTCCACCCCGGGACCTGGTTTATCGCCTCTCGCTCGTCATCCCGGGCCAGTCTACGTCCCATCCCAGACACACATGAGATCTGCCTCCAGATCTTTCGGGTCCAACTGCGGTTCCCTTCCCTCCGCAGTTTGCCACACTCGTGACGTTGGCGATTGGACCTCGCTGATCCCCGTTCGGGCTCGCAACCTGCTATCTCGGCCCCTCCCGGCCCCACCGCTCATCCGGCGGCGGTACCTCCGGGTTTCGCAGCGGCGGGATCCTGGTAGTGAACTGCACGCCGGTGATGCGATCGGTGTTGTCGTCGCGCACGCGGTAGGCGGCGGGGAAATCGTCCGACTGCTCGATCCATTCCTCCAGCACGGCCGCCAGCTCGCGCACCTGCTTCGCGTACGCCGGATCGTCGGCGACGTTCCTGAGTTCCCATGGGTCGGCCGCCAGATCGTACAGCTCGAGCCGCGCGCGTGGCGCCTCGAACAGCCGACGCTGCGCCTGGGTCAGCCGCCCGGCCTTTGCACGCGCACGGAGGTCGAGAAACGAAGCGCTCGCCCCGATGTCGGCGGCGGTGCAGAGCGGGAGCGCCGTATAGGCGTCGGTGCGGATCAGCTTGTACCGCCCGCTCCGGACTGCCCGCTGGTGCTCGTCGCAGTCGTGCCAGTTCCGCTCGCTGAAGACGTACGTGCGGCCGGCATACGCTGCGGGCGCGGTGAGCATCGCGTGGAAGCTCCGGCCCTGCATCGCCTGGGGCGGCGTCACCCCCGCGACCTCCAGCAGTGTCGGCGCCAGGTCCACGGTGCTCACGAGCCCGCTGTCATATACCGACCCGGCTCGGATGCGCCCCGGCCACGAAAAGATGAGCGGCGTTCGGGTGCCTCCGTCGTACAGGGTCCCCTTTTCGCGGGGGAACGGCGGGCCGTTATCGCTCAGGAATACGATCAAGGTGTTGTCCCGAAGCTTCCGGCGCTCGAGCTCCGCCAGCATGCGGCCGATGTCCGCGTCGAGGTGTGCGATCGCGTCATAGTACAGCGCGAGGTCGGCCCGCGTGCCGGGCGCATCGGCCAGGTACGGTGTCAGCGTTACCTGCGCGGCGGAGTGTGGCTGCGGTATGAGGCCGCGTGCGTATGGCCGGTGCGGCTCGTGGAACCCGACCCACAGGAAGAACGGCTGAGTGCCGGCCGAATCGAGGAAGGCGGGCAGGGCCGACGCGGTGGCCGGCGAATACCACTGGAATTGCGCCTCGGCGTTCGGCCCGTAGTGCGTCTTCGCCATGTGTCCGGTGAAGTAGCCGTCGGCCTGGAGATACGACGGCAGCAGGCGCTCGGATGCCGGCAGCGGCGTGTGCAGGTCCTCGGCCCGCGTCGCGTGGGGGTACCTGCCGCTCAGAATGCTGATGCGGGACGGGCTGCATTGCGGCGTGGTCCCGAAGGCGCGCTTCACCAGCAGGCCTGATCGGGCCAGCGCGTCGATATGGGGCGTACCGATGGCGGTGTTGCCGTAGGGCCCGGAATCACGCCAGCCGAGGTCGTCGGCGACCAACACGACGATGTTCGGCCGCGCCTTCTGGGTGCCTGCGCGAACGAGGACCAGGCGGGCGACACGAGCGCGAGAGCGAGCCCCAGCAGGCGGGCGCCGATGACTCGCCTGCGGTGGACGCCGGCGGTCACCCTTACGGCAGTTGCCTCAGGTGTCGGGACCACGACTGCAGTATAGTCCCCACCCGCCGCGCGGCGCCCGTGCAGCGACTAGCGGGCGGTTCGGCCTGGCTGCGGGGCTGGGACGCGGACCGGCCTGGTGATGAGCGGGGTGCGAATCCCGCCGACCGGAGCCTCCCAGGCCCCTGAGTGCCGAGTCTGGCTACGACCTGTGGCGCCAACCCCAGTACGCCTGCTGATCGGCGGGGCTTCGCCTCCGGAAGTCACTGTGAGCACGGCGGGTTTCGATTTCCCACCGGCGGTAGAACCTGTCATCGTCACGATTCCACCGGTGCGTGTCGTGCCAATAGGTATCGTAGACGAGGCCGTCCCCTGCGCAGCCCGACATCGCCGATGCGGAAACGAGCGCACCGGCGAAGAGCATCAGTGCGATGAGCCCCTGATGCATCCGCCTGGTCGGTACGCTCCAACGCCGAGTCATGCCCCCTCCTCGCTTCGAGTCCCTTTCGTCCGGCGAACCAGCCCTGCGCCGGGTGATGTCGCTGATAGACAAAATGGGACGAATCGGCGGCGAGGCTTGCACGTCGCTGCTCCCCCGGTCGGGGGAGGAACGGCGGGCAGCCGTCCCTCAGCTCGCCTCCGGCCGTGAGCTCGACCGTTCCCAGTTGACGAACAGGAACCCGCCCGGCGCGTCGAACTTCGGCTCGCCGGGAGCCGGGGTGATCTGGAGCTGCAGCTCCTCGATCTTGTTCTTGGAGCAGTCCCAGCAGGCCAGGGCGTAATCCTTGTCCCGCCGGGTCCGGGAGAGCAGCATCACGTGGACATACGCGTTGTCCGTCACGCGCTCGCCGTTCCGGTACAGATGGGCGATGGACCACAGGGCCACGGCGCTGTTGATCGTCGGCACGAGCGGCGTGTGTACGCCGGTGGCGCCGTGGTAATAGAGCCCGCGGATCACGCCGCCGAATTTCGGGTGATGCGGCACGTCCTTGGTTTGCACGCGGTCGAGGACCACCTTCCACCGGGCGCCATCCTGTGTCGTGAACTCCGCGGTGCCGTCGACCGAGTCCCGGATCGCGCCCTTGTCCCACGCGCTGAACGTGAACGTGCCCGAAATCGGCGCCACATTGTTCGAGTATGGCCCGTTCAGGCTCTGGGACTCCAGCGCCTCGTGCTCCACGCCGAACGACTTCAGGATCGGCCCGGCACTGTCGGGGAACGGGAACGGGCCGGGAAGGATCTGGATGACGGGCCCGCCGCCGGTCACCCGGATCGGCTTGGCCGGCGTGGCCGTGACGTCGTGCTCGGCCATGGCGTCCGTGGTCGCCCGTCGCCTGCTGCTCGGAGCCCGTCCTCCGCGGGGCCGACGACCTTCAAATGGGTCTCCATGCCGAGCTTCTTGTGCGAGTCCTCGCCGACGGGACAGTAGACCTCGTACGTCCCCGGCTGGAGAGTGAGCGTCAGCGTGGCGCTCGCGCCGGGCTGGATCAGGGACGTCTCGTGCTCGGTCCCCTGCCCTTCCACCTCGAAGGCGTGCGGGATGCTCCCGCTGTTCGTGACGGTAAACCTGACCGGCCCGGCCGGAACGGTCGTTTCCGACAACTGAATCGTCCACTCGGACAGCTTCGCGCTGACGGGGGCTGGGTTGCCGCGAGGAGCCGGTATGGCCGCGACGAGGGCGCCGGCAAGCAGCAGCCCGCCGAGGTTGCGGATCAGGGCAATCGGTTTCTGTCTCATACGCGCGTTTCTCATGTTGGGGTGGCAGCAGTATCGTCCGAGCGGGAGACTCCGTTTCCCCCGCCCGTATTCCGCGGGGAATAAACTCGTCGCCCGCGGAGTCCTCTGCCTGATGGCTGCCGCGCGACACACACGAGGACCGGTCTTGGAGCCAAGCGAGCTCGAACGATTCGAAGCCATGGTGCTGCCGCACTTGAGCGCCGCCTACCGGCTGGCGCGCTACCTGACGCGGAACGACGCCGACGCCGACGATGTCGTGCAGGAGGCGTGCCTCCGCGCCCTCAAGTATTTCGGCGGCTTCCGCGGGGAGGGGGCGAGCCAGAGCCGGGCATGGTTGCTCACGATCGTGCGGAACATGGCCCACACCTGGCGGGGCCGGCATCGCGCGGATGCGTCGGCGACGGAGTTCGACGAGACGGTGCACAGCGAGGCGGTGACCGAGGACCACCCGGACACGCTCGCGAGGAGCGACGCGCGCGATGCGCTGGCGCATGCGCTCGATCACCTGCCGCCCGACTTTCGAGAGGTGATCGTGTTGCGCGAGATCGAGGGATTGTCCTACAAGGAGATCAGCGAAGTGGTGGACGTGCCGGTGGGCACGGTCATGTCCCGCCTCTCGCGGGCACGGAAGCGCCTTCAGGACGCGCTCATCGACTCCGGCAAGGAGCTATGAAATGACCCACCCGGACGTGGAAGCCCAGGTCGACGCGTACCTCGACGGCGAGCTCGCCGCGAGCGACGCGGTCGAGCTCGAGGCGCACCTCGTGGGATGCCCGACCTGCGGGCGCTTCCGCGATGACCGTCTCGCGCTCCGGAAGGCCATCGCCGCGCGGATGCCCAGGCTCGACGCCCCGGAGTTCTTGCGGGCACGTGTCCGCTCCGCGCTGCGCGAGGCGGCCGGACCTGCCCCTGCCCGCCGTCCCGCCTCGCTCCTGGCTTCGCGCTGGCTGGCATTCGCCGCGACGATCGCCGTCGTTGCGGTCGGCAGCTGGCGGCTCGCGGTGATGCACACCGCGTCGTCGAGCCTGGCGGACGAGGTGCTGGCGAGCCATGTGCGCTCGCTCATGCCCGGCCACCTCAGCGATGTGGTGTCGTCGGACCAGCATACCGTGAAGCCATGGTTCGACGGCAAGCTCGACTTCTCGCCGCCGGTGCACGATTTCTCCGGGCGCGGCTATCCGCTGCTCGGCGGGCGGCTCGACTATCTGAATGGGCGGCCGGTGGCGGCGCTGGTCTACGGCCGGCGGCGCCACGTCATCAACGTCTTCGTGTGGCCCGCGGCCGGGCCGGAGGGTGCCGCCCGGCCGGTGGAGCGGCGGGGCTACCACATACTGCATTGGGCGACGCCGGATCTTGCCTACTGGGTGGCCTCCGACCTCGGGCTCTCGGAGCTGACCGACTTCGCGGGACTGCTCCGGCTGCGGACTCGGCCACCGCGGCGTCACAACAAGGTCCGTGACGGTGCCCCAGGTCATCGCGTCCCCCCAGACGACGGAGGAGGTCTCATCGCGCCTTCGACCGCGACGCGAAGGTGATCACACGCCCCCTTGATCTGCTTGCGAAGCACGTCGACGCTCGGTGCCTCCTGTTTCCACCGTCGGCGGCTGAGGAGGATCTCGAGAGTGCTCAGGGCGCGGTCCGCCGACTGTCCCACCGTGTGGCCGCCATGTTGTTGTGCCTGCAGCAGCGAGCAGATATCGCGCGCTCGCGCCAGGGCGTCGGCATCCTGGGGCCAAGTACACGTTCTAGCCCGTGCACTCAGGCTCCGGGCTTGGGCTCCGCGTTGTATCCTCGTTCACCGAAAGGTGCGACCTTGGCGAGCCACATGGCTTCGAGCGTGCGCAAGTCCGCCGCGGGATCGTAGCCCGCTTCATCGGATGGCGTCAGCGTATCCAGCACCTCGAAGGCAAACGCGTCTGCCCCATGGGCCCGCCAGTCCGCCTGAAGCGGCCGATTGGGGTGGGCGCCCATCTGCAGTTGGGCGCGCTGCCGGTTGAGCATTGAGGGGAGGTCCACGGTCGACCCGAGGAACACCTTTCCGCTAAGGGTGTTGCGCACCTGAAAGACGCCCATGGGGCGGCGGTCTGCCTTGTACTCGCGAATCAATGCCTTGCGATCCATACTCGACTCCCGGAGGAGCATCGACCCACCGAGATGCGGGTCAGCATGAAGTGGCACATGACTATGGCCGGCACAGACCTGCGGGCGTCCAATCGGTCGCGAGCACGGATCGTGGCTTCGCGGCGTCCTGCAGGATGAGCACGAGCGAACGGCGCACGCCCGCTCCGGTGCCCGTCAGCATCATTGGCTCCCCGCCGCTGACCATCATGCCCGGCGCCCCTGCCCGCTGTTCGATCTTGCCGTGTGGAGTTTCCAGGCATTGCTCGCCCTCCACGGTATACCAGGCCTCCACCCCCGGATGCCGATGGACCGCGGAGTGCATGCCCGGCTTGAACACACCTTCCATGTAAACGGCTGCGTAGGCGTCGGCGTCGACCAGGGGCAATGGCCCCACCAACGCGATCCGTTTGCCGCTCGCAGGTCGCCACCCGCGTTCCCCGATGGTGAAGAGCCAGATTCGGCTCAGGGACCGCACCACGGTGCTACGCGGACCCTTGGCTTCCTCGGCCGCAGCCGGAGTGGTAAAGGCATCGATGTGCCAGTAGAGCGCTGAATCCTTGGGCAACGCGCCCAGCTCCTCGCGGGCGGTAATGAAGCAGCCGAACTCTTGCCCGGCACGCTGCGCGACGGGCACACAGCTTACGGTTTGAGCCGCGGCTGAGGTCGCCACGAGCGATGGGATGCCGGCCGCGCCGATGAGCACGCGAGCCATGGTCCAGCAACGACTAGAGCGCATGTTGGTGACGATCTCCAGGTTACGGCTGAATCTGGATGCCCTCGGCCGCGATTAGATCGGCACCAGGAGCTCGACGAACTCGCTGCGCCGGCTCCGCGCGCGTTCCGCAAAGCGGTCCCAGAACACGGCGGGGATCCTCGGATTGCTCGCCCGCTGGGCCGGGAGTGCGGTCTCCATGGCGAGGACCGCCTGATCCGCCGCTCGGGTCGCTGCGATCACCTGCCGATGAGCACGATCTTGGCCGTGTCGGTCCCGCTTCCCGTTTGCGAGAGACCTGGCGCGGGGCGGCCGAGGACCAGCCCGACCAGCAGGAGTGCGCATCCAGCTGAGCTTCTCACGCTGCTGTGATTCCTTTCAGATCGAGAGGAGAGTTGGTGCGGTTCCGGAGTGCCGATGTGTCGGGAGACGGGAAGGAAGCTTGCGAAGGGCGCCCTCAGGCGCCCGTGTAATCCATGGCTTTGAGTCCAAGCTCAGAAGCAGTAGTGAGCACTACTACTTGTCGGCCGTCCCCCGCCAGCGCTTCCGACCCGCCCTGCTCCCGGTCCACCACCGCCAGCACGCCCACCACCCGTCCCCCTGCCCCCTCCACCGCCGCAATCGCCTTCTGCGCCGACCCGCCCGAAGTGATCACGTCCTCCACCACCACCACCTCGTCTCCCGTCCGGAAGTTCCCTTCGATCTGCTGCCCCGTGCCGTGCGCCTTCACTTCCTTCCGCACGCTGAACGCATCGATCACCAGATCCGTCCCCCAGCTCGCCGCCGCGATCGCGTACGCCACCGGGTCGGCGCCCATCGTCAGGCCACCGATCCCGCGCGGCCGCCAGCCCGCCGCGGTGATCGCCGCCAGACCCATTCGCCCGATCAGCACCTGCCCTTCGGCGCTCATCGTGCTGAGACGACAGTCTATGTAATAGGAAGAGCGCTGCCCTGAGCTCAGCACGAAGTCCCCGCGACGGACCGACCGCTCGAGCAGAAGCCGCCGGAGCTGGTCCGCGTCGCTCACCTGTTCCTTACTCCGCGCCCTTGCCGAACAGCGAGGACAGGAAGCCCCGCTTCGCCCCGCCCTGGCGGACCGCCGTGCACAACTCCGTGGCGAATTCGTCCACCGTCTTGGAACGCTTGGCCAAGTCCCGATCCAGCCCGCGCATTACCGCCGCCTCGATCGGCGCCGGAAACCGGAGCCCCTTTACGGCCTGGTTCAGCGGCACCGGCGGCTGCGTGAGTAGTTGCTGGAACAACTCCCTCGGGCTCTTCCCAGTAAACGGAAGCTCCTGGGTCAGCATGTAGTAGGCGATCGTCGCCAGGCTGTACACGTCGGCCTGCTCGCTCACCAGCTCGCCGCTCAGCGTCTCCGGCGCCACGTACTGGAGGGTGCCCACGAAGAACCCGGCCCGCGTCAGCCGCTCCTCCGGATTGAGCTCCGCGTCCCGGGCGATCCCGAAGTCCAGCAGCTTGGCTGTCTGCGTGGCCGGGTCGTACATGATGTTGGCGGGCTTGAGGTCCCGGTGGATGATCCCGGCCTTGTGGGCGCTGCCGAGGGCCGCGCCGAGCTGCTCGACGATCGTCGCCACCAGCGCCGGAGCGATCTTGCCCGACCGGTTGATGAACTCCGCCAGCGGCTCGCCCGGCGCCCACTCGAGCGCCAGGTAGTGCAATCCGTCGGTGGCGCCGTAGTCGTAGGTCTGGACGATGTTGGGATGCTTGACCCGGGCCCCGTACTCGGCCTCGCGCAGGAAGCGCTTCACGGCGATCGGGTCCTGCGCCAGCCGCGGACGCAGGATCTTCACCGCGGCCCGGCCGCGCTCGCTGTTCTCGGCGCGATAGACGGTGGCCGTGCCGCCCTCGCCGATGTACTCGGCGAGGTGATAGCCCGCCACCGTGCGTCCTACCATGTTGTCGGCGTTCATGGATCCGCCAAGCTACCGTGATTCCGACCCGTCAGCAAGCTGGAGCCGGGCCACGCGCGCGCTGCTTGACGCATCTCGTTCGGCGCCACTAACCTTCCGCCGCGTCCGCACCCGTGCGGAGGTGGTTGCCTCGATCCCGGAGTGTCCCATGCGTCGCCTGGTCCTTTCGGCGGTCCTGTCTTCCGCCATCCTCGGCTGCGGCAGCTGGAGCCGCGTCGGCGGCGGCAATGAGCCGACGGCCGGCGAATCGCTCACCCGTGTCCTCAACAACACCCAGTTCTATCAACGCCTCGGCCGGCTCGCTGCCGCCGAGCCGCTGCCGTTCGTCGGCACCGTGGCTTTCGCCGCCGGCCCGGCGGACAGCGTTATCGGCGTCCTCGGCCTGTCGCTCGAGAACCGGGCGCTCGCGTTCCAGCGTGAGGGCAACGTCTTCGTCGCGCGCTACCGGGTGAGCCTTTCGTTCAAGCGCGAGGGCGTGCCCTCGGTCGACGTGGCGCGCGAGGAGATCGTCCGCGTGCCGACCTTCCAGGAGACCCTCCGGAGCGACGAGAGCATTCTGTTCCAGCAGATCCTCCGGCTGCTCCCGGGCAAATATGCCGTGTCCGTGACCGTGCGCGATGTGGGCTCCACCTCCGAGAGCCGCGCCCAGGCCGACTACACGGCGCCGAGTTTCGGGGCGGGGGACGTGAGCGCGCCGATCCTCGCGTACCAGGCGACGGGGCGGGGGAACCTGGCCGATGCGCTCAACCTTGTCCTCAACCCGCGGGGCGCGGTCGGGTACGGCAGCGACACGCTCCTCGCCTACATCGAGGGCTACCGGTTCGCCAAGCCCACCACCGTCCCCTTCAAGGTGGTCGACGAGCAGCAGCACGTCATCCACGAGGACGAGCTCCGCTTCCGCGGCGGCCACCAGGTCGAGAGCCAGGTCATCCGGCTCTCGCCCGACAGCGTGTCCCTCGGCGAGCTCCGTCTCGTGGTGGGCGAGGGAAAGGCGGAGCGCCAGGTCTCGGCCCTGGTCTCGTTCACCCAGGCCTGGGTCGTCACCAACTTCGACGAGATGCTCGATCTGCTCCGCTACTTCGGGCACGACGACGAGGTGAACGCCATGCGGAAGGCGCCGGAGTCCGAGCGCGCCCGCATGTGGCGGGAGTTCTACGCCAAGACCGACCCCAACAACATCACGCCCGAGAACGAGGCGCTGAACCAGTACTTCAGCCGCATCGCCCAGGCCAACCAGCGCTTCACCGACGAGGGCATCGCCGGGTGGCGCACCGACCGCGGCGAGGTGTTCGTCAACCTTGGCCCGCCGGACGAGGTGGTCGAGAACAGCCCGGGGACGACGGCCAACCGGATCATCCGGTGGTCGTACATCAACTACCGCCTGGAGCTCTTCTTCCGCGACGAGAGCGGCTTCGGGCGCCTGCGGCTGCTGCCGAGCAGCCGGGCGGACTACGAGCGGACCTTGGCGCGGGTGCGGCGGCAGGAGGGCTGAACGCGGCGGGGCGGGGGGCCGCTGACGCCCAAGCTCCAGTTTTTCGCCTTATCTTCCCCCCATGCCCAACCACACCCCTCCGCAGCTCTTCCTGATCGACGGCTACGCCCTGATCTACCGCGCCTTCTACGCGATGATCAGCCGGCCGCTCCGGACCACCAAGGGAGAGAACACGTCCGCCGCCTGGGGCGTGGCCAATTTTCTCATCCGCCTGCGGGAGAAGTACCGCCCCGACTACGTCGCGTGGGTCAACGATGCCGGCACCTCCTTCCGCGAGGAGCGCTATCCCGAGTACAAGTCCACCCGCGAGAAGCTCGACGAATCGCTCCAGGCCGACTTCGACCGCGCGGTCGAGCGCATCTCCGAGCTGCTCGGCGTCCTCCGGATTCCGCTCGTGGCCATCCCCGGCTACGAGGCCGACGACGTCATCGGCACCCTGGCCCAGGCCGGGGCCGCCGGCGGACTCCGCTCGGTCATCGTCTCGGGCGACAAGGACTTCTATCAGCTCATCGGTCCCGGCATCGTCCTGCTCAATCCCGGACGCGGCGGCCCGGCGGCGGTCGACGAGGTCTGGGTCGACGAGTCCAATGCCGCCGAGCGGCTCGGCGTGCCGCCGTCGCAGGTGGTCGACTACCTCGCCCTTGTCGGCGACTCCTCCGACAACATCCCCGGCGTGAAGGGCATCGGCGAGAAGGGCGCCCTGAAGCTGCTCGCCGAGTACGGAAGCCTCGACATCATCCTGGACCGTGCCGCCGAGGTCTCCGCCAAGCGTACCCGCGAGGCGTTGCTCGGGCAGGCCGACGCGGCCCGGCTGTCGAAGGAGCTCGTCACCATCCAGCGCAACGTGCCCGTCGAGCTGGATGTCGCCGATCTGGTGCTGCGGGAGCCGGATCGGGAAGGGCTGATCCGGATCCTCACCGAGCTGGAGTTCTTCTCGCTGGCGCGGAAGATGGGAGCGCAGGCCGGGGCGACGGACGGTGGGGCAGGGAACGGCAGAGCGGCCAGGTCCGCCGGAGCAGGGGTCGCGCCGGCTGGCGAGGCATCCAGCTCTGAAGCACCCATCCTTCAGAAAGTACCCTGAGCGAAGCGAAGGGGCCAGCCCCCGACGGCTGGTCCCCGGGCGGCTCCATCCCGGAAGAAAGCGAGCTCGAGGCGGACGAGAGCGCTGTCGCCGCCCTCGCCGAGGGCGCGAGCGTCACTCCGCTCGCCACCGCTGCCGACTGGCTGGCCATCGATGCCCAGCCCGCGCTCGAGGTCGTCGTTCTGGACGACCCGGAGGACATTCCGGCGCTCGTGGAGCGGCTCCGCCGGGCGCCGCTGGTGGGCCTCGATACCGAGACCGACTCGGTCGAGCCTCACGACGCCGAGCTCGTCGGCCTTTCCCTGGCCGCCAGCCCGACCGAAGTCTGGTACCTGCCGTTCGGCCACCGTCCGCGCGGCGGCGAGCTCGCGGCCCCGACGCCGGTCAGGAATCTGCCGCCGATCACCGACTTTGCTCTCGCGCCATTGGTGGCACTGCTCCAGGACCCCGCGGTCCCGAAGGCCGGCCACAACGTCAAGTACGACTGGCAGGTGCTCCGCCGCGCCGGCATCGAGCTGGCCGGTCTGGCGTTCGACTCCATGCTTGCGAGCTTCGTGCTCGACCCCGGCCGTCGTTCGCACGCGATCGACACGCTCTGCCTCGAGCACTTCGGCCGCACCCTGCAGACCTACGCCGATCTCACGGGCAAGGGAAAGGCGCAGATCCCGTACGCCGAAGTTGCGATCACCGCCGCCGCCTCGTATTGCGGCGCCGACAGCGGCGCGGTGCTCGCGCTGCACGAGCTCTTCGCCCCCGCGATCGCCGAGATGGCGATGGAGCCGCTCCTCCGCGACATCGAGCTGCCCCTCGTCCGGGTGCTCACCGACATGGAGTGGGAGGGGATCTCGATCGACCGGGCGGTGTTCGCGCGCCTCAACGCCGAGCTCACAGGCGACCTCCGACGGCTCGAGGGTGAGATTGCCGCTGTCGCCGGCGAGTCACTGAACCTCAACTCGCCGCGCCAGCTCGCGACCATCTTGTTCGAGAAGCAGCAGCTCCAGGTTCTCAAGCGAACCAAGAGCGGCCCCAGCACCGATGCCGATGTGCTCGAGCAGCTCGCCGCGATGGGCCACGCGCTCCCGCGCCTGATTCTCGACTACCGCGAGCTGCAGAAGCTCAAGAGCACGTACGTCGACACGCTGCCCACCCGGGTGAACAGGCATACCGGGCGGATCCACACCAGCTTCAATCAGACTGGCGCGGCAAGCGGGCGGCTGAGCTCGGTCGAGCCCAATCTCCAGAACATCCCGATCCGGAGCGCGCGCGGCGAGGCCATCCGCCGCGGCTTCGTCCCCCGCGCCGGCTGGCAGTTTCTGGTCGCCGACTACTCGCAGATCGAGTTGCGTCTGATGGCGCACCTTTCCGGGGATGCCGGCTTCATCGACGCGTTCCGCCAGGGGGGCGACATCCACCGGCAGACGGCCGCGCTGATCTTCAACGTACCGCTCACCGAGGTGACGCCCGACATGCGGGCGCGCGCCAAGACGATCAATTTCGCGACCATCTACGGGCAGGGCCCGTTCGCGCTGAGCCGCCAGCTCGGTATTTCGCAGGAAGACGCGAAGACCTTCATCGCGCGTTACTTCGAGCGCTTCGCCGGGGTGCGACAGTTCCTCGACCGCATGGTGCAGCTCGCGCGCGAGCAGGGATACGTCGAGACCATCTTCAAGCGGCGCCGTTACGTTCCGGAGGTCAAGGAGCGGAACTTCAACATGCGCGCCTACGGGGAGCGTGTCGCGCAAAACTCCCCGCTCCAGGGCTCGGCCGCCGACCTGATCAAGCTCGCCATGATCCGCATCCATGCCGCCATCGCCGAGCACAGGCTCCGGAGCAGGATGCTGCTCCAGGTACATGACGAGCTCATCTTCGAGGTCCCGCCCGACGAGCTCGAGGCCATGCGGCCGCTCGTCCGGGAGCATATGGAGAACGTCGCCGAGCTCCGCGTGCCGCTGGTGGTGGACATCGGCATCGGTCCCAATTGGCTGGACGCGAAGCGATGAGCCGCGCGAGGATACCATGACCGGCACCACGCGCTTCGTCTGCACCGATCCCGACGCGGGCGACTTCGAGTTCGCCGACATCGATGCGGTGCTCGACGCGATCGAGGCGGCGCTGGTCCAGCCCGCCACGCCGCTGTTCGACGCCGTCCGCCAGAGCTGGCAGCCGGTCGGCATGCACCCCGAGATCCGCGCCGCCTGGGAAGCGCGCCTTCGCTACCGGCCGCCTGCCGCCTCCGGCCTCGGCCTGCCCGCGCTCCCGTCGATGACCGCTCTCGCTCGAAGCCTTCCCGGACGAGGCTGCCGAGCGCGAGCTGCGCCGGGACGCCTTCGCGCGGATCCGGGCGGCGCTGCCGGTCGAGGTGAGGACGCACGACAAGGGCGACCCGCGCGAGCCGCGCTTCGCCGCCGTCGGGGCTGATGTGGGCGCTGGTGGTCCTGGCGGTGGTCGGGTGGGCGCTCGTGACCTTCGCGACCCGGCTGAGTGAGTTCGCGGCCGCGGCGGCAAACATCACATCGCGGAAATGACGGTTACGGCCTCAACTCCGGCATCTCCGCCGACGGCCGTCCCTTCGGCTTGATCCGCTTGACTCCCGGCCACCAGTTCCATCGCCCCATCGCCTGCATGAACGCCGGGACCAGCACCATCCGGATCACCGTCGCGTCCAGCAGCACGGCCACCGCCAGCCCGAAGCCCATGAGCTGCATCGCCAGCACCCGCGCGAACGCGAAGATCCCGAACACCAAGATCATGATCAGCGCCGCCGAGGTGATGACCGATGCCGTGGCACTCAGGCCCTCCATCGTGGCCTCGGTGTTCCGCCCGCTCCGGTCGAACGCCTCCTTGATCCGGCTCAGCAGGAACACCTCGTAGTCCATGCTGAGGCCGAACACCACCGCGAACACCAGCACCGGCACCGCCACGAAGATGGCCGACGTCGGCCCGTCGAGCCCGAAGATCTGCGAGCCGACGCCGTGCTGGAACACCAGCACGATGAGGCCGAACGTGGCGCTCACCGACAGCGTGTTCATGATGATCGCCTTGATCGGCACCAGCACCGACTTGAACGCGATCGCCAGCATCACGGCGGTGGCGCCGAGGATGAGGATCACGAGCAGCGGGAACCGCGCCAGCAGGTCCTCCTGGAAGTCGAGCGCCGCGGCCGAGTAGCCGCCGACGGTGATCGTCATCCCCTTGGTGCCCCGGAGCTGCGCCTTGGCGAGCTGCCGCGCCCGGATCACCACGTCCGTCGCCGTCGTGAGCGAGGTCGTGTCGGCCAGGATCACGTCCATCAGGGCGAGCCGCTGGTCGCTGCTCAGGTACGCATCGAGGAAGTCGGGAAACCTGGCGCGCGCCGCGGGCAGATCGCTGTAAAGCACGGAATAGCCCAGCAGGCTGCCCCTGGCCTCCACGTTCACCACGCTCCGCACCTCGCGCACCCGCGGGTCGGCCTTGAGCGAGTCGGCCAGCGTCATGAGCCCGCGGAGTGAGGTCGCCTCGACGACGCTTCGCCCTTCGGGCACCTGCACGAGCACCCGCACCGGCTGGATGAACCCGGCCACGCCCATCGCCGAGAGCGCCTGCAGCCCGTCGCCGGCCTCGGTGCCCGCCGGCCACCAGTGGCGCGACGGCAGTCCGATCTTGATGAAGAACACCGGCAGGGTGAGCAGCCCGATGACGGCGCCGCCGTAGCCCAGCGCCCGGATCGGGTGCCGGCTCAGCGTGCGGGCCCACTTCTCCCACACCTGCGGCGCGTGATACCAGGTGAGCCGGCGCGCCAGCCAGCGCGGCCGGTCGATCTCGCGGCCGAGCACGGCGAGCAGGGCGGGGAGCAGGGTGATCGAGAGCAGCACCGCCACGGCCACCACGATGAGCCCGCCGATCCCCACGCTCCGGGTCTCGATCAGCGGTGTCAGGAGCAAGGCGCCGAAGCCCACGAACACGGTGAGCCCCGACGTGATGACCGCGCGGCCCGCCGTCGCCAGCGTATTGGCCGCGGCCACCCGCCGCCGGGACCCGCGCGCCAGCTCCTCGCGGAAGCGGGTGACGATCAGCAGCGAGTAGTCGATCCCGACGCCGAGCCCGATCATGGTGGTCATGTTGAGCACGAACACCGACATCGGCGTGTAGTGCGCGACGACGCCGATGATCGCCAGCGACACGGTGATCGCCAGCACCCCCACGATCAGCGGCAGCGCCGCCGCCACCAGCGCGCCGAACGCGAGCACCAGGATCACCAGCGTGAGCGGCAGGAGCCGCTTCTCCCCTTCGGCGCTGTCCCGCGTCACCACCGTGCGCACGTCGAGGTCGAGCGGGGCACGGCCGGTCACCTGCGCCCGGTAGCGGCCGCCGCCGGGAATGCGCGCCAGGGTCTCCTGCACCAGCGCGCCGCACCGGCAGCACCAGCGCGCCCGCGCTGTCGCCGCGCGTGGCTTGGAGCGCCACGATCACGAACGTCGCGCGATGGTCGTGGCTGAGGAAAGTGGTGTCGCCGGTGGAGCGGTAGGAGACGAGGCCGCGGATGTAGGGCTCTCGGCCGAGCGCGGCGAGCAGCGTGTCGAGCGCCGCGCGCGGTGCCGGCTCGTCGAGCGACGCGGGTGCCTGGAAGGTGACCGCGAAGAACTCGCCGATCGGTCGGCTGAAGCGCCGGGTGAGCAGGTCCTCGGTCCGCGACGCCTCGGTCTCCCGCGCGCTCCCGCCCCGGATGTTGAGCAGCGACGGGGTCGCGGGGGCGCGGACCGCCGCCACCGCGCCGATCACCGCCCACACCACCAGCACCACCCAGCGCCAGCGCACCAGCGCCCGGGCGAATCGGTCCATCAGGTTCAGAGCTGCCTCCCGGGAGTCCGCCGGCTTCGAAGGTGGCAAAATGTTAGACGGCTGAGGGTTCCGGCGCCAGCGCCGGGGTCCGCCCGACCCACCGGAACCGGGGGGCGCTAGCGGCCGGAGCCAGCCGCCCTCCATATTGTGAACATGCGGCGCCACCTCCTTCCCTTGGCCATCCTTGGCCTCCTCACGCTGGTGCTGGCCGACCGCGCCTCCGAGCTCATGCGCAGCCACCAGGCCGCCGAGCTCGTGGCCAGCGAAACCCGAAGCGCCACACCCGATCTCAAGCGCCGGTCCTCCGGCAGCGCCACCGCCCCGGCCGTCCGAGGCGCCGGCGAGGCCCGCCTGGCCCGCCTCGCCGCGCGGGAAGCGCTGAGCCGGGAGGCCGGCTCCACCTACCTCGATTCCCTGATCCTCAGCACCGACTCGGTGGTACGCCGCTGGCCCGACCGCTGGGGCGCGCCCATCCGGGTCGCGATCGTCGAGGGCGGCGCGCCGGACTGGGACCCGCGGATGGGCGGCTACGTGCGCACGGCGCTCGAGCGGTGGGAGAGCCTGGGAATCGGGGTCAAGTTCTCGCTGGTGCAGGACACCAGCCGCGCCGACATCCTGGTGCGGTGGATCGATCACTTCGACTTCGACCGGGCGGGCCAGACCGACCTGACCTGGGATCAGTCCGGTCGCGTCCGGCGCGCGCTGGTCTCGCTCGCGCTCCGCACCAACACCGGCGTGGTGCTGCCCGACGACGCACTGCTCTCGGTGGCGGTCCACGAGACCGGGCACGCCATCGGCCTGCCGCACTCGTCGGACTCCAGCGACGTCATGTTCCCCGCCACCCGGACCGGCACGCTCTCGGATCGCGATCGCCGTACCGCCGCGGTGCTCTACCGGCTGCCCCCCGGCCCCGTCCGCGACCTCCCCGACGACGGCCGGTAGCGGCCTCCCTCCTTGCCCGCGGAACGGTCGTGGCCTCGGGCACGATCGTTGCCAGAGTCAGCGGCAGATCCTGCCCACAGCAGGCCAAATCGAACGAACGATGTCCGTAAGGTGGAGAATCGCATGGTCGCAGTCGGTTGGCGTGCCGGAATCCTGTGCGGAGTGGTCACGATGACCCTTGCTGCCGCCCCGGCGCGCGGCCAATCGTTCGCGTCGATCGACGCCGCGGTCAGGGACGGCATCCAGAAGGGCATCTACCCGGGCGCGGTCGTGATCATCGGGCGGCGGGACTCGCTGCTCTATGCTCGAGGGTACGGCCACTTCACCTGGAGCCCCTCGTCGCCGGTGCCGCGGCCGGACTCGACCCTCTGGGACATTGCCTCGATCACCAAGGTCGTGAGCACCGCCGCCTCGGCCCTCCGACTGGTGGATCAGGGAAAGCTCGACCTCGAGGCGCCGGTGCGCCGGTACCTGCCCCGCTTCTCCGGCGGCCCCAAGAACCAGGTCACCGTGCGCATGCTGCTCGACCACACGAGCGGCCTCAAGAGCTACGTCCCCTTTTACCTGAAGGCGCGCGGGAGCCGGGCGCGGGCCATTGATCTGCTCTACGCGCAGCCCCTGGTTCGCGTGCCGGGAGACAGCGCGGAGTACAGCGATCTCAACGCGCTCTTCCTCGGCCTGGTCCTCGAGAAGGTGTCCGGGCTGCCGCTCGACAAACTCGCCAGGCGCGAGGTATTCGGCCCGCTCGGCATGACGCAGACCATGTACAGGCCGCCCGCCTCGCTCAAGCGGCGGATCGTTCCGAGCGGGATGTGGCGGGGCCACCCCGTTCCGGGCGACGTGAACGATCAGAACGCCGTGGCGATGGGCGGGGTGGCCGGGCATGCGGGAGTGTTCTCGACGGCGATGGACCTGGCGCGGTTCGCGACCGTCTGGCTCCGCTCCGGCGCCGGGCCCACCGAGCAATGGGTGCGCCCCGAGACCATGGGGCGCTTCCTCGTGAAAGGCCCGCACACCGGATCCCGGCTGCTCGGCTGGGACACGCCCGAGATCGACCCCGCCGCCGAGGAGCCGAGTGTCTTCGGATCGCTCATCAGCGAGGCGGGGTACGGACATACCGGTTTCACCGGAACCGAGCTCTGGATCGACCCGGCGCGGGACCTGTTCCTGATCTTCCTCACCAACCGGGCGTTCGACCCGCGGGTGCGCGAGTCGGCCAAGCAGCTCAAGTTCGTTCGCGCCAACCTCAGCGACGCCGTGGTCCGGCTGGTGCCGCACGGCTGCCAACAGGAGCTGGTGGCGCGATGCTGACGGGATAGTGGCTCCGGCTCGCGCCTGCCGGGCAGGCTGTTAGGTTACGAACATGACCGAGACCTCGCTCCCCACCCCCACCGTTCCCACCCCCGAGTCGGTCCGGAAGGCGCTTCGCGCCGTGAAGGATCCCGAGCTCAACCTCAACATCATCGACATCGGCCTGGTCTACGACATCGAGGTCAACGACCCGGGCATGGTGCACGTTCGGATGACCCTGACCAGCCCCGGCTGCCCCGCGGGTACCGAGATCATCGATGACGTGAAGAAGGTGGCCGCGGATATGGAGGGCGTGCAGGGGGTGGAAGTGGAGCTGGTGTGGGATCCGTACTGGACGCCGGACAAGATGGATCCGAGGGTCCGGGCGTTCCTGGGCTTTTAAGGAACGCCACAGGCGACAGCATGGCGGCACATTGCGTACATCGATTGGGCAGCGCTTTGTAAACCACTACGATACAGTTGCTTATGCACGGCAGCGAATATCGAGAGTTTCGTCATGCTGAGCGTATCGCATCAGGCGTTTGACGAATTTTTCACCACAGAGACACAGAGGGCACAGAGACTCACGGAGAACAGCTGGGGGTGAACCGCACCCACATATCCTTGCTGTTCTCCGTGCCCTCTGTGCCTCTGTGGTGAAGCCGAAGCTCGGTCGGTAAAAGATGCCAGTCCGACTAACCGACCACCGACCCGTCGCCGCTGCCAGCCTTCGCCCCGGCCCCGCCACCCCCCCCGCCGCCGGCTCCTTCACCACCGCCAGCAACTCCTCCCCGATCTCCCGCAGCTGCCACCGCCTGAGCTCCTCGATGGCGCCGAGCTCCTGCAGGGTTCCCGGGTTCGCCCGGGCGATCGCCTCCAGGGTTCCGTTCGGGCACAGCACTCCCGGCTGCAGGTCGAGCCGCGCCGCGAGCCTGTTCCGCGCCGCCTTGAGCCGTTCGAGGCGCGCCTCGAACGCCGGGTCGTAGGCCCGGCGGACCGGACGCTCGATGCGGGGAAGGTCCCGGTCCGGGATCTCGAGACCGCGCTTCACCGCTGCCAGGATTTCCTTGCCACGCCGCTCCACCTGTTCGCCGCCGATTCCCGGGATGCTCTTGAGCGCCGCCATGTCGGTGGGCGGCTGGCGGGACATCGTCAGCATCGGCTCGTTGTTGAGGATCCGGAAGGTGGCCCGGTCGCTTCGCTGGGCCACCTCCTCGCGCCACTGGTGCAGCTCTCGAAGGATCGCGAGCTCTCGGCCCTTGAGCGCTTTGGCGCCCTTGAGCCTCAGATACCCGGGCTCACCGTTCGGTGGGCTCCAGCGGATGTCGTCCAGCAGCGCGAACTCCTCCGCGGCCCACCCCAGCCGGCCGCGCGCCTCGAGCTGCGCTTTGAGGATGTCCCGGAGCGCGGGCAGATAGCGCGTGTCCGAGGCGGCGTACTCGAGCATCTCGGGCGAGAGCGGCCGGGCCGACCAGTCGGCCCGCTGGAAGCGCTTGTCGAGCCGCACGCCCATGTATTTCTCGAGCAGCGCCGCCAGCCCGACGCCGGGCTCGTTGAGAAGCTGCGCCGCGATCCGGGTGTCGAAGACCCCCGTGGCGCGGAAGCCGTACTCGCGGTCGAGGAGGCGGAGGTCGTAATCCGCGTCGTGGAAGACGATCTCCACTTCCGGATCGGCCAGCACCAGGGAGAGCGGCGCCAGGCTCTCCACCGCCAGCGGGTCCACCACGGCCGTTTCGTCGCGCGAGCTGATCTGCAGCAGGTAGACGCGGTCGATGAACCGGTGGAAGCTCGCGGCCTCGGTGTCGACCGCGAGCAGGGGCGCGCTCCTGCAGGCGCGCGAACAGCGCCTCCAGATCCGTCTGCGACTCGATGAGCGGAACGCCGGCGGCGCTCACTCGGACTTCGAGACCAGGTCGAGTCCGGCCGAGATCTCGTCGAGCGCCTTCGCGAGCACCTTGTAGAACTCGGCGTCGGGCTGGGGTGTGCCGCCCATCGCCGCGTCCATCTGCAGCTTGCGGGCAAGTCTGGCGGCGTGGCGGATGTAGTCGGTGGCTGGCTTCATAAGAGGCATTCTCCGTCGAATGCGGGAAGTGTAATCTTCCACCCACCATGGCGCACCCCACGGAGATCGACCTCACCGTCTACCCGGACGAGTGCGACGCGTTCGGGCATCTGAACCAGGCGTCGTTCCTCAGCCTGTTCGAGCGCGCGCGCTGGGAGATGCTCGCGCGCGGGCCGGGGATGGACGTCTTCACCCGCGCGGGCACCTGGCCCGCGGTGCGGAAGACGGTCATCGACTATCACGCCGCCGCCTTTCCGGGCGACGTGCTGCGCTTTCACCAGGCGCTCACCCATCGCGGCCGCACCAGCTTCACCATGCGTCAGACGGCGCGGCGCGGCAGCGACGACACCCTCATCGCGACGGCCGAGTTCGTCTTCGTCTGCATCAACCGCGAGGGCCGGCCGATTCCGGTGCCCGAGGAGTTCGGGACCTTCATGAGCGTGCGCGCCGCGGACGACGACGCCCACCGACTCACCGTGAACGGCGTGAGCCTCGCCGTCGAGGTCCGCGGCGAAGGGCCCGCGATCCTGTTCGTGCACGGCTACCCGCTCGATCGGACGATCTGGCGCGACCAGATCGACTCGCTCGAGGGCTACCGCCGCATCGCGCCCGATCTTCGCGGGATGGGGCAGTCCGATGCCCCCGATCTTGGCTATGGCATGGGGATCTACGCCGACGATCTCGCCGCGCTGCTCGACGCCCTCGGCGTCAACGAGGTGGTGCTCTGCGGGCTCTCGATGGGCGGCTACGTCGTCTTCGAGTTCCTCCGGCGCTGGCGCCACCGGGTGCGCGCGCTGATCCTCATGGATACGCGCGCCGAGGCCGACTCGACCGAGGGCCGGCGCGCGCGGGACGCGGCCGCCGCGACCGCCCGCGATGGCGGCGCCGCTGCCGTCGGCGGGGCCATGCTCCCGAAGATGCTGGCTCCGGGCAGCGAGGAGCGCGCGCCTGAGCTCGTCGACCGGGTCCGACGGATGATGGCGGCCACCCCGGTCGCGGGGATGGTCGGCGCCCTCGCCGCCATGCGCGACCGGCACGACAGCACCGGCCTCCTGCCCACGCTCGCTGACCTCCCCACCCTGGTGCTCGTGGGGGAGGAGGACGTGCTCGCGCCGCCGGACGCGGCGCGCCGGATGGCGACACTGATCCCCGGCGCCCGCCTGGTCGTGATTCCCGGGGCCGGGCATCTGCCGCCGGTCGAGCGCCCGTCCGAGACGACGGCGGAGATCCGCGAGTTCCTGCGCGTGGTCGGGTGAAACCTTTTCATGGCGGGGCGCGTTCTGATCTCAACGGCGCGGCGCGCATCCTAGCGTCCCCGTTGATGGTCCTTCCACAATAGGGCTCCGGGGTCGCGGCCAAGCAGTTCGATCCCGGGGCCACTCTCCTTGTGGGCGGTCAGGCGGTCAGGGGTCAGGATGAAGGTGCAGGAAGGGTGAAGGCGAAGGGTATTAGCAAGACAGCGGGGCTCGAGTGATTCGAGCCCCGCTGTCTATTTTATCCGCCCGCCCGCCCGCCCGCCCGCCTACCGCTGCGGCCTCCCCGGCGGGCTGTCGCTGTTGAACACTTCCTTATTCTTCTCGACGAAAGCCACCATGTTCGGCGGCACGTCCTCTTCGGGAAAGATCGCCGTCACCGGGCACTCGGGCTCGCAGGCGCCGCAGTCGATGCACTCGTCGGGATGGATGTACAGCTGGTCCTCTCCCTCGTAGATGCAATCCACCGGGCAGACGTCCACGCAGGCGCGGTCCTTGACCCCAATACATGCCTCGACGATCACATAAGTCATTGCGGCGGCTCCTCCGGAGCGGCGATGGGCATGGGGTGCGCGCCGGACCGGGGCGCGACATTCGAGTTAGGTATACGAAGGTGGGTGGGGAGGCGCAAGGGGTCGTGTATCTTCCGTGCGATGCGCCGTCGTCGTCTCATCCCCGTGCTGGCCACCGTCGCGTGGTTCGCCTCCGCGCCCGTTCTCCCCGCCCAGCAATGCCGTGCGCCTCGTACCGCGCTCGTCCTGTCCGGAGGCGGCGCCAAGGGTCTCGCGCACATCGGCGTGCTGCGGGTGCTCGACAGCCTGGGCATCAGGCCCGACCTGATCGTCGGGACCAGCATGGGCGCGGTGGTCGGCGCGCTCTACGCCAGTGGCTATAGCGGGCGCGAGCTCGATTCGCTCGCCCGCATCGTCCCGCTCGCCGCGCTCTTCCGCACCTACCAGCCGCTCGCCCCGCGCGCGCTCGGCATTCTCCAGCCGCTCGTCCTCTGGGAGCAGGGCGACCGGGGGTTCGCGCTCCAGAGCGCCTCCGTCGTCGAGGCCGAGGCCAATGCGCTGGTGAACGCCGCACTGCTCCGCGGGAACCTGCTGGCGCGGGGAGACTTCGACTCCCTGCCGATTCCGTTCCGCGCGGTGGCCACCGACCTCGCGCACCGTGAGACGGTCGTCATGAAGTCGGGCGACCTGGCCCAGGCGGTGCGCGCGAGCGCGGCGGTGCCGCTCCTCTTCGCGCCCGAGCGTCGCGACGGACGGTTCCTCACCGACGGTGGGCTTTCCGCCAACATCCCCGTGGCCGTGGCGCGCGGCGCAGGCGCGGATCGCGTCATCGTGGTCGACGCCACCGAGCACCCGAGCGACTCGGTCGACGCCTACTCCCCGTTACTCGTCGCCGACCGCCTGGTGCAGTTCCTCTTCCAGCAGCACGCCGATTCGCTCGGCGCACGGCGACCTCCTCGTCCGGCCCGACGTCGAGGGGTTCAACAGCCTCAACTTCAACCGCGCGAACATCGACCGCCTGATCGACCGTGGCGTCGGCGCCGCCGACTCGGTGCTGCCCCGCCTCGGCTGCCGTGCTCCGCCCGAGCCCCGTCCACCGCGCGCGCTCCCGACGCGGCTCGCCGGTACGCGCATGACCGGCGCCAACGCGTCCGAGCAGCTCGCCCTCACCCGGCTCCTCGCGCTCGACGTCGGGCCCCACGACACGCTCGACTATGAGCTGCTGCTCAAGCGCGTCCGCTCGCTCGCCACTGCGTCCGAGGCCTTCGAATCGGTGTGGCTCACGCCGGCCGGCGCGGGCGATTCGGTGACGCTCGATCTCGTCATCCGCCGCGCCGCTCGCCGCGTCGCCGGACTCGGCCTCGCGTACGACAACGAGCTCGGCGGGCGGATGTGGGCGGGCATCGTGGACCGCCGGTTCCTCGGCCGCGCGCTGGAAGGGAGCGGCGTCGTCTTCCTCGGCGAGCTCCGCCGCGAGCTTGCGCTGGGCGTGCGACGGAACTATCAGATCGGCCGGCAACTCTTCAATCCCGCGGTCACCGTACGGCTCGCCAATGAAGACGTCCGCCGCTTCGACGGAAGGGGGAAGGAGGTCGGCCAGGCGTTCACACGCGAGGGCGTCGGCTTCGTGGGCATCGAGCGGCCGCTCGCGCGGGGATGGGACCTCGCGGTCGGCGCCGAAGGCCGGGTATGGGACGAGCCCGGCCGCGCCAATCGCTCGACCGCCGGTGGCGTGGCCCGCGTCACCGGCTCGACCCGCCAGCGCGGGCGAGTGCTGCAGGCGGAGCTGCAATGGACCGGGATGTACCAGCGGGCGGCCTTCGAGGGCGTGGCGACGGCGCGGCTCGGCGTCGTCCGCGTATCGCCGCGGATCCGGCTCGGCTGGGGCGACGGGCTGCCGCTCCAGCTCGGCTTCCCTCTGGGCGGAGACGACGGCTTCCCCGGTTATCACCTCGGCGAGCGCCGCGGCGACCGGGAGGCGATGCTGGGCGTGCTCTTCACCGTCCCCCTCAAGGGGCCGCTGCTCGCGCGAGTCGAATTGGCCGGCGGCGGGACCGACGCCGCGTCGAGCCGCTTTCCTGGCGGCGGATGGACCGCCGGCGTGCGCGCCGGCGTCGGGGCGGAGACGCCGGTTGGGCCGGTGCGGTTCGAGTACGGAGTGGCGCTGCGCGGGCGGGATGCGCTGTTCGTGCGGCTCGGACGATGGTTCTAACGGCGGTTGATGGTTACGCGGTTGCGACGGCCTTCACCGTCGTCATCCCGAGCGGAGCGAGGGACCTTCCCCTGGCTGACGAGCCGTATGACGAGGGTGGCGGCACGCTCAGAGCAGCCCCGTGAGCGGCGTCGCGTAGCTGGTGTTCCGATCCTCCGGCGGCCCATATCGCCGATTCGGTCCGTAAAACCGGTGCCACTCCTCCCGCAGGCAATACGGATCGAGCCCGTGCGGACGGTCCACCGCGAGGACGCCGTCGAGATGGTCGATCTCGTGCTGGATCAGCTCCGCCCGGTCGCCCTCCAGATCCACCTCGTGCCACTCCCCCTTGGTGTCCTGATACCGCACCCGGACCCGGTATGACCGCGAGACGCGGACGAGCAGGTTGGGGAACGAGAAGCAGTCGTCCCAGACCTCGAAGTCCTCGTTGCCGATGTCGACGATCTCGGGATTGATCAGCGCCCACGGCTGATCCATCTCGCAGTAGACCATCCGCACCGGCGCGCCGATCTGCGGCGCCGCGATCGCCCGCCCACTGCCGAAGCGCGATTGCCAGTCCCGCAGGGTCTCCCGCATGTCGTCCAGGATGACCCGGACCGCGGTCGACTTGGGCTTGGTGATCGGCTCGCACCTGGCCCGTAGAATCGGGTCACCCAGGAGACGGATGCGATGGATGGTCATCGAGCCACTGCCTTTCCAGAAAGCCCCAGAAGGAGGCACTCACGAGCGTGCCGTCTGAATATGGGACCAGGCTGCCGATCCGGCCAGCACGGCAGGCCACCTGAAGTCATGATATTAGTAGTAGTATAGACTACTATAAAATCTCGGTCAACCGCCCCACACCGTCAGCCATGGACGCCGTCAAGACACCCGCCCAAGCCCTGACTCTGAGCATCGACCTTCCCCCGTGTCTCCTTGCCTCTATTGTGACTCAGTAACTCAAAGCATTCAATGATGTTGCACATGTTCGCACCAATTAGTTGGCACGAATTGACAATCCCGACTTTCTTACTTATGATTCGGCCAATGGGCGCCACTCTACCGCTCCTCCCCAAAGACAGTGCTCCCCTCGGCCAGAAAGGCCAGCGGGGCGCGGTGCTCGTGCAGCTCAAGCGCGCCCAACGCCTGACGGCCAAGGAACTCGCTACCCGGCTTGGGGTTTCGTTGAACGCCGCCCGGCACCATCTGAAGGAGCTCGAGGCCGAAGGCCTGGTGGTGTATGAGCGCGAGCACCGCGCTGTCGGCGCGCCCGCGTTCGCCTACCGGCTGAGCCCCTCGGGCGAGGCGCTCTTTCCCCGGCGCTATCAGGAAACCCTCACTGCCCTGCTGGACCAGATGGTCGAGCGCGATGGTCGTGCGGCCGCCGTGACGCTCCTCGAGTCCTATTTCGCGGGCCTCACCCGCCGGCTCCAGTCGGAGCTGGTTGGCTCGCCGCCCGCTGAGCGGCTCCAGGCCCTCGGCCGAGTGCTCTCCGAGGAGGGCTACATGGCCGAGGTGACGGCCCTGGCCGGCAGCGGCACGCTCACCGAGCACAACTGCGCCATTCCAGCCGTGGCGGAACGGTTCCCCGAGATCTGCGCCGCGGAGGCGCGATTCCTCGCCGACGTGCTGGGCGCCGAGGTCGAGCGGCGGGAACACATGCTGGCCGGATGCAGCGCCTGCGAATACCACGTGCGGTTCAAGTCCGCTCAGGAGAACTCATGAGCTCGTCCGTTGAGAGCCTGGTCAACAAGGAATACAAGTACGGCTTCGTCACCGACATCGAGTCCGATGTCACGCCTAAGGGGCTGAGCGAGGACGTCATCCGGCTGATCTCGGCCAAGAAGCAGGAGCCCGAGTGGCTGCTCGAGTGGCGGCTCAAGGGGTACCGCGGCTGGCTGAAGATGACCGAGCCCCATAATTGGCCGAACGTCACCTACACGCCGGTGGACTACCAGTCCATCAGCTACTACTCGGCGCCGCGCACCCAGAAGCCGCTGGGCAGCCTGGACGACGTGGATCCCAAGCTGCTCGAGACCTACACCAAGCTCGGCATCCCGCTGAGCGAGCAGAAGCTCCTGGCCGGGGTCGTCGCCGTGGACGCCATCTTCGACAGCGTCTCGGTCGGCACGACGTACAAGGCCAAGCTGGCCGAGCAGGGCATCATCTTCTGCTCGTTCGGCGAGGCGGTGCGCGAGCATCCCGAGCTGGTCCGGAAGTACCTCGGCTCGGTGGTCCCGGCGAGCGACAACTTCTTCGCCGCACTCAACGCCGCGGTGTTCAGCGACGGGTCCTTCGTGTACATCCCGAAGGGCGTTCGGTGCCCGATGGATCTGTCCACCTATTTCCGCATCAACAGCGCGGAGACGGGACAGTTCGAGCGCACGCTGATCGTCGCCGACGAGGGCGCCACGGTGAGTTACCTCGAAGGCTGCACCGCGCCCAAGCGCGACGAGAACCAGCTCCACGCCGCAGTCGTCGAGCTCGTGGCGCTCGAGAACGCCTCGATCAAGTACTCCACGGTCCAGAACTGGTATGCGGGCGACGAGGAGGGGCGGGGCGGCATCTACAACTTCGTCACCAAGCGCGGCAAGTGCGCGGGCGCCAACTCCAAGATCAGCTGGACCCAGGTCGAGACCGGGTCGGCGATCACCTGGAAGTATCCGAGCGTCATTCTGCAGGGCGACAACTCGGTCGGCGAGTTCTACTCGGTGGCGGTGGTGAACGGCCGGCAGCAGGCCGACACCGGCACCAAGATGATCCACACCGGGAAGAACACGCGCAGCACCATCGTGTCGAAGGGCATCTCGGCCGGCCGCGGGCAGAACAGCTATCGCGGGCTGGTGAAGGTGCTGCCCAAGGCCGAGCGGGCGCGCAACTACACCCAGTGCGACTCCATGCTGATCGGGAACCGCTGCGGAGCGCACACCTTCCCGTACATCGACGTCCAGAACTCGTCCTCGTCCACCGAGCACGAGGCCTCGACCTCGAAGATCGGCGAGGACCAGATCTTCTACCTGAAGCAGCGCGGCCTCAATACCGAGAACGCCATCTCGATGATCGTGAATGGCTTCTGTAAAGAGGTGTTCAAGGAGCTGCCGATGGAGTTCGCGGTCGAAGCGCAGAAGCTGCTGGGGATCAGCCTCGAAGGCAGCGTGGGTTGACGACGGCGCCGACACAACACCGGCAAGGAGCAATGACGAGTGCTGGAAATCAGAGACCTCACGCGCGAGCGCGAGCGGCAAGGAGATCCTCAAGGGCATCGACCTCACGGTCAACGCCGGTGAGGTGCACGCGGTCATGGGCCCGAACGGATCGGGCAAGAGCACGCTGGCCCAGGTCCTCGCCGGGCACCCGGCGTACGAGGTGACCGGCGGCTCGGTGTTCTACCGCGGCCAGGACCTCCTCGATCTGGAGCCGGAAGCGCGCGCCCAGGCCGGCGTCTTCCTCGCCTTTCAGTACCCGGTGGAGATCCCCGGCGTGACCAACGCCTACTTCCTCCGCGCCGCCTACAACGAGATCCGGAAGGCGCGCGGGGAGGAGGAGATCGACTCGATGGACTTCATCGACCTCCTCGAGGAGAAGCTCAAGCTGGTCGAGTGGGATTCGGAGATCATGAGCCGGGCGGTCAACTCGGGCTTCTCGGGCGGCGAGAAGAAGCGGAACGAGATCCTCCAGATGGCAGTGCTCGAGCCCACGCTCGCCATCCTCGACGAGACCGACTCCGGCCTCGACATCGACGCGCTGCAGGATCGTGGCCGCCGGCGTCAACAAGCTGCGCCGGCCGGACAACGCCACCATCGTGGTGACGCACTACCAGCGCCTGCTCAACTACATCGTGCCCGACTTCGTGCACGTGCTGACCAACGGCCGGATCGTGAAGTCGGGCGGCAAGGAGCTGGCGCTCGAGCTCGAGGCCCGCGGCTACGAGTGGCTCGAGGACGCGGTGGGAGCCGCGTCATGACCGAGGCGTTCGTGCAGGAGTTCGAGGCCCGGGCCGGCACCGCCACCGCCGAGGGCCCCGAGTGGCTCGAGCCGGTCCGCCGGGCGGCCATGGAGCGCTTCGCGCGCACCGGCTTCCCCGGCGCCCGGGACGAGGAGTGGCGCTTCACGCCGATCGGGGCCGATCGCGCAGGGGACCTGGCGTCCGGCCACGGGTGGGGCGGGGAGCGTCACGCGCGAGCAACTGGCGCCGTTCGTCTTCGGCCACGCCGACTGGACCACCCTGGTCTTCGTGAACGGCGTCTTCAGCGAGGCACTGAGCGCCGTGGGCGCAGTTGCCGTCCGGCGTCCGGGTGGCGAGCCTGGCCGAGGCGCTTCGCTCCGACGGCGCCCTGCTCCACGCTCATCTGACCCGGCACGCGCCGGTCGAGGGGTCGCCGTTCACCGCGCTCAACACGGCCTTCCTGGCCGAGGGCGGGGTGGTGCACGTCGCGGCCGGTGTGGACCTGGCCGCGCCCGTCCACCTGCTCTTCGTCACCACGGCCGAGGCCGGCGGCACCGTCGCCCATCCGCGGAACGTCATCGTGGTCGAGCGCGGCGCCCGCGCGTCGATCATCGAAAGCTACGTGACGCTGGCGCCGGGGCAGAGCTACTGGACCAACCCGGTCACCGAGGTGGCCGTCGGGGCCGGCGCCTGGGTGGAGCACACCCGGATCCAGCGCGAGAGCGAGAGCGCGCAGCATGTCGGGCTCACGCACGTCGATCAGCAGCGGGACAGCCACTACCGCTCGTTCTCGCTCATGATGGGCGCGGCGCTGGCGCGGCACAACCTGCACGTGCGGCTCAACGACGAGAATATCGAGACCCTGATGTACGGGCTCTACGTCACCCGCGGCGAGCAGGTGGCCGACAACCACACGGCCATCTACCACGACCAGCCCAACTGCCGGAGCTGGGAGGTCTACAAGGGCATCCTCGACGGCCGCTCGCGCGGGGTGTTCAACGGCAAGGTGTTCGTGAAGCCCGAGGCGCAGAAGACCGACGCCAAGCAGACCAACCGCAACCTGCTCCTCAGCGACGGCGCGCGGGTCAACACCAAGCCGCAGCTCGAGATCTTCGCCGACGACGTCAAGTGCACCCACGGCGCCACGGTGGGACGACTGGACGAAGTTGCCCGGTTCTACGCCAGGAGCCGCGGCATTCCGGCGGAGGCCGCCGACCGGCTCCTCACCTACGCCTTCGCGGCGGAGGTGGTGGAGGAAGTGACGCTCGCGCCGGTGCGCGAGGAGCTGGACCGCCTGGTGCGCGCGCGCCTGGGCGGCCTCTGAGGCCAGCATGACCGCCACTGTCTCTGCCACCCCCGCGCTCGACGTCGAGCGGCTGCGCGAGGATTTCCCGATCCTCGCCGAGCACGTGCGCGGCAAGCCCCTGGTCTACCTCGACAACGCCGCCACCAGCCAGAAGCCCCGTGCCGTCATCGACGCCGTCAGCCGGTATTATGGCGCCGAGAACGCGAACATCCACCGGGGCGTGCACTACCTGAGCGAGCGCGCCACGGTGGCCTACGACGGCGTGCGCGCGCGGGTGGCCCGGTTCCTGAACGCGGCGTCGCCCAGCGAGATCGTCTTCACCCGCGGCACGACCGAGGGGATCAACCTCGTGGCCCAGAGCTGGGGCCGGAGTACCCTCAAGGCAGGCGACGAAATCCTGATCACGGGGATGGAGCACCACTCGAACATCGTCCCCTGGCAGCTGGTGGCGGCGCAGACGGGCGCCACGGTACGCGCGGTGCCGATCACCGACACGGGGGAGCTGGATCTGAAGGCGTTCGACAGCCTGCTCACCGATCGCACGCGCCTGCTTGCCGTGGTGCACCTGTCCAATGCGCTGGGCACGATCAATCCGGTGCGGTGGATGGTGTCGCACGCGCGGGAGCGCGGCATCGTGACCCTGGTGGACGGCGCCCAGTCGGCGCCGCACCTGCCGGTGGACGTGCAGGCGCTCGACTGCGACTTTTTCGCGTTCTCGGGACACAAGGTCTTCGGGCCCACCGGCATTGGCGTCCTGTACGGACGCGCATCGTTGCTCGAGGCGATGCCGCCCTGGCAGGGTGGCGGAGACATGATCGAGACCGTGACGCTCGAGCAGAGCACGTTTGCGCCGCCGCCGGCGCGCTTCGAGGCCGGCACGCCGCCGATCGCGCAGGTCATCGGGCTGGGCGCGGCGCTCGAGTACGTCGAGGCGGTGGGGCGCGGCCCCATCGGCGCCTGGGAGGAAGAGCTCCTCGCCTACGCCACCGAGCAGGTCGGCGACCTCGACGGCGTGCGGATCATCGGTACGGCGCGCGAGAAGGCCAGCGTGCTTTCGTTCGTAGTTGAAGGCGTGCACCCGCACGATGTAGGCGCCGTGCTCGATGACGAAGGCGTGGCCATCCGCACCGGCCACCACTGCGCGCAGCCGGTCATGCACCGTTTCGGGGTCCCCGCCACCGCGCGGGCGTCGTTCGCCTTCTACAACACGCGCGCGGAGGTCGACGCCCTGGTGCGCGGCATCCGCCGGGTCCAGAGCGTCTTCGCCTGATGTCGAGCCTGAGCGAGCTGTATCAGAACGTCATCCTCGAGCACAACCGCTCACCGCGGAACTACCGCGTCATGGACGACGCCGACCGTAAGGCCGATGGCCATAACCCGCTCTGCGGGGACCAGGTGACCGTCTGGGTCCGGATGGACGGCGACGTGATCGGTGACGTCAGCTTCCGCGGCGCCGGGTGCGCCATTTCGAAGGCTTCCGCGTCGCTGATGACCGGAGCCGTCAAGGGTAAGAGCCGCGAAGAGGCCGAGAAGCTGTTCGAGCGCTTCCACCAGCTTGTGACCGGCACGCTTCCGCCCGGCGAGTCGGAAACCCTGGGGAAGCTCGCCGTGTTCTCAGGGGTGTCGGAGTTTCCGGTGCGTGTGAAGTGCGCCAGCATGGCGTGGCACACGCTGAAGGCGGCGATGGAAGGCGGTCAGGCGGTCGGGCGGTCAGGCGGTCAGGCGACCTAGGGACAGTCGGATGGACCGGTCGGAGCGCCGGATGCAGCGAAGGACAGCACGGTTGACCGTCCGACCGCCTGACCGCCTTCACAACTATTTCTCTCGAAGGAGTCTGCAGCATGCCGTACAACCCCGCCCTCGTGGCGCCGATGCGCGAAGAGATGACCCATATGGGTGCCCGCGAGCTCACGACCGTGCCGGACGTGGACGCCGCGCTTGGCGACCAGAAGGGCACCATGCTCGTCTTCGTGAACTCGGTCTGCGGCTGCGCCGCAGGGAACGCCCGGCCGGCGCTCCGGCTCGCGCTGCAGCACGGGGTCAAGCCGCAGCAGGTGGTCACGGTGTTCGCGGGGCAGGATGTCGATGCCACGGCTCGCGCTCGGCAGTATTTCTCGGACTATCAGCCGAGCAGCCCGTCGGTCGCGCTGCTGCGTGACGGCGAGGTCGTGCACTTCGTGCATCGCCACCAGATCGAGGGGCGTCCCCCCCAGGCGATTGCGGCCGACCTGACCGCCGCGTTCGACCGACACTTCGGCGTCACGGTTTGAGCGGCAGCGGGATGACGGGACGCATCTTTCACCAGGATCGCCACGAGCTGCACGGGATCACCGTGGTGCTCGAGACGCACGGCCCGCGGACCTACGTGGGCCGCTTCGACAGTCAGGACGAGCGGGGCGTCCACATGCACGATGTCGGCGTGTATGACGCGTCCGTCGGTGGCGCGACGAAAGCGGAATTCCTGCGGCGGTGCGACAAGTTCGGCATTCGGCCGGAGCACCGCGATCTCGTGGTGCCGTCGGCCGAGGTGGCGCGGATCGAGCGGCTGGTGGACGCGCTGAGCTAGTCGGGCTCGTACGCGGCATCCGGCGCCCGCACGAGCCGACCCTGTCCCTTGCCCGATCCTGAATGGCGCCCGCTACTGCGGCCACACCTGGTCTTCGAACTCGTCGATCAGGGTGATGGCGTCCACCGGGCAGGCGCGAGCGGCGTCGAGGACCATCTCGTCGTCGCCGCCTTCGGGATCGACCACGACCGAGACGTTGTCCGTGCCGAGCTGAAAGACCTCGGGCGCGAGACCAACGCACTCGGCGTAGCCTGTGCACAGGCTGCGATTGATCTTGATTCGATATGGCATAGGCACGGGATCGTGGGGGCGACGGCGCTAAGATAGGAACCGGATGGCGCCCATGCCAGAGGCTTCCGCATGACCGAACGGTATGACGTCATCGTGATCGGCGCGGGACACGCGGGCACCGAGGCTGCAGCGCTCGCTTCCCGCGCCGGCGCGCGGACACTCCTCCTCACGCAGAACCTCGAAACCATCGGGCAGATGTCCTGCAACCCGGCGATCGGTGGGATCGCCAAGGGCACCGTCGTGCGCGAAGTGGATGCGCTCGGCGGTGTGATGGGGCGGGCGACGGATCTCGCGAGGATTCAATTCCGGATGCTCAACCGGTCGAAGGGACCGGCGGTCTGGTCGCCGAGGGCCGCAGTGCGACCGCGGCCTGTACCGGCGCGCCGTGCGTTCCGTATTGGAACGTATTCAGCGATTGGAGTTCGCACAGGGCACAGCAGCAGAGCTTCTGCTGGAGGGAAACAGAATCCAGGGCGTGGTCACGATCGACGGCCGGCGATTCGAGGCCCCGGCCGTGGTCCTGACAGCCGGGACCTTCCTGCGCGGCCGGATCCACCTGGGGCTGACGATGCAGGTTCCGGCCGGCCGGGCGGGTGAAAGCCCGGTTGTCGAGATAGCGCAAGCGCTTGCAAATATTGGACTTACGTCAGCAAGATTCAAGACGGGCACGCCGCCGCGAATCGACGGTCGCTCCGTCGATCTCTCCGCACTCGACCGGCAGGACGGGGACCCAGATCCGTACTGGTTCTCCTTTCACGAGCGCGCATCGCATCCGGCCCAGCTTCCCTGTTATCTGACCCGCTCCGGCGAGGCGCTTCGGGAGATCATCCTCAGGCACCTTCAGGAGTCCGCGCTGTACGGCGGCGCCATCAGCGGACTCGGGCCACGCTACTGCCCTTCGATCGAGGATAAGATCGTCAAGTTCCCCGAGGCGGTGGGCATCAGGTATTCCTCGAGCCTGAGGGTCTCGACACATCCGAGATGTATGTCAACGGGCTCTCCACTTCTCTGCCACCCGCGGTCCAGCTCGCCTTCCTCAGAACGGTGCCGGGGTTGGAGAAGCGTGCGGATGACTCGGCCGGGGTACGCCATCGAATACGACTATTTCCCACCCACCCAGCTCCATGCGACCCTGGAGGTGCGGATGCTACCTGGCCTGTTCCTGGCCGGCCAAGTGAACGGAACCACCGGATACGAGGAAGCGGCCGGCCAGGGTGCACTGGCGGGACTGAACGCAGCGGCCTCTGCGCTGGGACGTGAGCCGGTCGTACTCTCCCGAGACACTGCGTTCGTGGGCGTGCTGGTGGACGACCTGGTGCACCGCGGCGTGGACGAGCCGTATCGGCTCTTTACTTCGCGCGCCGAGTTCCGGCTGCTGCTCCGGCAGGATAACGCACTGCGGCGGCTGTATCCCTTGGCGGAGCGATTGGGCCTGTTGTCGGATGAAGAGCGCCGCGGAGCGCGATCGGCGGCTCGCGCTGGAGGAGGAGGTCCTCGAGCTCGCCGAGTGCACGGTCGCCGACCCGGAAACGTCAAACCCGCTTCTCTGCGAGGCCGGGCAGCGCTCCCATCGGCTCGCGGCAGCGCGTCGCGGATCTGGCAAGGCGACCGCGCGTTTCGACGGCGGCGCTGCTGAAGGCGTCAGGTATCGAAGTGGACGCGGAGGCTGCCGAGTGGGCCGATATCGAGCTCAAGTACTCCGGATACCTCACGCGCGAGCGTGCCGCTGCAGGCCGGCTAACCCAGATGGATGGATTCGTGCTTCCGGAGGAAATGCAGTATGAGCGACTCACGACCCTGTCCTCCGAGGCACGGCAGAAGCTGGCGATCGCTCGTCCTGCCTCCCTGGGGCAGGCCGGACGAATTCCTGGCGTCTCGCCGAGCGACCTGCAGAGCTTGGTCATGGAGGTCCTGAAGCGGCGGCGCTCGCAATACAGCACATCGCTCGGAGAGCCCGTGCCCGATTGATCTGCTTGTTTCACGTGAAACAGAGACTTGGTTTGCTGTGAATCAGCCATCGAGGTTATCGCGCGAAATGGAATGCAGACGCCCGTCGAGTGCAGTCGGATGCACTCGACGCCTGTTTGTTTCACGTGAAACACCCCCACCTGTTGGCTCCAACGCACCGCACGCCTATATTGGGACGTCGCCAATGAGCAGGCGAAGCTCCCTCGGCAATCGACAGTGAAACTCCACTAAGTCGTTGTCCAACAACATCTTATAGAATACTTGCCGTCATGGCCCATATCGTAGCGATCGCCAACCAGAAGGGCGGCGTCGGCAAGACCACGACGGCCGTCAACCTCGCCGCCTCACTTGCCGTCGCTGAGCGGCGCACGCTCCTCCTGGACGCAGACCCCCAGGGCAACGCCACCAGCGGGGTCGGGATGGTGAAGCACGAGCTTCAGGTCTCGCTCTACGACGCCATGGTCGAGGGTCGGCCCGGCCGCGAGGCGATCCTTCCGGTGCCCGGCCTCGAGCACCTGTCCGTGCTGCCGGCCACGCAGGACCTCGTGGGCGCCGAACTCCAGCTCGTCGATCGCGACAACCGCGAGGCCGCGCTGCGTCACGTGCTCGACGGACTCGAGAACGACTACGACTACATCATCATCGACTGTCCCCCATCGCTCGGCCTGCTCACGCTGAACGTGTTGGCCGCCGCCAACTCGGTGCTCATCCCGATCCAGTGCGAGTACTACGGCCTGGAGGGGATCTCGCAGCTCCTCAATACCGTGCGCCTCGTGCAGCAGAACTTCAATCCGGGGCTCGCGATCAGCGGCGTGCTGTTGACGATGTACGACGCGCGGCTCAACCTCTGCCGCCAGGTCGCCGAGGACGCGAAGGAGTATTTCGGCGCCAAGGTGTTCGTCACGCCGATTCCGCGGAACGTACGTCTCGCCGAGGCGCCGAGCTTCGGCAAGCCGATTCTCCTCTATGACGTGCAGTCGGTGGGCGCCAAGAGTTACCTGGCGGTGGCGGAGGAGCTGATGCTCCGGATCGAGTCCGCACCGGTAAGTGAGGCGCCCGCGCCGCTGCCCGAGGTGGCGACATGAGCGAGACCAGGCGGCTTGGCCGCGGGCTCGAGGCGCTGCTCGGCCCGACGACGCGCGAGCAGGCCGAGGCGACGGGCGCGCTCCGCGAGCTGCCGATGGCGAGCGTGCGGCCCAATCCGTTTCAGCCGCGTACGCGAATGGACGAAGGGCCGCTCGACGAGCTGGTCGCGTCGATCCAGGCGTCGGGACTGCTGCAGCCCGTCCTGGTGCGGCCGCGGGACGGCGGGTTCGAGCTGATCGCGGGCGAGCGGCGCTGGCGCGCAGCGACGCGGCTCGGCTGGACGAAGATTCCTGCCGTCGTGAAAGACGTCGACGACCAGACGCTGCTGACGCTCGCGCTCATCGAGAATCTGCAGCGTGACGACCTCTCGCCGATCGACGAGGCCGCGGGCTACCAGCGACTCGCGGCGGAGTTCCAACTGCCGCACGGCGAGATCGCGCGGCTGGTCGGCCGCAATCGGGCGACGATTGCGAATCTGCTCCGACTGCTGCAACTCCCGGCCGAAGTGCAGGCGATGCTGCACGAGCGGAAACTGACCGAGGGCCACGCCCGGGCACTCCTCGGGCTCGCCGAGCCCGCGGCGATGATCGCGCTCGCGCAACGGGCCGCGGACGAGGGTTGGTCGGTGCGCGAGATGGAGGCGCGCGTCCGGGGAGACGCGCCCGCCGGCACCGAAGCTGCGCCCGAGGCGGCGCCCCGCCGCGCGCGCCCCGCCGCCCGTGACCGTCACCGCCGACGCCAAGCGGATCGAGGACGCGCTCCGCAAGCACCTCGGCACCGATGTGCGGGTGACGACCCGGCGCCGGGGCCGCGGCTTCCTCACGCTGAGCTACTACTCGAACGACGATCTCGCCCGCCTGCTCGAGCTGATCCTCGGTCGGCCGTTCCAGGGATGAGCCGCGCGGCTCGCGCGGTGACGATCGTCATCCAGCCGGACGGCGCCACCTGGTCGCAGACCTATCGGGTGCCGGTCTGGATGCTCCGGGCAGGGGTCGGCTTCGCGGCCGCGGCCAGCGGTGGGGGCAATCGTGGTCGCGGCCCTGTACGGGCCGGTGCTCCGGGCCGCGATTCGGGTACCCGGGTTGGAGCGGCAGGTCGAACGGCTCGAGGCGGACAACGCCAAGGTCCGCCAATTGAGTGCCGCTCTCGACAGCGTCGAGTCACGGTACGCACAGGTGCGTCAAATGATCGGCGGAGACATCGTCCGCGACCCGCTGACCGTCGGCACTTCCCTCCCGGTGGCTCCCGCCATCCTCGCCCGCGTGGCCGATGCCCCCCGCGGTCCGGCGGTCGGCCTCTCGATTCCCCGCCGCTGGCCGCTCGACGAGCCCGGATACATCACCCGCGGCCAGGTCGGCACCGGGTCCCGGGACGAGGCACATCCGGGCATCGATATCGCCGTCGCCACGGGGAGCATCGTCCGCGCGGCCGGCGGCGGGACCGTCCACCAGCTGGGCGAGGATCCCGAGTACGGCTTCTTCGTGCTGCTCGACCACCCCGATGAGTACCAGACGATGTACGGACACCTCTCCCGCATCGTCGTGCAGCCCGGTGCGTCGGTGGCGCCGGGCCAGGTCATCGGCCTCTCCGGCAACACCGGGCGGTCGACCGCGCCGCACCTGCACTTCGAGATCCGCCAGAAGGGCGTCTCGCTCGATCCGCGAACCATGGTCAAGGAGGGAAGCTGATGGGGATCTTCAATAATCCGGCGCGGGACGAAGAGGGGAAGGAACTCCGGCGGCGGCGCTCCGACCAGATACCGTTTTCGATCATCGCGAGCGACATGACGGTCATCGGCGACCTCGAGACCGAGGGCGTCGTCCGGGTCGAGGGCCGGGTCCGTGGGACCGTCCGGGTCGGAGCGCAGGTGCTCGTCGCCGCCGGCGCCGTGATCGAGGGCGACCTTCACACGCAGGAGGCGGTCGTCGCCGGTCAGGTGAGTGGTGCCATCATCGCGCGCGAGCGGGTCGAGCTCCAGGCCACGGCAGTCGTGCAAGGGGACATCCATACTCCCCGCATCGCGATCGTCGAGGGAGCCAGGGTCAGCGGCGAAGTGAAAATGGACGGCGCCGGGGTACCCGGCGGCGAAGGGGATTCCCACAAGAGTTGATAAACCAGCCTAAGTTGTGGAAAATCAGTCATTTGTAGCAAAATCCACCGTTTCAGGATCGTAAGTGCGCATGAACTGGCTTTATGGTGTCGCGCTGCTGTCTATATTTGGATGCTCCCCACAAGCGCGGCCGACGGGAATCCGCGTCGGCCTGATCACGCCTGGCAGCATCGCCGACGCGGCCTGGAATTCGGGCGCCTACGCCGGCCTCCAACGCATCCACGATTCGCTCGGCCTCGCCATCAGCCACGTCGAGGCCCGGACGCCCGCGGAACAGGACGAGGCGCTCCGGACCTACGCCGCCCAAGGCTACGATCTCGTCTTCGCCCACGGCTTCGAGTTCCAGGGCCCGGCCGAGCGAGTCTCGGCGCAGTACCCGAAGCCGGTGTTCATCGTGACCTCCGGATCGCGGGCGCAGGGGAACGTGGCGCCGCTCATCTTCCGGCTCGAGGAGGCGAGCTACCTGGCCGGGATGGTGGCCGGCGGCCTCACCAAGAGCAACGTGCTGGGATTCGTGGGAGGCATCGAGCTGCCGCCGATCAAGGCCGCCTACGAGGGGTGGGTCAACGGCGCCAAGGCGGTCAACCCGAAAATCCGGAGCCGCGAGATCTACCTCAACAGCTTCGACGACGCGGCGGCCGGCCGAGAGGCGGCACTGGCCCTGATCCGGGTCGGGGCCGACATGCTCCACCACAACGCCGATGCGGCGGCGCTCGGCCTGTTCCAGGCGGCCAAGGAGTCTCCGGGGGTCTACGTCTTCGGCTCCAACGCCGACCAGACGGCGCTCGCGCCGGAGCGCGTGGTCGGGAGCGCGATCATCGATCTGCCACGCGCCTTCGTCCTCGTTGCCCAGGAGGTGAAGGCCGGCACCTTCAAGCCCAGGGTCGAGGCCTTCGGGCTGGCGAGCGGGGTCGTGCGGTACGATCCGAATCCAGGGCTCGACAGCCTCGTGCCCGCGGCCCTCAAGGCGCGGGTCAAGGCGGCCGCCGACTCGATCGCGGCCGGCACCCTGCTCGCCGCGCCGCGGCCGGCGTCGATGCAGGCTTCGCGGCCGGGTCAAGGCTTGGTTTCACCACAGAAGCACAGAGGGCACAGAGAAAACCTAGGTGCAGCGGAAATGGCAACAGTTTGCCGTTTCGTGCCAACAGGAACCGCTGTGCCCTCTGTGCCTCTGTGGTGAACAACCAAGGTGGCGCTGACGTGAGCGCCGTGCCGCTCGCCGAGATCGTCGCCTACCTGGACGATTATCTCCGCATCCGCACGGTGCCCGACGAGCGGAACGCCGTGAACGGGCTGCAGGTCGAGAACCGCGGGCTGGTCGGCGGAATTGTGGCGGCGGTGGACGCGTCGCAGGCCACCATCGACGGCGTCATTGCCGATCTCGCCGGCCGCGAGGGGCCGCCGCCGCTCGTGCTGGTGCATCACGGGCTCCTGTGGGACGGCAACGTGCCGCTCACGGGCCGGCGCTACCGACGGGTCGCCGCGCTCCTCGAGCATGACATCCCGCTCTACGCGGCGCATATCCCGCTCGACCTGCACCCAACCGTGGGCAACAACGTGGTGCTCGCCGAGCGGCTCGGGCTCGCGGTCGAAGGCTGGTTCGGCGACTACAAGGGCGCGCCGATCGGCGTGTGGGGCCACGCGCCGGCGCGGCTGGTGCCGCGCGACTCGCTCGTGGCCGAGGTCAACCACGCGCTGGGCACGACCGACCCTGGTGCCAGGCTCATCGCCGGTGGCCCCGAGCGGGTGGCGCGGGTAGGCATCATCACCGGCGGCGCGGGCAGCATGATCGGCGCGGCGCACGACGCGGGCCTCGATACCTACATCACCGGCGAAGGCGCGCACTACACGTACTTCGACGCGATCGAGTGGGGACTCAACGTGATCTTCGCGGGCCACTACGCCACCGAGACGCTGGGCGTCCAGGCGCTGGCCTCGCACCTCGCCGAGCGTTTCGACCTGGACTGGGAGTTCCACGACCACCCGACCGGCCTGTGACCGCGCCGCCAGCGCTCGCGCTCCGAGGCATCCGGAAACACTTCGGCTCCGTGCAGGCCCTGCGCGGGGCCGATTTCACGCTGATGCCGGGCGAGCTCCATGCGCTCCTGGGCGAGAACGGCGCCGGCAAGACCACCCTGATGCACGTGGCCTACGGCCTGGCGCGCCCTGACGCCGGCACCGTCGCGATCGCCGGCGACCGTGGTCGCGGTGCCGTCTCCGCGCGCGGCCCGCCGTCTCGGCGTCGGCATGGTCCACCAGCACTTCACGTCGGTGCCGGCACTGAGCGTGGCGGAAAACGTGGCGCTCGCGGCCGGCTGGCCGGTGCATCCCGCGGCCCTGCGCGAGCGGGTGCGGGCGCTGGCGGAGCGGATCGGGTTGCCCCTCGAGCCGGACACGCCTGCCGGCCGGCTCTCGGTCGGCCTCAAGCAGCGGCTCGAGATCGTGAAGGCGCTCGCCACCGACGTGCGCGTCCTGCTGCTGGACGAGCCGACCGCCGTGCTCGCGCCCGGTGAGGCGGAGGAGTTGCTTCGGGTGGTGCGGGCCTTCACCGCGCGGGGCGGATCGGCCGTGCTCATCACCCACAAGCTCGACGAGGCGCTGGCGGCGGCGGACCGGGTGACGGTGCTGCGGCAAGGGGTGGTGGTGCACGAGGGGGTGGTCGCGGGGGAGACGCGGGAGTCGCTCGCGGCGGCGATGATCGGGGATGGCTCGCGGGAGGAGGCGGTGAGAGAGGAGGCGCGGCCCCTTGGCTCCGCTCAGGGTGACGAGGCGGAGAGCGCCGCGGCCGAAGATCGTCGCCGAGTCCGCTCGGGTGCTCGTGCGACTCGAAGAGCTCGAAGTACCCCGCGACACCGGCTACGGCATCGCGGTGCGCCGCGCGACGCTCGTGATCCGCTCAGGCGAGATCGTCGGCATCGCCGCGGTCGAGGGGAACGGGCAGCGGGAGCTGCTCCGCGCAGTGGCGGGCCGGCTGCACCCGCTCCGCGGCCGCCGGGAGGTGGCGGGGCCGGTGGGCTTCATTCCCGAAGACCGCACGACCGAGGGACTGATCCCCACGCTGAGCCTCACCGAGAACGTGGTGCTCGGAAGCCGAGCCGACGATCCGTGGATCCGGCGCGGCCGGGTCGACTGGCGGGTAGCGCGGGCGCGGACGGCGGCGCTCCTCACGGAGTACGAGGTGGTGGCGCCCGGCCCCGACGTTCTGGCGGCGACCCTGAGTGGCGGCAATCAGCAGAAGGTGGTCGTGGCGCGCGAGCTGGCTCGGCAGCCGCGGGTGGTCGTGGCGGAGAACCCGACGCGCGGGCTCGATCTCCGGGCGGCCGCTGCGATTCACGCGCGTCTGCGCGCGGCGGCGGCGGCGGGTGCCGCAGTGCTCGTGTACTCGAGCGACCTCGACGAGGTGCTCGCGCTGGCGGGCCGGCTCCTGGTGGCCTCGCGCGGCACGCTGATCGAGCCGCCGCCCGGCGCCACTCGCGCGCAGGTGGGCGAGCTGATGGTGACCGGTGGCCGTTAGGACGCCGCTCCTCGCGATGCTGCTTGGGCTGCTCGTGCTCGCAGCCGGACTGCAGCTCGCGGGCTACGATGCGGCGACCGCGCTCGCGGCGCTCTGGCAGGGTGCGGCGGGCTCCTGGTACGCCCTCACCTCGGCCACGCTGGTGCGGGCGGTGCCGCTCATCATCATCGGCCTCGGTATCGCCCTCGCCTTCCGGGGCGGCGCCCTCAACATCGGCGCCGAAGGGCAGTTCTACGCCGGCGCGATCGCGGCGACCTGGGTCGGGCTGCACGTCGCCGGACGGCCGGCGGGCGTCGCGGCCACGTCCGTGCTCCTGGCCGCCATCCTCGCGGGCATGGCCTGGGTGGTGGTACCCGTCTGGCTCAAGCTGCGCTTCGGCGTGCTCGAGGTGATCAGCACGCTACTGCTCAACTTCGTCGCCGAGTCGCTCGTCAGCCTCATGGTTCAGGGGCCGCTGCAGGAGTCGCAGCACATCTACCCTCAGAGCGACCCCATCGCGGAGGCGGCGCGACTGCCGCTGCTGCCAGGGACGCGGCTTCACGCAGGGCTGCTGCTCGCACTCGCGGGGGCAGCGGCGCTCTGGTATGTCTTCGCGCGCACGCTCTGGGGCTTCCGGCTCCGCGCCGTCGGCGCCGGACCACGCGCGGCGGAGATCAGCGGGCGCATCGACGCGCGCCGCATGGGCGCGGTGGCGCTGCTGGGCTCGGGTGCGCTGGCGGGGCTCGCGGGCGGGGTCGAGGTGAGCGGCGTCTCCTACGCGCTGTTCCAGAACCTCTCGCCGGGCTATGGCTTCACCGCTATTGCCGTGGCGCTGCTCGCGCGGCTTCACCCGCTGGGCGTCGTCGCGACCGGCATCCTGTTCGGTGCGCTCGAGGCGGGGGCGGGCGCCATGCAGCGGGACGCTGGCGTGCCCGCGGTGGCGGTATACGTGGTGGAGGCGGTGGTGATCGTCGTGGTCCTGCTCGCCGAGGCCGCGGCACGGCGGGCCACGGCTGCGCGGGTGGCGGCATGACCGGCGACGCGGTGGCCGTCGCCCACGCCGGCGTCGACGTGGTGCTGGGCGGGTTTCTCGCGGCGGCAGTGCGTGTGGCCACGCCGCTGCTGCTCGCCGCTACCGGCGAGACCGTCACCGAGCGCGCGGGCGTCATCAATCTCGGGCTCGAAGGCATGATGCTGGCCGGCGCGCTGGCCGCCACGCTGGGCGCGAGCGCGGCGGGACCGTGGAGCGGGCTCGCGCTCGCGGTGCTCGCGGGCATGCTGCTGGCGGCGGCGTTCGCGGCCATCGCGATCGGGGCGCGGGCCGACCAGATCATCGCCGGGACGGCGCTCACGCTGGGCGCGGTGGGGCTCACGGGCACGATCTATCGGCATGCCTACGGCACCGGCGGGGCGGGCCTCGCGCTTCCGACCCTCGCGCCGGTACCGATTCCTTTGCTCTCGCGGATCCCGATACTCGGGCCCGCCCTGTTCGACCAGCCGGCGCCGACCTACCTCGCGTTGGTGGCGCTGCCGGTTGTGTGGTGGGTCCTGTTCCGCACGCGGCCCGGCCTCGCGCTCCGCGCCACCGGCGAAGGGGCGGCGATGGCGCGCGCGGCCGGTGTGCGGACCGGGCTCGTCCGCGCGACGGCGACGATCGTGGGCGGGGGCTTCGCCGGGCTCGCGGGGGCGACGCTGGTGTTGGCGCAGGTGGGGACGTTCGCGGAGAAGATGACGGCGGGGCGGGGCTACGTCGCCATCGCCATCGTGGTGCTCGGCCGCTGGCACCCCGCGGGCGTGGCGGTGGCGGCGCTGCTGTTCGGCGCGGCGACGGCGCTGCAGTACGTGTTCCAGGCGCTCGGCCTGGCCGTGCCCTATCAGCTGTTTCTGATGCTGCCCTACGTGCTCACGCTGCTCGCGCTCGCCGGCGCGGTGGGTCGGGTGCGGGCGCCGGCGGATCTGGGAAAGGCGTAACGCCAGGCGGCCCGCTGGCGCGCGCTCAGCGCGGCCCCGGATCCAGGCGCCCCGATTGCAGCTCGGCCCGGGTCTCGATGATGAGCTGCCGCACCCGCTGCTTGAGGGCGGGAACATCGGCGGGCGTAAGGCCCGTGGTCTCGACCGGCTCGAGGACGCGCACCACCGCGGTCGAGCGCCCGAACCGCCAGTCGTGCTTGGGAAGCGCGGTCGAGGTGCCATGCACGACGAGAGGCAGGATGGCGACGCCGGCGTCGATCGCCAGGCGGAACGCGCCATCCTTGAACGGCAGCAGCTCGGCCGTCGTCGACCGGGTGCCTTCCGGGAAGAACATCACCGAAACCCGGTTGGCGAGCGCTGCTCGACACCGGGCGATGGCCTCGAGCGCGCTCGGGCCGAAGCCGCGCTGGATCGGGATATCGCCCGCGAGCCTGAGCAGCCAGCCCAGCACGGGGATGCGGAACATCTCCGCCTTGGACAGCCACTTCATTTCCCACGGCAGGTGGCTGATGAGGAGGATGTCCACGAACGACTCGTGGTTCGACACCACGACGTAGGGGCGGCGCGGGTCGGCGGGCATGGTGCCGGTGCACCGGAATCGCCAGAGTGGATTGAGCGCCGCGACGACGACCGGGATCTGCCGGAAGATGTATCCGACGGTGTAGCGGCCAGGGTCGGACCGTGCCGTCACCAGCCGCACTACGGCCATCACGGGCAGCCAGACCAGCACGCACACCACGAGTACGAGCCAGGTCCAGACCGAGACGAGCGATTGCCACAAGCGCGACATGGTCCTCCACGCGGCCGCCTGGCCGCACGTGTGCTGGCGCACAGCCTGACGGACCGGCGCCGCGTAACCTTAGCGCCTGCCGGGACACGCGGACAAGGGCGGTTTCCTCCTCCATCAGAGGCAGGCCATGGTTTCTCGCACCCCGGACGACTCGTCTCCGAGCCCGGCCTTCCGGCCGGATGTGCCGGCGCCGCCGGAAGCGCAGCTCGAGCCGCGGCGCGAAGAGGGCGGCGCCGTCGACGCAGCCGGATCTCCGGAAGCTGCACGAGGCGCTGACCGATCGGCTGGAGGTGCGCTCGGTCGCCATCACGGGGCTGTTTGTGCTCGCCGTGCTGTACACCCTCTTCTTCGCCCGGGCGTTCCTGCTCCCGATCGTCCTCGCCGTCCTCTTCGACTTCCTGCTGAGCCCGATCATCCGCGCGCTCAAGCGGATCCGCATCCCCGAGCCGCTCGGTGCGGCGGTCGTCATCCTCGCGCTGCTCGGTGTGCTGGGCGGGGCTGCCTACACGCTGGCCGACCCGGCGCGCGAATGGGCCCGGAAGGCGCCCCAGAGCGTCGCGAAGATCCAGGAACGGCTGCGCGAGCTGCGCCGGCCGGTCGAGCAGATGACCCGCACCGCCGAGCAGGTCGAAGCGGCAACGGAGGTGAACAAGCCCGGCCCGCAGGAAGTCGTGGTGCGGGGGCCCCGTCTCAGCGAGCGGTTCTTCGGCTCGACCCAGTCGTTCATCGTCGGCGTGCTCGAGACGCTGATCCTGCTCTACTTCCTGCTCGCCGCCGGCGATCTGTTCCTGCAGAAATTGATCAAGGTGCTGCCGTTGCTGCGCGACAAGAAGAAGGCGGTGGCCATCGCGCGCGAGACCGAGGCGTCGATCTCGACCTACCTGTTCACGGTGGCGGTGGTCAACGTCGGGCTGGGTGCGGTGGTGACGCTGGTCATGCTGCTGCTCAAGATGCCGAACGCGCTGCTGTGGGGCACGCTCGCGGGGCTGGCCGAATTCATCCCATACGTCGGCGCCACGGCCATGCTGGGCCTGCTCGCGATGGCCGGCCTGGCGGTCTTTCCCGACCTGGGCCACGCCCTGCTCGTACCGGGGGCCTATCTGGCCGTGAACCTGGTGCAGGCGAATTTCGTCAGCCCGACGGTGCTGGGCCGGCGGCTCACGTTGAATCCGGTGGCGATCCTGGTGGGGCTCGCCTTCTGGTGGTGGATCTGGGGCGTGGGCGGAGCATTCATCGCGGTGCCGTTGCTGGCCACGTTCAAGATCTTCTGCGACCACATCGAGTCGCTCGCGCCGATCGGGGAGTTCCTCGGGAAATGACCGGAGCCGGGCAGTGGACCGGCTGACCGCGGACGAACGGGCGCGGCTCGGAAGCCTGACCGCCCGGGTGGACTGCGACCGGATCCGCCTGCATCGGGTCGCGCGGCCCGGCGCCGCCGGCGCGCTCCGCGGCGTCATCCTCTGGGCCAGCCGCCACCGCGCCGTGGCGCTCGGGAACCACGTCTTCCTGCCCGATCGCTGCGCGACCGACCTGGCCACCCTGGCCCACGAGCTGACCCACTGCGGCCAATACCAGGCGTGGGGGCGCTGGCGCTACTATGCCCGCGGTGCCTCCGCCCAGCTCCGCGAGCTGCTGTATCGGACGCTTCGCGTGGGCAAGAGCCCCTACCACTACCGGCTCGAGGACGGGAAGCCGTTCGAGGCCTACGGCATGGAACAGCAAGGCCAGATCGTCGAGGACTCCTACCGCGGTGACCGGGCGGCGCTGGCCGTGTCGCCGTTCCGCCCGCCGGCTCAGGACGCTCCGTCGGCCTGATCGATATGCACGTGGGCCTGACCGGGCGCGTGCTCGCGGGTCTCGGGCAGCTTGTCCTCCCACAGTGCCAGCACGTTCCCGTCGGGATCCGCCACCATCGCCATGATGCCCCAGGTCTGCTGGGTGGGCTCGGTCACGAAGCTCACGCCGCGCTCGTGGAGCTCGCCGCAGTAGTGGAGCAGGTCGGGCACGTGCAGCGTGATCCCGGTGTGCCGGCCCGACGAGGGCCCGCGCGTCGGGATGCACGGCCGGGTGCACCCCGATTCGAGCGCCCTGGCCGAAGAACTCGGCCCCGAACGACCCCTGCTTCGTGAGCGGCAGCGCGAGCCGGTCGCGGTAGAACTCGATCGCGCGGCCGATGTCGTGGACGAAGATGGCGATGCTGTAGACCGAGGGTTCGTGCGCGGGTGCGGTCACTGGAACAGTCCCGAGAGGAGGCGAACGAGGACCACGGCCAGGGCGATCGCCCCGGCGGTGAGGAGCACCAGCCCGGCGACCAGCAGCGCGACGAACCGGCGGCTCGTCCGCCGCACCTCGACCGGCCGCTGCGCGAAACCGTCGAGCAGGGCGAGGTTCCGGATGTTGGCCTTGAAGGCGATGTCGAACAGGTCACCCAGGAGGGGGATCTCGCCGACCAGCGTGTCGATCGCGACGTTCCAGCCCATCCGCGCGAGCAGCCCGCGCGGGACCCCGAGCCGCCACGCCTCGACGATGATGTAGAGCGACAGGGCGCCGCCGATCAGGTCGCCGATCCCTGGGACGAGACCGATGATCTGATCGATTCCGAGACGGAAGCGCGTGCCGGGGATCGGGATCGAGTTGTCGAGCAGCCAGCCCACCCGGCGGAGGCGCGCCATCCGCGCGGGATCGAGGGTGGCCACCTCTGGCACGAGTGAGGCCGGCGGATCGATGTGGTGCATGGCTGCAAATTACACCGCCGAGCGACCGCCGGGAGCACGTAATGGTCGATGAACCATGCGAGGAATGGCAGGGGACCGGCGACTGGGTGCCGACAGAATGCGGGCCGCGCATCCTGCCGGACACCCCCGACCGCGTGTGCACGGCCGGTGACGGGCTCCCACTCCCGCCATCTCCCAAGGTGAAACGGGCCGCCGCCCTGTCTTGGACTAGGAGACGGCGGGGAGGCGCGAGGGCGCACGCGAGGGAGGGGAAGGCTCGGCTACCACCACCGCCGAACGAGGTACAGCAGCAGGCTCAGCACGGCCGAGACGACCAGCATCGAGACGATGGGGATGTACACCCGAACCGTGTCCCGCTCGATCCTGATGTCGCCCGGCAGACGTCCGAACCAGGCCAGCGCACCCGACCAGACCAGCAGGCCCACGACCACGAGCGCCACTCCAGCCGCTACGATCGCCGGCCCCGCCGACGCGCCGAGGCTCACTCGATGAGCCCGGTTCGGACGGCGTGGATGAAGTCGGTGTAGGCCGGCGTGCCGCCCGCCTCCCGCACCGCCGAGGCGATCTGCCCGCGGTGATAATGGGAATGGAGCAGCACATGCGACAGGATATCGCCGACCGTGCTGGTCCAGAACTCGCCCTTGCTGTTCCGGTAGCCCACGCCCTCCTCGAGCCCTTCCTCGTCGAGCGTCGCCAGGCACTGCATCCACTCACCCTCGAGCGCGACGAGCTCTTCGGCGCAGATGTCGAAGTCCAGCTCCGGCCACACCGGCATCTCGGACGGCTCGTGCCGGATCCGCGCGAGCCAGAGCCGCTCCGAGCCGACGATGTGCGCGATCCACGACCGCGCTTTCGCGGGAGCCGGGCCCAGACGGAGCCCGTCGAGCACCGCCGCGTTGGCCCAGGCATCGTGCTCGAACATCCGGCGGAACCGAACCAGCTCGCTCATGGAGAACCTTCCTGTCGGGGCGGTGAGGCGAGCGCGGCGCGGACGTTCCGCCGCATCCCGGCGAGTCCGGGCCGCGCGAACGGGGTGTCGGCGTAGCGGCGGCGGAACTCGTCGTCGTCCATCGCCTCGAAGTGGTGCTCGTCCACCCCTGCGAGCGGGCGCCGTGGTTTGAGCTCGGGCACGGTCGTGGGCTCGGCGAAGCGGAGGTTCCAGGGACAGACGTCATTGCAGATGTCGCACCCGAACGCATACCCCTCGAGCCGCTCGGCCAGCTCCACGGGGATCGGCCCGCGCTGCTCGATGGTGAGATAGGAGATGCACCGGGTGGCGTCCAGCACGTGCGGGCCGACGAACGCGGCCGTGGGGCAGGCATCGAGGCATCGGGTACAGCTGCCGCAGTGATCGGCGGTGAACGGCTCGTCGGCCGGGAGCGGCAGATCGGTGAAGATCGTGCCGATGAAGAAGAACGAGCCGGCACCGGGCCGGATCAGCATGGTGTTCTTGCCGATCCAGCCGAGGCCCGCGCGCTGGGCGAGCTCCCGCTCGGGAACCGGGCCGTCGTCGGCGTAGGTGTGGGCCACCCGCGCCCCGCGCGCCCGGAGGTAAGCCGCCAGCTGGTCGAGGCGGTTCAGGGTGACCCGGTGATAGTCCGCGCCCCGGGCGTACTTGGCGACCCTGGGCGCCTCGAGATCCGGCTTCTCGTCGGGCCAGTAGTAGTTCTCGAGCAGGACCACCACCGCGAGCGACTCGGGGACGTTGATGCGAGGGTTCTTCCGGCGCTTCGCCTGGCGGTGGAGGTAGCGCATGGTGCCGGCATATCCCTTGGCGAGCCACGCGTCGAGGCGGTCGGCGTGGGGCGGCGGGCTCGGGTCCGTGATGCCGCAGGCCAGGAAGCCGAGCTCGAGGGCCTTCGCCTTGAGCTCGGCGGCGAGCGTCACGCCGTTCGGGCTGGCCACCCGGCCGGCTCGAGCGTGGCCCGCGGCGTCTGGACTTCCCCGGTGATCAGGCGGGCGCCGCGGCTGTAGGTGAAGTAGGACCAGGCCCACTGGAGCAGCACGAGCACGCGGTTGCGGAAGCCGATGAGGAAGAAGATGTGCACGAAGATCCACACCATCCATGCGAGGAATCCGCCGAAGTGCAGCTTCCAGATGTCCGCCACCGCCTGTCCCCGGCCGATGACCGCGAGCTGCCCCTTGTCCCAGTAGCTGAAGGCCCGGCGCGGCCGGCCGGCCAGGTCGCCCTCGATGACCGAAGCGGTGTATTCGCCCATCTGGATCGCGACCGGGCAGATGCCCGGCAGCGTGCCGCCCTCCTGATGATCGAACGCCGCGGCGTCGCCCAGGACGAACACCTCCGGGTGCCCCGGGATGGTGCAGTCGGGCTCGACGATCGCGCGTCCCATGCGATCCAGCGGGGCGCCGAGGCTCCGGAGGATGGGGCTCGCGGTATTGCCGGCGGCCCAGATGACCGTCTGCGTGGGGATGACCCACCCCGCGGCGTTGACCGATCCCGGCCGGATGTCGGTCACCAGCGTCTCGGTGCGCACCTCGACGCCCAGGCGCCGCAGCTTCTGCTTGGCCTGGGCGCTCAGGCTTTTCGGGATACGAGGGCAGGAGCCGCGGTCCGCCCTCGAGCAGCATCACCGTGGCCTCGCCGGGATCGATGTGGCGGAAGTCCCGGCGCAGCGCGTACCGCCGGATCTCGGCGACGGCGCCGGCCATCTCGACGCCGGTCGGGCCGCCGCCCACGATGACGAAGGTCAGGTAGGCATGGCGGCGGATCGGGTCGGTTTCCCGCTCCGCGTGCTCGAAGGCCAGCAGCACCCGGCGGCGGATCTCGAGCGCGTCCTCCAGGCTCTTGAGCCCCGGCGCGAGCGGCTCCCATTCGTCGTGGCCGAAGTAGGAGTGGTGGGCGCCGGTGGCGACGACGAGATAGTCGTAGCTGGCGGTGGCCCCGTCGGTGAAGCGCACCGTGCGGGCGTCGACGTCGACATCGCGCACCTCGGCGAGCAGCACCTCGGTGTTCTTCGACGCGCGAAGGATGGAGCGGATGGGCGAGGCGATGTCGCTCGGATTGAGCCCGGCGGTGGCCACCTGGTAGAGCATCGGCTGGAAGAGGTGGTGATTGCGGCGGTCCACGACGGTCACCTGCACCGGGGCGTCGCGCAGGTCCTTGGCCGCGTACAGGCCCGCGAACCCACCACCCAGGATGAGCACGTGCGGCAGCTTCGTGGTCTCGCGTGCTCCGGTCACCGCGTGTCCTTCGTTCGTGGAAGAATCGTCTAGAGTCCCATCGTCTCCCGGCGCCAGCGGGCGAACCGGATCACGTCCTCGACCGGCGGCACCGCGGCCTCGTCCGCATAGGCCGTGTACATCCGCCACCGGAGGTACTCCGCATCCGGCAGCGGCAGAAACGGCGCCCGGGCCCACCAACTCCGGCGGCGGAACGCCCACGCGGCCTTCGACAGGTCGAGGGCCAGGCGCGGGTTCACGAGGCCGCGCAGGAACAACGTGGCCGTGAGTGACATCCATGACCTGGGCGCCGTCATGAGTGAAAGATAGACGGCTGGAGTGGCCGACGTCACCTCGTAGGCAGCGCGTCATCCCGCAGCGCCGGAGCCTCTATATTGTCCACCATGGCAACCGCCGCGCCCGCGCCGCCGAAGGACTACCGGGCGGAGTTTCCCATCTTCCGGCGATCGATCTACCTGAACAGCTGCTCCCTGGGAGCGCTGTCCATCCGCTCGCGCGCCAAGGTGAACGAGTTTCTCGACTTATGGGAGACGCGCGGGGCGGCGGCCTGGTACGAGATCTGGTGGTCGGCGCTGGCGGAGCTGCGGTCGCGCTACGCCCGCCTGATCGGGGCGGCCGAGGGCTCGATCGCGCTGCACCCCAACATTTCCGTCGCCCTGACCGCCGTGGCGGAATCGCTCGACTATCGCCGCCGGCCGAAGGTGGTGGTCACGAGCCTCGATTTTCCGACCGTCGCCTACCAGTGGCTCGCGCGGGCCGCCGAGGGGATCGAGGTGGTGGTGGTCGAGAGCCCCGATGGGATCGGGGTGCCGGTCGACGCCATCGCGCGGGCCGTGGACGACCGGACGGCGCTCGTGGCCACGAGCCACGTCTTCTTCACGAGCGGCGCCATCCAGGACGTCCGCGCCCTGGCCGAGGCGGTGCACCGGAAAGGCGCGCTGCTGCTGGTGGACGGCTACCAGGCGCCGGGCCAGCTCCCGGTGGACGTGCGCGCGCTCGACGTCGACTTCTACTGCGGCGGCGGCCTCAAGTGGCTGCTCGGCGGCACGGGTGTGGCCTTCATGTATGCTCGGCCCGAGCTCTGGCCGACGCTCCGCCCGCGGGCGAGCGGATGGTTCGCGCACCGCGAGCAGTTCCGGTTCGATCCCCGGACGCTGGAGCTCCACGACGACGCGCGCCGGCTCGAGGCCGGCACGCCGCCGCTGATGCCGGTCTACGCGCAGCTCGGCGGGCTCGAGGTGATCGAGGAGCTCGGCGCCGGCGGAGATTCGCCGGCGCACCATGGCGCTGGCCGAGGACCTGATCGAGCATGCCCGCGCCGCGGGCCTCCGGCCGAGGGTGGCCGCGACGCCCGAAGAGCGCACCGCCATCGTCATGCTCCCGAGCGAGGACCCGCCGGCGGCCGTCCGCCGGCTGGCGGAGGCGGGCATCGTCACCGACAGCCGGCCCGGGCACGTGCGGGTCTCGCCCTACTTCTACAACGTCCCGGACGACCACCGGGCCGCCATCGAGCGACTGACCTCGTGACCAACGATCCGTATCGCAACATGAACGACAAGAAGCTGCCCACCGAAGACGAGCAGCTGCTGGAGAGCCCGCCGTCGCAGCGGCCGGAGCAGCTCTTCCTGAAATCCGACTCGTGGCGCGTGCTCCGCATCATGGGCGAGTTCGTCTGGGGGTTCGACAACCTCGCCGACGTGGTCGACGGCGTCACGATCTTCGGCTCGGCGCGCACGCAGACGACCGACCCGCACTACGTGAAGGCCGTGCAGACCGCGATGCTGCTGGCACGGGCGGGCATCCCGGTGCTCACCGGCGGCGGGCCCGGGCATCATGGAGGCCGCCAACCGCGGGGCCAAGGAAGCGGGCGGGCTCTCGATCGGGTGCAACATCGAGCTGCCGTTCGAGCAGGGGTCCAACCCCTACCTGAACCGGAGCCTCAACTTCAAGTTCTTCTTCGTCCGGAAGACGATGTTCGTGAAGTACGCCACGGCATTCATCGTCTTCCCCGGCGGCTACGGCACGCTCGACGAGCTGTTCGAGGCGCTGACGCTGATCCAGACCGGCAAGGTGAAGCACTTCCCGGTCATCCTGTTCGGGAGCGCGTACTGGGCCGGGCTGGTGGAGTGGCTCACGCGCACCGTCGCCGAGGAACGGAAGATCAATCTGACCGACCTGCTGCTGTTCCGCGTCACCGACGATCCGGCCGAGGCAGTGCGGATCGTGGTCGAGGCGCGCGCCGAAAAGCCGGACGACGCGATGGGCCGCATCATGACGGCCGATCATGTGCGGCCGGCCTGACAGAGGATGACCCGATGACGAGACCGTCCGAGCCGTACCTTCGCGGCCAGCGCATCGACCCCGCCCCGATCTCCGGCCAGGAGACCACCGCGGCGCTCATCGACAACGCCTTCCTGGCCTACAACGCCGGCCGGCTTCGCGAGGGCTGCCACCTCTTCACCCAGCGCATGCTCGAGCCGGACACCACGGTCGGGCATGACGCTCACGGGCGCGATGACGCCGGCGGGGCTCGGGATGAGCTGCCTCATCCCGCTCATGGAGGCGGGCTTCGTCGACTGGATCATCTCGACCGGCGCCAACCTGTATCACGACGCCCATTTCGCGCTCGGGCTCGCGATGCACCGCGGCACGCCGACCGCCGACGACGTCGAGCTGCGCGACAAGGGCGTGGTCCGGATCTACGACATCTTCTTCGACTACAGCGTTCTGCTCTCGACCGACAAGTTCGTCCGCGAGGTGAGCGCGCGGGAGGAGTTCCAGCGCCCGATGAGCTCGGCCGAGTACCACTACCTGCTGGGCGGCTACGTGCGCGAGCGCGAGAAGGCGCTCGGCCTCTCCCGGCGCTCGGTTCTGGCCGCGGCACACGAGCTCGAGGTGCCGATCTACACCAGCTCGCCGGGCGACAGCTCGATCGGCATGAACGTGGCCGAGCAGGCGCTGGCCGGGAGCAAGCTCCGCTTCGACGTGAGCGCGGACGTGAACGAGACGGCCAGCATCGTGCTCGAGGCCAAGCGGACCGGCGGCAAGAGCGGCGTGCTCATCGTGGGCGGCGGGAGCCCCAAGAACTTCATGCTGCAGACGGAGCCGCAGATCCAGGAGGTGCTCGGGATCGACGAGCGGGGCCACGACTACTTCCTGCAGATGACCGACGCGCGCCCCGACACCGGCGGCCTCTCGGGCGCCACGCCGGCGGAGGCGGTGAGCTGGGGCAAGATCGATCCGGAACAGCTCCCGGGCACGGTGGTGGTCTACGCCGACAACTCGATCGCGCTGCCATTGCTCACGGCGTACGCCAAGGCCAAGCGCGCGGCCCGTCCCCTCAAGCGGCTCTTCGCCCGGCGCCAGGCCATGATGGACCGGCTGGTCCAGGAGTACCGCGCGGCGCTCGCGTTCCGGGACGAGCGGGCCGAGGAGTCGCTCGCCCACATGCACCCGGGGGCCGGGGGAGCCGAGACGGTGGCGCGGCGCTGATGCCGCCGCCCATCACCCCGCCGACCCCGCCGACCCGAGCCTACAGCTGGTATGCGCTCGGGCTCCTCGCGCTGGTCAATCTCCTCAATTACATCGACCGCAACGTCATCTACGCGCTCTTCGAGCCGATCAAGCACGATCTCGCGCTGACCGATTCGCAGCTCGGCTGGCTCGGCTCCGCCTACATCTTCGTCTTCTCGGTGTCGGCGCTGCCGTTCGGCGTGCTGAGCGATCTGCGCTCGCGGCGGGCGGTCATCGCGGGCGGCGTGACCGTGTGGAGCGCGTTCACGTTTCTGAGCGGCCTGGTCAACAGCTTCGGCCAGCTCTTCACCTGCCGCGCGGTGGTGGGCGTGGGCGAGGCGGCATACGGGCCGGCGGCTGCGTCGCTGGTGGCGGACTATTTCCCGGCCCGCGGCCGCGCGGTCGCGATGGGCATTCTCTCCTCGGGCATCGCGCTGGGTGGCGTGCTCGGCCTGCTGCTGGGCGGTGCGCTCGAGGGGACGTACGGCTGGCGGGTGGCGTTCATGACGGTGGGCGTGCCGGGATTCATCTGCGCGGTCCTGGTCTCCCGGCTGGCGGATCCGACCCGCACACCGGCGCGGCTCACCGTGCGGTCGTTCCTCCGGGACTTCGAGATCGGCGTGCTGCCGCTGCTCCGGAACCTGTGGCCGCTGCTCGCCGGGGTGGCGGTCGGCGGCGCCGCGGCCTGGTGGCTCGACCGCGCCTACGGCGCCGACTCGAAGGTGGATATCGCGGTCTTCAGCGGGGCGGTGGGGCTGGGGCTCGCCCTGACCATCCTGCGCTGGGTGTTCCGCACCCCGTCGGACGACGGCGACGACACCGTCTTCGGCAGCGGCATCAGCGGCGCGTTCGACGACATCGCGCGCGCGGGGCGGACGGTGCTGCACACGCCGACCCTGGTCTACATCTTCTCCGCGGGCGCGATGATCTCGTTCGGCCTCAACGGCATCGTCGGATGGGGCCCGACCTTCGTGAGCCGGGAGCTGGGACTGAGCTCGGCGGAATCGGCGGAGCTGCTGGGAAAGTGGGGGCTCATCGCGGGGACGGCAGGCACGCTGTTCGGCGGCGTGCTCGCCGACTGGCTCCGCCGGCGCTACGAGACGGCGCGGGTGATCGTCGTGGCGCTCGGCCTGCTGCTGGGGGGGCCGCTCGCGCTCTGGCTGCTCACGATTCGCGACCCGGGCATGTTCCAGGCGGTATTCGCGCTCGCGTTCTTCTGCCTGTCGTGGTACAACGGACCGATGACGGCGGTGATCTTCGACGTGGTGCCGTCACGGATCAGTGCGACCGTCGCCGGCGCCTACCTGCTCTTCATCCACCTCGCGGGCGACGCGATCGCGCTGCCGCTGGTGGGAAGCCTGAGCGACCGGTTCGGGCTCGACCGGGCGGTGCTGCTGCTCCCGGCGGTGGTGATCGTGGGGGGGCTCACGGTGCTCGGGGCGATCAAGACCGTGGGACGGGATATGCATCGGCATGGGGTGGAGAGGTAGACGGAAGGACGGAAGGACGGAAGGAGGGAACAGAAGGAACGAGCTGCGAATGAAGCGAGTCACCCTGAGCGAAGCGAAGGGACCGTGATTCGGAGCATGGCTCCTTCGCTTCGCTCAGGGTGACTCCGCCGTGCCTTCCGTCCTTCCGTCCTCCCATCACTTCGCACTCCGAAACACCAGCTCCAGCAGCTCCTCGTACATCGCCTCGGATCGCTCGGGGTCGTTCGACCGGATGGCCTCGGCCGCGCAGTGCTTCAGGTGGTTCTGCAGCAGCGACCGGCTCACCCCGCGGAGCGCCTCCTGCACCGACGACACCTGGATCAGCACGTCCGCGCAGTAGCGCTCCTCCTCCACCATCTTCTGCAGGCCTCGGAGCTGGCCCTCGATCCGGCGCAGGCGCGTCAGCACCGCGTGCTTGATCTCGGGATCCACCGCCACGGCGTGGGTGCCGTCGCCCGGGCGGGCGCAGGCGCAGGGAATGACGGGCTCGCTCATGGCTGACCTTTCGGCGCGAAGCGGCGGAGCCGCAGGCTGTTGGAGACCACGCTGACCGAGCTCACGGCCATGGCGGCCGCGGCCATCGCCGGCGTGAGGCGGAGGCCGAACGCGGGATACAGCACGCCCGCCGCGATCGGAATCCCGACCACGTTGTAGACGAACGCCCAGAACAGGTTCTGCCGGATGACACGCAGGGTCCGGCGCGCGAGCCGGATGGCGGTCACCACGCCCATCGGGTCGCCCCGCATGAGCGTGACGGCCCCCGCGTCGATGGCGACGTCGGTGCCCGTGCCCATCGCGACGCCGACGTCCGCCTGCGCCAGCGCGGGGGCGTCGTTGAGCCCGTCCCCCACCATCGCCACCACGCGGCCCTCGGACTGGAGCCGCCGGATCTCGTCGAGCTTCCGCTCCGGGAGGCACCTCCGCCACTACCCGCTCGATGCCGACCGCGCGAGCCACGCTCGCCGCGGTCCGCCGGTCGTCGCCGGTGAGCATCACCGCCTCGAGACCCATCTCGCGGAGCGCCGCGACGGCGAGCCCGGCTGGTCGGCTTGATGGGATCCGCGACGGCGATGATGCCGGCGAGCCGCCCGTCCACCGCCACGTGGATCGGCGTGTGCCCATCCGCGGCGATACCCGTCCGCGGCCTCCGCCAGTGGCGCCGGGTCGATGGCGAGCTCGAGCAACAGCGCGGTATTGCCCACGGCTACCCGATGACCCTCGACCGTGCCGAGGACGCCGCGGCCTGTGTGGCTCTCGAAACCGGCCACCGGAACAGTCGGCGCGCCGAGCCGGCGCGACTCGGCCACGATTGCTTCGGCCAGCGGATGCTCGCTCAGCGCCTCGACCGCCGCGGCGAGCTCCACCAGCCGCGCCTCGTCCGGGACGGCAGCCACGGTCCACGCCGGGCACCAGCACGACCGTCTGCACCGCCGGGTGCCCCTCGGTGATCGTGCCGGTCTTGTCGAACACGACCGTGTCGATCGCCTGGCTCCGCTCGAGCGCCTCGCCGCCCTTGATGAGCACGCCCAGCTCGGCGCCGCGGCCGGTCGAGACCATCACCGCCGTCGGCACCGCGAGCCCCATGGCACACGGGCAGGCGATGATCAGCACCGTCACCGCGGACACGAGTGCGTGCAGGTACGCGGGCGCGGGCCCGACGTCGAACCAGACGACGAAGGTGACGATGGCGATCGACAGCACCACCGGAACGAACACCGCCGAGACGCGGTCGGCCAGCCGCTGGATCGGGGCCTTGCTGCCCTGCGCCTGCTGGACCAGGCGGATGATCCGCGACAGCACCGTGTCGCCCCCCACCCGCTCGACGCGGACGCGAAGCGCGCCGTTCTGGTTGAGCGTGGCGCCGATGACGGTATCGCCCGGACGCTTGGTGATCGGTGTCGGCTCGCCGGTGAGCATCGACTCGTCCACGTTGCTTGCCCCGTCGACTACGACGCCGTCGGCGGGAATCGTCTCACCGGGCCGGACGAGGACCTCGTCGCCGGTACGGAGCGCGGTGAGCGGGATGTCCTCCTCGTGGCCCGCCCGAAGGACCCGGGCGGCGGCGGGCCTGAGCCCGATCAGTCGCCGGATGGCGCCCGACGTCTGCCCCTTGGCCCGGGCCTCGAGCAGGTTGCCGAGCAGCACCAGCGCGATGATCCAGGCCACCGTGTCGTAGTACACGTGCGGCTCGACGCCCCGCGCGGCGAACCAGTCGTCGAACAGCGTCGCGGCGGCGCTGAAGAGGAAGGCGGCGCCGGTCCCCACCGCGATCAGCGTGTTCATGTCCGCGCCGTGATGCCGGAAGGCCGACCATGCCCGGGTGTAGAAATGCCGGCCCGCCCAGCCGACCACCGGCAGGATCAGGAGGAGCTGCAGGTACCGCGTCGAGCCACCGGGATCGGGCGCCATCGCGAACGGCGCCATGCCGAGGGCCATTGCCGCCACGCCCACCACCGCGCTCACGATGAACTTCCATCGGAGCGAACGCATCTCGGCCGCGCGGGCCTGGTCCTGGGCGTCGAGCAGATCCTCCGACGACTCCTCGGGCAGCGGCAGGTCGGCGCCGTAGCCGGTCGCGCGAATGGTCTCCACCAGCCGCTCGGGCGATGTGACGCCCGGGTCGTAGGCCACCGTGGCGGCCTCGGTCATGAGGTTCACGCTGGCCGACGCGACGCCAGCGGTCTGCTCGAGGGCACGCTGCACCCGCGCGCTGCAGGCCGCGCAGGTCATGCCGGTCACCGGGATGGTGCGGGACTCGGTCGGAGGCGCCGAGGGTGTCGGGCATGGTGGAATAGCCGTGGGGGTGAAGCTCACCGGCCGCCGGCGATGAAGAAGTACCAGTTGACCCACAGCACGGCCGCGAGGCCGAGCAGGGTCACGACGATCTGGGCCGAGGTCACGGCGGCAACCGTGGCGCGGTAGCCCGCGCCGCTCGACGGCCTCGACGATGAGGCCGGGCTCGATGACGCTCTCGTCGTACCGCACGTCCGCGCGTCCGATTCGGACCGATCCGATCTCGACGCCGGGTACCGAGGCGAGCGCCTTGTTGACGGCGTGGAGACAGTGGCCGCAGCTCATGCCTTCGATGAACAACGTCAGATCACGCATGACTTCCTTCCGGTGGGTGCCGCAGGGAGCATAGTATAGGGGGAGGGGGTATGTCAACTCCTCTCGCGACGCGCAGTTCCGCGTCGAGCGCCGGCGGAAGCAGGCTGCAACGGAGGCGGGCAGGACGCCACGAGCGCGGTGCTCATCCGTGCCACAGTGGCCGGCCGTCGGCGCCAAGTCGTTACAGGGAAACACGTTCGCGCATGGCCAGGGGCGGCATACCTCCTGCCCCTGAGCAGTGTCATGTCGTCCGACCCTTTCCCCGCCCACCAGCCCGATCCCGCCTCGCGGGGCGAGCCGCTCGTGCCCCTGCTCCGGGTCGAGCAGGCGTTGGGAGATCCGGACGCGCTGGCCACCTGGTACTCGGCCCTTTCCAACGCGCTCTCCACCGAGCTGCCGCACGACCTGCTTGGCCTCTGGCTCTATCCCGCGCACGGTGGCGGTGCGGTACTGATCGGACCCGAGGCGCTGGCACAGGACGATCTCGCGGTGCCGCTGCCGGCGCCGCAGGTGGAGCCGTCGCAGGTGGCGCTGCTCGAGGACATCGTGCGGGACGCGGGCTACGCCTCGGTCGCATGCCTGCCGATCCGGTCGGGCCGCCGCGACGTGGGGCTGCTGCTGGCGGCCGATCTCCGGCCGGAGCGCTACGGCGAGGACGAGCGGCTCATGCTGGAGCGGGTGGCGCAGCACCTCTCGCCGCTCATGGGACGGTTGTCCCGCCAATGGGGCGGCACCGGTGGCGCGACGCCGCAGGTGGCGCGCTTCGCGGCGCTGGTCGACGCCCTCGCGTTCCTCGCGGAGCATGCCGGCTCGCCGCCGCTCTACGTCGCCGAGCTGGGCCGGGCGCTCGAGCCGCTGCTGCCGCACGATCACCTCGAGCTGCTGGTGGCCGACGCGGAGCGCGTGCGCGCGTATCGCCTGGGGGAGCACGCCGGCGGACCGCTCTGGGCCGATCCGTCGCTCGCGATCGGCCGCGAGCACCTGGACCTGGACGCGCTGTTCAAGCACCGCGACGCCGTCATCCTGCCCGACACGTACCAGGATGCGCGCTGGCCGCGCGGCTACTTCACGGTCGAGGAGCCGACGGGGGCGGAGGTGCGGTCGGTGGTCGGGGTGCGGGTGCGGGGACCGCACGGCCTCGCGGCGTATCTGCTCGCCGGCAGCGTGAGCGCCGATCTCTACGACGAGCAGGACGCGGCCCTGCTGAACCGCGTCGCTGGGCTCATCGCCTCGCAGGTATGGGTGCTGGTGGACGCGCTCTCACCCGCGGCTCCGCCGGCGCCGGCTGCCGCGCCCGAGGCCACGCCGGAGCCGCCACGGCCCTCGCTGTTCGATGCCGTGGAGCTGCTCGCCACGGGCACCGAGTTCGCCGAGACGACGCGGCGCGTGGCCGACCTCGCCGCTCGGCTCATCCCGTTCGACGAGATGCGGTTCGCCATCCGCCTGAGCGAAGGCGATCGCGTCGTGCTGCTCGAGCCCGGTGAGCGGCGGTCGCTGCCCGATCTGCCCCTCATTCCCGTGGCGGGCACCGCGCTGGCCGCGGTGCTCCAGGGCGAGCTGCCGAGCTCGTTCGCGCTGGTGCAGGGCGAGGCCCGGCTGGTGGTGCCGCTCCGCGTGGCGGGCCGCATCCACGGCGCGCTGGTGCTGACGGCGCAGCACCCCGCGATCCTCCGCGAGGTGCACCTGGCACCGGCGCAGCAGCTGGCCGACGTGATCGCCAGCCATCTGGAGCTGCTGCGCCGGACGGCGCTGCTGCCGCCGCCGTATCTGCCGGGGTGGAAGAAGGTGCGGTAGCCTTCGTCATCCCGAGCGGAGCGAGGGACCCTCCTCCCCGTGCTCGAGCCGTTCCCGGCAAGGTCCCTCGGTCGCTACGCTCCCTCGGGATGACGATCTCAAACTGCGTCGTCACCTGCGGGTGGCATTCGGGCTCGACTGGTGGCTGATCGGCGCCAGGCGACAGCGAGCAGCCACACGCCGATGAGCACGGCCGGAACGCTCAGGAGCTGTCCGAGATCCAGAGGCAGGCCGGCCTCGAACGCCTCCTGAGGCTCCTTGAGAAACTCGATCGCGAAGCGGAAGGAGAAGACCAGCACGAGAACCATGCCCGTGAGCGCGCCGGGTCGCTCGCGCAGGCGAGTATGCCGCTCGAGCCACAGCATCGCGGCGAAGAGCACGAGATAGGCGGCGGCCTCGTAGAGCATCGCCGGATGGCGGGGATAGGGGTCCAGCCGAGCGAAGACGACCGCCCAAGGCACGGTGCTTGGGCGCCCGACGATCTCAGAGTTGAAGAAGTTCCCGACCCGGATGCAGGCGGCGGCGACCGGTGCCGCTACCGCCACCCGATCCAGAAGCCACAGCACCTCCCGCCCCGTGCGCCGAGCGAAGAGCCACACCGCGAGGGCGATCCCAAGAACACCGCCGTGGCTCGCGAGGCCACCGCGCCAGACCGCCAGGATTTCGAGCGGGTGCCTGAGGTAGTATTCCGGCTCGTACAGCAGACAGTGCCCCAAGCGCGCGCCGACCACCGTACCCACCACTACATATCCCAACAGGCGGCCGGCTTCCTCCCGCGAGCCGCCGGCCTGTTCGAAGCTCCAGATCCCGGCGCGATAGGCGGCAAGAATGCCGGCCGCGAACAGCAGACCGTACCAGTGAAGCTGGAGCGGACCGATCTGCAGCAGCACCGGATCGATGTTCCACACTAGACGCAGCATTTGGTGCTCCCGGAACGGCGTGAACTCATGGGAAGTCCCGCATGACGCGGAGCCTCCGTCGATGCTCGAGCTCGGTCCTTCGCCGGATCAAAAGTCGGTGCTGACCCGGACCGTGAGATTCCGACCCGGATCCAACACTACCGGGTCGGCCGCGAACTTGTACCGGCTCAGGAAGCTCTGATACTCCGTATTGAACGCGTTGCGCAGGCTCACGTCCAGGTGGACCACACGCGGACCCGTTGCCAGCGCGATGACGATACGCTCCCGTTCACGACAGATTTCCAGTCGTCATTCGGCTACAAGATGGAGCTCGTAGACGCAGCTGGTAACGCATTTCCGGTCGAACCGCGCTCCGTGTCGCCGGTAACCAGGAATGGCCGTCAACGCTCGAACCAGTATCGGGCCGAAGTCAGGTTGAGTCCGTCGCACGAGGGTGTCCGGGACCGCTCGCGGATCGGCAAGGCCGTTGGGGATTTCACGCTGATCATCGACAATCCGGCACGCGAGGGAAATCAACCGCGTCGTGTTGCCATTCCGCTGCAATGACGTCGCGCACGGCTCGGTTCCAAGCACCGATGACGCGCACATCAATTCGACGCGACTGAGAGGGGTCAGACCCTCAACAATCAACAGACGCCGCAACTTCTGACAACAAAGGCTGACGGAACCACAGGGACGCCGATAACGGTGGTCGTCGAATAGCTCTCCGCGCTCGCTTCCTAACCGCGCTTCGGGCAGCGATCAATCCGGCGACATCACGCCAGCGGGCGTGTTGTCGCATAGCGGATGGAACGTGAACCCACGTCGCTGCAGCACCGGCACCAGCAGCCGTACGGTTGCCGCTGCATGGCTCCGGTCCCTCGCCGGGTCTTTGTGGTGGCCGTCGTGTATCACGATGATGTCGCCCGGTGAAGCCTTCCGTTCGAGCCTCCGGGCCACCGCGTCGGGCTGCCTTCCCTGCCACCAGTTCCAGTCCCACATGCCCCAGCTCCAGCCAGCGAGGCGATAGTCGATCCTGCCCAGGGCCTCGTACATGCTGGCGCTCCGCCAACCGGCATGGGGCCGAAAGAACCGGCACGGTTGGCGTCCCGTGAGGTCCGCAATCCGCCGCGCGGCGAGTTGAAAATGCTCCGCGAGGTCGCCGGGCGGCATCAGCATCGGCTTCCTGCTACCGCTGTGCAACGCAATCGCGTGCCCCTCGGCCGCGATGCGAACGACAACCGGGGCCGTCGCGGCAGTGATGTGTTCGGGAATCAGAAAGAATGTCGCAGCTGCGCCGTGGTCGCGCAGGGCATCCAACACCGGCGGTGTCCACGCCGCATTCGGCCCATCGTCGAACGTCAGGTACAGACGGCGCCCGCCATCCGGCTGCGGAATGCGCCAGACAGACCGGGAGGGACGGAACGCTTCGAGAAGGAAGGGAAAAGGCGCGGTGTGCGCCAGCACAGCGGCGCCGCCAATCACCACGAGCACGAGGACGATCATGGCAGCCTCGCTGCAGAACGCGCCAACGACGACGATACCATCGTCCAGAGACAATCGTGTCTTCCTTCCCGACCTTCCTGAGCGTCCGGACCCCTATCCGGTAGTGTCTCTCGTCAGCCGAGCCGTCGGATCCATCTTCGCCATCATCATGCCGCGCGATCGTCCCCGACCGTTCGGCCTTGAGACATCACGAACGGCGCAGCTCTCACCGGCAACGGTAGCCAGCGCGAAGACGCCCGGGGACAAGGCGAATCGTCCCCGGGGCACTCGAGAGCAAAAGCCAGTACGCGGTGGTCACGTCAACTCGTGATTCTCCTGGCAGCAGTGACGCCAAGTATTACGAACACCAGGAACAAGATGAGGAACACGGCCGCAAGAAACTTGGCGATTGCGAAAGATGCACCGGCGATTGTGGTAAACCCGAGCACCGCTGCAATCACACCGATTAAGAGGAACGTCAAGGCCCAACCAAGCATGGTGACCTCCACAAGGCTGAATTGCCTCATTCGGCGGAACGCGTTACAAGCGTTCTCGCCATAGAGGCATCGTTGCGAAGTGCGTGCCGCAACCATGGGAGCTCAAGCGTGGGATTGCGTGGGGCCCAGGGCCTCGTCAGCCAGAGCACGTCCGGCTGATTGTGGCGGCTTCAGGCTATCCTGGCTATCCTGGCTATCCTGGCGCCGACGAAACACTGCGTCTCCTCCGCCCTGAGGCAGTCGACGAATCGTACTCTGCTAATAGAGCGGATTGGTCCGAGCCCGACTACTCGTTTCATCCGTTGCTTTTAGTTTGTTGAACGTTTATTCGTCGCGGTCTCGAGCCTTCTGGCGGTATCGAGGTGCTTTTGCGCGACGGGGTACGTGTCGGCCGCCCACTGGTTGATCTTCATCGAGATCTCGCTGGCGCTTTTGTTGGGATGGACTTGCACGTCGCGCATTGCGATATTGGGCTCCGGCAGGGCCTTGCTGTCGCTGCGGCCGGCCGCGGCCGTTTTCCAGTCTGCGAGCGACTGCACGTCGAGTCGGGACTCGAGCTTCGCGGCGAGGTCCTGATGATCCTGGACCATCGTCTTGACATAGTCGCGATCGAAATCGGCGCCCTGTTTTTTCGCCAGCTCGTCGGCGGTCTTCCTGTGCTTGTCGTCAAGCTGCACCGGCCATTCGATCTGCTGTCCTGACAAAACGCTCTTCAGGTTGTGCCCGGCCGCGTCATGGTCGTCGATCGTCCTTTGCGCGAAGGATTTGATCTCCGGATTCGTCGCCTTCTCGAGAGCCAGGCGGCCGAGCTCTACCTCCGCCATATTCTTGAGTGCGACGTCACGTACGAACTCGTCGTCGCTGAGGTTCGCACCGGCCCCGCCGGTCCCGACGGCGCCCGAGCGTCCCGCGGGCTGTTCCGAGGAGGCTGGCTTCGTACCTTCCGTCTTCGAGCAGCCGCTGATGGTGATGGCGATGGCGGCGACCCACAACAGTCCAGTGCGTCCCATCGGATCCTCCCTACACCCAAACCGGGATTGCTCCCCAGCCGATCGCTTTGCAAGAGAAGTGACGTCAGCGGGATTCAATGTCGCCACGGACCGGTGGCTTGGCGGCGCCAGACAGCTGCTGCGTTCTAGGGTGTGTGCCTATCAAGAGGGCTGGCGCAAGTCACTATGCGCTGAACTGTTCGATCTGACATCGCCGATCCGCACGGCCAAAGACCGAGGCCAGTACCGCGACCTGGAGCTCAGTATTCGCACTCTCGATGCTGGCCTGCGAGTGCTCGCCGAGACGGTGTCATGCTCGAACAGCTTAAGATAGACGGTAGGCATCGCGCGGGCGTGCTTATAATCCACCCGTGCCCGAGACGCTCGTTCTCGCTCTACGTAACAACCTTCTGCTGACGATCACGGGGCAGCCGACCCTGCGCGCGCTCGCCGGATTCCTGTCAGCGGCCATCATCCACTTCAAGAATCAACAGGACATTCAGCAGGTCCCTCTCTACACCGCCGGAAGCTTTCAGGGCCGAGTGGGCGCCAACGACTGCGCCATCTCCCATCCAGGAGACACCACGCGGACATTACCTCGCGCCCGCGGCGTGGCTGGAGGCGCTGCGCGACGTCCATGGCCAAATCGACGCGCTCGAGGAAATCCGCGCGAACATCCCCCTCTTTAGAAAGCAAGGCAGGACGGAAGGCAGGATCAAGACCGTCATTGAGCTGCTAGAGCAACAATCGCCGGCAAGTCACCTGGCGGCCCTGGGCATCCTGCTGCTCGGGCCCGACGAACTGAGCAGCCCGCCTCAGACCACGATTCACTGACGCTCAAGACACCAACGGGCGTGCAGAGAGAGGCTCGAGACCACTTCACGTTTTCCCAAAGTAAGTGTCGAGCCACGCCAGCACCTCTCGCACCAGATCTGGTGAGCTATCCCCAGCGACTTCCCTGCTGGTCGATGCGCGTCTTCTGAGACTCGGGCAACTCTGCGAGATCTGCTGCAACGTCCAGCGACCTCGGGAAACCGACCGGCGAACGGCGAAGCTCGAACTCCCCAACAATCGTCTGCGGCTTCGTTTGCTGCTCAGTTGAGCATGGCCTTGACCGCATCCAGTCCGGCCTGCGCGCAGGTCGCGTCGTCTTCCTTCGATGCGCCGCTGACGCCTATCCCGCCGAGAATCTGCCCCTTGGCGTTCTTGATCGGAATCCCGCCGCCGAACTTGATCAGATTGGGAACGAGTTCGATACCGGGCGTCTCCCCCTTGGATATTTCACCGACTTCAGCGGTCGATTTTTCCATGGCCACTGCAGTGAAGGCCTTCATCTGCGAGATCTTCTCGGCGACCAGCGGCGCGCCGTCCTGGCGCAGATAGTATTTCAAGTTGCCGCCGTCATCGACGATGGCGATGTGAACTTTGATGCCCATGGCGCTGGCCTTTTTGTCGGCCGCCTCGGCCATCGCCTTTGCTGTCTTCAGCGTCAGGAAGGCCTTCATTTCTTGTGCCGACGCCGTTCCACACTGGAGCAGGGCTGTCACGATTGCAACGATGATCAGGCCGTTCCGTTTTTTCGAAACTTGTTCCATACGAAGAAAATCTCCATAGAGAGTTAAGAAACAGAACGCACACTCCTTCACCACATCCGAGCGCTCTCGAATGCCGATCGGCTCGAAGAAGTCGGCGGGCTCTTTCGAGACAATGGACGCGGCCGCATCGGAAGTCAAGGACGCGGATACGCCCGCCAGGCTCTGACTGACGGCCCGCGTGCCAAGGCCTACTTCGGAGGCCAGGCTCTTCGCGAGTTGCACGGACTACCGTCCGGTTGCAGCAATCGTCGCCTTGCGATGAGCCGCCAGATACGCGCGTGCATGCGCCACCTCGGGCAATGTTTTGTCGGCTTCTTTCCACACAGCGAGGAACGTTGCATACTCGTCGGCCGCCCTGACGGAGTCGCCGAGGCGCTCGCTACAGAGCGCCAGGCCGTACAACGAAAAGCCTGATCGGGGCCGTTCGATGAGCGCTTGCGCATACGCCTGTCTCGCGGCTGACCACTCCCCGGCGGCGCCCAACGCGGCACCTTCGGCTTCGAATACCGGCCGGATGTAATTGGGGGGCTCACGATAGCCCAGCGCCTTCTCTGCCTGCGCAGCCTGCTGGTAGACGGTCTTCGCTTCAGACACCTTGCCCGTGGCGGCAAGGACGGCGCCGCGTAATTCCGAGGCCATGATCGAGATGGTCCTGAGCAGCGGTTGCAGGAGCGCATCTGGCAGGACTTGGAGTGTGGGCGATTCGCCGGGTTGGCTGGCCGAAACAACCTGGCTGTTCGCATTTCCAGACACTTGGCCGAGCGCAGTGTCGAGTTTTCTCGACTGCTCGAGTGCCATGACGATGTCGCGCCGGACGAGGGCCTGCATTCCGGTTGCAAAAGTCGCCAGTTCAGCCGCGAGAAACGCCAGGTTTGGCCGCTCCGGCGGGCTGCTCGACGTCTTCAGCCCGTCGAGCACCTCGTTCCAGTTCGCGGTCCGGAGCGCGACCGGAAGGTTGGGATTCAGCCGTGAGATGGAATCACGAGCGGAAAAGATGTACAGCGTGGTCTCGAGTCGGCCGCGGGCGAAACTCAGTTTGGTGGACAACCTTATCGCGTCCTTCAGCTTTCCCCGCTCCATAAGGTTGGCGACGGCGTACATCAGATTGTGCACGTAGTTCCAATCGTCGTCTGGCCGAACGTGCTGCTTCTGCATGTAGCGCTCGTCGACTCGCTGAGACGTGGCGAATGCTCGTTCAGCTCGGGCGTAGTCACCGAGTCGAAAGAAGAGTGTGGCCGGGCATATGAACCACATGTCCTGATGCCGGGGCCAGTCTTCCGAGAATTTCGGCGCTGCGCAAGGCCCGGTCGGGGTGTGCGCTTGCCTCCAGTGCGTGAACGTAATAGTGATGAGCGGCAGAATTTTCGGGATCGGCCGTCATCACGTGCTCGAGAATTTCCAGCGCTTCTTGTTGGCCACGCCGCGGTTCGCCTTGCTCGTCGACTCCGTCCTGCAAGGTCAGGGCGAGTAGGATTTGCGCGTGCAAGTCGTTGGGATACTGCCGCGTGAGGTTCCGCCACAATTCAGCCGCTTGCGAGAAGTCGGCGGTCGTTGCGCGAATGTACAGGCGCTCGCGATCAGTGACCCCATCCTGGAGGCTGACCGCTTTCGCTAACGCCGGGGCCGCGTACGACGGAGAGTTGCTGTGGTAGAAACTCTCGGCCTTGTACAAACCCCAGTAGCACATCGCGCATGACGGATCCACGCGGATGCTCTGCTCGAATGCGCGAGCCGCTTCGTAATCCCAGAAGTCGTGGTGAAGGTTGATACCTTGATCGAACCATCGCTGCGCTTCAGGCGAGGCAGTGATTGGGACATGCAGGTTGCCGATACCTTTTAGCGCTCGCGGTGGCGGCAATTGCTCAGGCGGTAATTGTTCTACCGTTTCCAGAGAGTGGTGAGGCAATGTGCCTGATGGCGTCTGCGATAGCACTTGCGCACTGAGACACATCATGCAGGCGATCGCACAGCACGCAGTGCGTACAACCGTAACTCTCGGAACCCGCACGGATCGCACACCTGATCACGCCGCCAAGACGTACTCATGAACCAGGCACCGAGGCGATCGCGATCGCATTTTGCACGCTCGATGATCGGTTACGCACCTAATCCCAGTACTCTTCTCCGGCGACGAGGTTCTTCTTGAGGAAGTCAGGATTGATTTCAAAGCCCAACCCCGGTCCCGTCGGGACTTTGAGATGGCTTTTGCGAACCTCCGGCGGATTTGAAGCTGCCATCGGTTCGATATAGCCTGTCTCGCCCAGCTGGCTTTCGGAGCGATAGAAGTTGTGAATCGCTGCTCCAAAGTGCGCGTTCGCGAAGGTCAGAACGAGCGACCCCACGTTATGGAGGGCTAACGGCATCTTATTCTCGTAGGCGTAATCAGCGATCTTTCTGACGCCGGTAAAGCCGCCGGCAAATGCCAAATCGGGGTGGAGAATGTCGACCGTCTGGTTATCGATGAACGGCTTGAATCCCCGCAGCATCTCCAGCTTCTCACCGGTCAAAAGAGGAATGGGCGACTGACGCCGCAGCGATTGCCATGCCTCGGACCACGGCGGGTTCAGGGCGTCTTCCATGAACAGTGGGTTCATCGATGCGACTGCCTTCGCGATTCCAACCGCACTTGGTTCGTTGAACTCGTTATGGCAGTGCACGGCGATCTCGATATCGTCGCCAAGCGCTTCCCGCGCATTGCTGTAGGCGCGGGCAACCATCTTGAGCTGCGCTTGATCGAGCGTGTCCGTGAAGCGGCCCGATGGAATGCCCAACACGGGATGGATATCGTTCTTGAAAGCGTCGAAACCTTCGGGCATCTGCTTGACCCTGTCCGCGAACGCATTGCACGACGCTTTGTCGAGCATGTTCATGCGCCCGTGCGAGTACATACGGATTGATTCGCGGAAGGGGCCGCCGAGCAGAGTCGAGATCGGGAGTCCGGTGATTTTGCCGGCAATATCCCAAAGGGCGATATCGATGCCGCTGATGGTTGGGATGCTCGCCATGTAGGTGTGCATGAGCGAGGTCATGTTCTGAAAGTGGACTTCGATCGCAAGAGCGTCCTTGCCGATGAGCAACGGCTTCATTGTCGCGATGCGTGCGCGCGCCATGGGGCCGGTCATGCCGGCTTCGCCATACCCGACGATGCCGGCGTCGGTTTCGATCTTGATGAGACAGTTGCCGGCGATGCGGTTGATCTGCATCGCCTTGATATCGGTTATTTTGACTTTGTTCCGTTGCGCGGCAACCAGCGGGTTGAATCGCGTGAAGACGCCGGTGATGGGCAGGGCTACGGCCAGGCGGCACATTTCACGACGAGTGAAGGTCGTCATGACGATAGGCTACAATAGGCCGGCCTTTCCCTGGAAATTCTCCGCAGTGGCACCATGGAGCCTCTGACCAACCAAACGGCTTGGACTGATGCCGGCGGTTCGGCATCGCCATCCGCCGTCTTGAGCCCTGGCGCGAGACTGGGCCCCTACCAGATCCTCGGCCTGCTGGGCGACGGCGGCATGGCGAAGTCGAGCCGCGGGCTCGACTCGCCTGGCCCGGCGCCTAGCCATCAAAAGCCAGGCGTCCGATCAGTTCGCGCACGCGATCAACGGACCACTGTTTCTGCATCAGGCTTTTCGAATTGCCAGAGTCATGACACCGGTGACGCCAGTGACTCCGGCGAAGTCATCGACTGCCCTGCGAAGATCATCGGATGAGTTTGCCGCGACATGGAGGACGTTGCCCGAACCGAAACGCCCGAACAGCAGTTGCTTGGCATTTGCCAGCGACAGACTTCGCAGTCTTTCCTGGTCGACAGATGTTCCGTCGATGAGCAGCAATCCCTCAACCATCTGCTACCTCCATATGTGAAAGCGAATCCCCGACATTGTTGTCCAGACTGTAGGTTTTTACCATGACACGTTGCAGGGTGCCAGGCGCAACGGCCCAGAAGCCCCGGTCCCCGAAGCGGGGAAACACCCATCTTGACACCAGCGGCAGCAGTAGAAGGATGCGGAACAAGCGACCTCAGCCGGATTGATTTCGATTCGTTGGGAGGGGATCTTC
>CAWHZQ010000007.1:0-62591 GCA_963833905.1 uncultured Gemmatimonadales bacterium | reverse complement strand
TCGGTTCGGGGTAGTCCGGCTCAAGTACGTCCGAAGTAATCGGAGGTTTCTCACCGAGCATCCCGATGCCGACCTGCCGCCGCGATCGCTGATCTACGACGCGTATGGCCACGTGAACTACCGGGCCTAGATTCCCAACGACGGCCGTCCGTCCGCCGAATACATCGCCAGGCTCGCCACCCGGTACCTGGGAAGCGACGGGCCGATCTCGGTCTGCGAATGGGGGTGCGGTCCAGCCCGGATCCTGCGCCATCTTCCGCCGTTGCTGCCTGCCGGAAGCCGCGTCTTCGGCACCGACTACAATCGGAAAACCATCGAATGGTGCTCCAAGCACCTCAACCTGGTGACGTTCCGATTGAACCAGCTGGCCCCACCGTTGCTGTTTGCGACCGGTGAGCTCGACATGTTGTACGCGGTTTCCGTGTTGACGCACCTGTCCGAGGAAATGCACGTCGCGTGGATTGCGGAGTGCGAGCGCGTAGTCCGGCCCGGTGGCCTCATCCTGTTGACCGTGCACGGCGATCGCTGCGTGGGCGGGCTCTCGGAGGAGGAGCGCGCCGCATATGATGCGGGCCGGCTCGTCGCCCGCGGAATGGTTCGTGAGGGGTCGAGGACCTTCGTCGCCTACCAGAGTCCGCGGTTCATGCGCGAGGCACTGCTGGGCGGACGGGAAATCCTCCAGCACAATCCTCCGGATGCCCCCAGGCTCGCCCGGGCCCAGGACGTCTACGTGGTGCGAAGGTGATCCGGTCCGGGGCCACGAAGGGGAGTCACAGCGCGGGCGCCCTCGGAGCCATGGGTCGGAGGCGCTCCACCAGCCCATAGGTCAGTCCGGTCACCGCCGCCGCCGCCGCAAGCGACACGCCCAGCAGCTCCGGCCGGGTGGCGGCGCGCCAGGCCAGCAGGCCCAGGCCCACGTTCACGAGGAGCACGGTCGTGGTGACCCGCGCATGGGACCAGCCAGCCTGGACGGCGCGCTGATAGGCATGGGACCGGTGCGCGCTGTACCACCGGTCGCCCCGCCACGCCCGCCGGAGCAGTGTCACCGTCGCATCCGTGGCGAAGACGCCGTAGAGCACGATCCAGACGAGCGCCGGCAGGGCGCCCGCACGCTCGGACGCGATGGCAAGCACGGCCAGAACGAAGCCGAGGAACCCGGAGCCCGTGTCCCCCATGAAGATACGTGCGGGCCTCCAATTCCATGGCAGGAAGCCGAGCGCCGCGCCGCCGGTGAGCGCTGCCGCCGCGGCCAGCGGCGGACTGACTTCCGCCAGCAGCAGGGCGGCCGTGAGCGTCACCGTGACCACCTCGCCCGCGGCGAGCCCGTCGATCCCATCCATGAAGTTGGTCACGTTGGTCGCCCAGACGATGGCGAACCCGCCGAGGACAGTGCCGAACATCCCCAGCGAATGGACGTCGTGGCCCGTGGTGAGAAACGGCATCCCGCCGAGCCACCAGAGCGCCCAGGCCGCCGCCGCCACGTGCGCCGCAAGCCGGATCGATGCGCTGAGGTCGCGGCGGTCGTCCAGCCATCCGACCACGGCAACGAGAGTCCCACCGCCCACGATCGCCCAGCTCTCGCCCTGGCCCAGGGTCCCGGTCAGCCGCAGAATCGCGACACCGGACAGCACCACCACGACAATGGCCAGTCCGCCCCCTTTGGGTGTGGGAGAGCTGTGGGAGCTGCGCTCATTGGGGACGTCCAGCAGCGACCGCGCCACAGCGATGCGCCGCGCGAACCCGGTGAGGAGCAGGGCCCCGACAAAGGCGGGAACCGCCGCCACCAGCGGGGTCACCCTCGCCCCCGCGTGCGATACCAGGCAGCCGCCGCCGCGAGGCCCTGCTCGAGGGTGTACGGCGGGCGAAACCCTACCGCGGCGGAGAGCTTGGAGCTGTCCACCGCCAGGGAGCCCACCAGGCGATCGAGTGTGACGCTTGTGAAGGGAACCGCAGGAACGACTCGCGCGATCTGGTCACCGATCCGCGCCGCCGCCCGCATCAGCCCGACCGGCACGGAGACGACCCGGGCCGGCCGGCCGAGGGCGCGGGCGATGGCCCGGATCAGGTCGGGTGTGGCGATGGGCAGGCCGTCGCTCACGAAGAACAAGTCGTTACCCGCCTCGTGCTCGATGGTGGCCCCGACGGCCGCGACGAAGTTGCCGACGTAGAGAAGGCTGCGCTGGTTCTGCACCGCGCCGAGGGGAAGTGGCAGGCCGCGATCGATGATCTGGAACAGCCGGAGCGCATTCGCCTTCATCCCCGGGCCGTAGACCAGCGGCAATCGGAGGATCGGCGCGTGCAGCCCATGCCGGGCCGCCGCCGCGCGCACCGCTTGTTCGGCGGCCAGCTTCGTTCGGCCGTAGGGATCGGCCGGTGCGGGCTGGGTGCGCTCGCTCCAGGGCTCGCGGCTGACCTCTCCCACGACCTTGACCGTGCTGACGAAGACGAAGTCGCGGATTCCGGCGGCCACGCCGGCGTCGAGCAACGCAACCGTGCCCTCGACGTTGACCGCGTGGTAGGCCTGCTCGTCGCGGACGCGCGGCCGGTGCACGTAGGCCGCGAGGTGAATCACGCTCGTCACGCCCTCGAGAGCGCGCTGAAGCCCCGCCGAGTCGCTCAACGCGGCGACCGGTGCGGGTTCGGTGCCGGCGGGCGCGGAAGTGCTCCCGGGCCGGGTGAGCGCGCGAACCGCCATCCCTCGTCCGAGCAGCGCCTGGACCATGTGCCGGCCCAGAAACCCCGTGGCGCCGGTGACGAGCACTCGCGGTCCCCACGACCGGCTCAGCGCAGCCTCCAGCCGTGGCGCCGGAAGAAAGTGACGCCCGAGCGGATGAACATGCGACGGTGGGCCCAACCCTTGCCCGCCGCGTCTCCGCCCGCGTGGCGGATCCGCACCGTCGGCACGTAGGCGATCGCGGCCTGCTCCGCGAAGCGGAGGCTGAGATCGAAGTCCTCGAAGTACAGAAAATACTCGGGCGAGAAGCCGCCGATGGCCGCGAGCGGCTGCCGGCGGCACAGCATGAAGCAGCCGCTGGCGATCGGAATGGGCGAGGTCGGCGCGTCATCGGGCAGATCGCGCATCTCGTATCGGTCGAGCATGCGCCTGAACCAGCGGCGAAGGAAGGCCGGGCCGAAGCCCCGGAGGCCGAGCACCATGACGCTCGGATAGCGCTTGCACAGATACTGGCGTGCGCCCGTCGCACCGTAGACTCGCGGCGTAATCAGCCCGACTTCGCTATGCGCCGTCAGGTAGTGAAGCCCCTCGACGAGGGTGTCGGGCTCGAGCGTGACGTCCGGATTCAAGACCAGGTGATACCTTGCCCCGGAGCGCATGATCGCGAGATTGTGGCCCCGGCCGTACCCCACGTTTCCGTGCGAGCTCAGGATCTCCACGCGCAGCCACGGCGCGAAGCGCGCGACGGCCACGGCAACGATGTCCTCGAGCCCGGCACCGACTCCTCCACCGTTGTCGACCAGCCACAGCTCGACTCGCTCGAGCAGACCGGCCGCCCGTGCCCGCTCGGCAGCGATGCCCAGCGAATGCAGAGTGGCTGCCAGCTCCTGAAGGTCCGGCCGGAAGAGGACGATCGAGACCGACAGGTCGACCTCATCCCCCGCCGTCCGCTCAGCTGCCATAGACGACGAGTGGCTGGCCGTCCCGCCTCATCTGCCTCCCGCGAAGGAACCACCCGGCGTTCAGGGCCCGATACACGGCGTGCACGTAGAGCCAGGGCGTGCCGTCGGTCGCCTGCGCCCACTGCTCCAATGCCCACAGGCTCGCGGGGTTCAGCAGCGCCCGGGTAATCACCTTGCGAAGGATCCGGCCCGGAGCATCGGCGGACCAGTCCACCGGAAGCAGTGATCTGAACGCCGTGTCGTCAAGGAAATCCGGATAATGACGCAGGAGCACCGGCGTCCCGTCCCTCGCACTCTCGAGCTGCTTGCTGCGATGCCACAAGATGTCCACCGAATCGCGATGGAGCGCGGTGGCCTCCGGCGCGAACACGATGCGGAGTCCCTGTTCCGTCAGCCGGCGCCCGGCGACGCTATCCTCGCATCCGTACGCGCGCATCGCCGCGTCGAACGGCGCGTGGTGGCGCAGGTCCTCGCGTCGCATGGAGGCGACCGCCGAAATGAGGAATCGCGGATGCAGGTTGGCGAGGTCGATGCCCTGGCGATCGCCCGGGCGACGGTAGCCGAGATACCTCGACTGCAGATACCGGGCATAGTTGCTGGCCCGGAGTACTTCGGGGGGAACGAAAGGTTGCCGACGACAACCAGGTGAGCGTCGCCCGCCGCCTCGTGAACGGCCAGGTGCGCGGCCACGTAGCGGGGGGCCACCACCACGTCGTCGTCCACCAGCAGCACGATCTCGCCCTCCGCCAGATCGATGCCGGTGTTGCGGGTGGCGCTCCTTCCTCGGTTGGTGTCGTGTCGTACGTACCGCACGCGGCGCGCGGCGCCCGCAAGGGACTCGATGAGGGAGCTCAGGTCCACGCGCGAGCCGTCGTCGACGACGATCACCTCGTACGCAGGCGTGTCCGGCGCCTGCGCCACAAGCGCCCGCACACACTCCTCCAGCACGTCGGGGCGGTTGTATGTCGGCACGACGACCGACGCACGCACCGGCGACGTCATGGCGCGACCGCGTGGCGGGCCACCTGGCGCACGATGGCTGCGAACTCATTGCGCTGCCGCGTGCCGTCGAACTCGGCCAATGCACGGCGGCGCGCCGCGGCGCCAAGACGCTGAGCGTAGGCTGGGTCGGCCAGCAGCCGGCCCGCCGCCTGCGCGATCTCTCCGGGCGACTCGCCGTTCACCAGGAGGCCCGTTTCCCCGTCGACGACCGCCTCCCGCGCACCCCCCACCCGCCCCGCCACCGACGGCTTCCCGGCCAGCGCGGCTTCCAGGAACACGATGCCGAACCCTTCCGCACTCCCCTGCACCTCGCGCCCGGGCAAGAGGAATACGTCGCACGCCGCAAAGAGGGTGAGGAGACGCGCGCGGGACACCAGACCGAGGAAATGCACCCGGTGGCCCACGCCAAGCCGCTCGGCCAGCGCGACGAATCCCTCGGGATCGCCCGGTCCGGCGATGACCAGGTGGGCATCCGGCACCGAGGTCAGGAGCGCAGGGAGCGCTTCGATGGCGCGATCGAACCCCTTGTGAGCTTGCGCGAGTCGTCCCACCATCAGCAGCATCGGCCCGCCATCGGTGAGCTCCTTGCGAACGCGCCCGATGGCGACGGGATCCGCCAGCACGGCATCGAATTCCGAGGGATCGACGGAGGGGGCGATGACCGGAAGCCTGGCCTCTGGTACTCCGTAGAGCTCCGCGGCCAGACGCCGCGTGTTGTGAGCGATGCAGACGATCGACGACGCATGGCGGAGCGTGGCCCGCAGGAGCCTGAGCCGGATGCGGAACCGCGAACGATCCTGCCGCAGGGTTGTGAACTCCTCCCCCAATCCCAGCACGATATACGGCACCCCGAAGAGCTTCCAGACCAGCAAGCCGGCGACGCCTCCGAAGACCGGCTGACTGCAGACGACCACGGCCGGGCGGCGGTGCGTCAGGCACCACACGACGGGGGCGGCGAGGAGCTCCAGGTGCTGCAGGATGCTGTAGATCTTGAAGGGGCCGCCGGTCCGTCCGCTGCACCGGAGCACTCGCAAGACTCGACCTCGCTCACCCACCGCCGCAGTCCCTGCAGTCGGCACGAGCGCCACCAACTCGGGGAGATCTCGCACCAGTGCGTGGAGAGCGTATCCGGTTCCGTTCGCCATCGGTGGCCAGGCGTTGCTGATGGCCAGCACGTAGCCATCGGCGATCCGATCATGGACCGACCCGGGCTGTGAGATCGGCGCGCCGGCGATCGTCACCTACGTTCCCTCGACCACAGGCGCCGTCGCCACCAGCACCACATGGCGGATCATCCGGCCCACGACGAGCAGCCCGAAGGCCAGCACGCCGATGAACAGCGCCTGCCTGAAGTTGGCCGGGATGTAGGCCCACTCTCCCTCGATGTGCATGGCCGTGAGGAGCAAGGCCACGAGCGAGATCCCGAACGCGGCGCCGTGGCTGGCGCGGGCGAGCCAATGCGTCAGCGCCTGGAGGAGCCACATGATCGCCAGCGGCACCACGACGAATCCGATCGTCCCGAAGGACATGACACCATTGCTGAAGCTGGTGTCGAGATAGTCGGCCAGCAGGTCCTCGCTCGTGGAGCCCGCCGGCCAGCCGAGCTTCCGTTCCAGGATCTCCGAGTAGACGTCCCTCACGAGCTCCGCCTTCCAGGGAAACACCGCGCGCGGGATGGTGCTCAGCACCGCGTCCGTCACGATGCTCGCGTCGTGCGCTTGCCCGTGTGATTGAACCAGCATCGCCGTCGCGAAGTCGGTCAGGTCGGCCCGCCGGTTCACGGCCCCGATCGCGAGCCGAATTCCGGTCTCTTCGGGCAGGTTGACCCTTCCGATCCAGAGCGTCAGCTGCACGCCGAGGAGCGAGGCGGGCGGCAGCAAGAGCAACAGCAGCTGTAGCGACCATTCGGCGCGGCGGCGCGAGATCGTCTCCCCCGCGAGCGCCAGCATGGTGCTCGCGAGGAGGAGGATCATTCGCGCCTTGAGGAAGAGCAGCACGAAGCCGACCTGGAGCAGGACGCCGGCCGCGGCGATCGCCGCCGTCGCCGGGCGAGCACGTCCGACGCGCGGGTGGCACAGGTAAATGAGGCCGAACGTCAGCGAGAGCGCGCCGAACACGTCGTTGCCGAGCAGGATGAAGTAGTCCCCGTAGCTCCGGACCGCGTGCTCGGTGTAGCTCGAATCCGTATACGCGGACCCGTAGCCCAGCAGGATCAGGATCGCCTTGCACAGCACCGATCCCGCCGTGGAACCGATGGCGATGCGCCGCACGTCGGGCTGGTAGCGCCGAAGCCAGGCCTGCATCGTCGCGGTAGTCGGACCGCGCTGCCGGTACAGCAGCAGGCTGCAGAGGAAGAGCACCAACCCGCCGGCGATCGAGCCGAGAAGCTGCTGGCGAAGGCTAAGGTCGAATTGCGGGTACAGCAGGATCGGCGAGAAATACTTGAGGCCACTGATCGTGAAGTAGATCTGGCTCACGAGCAGGAACGCGAGCGGCGGACAGGCCAGGAAGGACAGGGACCGGCGCCGCGCGACGTAGAGCAGGTGCAGGTTGAGCAGCGCGGCCAGCGTCAAGTGGCCCAGGGTAAAGAGCCACTCCGCACTCGGGCCGGGCGCCTGCATCGTGATCCACCACGTGAGGAGACCGTAGCAGGCGAGGCTGACCCCGAAGAACATCACGGTGTCGCCTCGAGCGTCACACGGGCGCGCGGCCCGACCGCTTGCCCCGCCAGCGGCCGCAGCGCCTCGCATACTCGCTCGACCACACCGCCGAGCGGGAGACGGGTCAGCCGTGATACCGCGCGGGCGCGCCGGGCCGCGTAGACCTCGCGGCGTGCCTCCAGCTCGGCCAGCGTGGCGTTCAGCTCGTGCGGCTGATCGCAGTACGGCCGCGCGCCGGTCTCGTCGAAGTCGCGCATATGAAGGTAGCGCTGGAAATCGCGTACCATGCCGACCTGTTCCGGGACCGTGTGGGGCACGGCATCCATCCACCGGAGCTGCACGGCGGGCGTATCGAAAATGCAGGCTTCCAGGAGGGCTGTCGTGCCCCAGCTGCTGACGGCGAAGCGCGCGCCGTCGAGCAGGCTCGCCATGTGACGGATGGCACCGACATCGATGATCTCGGGCCGGGTCTGACCGTTGGTGAGATCCGGCGAGCGGTCCAGGAGCACCCCCAGGGGGAGCAGCCGCTCGTACGCGGTGCGAGAGCCCTGTGGATGTGGCCTGACCACCACTCGGAGATTCGCATACGGACCCTGCTCCAGCTGCACGAGCATCGCCAGCACGTCTTCGACGTCGTACTCCGCCGTGCGGGAGCCGCAGACATAGGCCAGGTACGGCTCGTCCGGCCCGAGCCCAACGTGGCCGCGCATCGCGGCATGCTCGGCGGCGCTGACCGGCGTATCATAAAACAGGAACTGCAGCGGGCCGACCACGGTGATCCGGTCGTCAGGGAACTGGTGCACCTCGACCGCCTGCTGCCGCATCTCCTCGCTCCACACCAGGAGATGGTCGGGCCGGCGGCAAAGCGGCCCTCGGGAATACAGGTTGTCCCAGCTCAGCACGATGCAGACGCTGGGGACGCCGCGTCGCCGCGCCTCGTCGAGCACGAAGTGATCGAGCCAGAAGTGCCCCGGCGAGGACACCAGCACGAACGACGGACGCACGGCGTCGAAAGCGGCGCGAATCTCGGCTCGGCGCGGACGGTAACGCGCGTAGAGTCGCCGGAGCAGATTCCGGCGCGCGCTGCCCCGAGGCGCTAACCCGAGAAGGCGCCCCGGCGATCACGCGTTGGGCGTTTCGCCGGCGGCTCAACTCCAGATTCTGCAGGCTCCCATCCGGGTACTCGAGCGCGAAGCCCGTGAGATGCACGCTCTTGAGCGCCCGATCGAGGACCGTGACCCCGGCGATCGACGGCAGTCCGCCCCGCCCTTCGCTCGCGGTCACCGGCCAGTTGCGGTACGTCTCTCCCGCGGGATCGGCGAAGCTCGCCTGCTCGTAGGGCGACACGAACTGTACGCGGAGCCCGAAGCGGCGCTCGAGCTCGCCCACGAGACCGGTGGAAACGAAGTTCCGGAGGGCAAACGGGAACGGCGCCGATGCCAGGACCGCAGGTGCGCTAGACATCGCTCGCCACCTCCGCCCCGCTCAGCAGCCGCAGGAATTCGTCGGGCGCTGGCAGCTCCGGCAGCACCAGCCAGGGCTCGTGCTGCCGGAGCTGCTCGACGTCATAGCCGCCCGTGGCAACCGCCAGTGTGCGGGCGCCGACGATCCGGCCCGAGCGGACGTCGTGCGGGGTGTCGCCGATAACCACGGCGCCGGCCGCCCCGTTCCAGCCGGACTCGCGGGCGCGCTCCAGCGCGGTGCGAGCGATCTGATCACGGTCGTAGGCGCCTTCCGAGAACGCGCCGTCGTTGAAGAACCGATCGAGCCCATAGTAGGCGAGCTTGGCCGCGGCCCCGCGCCGCGTGTTCCCCGTAAGCAGCATCGAGCGGACGGACGGATCGCCCTCGAGCTGCTCGAGAATCTCCCGGACGTTGGGAAGCACCTTGCCCTGCCGCCGACGGAGCGCGGCCGGAAGCAGGTCCTCGTACCGCCGCACGAGCCGCTCGACCTGGTCACTCGGGCGCCGCGACTCCCGCGATGTCGATGAACAGGCGCGCCGCGATCAGAAAATCGGGGTGTCCGGCGGTATCGAACTCGGAGAGGTCGGCGCGCACGCCGGCCACCTCGTGCAGCGCGTCTTCCCAGGCGAAGACGCCGGCCCGCCCGGTCGTCAGCAACGTTCCGTCGATGTCCCAGAAGAGGAGCATCAGTCCGCCCGCTCGCGCACCGCCGCGAGCACGTCCGCGGCCAGAGCTCTCGGCGTCCAGCCGATGGGCCCGGAGCACTTCGTCGTTCTGGCCGCACGCGGGAATCGAGCGCACCCCGAAGCGCCGAAGCCGCTCCCGGCGACTCGGCCGAGCTCCGCCAGATGCGCCCCGAGCATCTCGCCCTGTCCGCCCTGGACGTAGTGATCGTCCAGCGTGAACACGTCGCGGATGCCCTCCGTCTCGGCAGCCAGCCAGGCATCGTCCACGAGGTTGAGCCACGGGAGGTTCACCACCCGCAGCCCGAAGCGATGGCGTTCGCGAAGGAATCCGGCCGCGTCGTACGCCTGTGCCAGCATGACGGGGCCGTATCCGAAGAGCACCGCGTCGTCCCCCTCGGTCAGCGCGACGCCGCGGCCGCGCTCGAGGCGGTAATCGGCAGGGAGACGGTACGGCACCCGACACGGGATGGACACCAGCCGGAGATAGCAGCTCGATTCCGCCGTCTCGAGGCAGTACGCTACGGCCTGCGCCACCTCGTCCTCAGATGCAGGCTGGATCAGCTCGAGCCCGGGTACGGCGGACAAAGCGGAGATGTCGCGCACCGACTGGTGCGAGTGGCCCGGTCCTCCCGGGAGCAGGCCCGCGAGCGATCCCACGTACACGATCTTCCGGCGCTCGGTCGCGTTGGTGTAGATCTGCTCGTTGGGCCTTGTTGAGAGGAAGCAGGCGAACGAGTGGACCACCGGAAGCATTCCCGCCAGCGCCAGCCCGCCCGCCTGCGATACCATGTCCTGCTCGGCGATGCCGCACTCGATGAAGCGATCGGGAAAGCGGTCGGCGAAAGGGATAAGGCCGGTATCCAGGACGAGGTCCGCGTCGAGCGCCACGATGCGCGGATCGCGCTCGGCGTGCGCCTGCAGCGCGCGCGAGTAGGCCACCACCAGGCGCTCGGGGTCAGCGGGTACCACCCGGTCCGGTCGCGGCTTCGTCTCCACGGTCAGAGCCGCCGCGCCCGCGCCCGACAGCATGGCATTCGCCGCAGCCAGCAGTTCCGTCACCGCACGCGCGTAGGCCGCCGTCGTCGGGCGCTCCGCTGTGGAACCGGTAGAACTTCTCGGCCGGGCCAAGCGCGGTCGACTCCATGAACGACACGCCCTTCCCCTTCACTGTGTCGGCGATGACGACCTTGGGCCGGTCGCTGATGCGGGCGAGCGCGGCGAACGTCTCGCGCAGCGCCGCGGGCGAATGCCCGTCGCAGCGGACCGCGTGCCAGCCGAAGGCCTCGAACTTCCGCGCGAGGTCGCCCAGGTCGCTGACCGAGGCCACCCAGGTGTCCGACTGGATCTTGTTGTGATCGACGACGACCGTGATCTCCCCCATGCGGGCGGCGGCCGCCGAGGCCAGCGACTCCCAGATCTGCCCCTCCTGCAGCTCGCCGTCGCCTGTCATCACGAAAAAGCGCCGCTGGTGGCCGGCCAGCCGGTCGGCCCGCACCATCCCCTTGGCCTTGGAGATCCCCATGCCGAGCGAGCCCGTGTTGGCCGCAACGCCGGGCGTGCCGACGTCGGGATGCCCCGGCAGGCCGCCGAGCCGGCGGAGACCGTGCAGGAGCTCAGGATCCAGCCGCCCCAGCCCGATCAGGAGCGCGTAGAACCCGGGCGCGTCGTGGCCCTTGGAGGAGAAGAAGACGTCGGCATCGCGCATTTCTTCCAGGTAGAGCCACGTCACCAGATCGAGACTGCTGAAGCTGCTGCCGATATGGCCCGAGCCCGCCCGCGCAATCATGTAAAGCGCGTTCAGGCGGAAGAGTGTGGCCACCAATGCCGCGCGATCGGTCGCCCCGAGCGGCAGCGCCCGGACGCGGGCCACCTCCCGGACCGGGACGTAGGTGAGCGTGGTCACCGGGGCGCCTCCACCATAGACACGCTCCAGGGCTCCGCCGTCACTGGCGGCAGCGCGGCCTCCCCCTGGGTGACCAGATACTCCGCGTACCACCAGTCGGACGGATCGTTCACGTCGAACCCCTCGAACCCTTCGGTCAGGAACGGAACGATCTCGGTCCCGGCGATTGTGCCGGTCTCCGACACCGTGCGGCACCAGGCGATCTCCAGGCTGGCGTTCTGCACGTAGATCGGCGGCAATGACTGATAGGGCATACTGTGCCAGGGCGGCGTCGCCGGACCGCCGGAGAGCAACGGCCGGATCCGCTCGCCTTCGAGCACCCACATCTTGCCTGGATGCTGGCGGCAGCGTTCCACCGCCCGCAGCGAATGGGCGCCATCCGCCGCCGCGAAGCGCTGCCACGCGCGGACTATCGTGTCGGCGCGCCGGAACGGGCTCGTGGGGCGCAGCACGCTGAAGCAGTCATACCTGCGTCCGGCCGCGCTCGAGCTCGCCGAGGGCGTGGGTGACCCAGCCGATGTCCGGGGACTGGTCGCCGGCCAGCTCCGCCGGGCGGAGGAAGGGCACCTCAGCCCCATAGTGCGCGGCGGCCCGGCCGATCGCCGGAGCGTCGGTCGAGACGATGACGTCGGAAAACAGTCCGCTCCCGCGTGCTGCGGCGATAGTGTAGGCCAGCAACGGATGCCCGGCCAGCACCCGGACGTTCTTGGCGGGCACCCGCTTGGAGCCCGCCCGGGCGGGAATGAGCGCGACTCGGGTCGGGGTGCTCACCGGCTCACACGGCCCGCGGGTCGTGGTTGATGTAGATCGTCTTCCAATCGGAATACACGTCGAGCACCTCGGTTCCGGCTTCGCGCCAGCCGTTTCCCGAATCGCCCAGACCCCCGAACGGCATGTGCGGCTCGCTGCCGTACGTGGCGCCGTTCACCACCGCGACGCCTGACCGCACGCGGGTGAGAAACGTCATCGCCCGGTGCACGTTGGCCGTGTGGATGGCGGCCGTGAGGCCGTAAGGTGACGCGTTGGCGAGCGCCAGCGCCTCATCGAACCCGCGGACGCGGTAAAGCATCGAGATCGGGCCGAACAGCTCCGTGCGCGAGATCTCGGACTCTCCGTCGACGTGCTCGAGCAGCGTCGGCGCCATGAAATAGCCGCCGTCGTAGCCCGGACCGGTGAGGGGAGACCCGCCCGTGAGCACCGGCACACCCGCGCGGCGGGCAGCCGCCACCGCGGCGCACATGTCGTCGAGCTGGCCGCGGTTGATCACCGGTCCAAAATCATCCGCGTCGGTGCATCCCACGCGGAGCGTGGCGATCCGCGCCAGCATGCGCTCGCGGAACCGGTCGTAGACGCCGTCGAAGACCAGCAGCCGGCTGCCGGAGGCGCAGCGCTGGCCGGCGTTGCTGAACGCGGACAGCACCGCTGCCTCGACGGCCGCGTCGAGGTCGGCGTCGTCGCAGACGATGAGCGGGTTCTTCCCGCCCAGCTCGAGGCACACCTTGGCCAGGCGGGCGCCGGCGGTCTGCGCGATGGCGCGGCCCGACCGCCGTGGACCCGGTGAAGCTGATGATGTCCGCCTCGGGAGAGGCGACCAGCGGCGCGCCGGCCTCCTCGCCGAGCCCGTGCACCACGTTCAGCACGCCGGCCGGGAGGCCCCTGTCCCGGGCCAGCCTTGCGAACGCCCATGCGCTGAGCGGCGTGTCCTCGGCGGCCTTGAGCACCGCGGTGTTGCCGCAGAGCAGCGCGGGAAACACCTTCCATGCCACGTTGGCGATCGGCGTGTTGGCGGCGATGATCAGGCCTGCCACGCCGAGCGGCTGCCGGACGGTAAGCGCGCTCTTGTGGGGCACGGCGCTGGTGGTCGTCCGCCCGTAGAAGCGGCGCCCCTCCCCCGCCAGAAACATTCCCATCTCGATCGCCGCGTTGGTCTCGCCCCGCGCGTCCTTGGGCGACTTGCCGGTCTCCGCTGCCACGAGCCCGGCCACCTCGTCCTGCCGCTCGCGCAGCGCGAGCGCGATCGTACGCAGCAAGTCGCCACGGCTCACGACGGTGCGTTCCGCCCACGCCGGCTGCGCCCGGCGCGCGGCGGCGAGCGCGGCCTGCACGTCTGGCGCCCGGGACCGGACCACCTGGGTGAGCAGCTGTCCGGTGGCCGGCGAGTACTTGACGAAGCACTCGCCCGCCACCGCGGCGATTTCCTGGCCGTCGATGAAATTGGGAACCAGCGAAGGACTGCGGAGATCGGTCATGTGGGCCCTGGGCGCGGGGCCGCTACCACGCGGTGAAGCCGCCGTCCACCCGCAGCTCGATCCCCGTCACATAAGAAGACATATCCGAGGCGAGGAATATAAGGGGGCCCCGGAGGTCGTCGGGAGCCGCCATTCGGCCCAGCGGGACCCGGGTGGCGAATTTTCGCTTGAATTCCGGGTCCTGCCCGCCCTCCACCCCGCCGGGCGAGAGCGCATTGACCCGCACGCCGGCAGGGCCCCAATGCGTTGACAGATAGCGGGTAAGGTTGACCAGTGCCGCCTTGGAGGCCCCGTAGGCCGGTGGCTTGAGGAAGGGAGGGTCCGCCGCCAGGTGATCGTAGAACCGGGCGTCGGGAGACACGGAGGCGTAGAGCGAGCCGATGTTCACGATCGACCCGCGCCCGGCCCGCACCATGGCCGGACCGAAGACCTGGCTCACCTGAAACGCGCCCGCCACGTTCACGTCGAGCACGCCGCGGAACAGGTCGAGCGGCACATCCTCGACACGGTAGGTGGCTACCGGACCCGGCGGCTGGTCTATGCCGGCGTTGTTCACCAGGACACTCGCCTCGCCGACCTCGGCCTCACCGCGTCCGCGAGCGGCCTCCAGCGCCGCGCGGTCGAGTACGTCGGCCGGATAGGCGCGAAGGCGGCCACCGGCCGCGTGCTCGAGCGCCGTGAACGCGTCCGAGGGCCGCGCTTCCGGCGCGGTCGAGCCCCACCACGCGCGCACCCGCGTCGAGCAGCGCCGAACACCAGACCGGGCCCAGCCGCCCGTAGGCACCGGTGACCACGGCCACCCGGCCCTCGAGCGGCAGCATCAGTCGGCCTCGCCCTGCCCCAGCACCTTGAACGTGATATCGTCGTCGGGCTCGAGCGGAAACAGCACCGTGCGCCCCAGCACTTCCGTCAGGTGCACCGGGGAGAGTCCGTCCCCGGGCGACTTCATGGCGATGTCCTCCGCGCGGAGCACATGCCCCACGCAGAGCTGGCGGCGGGCCACGAGCTTTTTGCCCATCTTGAGCAGGGGCTGCCGCTCGCTCGCCACCGGATGCTTCACGCCGTCGCCGAGCGCGGCCCGGGTGCGCCGGAGGTCGCGCACCAGCTTCCGCATGCCGATGGGCTCGAGCGAGAACGCGTGATCGGTGCCCTTGTCGGTGTGGTTGAGCGTGAAGTGCTTCTCCACGATCCGCGCACCCAATACATAGGCGGCGACCGCCATAGCGATGCCATTCTCGTGGTCGGAGAGCCCGACGACCAGGTCGGGGAAGCGCTCGCGCAGGGTGGTAATCACCCGGAGGTTCAGGTCCTCGGCCGACGCGGGATACGCCGCGGTGCATTGGAGAAACGCGATCTGCGGATTGATCGGCGCGATGGTATCGTAGGCGCGCTCGACGTCCTCCATGGTGGCGCCGCCGGTGCTGACGACCATCGGCTTGCCGAAGCGCGCGACGTGCGCGAGCAACGGCAGCGTCTTGATGTCCCCCGACGCGATTTTGTACGCCGGCATGTCCAGCGCCGCCAGGAAGTCGGCGCTCGGGATGTCGAAGGCGGTCGCGAAGAACCCCAGCCCGAGCTCGCGGCAGTAGCGCTGGAGCTCGACGTACTCGTCGCGGCCGAACTCGAGCGCCTCGCGGTGCTCGCCGTAGGTCGCGCCGAAGCTGTTCTCGTTGTCGTACGGCTTGTCGTACATCGCCCGGGTGTAGAGCGATCGGTTGTCCCGCTTCTGCAGCTTGACCGCGTCGGCGCCGCATTCCTTGGCGACGCGAAACAGCTCACGCACTTCTGCACGCTCCCCTGGTGGTTGTGGCCGACCTCCGCGATGACGTAGCGTCGGATTCGTCGCTCAGGCTGGCACCGTCGATGGTGAGGGATCGCATGGGCCACAAACTTAACCCGGGTCCCGGCGGCGTCGCCAACCTGAGTTGCAGGGGATGCGGGGCTAGTCGGCGGGGATCGCGGGCTTCTGGATGGTGATGATCGCGACCCCTTCGGAGGGGGCCTGAGTGACGTAGTTCTCGTATCCATGGACGGCGATCTCGCCCGGTGTGGTCCGTCGCCACACGCCCCTGCGGCCACCCTTCTCGAAGAACGAGATCCGGCCCTCGTGAGGCATGATCCTTCGCAGCGCCGGCTCGTCGTACACGCGATATCCCCGCTGGACGCCGGGCCGGCCGGCAGGGACCGAGAAAATCAGGCGGCCGGCGGGCCTCACCTTCTCCCACAGATGCGCCAGGGCGATTCGATCGCCCTCTCCGCGGGCCGGGTCGCCGTAGTGCCCCAGACCAACGTGCTCGATGGTCGAGATGGAGTACACCACGTCGAAGTCTGACGGAAGCACATCGAGCGGTTGGAGGATGTCGTGCTGCACGACCCGCAAGCGCTCTGCCGCGAACGGATATCGGCGCTGATCGACGACCGTCACCTCCAGGCCAAGAGCGGCAAGAGCCAACGGCATGGTCGACTCGAAGGCGCCGAAGTCCAGCACGGTTTGCACCGACGAGTCGAGCTCGCGAAGAAGAAACGCGTTCTCGATGACCTGCTCGGAGACGATGACCGAAGGTCCGCCCGCCAGGAGCGAGGTCTCCCGGGCCCGAGTGGACAGCAGCCAGAGGCGATCCGCGAGCCGCTGCCGGAGCGTCCGCCGCCCGGCTTCCACGACGATGTTCTTGTTCCTGGTGTGGCGGAGTGCATCGGCGATCTGAGTCGGCGTAGCGTCGTCGGGCAGATAGTGATCGGTCACGATGCGCGCTGCTCCGTGGGTCGGACGGCGATGCACACGAGGTTGTCGCCTCGGCACGACGGGTCCAGCGGAAGCGGTGGACCCGTGCGCACGGCCTGCGTGGCGCGGCGAAGATAGCGCCCCAGCAGCGCCTGGTCTAGGCGCTCGCGAAACGCCGCGCGGAGCCGTCCGATGAAGGCCGGAACCCTGGAGCGACGCTGGGCCGGGGCGAGGACCGAGGCCTCCGGACTCACCGTGTTATAGGATCCCAGGAGCCGCACGGTGAAGCCGGCGTGATTCAGCGCTCGAGTCAGCGAGCTGCGATCGAAGAGATAGATGTGAAACGGGTTGAAGCCACGCCATTTCTCTCCGACGATCCCGACGTTGGCGCCGCCAACGTTGGGTGTATCCACTATCAGGCATCCGCCGGGCCGGAGGCAGTCGTAAGCGCTGCGCAGGAACAGCCCGGGCTCGGAGACGTGCTCGAGCAGGTCCTGAGCCAGCACCACATCGAAGTGGCGGTCGTCGGTGCTCCTGAACTCCTCCAGCGTACCGGTGAAGACCTCCACCCCGAAACGGCGCCGGCTGACCTGTGCCGCGGCTTCGGCGATCTCGACGCCGGTCACCCGCCAGCCTTGCCCGGCGAGGAGCGCCAGCATGTACCCCTTGGCGCTGCCCACCTCGAGCAAGGCCCCCCGTGTCGCCTCGGGCAGATGCGCTACCGTCCGAAGATAGGCGCCACGGATTCGCTCGAACTCCATCCCCGCCGGGCGGGAGAAGAAGTAGTAGTTGCGTCGATAGAGATCGCCCAGCCGCTCGCGGGGAAGCCTCGGCGAGTTGAAGACCAGGCCGCATTCACAGCAGCGCCTGAGCACGAAGGCGTCCGTCTGTCCCCAACGTCGCACGTCCGGAACGAAGGCCAATTCGCTACGATCGGCTCCGCACACGAAGCACGGCCGATTGACCTCTTCGTGGCCGCCCGGCATTTCGCGCTCGCTGAGCGGGGCACGCTCGACCGGTTGGTCCATGTCCTACGGCCCTTCCCGCATCGCGATCGCTCCCCGCGGGTCGAGCTCGGGAGCGAATCTGAGCAGCAGCAGCAGATACACCATGGCCCCGACGACGACCGCAATGCCGACCAGAAGCCCGTTCGCACCATTCGGCACTATCCGGGCGAGGCCCAGCACCGCCGCCATCCCGGCGGTCGCCGCCAGCAGCGGACTCCAGAGTGCGATGCGCACCGATGGTGTCACTCCGACCCAGATCTTTCCCAGCCAATAGGCGGCAGGAACCAGCAGGAGGTTCGCGGCCGCGAACGCGGCCGCGGCGCCCTCGAGCCCGCGGGTGGCTCCGAGCGCCAGCGCGGCGGAGGTCACCACCGTGTAGGTCGCCGACCAGATGATCAGTCCACCGGGCCGGTTCAGCCCCTTCAGCAACTGCCCGAACGGAGAAAAGACCGCCCAGGCAACGGCAACCAGGGCAAGCCAGGGCATCACGCGTGCCGCCGCCGCCCATTTTGGCCCGAACACGATGCCAAGGATGGGACCACCCGCCACCGCCGCAGCCAGCGCCAACGGGAGGCTGATGCTCAGAATGATCCGCAGGTAGCGGGTGTACTCGAGGCGAACGGCATCCTGGTCGGCCTGGATCCGGGAGACGTGGGGAAAGAAATGATTCGAGATGGCGCTGGCGAACGAGGTCACCGGGAAGATCACCACGCGATACGCGAGCGCGTAGCTGCCGACGGCCGCCGGGCCGAGCAGGTGGCCCAGCAGGAGGCGGTCGGTATTCTGGCTGAACGCTTTCAACAGGTTGAAGCCGAGGACCCTCGAGCCATAACCCCACAATTCCCGCGCGTGGACTCGGGAGAACTCGCTGATTCGCGGCCGCCAGTCGACCGAGCGCCAGACCAGCACGACGCTCATGAGCGCCACTGCCAGGCTCATGCCGACGAAGCTCCAGACTCCGGCGCCCCCCAACGCCAGCGCGATTCCGAGGACGCCGCCGGCGGCGTTGGCGAGGGTGTCGCGCACGGCCAGTGCCTTGAAGCTCGAGCCCGCGTTGCAGCAGCGCGGACTGGGTCAACCCGAAGGAGCGGATCACGAACCCGATCGAGAGCACCGCCATGACCGGCCGCACCTCCGGGCTGTGGAAGAACACCGACGCCGGCCAGGACAGCAGGAGGCCCAGCGCAGCCAGCGCCACTCCAGTCGCGACGTTCAGGGCGAAGGCGGAATGTGCATGGGCCGGCGCAAGGTGCTCGCGCTGGATGAGGGCGGCGCCGAGTCCGGCCTCCGCAAAGCCGCCGACGATGGCGAGCCAGGCGTTGGCCATCGCGACCACGCCGATCTGCTCCGGCCGGAGGAGCAGCGCCAGCACGAGAAAGGTGACGTACGATGCCGCCTGCCCACCGATCTGCTGGATGATGGCCCAGGTCACGGCAGTAACAGCACGTTGCGATGTCGCGTGCTGGTTACGAGCTCGTCGAACATCCGCCGTAACGAACGGATATCCTGGGTCATCGGCGCGTCACCGAGCAGGACGAAGGTGTTGAACAGCGATTCGAGGATCCCGCAGAACTGGTCCCGATCCATACCGCTTCGGCGGATGCCGTACGGCCAGAACTCCGCAACCACTGGGACACCTGCGTGAATGGTCCGGGTGCCGCCCTCCAGGACGCGCCCCTCAAACCCCTGCACGTCCATCCAGATGAGCGAAGGGCGTTCCCCGGCCGGATACACGCGGTCGATCAGGCCATCCAGCGTCGCCGCGGGGACCGTGACCGTCGCTCGCGAGCTTTCATCATATGCGCCGGGTGCGGGACCCAGCGGCCCCCGGACGCGGTGGTCTCCCCAGTTGTCGGGGGAGAGCTCCAGCTGGACGGATCCCTCCGATGTACCCAGCGCCAGTCGCTCGCAGCGGATCGACCTCGGTCAAGCCGTTCTGCCGGACATTGCGCAGCAGCAGCTCGAAATTGGCCGTCTCGGGTTCGACGGCGATGACTCGCGCCGCGTATCCGCGAAGGACCAGCGCGATCCCGATGACGCCGATGTTGGCGCCGATGTCCAGGGCCATTCCATCGGGTGGGGCCATGCCGCGGCGGCGCAGCTCTCTGATGGCGTCATCGATCAAGTACGATTCGTACTCTCGCCCCACGTACAGGCGCTGGGCCATCAGGCGGTACCCAGTGTTGACCGTGAGGCGTCCGTTGGCCGTGGCGACCGTGAGCAGTCGTGGAGCGCCTCGCTGCAGCTGTCGCCACCGGATTGCCCGGACCTGGCGGCCTGCCCAGCGAAGCGCCCGGGACCCCAAGGCGACCCAGCCGGCCTGCCGGCGGTCCCCGTTGACCAAGGCTTCTGAAGCCTCACGCGTCATCCCGCGGCTCCATGAGCCGGGGCCGCGCAACGCTCCCGTACGGCAGCCAATACCTCTTCCGGCCGGATGCTCCGCATGCACTCACTCCACGTGCAATCGGGCGACAGGACTCCGTTCGGAGCGAGACAGGGTTCCCGGTTTCCTCGGCAGTCGGCCGGCACGAGCAGGGTGTGTCCCGCCCCATATGGTCTGGTCCGGGTCCGGTCGGTCGGCCCGAAGATGCCGATCACGGGTGTCCCGACTGCTCCAGCGATGTGCGCCAAGGCGCTATCGATAGAGATCAGAAGCTCGCTTCGCTCGAGGATCGCCGCGGCCACCCGGAGGGAGCAGGAGCCGGCCAGGTTGACCGCACCAGTCCCGCGGCAGATCTCCGCGAGGAGGTCCCGCTCGTCGGCCGATCCAAGCCCGAGCACGGTGAGTCCCGCGGCAGTCAGCCCGCTGGCCAGGGTTCGCCAGTGCTCGGGTGGCCAGCGCTTCCACTGCTGATGCGCGCTGCTCCCCGGCTGGATGGCCACCCAGTGACGATCCGGTGCCAAGCCGAGGTCACGGGCAAGTCGCTGGGCCGCCACCCGATCTTCGTCGGGCACCGTCAATCGAGGCGCGCGGCGAGATGGCACCTGCCCGAGCTTCTCCACCAGCGCCAGATACCGATCGACCTCGTGATCGTAGTCACCCATGACCACCGGCAGGTTGAAAAGCCAGTCGAGCTGGGAGCTGAACCGGCCGCCGCTCACGTGACCCACACGGTACGGGATGCGCCCGAAAATGGCGGCCATGACGACCTCGTGCGTCGTGCCGTTGAAGCGGACGACGCACAGATCCCATCCCTGCCGCGCGAGCCGGAGGCCGGCAATCGCCCGAGCCAGACGTGACGACCCGCGGACCACGATCACTTCATCCACCAACCCCGGCCAACCGAATATCGCGCGACTGGCAGCATCTGCATCCAGCGTGACCGCAAGGTGAGCGGCCGGGAACCGATCACGAAGGGCCCGCAACGTCGGCTCGAACATCACGGCGTTGCCGATGCCCATGCTGCCGGAGATCAGAATGCGGCGGATTCCCTCACTCGGAATCGGGCCGTGCACGCGGGGGGCAAGAAAGCGGAGCACGCTTCGCAACGCGAAGCGATTGAGGGGACCGGTGACAGCGCGAAGCCGGGTCCTGAGGCGGGGCACTGCGGGGCCGGTCACTCGGCTATCCCGTACCGCCTTGCCGTCCAGTCCCGGTAGCTGCCATCCATCACTCCCCGCCACCATGCCTCGTTGCTCGAGGTACCAGGCGAGCGTCTTCCGGATCCCCGTCTCGAAGGTCTCCCGGGCACGAACCCCAGCTCCCGCTCGATCTTGCCGGCGTCGATCGCATAGCGCCGGTCGTGTCCCGGCCGGTCCTTCACGAAGGTGACGAGCGATGCCGTCGTGCCCCGGCGCCGCGGGCACGTCGGGAACCGGCGCGCAGACTCGGCGTCGGCCGCGAATGCCTCGTCCAGCAGCGGCACAGCAGCCGCACGAGGTCCAGATTCTTCCACTCGTTCCGCCGCCCGACGTTGTAGGTCTCGCCCGGCGCCCGCCGCGAGCACACGCTCGACCGCCCGGCAGTGGTCCACCACATAGAGCCAGTCGCGCACGTTCTGGCCGTCGCCGTAGACCGGCAGCGGCTTGCCCGTCCAGGCGCGTTGACCAGCATCAGCGGGATCAGCTTCTCGGGAAACTGGTACGGGCCGTAGTTGTTGGAGCAGTTGCTGGTGGTGACCGGCAGGCCGTACGTGTGATGATAGGCGCGCACCAGGTGGTCGGACGCGGCCTTGCTCGCCGCGTAGGGGGAGTTGGGGGCGTACGGCGTGCGCTCGCTGAAGGCGCGATCGTCGGGCCCGAGCGAGCCGTACACCTCGTCGGTCGAGACGTGATGGAATCGGTCGCGTTCGCCGCCCGCCCTTCCTCGAGCCACGACCTGGCGCGCCGCCTTGAGCAGCTCGTGCGTGCCCAGCACGTTGGTCTCGATGAATGCGTCCGGGCCCGTGGATCGAGCGATCGACGTGCGACTCCGCCGCGAAGTGGACGATGGTCGTCGACCTCGTGCTCGCGCAGCAGCGCCTCGGCGAGCTCCGGCGGTGCGGATGTCGCCCTGGACGAACGCGAACTCCGGGCGGCCGAGCGCGGCTCCAGGCTCGCCAGGTTCCCGGCGTAGGTCAGGGCGTCGAGCACGACGACCCGGTCGCCGGGGTGGCTGGCGAGCCAGTAGTGCACGAAGTTGGCGCCGATGAAGCCGGCGCCGCCCGTCACCAGGAGGCTAGCCACGCGCGAGCGCCTCCAGCATCCGCCGGAGATTGACGCGCCAGTGCGGCGGCGTGCGGCCGAGCGCCGCCCAGCTGCCGCCCTTCTCGAGCACGCTGAACGGCGGCCGCCGGGCGTGCGTGGGAAACTCCTCGGTCCGGAGCGGCCGCACGGTCACCGCTCGGCTGAGCAGGCCCGCCGCCAGCGCCTCCTCCTGAATGGCGACGGCGAAGTCGTACCAGCTCGCGACGCCCGCGTCGGTCCAGTGCACGATACCGCTGAGATCCGTGCGTCCGGCCGCGGCCCACAGGCCTCGGCGAGCGAGCGGGCCCACGTCGGTGTGCCGACCTGGTCGCGCGACCACGCCGACCTCGCCGCCCTCGGCCATGAGGCGAAGCATGGTGAGCACGAAGTTCCGCCGGTGGCGGGAGTACACCCAGGCCGTCCGCACGATGAGCGCCTGGCCGTCCAGTATCCGCGCGGCCGCGCGCTCGCCCTCCAGCTTCGTGCGGCCATAGACGCCGAGCGGCCGCGGCTCATCGCCCGGGGCGTAGGGCCGGCCCTGCGCGCCGTCGAACACGAAATCGGTCGAGAGATGCACCAGCCGGGCGCCCACCTCTCGCGCCGCCTCGGCGACGTGCGCCGTGCCCTCGGCATTCACGGCCCGCGCCCGATCGGCGTTGGCTTCGGCCGCGTCGACCGCGGTATAGGCGGCGGCGTGGATCACCACGCTGGGGCGGAACGCGGTAATGGCCGCGCGCACGGCGTCCGCCTGCGTGACGTCGAGCTGATCGGATGCACAGGCGGCGACCACCCAGCCGCTCGGCGCCGTCGCCTGCAGCTCGAGCCCGACCTGTCCGCCGGCACCCGTGATGAGCGCGCGATGCGCGACCGTCACGGATAGACCTCGGCGAGGTCCAGGCCGGGGGCGCCGGCGTCTCTGGCCGACAGCAGCGGCGGCGGTGCTCCGACCAGCGGCCAGGCGATCGCCAGCCGCGGGTCGTCCCAGCGAAGCGCGCGGTCGTGCTCGCCGATGTATTGGGCCGGTGCACTTGTAGGCCACGTCGGCCTCCGCGCTGAGCACGTAGAAGCCGTGGGCGAAGCCGGGCGGGATCCACAACTGATGATGATTCTCGTCGCTCAGCACCGCGCCCACCCACCGGCCGAACGTGGCCGACGACCGCCGAAGGTCCACCGCCACGTCGAAAACGGCTCCGGTGGCGGCGTGGACCAGCTTGCCCTGGGGGTGCTCGACCTGATAGTGCAGCCCGCGCAGCGTGTGCCGCTGCGACCGGCTGTGATTGTCCTGCACGAAGGGCAGCGCGACGCCCGCCGCGGCATAGCGGGCGTCGTGCCAGGTCTCGACGAAGAAGCCCCGATGATCGCCGTGCACGACCGGCTCCACCAGCAGGACGTCCGGAATGGCGGTCGGGGTGACGATCACGGACGCAGCGGGTCCTGCAACAGCCGCAGCAGGTACTGCCCGTAGGTCGTCTTCACCAGTGGCTCGGCCAGACGGCGTGACCTGCTCGGCATCGATGTAGCCCATCCGGTACGCGATCTCCTCCGGACAGGCGATCTTGAGGCCCTGGCGCTCCTCGATCGTCTGGATGAAGGTGCCGGCCTGCAGCAGGGATTCGTGGGTGCCGGTGTCGAGCCACGCCGTCCCCCGCCGGAGGATTTCGACCTCGAGCGCGCCGAGCGCGAGGTAGCGGGCGTTGACGTCGGAGATCTCCAGCTCGCCCCGCGCCGACGGGCGGATCTCGCCGGCGATGTCCACCACCCGATTGTCGTAGAAGTAGAGGCCGGTCACCGCGTAGTTCGAGCGCGGCTGCGCGGGCTTCTCCTCGATCCCGACGACCTTGCCGGTCGCGTCGAACTCGACCACGCCGTACGCCGAGGGGTTCTGCACGTGGTAGCCGAAGACGGTGGCACCCTCGGGTGCGCGCGGCCGCCCGCTGCAGCGTCCCGCTCAGGTCCTGCCCGTAGAAGATGTTGTCGCCCAGCACGAGACAGCTCGGATCGCGGCCGAGAAAGTCGCGTCCGAGCAGGAACGCCTGGGCCAGCCCATCCGGCGAGGGCTGCACCAGTGTAGCAGAGGGACAGGCCCCACTGGGAGCCGTCGCCGAGCAGGCGCTCGAACGCCGGCAGATCCTGCGGGGTCGAGATCAGCAGGATGTCCCGCATCCCGCCCAGCATCAGGGTCGAGAGCGGGTAGTAGATCATCGGCTTGTCGTAGATCGGGAGGAGCTGCTTGCAGATGGCGCGGGTGACGGGATGCAGCCGCGTGCCCGAGCCGCCGGCCAGGATGATCCCCCTGCGCCCGACGGCGCTCCCGTTCGCCACGCTCAGACCTCGAGCGGCAGCGCGACGCGGCGTCCGTCTCGCGCGGAGATGTAGGTCGCGATGAGGATCTCGAGCGAGTGGAGCCCCTCGCGGCCGTCGGTGGCGGGCGGCTCCTCGCCCCGAAGCGCCTTGATGACGTTGTCGTAGTAGAGCGGATGGCCGAAGCCGTACACCGAGGTGGTGTCGTAGCTGGCCTGCTCGATCGTCGCGTCGTCCGGATCGGCGTCGGCGAAGGTCCAGTGCTCGATCTTGTTCACCGCCACGCCGCCGATCCGGACCGTCCCCTTCTCGCCGATGATCGTGATCGAGCCTTCCAGGTTCTTGGGGTAGGTGAGCATCGTGACGTTCATGCTGCCGAGCGTCCCGGCCCGCCAGCGGACGCTCACCACGCCGGTGTCCTCCACCTGGATGTTCCGGGCCAGCGTCGCGGTGTAGGCCTGCACGCTCTCGACCGGTCCGATGAGCCAGTCGAGCAGGTCGACGTAGTGGCTCGCCTGGTTCATGAAGGCGCCGCCGTCGAACTCCCAGGTCCCCCGCCAGGCGGCGCTGTCGTAGTAGGACTGCGGCCGGGACCAGAACACGTTGATGTTGACCATGTAGATCCGGCCGAAGCGCTTCTTCTCCACCGCCCGCTTGAGCAGCTGCAGGGTGGCGTTCCGCCGGTTCTGCTTCACCACGAAGAGATGCACGCCGGCCTGATCGCAGGCCTGCACCATCCGCTTGCCGTCCCGCCAGCGGGTGGCCATCGGCTTCTCGGTCATCACGTGCCGGCCGGCCGCCGCCACCTGCGTCGCCTGGTCGGCGTGGAGGCCGCTCGGCGTGCTCAGGATGACGATGTCGGCGTCGGTGCCGGCCAGCAGCGCGTCCAGGGTCTGGAATCCGGGCGCCCCGGTCCGCGCGACCGCCCGCTCGAGCGCCTGGGGGTCGATGTCGCACACGCCGACCAGCTCCGCCCGCTCCTTGTGGCGGTCGAGCGCGTCGAAGTGGTTGGCGGAGATCCGGCCGCATCCCACCAGGGCGAACCGGATCCTGCGGTCGCGGACAAACGGCTTGGTGATGAACATGGACGCCCGGGTGACGGGGACGAGTTTCGGACGCCCAAGTATAAGCAGGCGCCGTCCCTGCAAGGAATTGCGCCATTCGGTCCCGGCCCCACACTGGGGGGTCTGGCGCGATGGCGCCCTCGTGGCCATATTGTGAATAGTTTCACAAACCCTTCGCCCGCCGCCTGGCGCGGCCGAGACGTGCGGCGCCTCGCCTCCGCGGCGGCGCCGCGATCCATTCGAAGGAGAGAGCTCTCATGGCGACTGCGACCACCCCGGTGACCTCCAAGAGCTCCTATCCCGCCGTGGAGGTGGGCCGGCTGTTCGCCCCGCCCGAGACCGAGGTCCCGGCCGACAAGCTCCGCCGGATCCTCCACGAGGCCCGGGCGGCCAAGTCGTTCGTCCACACGGCCGGCGCCTACGACGCCTTCACCGTCGGCGATCATGACCAGCCTCGGCTTCAAGACGCTCTACGGCAGCGGCTGGCAGCTCGCCGCCACCAAGAGCATGTACCCGGACATCGGCATCTACCAGTCGCACCAGATGGTCGAGCTGGTGCTGGAGATGCGGAAGGGCATCGAGGGCGCCCGCAACACGCGGTGGTACGACAGCGAAGGGAAGGACAAGCTGTCCGCCCCGCCCGCGTTCGTCGACATGGAGGCCGGGTTCGGCGGCCCGACGCAGACCTTCACCCTGGCCACCGAGCTCATCCGGGTCGGCGCCGGCGGCGTCCACCTCGAGAACCAGGACCCGTCGAACCGCACCTGCGGCCACATCGTGAATGTCGGCAAGCAGAAGCGGAACAAGGTGCTGGTCCCCCGCGCCACGTGGCTGGCCAAGCTCAAGGCCATCAAGGCCGCGGCCGAGGCCACGGGCGTCGACATCGTGATCATCGCGCGCACCGACTCGATCGACGGCGCCCTGCCCGACCAGGAGCCGGGTGGCGTGAAGATGGCCATCGATGACGCGTTGGAAGCCGCCGAGCTCGGCGTGGACGTGATCTGGCCGGAGTTCAACAACACCGAGCTCGACCAGCCGCAGGAGTTCTCGGAGGGCGTCCGGAAGTACTACCCGGACCAGATGCTGGGCTTCAACCTCTCGCCCTCGCTCTACTTCGGGAAGGCCAAGAAGGCCGGCACGCTGATCACCAACCAGCAGCTCGGCGACCTCGGCTTCATCCTTCAGTTCTCGACCCTGTTCAACTTCCGGACGGCCGGCATGGCGCTCGAGAAGGGGCTCCGCAAGTTCCTCAACAGCGGCATCGAGGCGCTCGCCGACCTGCAGATCGAAGAGGACGGGCAGGAGGTGTCGCCGGCGACCAAGATGCACCAGAAGTTCGCCGGGATGAACCGGTGGTTGATTCTGGAGCAGGTGCTGAGCGGTAAATGATTCGGGATGGTGGGTGAGCGTGACACGAAAAATGGGACAGCCAACGGCTGTCCCATTTTTCTGTCACCATGACGAGCTCCCGTGCTCTCCTCGAGTCTCGCGCGCCCTCACGCCCCGAACGCCCGCCTCAGTCCCCCCTCCCCAACCGCCTCCACCACCACCACACCCTCCCCCCGCAACCGCTCCACCTGCCACCGATCCAGCCGCACCGTCAGCTCCACCTCGTCCGCACCATCTTGCCGACCCAGTACCTCTCCCTCGCGGTAGAGCGACGCCACCCGCGCCCCGTCCGCCACCGGCAGGCGTACGCGCACCGTCGGCCGGCCCTCGCGCTCGAGCTCGCGCAGCCGCGCCTTGAGTCCCAGCACTCCATCGGTCCGCATCGTAGAGCTCGTGACCGAGTCCGGATACAGCTCCCGCACGCGCGCCGCGAACGCGAGCGGGTCGGCCACCGCATCCATCTTGTTGAAGATCACGAGAATCGGCCGGTCGGCCAGGTCGAGCTCGGCCAGCACGCGCTCGACGACGCGCTTCTGCCCTTCCCAGTCTGGATGGCTCGCATCCACCACGTGCAGCAGGAGATCCGCCGCGCGGGCCTCCTCCAGCGTGGCGCGGAAGCTCGCGACCAGGTGGTGCGGCAGCTTCCGGATGAAGCCGACCGTGTCCGTCATCCGCGCGCGCTGCCCTTCGCCCAGCTCCACCTCGCGCGTCAGCGTGTCGAGCGTGGCGAACAGTCGATCCTCGACGACGATCTCGTGCTGGCCCGAGAGCGAGCGGAGGATGCTCGACTTGCCGGCGTTGGTGTAGCCCACGAGGGAGACGCTGAGCATCGGATCGCGGCCGGCGCGGAGGTTCTCGCGATGGCGCTCGACACCCTGGAGCTTGGCCTTGAGGCCCTGGATCCGCTGGCGGATGATGCGGCGGTCGGTCTCGAGCTGGGTTTCGCCCGGGCCCCGGAGACCGATGCCGCCGCGAATACGGGAAAGGTGGGTCCACATGCGCGTGAGGCGCGGCAGCAGGTACTCGAGCTGCGCCAGCTCGACCTGGAGCTTGGACTCGTGGCTCCGCGCGCGGGTCGAGAAGATGTCGAGGATGACTTCGGACCGGTCCATCACCCGCACCTTGAGCTCGCGCTCGAGGTTGGCTCCCTGAACCGGGCTCAGCTCCTCGTCGAAGATGACCAGCGTCGCGCCCGACTCGGTGACCGCCGCCGCCACCTCCTCGACCTTCCCTTCCCCGATGAGCGTGGCCGGACTGGGCGAAGTGATCTGCTGCGAGATGCGCCCCACCACCTCGGCACCGGCGGTGTCGACCAGGCGGGTGAGCTCCTCGAGATGCTCGGTCACGTGCCGGGCGTCCTTCGACCCCTTCCGCGGAGCAGCCACGAGTACGGCTTTTTCGATCGGATCGCGAACCTGGATCAGAGACCTGATGAGAACTCCTCGGCCAGCGTCACTGGCCGGCGGGTGGGGGAGCCACACGACCCACGCGGGTGAGCGGCGCGCGGCCCTCGCGAGTGAATGGGATCTTGCGGTCGCCGAACGGCGTCTCCACCGTCAGCTGGCCCGTGAGCTTGTACGGCAGCTCGCCGTACCCCAGCGCGCTCCGCACCGCGCCGGCGAGGCCGTTCCAGTTGAACTGCACCGGCAGCGAGACCGCGGTGGTGTCGCCCTTCTGGACCTGGAAGCCGCTGGCGTATTCGACGTCTCCGACGTGGGAATTCTCGACGTCGAGCCCCACCTGCAGCCGGGTGCCCTGCAGGTCGAAGCTGTTCGGGTTGTACACGCTCACGATCAGATCCATCGTTCCGCCAGTAAGCCCCACGCCTCGCACGACGACGCGCTGCAGCTTGAGATCGGGATCCTTGAAGTAGGCCGGCAGGCCGGCGCATCCGGCCAGGAGAACGGCGCTCAGAATCCCGCGAGGTGATGCGTAGGTGCACGGCGGTCCTTTCGTTCTGGCGGAATATAACTATTGGTACCGGGCGACCACGGTGCGAGCCGGTCACCGGCGCAGTCATCCCCCCTCTCCCTCTCTCCGGAGCCTCCCCACCCCCCGACCCCTCCGCCTTCCTCCGCTCCCACCACTCCAGCCGCTCGGCCACCTTCTTCTCGTACCCGAACGGCCCCGGCCGGTACAGGACCGTGCCGCGGAGCTCGTCCGGCAGATACTCCTGCGGCAGATATCCCTCCGGTGAGTCGTGCGCGTAGCGGTAGCCCTTCCCGTAGCCGAGCTCCTTCATGAGCCCTGTCGGCGCGTTCCGGATGTGGAGCGGCACCGGGGCGGCCGGCGTGTCGCGCGCCGCCGCCAGCGCGGCGCCGAGCGCGACCTTGGCGCTGTTCGACTTGGGTGCCGTGGCCAGGTAGATCGTCATCTCGGCCAGCGGCAGGTATCCCTCGGGCGGGCCCAGCATGTGAAACGCGTCCCGCGCGGCCACCGCCATCATCAGCGCGTTCGGGTCCGCCAGCCCGATGTCCTCGGCCGCCATCGCGATCGCGCGGCGGAACAGCGTCATCGGGTCCTCGCCCCCGTCGAGCATCCGCGCCATCCAGTAGAGCGCGCCCTGCGGATCGCTGCCCCGGAGCGACTTGTGGTACGCCGAGAGCAGGTTGAAATGCTCCTCGCCGGCCTTGTCGTAGCGGGCGAAGCGCTTCTGCATCGCCTCGCGCGCCACCTCGGCCGTGATCCGCCCGCCCTCGCCGACGTGCGCCGCCGCGGCCTCGAGCACGGTGAGCGCCCGGCGCGCGTCGCCGTCGGCCTCGACGGCGATCGAGCGGAGCGCGTCCTCGTCGGCCGTCAGCCGCTCGAGCCCCAGGCCGCGCTCCTCGTCCGCGAGCGCCCGGCGGACGAGCGCCTCGACGTCCTCCGACGAAAGCGGCTGCAGCACGAAGACCCGGGTGCGCGAGAGCAGCGCCCCGTTGATCTCGAAGCTCGGGTTCTCGGTGGTGGCGCCGATGAGGGTGAGGGTGCCGTCCTCGGACGGCGGCAGGAGGCTGTCCTGCTGGGCCTTGTTGAGCCGGTGGATCTCGTCGATGAAGAGAATGGTCTGCGCGCCGCCGGCCTCGAGCCGCCCCTTGGCCGCGGTCACGATTTCCCGGATGCGGGGCACGCCTTCGGTCACCGCGCTGAACGGCACGAACACCCGTTGCGACGTGCGGGCGACGAGATGCGCCAGCGTGGTCTTCCCGCTGCCTGGCGGCCCCCAGAAGATCATCGAGCCGGGGACACCGCGCTCGATTGCCTCCCGCAGGGGCTTGCCGGGCGCCAGCAGGTGCGCCTGACCCGCGAACTCGTCCAGCGTGCGCGGCCGCATGCGCGCCGCAAGCGGCTGCGCTCCGCGCACCGTCGACGCGAACAGTGTCTCTTCGGCCTCGTCCGAGCCGCGCTTCCGAACCATCAGCGAACCCATCCCGCCAGGAGCCGCTCGGCGATGAAGTACGCCAGCGCGCCCCCGAAGAATGCCACGGCCGTGAACCCGCCGCGCTTGGCCTGAAACTCGGGGACCAGGTTCGATGCCGCCACATAGAGCGTCACCCCAGCGGAGAGCGCGAGACCGTGCCGAGCGAGCGGGCGCCATCCGCTCGGTCAGGATCACGCCGAGCACGGTGGCGGCGCCGAGCGCCACGGCGCCCCCGATCGCGCGCCCGCGGCTCTGGCCACCGGCCACCATCACGCTGGCGATGGTCACCCCCTCCGGCAGCTTGTGGAGCAGCACCGCCAGGAAAAGCAGCACGCCGAGCTGCCCCGAGACCAGGAATCCGCTCGCGATCGCGACCCCGTCGAAGAAGGTGTGGATCGTAAGGCCGAGCAGCGCGGAGATGCCGGCGGACCGGCTCACCCGGTGCGTCTCTTCGCCGAAGTGAAAGTGCGGGGTCACCACGTGCTGGGCCAGGTGCACGGCGAGGTATCCGAACAGCACGAAGATCGCCGCGCCCGCCGAGTCGCGCAGCACCTCGGGCATCACCCCGAGCAGGGCGACCGCGAGCATGAACCCGGCCCCGAACGCGAGGCACGCGTCGATGAACCGTAGGCTCCGGCGCTCGTGGCGCACCACGGCGAGGGCGCCGATGACGTTTCCCAGCGCGGCGGCCACGGCAAAACCGATCGGATTCACAGCAGCTCCCTGGCCAGCGCGAGAAGGGTCGAGCGGTCGTTGAGGCTCGGATCGTCGAGCACGCGATCGAGCAGTGCCGCCAGCAGCGCGCCGATACGGGGGCCCGCGGCACCGAGCGCCTGGAGGTCGGCGCCGGTCACCGCCAGATCGCCGCGGGCGAGCGGCTCGCGACGCACGCGAATCTCGCCGACGGTTGGAGCCCATGGCGCCTCCACGCCGGTACGGAGCTGCTCCAGGGTGAGCAGGTCGTCCGCGGCGCGGCCCACCGCTGCGAGCCAGCGACGGACGGCGCGGGCGTCGCCGCCCGAGGGCGCGGCGGGCCCGCGCGCGACGGCCGCGGCGCGCTCGACCTCGGCGTTGGACGCGCGCAGGCGCCGGAGCACCGGCGCCGCGTCGTCGAGGAGCAGCATGGTGAGCAGGACCGGGTCGCGACGCTCGGCCGGCACCTCGCGCAGGCGCTCCAGGCGCGTCCGTCGGGACCGACGCGAGCTCGGGCATCCACCGTTCAGCCGCGCCGACCCGGATCCAGAGCTCCACCAGCTCCGCCGGTGAGCGCGCCGTGCGGAGACCCTTGAACCATTCGTCCCGCACCCGCTCGGCGGAGAGCTGCGCCAGACCGGGGGCGGCCGCGACCGCCGCGGCCCAGGTGGCCGGCTCCAGCGTGAAGCCCAGCCGCGCCGCGAAGCGGAGGCCGCGGAGAATGCGGAGATAGTCCTCGCGAAACCGCTCGGCCGGCTCGCCCACGGCGCGGATCAGGCCGCGGGCGAGGTCGTCCCGTCCGCCGAACGGGTCGCGCCACTCGCCGCGCAGCGGATGGTACGCGATGGCGTTGATCGTGAAGTCGCGCCGGGCGAGGTCCTCCTCGAGCGACACGCCGTAGGCCACGACCGCGTGGCGGCCGTCCGTGGCGACGTCGCGCCGGAAGGTGGTCACTTCGTGGACCACCCGGAAGCGGTCGAGCACACCCACCGTCCCGTACTTCTCGCCCACCGGCGCGGTGCGGCGGAAGAGCGCGGTGATCTGCGCCGGCGTGGCGGACGTGGCGAAGTCGTAGTCCGAGTGGGGGTGGCCGAGCAGGGCGTCGCGGAGCGCCCCGCCCACGCACCAGGCCTCGTAGCCCGCCGCCTCCAGCGTGCGGGCGATCTCCAGCACCTCGTCCGGAATCGCCGGGGCGACGGGCGCGCTCATCCCCGGCCGTAGGCGACGCCCGCCGAGAGCGCGAGCACCAGCTCCATCCGCGCCTGGGACGGCGTGCGCGGGCCCGCCGGAATCGCGCCCATCGCGACGGTGCGGGCGCCGCCACCCTCGAAGGCATAGACCGGCGTGACCTCGCCCGAGTGGCAGCGGCTGGCGAGCACGACGGGCTTCCCCTCGTCGATCCAGCGGCGCACGGCCGGCACCGCGCCGGGAGGCATGTTGCCGCTCCCGAACGCCACGACCACCACGCCGTCGTGCTCGGGCCGGGCCAGATCCAGCATGGTGCCGTCGTCCCCCACGACGAGCGAGACCAGCGCCACGCGGGCGCCGAGCCCGTCGGGCTGCACCGACGGCGGGCGCGGCGCGGGCGGCGCATCGTAGGCCACGCGGCCCTCCACGATGCGGCCGATCGGCCGGGCGTGCGGCGCGGAGAACGCGGCGACGTCGGTGGCGTGGGACTTCACCGCCGTCTCGCCGGCGAGGATCTCGCCGTGAAAGACGACCATGGCCCCGCGGCCCGCGCTCGCCGGGCTCGCCGCGACGCACGCGGCGTCGAGCAGGTTCCGCGGACCGTCCCAGCCCTCGTCGCTCGAGGTGCGCATGGCGCCGGTGATGGCCACCGGCACCGCCGCGGGCAGCGTGCGGGCCAGCAGGTACGCCGTCTCCTCGATCGTATCGGTCCCGTGGGTCACCACGATGCCGGTCACCTCCCCGCTCCGCGCGATCTCGCTCGACCCGGTCGCGCAGCGCCCAGAGCTTGTCCGGGCCGAGGTGGCACGCCGGCAGCTTGGCCCAGTTCTCGATCCGGTACGGGGCGATCGCATCCAGGCCCGGCGCGAAGGCGACGAGCGCCTCGCCACCGTGGGTCGGCACGTTGCCGCCCGCTGCCGGATCGCGCTCCATGGAGATGGTGCCGCCGGTGAACAGGAGGTGGATCATCGCGCGCGGCTCACCCGCACAGCACGCTGCCGCCGTTCACGTTGACGACCTCCCCCGTCACGTGCCGAGCGAGATCACTGCAGAGGAAGAGAATCGGCCCCGCGATGTCCTCCGGCGGCGGGATCCGGCGCAGCGGAATCGTGGCCTCCACCCGTCCGCGCCCCTCGCCCGCGAAGGCCGGGATGCACATGTCGGTATCCACCCAGCCCGGCGCCACGCAGTTGACCAGGATGTCCGGCGCGCACTCGATGGCGAGCGACTTGGTGAGCGCGATGACGGCACCCTTGGTGGCGGCGTAGTCACTGTGGAACGCCTCGCCGCGCTGGCCCGCCGTGCTCGACACGATGACCACCCGTCCGCCCGGGCCCATCAGCCCCAGCGCCGCCCTGGTGCTGAGGAACACGGCGTCGAGGTTGGCCGCCATCGTCGCGCGCCAGCGAGCCGTGGTGAGCCGTCCCAGCGGCACGTCGTCCGGCGGCCAGATGCCGGCATTGGCCACGAAGCAGTCGAGCCGGCCGAACTGCTCGCGCACCGCATCCGGCCATCCGGTCCACCACGGCGGGATCGGCCAGATCGCCGCCGACCGTGAGCGCCCGCCGCCCGAGCGACCGGATCTCCGCCGCGACCGCCTCGGCCTCCGCGGCGCGCGCATGATACGTCAGGGCGACATCGGCGCCCGCCCGCGCGAGCAGCAGCGCCGTGGCGCGGCCGATGCCGCGGCTCCCGCCGGTCACGAGCGCGGTCCGTCCCGCGAGCGAGATCATCGACCGAGCAGGCCGACTCGACCAGCTCGACGACGAGATGCTCGAGCGCGAGATGGAGGAGCTGGATCTGCCCGGTGTCGTCGGCAGGCACCACCAGGGCCTCGTCCACTTCCCCCGCCAGCGCCCCGCCGTCTCGGCCCAGAAAGGCCACGGTCGGCGTGCCGAGGGTACGGGCGGCTCGTGCCGCCGCCACCAGATTGGGACTCCGGCCGCTCGTGCTGTGCAGCACCAGCAGGTCGCCCGGCCGGCAGAGCGCTTCGACCTGGCGGGCAAAGATCTGCTCGAAGCCGAGGTCGTTCCCGGCGGCCGTGAGCAGCGAGGTGTCGGTGGTGAGCGCCACGGCGGCCAGCGGACGGCGGGTGGCGGCGTAGCGCACCACGTACTCGGTAGCCATGTGCTGCGCGTCGGCGGCGCTGCCGCCGTTGCCGCAGAAGAACAGCGTGCCGCCGCCCCGCAGCACCGTCGACGTAGCGGCGCCGCAATCCGCGCCACCTGCGGCGCGAGCGCCTTGGAGGCGCCCGCCAGCGCCGCCAGGCGGTCCAGTCCGGCCTCGACGTGGGCCGCGCTCACACTTCGCCGCCGAGCAGTTGGCGGAGGCGCTGCATCCAGGTGCGGCGGATCGTGAGCGGAGGCACGTCGGCCAGCGGCTCGTCGCGGAGTATCGCGCCCGGATTCTGCACCGTCAGCAGCTCGGCGTGTTCGGTGCCGTCCTGCGCGCGGAGGAAATCGGCGCCGCCGGCAACCGTCCGCTCGTCGCCGTGGTTGTCACCGGCCAGGATGTCCGCCAGGCCGGCCGCCACCAGCTGGCGCGCCCGCTGGCCGCGGGCCTGCGGCGAGTGCAGCGTCGTCGCGTCCACCTGCATGCGCGCGCCGAGGCCCCGCCAGAAGGCCACGTTCTCGACCGAGCAGCAACTGTAGCGCTCGGGATGCGCCAGCACCGACGTGAGGCCCGCCTCCCGCACGCGGATCAGTGCGTTCGTCACCGCGTCGGCGGAGACCAGGCGCGGAAACTCGACCAGGAGGTACCGCGTCCCGCCGAGCGTGATGCGCCGCATGTGATCGCCGCCCAGCGGCAGCGGTCGGTCGAGCATCACCTCGGCGCCGCGATGCAGGCGCGGCAGCTCTGGGCGCCTCCGCGCGGAGTGCCGCGAACGCCGCGTCGTGCCGTGCGGGCGGCGCGTTGGCCGCCTCCTGCGCGCGGAGGTGGGGTGTGAGGCAGACGTCCGTGATCCCCCGTTCCGCCATCCGCCGCAGCACCCCGACCGACTGCTCGACCGTTCGCGAGCCGTCGTCCACGCCGGGAAGGAGATGGGAATGAAGGTCGATCACGAGCCGGGCCGGACGGCCTGAAGGACGGAAGCGGCGAAGGCGCCCAGCTCTCCGGGCGCCGCCTGTGCCTGGGCCAGCAAGGCCAGGGTGATGAGCGCGTCGGCGGCCAGCAGGTCGAGCGCCACCGAGCGGTCACCCGGGTGCGCCACGACCCGCTCGAGCGCTTCCCGGCCCGCGAGCGCCAGCGCCGCCGGCAGCGGCTCGTCGGTGCGCACGGCCAGGGCGTGCTCCCGCACCCGCGCGCGCAGGGCCGGTGGCGCCGCCGCCGTGTGCCGGTCGAGCCAGTCCGGGAGCGCGCTCACCCGCCGTTCCTCCCGGCGAGCCAATCGGAGACCAACGCCGGGGTCGCCGCGCGGGCGGCGGACAGCTTCGCCGGGTCACCCGCGCCGGCGGAGGCGAAGTGCGGACGCCCGCCGCCCTTCCCTCCGCTCAACGCCGCGATCCGGTTGACCAGGTCGCCCGCCTTGCGGCCCGCGCCCACCAGGTCGTCGGTCAGCGTCACGTGAATGGCGCCCCGTCCGGCGCTGCTGAAGAGGACGAGCACCGAATTCCGCTTGCCCTCGCGGAACCGGTCGGCGATCTGCCCCACCTCGGTCCGGTCGTCCGAGGCGGTCTCGGCGATCGTCACCTGCACGCCGTTCACGTCGCTCGGTGTCGCCCGCGATGTCGCCGCCGCCGGAACGGAGCGCCTCCGCCAGCCGGGCCTCGAGCCGCTGGCGCTCCTCGAGCAGCTGCTCCACCCGGCGGACCAGGTGCTCGGGTTGCGCCTTGAGTGCGTCGGCCACCTGAGCCAGCCGCTGCTCCAGCTCGCGCACGGCGCGGAGCGCGCCCGTGCCCGTGAGCGCCTCGATCCGCCGCACGCCGGCCGCCACGCCGCTCTGGCCGGAAATGCGGAACGTGCCGACCTGGCCGGTCGTGCGGACGTGGGTGCCGCCGCAGAGCTCGATCGAGGGTCCCATCTGCACCACGCGCACCCGGTCGCCGTACTTCTCGCTGAAGAACGCCATCGCGCCGAGCGCCAGCGCGTCGGGATAGGCCATCTCGCGCGTGACGACCGGCTCGTTGGCCAGCACGAGCTCGTTGACGTCCTGCTCGATGGCGTGCAGGGTGTCGGCGTCGATCGGGCCGTGGTGCGAGAAGTCGAACCGCAGCCGGTCGGGTTCCACCAGGGAGCCCTGCTGCCGCACGTGGGTGCCCAGGTGCTTCCGGAGCGCGTAGTGCACCAGGTGCGTGGCGCTGTGGTTCCGCTCGATGTCGTGCCGCCTGGGTGCGTCCACCGCCGCCCGGACCGTGTCGGGCTCGAAGCTCTCGCGCGAACGTGCCGCCCACCACGGTGCCCTTGGCGTCCTTCCGCACCGCGTCCACGGGCAGCGACCAGCCCGGCCCCGCGACCCCGCCCACGTCGCTCACCTGTCCGCCCGACTCGGCGTAGAACGGGTTCTCGCGCAGCACGAGCTCCACGCGCGGCCCCTCCTGACGGAAGGCCAGGATGTCGGTGTCGGACTCGGTGGTCTGGTAGCCGACGAACTTCTGCTTGCCGCGCTTGACGCTCCGCCACTTGCCGGCCTGCGACGTGCGCACCGCCGGGCCGACGGCCGTCTTCCCGCTGGTCCGCGCCGCGCGCGAGCGCTCCTGCTGGGCCTTGTAGGCCCGGTCGAAGCCCGCCGTGTCCACCTCGACGCCCGCGCTCCTCGGCGATGATCGCCGTGAGGTCGATCGGGAAGCCGAAGGTGTCGTAGAGCTTGAACGCCTCCTCGCCGGGAATGACGCGCGCGCCCGAGGCGAAGATCTCCTCGAGCCGCCGAAGCCCGCCCTCGATGGTCTGGAGGAAGCGCTGCTCCTCGGTCTCGGTCACCTCGCGGATGTACCCGGCCTTGGCCGTGAGCTCGGGGTAGACCTCGCCCATCTGGGCGACGACCACTTCGGTGAGCGGCGCCAGCGTCGGCTCGCGGCGGCCCAGGAGCCAGGCGTGCCGGACGGCGCGGCGGAGAATGCGGCGCAGGACGTAGCCGCGGCCTTCGTTGTCGGGATAGACACCGTCGGCCAGCAGGAAGCTCACCGCGCGTGCATGGTCCGCGAGCACCCGGTAGGAGGCGCGCTCATCGGCGTTCCGGTCGTACGGGCGGCCCACCAGCTCGCCCACCCGGTCGATCAGCGGCTGGAACGCGTCGGTGTGGAAGTTGTCGTCCTCGCCCTGCAGCACCGCCGCGATGCGCTCGAGCCCCGCGCCGGTGTCCACCGACGGCTTCGGCAGCGGCGTCAGGGTGCCGTCGGCCGAGCGGTCGAACTGCATGAAGACGAGATTCCAGATCTCGAGGAACCGACCCGCCTCGGCCAGCTCGCTCGAACTCGGCTTGGGGAATGACCTCGTCACTGACCGCCCGACCGTCCGACGGTCCGGCCGTCCACTCGAGATCGACGAAGATCTCCGTGCACGGCCCGCACGGGCCGGTGTCGCCCATCTGCCAGAAGTTGTCCTTGTCGCCCAGCCCGTAGATCCGGTGATCCGGGAGCCCCGACACTTCGCGCCAGTAGCTCCGCGCCTCGGCGTCGGTGTGGTGCACCGAGACGCGCAGCCGGTCGGCGGGGATGCCGAGGTACGTCGGGCTGGTCACGAACTCCCAGGCGAACGCGATCGCGTCGCGCTTGAAGTAGTCGCCGAAGGAGAAGTTGCCCAGCATCTCGAAGAAGGTGTGGTGCCGCTTGGTGTGGCCCACCTGCTCGAGGTCGTTGTGCTTGCCGCCCGCCCGGACGCACTTCTGGCAGGTGGTCGCGCGCGCGTAGTCGCGCCGCTCCTGCCCGAGGAACGTGCGCTTGAACTGCACCATGCCGGCGTTGGTGAACAGCAGCGTCGGGTCATCGGCGGGCACCAATGACGAAGAAGGCACCTCTCGGTGCCCCTGGGCGACGAAATAGTCGAGAAACAGGCGTCGAATCTTGGAGGACTGCATGGGGGAAAATATAGGACGGACGGACTTAGGGGCCATGGGCGCGGGCGAGCCGCCATCGACCGCGGGCATCTCGACCCCGCGCTCGGGCGATGGAGCATCACGCCGGCTGCGACTCAGCCGACGACCCGCGACACCAGATCGGTGATGTCCCGCCCGGCGAACCCCCGCCGGGCCAGGTACGCCAGCACCCGCCGGCGCTTGACCGGCCGCGGCAGGTCGCCGAGCTGCGCGGCGCGCTTGGCGGCCAGCGCCGAGGGCATGCCGGTGCGGTCTCCCCCTTCGGGCCACTCGGCAGCGAGCGCGCGGTCGATGAGCCCTCGCTCCACGCCCATCGCCATGAGGTCTCGCGTCAGCCGGGCCGGACCCCGGCCGCGCGCGGCGCGCGTCTGCACGTAGTTCCGGGCGAACTCCGCGTCGTCGAGCAGGCCGAGGCCGGCGGCCCGCTCGAGTGCCGCATCCACCGCCGGCCGAGGATGCCCCTTCCGGATCAGGCGGCGGCCCAGATCGACCCGCGCGAACGAACGCCGCTCGAGGGCCCGGAGCAGCGTCCGGAACGCGGCTTCCGCGTCCGCGGCAGCCGCGAGCCGTTCCTGCAGCTCCGCGTCCACCGGCCGCCCGACCGCCAGTCCGGCCGCGTGCGCCAGCGTCTCGGGCACGGCGCCGAACCGGACCCCGTCCACTTCGACCCGGAGCGTGCCCGGGCGGCGGGGATCCGGCTCGAGCGCCGTGAGGACTGGCAGGCTCACTCGTCGTCGTCCGCGGCGGTGCCGCCGACGCCCACCGGAGCGTGCATGCCGAGGAGCTCCTTCACCTTCACCTCGACCTCGGCCATCAGCGGCGGGTTGTCCCGCAGGAACAGCTTGGCGTTCTCGCGGCCCTGGCCGATGCGCTGATCGCCGTAGGAGTACCAGGCGCCCGACTTCTGGATGATGTTGGCCTCGGCGGCGAGATCCACCAGCAGCGAGGTGTGGCTGATCCCCTCGTCGAACATGATGTCGAACTCGGCCTGGCGGAACGGCGGCGCGACCTTGTTCTTGACCACCTTCACCCGCACGTGGTTGCCGACGACGGTCTCGCGCTCCTTCACGGGCCCGATGCGCCGGATGTCGAGCCGGAGCGAGGCGTAGAACTTGAGCGCCTTGCCGCCGGTGGTGGTCTCGGGGTTGCCGAACATCACGCCGATCTTCTCGCGCAGCTGGTTGATGAACACCACGGCGCAGTTGGAGCGGTTGATGGCGCCGGCCAGCTTCCGAAGCGCCTGGCTCATGAGCCGGGCCTGGAGGCCGACGTGGCTGTCGCCCATTTCGCCCTCGATTTCGGCCTTGGGCACCAGGGCCGCGACCGAGTCGATGACGACGATGTCCACCGCGCCCGAGCGCACCAGGATCTCGACGATCTCGAGCGCCTGCTCGCCGGTGTCGGGCTGCGAGACCAGGAGATCCTCGATGTTGACGCCCAGCTTCTTGGCGTAGTCGATGTCGAGCGCATGCTCGGCATCCACGTAGGCGGCGACGCCGCCCGCCTTCTGCACGTTGGCCGCGAGATGGAGCGTGAGGGTGGTCTTGCCGCTCGACTCGGGGCCGTAGATCTCGGTGATCCGGCCGCGGGGAATGCCGCCGATGCCGGTGGCGGCGTCGAGGTTGATGGCGCCGGTGGGAATGGCGGCCACCTTCACCCGGGCCGACTCGCTGCCCATCCGCATGATGGAGCCCTTCCCGAGCTGCTTCTCGATCTGGGAGATGGCGAGCCCGAGGGCTTTCCGGCGGTCGGCTTCGAGCCGGGTCTCTTCTGCGGCCATGGTAGTCCCCTGAGTATTGATGTGACTGATTTTGCTACACCGAAGTAGCTTGGACCAACATAATACCGAACACTGACCGAATCAATAGTATGTGAGTGACCGATTTCGATACACATTCAGTCACCGCTCGATCCGCCAGGCATCCGCCGTGTGCTCCACCCCGTACCGCCCGCCCCGCTCCACCCGAACGGCGACCACGTCGAACCGGTACACATCTCCGGGCTGGCCGTGCCTGAGCCGCCAGCATTCCGCTGCCCGGGCGATCGTCCGCCGCTTCCGCGGGCCCACGCTCTCGATCGGCGCGCCGAACCCGGCCGACCCGCGCGTCTTCACTTCCACGAAGGCCACCAGCGGACCGCGGCGTGCGACGAGATCCAGATCGTGCCGGCCCCACCGGAACCGGTGCGCCTCGATCAGCCAGCCGCAGCTCGTGAGATAGGCCATGGCGACCCGCTCGCCCCAGAGCCCGCGACGCTGCCGCGGATCGGCCCACTGTGCACTCGGGACGAAGGCTCGCTTCGTGGGCATGGCGCAAGGTACGGACGCGCGCCGGCCGCGCCGGCACCTTTCCGGCGGCAGCGGGTGCCCGAAATCGCCGGTGGTCAGGGCGCGATGCGTTCCGTCGTTGTGACGTCGAAGAGGTGAAGTCGGTCGGGCGGGAATGCGGGCGGTGAGCTACCGGCAGTACTCGTCGATCTGATCGATCCCGATCCGCACGTCGCGGGGCTTGCTGCCGTTGGCCGGCCCCAGGATACCGGCCTCCTCGAGCTGGTCCATGATCCGGGCCGCCCGCCCGTAGCCGATCCCGAGCTTCCGCTGCAGCAGCGAGGTGGACCCGCCCTGGTTCTGGATGCAGGCGATCGCCGCATCCTTGAACTGCTGGTCCCGCTCGCCCGCGTCGGCCGCCCCCTCGCCGCTCCCCTCGCCGCCGTCGCCGTCCGGTACCTCGTCGAGAATGTTGCTCTCGGCCCCCTCGACCATGCCACGGTGCTCGCGCTCCACCTTCCACTGGCGGTAGCGCTCCATGATCTTCTCGCTCTCCTCGGTGGAGATGTAGGCGCCCTGCAGCCGCATCGGCTCGCTCTTCCCCGGCTCGAGAAAGAGCATGTCGCCCTTGCCGAGCAGGGCCTCCGCGCCATTCCCGTCCAGGATCGTGCGGCTGTCCACCTTGGATGCGACCCGGAACGCGATCCGGCTCGGGAAGTTGGCCTTGATGAGCCCGGTGATGACGTTCACCGACGGCCGCTGGGTCGCCAGGATGAGATGGAGGCCCACGGCCCGCGCCTTCTGCGCCAGCCGTGCGAGCGGCGTCTCCACCTCCGCCTGCACCGTCATCATCAGGTCCGCGAGCTCGTCGACCACCACCACGATGAGCGGCAGCTTCCCCTCGGTGTACGCCTCGAGCTCGGGCGGCGGTGGCGGCGTGTCGGGCGCCTCGGCCGCGATGTCGGTGAGCGTGACCCGTCGCACCGCCGGAAGCTTGAGCGGCTTCCCGTCGAGCACCTTGCGGTTGAAGTCGCTCATGTTGCGGGCACCGTTGGCCTCGAGCAGCGCGTAGCGCCGCTCCATCTCGCCCACGGCCCACTTGAGCACGCGCGCGGCCTCCTTGTTGTTGGTGACGACCGGGTGCCGGAGATGGGGCAGGTCCTTGTACATGGACAGCTCGACCATCTTGGGGTCGATCATCAGGAGGCGGAGGTCCTCCTTGTGCTGGTAGTGGTAGATGAGCGATGTGATGATCGCGTTGATCCCGACCGACTTGCCGGTGCCCGTGGCACCCGCGATCAGGAGGTGCGGCATCTTCGCCAGGTCCGCGATGACCGCGCGGCCCTCGAGGTCGAGCCCCAGCGTCACCGGCAGCAGCCGCTCCTCGGCCGACCACTGCTCGTCCTCCAGCAGCTCGCGCAGCACCACGATGCGCGCCTTCGGGTTCGGCACCTCGACGCCCACCATGTCCCGCCCGGGGATGCGGGCCACGCGGATCGAGCGCGCGCTCATCTTGAGCGCCAGGTCGTCGGCGAGGTTCACCAGCCGGTTCATCTTGACGCCGGGGCGGAGCCGGACGCCATACTGCGTCACCACCGGCCCGGTGGTGCGGCCGGCCACGTCGCCCTCGACCTTGAACTCCGCCAGTGTCTCCTCGAGCCGCTCCTGCAGGGCGTCGAGCTCGCCTTCGCCGGCATCGATGCCCTTGGTGCGCGGGGCCGCGAGCAGCTCCACGTCCCAGACGGGGCCGAGATCCTTCTCGCCTGGCGCGCGCCGCGGCTCGGGCTTCTTCGGCAGCCGGCCCTTGGCTGATTTGCCGTCACCCTTGGCGTCGGCCTTCTCCCCTCGCGCGGCCCGGAGCTCTTCGCGCACCCGGGCGGGATCCTCCACGGGCGGCTCGAGCGCCGCCTTGCGCTTGCCTTCCGCCTTCTCGCCTTTCGCCGCGAGCGGCTTGGCGCTGCCCTCCGGCTCGTCGGGCTGGCGCTCCAGCCGCTGCAGCGGGTGCCAGGCGAACGTGGCCAGGGTGAGCGCGCAGAGCGCCAGGAAGCCCGCCAGCACCGCGCCAGCCACACCGATTCCCTTGGGGATCTGGACCGCGAAGAAGCCGGGGACCACGCCCACCATCCGGCCGAGGAACCGATCCGTGTCGAGGTCGGCCACGGTGACGTGGAAGAGCACGCCGGTGAGATAGGGAAGCAGGACGCTGAGCCCGACGATCAGGAACGCCGAGCGCTTCATGTCCAGGGTACCGAGCCGCTCGAAGCCGGCGAGCGCGAGCCCGATGCCCAGCAGCGGAATCCCGAGCGCCCCCGCGCCGAGCACGCGCCAGAGCGCCTGGCCGAGCGAATGGCCGATCGGCCCGGTGACCGGGAACGGCAGCAGCGTCAGCCCGACGAACAGACCGGCAACCAGGGCGGTGATCGCGCCCAGCCGCCGGCGCGAGTCGGAGCTCATACCGGCACTGGTGCGAGCGTCACCCGGCGGTCGTGGAAATACGCCAGCACGGGGTACGCGTCGAGACGAGCCGCGTCGAGCACATCGTCGCGGAAGCCCAGATGAATGAGCTCCCGGCCCGCGCGGCTGTAGGTGAGGGGGCGCTCCCAGCGATCGCCGTAACGGCGGACCAGGTCGAGGCTCGCGATCGCCGCGTCGTTCAGGCCGCGGCGCGGCTTCCGGCTCTCGAGCGCCGCGGCGGCGAGCCGGCCGGCGCAGTAGGCGTCGTCGAGCGAGAAGGCCCCGTCGCGGCCGGCGCAGACCACCAGCACGCTCCCGTCCCTCTCGATCTCCTCCCGCGCCTTCTCGGCGGCGAGCGTGAGGTTCGCGGCCCCGGTGGCATACACGGCCGCCGCGCCCTGGGCGGCGAGCAGCGCCTTGGTGCCGTTGGTGGTCGTCACGATCAGCGTCTTGCCGCGGACGGCGGTCTCGCTCATCTCGAGCGGGCTGTTGCCCAGGTGGAAGCCGGGAATGCGGACGCAGTCCTTCTCGCCCGCGAGCAGCACGTCGGCGCTGCCGATGGTCTGCGCCAGCCGCAGCGCCTCCTCGGTCGAGGCCACCGGGATGATGGCCTTGGCCCCATGGTCCAGCGCCGCGCACATCGTGGTGGTGGCGCGGAGGATGTCGATCACGAACACGGTGCGGCCCTGGACGTCGGCGGGGGTCAGGCCCCCGGGCGCGAAGACGACGTGGAGCTTCATGCGTCGGCGCGAAGGAGCTGCGACTCCCGCTCGAGGAACCGCGTGTCGATGTCGCCGGTGACGAAATCCGGGTGGCGGATGACCCGCGCGAGGAACGGGATGGTGGTCGTGACACCCTCGAGGATGAAGCTGTCGAGCGCCTGGCCCATCCGGGTCAGCGCCTCCTCGCGGTCGTTGCCGTGCACGATCACCTTGGCCAGCAGCGAGTCGTAGTACGGCGGCACGGTGTAGCCGGCGTAGACGTGCGTGTCCACCCGCACGCCGGGGCCGCCCGGCGGGTGGTAGGCGGTGATGAGTCCCGGGCAGGGCTGGAAGTTCCGGGCGGGATCCTCGGCGTTGATCCGGCACTCGATGGCGTGCCCGCGCAGGCGGCGCCCGTCGCCCTGGAAGCTGATCGGCTCGTTGGCGGCCACCCGGATCTGCTCCTTGACCAGGTCGAAGCTGGTGACCATCTCGGTCACGGGGTGCTCGACCTGGATCCGGGTGTTCATCTCCATGAAGTAGAACGAGCCGTCGGTGTCGAGCAGGAACTCGATCGTGCCGGCGCCGGCGTAGCCGATGTTGGAGGCCAGGGCGACGGCCGCCTGGCCCATCCGGTCGCGGAGCACGGCGCTGAGCGCCGGGCTCGGGCTCTCCTCGATCAGCTTCTGGTGGCGCCGCTGGACCGAGCAGTCGCGCTCGCCGAGGTGGACGACCTTGCCGAAGTTGTCGCCGACGACCTGGATCTCGACGTGCCGCGGGTGCTGGATGTACTTCTCGACGTACACCGCGCCGTTGTTGAACGCCGCGAGCGCCTCGTTCTGCGCCAGGCCGAAGAGCTGAGGGAACTGCTCGGCCTCCTGCACGATGCGCATGCCCTTCCCGCCCCCGCCCGCCGTCGCCTTGATGATCACCGGAAAGCCGATCGTCTCGGCGAAGGCCAGCGCCTCGTCCGGGTCGTCGATCGTCCCGGGCGAGCCCGGCACGGTCGGCACGCCCGCCTCCGCGGCGAGCCGGCGCGCGGTGGCCTTGTCGCCCATCTGGCGGATCTGGTCGCCGGTGGGGCCGATGAACACGATGTTCGACGCCTTGCAGATGTCGGCGAACTCGGCGTTCTCGGCCAGGAAGCCGTAGCCCGGATGGATGGCGTCGGCGCCGGTGATCTCGGCGGCCGCGATGATGTTGGGGATCTTGAGGTACGACTGGCGGCTGGGCGGCGGGCCGATGCAGACGTCGTCATCCGCGAAGCGGACGTGGAGCGATTCGCGGTCGGCCTCGGAATAGACGGCCACCGTCTCCAGCCCGAGCTCTCGGCATGCGCGGATCACCCGCAGGGCGATCTCCCCGCGGTTGGCGATCAGGACCTTCTTAAACACACCCGGCTCCGGCCCTCAGGGCGTCAGATCCATTGCGCGCGGCGCCGCCGTCTCCCCGCTGACATCGGTGAACTTGCGGTCGGAGGCCGAATCGACGCCCGACACCCGGAGCGCGAACTCGCTCGGGTTGGTCGAGTAGAACAGCGCGCTCTCGTACGAGATCATGCCGTCCTTGAACCACTTCATCAGCGACTGGTCGAACGACTGCATGCCGTAGGAGACCGCCCCCTCGGCGATGAGGTCGGGGATGTTGAGCGCCTTCTCGATGTCCCGGATGTTGTCCGCCACGGCGGCGGTGTTGACGAGCACCTCGGCCGCCGGCACGCGGCCCCGGCCGTCGGCCCGCGGCACCAGCCGGAGCGACACCACGCCCTGGAGCGCGGTGGCGAGCACCATCCGGATCTCCTGGTGCTGGTGGGGCGGGTAGAAGGAGATGATGCGGTTGAGCGTCTGGGTGGCGTCGGTGGTGTGGAGCGTGCTGAAGACCAGGTGGCCGGTGTCGGCCGCCTTGAGCGCGGTGTCGAGCGTCTCCATGTCGCGGATCTCGCCGACCAGGATGACGTCCGGGTCCTGCCGCAGCACGTGGCGCAGCGCCGAGGCGAACGAGAGCGTGTCGCTCCCGACCTCGCGCTGCGAGATGTTGGACATCACGTCGCGGTGCAGGAACTCGATCGGGTCCTCGATCGTGATGACGTTGACCCGGCGGTTCTGGTTCACGTGGTTGATCATCGCCGCGAGCGCGGTCGACTTGCCGGAGCCGGTGATGCCGGTGACCAGGATCAGCCCGCGGGGCTTGAGCGCGAGCTCCTCGAGCACCTCGGGCAGGTGCAGCTCGGCGATGGTCTTCACCTCGTACGGGATGGCGCGGAAGGCGAACGCGAGCGTGCCGCGCTGCTGGTAGATGTTGGTCCGGAACCGGCCCACCCCCGGAACGCCGATGGCGAAGTCCGCTTCCTTCTTCTCCGCGAACTCCTTGACCTGGCGCGGCGTCATGACCTGCTCCGCCAGCACCTTCACGTCTTCCGGCTTGACCGGCGGCATCTCGAGCGGCTGCAGCTCGCCGTTGAGCCGGATCGTCGGCGGCCGGCCGACCTTGAGCAGCAGGTCGGACGCGTTCCGCTGCACCATCTGGGCGATGGTCTGCTTGAAGTTGAACGTCGAGGCGGCGAGCTCGCGGCGGGAGCCGGGCTCGAGGGCGGGGACTCAGCCATTGGGATCCACCCGGAAGAGGACCTGGCCGAACTCCACCGGCTGCGCGTCGTCCACCATGATCTCGCGCACGACGCCGGCGATCTCGGCCTCGATCTCGTTCATGATCTTCATCGCCTCGATGATGCACACCGTCTGCCCCGAGGTCACCCGGGACCCCACCTTGACGTAGGGCTCCGCGCCCGGCTCGGGCGACTTGTAGAACGTTCCCACCATCGGCGACCGGATGTCCTTGAGCAGGGCCACCGGCCGCGCGTGCTCGCCGTCCCCGGCGGCGAGCGCTCCGCCCGCCGCGGCGGGGGCCGACGGCGCGTGGTAGCGCGGCCGGCGCGGTCATGAAGGTGGGGACGCCGGAGCCGGTGCGCGTGATCACCACCTTGGTGCCGAACAGCCCCTTCACCTCGATCGACCCGATCTCGGGCGTGTCGCGCAGGAGCTGCGCCAGCCCCTGCACGTCCTCCAGCTCGATCGACTTGATCCCCGGGACGGTCTGCAGCAGCTCGGCGAGCTGCTTCATCTCCTGGGGGGTCATACGCGGGTGAGGTACTTGTCGTCGCGGCGGTCGACCCGGATCACTTGCCCCTCCTCGATAAAGAGCGGGACCTGCACCGTGGCGCCGGTCTCCAGCGTGGCCGGCTTGGTGGAACCGGTGGCGGTGTCGCCGCGCACGCCCGGATCGGTCCGGGTGACGGCGAGCTCGACGAAGTTCGGCAGCTCCACGAGGATCACCTGGTCGTTGTGGACCAGGCCCTCGCACTCCATGCCTTCCTTGAGATACTTGAGCTGATCGGCGCCGATGAGCTCCTCCGTCAGCATGATGTCGTCGAAGGTCTGCTGATCCATGAAATGGTAGAAGTGGCCGTCGACGTACGAATACTGGATGGGCCGGCGCTGCAGCCGGGCGTCGACGACGCGCTCGCCCGCGTTGAAGGTGCGATCGAGCACCGCGCCCGTCCGGATGTTCTTCAGCTTGGTCCGGACGAACGCCCCGCCCTTCCCCGGCTTCACGTGCTGAAAGTACACCATCTGGTAGAGGTGGCCGTCGATCTCGAGTACGATGCCGTTCCTGAAATCCGCGGTGCTGGCCACTAGGACTCCGACGCTTGCAGATGAGTCATGCCGTCGATTCCCCTACACCAGCTCCACCAGCTCCGTGCGCCCGTCCGACAGCACCACCACCCCGTCGGGTCCCAGGTACGCGTCGTCCTCCAATCGCACGCCGCCCCAGCCCGGAAGATAGATCCCCGGCTCCACCGTCACCACCGCGTGCAGCGGCAGCGGTGCGTCGGCGGTGGGCGCCAGCCGCGGCCCCTCATGCACTTCGAGGCCGAGCCCGTGCCCCAGCGAGTGGCCGAACGCCTCGCCGAAGCCCCGGGCCGCGATGACGTCCCGGGCCAGCGCGTCGCCCTCCCGGCCGGTCATGCCGGCCCGGAGGTGCTCGAGCGCGCGGCGCTGGGCGGTCCGGACGAGCTCGTAGATGGTCCGCTGGCGCTCGTCCGCGCGCGCCCCGACCACCACGGTGCGGGTGAGATCGGCACAGTATCCGTCCACCTGCGCGCCGAAGTCAAGCAGCAGCCATTCACCCGCCTGCACGGGCCGCGGGCTGGTGCGCGCGTGGGGCAGCGCGGCCCGCGGACCGCTCGCCACGATCGTGGGGAATGGGTGCCATTCGCTGCCGCGGCGCCGGAGGGCGGCCTCGAGGGTGGCCGCGATCTCGAGCTCGGTGAGACCCGGCCGCACCGCCGGCAGCACCTCGGCCAGCGCCGCCTGCGCCAGGTCGGCCGCGGCGCGGATGGCCGCCACTTCCTCGGGTGACTTGATGGCCCGGAGCCGCTCGACCAGGTCGCTCGTCGGCACCAGCCTGCCCCGGGTGAGACCCGCCACCCGCTCGGCGTCCCGCACGGTGAGCGCCTGCGCTTCGATGCCCAGCGCACCCGGCGCGGCCGCGGCCAGCAGCCGTCCGAGCCGGTCCCAGACGCTCTTCTGATCGATCTCCACCACCGCCGCCGACCCCGCCTCGTTCGGCGCCTGCACCGCGTAGCGGAAATCGGTGATCAGCGTCGTGGCATCGGGCCGGACCAGCAGCAGCGCGGCCGACCCCGTGAAGCCGGTGAGGTACCGGATGTTGGGGAGATGGGTGACGAGCAGCGCGTCCAGCCCCTCCGCCTCCAGCGCCCCCCGCAGAGCCGTCTGGCGTTCGCTCCGGCGGTCAGGCGGCACGCAGACGGCCGACCAGCGCCTGCAGGGCCAGCAGATAGCTCTGCGGGCCGAACCCGGTCACCATCCCCAGCGCCAGGTCCGCGATCATGGAATGTCGGCGGGCCGGCTCACGGGCGAAGATGTTCGAGAGGTGCAGCTCGACGAAGGGAACCTGCACGGCCAGGAGCGCGTCGCGGAGCGCCAGGCTCGAGTGCGTGAGCGCGGCGGCGTTGATGAGCGCCCCGTCCGCGCGCCCCTTGAGGGCCTGCACGGCGTCGACCAGGGCGCCTTCATGGTTGGTCTGGAACCAGTCGATCTCGGCATCGTACCCGCGGGCGGCCTCCCGGACCATCGCCTCGATCTCGCTCAGCGTCGTGCGGCCGTACACCTCCGGCTCCCGCTGCCCCAGGAGGTTCAGGTTGGGGCCGTTCAGGACACTGATCCGCATTCAGCGCTTCAGGTTCTGAAGCCAGGCGTGGAACTGGTCGAGATCGTCGCTCTTGGAATCGGGTGCCCGCGGCGGGCGCGGGGTGGTCGAGGCGCCGGGCGCGCCGAAGAACTCGTCGTACGAGACGCCGCCCTGGCCGCCGCCACCGGCCGCGGAGACCGCCGGCGGCGTGGGCGTCGACTCATCTCCGAAGACCGAGCTGAGCGAGAGGCTGTCGTGCGCTGGCCGGGTCGGCGCGCCGTCCGGGTCGGCCGCCGTCGCACGGGCGGGCTCGGGGTGGCTGGAGACCGAACCGGCGGGGAGCCGCCCGCCGAAGACGCCGCGGAGGAACGCCTGCACCGACTGGCCGTGCGTTTCGAGCACGGAGTAGGCCGGCCGCGGCGGCTCGGGCGTCGGAGTCGGGACCGGCTCCGCCGCGACGGCCGGCTCCGGCGCGCGCGTCGCAGCGGCACGCTCGAGCTCGGCGATCCTCTCCGCGAAGCGCGGCTCGCCCGCGTTCCGGCTCTCGAGATGGCGGTACACCGTGAGCGCCTCGGCCGCGTGACCCTGCTGCGCCAGCAGCTCGGCCATCGATTCGGTGACGAGGAGGTCGGCCTCCACCCGGCGCGGCGGCTCGGCCACCGGCGCGGCCCACGGCGTCGGACCCACTCGGCGGCGGTGGCTTGTACTCGGCGGCCGCGGGTGCGGAGCCGGCTCGGGCTCGGGCTCTGCGGGCTGTTCCGCCTCGATCGGTGGAACGTCCGCATCGAGCGGCGAGCGCTCGGTGGCCGGCATCGGAGGCGGCGGGGGCTCCGTCAGCCCGAAGCCCCGGCTCGTGAGCAGCTCTTCCGACGCATTGGCGACCTGGAACTCGCTCCCGCCGCTGCTCTGCAGGACGATGTCCTCCGCCGTCTCGACCCGGAACTCCTCGGAGACTTCCAACGAGTCGAGTGTGTCCGAGTCGAGCCCGTCGCGCTGGGAGTCGCTCAGCCCCACGATGCCCGCGAGCGGCTCAACCGGCTCCTCGAGGGTCACCGGCTGCTCGAGCTCGATCCCTTCGGGCACGCGGCCCCGACTCCACGGACAGATCCAGCTCCTCGAGCGCGAGCGGCACGGCCTCATCGGCGCTCGCGCTGTCGGATTGGGACACCCAGCCCAGCATCGCGTCGCGCGGTGGCGTCCGGCAGCGGCGGGGGGCTCATGGCGGGCGGCGCCTCGGCCCGCGGCCACCGGTGCCTCGGCTGCGGACTCGGCGGCAGCCGGGCGTCCGTGAGCACGTCGACGGCCGCGGCATCGGGCGCGGCCGAGGAGGCGGCCTCCGCCTGCCGGCGCGCGGTCTCCACGCGTCCCAGCTGGTCCCGGGCGTCGTCGTTGCTCCGGTCGACCGCCAGCAGCGTCCGGAGCCAGCGCTCCGCCTCGTCGAACCGGAACAGGCGCTCGGTGATGTCGGCCAGCGACTTGAGCGCGATGACGTTTTCGCCGTCCAGGGCGAGCACGTGCGTGAACGCGGCCTCGGCGGCCGGGAGGTCGCCCAGGTCCAGGTGGCAGCGGCCGAGCACGATGCTGGCCGGGATGTAGTCGGGGTGAAGCGTCAGGCCGGGCCGGAGGAGCTCGAGCGCCCGGGCGGTGTCCCCGTTCTTCCGATGCACCTCGGCGAGCGGCGCAAACGTCAGGCCCTGGGGGTTTTCGGCGTACCGGCGCTCCAGCTTTTCGATCTCGCTAAGTGCCATCCGGGGTCCGCGTTCCGAGGGTCCGAGGTGCCGTGGGGAACGAGCGATCGACTGTGCGTTGCGGTGAGTTCCGTGAGAGTAGCGAGCCACCCCCGGCCTGTCAACTGCTAACCATTGCGCAGCCTTGAGGTTCGGTGTTGATCGGCTTAAGCTTATGGCTCTCTTGTTCCCCCAGGTCGGGAGTTCGGTTTCGACTATGCAAGCATTCCGCAACGCGGCCAAACCCCTGATGGTGGTGGTGGCCTTCACGTTCTTCGCGTGGCTCGTCGTCGACCTCAGCGGCATCACCGGCAATACGGGTCTGCTCACCAAGACCTCGGTCGGCAAGGTGAACGGCCGCAGCATCGACGCGCGCACCTACCAGTCCGTGGTGCAGCAGAGCATCGACGCCCGCCAGCGGCAGGCGCCGGGGGCGCTCGGACTCGAGGACTACCAGCAGATCCGTGACCAGGTCTGGGAGCAGTTCGTCCAGAACAATGTGCTCGAGGCGGAGTACAAGCGGCGCGGCATCACGGTCAGCGAAGACGAGATCGTGGAGGCGATTCGGAACTCCCCGCCGCCCGAGTTTCAGAAGATCCCCGAGTTCCAGACCGACAGCCAGTTCGACCTGGGCAAGTACCAGCGCTGGCTCACGTCGAGCGTCGCCCAGCAGTACCTGCCGTCGCTCGAAGCGCAGTACCGCGAGCAGCTGGAGCGCTCGAAGCTGCTCCGCGTGGTCACCGCCGACATCTATCTCTCCGACGCGGCGCTCTGGGAGCAGTTCCGCGACGAGCACGAGAAGGTCAAGATCGGGCTCACCGCGATCATCGCCCGCAACATCGTCCCCGACTCCGCCGTCGCGCTGAGCGACGCCGAGATCACCGCGTATTACAAGGCGCACCTGGACGACTTCCAGCGGCCGGCGACGTCCTACCTGAGCTTCGTGGCGCTGCCTCGGCTCACCACGGCCGCCGACACCGCGGCCGCCCGCGCGCGCGCCGATTCGGTGCGGGCCGAGATCGCGGGCGGCGCGCCGTTTGCCGAGGTGGCGCGGCGGGAGTCGTCCGACAGCGTGAGCGCGGCGCAGGGCGGCGACCTGGGCGAGTGGACCCGCGGCTCGATGGACGCCGCCTTCGATTCGGCCGCGTTCGCGCTGCCGCTCAACACGCTCGTCGCAGCCGGTGCTCTCGCAGTTCGGCTACCACCTGATCGAGGTGACCAGCCGCAAGGGCGACAAGGCCAAGGGCCGGCACATCCTGATTCCGATCGAAGTCGCCGGCGCCCACCGCGACCAGCTCGACGCCCAGGCCGACAGCCTCGAGAAGCTCGCCGCCGAGAAGGCCGATCCGGCGGCGCTCGACACCGTGGCCCGCGCGCTCAAGCTCCCGATCGGCAAGTCGGGCCCGGTCCAGGAAGGCACCAAGGTCCAGCTCGGCACTCTCGTCGTGCCGGACGCCGGGGTATGGGCGTCGACGGCCAAGCCGGGTGCCACGAGCCCGGTCATCGAGGCCTCGATCGCCTTCTACGTTTTCCGGCTCGACAGCGCGCAGGCGGCCGGCGTCCCGCCGCTCGGTCAGATCCGGCAGAGCGTCGCCGCCCAGGCGCGCGGCGGAGAAGAAGATCGAGGAAGGTCGGAAGGTGGCGCGGGAATATCGGAAGCGCCTCGACGCGGGCGGCGACCATGGGCGCCGTGGCCGATTCGATGAAGCTCCCCTACAAGGAGTTCGGCCCGTTCAGCCGGGTCAACCCGCCGCTGACGGATCCGGTCGTGGTCGGGACGGCCTTCGGCCTCGACGTCGGCCAGCGAAGCGGCATGCTCGACACCAAGGACGGCATCTACTTCATGAAGGCGCTGGAGCACACCAAGGCCGACTCGGCCGCCTTCACGAAGGACCTCGACAACTATCGCGCCCAGATGGTTCGAGCGGCGCAGCAGGATCGAGTCCGAAGCTACCTGGAGGCGCTGCGCCAGAACGCCAAGGTCGTCGACGACCGCAAGAAGGTGCTGCAGCAGGCCGCCCCGGTGCCGCAGGGGGCGTAGGGCCGCGCTCGGTTTCACGGAGTCACCCTGAGCAACGCGAAGGGGGCATGCCTCGAGGCATGCCCCCTTCGCGTTGCTCAGGGTGACGAGCTCTGTACCGGACCGATCGCGGCGCTACTGCGACAGCCGCTTCGGCTCGCCCTGGGGCGCGGCGGTCGGCTGCGACGGCGCGGAGCCGTCCGCCTGGCGGGGCGGCAGGTTGTTCCGCTGGGCGTCGTCCGACCCCATGATCGCGTCCTGCGTGTCGGTCAAGCTCCGCTTGAACTCGCGGATCCCCTTCCCGATCGAGGCCCCCACCTCCGGCAGGCGCTTCGCCCCGAAGAGCAGCAGGACCACGACCATGATCAGCATGATTTCGGTGAATCCGAGGTTTCCCACGGGGACCCCCTACTAGAAGATCGAGCGGGCGATCAGGTACGCCACCAGGACACCGATCAGGGCCAGCAGCGAGACATGCAGCCCGATCGGGCCCAGGGTGAAGTTTAGCACCAGAAGATCGGCGGAGACAGGGCCGAAATTGGCGGTCCACGTGCTGGTGAAGAAGGTCCGGGCGGCGCTGTCCGGCAGGGTCTGCCGGAGGAGCGCGGTCAGCGCGCCGCCGGCGATGAAGCCGGCCACGAGGATGCCGAGGTAGAACCCCGGACGATGCGGGCTGGCCATCAGCGCCTGCGATCCACGACGTAGGTGATGCTCGCCCGGAGCGCGTCCCGCGCCGGCGACGGCGGCAGCTGGTCCAGCTCGCCGTCGGCCTGCTGCGCCAGGCGGAGGGCCCGTTCCCGCGCATAGTCGAGCCCGCCCGCCTCCGCCACGGTCGCGATGACCTCGGCGATCTGCGCGTCGTCCGGCTCGGCGCGGTCCATCAGCGCGTCCACCCGCCGCCGGCCGGCCGCGTCCATCCGCGGCAGCGCGGCGATGAGCGGCAGCGTCACCTTGTGCTCGCGCAGGTCCGAGCCGGTGGGCTTGCCGGTCACGCTCGGATCGCCGACGTAGTCGAGCAGGTCGTCCACGATCTGGAACGCCATCCCCAGCGCATCGCCGTAGCGGCGGAGCGCCGTGCGCTCCGCCGGGGCGGCGCGGAGCGCGCCGACTTCGCAGGCCCCGCTCAGCAGCGAGGCGGTCTTCGCCTGGATCAGCAAGTCGTAGGACTCCTCGGAAAATTCCAGCGGCTCGTGCGCCAGGAGCTGGCGCATCTCTCCCACCGTCATCTCGTTGGTGACGCGGCTCAGCACGCGCAGCGGCTCCATGTCGTCCAGCCGCACGAGCTCGATCACCGCGCGCGAGTACAGGTAGTCTCCCATGATGACCGAGACCTGGTGACTGAACAGCGAGTTGATCGTCGGCATGCCGCGCCTGAGCACCGAATGATCCACCGAGTCGTCGTGCACCAGCGTCGCCAGGTGGATCAGCTCCACGGTGGCCGCGAGCGTGATGGTGCGCGGATCCTGGCCGCCCGTCGCCTCGTCGGCCAGCAGCAGCAGCGTGGGCCGGAACATCTTGCCCTGCATCTGGAACAGGTGCGAGTTGACCTTGGCGATGAGCCCGAAGTCGGCCTCGACGATCCGGTGCAGCTCGTGCGGCACCCGCTCGAGGCGGGCGCGCACCGGCCGCTGCAGGTCGGCCAGGGTGATCGGCGCGATCTGTGAGCTCATTCGCGCCGTCCCGCCGTGAGTCGGTGGATGCGCTCGCCGAGATCCATGAACCGGATGTCCACGGCCATCGCGCGCTCGTAGCTGGCGATCGCGTCGGCCCCCTTGCCCTGCGCCTCGAGCGCGCGGCCCAGCCAGTACAGCAACCCGATCTTGGCCTCGTCGCCCTCGGTATCGCCGTCGACGGCCCGGCGGAGCACGGTCTCCGAGACGGCGAACTGCCCCTTCTCGAAGAAGGCCGTGCCCAGGGCCTCGGACGTCCGGAGCCGCCCATCGGGCGCGCGCAGCGCCTTCTGGAACTCCGCGATGGCCTCGTCGAGCAGGCCCATCTCCTTGAACGCGACGCCCAGATCGTAGTGCGACTGGTAGTCGTCGGACTCGAGGTTCTCCTCGATGCCGCGCTTGAACTGCTCGAGGATCTCGTGGAACTCGCGCTGCTCGTCCCCGGCCTGCGGCTCCCGCCGATCGATCCGCATCCGCGTGTCGCGCGGCGCCGACTCCTCGAAGATCATCGAGCCAAGATCCACGAAGCTCCCGTCCGGCGACGGCGCCCGCGCCGGCGGAGCCGTGGGTGGCGGCGCGGGTGGCGGGGCTGGCGGCGCACTCGCGGCCACGGGGGTTGCGGCCGGCGGCGCAGGCCGGACGCTCGGCGGCGCCACCGGCGCCCGCGCGCCCGACAGCGAGGCGATCGCGGCCGCCGCCCGTGGGTTGGCGGGATCGTGCTCGTGGACCCGGCCGTACACGGCGAGCGCCTTGTCCCTGGCGCCGGCCCGGCCGAGCGCGTCACCCAGCGCCAGATACGCCTCGAGCAGCGGGGCACGCTCGCCGGTCCGGAACGCCAGCTCCACCCGCTTCTGGTGATGATGGATGGCGTCGGGCTCGAGGGCCACCAGCCGGTCGGCGACCCCCGACGCGCCGTTCCAGTCCTCCGCGGTCTCGTACCCCTCCAGCGACAGCCGGAGCTCCTCGGCCGCGCGGGCAAGATCTCCGCCCAGGAGCAGATGGTCCGCGAGCTCCCGATGGAGGTCGGGATTTCCGGGATCGTCGGCGATCCGGTCCTCCAGCTCCACCACCTCGGTCGTGGATTCCGGCCGAGCGGACCGTCGTCGATGAGCGGGAGGCCGTCGGTCGGCCGCGGGGGCCGAATCGTCCTCGAGAAATTCCAGGTCGAGGTCCGCGTCCATCGCGTCGGCAGGGGCGGTCTCGCTCTCGGTGAGCTCGAGGTCCAGGTCCTCGCCCACGTCGATCAGCCCTTCGGGCGGCGCCGCGTCGACCTCGGTCACGTCCACCTGCTCCAGGGACTCGAGCGGGGCGTCGTCGAACTCGAATTTCCTCCGGCGGGGCCTCGAGCTCGAGGCCGGGCACGGCGCCCACCGAGGCGAGGTCGATGTCCGCATCGGGGCTCTGCTCCAGGCCCGCGAGCGGCTCCGCGGCGAGCGCGTCGCCCGGGGCATCGAGCTCGATCGTGGCGAGCGGATCGATGATCAGCTCGCCGCTCTCGACCATGGCCTCATAGGCCGGCTGGGTGGGCTCGAGCCCCTCGGCGGGCGGCGCATCCACGATCAAGGGAAGGTCGGCCGCCCTCACCTCGGGCGGATGAGCGGGCGGGCGAGGACCCTCGGGCGGAGGAGCGGTCGGCGCGTTGAAGCCGGTGTCGAGAAAGACCAGGTCGCCCCGCCCCGGCGGGACGGCCCGCGGCCGATCCGAGGGCATCGCGGGCGCGTGCGAGCCAGCCTCCCCGCCGGCCGGCGCCTGGGGCGCCTGGCCGCGGACCTCGAGGTCGCCCGCGATCTTGGCCAGCTGCTCGAGCGCCTCCTCTTCGCGCGACGCGGCGCGCAGCAGCTCGACCAGCATCATCCGGATCTCCTGGCTGCCGGAGAACTGGTCGGCGAACTCCTTCACCGACTGAAACGCCTGATCGAGCTGTCCGAGCGCGTTCATCCGCTCCAGGAACTCGATCAGGTTCCGCTTGGCCTCGATGACGACGTTCTTGCGCGCATGCAGCTGGGCGAGCTTGAGGTAGGTCTGCGTGCGGCCCGGGTTGACCCGCAGGATCTTGCCGCAGAGCGCGATGGCGTTGTTGAAGAAGCCCTGGTCGGCGTACAGATCGACCGCGCGTTCGTAGGAGCGAACGGCCGAGGCGGTATCGTTGATCTTGAGGTAGAGGTCGCCGACGCGGTTGTACAGGGAGAGGTCCGGGCTGGTCTCCGCCCCGGACTCGATCTGCTGGATGGCTTTCAGGTAGACTTCGATCGCCTTCCGCCAGTCCTCCTTTTGCTCGAACTTCCGCGCCGAGTCTTTCAGCTTTTCCAGATTCATGCGGCTCGGGCAGAGAAGGGGAACCGGGAGATAAGGCTTGGAGTGACCGAAAGATACCGGGCTGCCAAACCCCCGGCAAGCACGCGGAGCGAGGCCTAAATGCCCGCCGGATCGAGCTCCCCGAGGGCCACCGCGAGGGCCAGGCGCTCGAGGTCGGGAGCGGGCGGCCGGTCGGCGCCCAGCCTCGGAACGGCCGGCGTGAGTCCGCGGAGCCGCCCATAGATCTGCCCGACGCCGCGGCCCGGCGTCAGCGGCTTGAGAAACTCGAGTCCCTGGGCGGCGCAGAGCAGCTCCGCGGCCACCACCCGCTGCGCGTTGGCCAGAATGCGTTGCGCCTTCCAGGCGGCCGCCATCCCCATCGGCACGAAGTCTTCCTGGTTGGCGTCGGTCGGAATCGAGCCGATGCTCGCCGGCATCGCGATCGACCGCGACTCGGCCACCAGCGAAGCGGCGGTGATCTGCACCATCATGAACCCGCTCGAAAGCCCGGGATCGTCGGTCAGGAACGCCGGCAGCCCCTGCGACAGGTCGGGATTGACCAGCCGCTCGACCCGCCGCTCGGCGATGGCCTGGAGCGTCGTGAGGGTCATGGCGAGCAGGTCGAGCGCCTGGGCGACGGGCTGGCCGTGGAAGTTGCCGCCCGAGATCACGTCGCCGTCGTCGAAGACGAGCGGATTGTCGGTCGAGGCGTTGAGCTCGACGGCCACGGTCTCCTCGGCGAAGCGGATCGCGTCGGCGACCGCGCCGAACACCTGGGGCGCGCAGCGCAGGCTGTAGGCATCCTGCACCCGGGGGTCGCCTTCGCGATGGGATTCGCGGATCTCGCTGTCGGCCAGCAGCGCCCGCATCAGGTCGGCCGCCTCGATCTGCCCCCGATGCGGGCGGGCGGCGTGGATGCGCGGGTCGAGCGGCGCCGGCGTGCCGCGGAGGGCCTCCAGGCTCATCGCCGCCGCTCCCACCGCCGTCCGCCAGAGCACCCGCGCGTCGTGCACCAGCAGAGCGAGCAGCGCCGTTTGCGCCTGGGTCCCGTTGATGAACGCGAGCCCTTCCTTCGGCGCGAACCGGAACGGCGCGAGGCCAGCCCGACCGAGCGCCGGTGCCGCCGGCGCCGCGCCGCTCGCCTCGAGCACCTCGCCTTCGCCCATGAGCACGAGCGCGACGTGGCTCAGCGGCGCGAGGTCGCCGCTGGCGCCCACGCTCCCCTGCTCCGGCACACGCGGGACGATGCCGGCATTGAGCAGGGCGACGAGCGCGTCGACCAGCTCGGGCCGCACACCGCTGGTGGGACGCAGGAGCACGTTGGCACGGAGCAGCATGAGCCCGCGCACGACCGTGGCCGAGAGCGGCGTCCCGACGCCGGCCGCATGGCTCCGGATCAGGTTGGTCTGGAGCTGGTCGAGCTTGTCGGGCGCCACCCGCACGTTGGCGAGCTTCCCGAAGCCGGTGTTGATGCCGTAGATCGTCCGCCCGGAGGCGATGGCGGCCTCCACCAGGCGCCGGCTGCCGCGCAGCGCCTCCCGCGCCGCGGGCGCCACGGTCACCCGCACCTTCTCATCCCGCGCGACACGCACCACCTCTGCGACCGTCAGCGACCGGCCGTCGAGCTCACAGGTTGTCTGGGCCATGGCCCGAAGTAACTCGGCTGGGGGGAGGGATTCAAGAGGACGGAAGGACGGAAAGACGGAAGGACGGAAAGGGAACGGGCGAGGCGCCTCGGTTGGCCCTGGGCAGCCACCGGAGAAGCAGCCGCCGTCGAGCAAACGAAAGCGGGCCGAGATCGCTCTCGGCCCGCTTCTCGCCACGTCGGAGGTTATCGCTTCTTGACGATCAGCTCGGGATTTCCCGGATCGGTCTGGTACGCCCAGTCGAGAATCAGGAAGTCCTGCCCCACGTGCGAAACCCGCACCGCGCCGTAGCGCTTGAAGCCGTCGCCGCCGTCCATCTCGAAGACATAGCCGTACCCCGGAAGGGCCGGGATGCCCGACGTGAGGTAGGTGCGGTCCTCGGCGAAGTCGATCGACGTGAGATCCTCGACCGGGTTGTTCGCGTCGTAGTACTCCACACCCGTCCCGGCGCGCTCGGGAGTGAGGAACAGGTCGCCCGCGCCGTCGCGATCGACCACGAAGTCGATGTCGCCCTCGATGCCCGAGCCGTCGCGCACGAGGCCCAGCTCCGCTCCCTGAACCAGGCCGTCGCCATTGAGATCGTCCCAGAACCGGAAGCCACTTCCCGGCGTCTGAAACTGGAACGCGTACAGCACGATGTTCCGCGTGTCGGGACGGGGCGTGTCCGACCGCAGTGGCGAGCGATCGCTCTCGAACCCGTCCACGCTCACCGCCGTCACGGTGAAGCAGCGCGGCACGCCGTTGGTGAGCGCGCCGACGATGAACTCCGGGGCCACCGTGGTTCCCTCCAGCTGGAAGCTGGTGCCACAGATGGGGCGGGTCATGGTCGAGGTCGTAGGTCGTGCTGTAGATGCGGTAGTTCAGGAAGTTGCCGGGGTCCGACGCGTAGGAATTGTCGCTCCAGGTGAGCGCGACGGCACCGTCGAGCGTGGTGCTGCCGAGGCTCGCCGGGACGTCGGGCGGGACGCCCGGTCCGTTCCGATCGTCGGATGAACAGGCCGCGGCGAACGCGAGAACGACCGGGATCGACCAGCCACGCATACAGGTCTCCGATGGGGGTGTCCGGGTCGAGAAGCAGATCGCGTGCCAGGGGGCAGGTCAGCCAAAGCTGCCGCGGGGATCGACTTACGGGCGGTTTCGTGGACGGGTGTACCGCCCCGGGGACAGGCCGGGCTTCCCGGCGCTACCGTTCGATCGTCGTCTGGTCGTAATCGAACTTCAGCTCCGGCAGGTCCGTCAGGTAGATCGTGAAGTAGAACGCGAAATTGCCGTTCGGATTGCGCACGAAATTGAAGGCCGCCCGCCACTCGTGCAGCTCGCGCTCGAGCCGAACGACCTGATTCTCGAACTGCCCGTCGGTGATGTTGTACTGCGACGACCAGGAGAGCGACCAGAACGGCGTGGGCGAAAAGCTGCTGCTGAAGCCCAGGCTCTGGTGGTCGGCGAGTTTCGCTCCCCGGCGTCGCCACCACCCCGAACGGCGGCCGCGTGCGGGTGAGCTGGTAGTTGAAGTTCGCGCTGAAGCTCCGGCCGGGGCGGCGGAGCGGCGCCTGCGTGCTGCTGAAGAAGGACCCGGGCCGGGAACGCCTGCCGGACTCGGCCACGTAGGACGTCGGCACCTCGTCGCGCCGGCGGGTGCCCAGGCTGTCGGACGACTTTCCGCCCAGTCCGAAGATCGACCCGATCGACCGGAAGGTATTTCCCGATACGGCGAAGCTCGCGCTCACGCTCTGGAGGAAGGGGTCGAACTTGGAGGTGTCCACTCCAACCTGCCCGCGCCAGAGGTCGTGCGTGAGATTGAGGCTGAACCCGGGCAGCAGGTCGCTCAACACGGTGTTGGAGATCGACTGGGTGGCCCAACCGGTCAGGCCGGGCTTCTTGGCCTGCTCGAAGTCGTAGGTGATCCCGCTGGTGTTGAGGCTGAGCAGCCGGATCTTCCGCGCCTCCGCGCCTTCGGTCGCGGTCGTGTCGCGGTTCCGGGACCGGTACTTCCCCTCGAATGCCTGCGAGAGGCTGACCGTGACCTGCTGCTGCGCGTCGCTCCGAAGCGCGACGGCCTGGCCCGGCAGGGCGATCGCCCGCGCGATACTCCTCCGGCACGTTGGCCGCCGGCTGGTAGTTCCACACGATGACAGGCGAGAAGCTGTGGCGGATCCGGCTCAGCGGCCCGATGCCGGGAAAGAAGGCGAACAGCGTCGGCGACGCCGTGGCCCCGAAGCGGAATCGCTTGCCCTGCCGGACGAAGCTCCCGTTCGTGTTCCGGTTCCGGACGGCGAACGCTCCGGTCGTCGTGTTGCCCATGCCGACCGACGGCTGAACCTTCCAGGAGCCGCGGAAGAGCACCGGCAGGTTGATGCCGGTGTCCCAGTCGATCGTGCTCTCGAAGTTGCTCAGGAAGGTCCGGCGCACGATCACGCTGTCGGTCGGATCGGCCGTGGACGGGTCGTCGACCTTGAAGTCTGACCTCGCTGGTCCCGCGGTCCTGCTGGTCGTTCACCTGGATCGAGTTCTGCCAGTTGAAGCCGCCGAACCGCAGCGGCGTGTCGAAGCTCAGCGCCGTGACGCGCGAGCTCACGTCGAGCGGCAGCGTGTCGAACGCGCCGCCCGGCAGCGCCCGCAGCAGCGTGTCGGCCGGCGGGTTCTTGGTCGTGTTGTTGGTGAAGCTCAGCCCCGGGCGACCAGGTGATGTCCGAGCCCGAGCGCGATCGGCACCGGCGAGAGCGTCACCGCCGGCAGCAGCTGCTGCACGCTCCCGTCGGTGAGGTTCTGGCGGCGGTTGCCGCCCAGCGTGAGCGTGGCCCAGCTGAAGCGCTTGGAGTAGTTGAGCGAGCTGGTGATCTGCTGGGTGTTCTGCAGCGGATCGATCGCGTTGCCCCGGATGACGGCCGTGTTGCTGGCATAGTTGATGTCGAACGTTCAGGCTGGTCGAGAGGTTGAACTGCTGCCGGTGGTCCCACCGGAAGGTGAGGCCCGATCCCGCCGCCCACCTGCCGCTGCTCGTTGAACCCCACCGAGCCGCTCACGAACCGGTTGAGCCAGCGGTACTGGCCGCGTCACGCCGTACTGGACGTACCGGTTGGCGAACCAGTCGAGCCGGCCGGTGAGGTCGAGGTAGTCGTTCGGCACCCAGTAGTAGCCGATGTTGGTGATCTGGCGGTTGTAGCTCGCGCGTGGGACGCACCAGGTCGTTGAGCCCGAACTGGGGAATCAGGATGCCCGACCGCCGCCCCGGCCGCATGTCCTGGAAGATGAACGGCAGCCACAGAATCGGGACGTCGCGCACGTACAGCACCACCGGCCGCGCCACCAGCACGTTCTTCGAGACCCACTTCATCTGCCGGGCGCTGAAGTGATAGTGCGGCGTCGGCAGGTCGCAGCTGGTGATCTCGCTCGACCCGGCGTAGATCCGGCTGGAGCTGGAGTCCTGCGCCACGTTGCCGCGCAGGAACCAGACGGTCGAGCCCTCGGTGAAGTTGGTCAGCGCGTCGTCCGACGATCCCTCGCCGGCGGCAGGTGTCATAGCGGATCCCTTCGCCCACCAGCACCTGCCCCCGGTCGAAGAGGTGCGGACCGCCCGACTCCGTCAGCAGGCAGCTGTCGCGCTCGATAGGTGATCGTAGTCCGCCTCGAGCATCGCCCCCTGTCGCTCGGTCAGCGCCTGGCCCTGGAGCAGGACCCGCTGGCTCTCGATGAACACCGTCGCCGAGTCGGCGCGGTACCGGGTGGGGCGATAGCCCGGCCGGCCTTGAGCGCGCTTGACCACCGAGTCGTCGGGCGCGAAGCTCCGGGACGGCGCCGTCGGGAATGCCCAGACGTCCGGCGGTAGCGCTGTCGAGCGCCTGGCCCGGCTTCTTGCCGGGTCGTGTCCTGGAGCCCGAGTCGGGTACGGCCGGCGCGGGCCGGGGGCCGGCGTGGCGGCGTGGCCGGTACCTGGGCCTCGGCGCGCCGACGCGCCCAGGAGCAGCACCAGCCCGGCGATGCCGCCGCCTTCGCGGCCCGGCGGCGGCGCTGGATCACGACGGCGCCCGCGTACCGACCTCGTAGAGGAAGAGCAGCGGGATCGTCATCATGATCATCGAGACCAGTCGGCGCCCGGGCGACAGCACGGCCCCGGCGATGAAGCGAGCCCACCACCGCGATAGCGGCGGAACCGCGGCAGCTCCGGCGGGCCCGATCACCTCCAGCCAGGCCAGGATGATGATGACCAGCGGCAGCTCGAACGAGATGCCCAGCGCCAGCACGACCTGCAGGACGAAATCGAAGTAGGCGTCGTAGGTGATGAACGGCTGGATCGCTTCGGTCTGGAAGCTGAAGAGGACCCTCAGCGCCTGAGGCACCACGAAGACGTAGGCGAGCCCCGCGCCGGTGAGGAACAGCAGCAGCCCGACGAACAGCGCGGGCAGAGCGCCCGCTGCTCCGCGCGTAGAGCGCGGGCGCCAGAACGCCAAGAGTACCACAGGATGATCGGCGAGGCGAGGACGTCCGGAATCGCGAGATCAGGTGCACCGCTGAGGCCTCCGGTGGTCTCGAGGGTGGATGGGG
>CAWHZQ010000006.1:0-158287 GCA_963833905.1 uncultured Gemmatimonadales bacterium | reverse complement strand
GCACGCCGAGCACGACAGTCGGCGGGGACCTTCGGCACCGAGACGCCTGCGCTCGGCTATCTCGTCTCGGGCTCTGCATCCATGTACTTCGCCGGCGACACCGATCTCTTCGCGGGCATGGCCTCGATTGCGGACGACCTGGACGTAGCATTGCTGCCGGTGGCAGGCTGGGGGCCGAGGTTGCCGCCCGGGCACCTGAACCCACGCACGGCGGCCGACGCGCTCGCCCTGCTTCGACCGCAGATCGCCGTTCCCATCCATTGGGGTACCTATATCCGGCTCGGTCTCACCGCGACCCGCTCAAGGTGCGTGAGCCGGCCGAGTCCTTCGCACACTTCGCCGCCGAGCTCATGCCTGAGGTCGAGGTTCGCGTCCTCCCGGTCGGAGGCAGTCTTGACCTGAAATCGAGGGCGACGGTGGAGAGGTCGAGGAGCGAACTATGACCCGACGCTTGCGGGGACCGCAACTGCGCCGGATCGCATTGGGGGCGGTCGGCCTCGGCATTGTCATCGCGACGTTCGTCTACTTCCTGCCGACGATCGCCAACTATGGAGATGTCTGGGCGGTCGTCAAGACGCTTTCCTGGAGTGGATCGCGGCTCTCCTCGTTGTGGAGGCCGTGAGTATCGCCACATTCGCCCCCCCTTGGATGGTCGTGCTCCCGGGCCTCTCGTTCCTCGAGCACTGCGGCTGACGCAAGCATCACCTGTTCTCTCCTTGGTGGTGCCGGGTGTTCCCGCCGCCGGGGCGGCAGCAGCGTTCGGGATGTTGCGGGCTTGGGGCTTTGCCACTCGAGAAATCGCACGCGCCGTGACCCTGACCGGCCTCTGGACCAGTTGCTCAACCTCTCGTTCCCGATCGTGGCCGTCTTCCTCTTGACGATCTCCGGTGAGAGCATGGCGACGCTTGCGACCGTAGCGTTCGTCGGCGTTGCCATCCTCGGTGTCGTCGTGGCAGGGCTCGTGCTCGTGCCGTCAGCGATCGGCTCGCCCAAGACGTCGGCGACGTGTCTGCGTGCTTCGCGAACTGGGCGCTGGGCAAGTCCGCCGGGGGCCGGTTGGATGGAACGGTGGCAGCTTCGAGCGGTTTCGACAGGGAGCGGTCGACCTGCTTACCAGGCGTTGGCATCTCCTCACGCTGACCTCGCTGGCCGGCAGCCTCAGTGTCTTCGCAGTCCTGGTCGTCTCTCTCCGGGCACTCGGAGTTACAGCGTCCGAAGTGTCGCTCGTCGAAGCTTTTGCGGCGTGGGCGCTTGTTCGGATCATCGCTTCGATTCCGATCACGCCGGGCGGCGTCGGGGTCATCGAGTTGGGACTGACGGGCGCACTTGTCGGTTTCGGTGGGAGTAACGCTAGCGTTGTTGCTGCTGTGCTCGTTTTTCGATTCCTGACCGTCGTTCCTACGCTCGTGCTCGGGCTGGTGTCTGCGGTGACCTGGCGCCGCAGAGGGAAGCCAACAGAGGTAGGCGATCCAGCGGGCCTGGTCCCGCGTGCCTGACGTGTCGGACTCCGGGAAATCGGCGGTGACATCGAGAACGCGCTCGAGACCGTCAACGTTCCCAGCTACGTGATCGATCCGACCGGGATCATCCGCTGGCTCAACCCCGCGGCGCGCCGGCTTGTCGGCGACGTGCGCGGACGACAGTTCACCTCTGTCGTAGCCCATGAAGACACCCGCAGGGCAAGAGAGCACTTTGCCCGCAAGATCGCCGGCACGGCGCAGGTGACCGACGCGCAGGTTGTCCTCCTGGATCCTGACGGCGGTCGCCTTCAAGTCGACATCAGCTCTTGCCCCTTGATGCAGGGTCATCGCGTGATCGGGGTCTTCGGGCAGATGTCTGATATCGAGGAGCAGCCCGATGACCCTCTTCCACCTCATCTCACGCCTCGCCAGACGGAGGTACTGCGCCTGCTCAAGCGTGGCCGCTCGACCGAGCAGATCGCGCAAGAGCTTCAGCTCAGCACGGAAACGGTGCGCAATCACGTCCGCCACCTGCTGCGAGCGCTTGGCGTGCACACCCGGCTCGAAGCCGTGGCGGCAGCCCGCAACGTGGAGCTCGTTTCATGATTTCGGCCGGCGCGTGATGTCATTTCGTCGCCGTGCGGTCGTTAACCAGGCGTGTGTCCCGGTCCGCTGGTCCGATGAACCCGCCTCGCTGCATGATGTAGACGCGGCCCTCGAGATGGAATCGAATCGCGAGGAGAGCCTGTCGTGTCACCCACCTTTCAACAATCGCCAGCAACTCGTCGAGCTCGCTGATCCTCTCTGGTGCGTGGACGACGACGAAGGTCCCGTCGAGCCCGTTCTCGATCCAACCACCCCAGTTCGCCTGCAACTCCGTGAAGAGGTTCGTCGCGTGCGGCACCGACGGCAGCTCGAACGCAGCGGCAGTAGACGGAAAACGACAAGAAGACATGACGGCAGCGGCTGGCTTAGGTCGCCGGTGTGGCGCGCCAGTTCGAGCGCTGTGCGGATGTCGTTGCAGAGCCGTTTGAGGCGAGTGCTGTTTGGCTCGAGGTCGTCCTCGGCCACCTGCGTTTCGAACCTTGTGATGGCGCCCTCTAGAGACACGAGCGCGCGGCGTAGCCGGCGACGGACGAACTCGTCGAGCGCGAGCATCACGCTGCGGTGACTTCTCTGGCTGGCAACGACGGCTGCAGGACGTACGTCCGACCGTCCACCTCGAAGCGGATCGCGAGCAGTCCGCGCTGCTCGAGTCCATCTCTCGACCCGGCGCAACAGGCAAGCGAGGTCGCCATCGTCCCCATCGAGAAGAACACCGACGACGGCGAGTTCGTCGCCTCGCTCCATCCACGCGAGATTCGACGACGAGAGCTCCGCGAGCAACCCGGTGGCACCCGAACGCGTAGGGACCTCGAACAGCACGATGTCGTTGACAGAGTGATAGTCGGTCATCCAGCGCAGCATCGCCGCCAAGCGACCGTGCCTCGCTTAACCCGCTTGGGTCAAATTTTGTATGGACTCAGTAAAGGAGGGCGCGGATCAGCTTGACCGGCGAGCCCAGACGAAACGGGCGGCCAGGAGAGTGCCGATCACGGTGGCGGTCACCTTCACCGCCTTGCGGCCGCGAAGCTTCGACTCACCACTCGCCCGCGCTTTCATCTCAACCGGCACCTCTTCGACACGGAGGTCTGCATCGTTGAGGCGAAGCAGAGCTTCGACTTCCGGAGCGTCGGTCGTGAACGGTTCAGCTAGTAGCGGAAGCGCCTTCGCATTGACCGCATAGAGGCCGCTGGTGGCGTCGGCAAACGGCCGTCGGAGGACGAGTCCCATTGCACGACGAAGCAGCGCTGTACCAAGTCGTCGGATCGCGCTCGGCCGATACCGGTAGGGCTCGTAGCCTTCTCCCGACAGGAAGCGCGACCCGACGGCGACGTCGCACTCGCCGGCGTACACGCGGGCCAGCAAGCGCGCGAGCTCCGCTGCTGGATGCTGCCCGTCGGCATCCACGCGCCCGCAAAAGGCGTAGTCGTGGTCAAGGGCCCAGCGATAACCCGAGGCGATCCCAATGCGCAGGCCCTGATTGCCGTCCAGGGATAGAACCTCGGCGCCGTTTATACGTGCGACTGCCGCTGTCTGGTCGGTCGACCCGTCGTCTACTACGAGCACGTCCGCCTCGGGCAACTCGCCGTGCAACCCCTGGATGACAGCGGCGATGTTCTGCTCTTCGTTCCAGGCAGGTATGAAGACGAGCGTGCCGGTCAGGCCTGTCTGCTCCACTCGCGCGAGTTCTTGCTCCGCGGCCCGCAGCTGCCTCGACCGCACCGTCAGCGCGCCCAACTCCCAGGCGAGAGCCGACGGCGTCGGCAGGGTCGGCGGCGTCGAGAAGGTCGTCTGGATCCCGCGCGGCGAGTAGAGGCGCCGGAAGAACCAGCGGGCGCGGTAGAGATGCAACGGCGTGCAGACGATGACGGCGCGGCGGATCCCACGTTCGCTGACGAGCGGAAAGGTGCGCGCCGCATTCTCTGCAGTGGTCGAGGCCGTCGGCTCGAGCGAGATCTCGATGTCCGGCCCGTTCCAGAGCGCCCGCATCTGTTCCGCTTCGGGAGTGCCTCCACCCGGCGCCCAGCCGCTGAACACGACCATCTGTGGTCGATGAGTCTCCGCAAGACGGACAGCGTGGGCGACGACTCCGCGGCAAGCCCGGCTGATGGAATAACGGCCGCCACGGCCTTGCCGACTGCTACCGAGGACGATGAGCGCGAACGGCTCCATCCCCGTAGCGTACGCGTCGGTCCCGACCGGCTAGGACCAGCGATGTACGCGGACAGCCGGCAGGTCGTCTACCTGAGCCTTCGAGAGGCTCAGCGAAACGGCATCGTTCTCGACCTTGGCGACGGCCCCGATCGGGATCGTGATCTCGCGCTTTCCCCACAGGTGACCGCGCTCGAGGACGAAGTGCGTGATATGGCCGCCGTCGACCACGAAGCCGTCGACCTCGCCGAGGAACTCGTCGTCCGCCGCGGTGACAGGGCTCGAGCGCCGGACTTCGACCTCTCCCTTTGGCACGCGGTCAAAAACAACGCCTGCATCTTCGAGGCCGCCGCCGTAGCCGCCGATCACCGAGCTCTCGTAGTAGGGCAACGCGAGCACGTCCTCGATGCCGACGTCCCAATCCGGATCGCTCGTGGGGGACTCGCCGAGTCGAAGATAGGCGAACTCCTGAACGTGGTCGAGACGGCGGACGTCCTCTGCGGTGCAACGCAGTTTGATCTCTCGGGTGTCGTCCTTGCCGGGCTCGACCAGCTCGATCGGTACGAGCCGGGCAATGTCGTCTCCCTTCTCCGGTTTGACGACCAGATGCGTGACCCGCTTGGCGATCGGATCGATGACTACGTCCGCGAGCTTGCCAAAACGCGCGTCCGAGCACCGAACCGCCTTCCCCAACTCCAGTCGCATGATCTGCTCCTTCCTGTGCCACATCCATTCCGGCGTCAACTCTGGAGACGAAGCCTTCAGCCTGAGATTGCTGGACGCCGCCTGCATCATCCGAAACGGGCGATTCGTCCTGTCCGCTCCAGCTCACCCCTCGACATGCGGATTGTTCGACCGGGAGACCATCGCCGAGGATGCTGTACTGGACCATCGTCCGCTCGGACTTCATTCGCCTCGGCCTGGATGCGACGGCCCGCTTGATCACCTTCGACGAGGAGCCGACATCCGCTCCACGATCCAGAAACGAGCATCTCCGCAATGGCCTAGGCGCCCTCGTGTCCGTCTCGAGTGACGTCGGCTTGCAGCGGAACATCACCGGCTTTCTCTGGCACGCAAGCGTAACCCGGCTCGTTCCGAGTTGCTTTACGGCCTGTCCGAGTTGCGCCAAGCCAAGCCGTGGAGCTCGAGCAAGCGATTTGCCAGACGCATGCCCGGGTTGCAGTTCGCGACATTCGCTGCCGGGTTGCTCCTGGGGGCGAGAGTTTCGGACCATGACCGGTTGGCCTTCTGCGCCCCCTAGTCTTACCGGCGATGAGTCTCGTCTGGCCGATCCTTGTCGTCGGGGTCGCCGTCGGCCCGCAGTCTCGATCTTGCTTCTCGTTCGGCGGCGCGCACCGGAGGGCAGCTACTTCGCCGACGGCGACCGGGCGGCGGGAATCTTCGGTGTGCTCGCCACCGGCTTCTCGGTGCTGCTCGGGCTGATTGTCTTTCTCGCCTTCACGAGCTACGACAAGTCGAGAAGTGGGGCGGAGACGGAGGCGCTGCTCATCGCGCAGCAATTCGAGACCGCGCAGTTCTTCCCGGTCGCAGTGCGGCGGCAACTCGGAAACGAGCTCATCTGCTATGGACGCTCCGTCGTGCACATCGAGTGGCCGAGAATGCGCTCTGGAACGCAAGGAGACCTGTCCAACCCGTGGGGCGTAGCCATGTTCAGGACCTTGAAGATCACAATCCCGAAGACGGCAGTCGAACAGGCGGCTTACAACGAATGGCTCGATCGCAGGGCCGACCGTGAGATCGCGCGCCAAGACCGTATTCACGGTGCGGAGGGCGTCATACCAGGGCCCCTGTGGGTCGTCCTGTTCTTCATCTCGTCCGTCATCTGCGTCTTCATGCTCTTCTTCGCCGACAGCGGCGAACGAGCCATCGTCCAAGCAGTGCTGATCGGCTCCGTCGTTGCGGTCATAGGCGTGACCCTTTTCCTCATCCGATTCCTCAACAACCCGCTCCAGGGTGGCTATGGGGCGCTGCAGCCCGTCGCGATGGAACGCACACTTGACCTGCTTGCTCAAGAGCGTCGGCTCGTGGGCCAAAGCGGCCCGCTCCCGTGCAACGGCAGCGGGGCGCCCTCAGTGCGCTGAGCGAGCCGAGGCTGCTGTGAGACCCTCGATCATCCCCTTCGGACGATGCGGTGCGACGGCTCTGGCCCGATCGTTCACGAGGTGAGCCACACGCGCGGAGACCTGAGCCTGACGCGGGCCGGAAAGGGAGACAATGAGTGATCCAACCGGAGAATTTTTCGCCGAGCTCGGCAGCCGAGGGCACGAGCCGATGCTTCGCAAAGCGACTGGAACCCTGCGTTTCGATCTGGTAGACGGAACGAAAGAATCGTCCTGGTCGGTTGCGGTGAAGAAGGGCGACGTGTCGGTGTCTCAGGCGAAGGGCAAGGCCGACTGCGTAGTCACTACCGACCGACCGCTTTTCAACGCGATCGTCCGAGGCGAGAGGAATGCGATGGCCGCAATACTTCGGGGAGAGATCGGCGTGGAAGGCGACCCAGAGCTGCTCGTCCTCTTCCAGCGCGTCTTCGCAGGGCCGGCGGAGTCGATCCGCGCGGCGAGAAGCCGTTCTCGCAGGGAGGTCGTCATGAGCGACCTCGTACAGATCCTCGACGGAAACACATTCGTCGTCAGCGACGCCAACGGAGACATCGAAGCATCTCTGACCGACCCTACGGGCCTCTTCTCGTTCGACACCCGCTTCCTTTCGAAATGGATTCTCACGCTCGACGGCGAACGGCTGAATCCGTTGTCGGTCGACGATCTGCAGTACTTCGAAACTCGCTTCTTCCTCGTGCCGGGCACGGGGACGGTCTACGTCGACGCAAAGCTGTCCGTGATCCGGCGGCGCGCGGTCGGCGACGGCTTCCACGAGGAGCTGACGATCCTCAACCACGACGAAAAGCCGGTGGACATCACCGTTCGGCTCGAAGCCGCCTCTGATTTCGCCGACTTGTTCGAGGTCAAGGACGCTCTGCAGAAGAAAGGTACGTACTCGACGAAGGTCGACAAGGGCTCGTTGCAACTCGGCTACAACCGTGAGACCTACAAGCGCCGGACCTCGATTTCCGCTTCGGCGCCGGCGACCTACGACGAGACCGGGCTCACGCTCTTGGCACACATCGAGCCGCACGGAGTCTGGACCACCGACCTCGACGTCGTCACCGCGGCCGGCGTGGGAGGAACCTATACCAGGCCGAAATACCAGCGTGAGGGAAGAAAAGCACGGCCGAACATGGAGCGGAGCCTCGACAGATGGCTGGACGACGCGCCACGCGTGGAGTCCGACTGGGAGCCGCTGAAGACGACGTACCGGCGCAGTCTCGTCGACCTCGCCGCACTCCGCTTCGCGCCGCCGGTGATGGGCGGCAAGAGCCTTCCCGCTGCCGGGCTTCCCTGGTTCATGACGATGTTCGGCCGAGACAGCATCTTCACAAGCCTGCAATCGCTGCCGTTCACGCCCGAGCTCGCCGCGACGACGCTCCTCGCGCTCGGAGACTGGCAGGGCAGCCGCCTCGACGACTTCCGCGACGAGGATCCCGGCCGGATCCTGCATGAGATGCGGTATGGGGAAATGACTGCGTTCGAAGAGCGGCCACATTCGCCGTATTACGGAGCTGCCGATGCGACAATGCTTTACGTCGTCCTGCTCGACGAGTACGAGCGGTGGACCGGGGACAGAAAGCTCGTGCGCGATCTCGAGCAGCAGGCACGGGCTGCGCTCACATGGATCAACGAGTACGCGGACCTCATGGGCAACGGCTACGTGTCGTACCAGCGTCGCAACGAGGAGACCGGGCTCGAGAACCAGTGCTGGAAGGACTCCTGGGATTCGATCTCTTACAGCAACGGCGAAATTCCCGGCTTTCCGCGTGCGACGTGCGAGCTCCAGGGCTACGCCTATGACGCGAAAGTGCGCGGAGCACGACTCGCTCGGCTCGTGTGGAAGGACCCGGCGTATGCGGACCAGCTCGAGCAGGAGGCGGCTGACCTGAAGCGCCGGTTCAACCGTGACTTCTGGGTCGAAGACGGCGGCTACTTCGCGCTCGCTCTCGACAACGAAGGAAAACAGGTCGATGCCCTGTCGTCGAACAACGGCCACCTGCTGTGGAGCGGCATCGTCGAAAAGAAGAAGGCGAAGGCTGTCGTCGGCAACCTGATGGGGCCTCGGCTCTTCTCCGGCTGGGGTATTCGCACCCTTGCCGAAGGAGAAGGTCGCTACAACCCGATCGGCTACCACGTCGGGACGGTCTGGCCCTTCGACAGCTCGTTCGTTGCCTGGGGACTCCAGCGCTACGGCTTCAAGAACGAAGCGGCGCAGATCGCGGCGGGCATTCTCGACGCCGCCGAATGCTTCCAGGGGCGGCTTCCGGAAGCGTTCGGGGGTTACGCGCGGAGCGTGACGAAATACCCGGTCCAGTACCCCACCGCGTGCAGCCCGCAAGCCTGGTCGACCGGCGCGCCGCTGCTGTTGATCAGGACGATGCTCGGTCTCGAGCCGCTGGGTGAACACCTCGTCATCGATCCGGTGCTACCGCAGGGGATCGGGCGTCTCGAGTTGCTCGACATTCCGGGGCGTTGGGGAAAGATCGATGCCTTTGGCCGGGGGCGGGTTCAGGTCGACGAGCGCGGCTCGCGGCGCCAACTGGGCCTGGTCGAGGCGATCATGCCGAAGTCGAAGCGAAAGAAGTCCGGCCTCACGGCCTAGTTGAGACGCGGAAGCTCATCCCAACTGGATGACGACCATTCGGTCGTGTGGCACTACGTTGAGTCGGATCGGAGCGGCCTCGGCGCGTCGCGACGTTAGGGGACGAGCGGCGCGCCGAGGCCGCAAACACTCGGTTGACGATGCGGACTGAGCCTCGCGCTCTCTCGTCGCGTTTTAGCCGCTCGGAGCTGGGCGAGCGACTTGGCGGCTTCGTGTACGGGACGATCATCGTGCTCTCGGTCATAGTTGCCGGGGCGAAGGCGTTTCCGCACGGACTGGGGCATGTCGCATTGCTCGTGGCTGTGACGACCGTCGTCTTCTGGCTCGCGCACGTGTACGCGCACGGGCTCGCATTCAGCGTCCGCCATGACACACACCTGTCGGCTGCCGAGCTCGGCCGCATCTTCCGCCGCGAAGCCTCGATTGTCGAGGCTGGGGTTCCGCCCGTAGTGGCGCTCGTCCTGGGTGCAGTCGGCCTGCTCTCGGACGAGGTTGCGGTCTGGCTTGCATTTGGGCTCGGCCTGGCTGTGCTCGGGACGACCGGTGTCGTCTTCGCGCGGGTGGAGCGCCTCCGACCCCTGAGTGCGCTCCTGGCAGTCGGGGCCAACCTGGCACTCGGCCTCGTGTTGATCGGCCTCAAGGTGTTCGTCGCGCATTAACCGCCGCCCTTGGCAGTGGACAGCACGGCTGCGAAGGACCGGGTAGTTTCGTCGCTCCCAGAGAGGAGGCGACCATGGGTCGAATTGCAGTGCTCGGTACGGGAATCATGGGTGGGCCGATGGCACGCAACCTGCTGCGGGCCGGGCATGAGGTAACCGTCTGGAACCGGACGATCGAGAAGGCCGCGGCCCTCGAAGAGGACGGCGCGCGCGTCGCACCGACACCCGCGGACGCGGTTCGTGACGCCGAGATCGTCCTCACGATGCTCGCCGACGCACGGGCTGTCGAGGGGACGATGATCGAGAGCGGCGCCCTGGACGAGATGTCGCAGGGTGGCGCTCTGGATCCAATCGAGCACGATCGGAGTCGCCGCGATCGAGCGGCTGGCCGAGTTGGCCGGCGAACGCGGGATCGCATTCGTCGACGCACCTGTGATCGGCACGAAGAAGCCTGCCGAGGACGGTGAGCTGTTCGTGCTCGCGTCGGGCCCGCAAGACGCGCGAGCACGCTGCGAGCCGGTCTTCGACGCGATCTCCCGCGGTCACGTCTGGCTCGGCGAGGCCGGCCTGGGGACGAAGTTGAAGCTCGTGGCCAACGGCTGGATCCTCGGCACGATCGAGAACCTCTCCGAGACCTTCGTCCTGGCTCAGACGCTCGGCGTCGATCCTCGGAGCTTCCTGGAGGTGATCTCCGGCGGTGGGATGGACATGCCATACGCACATCTGAAGGGCGAGGCCATCCTGAGCCAGGACTTCAAGCAGACCAACTGTTGAAGCGGCGCCCAGGTACGTATTGCTTCGTACAGGATCGTCACCCGGCAGCCGGGGCCGGGATCCATCGCAGCCGCAGCAACGGCAGGCACGCCGAGCGTCAGGACCACCGCGAGCCCGATGGTGGAGTGTCGCAACACGAGTCCTCCGCGCAGCCGAGGAAACGAGCGAACCGCACAAGTCCGGGACCAATTTATGGCAGGGCGAGTCGAGCCCGCCACCGCGGTCCTGAAACCCTTCGACATTCCGTCACGAATGGATGAAAGCGGACACCGACCAGGAGGCAGGCATGCACGAGGCCGATCGCGGACGAATGCAGCTGATCGCGATCATCGCGATGGCAAGCATCGTGGTGGGCACGGGAGCGTCGCGCGAGACATCGCTTGCGGGCCAGGGGCGTGTGGGTGCGACGTGTCCCGACTCGCCCGCCGCGGCTGAGCCCTTCGCGACGGTGCTGGGCGACTCCGGGAAGATCTACCGCGGCACCTTCGCGCCGGCCGGTGACGAGCCCTGGTTCTTCAAGAAGGTGTCCGCGGCCCGACCGGGTGGTCACGCGGGAAGCGCCTGGATCTCGGCGGCGAGTTCTCGGACCTCTACCCGACCCTGTCGTCGGACGGCCGGCGCCTCGTCTTCGCGTCCTATCGCCGTGCGCCCGGAGACACCGCCACCAAGCCGAACGCCGGCCTCTGGATGGCCACGCGAACAGCTGACGGCTGGAGCGAGCCGGCTTTCCTGGACGCCGTGACCCAGCACGGCGCCTACCATTCGCAGCCGTACCTCGCGCGAGACGGAGCGCTCTACTTCCGGCCGACCTCCCCCGATTGGGATCCGACCACGACGCTCGTGGCCGCGCCCGCGGGCCGCGGCTTTGGTCTGCCGGTTCGGTACGGGCCGGTCGAGCGCTGGCGCGCCCGGCGCGACGATCTGACGTCTGGGGTGGCGCGCCACCGCGATCGGCGCGGATCAGACCCCGTAGCGCTCGGCGAGCACCCCCAGGTGGTGCCGTTCGTGCCCCGCGATGATCCACGCCAGGGACCGCACCGTCACCGGCGCGCCGCTCGCGGTCCCGCGGCGGGTCCATGCCTCGGGCGGCAGGTGGCGAAAGAAGGACAGCGTAGCGCGGCGGACGTCGCCCCATTCCTCCGCCAGCGCGGCCAGCGGATGCGCCTCGGCGTTGGACAGCGGCGCGTAGGCGTTCTCGTCGAACCCGGGCAGCGGCGTCGTGTCGCCCCGGGCCACCCGGAGCGCGCGATAGGCCATGATCCGCTCCACGTCGCTCAAGTGGACCAGGACCTCGCGCACGGTCCACTTGCCGGGCGCATAGCGGTAGGCGCCGCGGGCTTCGGGGACGGCGGCGAACCGCGCCAGGGTGGAGTCCCGTTGCCGGGCGAGCAGATCGAGAATGTCGGTGCCGGCGGGCACGTGGGCGATATATCCGGCATAGTACGTCCCGTATTCGTCGGGGCCGGGAGGCGCGAGCACGGTCATCCGGAACTCCTTCGTCGGCGGGAGGGATTGCGGAAAACGGCACACTGTTTTACCATTGGCTCGCGAATTGGCGCGTTGAGGCATCGCGCGGCCATAGTCCAGATTCGACAGGGGGCTGGCGGAACTCGCGCTGGCTCCCGTTTTGTTGGCTGCTCCCGGGGATCGCATCCCGCAGGATGCACCAGGGCAGCTTCCCCGCGTGAGGGCTCATTTCACGCACATCGCGTAGTCGGTAGGTGCGGCATGGCCGAACTCCGATTACAACACACCCAAGGAGTAGGAACAATGCGCACCACCGGCACGGTCAAGTGGTTCAACGACGCCAAGGGCTTCGGCTTCATCACGCCCGAAGGCGGCCAGAAGGACTGCTTCGTCCATCACTCGGCGATTCAGGGTCAGGGGTTCAAGAGCCTGGTCGAGGGTGAGCGGGTCGAGTTCGACGTCGTCCAGGGCCAGAAGGGTCCGGCGGCGGAGAATGTCGTCAAGCTGGGCAAGTAAGACCGCGCGCCGCGGCTGACGCCGCGGAACAGACGGCCGGCTCGAGTTCGCTCGAGCCGGCCGTTCGTCGTTCACTCCCACCGCACCTCGGCGCCGACCTGGATCACGCCGTCGTCCAGCACTTCCGCGAACGCTCCCCCGCCCCAGTCCGCCTCCATCGCCCTCCTCAACCCTTCGAGGGCCTCGTCCATCCGTTCGCACGGCCGGGTCTCGCCGGCGATCCGGAGCCTGCAGCTCCCGACCCGGAGGATCCGATTCCGCGTCCCCAGCAGACTGCAGCCACTCACCATGAGGTTGGCCCGCCGGGCGCTCGGCGGCACCTGCCCTCCGGTCTCCGCCATGAGGCGCTCCCAGACCTCGCGCTCGATCAGCGTCACCTGGCGGCTCCGCCCCTGGTCGGCATTGCCCACCAGCCCGCGTCCCGCGACGAGCGTAGCTTCGGGCACCGAATCCATCGGCCCCCGGTGCGCGCGCTTGATCCAGATCGCCTCGAGCCGCCCGGCGTCCGGCGGACTCATCGGGACGCGGGTGCCAGCATGTTCCGCCGGCGGTAGGGCCCGCACGGGGGGTCGCCGGGACGCTGCTCGCCGTGCAGCGCCGGCTGCCAGGCGTCGGCGGCCGCGGTGTCCGCGGCCGTGCGCGCGACGGCGTAGCGCGCGCGGCATTCCTGCAGCACCTCGGTCAGGCCCGTGCGCATCACCTGCACGCGGGACGAACGCGCGAGGACCGCCGGCAGGCCCGCCGCGATGGCCGCCGCGACCAGGAGGAGGACGATCAGCGTCCGCGAACCCGGGCCGCGAGCGCCGCTGGCGGGGGCGCTCACGACGCCGCGTCCCGGTGCACGGTGTCGGGCGAGAAGGCCGGCAGACAGATGGCGACATACTCGGCGCCACCAGGCGCTGGGCTGGCGTAGCGCACCCATTCGCCAGGCTGGGTCACGATGGCCTGCCCGGCGGATACATCCACCGACCCACCGTCGTGCTCGACGCGCAGCGTGCCGCGCAACACGAGCGTGATCTCCTCAAAGTCGGGCCGCTGCCCGGGCTCGGCCCAGCCCTCGGGCGACACCATGCGCGCCACGCTTACGTCGGCCTGCCCGGTGTTGACCCGGCCGGCATACTCCTCGATCCGTTTGGGCTTGTTCCCGGCGGCATGGATGATCGTGGGCGCGGGGATCAGGGTCGGCATCGACGGTCTCCGTGAGTGGCGGCGGACTTCGAGACCGAAATTTAGGCGGGTCGGCGGGGCCTGCCTATGCGGAGGCTGAGGGGCCAGCGCACTCGCCGGCGGCGGTCGTCGGCGCCCCACGCCGGCGCCAGCTCCTCCGCGAGCTCGCCCACCGGGTCGAAGCCGCGCGCCTTGACGAACGCGGACGTAGCCGACCAGGTGCGCAGGTAGGCGAGGAGCTCGGGCAGCCGCCACTCGTGGACCATCTCGAACGCGGGCGCCTCGAGCTCCTCGAAGGGAAACGGCACGGTCCGGTAGCCGGTCTCCACCAGCGCTCCGCTCGGGTGCCCAGTACGGACCTACCACCGAGCCGTAGAACCGAGCCAACTGCTCGTCCACCCTGTCGTCGTCCAGCCGCTGCAGGCCATAACACCATACCGCGAGAACGCCGTCCGCCACGAGCACCCGGGCCACCTCCTCGTAGAATCTGGACAGGTCGATCCAGTGGAGTGCCTGAGCCACCGTGACCAGATCCACCGAGGCGTCGGGCAGGCCGCTGTCCTGGGCAAGCCCCGCGCGGTAAGTGACGAGAGGATGCCGCGGCGCCTGAGCGAGCTGCGCGGCGCTCGCGTCGGTCGCCGTCACGTGCGCGAAGCGCTCGGCGAGGGCCAGCGTCGCCTGCCCGTTCCCCGCCGCGCAATCCCACGCGTGCCCGCGCGAGGGCGCGAGGCCCGCCAGATGATCGAACAGCGCCGGCGGATAGGTCGGGCGCGCCGCGGCGTACGCTTCCGCGACGGAAGAGAAGTGGTCGGAGAAATCGGCGGTCATCTCTCCGGGAACTGGGATGGCGTCATCGGGGCTCGTCCGAGCCGTTCTCGCGCTCGATGCGCTCGATCAGATCGGCCACATCCTCCGCGGAGAGTCCCACGTCCTGCAGCATCGCCTCGGTGCTCGGCCGGCTGAAGTCCTCGCGGCGCGCCTCGAAGATGAGCTCGAAGGCGTGCGGACCATCGAGCGCCTGCTGCTGGCGCAACACCCAGCCGCTCTCGTCCACGAACAGGTGCATCGCGTGCTCCAGCGACTCGAACGGCGTCTCGTTCCAGCGCCGCAGGGACGGATGCCAGAACCGGGCGATGAGCATGGCCCCGGGCGGTGCCTTGACCTTCGCGGTCACCGCCCGAGTCACGACGACCACGAGGTGAACCCGTCCGGGCCGGTGCGTCCGCCCAGCCGCCGGCGCAGTCTCGGGCTGAAGCTCGAGCACCGCTTCGGGCGTCTCGAAGGGCGTCGGCTCCCCGGGCCGCGGGTCCCGCTCGGCTCCCGGCCTTTGCCGGCCCCGCCGCTCGGTCACGGCGCCACCAGCTCCACGGCCCCGCGCGCGAGCGTGTCCCACCCGGCGGCGGAGGCGGCGGCCCGGGCCTCGTTGGTGGTGTTGACCACGCCCACGACCGCCGTGGTCGAGGCCGGATCGAGGAAGAAGAAGCTGCGGAATCCGGACTGCTCGCCCGTGTGCCCCACGATGGTGCGGCCGCCGTGGCGGTAGAGATAGAACGAGAGGCCGAACGCCTCGTCGAGGCCGCCGGCCGTCGCGAGCGACACCACCGGCCGCCACATCTCCTCGAGCGTCGCGTGTCGCAAGACCCCGTCGTATCGCGCGCCCAGCGTCGAATCCCCGTGATCGGCGTGCGTGAGAAACGCGAGGTATTTGACGAGGTCGGCCACCGGTGCGTTCCATCCGCCGTTGGGAATGGTGATGCCGGGATCGAACTCCGGCGGATTGGCTTCGGTCCGCGCCGCGCCGGCGCTGTCGGCGCGTACGGTGTAGCTCCGCGCGCGCCGGCCGGCAAGATGATACGGCGACCGCCCCACGAAGCTCTCGGTCATGCCGAGCGGCGTCCAGATGTTCTTCTGCACGTAGACGGCCCACGGATCGCCGCTCAGCGCCTCGATCACGCGTGCCAGATAGATGAACGCCGGATTGCTGTAGCCGAACCGGGAGCCCGGGCGGAAGCCGAGCTCCTGGTAGGGCATCATCGCGACGAGCTGATCCCAGCGCGTGGGCTCGAACGGCTCCCAGGGACGGCCCTCGCCGTAGGGCCAGGTGGGATTCTGGAAGCCCGCGCTGTGGGAGAGCAGCATGCGGAGGGTGACGTCGTCGATGGGACCGAACCCATCGTGCACCTGCCGGAGCTCGGGGACGTAGCGCACGATGGGATCATCGAGCGTGAGGCGGCCCCGATCGCGGAGCTGCAGGATGGCGATGGCCGTGAGGGTCTTGGTGATCGAGGCCCAGTGGTACACCGCGTCCTCCGCGGGTGGGCCCGCGGCCTGCAGATCGCCACGGCCATAGCCGTGACGCGCCAGCACGCGGCCGGCACGGAGGACCACGACGCTTCCGCCGACGACGCCATCCGCACCGGCATAGCCGTCGAACGCCGAAGTGAAGGCGGCCCACCGGGCCGGCGGCCGCGAGGGCACGGCCGGGCGGGACTGCGCGTCCGCGCCGCGGGCGCCCGAGAGCGCGATCGCGCCGGCGAGGACGCCGGCCGCGCGGAGGGCGCGAAGCACCGCCGCGCTAGTCCGCTGAATTGGCGAGGATCTCCTCGCCGTACTTGCCGGGTTGGAACGGGCGCTCGTTGTAGCTCACGGGGCTCCGGATGATGCGGATCGCCCGGATGGAGGGATCCGCGGCGTGGGTGTCCGCGATGTCGCCGTCCGAATCGCCGTAGGAGACCGCGGGATGCACCGAGCGGATGGCCTCGGTCTTGGGTGCCTGGGCCGTGAAGAGCACCCTCGGCGGCGCCGGGAAAGCGAACAGGCGCTGCAGCAGGCGGCTCGTCCGGTCGCTGGCGGGCTCGCTCGGGAAGCGTGAGGTCACGAAGACGATCGTGTCGCCCCGCGCCTGGTGAAAGGCGATGAGCTCGCGCGCGATCCGCTTCGGCTTGCTGAAACGCGCGTCGAGGCTGTCGTTGATCAGCGTCCAGAACGCTCGGTCGTCACGGAACCGCCCGCCGTCCTTCTCCTCGAGATACCCCTGCGCGAAGAGAAAGGCGAGTCCGGTGTAGAGGGTCGTGTCGTCGATGTCGAACACGACCGTCGAGGGCTTCAGCGACGCGAGGCTCGCTGTGAGGGCGGCGAGCGTGATGGTGCGCGCCCCGCCGGCATCGTTCGCCGACGGGGCGCTCGCGGCAGGCGCCGGCGCGGCGCCCGGCGGGGAAGCGGACGGAGCACAGGCCGCCGCCGAGGCCACTGCCCAGGCGGCGAAGACCCTCGAGATCCGGCGCGAGCGCATCCGACCTCCGGCGCGGGCAAGGGTTCGTGATTCGTCCTGCGGCCCGCCGCGTCTCAGGCGCGGTAGGCGTCCACCGAGACGTTGAGGTCTCGGCGCAGCTCGGCGTCCCCGCTCAGGAGCGTGGCCCACGTGATCTCCTGGCCCTTCCGTGCACCCTTCGCCGTGATCTTCACGCCCTCGGGCGACATGGTGACCGTGTAGAGCTTGCCTTCGAGCTCGAGCTCACGCTTGATGGTCTTGTCGAGTTTGGTAGCCATTGGCTCCTCGGATCTCAGGTGGTGCCGCGGGGCGGCGAGCCGGCACGGCGCCGGTACACGAGTCAAACTAGGCTGGCCGTCCCACGCAAGGAACCGCGCCGCCGCTCAGGCGCCCTCAGGCGCCGCCGGCGAGGGCCAGGCACTCCAGCTCCACCCGCGCCCCCAGCGCCAGGCCGGTGGTGCCGAACGCGCTGCGTGCGGGGAAACCCGCCGGGAAATGCCGGGCGTATTCCACGTTCATCGCCGGCCATTCCGCCATGTCGGCCAGCATCGCCGTGCACTTGACGACCCGGTCCATGCCGGACCCCTGCGCGGCCAGCAGAGCGCGAATGTTGGTCAGCGCCTGCGCGGTCTCGGGTCCGATTCCCCCGCCGACGAGCCGGCCAGCGCTGTCCGTCCCCAGCTGGCCGGACAGGTAGATCATCGGCCCCACCCGGACGGCCGCGGAGAAGGGGAGCTTGAGATTGCCGGGCATCGCCACGCGCTCCAACGTGAGCGGCGGCTTGGCGGCCGGCCGCTCCGGAGAACCGCAGGCGAGCAGCGCGCCGAGACCGGCGAGCAGGGCCACGTGGCAGCGCATCGATCCCTCCAGAAGGCCGGAACGCGCGTCGATCGGGGATGAGAAGGCTAGGCTCGGCCCTCGCGAAAGCGAAGAGGGCATCCGGCCGCCACCTCGAAACCACTTGAGGTGGCCATCTCCGTATCAACTGCGTAAGCCATGCGCCGAACGGAGATTGGTCGATCGTGTCTCAATCCGTTTCGATGTGCTTCGGCTTTCGTTCGCCACAGCGATTGGCCGGCTCGAATCGCTCCCGCGAGAGGCTAGTCGGTGGCCGCGGCCACCGGTCGGACTCAGCGCAGCCTGATGATCCTGGCCTTCGACGGCACTCCGTTCGAGTTCAGGATGAACAGCATGTAGTAGCCCGGGGGCGCGCTGTTCCGGTTGCCGGGCGCCTGGACCGTGAGACCGCTCGATGTCCGTGTGAACGTCAGCCACATGAACCGCTGGCCCATGTCGAACGCGTGGGTGACGGAGCCCAGGGCGATGAGGCTGACCTTGGTGATCCCGCTCGCGTTCGGAGTGCCCACGGTGAATGACGTGCCGTAGGTGATCGGATTGGGCGCGCTCGAAATGCTTGGCCGGGCGCCCTGGAACAGGTATGGCGGCGAGTAATACTCGGCGTTCTTCTGGTCCGGTGCGGGCAGGCCGTTCGTCATCGTCGCGTTGCCGCTGCCGGCGTGCAGGACCCGGCCGTCGGGCATGAGCAGCGACGTCGAGTGGTACGACCGGTTCACGCTGTTGCTCGCCACCTGGCGCCAGGCCCCGGTCGCGGGGTTCCAGATCTCGGCCACGTGCACGGCGAGGCTGGGCTCATCGAAGCTCGTGCCGCGCGTGCCGCTGGTGACCAGCACCTCGCCCGTCGGCAGGATGGTCGCGTTGAGGTGGCGGCGGGGGTACGCCATCGATCCGGTGTACTTCCAGGCCGGGGCCGCCTGGTTGAGATCGACGATCTCCGCCGTGGCCGTCGTGCGGCCGCCCCCCGCGTAGAGGATTTTGCCGGGGAGATACATGACCGCGGCCCCGTAGTCCCGCACGCCATAGCGCCGGTCGCCCACCGTCGCCCAGCTGCCCGACCCCGAGGTGTTGAGATATCGGGTCATCCGGATGTCCCCGGCGCGACGAAGAGCTTGCCGTTGGGTGCCAGGAACTGGCGCGGGTAGTACGGGAGGGTGAGCACTGCCCCGGTCAACGCGCGCCAGGTGCCGCCGCTCCAGATCTCCGGCGTTCTCGCCTGGGCCGCATTCTCGTCCTTGCCCGCGAGCGTGACGATGCTGCCGTTGCCCAGCTCCGTTGAGCTGGGGTACCATCGGCCCTGGCGCATGTCCGCGGTCTTCGACCACGTCAGGGTGCCCGGGTTGAACAGGTGCGCGTCAGGCAACCCATGGTCGTCGCTGATGTGGCCGCCGGCCACGAAGAGTCGTCCGTCCGGGAGGAACGCGTGACCGGAACAGAAGAGGTTGGCTCCGGCGGACACCGCCTTGAAGCTGCCGTTGGCGGGATCGTACACGTAGGGGCTCCCGAACTTTCCCCACGCGAGCACCTTGCCGTTCCAGAGCAGGTGCAGGTGGACCGCCACGATAGGCCAGCTGAACGGGGCGCTCCACGACCCTGCGCTCCCGCCTGAGGCGACGGCGAACGCCGGCCCCATCGTCGGCTCGCAGGCGAGGCGCTCGTTGTCGCGGACCGCGAGCAACTGATCGCCCCGGTACAGCTCGAGCGGCCCCTGATGCCGGGTCGTGACCTCGATCTCACTGAAGCCCGGATCGCCCTCGGGCGCGGCGGCCAGGGTTTGGTCGCCCTGCTCGTCGGTGCCCTGAATCCGCCAGGTCACCGGCACTGGGAACGGTTGGGCGTTGCTGAGCACGAACCTGTTGCCGCATAGGTACAGCGCGCGAACGGGGGCATCGTCGCTCTCCGGGGAAGCGGCTGCCACGCCGCCGCCGCTCGGAGGGCCGGGCGGCCCCTCACGATCGCACGCGAAGAGAATCGGAAGGAAAGTCGACAGGAGAAAAATACGACGCACGCGCACCACCGTGGAAGAAGTCGAAGCCACGATAGTGCATGCCGCCGCGCTCGCGGTGTGAGCGCGCGCACAGACCGCCGGCGCGCGAAAACGTGGGGCTGGCCGCTAGCCCCGCTGTCCGATCCGTGGATGTCGAGCCAGCCGGAACAGCATTGCCAGCAGGTTCGACCCGGCGCACGCCGCGCCCAGCAGGATGAGCCCCCGCGCCAGGGTCCTGAGGAAGGTGACCCGGTTGACGTCCACGATGACCAGCAGGAGCTTCGCGCTGAGCAGCGTGGCCGCAGTCGAGAAGATGAACAGCTGCAGCAGCAGGAGCGGGCGGTATCCCATGCCGTGGTAGAGCCAGTAGAGCGCGAGGCCGACAAGCAGCCACGCGAGCAGGCCGGCCCGGGTGCTCCTCCCCAGCGGCAGATCCCGGATGATCGGTGTGACCAGCAGCGCCAACGCCAGCAGCATGAGCAACAGCCGGAGCGAGGCGCGGCGGAGCTCGCTCGGCGTGGCGTCTTCGGCGGTGTGTGGAACCTGGCCGTCCATCAGACGCCGGCCCTCAGGAGCACACTCATTGGATCCCTCCGATGACCTCGACCAGGGGCAGTGCTCATCATGGCGACTCGCTACTCGTAGTCCGTGAATGCCGGCGTCTCCACGGTCGCGGCCGAGCGGCGATCGCGGAAGCGATGCACCAGCGTCACGCGGTCCTCGCCTTCCCGCCGCACTCGCGTGTCCAGCAGCTCCCAGTGCTCGGCATCTCCGAACCCCGCGTCGTTGAGGCGCTCCGCCTCGCGGCGCGCGACGTCGCCGGGGGTGGGACGGCTCGCGGGGTAGGCATCCTCGTGGTGGGCGACGAGCGCTTTCCAGTGTTCGTCGCCGGCGCGCTCGATGGCGGCGCGAACGTCCTCACGGGTCAGTGGCATCGGTGGCTTCGTCCAGTCGAGCCTGAAGAGTGGTTCGTCGGTGCGGCCACTGTCGGTGACCAAGCTCGCACCGGCGCTCGGGCAACGCCACCCTCAGGACGGCGATGTCAGTGCGACGGCGCGGGCAGAATTTCGGCGTTGCCTCCAAGTGACATTATATCATGCACTGTATGATATTGAATTACAACGTGTTACAGCCTTCGGCTGAGAAACAACACAAAGTCACGCGCCGGACCGTCCCCAGCCCGAGTCCCCGGCCGCCGCGCGCCTCCACCTCGATCCGCAGCGGCTCGTGCGCCACTTCCACCATCCGCCCTTTGGATCGAATCGTCCTACCCACACATCGTAGGACCCCGGTGCGAGGGGCCCGATCTGGGCCTCGTAGATCACCTGACGGTACGCTGGCTGCGGCGGCGGATCGGCTACGGGACGACCAGGCAGCGAGTCGTACAGCGTCAGCCGCAAGGTGTGCGGCTCGGTCGCGTCACATCGCCGTAGAGTCCGCCGCCTTCGACCTGGATACCGAGCCCACGGATGATGACGAGCTGGCCTTGGATCCGCAGTGTCGGGGACCCGGTGTCCGCTGGCTCGCGTTGCCGAGCACCTGGAAGCGACGGGCACCCGCACGGGCGATGGCGCCGGCGGTGGCGGTCCCGCGCAGGCGGCCAGCATCACCCCCGAGACGATCACCGTCTTCAGCGTCACGTGGCTCTCCCCGCCCCGCTGTTCGCGGCGGCGGCCGGCGGCCGCCTCCACCAGAGATACACCGGCACACCGAGGAGGAGGAGTCCCGTCCCGATCGCCGCGTTGCGGGGGTTGGCCCGGATGGAGCTGGCGACGACCAGGATCGCGGCCAGCACGAAGATGGCGGGCGTCCACGGATACCCCGGCACGCGGAAGCCGGCCGGCGGTGGTCCCTCCTTCTCGCGCGTCCCGCGCCCGCAGGCGGTAGAGTCCGGCGACGGTGAGCCCGAAGAAGATCCAGTCGCCGAACGACACGTAGTCCACGAGTTGCGCGAAGGTTCCCGTGAGCGTCAGCACGATCGCCCAGATCGACTCGGCGACGATCGCAAGCGCCGGCGTGCGGTAGCGCGGGTGGAGGACGGCGAGACGCGGCAGGAAGACGCCGTCGGCAGCCATGGCCTGGAGCACGCGCGGCGTGACCAGAATGACGAGGTCCAGGAAGCCGAACGTCGAGATGGCGATGCCCGCGGCGATGAACGTGCCGCCGGCCGGCCCCAGCAGCGCGCGCATGGTGTCCGCGGCGGGGGCAGAGCTGTGGGCCAGTCCCTCGAGACCGAGCACGCGGAGATAGGCAATGTTGGCGAGCAGGTACACGACCACGACCACGAGCACGCCCCCGACCAGCGCGCGCGGCAGCGTGCGCTCGGGGGCCACGATCTCCTCGGCGATGAAGTTGGTCTGCTGCCAGCCGCCGTACGTGAACAGGATGGGCACCAGTGCCGCGCCCATGGCGCCGAGCGCGGCGCCCGCGCCGCGGGCGACCGACGGTGTCGCCGGCATCACGTGCACGGCCGGCTCGGGCAGCGCCAGCAGCACCCCCGCCCCGATGAGCGTCGCGAGCGCCAGCAGCTTGAGCACGGTGAGGACGTTGACGGTGATCGCGCCGGGCGTCACGCCGACGTAGTTGATACCGGCGAGGAGCACGATCGCGGCGACGGCGACGGGGGTCGTGAGCGTCTCGGGCAGGCCCGCGAGCGCGAGGGCGTAGTCCGCGAAGGTGACCGCCACCGCCGCGATGGCCCCCGTGGCGATCACGAGCAGGAGCGCCCAGCCGTAGAGGAACGCCGGCAGCGCTCCCCAGGCCTCACGCAAGTAGACGTAGCCGCCGCCGGCGCGCGGCCGCCGGTGGCCCAGCTCGCCGTAGCACAGGGCGCCGATCAGCGCGACCACCCCGCCCACGACCCACGCGGCCAGCGCCAGGCCGGGTGAGCCCACCCGTCCGGCAACGGCCGCGGGGGTCCGGAAGATCCCGCCGCCGATGATCCCGCCGACCACGGCCATCGTGGTCGAGAACAGCCCGAGCCGGCGGGCGTAGGTCGTCATGGCTCCTCGCAACTTGCTCGCAACTTGAGAGAGCGCGGCGGGTGGCGCCTCCGTACAGGCGAGGCTCGCCGTTGGACGACAAGAAGTTACGTCGGAGCGGCAGGCGGCACGACGGTTGCCCTTGCCAGCCCCGTGCGCCGCCTCCGACTGCTCCCGTCACTCTTCGCGCTCGTGCTGGTCGCCGCCTGCGGATTCGATCCCGGCGCCGACTCGCCCATGACGCCCCCACCCGTCTACCGCCAATGGTGGACGAAGACCGAGGCGTGCTCCGGACTCAGCGGGGATTTCGATCGGGTCGACTGGTCACTGGTCGCGGGCCACAGCTTCCCCTGCGCGAGCGGCAACTGCGCCGGCCATTGGGAACCTGGCCACCGGATCTACGTGGCCGAGGATTTTGTGATGAACGAAATGGTGGTCCGGCACGAGATGCTGCACGACCTGCTTGGGCGGGCCGGTCATCCAGACCCGCCATTCGGCAATCCCTGCCCGCTTACCTGGGCCTCCTGGCAGGGCGACCGCGCGTCGCTGCCTGAGACGCTCGTCCAGGGCACTTCCCGCCTTCTAGCCGTCCTCACACGCCTGCCCCGCCCAGGCAGCGCCGGAGCTCTTCGACCAGTCGCTCCGGAGCGAACGGTTTCGCCAGGATCCCACATGGGGCGGCAATCCCCATACCCTCTAGGTCCCGACCGGCGTAGCCCGACATCAGCAGGACGGGCAGCTGGGGGTGGGTCGACGAGAGAATCTGCAGCAGCTCGACGCCATTGAGCCGCGGCATGACGACGTCGGAGACGACCGCTTCGACGTCGGGCACTTCCTCCCGCAGCAGGCGCAGGGCCTCGACGCCATCGGCGGCTTGGGAGACGAGAAAGCCCTCTTCCTCCAGAACGCGGGCGGCGAAGCGGCGGACCAGAGGCTCGTCATCCACCACGAGGATCCGGCAGGATCCGGGGCTAGGTGCTGTCACGAAAGTCGCTCTGCAAGGGTGTCGGGGTTGCGGAAATCTGCAGACATCGGGCCGCGATAGCCAGATGCGCCGGCGCGTTTTCCGCAGCCGGCGCATCCGGTCCTCGTCGAGCCTCCCGATCTCACTCCTCGCGCAGCACCACCGCCGGATCCACCCGCGTCGCCCGGAGCACAGCGCGAAAAGGTTGCGGTCGCTTCAGATCCTCCCAGGCGCCCAGGAAGACTTCGCGCGACGTGACGGCCTCGCACGCGGCATCGAGCGCGGCGTAGGCCGCGGCCTGGTCGCGCCGGAAGCGCTCGTAGGCCGCCCGTGTCTCCCACCGGTCGATCGTGAGGAAGGACGGAGGCGACTGCAGCCGCCGGAACAGCTCGGTGCCGCGATAGCCCTCGGCCTGCCGGAAGAACGCCACCCAGGCGCCTTCCGGGCCGTAGGCCGCCGCGAAGGCGTCCGCCTGGTCGTCGCTGGTCTCGAACTGCCAGAGGATGTGGAACACGGCGTCAGCAGCCGCCGGAGCGGCGCTCAGGCACGGCCGCGAATCTTGGCGACCCACCAGCGCAGGCCCACGAACAGGAAGCGCCAATCGTGCAGGAATTCGGGCGGCTTCCCCTCGAAGGCATGGCCGACGAACTGGAAGATCCAGCCGATGACGAAGAGCGCCAGCGCCAGCCGCCAGAGGCCGGGCACCACCAACGCGGCGAGAAAGAGCGGGAGCGACAGCACGATCAGCGGAATGCCGATCGTATGACAGAGCCGGTTCACGGGGTGCGCGTGGCTCTGCCCGTAGCGGGCGATCCACTCGTCCCACGAGCGCCCGCCCAGCGGGCTCACGAGTTCCCCCGGAACGCGGCGACGCCGGCGGCCGCGACCTCGGCATCCTGGGCCGAGATCATGCCGCTCACGCCGATAGCACCGACCACCTTGTTCTGCACGCGGACGGGCACGCCGCCTTCGAGCGAAAGCATGTTCGGCACGCTGAGCAGCGCCACCCGTCCGCCGGCGATATTGTCCTCGAGCGCCTTGGTCGGCCGGTGGAGCCGGGCGGCCGTCCGCGCCTTGAGCACGGCGATATCCTGGCTGGCCGGCTGCGTCCCGTCGAGGCAGTGAAAGAGGATGAGGCCGCCGGCCGCGTCGACCACCGCTATCGCCACGGTCCAGCCGCGCTCGATGGCGAGTCGCTCGGCCGCCTCCGCCATGGCTTTGGCGCCTTCGAGGGTGAGCGCGTGAACGTCGCGCAGGTGAGCCATGCCGGGCGCTCCTTCCGTTGGGATGGATGCGCGCCGGCATGGCGGACGCGGCGCGACCTACTGGGCTGGGGGCGGCGGCGCGACGACGAGCAGGATGCGGTCCAGCGTCTCGTGGCGGTCCTGCTCGCAGAGGTCCGGCTTCCCCGTGGCCATGGCCACCGGCGCGACCCACTGGCTGCTGCTGGTGACCTCAGAGCTTTGCCGCGGCGCCGGTGAGCGTCATCGCCAGGTGCACCCGGCAAGCCGCCTGGGTCCCGACCTTCGCCGTGGCGCTCGGGTAGCGCATGGCCGTGATCCGCCCGCCGACCGAGTCGTTGACGTCGAGCGTGAAGGATTCGGCGGTCAGGGCACGCTTGGCGCGCACCCACGCCGAGTCCCGGGAGGCCGGCACCGGCGTCACGGCGCTCACTTCGGGCCCGGCCGAGAGTCCGGTGCAAGCTGCCAGCAGCAGCGGGAGGAGGCAAGGGACGGGACCGAGGGCGACAGGGGTGCGCATGGGGCCTCACGGATCGGGTGGCGGACAACGCGTCGCCCGCATCCTAGAATCCCCCTGTCACGATCTGGTCAACGCCTGGTCACCATCCGCCGCTAGGGCACATACCGGGCGATGGCCATCAGCAGCGTGGCGATGACCAGCAGGACGGCCGCGACGACGCTGGCGCGGCCGAGCCGCGCCTGCAACGCGGCAAGCGTCGCCTGCTCCTCGGGCGTGGGCGGTCGGCCCGCCGACTGGAGGCGGCCGACTGATTTCCGCGAGCCGGCGCCCGGTCGGCATGTTGACCGCCATGCCCAGGATGGAGGCGCCGAAGGCGACCGACGGCGCCCAGCCCGAAGGTCTTGCCGGCGCCCGACGCCGAGCCACGCCGACTGGAATCCCGCCGAATCGCGCCAGTAGAGTCCGAGGCCCGAGAGCAGGGTGACGGCCATAGCCCCCATGATCCAGAGCGGCAGGCGGCGCACTCCCATGAGCTGCTGAAGGACCGCGCCACCGGCCGGCCCGGCGGCGCGCACGCTCGGCGACAGGAATGCGGCCATGAAGACGACCGTGCCGACCCAGAAGACGCCGACGACGATGTGGAGGATGCGGAGGGCGTAGAGAGGAAGAAGGTCAGACATGCGAAACGACTCCCGGATCGGGGTGAGGATCGTGGTCAGGACAGGTGTGCACGGGTGGGCTCGACCACCACCGCGGTGCCGTAGCAGAGCACCTCGGTCACGCCGGACATGATCTCCGTCGCGTCGTAGCGTACGCCCACGACCGCGTTGGCGCCGCGGCGCTGCGCGTGCGCGAGGAGGATGTCGAACGCGTCGCCGCGGGCCCGCTCGCAGAGCGTCGTGAGAATGGAGATGTGCCCGCCGAACATGGTCTCCACCTTGGCACCGATCGTGCCGAAGAGCGAGCGGGAGCGGACGGTCACGCCGCGCACGACGCCGAGCGATTCGACGATGTCGTAGCCGTCGAGCGTGAACGTGGTCGAGCTCATCGACTCATCCATCGCGGTCTCCAGGCCAGGGGTGATGGCAGCAGGGTCAGCGCGCGCGGCGCAGCCGCGTGAGCGCGCGGTCGAGCGCGTCGGCGAACGCCTGGCGCGCCCGCGCGTCCCACGGCCGCGGCCCGCCGGTCACGACGCCCGCCGCGCGCAGGCTGTCCATGAAATCGCGCACCGAGAGCCGTTCGCCGATGGTCTCCTCCGTGTGCTCCTCGCCCCGCGGATCGAGCACGGCCACGCCGCGGGGCACCAGCTGCGCGGCGAGCGGTACGTCGGCCGTGACCGCGAGGTCGCCCGGCTCCGCGTGGTCGGCGATGTAGCGGTCGGCGACGTCGGCACCACCGTCGACCCGGACGGCGCTCACCAGCGGGTTGCCGGCGGGCGTCTGCAGCGCCTGATTGGCCACGAGCACCGTCTCGATGCCCAGGCGTCGGGACGCCCGAAAGACGATCTCCTTCACCTCGCGCGGCGCGGCGTCCGCGTCAATCCAGATGCGCAGCCGGCGCCTCCAGCCACTTGCCCACCCGCGGGGGCCGGTACGCCGCGAAGGCCGTCAGCAGCTCCTCGGGTGAATGCGCGGTCACGCCAGCATGGCGCGATGCGCCGCCCGGACGAACCCGGCGTCCACCTGATGATCGAGGAACGCGACGAGCGGCGCATAGAATCCGTCCGTGTCGAGCAAGGCGCACGGCTTGGCGTGGAGGCCGAGCTGCGCCCAGGTCCAGACCTCGAACAGCTCCTCGAGGGTGCCGACACCACCCGGCAGCGCGACGAAGCCGTCCGCCAGCTCCGCCATGAGCGCCTTCCGCTCGTGCATCGACTCGACGATCCGGAGCTCGGTGAGGCCCGTGTGGCCGATCTCGCGCTCGATCAGGGCCCGCGGGATGACCCCGATGACCTCGCCGCCGGCCGCGAGCGCCGCATCGGCCAGCGCGCCCATGAGTCCGACCCGTGCACCGCCGTAGACGATCCCGATGCCCCGCTCCGCCAGCGCACGCGCCAGCGCTTCCGCGAGCCGCCGGTGGCCCGGTTCCCTGCCGGCGCTGGACCCGCAGAAGACGCACAGGCGGCGGATGGTCATGGACGCACGCCGTATCACGCCTGCCGATCATCTCCTCCAGCCGCCGCCGCGCCTCGGGCCACTCCTCGGCGATAAGGGAGAAGAATACCGAGTCGCGGAGCGAGCCGTCCTCGTTCACCATGTGCCGGCGGAAGATCCCCTCCTCGCTGGCGCCGATCCGCCGGATGGCCGCGCGCGAGCGCTCGTTGAGCGCGCTGGTCTTGAACTCGACGCGGATGCACTGCCACACCTCGAACGCGTGGCGCAGCATGAGATACTTGGCCTCGGTGTTGGCCCCGGTGCGCTGCCAGCGGGGACCGAGCCAGGTCCAGCCGATTTCGACCCGTCGATGCTCCGGCGTCACGTTGCCGAAGCGCGTGCTCCCGATGACGTGCCCTCCATCCCGCAGCACCGTCGCGTAGGGCACGGCGGTCCCCGCGCGCTGTTCGGCAAGCGCGGTGTTCAGGTAGCGCTCCATGTCGGCGCGACTGGCCACGCGCGACACGGTCAGGCGCCAGAGGGACGGATGCAGCCCGGCGTCGCACAACCCGTCGAGGTGATGCGCGCCGAGCGGCTCGAGCCGGATGGTCGGGCCCTCGAGCGCCGCGGGGGTGAGGTCCATTGCGTGGGACATGGTGGTCAAAGATGACGGCATCGGGTCAGCGCGCCAGCCCGACCTCCCGCCGGACCTCCGCCTCGTCCGGCATGACGTCGAACGACGCGAGCAGGTCGTCGGGAAGCGGCCGGCGGCGGCCGGTGCCGAGATCGATGAAGACCCACCGCGTCTCCGCCTGGGCCAGCAGGTGGCGATCGAGATCTCGAACGAACAGGTAGCGGCGGGGAGTCGAACGCTGGGTGAACTCGGGAACCCAGGTGTGGGCCGCGATGCGGTCGCCGGCGAAGGCCGGGCGCAGGTACTCGACAAAGTGCGACCGGACCACCCAGCCCGCGCCGATCTCCTTGTATCGCGCCATCGGCCAGCCGACGGCCGCCGAGTGCTCGATGGCGACCTCCTGCATCCACGCGACGTAGGCCAGGTTGTTCACATGCCCCTGGCCGTCCATCGCCTCGGCGCCGACCTCGAAGCGCTTGGTGTAGATCCGCATCTCTCTCCTCGTCGTGTCACCCCGCCCGCAGGACGATCTCCGCCACGAGCCGCTTGAGCACGGCGGTCTCCTCGTCCGTGGGCGGGCGCGGGGTCGACTCCCAGGCGGGCGGCTCGTCTTCGCGCGGCTCGGGGCCGGTGACGGTCCAGCAGGTCCCGAGCACGCGCCCGTCCTCCTCGAGGCGCCCACCGATGCTCTCCTGCCGCATCAGCCATGGGCCCGACGGATCCGATGGGTTCTCCCAGCGGATCAGCACAAGATCAGAGGCCGCGATAGGGCGGCCGGTCTCGTCGAGCACGATGAGCAGGTGCCGCAGTCCGAAGGTCCCGGCCGAGAGGTTGAGCGAGAGGTTCTGCCACCCGGCGATGGCGGCACCTTGCGCGGTCCCGAGCACCTCCGGCGAGCCGATCGGCTTGCGGACCGGCATCGCCTCGGGCGGCAGTGGGGCAAGCAGCGTGTGCCAGGTCGGGCGGTGCTCCGGCGGGCCGCTCACGAGCTCGGTCCCGCGGAGGTCACGGCGTGAGCTGCTCTTCGATCGAGCGGGTCTGCGAGGTGACGCGGTCTCCTGTATGAAGGGTGGTGACGGTCTCGACCAGCACGATCCAGCACTCCTCGGCGGCGACGGGGTGGTGCTCCACACCGCGGGGGACGACGCAGCACTGCCCCGGCTCGAGCTCGACCACGTGATCGCGAAACTCCAGGCGCAGGCGCCCGCGGAGCACCCAGAACAGCTCGTCTTCGTCGGCATGCCGGTGCCAGTCCATCTCGCCGAGCAGCCTGGCCACCTTCACGTATTGGTCGTTGACCTGCGCGATGACCTTGGGCGACCAATGGTCGGTGACCCGGGCGAACTGGGCCAGGATGTCGACGGCCTGGGCCGTCGGCAACGGAGGGTTTGCCATCGCCTGTGCTCCTGTGCTTGATCGGCGTCACGATTCGACGGGCACGATCTCCATCATACCACAGGCGGTCGGGAGCGCGGGAGGTCCGGTGCCTCCAGTGCGCGCATCAGGAGCAGGGCACTCGGCGGTAGGGATAGTCCGATCCACGGAGCTGGCCGCCGCGCATCCCCTCGACGCGGGCGAGGAGCGAGTCGGCGCCCCGGCGGCGGTAGATGACGCGCTGCGGGAAGTCGTGGGCGGGATTCTCGAAGGTGACGGCGGAGTCGGAGACGGCGATGCTCTCGAACTCCGCCGGGGCCTGGCGGGCGGGAGTGGCGGCGTAGACCAGGCGCCCGCCGCGCTCGAACAGCGCGACCTGCTCGTACTCGCGGAGCGAATCGCCGACCACCGTCCGACTCACGCCCAGCATGAGCCCGGCGCGCGGCCGCATCCACTGCTCCTCGATCACCCTCGCGCCCGCCGATTGTTCCCAGCACCCGGCCATCCAGCCGATTTGCGCGACCGTCGGCGCGCTTTGCGCCCGGCCCGTCGAAGGGACGTGCAGCGCGAGGATTGCCGCGAGCAGGATCACGAAGCGGCGCACGACAGCCTCCTCTCATGGGTGAGCCGGATATCGGACAAGATGGCGCGCGCCGGGCGGCCCGTCTAGCCTTCGGATTCACTCGATCCTGGAGCCGCCGCCGTGCGTCCTGAAGACCTTCGTGCCCTGCAGGCCCCCTTGAAGGAAGCGTATCGCACCACACCCGAGCAGGCCGTGGTGACCCTCCGCGCCACCGGCCGGCTGGACGAGACGGCGGTGAGCTGCCACGTCGACACCGGGCGCGCGATGGTCGAGGCGGGGTTGCATCCGGCGACCGGCGGCACCGGGCTCGAGGCCTGTTCGGGGGACCTGCTGCTGCAGGCGCTCGTGGCCTGCGCCGGGGTCACGCTTCGCGCCGTGGCCACCGCCCTGGACCTTCCGGTGCGTGGCGGCGAGGTCCGAGCCGAAGGGGAGCTCGACTTTCGTGGCACGCTCGGCGTGAGCAAAGAGGCACCGGTGGGGTTCCGCGCGATCCGGCTGCACTTCGCCCTGGACACCGACGCGACCGCCGAGCAGCTGGCCACGCTCGAGAAGCTGACCGAGCGCTACTGCGTCGTGCTGCAGACCCTCCGCACACCGCCCGCGCTCAGCGTGCGCACGACGGCCTGAGCGTTCAATCCCGGAGCCAGAGCGACGGCAGATCGCGCACCGAGTCGAGGAGATGGGTGTGCGGGGCCGCCGCGAGCGTCGCGCGGTCGTGCGCGCCGGTGAGCACGCCGATGCGCCACCGGGCGCCCGCGTTCCGGGCGGCCTCGAGGTCGAGCCGAGTGTCGCCCACGACCGCGATCCGATCCGCGTCCGTGACACCGCATCGGCGCATCGCCAGGACGATCATGTCGGGCGCCGGACGGCCAAGGAGCACATCGTCGCTGGAGACCCACGCCTCGACCAGCTCCGCCCAGTCGACAGCCGCGAGCAGCTGTTCGACCAGGGCCCGGTCGAACCCCGTCGTGAGCGCGATCCGGATGCCGGCGGCGCGGAGCCGCGCGAAGGCCTCGCCGACGCCGGGCAGCGAGACCGGCGCGGCGAGCGCGAGCCGCTCGGCCAGCAGCGCGTGGAATCGGCCGTAGACCAGAGGCAGGCGCTCGGCCACCGCATCCGCCGGCGCGCCGTCCCGCCCCAGCAGGCGGCCGAGCACCTCGCGCTTCGACGCGCCGCGCCAGGCGGTGATCTCCGCCGGATCGAAGGGCACCGCCGCTTCGCGCAGGGCATCGGCGAACGCCGCCGGAACCTCGCCTCGGTCGTAGACCGTGGTGCCGGCCAGGTCGGAGACGAGCAGCTCAGGCGGCGGCGGGGTCGGGACCAAGAGCATAGTGGGCGAGCACGCGGTGGATGCGGCCGTTCCCGTCGAGCTCGAGGCACTCCGCGCCGACCAGCCCCTGGATGCTCTGGTAGTGGAGGACGAGGCTTCGGGGTCCCGCGTACGCGCGGAAGAGCGTGAACCGGAGTTCCGGGTAGCGGGCGAGCGCCGTGCCCCAGTACTCGCGCAGCTTCGGCTTGCCCCGCACGGTCATCTTCCCCGGCCCCATGAACGTCTCGACCAGCGGCGAGGTGACCTCGGCGTCGTCGGTGTAGTGGCCGAGGATGCGCTCGAGGTCGTGGCTGTTCCACGCGGCGATCCACTCGGTGGCGAATTCCTGCGCTTGGGCTTCGGTCATCGCTCGATGCTCCCGAAGAGGCGTCGCAGCAGTCCGGGCTTCCGCTCCGGCGGAATGAGCGCCCAGAGACGTTCCCGGCCGGCGCGCCGGATCTCGGTCCGCGGGCCGAAGCGCCCCCAGGCGAAACCGTCTCCGAATCGTGCCCGGCGGAGATCGGCGATCCGTGCCTCCGCCGGGAGCGTCGCCGCGAAGCCCGCGAGGATGGGATCGTCGCTGCCGGCCGCGCCGTCCGGCGTCAGGAGGCCGGGATGCTCACGCCAGATGCGATGGACCCCCTCCTCGTGCATCCGGTCGACGGGACTCCGCCCCGGCCGCCACATGGCGACGACGTCCGCGAGAAACGCCTCGATCGTCTCCGCCTGGTAGCCGATCACGGCTGGATCGTGGCAGGCGTAGAACACCGGGCCCCAGGCGCCGTCCCCGGGGAGGAGATCGAGCACCCAGTAGTTGCCGTACCCGTCGTGCGCGATCGAGTATGCCTGCGGGAACGCCTCCTCGAGTCCGAAGCCCTCGAGATCCAGCAGCGAGAACGATTCGAGCGGCCCGTTCGCCAGTCCGGTACTGACGGCGAGCGCGGCACGCATCTCTTCCGGAAGAGGCGCCGGCAGCGTCTCCTCCAGCCGTCGAAGCTCCGCATCGGTGGCGGGCGGACGGAGCTCGAGGACGTGCGCCTGGCCGTCCTCGTCCGTCAGTTGGAGGCCGGCCAGCGATCGAAGCATGTCGGCGAGCATACCGGAGAGAGTACGGTACGCCCGCGCATTCTGCCAAGAGCGCCCCGCGTGGCCCGTCAGGGCGACGGGGGCCGCACTTCGCTCATGAGCGCCAGGAGGTTGTCCTCCGAGTCGCGGCAGAGCGCCAGCCAGAGCTCGTGGTCGGGAAGCCGGGCGACCAGTTGGGGGACCTGGACGAAGATCACGCCGCGCTCGAGCAGCGCCGCATGCGCTGCCCTCGATGTCGGGAACGAGATAGTACAGGATTCCCGCGCGCGCCGGCGTATCCGCGCCCTCGGGCCGGCTCAGCATGAGGCGCACGCCGCCGCAATCGAAGAACGCGAGACCGGGCGGTGCGCGGAACAGGAGGCGGAGTCCGAGCACGTCCGAATAGAATGCCACGGCGCGCTCGAGATCGGCCACCGGAATGGCGATCTGGCCGATCCGTTCGATGCCTGGGCCAGCCCGACATCAGCGCACCTCCACGATCATCGCCTCGGGGCCTCGCAGGCGCCAGAGCGCCCAGACGTCGCACTCGGCGTGCGGCTCGTCGGGGTACGCGGTCCGGAGCCCGCGGCGCACGTCGTCGGCCCGCGACAGGTCGGACAGCAGGCCGAGTGCGTTGAGCTCGCCGCCGGCGAACACCGCGGGGAAGCCGCCGCAGTCGGTCAGGGCGCTCACGTCCCCGTGGACGTCGAGCAGCTCGAACCCGGCGAAATCGAAGCCCGCCGGACGGACCTCCGCGACCTCCGAGGCGGTGGGATTCTGCAGCAGCGCGAGCACGTTCACATCCGGCGTTCCAGCGACGCGCTGCTGGAGATACGCCAGCGATCGGAAGTGCATCACCTGATAGTCCGCGTGGACATTGTGATCCCAGTCCTCCGCGACCAGGCGCTCGGGCGCCTCGGGGCAGAGGATCGTGTCGAGCGAGACCAGCTCCCGGACGTGCGCGAGCCCCGACCACGCGACCCAGGCCGTCCACCGCTCACCGTGATGCGGGCCAAACCGCCGCCGCGCGGCATAGACCGGCTCCCTCATCGAGGCACCGCACACGAGGGTGTCACTCGCGTGGCTCGGCGATCCGGTCAGCGGTCCGTACACGAGACGGAAGACGACCAGCGACGAGGGAGCGCCAGCGCCGCCGCCGCCAGGCACCACTGCGCCCAGCACGCGGACCGGGTGATCCGAAGGCCGTCCCGCAGCGCCAGGATCTGTTCGTCACTGAGGCGATGGGCCAGGGCCGGCAGGCCCCGAACGATCACGAGCCAATAGATCGCGGCCCCGACGGCCACGCTCACCAGCATCGCCGCCGCGAGCGCGGCGTAGCCTACACGCGACCAGTCTCGACGCCGGCGAATCGAAGCGCACCCGAGGGGAGCGAGCGGCATCAATCCTCCGTGGGGCGAGCCATGTGCACGACCGGCACCGCGGTGCCGTCCGGCAGCCGGAGCTCGAAGCGCTCGGTCGGCTCGAAGCCGAGGGCGCGATAGAGCGGCTCGCCCGGCAGGGTGGCGACGAGGGCGAGGGTACGGAATCCGGCCGAGCGCGCGGCCGACTGGCACTCGGCGAAGAGGCGCCGCCCGAGTCCCCGCCGGGCCCAGCCGGGGTCGACGAAGAACGCGCGAATCCGGGCTGCTTCGGTGGTCGGGTTCAGGAGCGGATCCTCGGTCGCCTTCATCCGGTCCGCGCCGAACAGTGTGCGGCGCTGGCTCCAGCCGCCCACCGCCATGAGCGCGCCGTCGTCCGCCTCGCAGACGAAATAGGTGCCGTCGCGGATGAGCTGGGTGTCGGCACCGAAGACGTAGCGCAGCAACGCTGCTACCTGAGCAGGCGTGTAGTATCCCGCGCTCAGCTCCTGCGCGGACCGGGTGATGAGCGCTTCGATCGCCGACAGATCCTCGAGCCGGGCCAGACGCAGCCGGCCCGGATCGACGTGCTGCGCTCGGTCAGTGCCCTGGGTCCTGGGCATCGCGGCGGCGGGCTGCCTCGGCCAGGATGTGAGCGATCGGCAGCTGGCCCTCGTCACACCGCAGCGCGAATTCACTGGACTCGACTCGCACGACGTATCCGGCGATGCCGACCGGCACTTCGAGCCCGGGCCATTCGAGGTGACCCTCGAGTCGATCGCCCAGCCGGGGCCGCGTGGGATCGGCATGCCGGACACGCAGGCCCTCCAGCGAGGCATCGAGGACCTCGTAGGAGCTGCCCTCGAGTCGGAAGTGTGGCCGGCGCACGGGCGAGAAAGTCACCCGGACCTGCCGCCGGCGCTCCTGGGCGTGTGGGGTGATCGGCGTCGAGCTGACCATGGCATTCTCCGGAAAAGGGCCCGTCATGCGTTTAGCTCCCTGCGAATCGCCACCACAGCACGGCGGCCACCACGGGCGGCACGCCGAACACCACCAGGAAAACCGGCGCCTCCTCGGCGACGGAGTAGCCGGCGCGGCTCACGCCAAGCCACAGGTTGACCGCTGCCGCGACCAGCCAGAGCGGGAGGAAGAACTTCGCTCCGGCCGGGAGCGAGCCGGGCCGAGCCCCGCCGGCGATCACTTTCAGAGCGTGCACGGAGCTACGGATTCCTCAGGTATCGAGATCGCTGGTGCGCTCGATGATGCGGCCCACGAGGCCGTACCGCAACGCCGCCTCCGCGCTGAGCCAGAAGTTCCGGTGCGTGTCCTCCTCGATCCGCTCGAGCGGCTGCCCGGTCTCCCGCGCGAAGATCCGGTTGAGCCGGTCGCGCATGCGAAGGATCTCGCGGGCCTCGATGTCGATGTCGCTCGCCGTGCCGCCGGATCCGCCCGAGGGCTGGTGCAGCAGGAAGCGTGTGTTCGGCAGGCAGAACCGCTGCTCCCGCGGCACGGCGACGTAGATCAGCGCGCCAGCGCTCGCCACCCAGCCGGTACCGATCACCCGGATCCGGGGGCGGACGAAGCGCATGAGATCGTGGATCGTATCGCCGGCCTCGACGTGACCACCCTGCGAGTTGATGAATACGGTGATGTCGCTCTCGGACTCGGCCGCCAGGGCCAAGCAGCTGGCCCGACACCGAGCCGGCCACTTTCTGAGTGATCTCGCCGCTGATGATGATGGTCCGCGCACGAAGCATCCGCTCGCTGATGGGGTCGTACGGGGCCACCGAGGGTCCACCCTCCGGCTGGTGCTGTCGCAGCATGATGTCTCCAATGGGTTGACGCGATGGCTGAACACTAACCGTCCGCGCGACATTCTGCGCGACCGCAAGCCCTTTCTCCCACGTGTCTTGCAACCTGAGGTCCGACTCCTCGCGTTTCGGGCCGTCGACCTCCTCGACACCGTCGAATACTTGAGAGTTGACGGCTCGTCGGCGCGGGTCGATTCTGAGAGTGGTGAATTGGAGCGCCGACCCCTCCAGCCAGGTTGTGCGAAGGAGCGGACATGACGACACGCGAGTTCTTCCACGCCGATGGCAAAACCTGGCTCGTCCGATTCCGCCCCGTCCGGAAGGATGAGGCCGCCACGCACGTGACGCTGGAGCTGGTCTCGGACAAGGAGACCCGCGTCGTCAGTTGCCGCCGCGAGGAGTGGGAGGTAACGGCGCCCGACTACGCCGGCCTGCTGGCGCGGTCGGTCGCCGCGGGCGCCTCTCGCGGCATCGCCCGCCCGCCGGAGCCCACGCCGCACGGCAGCGACTAGACCGGTACCACCGGCGCCGGCTCCGCTTCCCAGCGTCCAGGATAGCGGGTGACAAACCCCGCGGCGTTGACCTCGAAGTCCGTGGCGAACGTGCCATCCGCCGCCTCGTAGTGGTAGCTCGACTCGCTCACCCGCCGATACACCTGATCCAGCGGCTCGATGCCGAACCCGGGAAAACTCACCCAGGCGGCGCGCACCGGCGCCGACTGGCCCGGTTGTAGTGCCAGTCGCCGGATCGGCAACAGGTTGGTGGCCGGGGTGAAGGAGAGGTCGACGTCGAGGCAGCCGGCCACGTCGGCAAACGGACGGCCATCGAGGTGCCACGCCCGCTGCGCGTTCGCCACCAGGTGGAAGCGGATGCGCCGGGGGCCGACCCATCCGGCGACATCGACATGCAGCGTCCGCCACGCGGCGTCGCAGGCGATCGAATACTCCAGCCGGCACGCCTTGCCCTCCGCCGCGAACACGGCCATCCCGCCCAGTTGCCAGAACGGCTCGTGGTACACCAGGCGCGCGCTCTCGTGGCCCGGCCCATCGATGCGGCGCCAGAGCAGGATCTCCTCACGCATGCCCGCCAGACCTCACTCGAACCGCGCGCAGGTGGCCGATCGCTCGCGCAGGACGGCCTCCTGCCGGAAGCGGCGCTTGTACTCCCCGGCGACGTCGGCGATGGCCTGGCGCGACGCCTGGTCCCCGGCATGGAAGACGGTCACGATCTCGGAACGCTCCTGCTCGACCACGCCGCTCTGCCCGCGCCACCGGCCGGTGGCGTCCACCACCGTGAGCCCATAGGGGAACCGCGGGGTGACCACCTCGTCGAGGAAGCGCTGCCAGTCGGCGTCGCCCACCGTGCCGCCGTCGGGGCGATTGCGGCCGAAGTACACCACGTCGCGCACCATCGCCGTGTCGCCGACCGCGCACGCCGCGGTCGTCACGGGCGCCGGCGCTGCCGGCGGCGCCGACCGCCCGGCGCAGGCGACCGCTGCAGCCAGCGCGAGGGTACTGCCCAGCCGCACCGTCATCCCGTCTCCCCGTCAGCGCGCGCGGATGCGCACCAGTTGCACGATCGGCCCGACTTGTGAACCCCCATCATGTCGTCGCGCCGCCGCGCTTCGGCTTCGACCCGGAGTCCGTCTCTCTGGAACGCCGGCGGCAGGTTGGTCGGATCGTAGGTCACGCCGTCATCGCCCCGGATGGCGTAGAAGCCGCCCTCGAGTTCGACGTGGTTCACGACCCCGGTGATCCTGATCTCGGTACCGGCCTCCTCGGCGGCGGGACTCGGCGTCACCCACCCCGTCTCATCGTGCCCGGCGGCGCCGTTGGCGCAGGCCGTCACGCCCATCAGCAGCACAATCGCCACACCGCTCCGCCACGTCGTCATCCGCACCTCCCTCGAGCGCCGCTTCGGCAGCACGGCGCGCAGCCGACAGAGCGGCAGGGTCGAGCTGCATGAGGCTGCCCATCTTGCGGACCAGGTGCGTCTCGTGGTCGCTCAGGCGGCCGTCGGCCAGGATCACACCCCACATGGTCGTCGCGAGCTCCATCTTCCGGCGCAGATCGTATTCGGCGACGATCAGGCGGGTGAACTGGAAGTGGTCGAGCGACTGTGCGCGCTCCGCCTCCGCCAGTCGGAGGAGCTCGTCACCGGTGACCTCATCGAGGCCGAACTGCTGGCCCAGCGCGCGCCGGAGATGCGCCTGCTCCTCCGGGCTGAACTCCCCATCGGCGTGGGCCAGCTCCAGCAGGAGCGCGCACGCGGCGAGCTGCACCCGCGTCGGGCCGCCGGGCGCGGCCGTGGCTGCGGCCTCGTCGCCGCCCATCCGGTCGGCAACGAACCGGCGAATCGATTCGAGGATGGCCATGACTCGAATTTGCCCTTAGAAGGTTGCCGTGTCCCATTCGGTGAGCTCGAAGAAGCCGCGGGTGGTCTCGATCGCCTGGGCGTCGTCGAACTCGGCGCAGGTGTAGAGGATCACCGACACGAATGCCCGCGCCGACCAGACGCACACGTAGATCCCCGAGTCGATGAGCGGCACGAAGGCGTCGTAGCCCTGGTTGGCGGCCTTGCCCTGGCCGCTGGTCGTGTGCACGGTCGGCTCGCCGTAGGTGCGCAGTCCCAGCCGCGACGTGATGACGGTGAAGTATTCGCGGATGGCCGCCGCATCGAGCTCCTGGCGGGCGAAGTAGCCCTCGATGAGGAGTCGCTTCCGAAAGATCTCCGGCGCGATGCGGGGCATGGCTCAGCCTTCGGGGGCGGCGCGCATCTCGCGGCCGCTCGGATCGGTCTCCAGCAGCGACTCGTGCAGCCCGCCGATGTGGCGGCCGACGGTACCCTCCTCGTCGATCTCCACCAGTGCCCAGCCGAGCTCGGCCACCTCGGGCTCGACCGTCCCGGGATCGTCGAGCAGGTAGCACAGGCCGAAGAGCGTGCTGTACTGCATGACCCGAACGACGGTGGCGATGTCCTCCGGGCGTGCGCCGGCGGCAAGCAGGCGCTCGAGCGCGGGGCCGATCCCGGCGCACGGGGCGTCCGGAGACTGGGCGGCCAGGTCGCGCCACGCGTCGATCCAGGTCGTGTCACCGTCGGCCACGACGTGCTGCCACGCCTGCCGGAGGAAGAGGTAGCGCGCGACCTGCGGAATGTCCTCCTCGACCTCCGAGCGCGCCCATGCCGCGGGATCGGTGGCACCCAGGCGGGTGAGCAGCTCCGTCAGGTCGGCCACGCGCTGCTCCTCGGTCACGCGCCCTCCACGCTGCGGGTGGATCGCTCGGTCATCATGCGCTCCGATCGGCGTCATCCAGGACGCGCAACAGCCGCTTCGGGGCGACGAGCCGGTAGGCATCGCGCAGGAGCTGCCTCAGCTCGTCCCAGTCGGCCCGTCCGTCGAGCCAGATGCCCACCCAGCCGCTCGGTCCGACGTACGGCGGCACGAAGAACCGCTCGGGCGCCATCTTCACCATCATGTCCTGGTTGCCGGGCGCGGCCTTGCACCAGACGGCGGGACGCCCGGCGCCGTGATGGTTCGCGGCATCCGCGTACATCGCGAAGAGCTTGCTCCGCACCCGGAACGTCGGCTCGCCCCAGGCCTCGACCTCGTGCGCCTCCGGCAGCGCGAGGCAGAGGCGCCGGAGCCGGGTCAGCGGGCGGGCGGTCGCCGGCTTCACGTCCCGCCTCGGAGCCCGAGCCGAGCGGCGAGCCGCGCGGCGAGCGGTCCGTCCTGCGCGGCGGCGAAGGCGGGCGCCGCGCCCCAGTCGTGCGACCAGACGGCCGTCCGCCGCCGCTCCGGCACCTCCCAGGCGTACCGCGGGATCACGTGCGCATGCAGGGCCGGCTCCACGTTCCCGAGGATCTCGTAGTTGATCCGCTCGGCGGCCATCTCGGCCAGGACCGCGTCGCCCAGCCGCGCCATGTCCTCGAGGAACTGGCGGCGGCTCTCGCCCCCGAGCGCGTTGAGGTCGGGGACCACGGGATCGGACAACAGCAGGCAGTAGCCCGGAAGAATCTGCGGGTCACCCAGCACCGCCCAGCCCGAGGGCATCCGGCCGACGACGCGCGCCAGCCGGCCCGCCGCCGCGTCGGCCACCTGGCGATGAATCGCGGTGGTCAGGCGTCCTCCGGCCCGGCCGCCGGAGCCCGCGCCCGCGTCGCGGGCCCGCTGCGCCGTCACTTCGTCGAGCCGAGAGCGGAGCGCGGCGAGCACGGGATCCGCCGCGGTGTAGCGCTGGCCGTAGTCGAGATTGAAGGCGTAGTCGAAGTCGTCCGGGTTCCGGCCCTGGGTGTGCTGCAGGATGGTCTCGAGCTTGTCGAGCCCCTTGGCGAGCTTGGCCTCGGGCGAGCTCGCCGCCTCGTACTCGTCCCACAGCTCGAGGATCTCGCGCCGGCCCGCCGCGGGAAGCGGCTCGACGAGCGACAGCAGATCCGCGCGCTCCTGGCCGGCCTTCGGGCTGCCGGCGACCTGGGCGGGAGCGGGCACGTCGCCGCCGATCGCCTCGCCGAGATCGTGGATGAGACACATCTTGAGGAGCCTGGCGAGATCGATGTCTCTCCGCCCGCCCGTACAGCACCATCGCCATCAGGCAGAGCCGCCAGGTGTGCTCGGCGACGCTCTCGGCCTCGCCGGTCGAGGTCCAGCCGCTCCGGGTGACGGTCTTCAGCCGCTCGGCGGCGCGGAGGAAGGCGAGCACGCCGTCGAGCTCATCGGCGCGCATCGGCCGTCTCCCACCGCAATCGATCGAGGTAGGCGCGGATGCGCCGGGCGTTGGTCCCCACGTCGCTTCGTCCCCACCCGCGAGACGCTCCGCACGTCCACCCGGCTCCCCTGCCCCTCCGGCCGGATGCGCACGACGACGTCGTCCTTGAAGCCGAACCACCCCGTGGTGGCCGTGGCCTCGACCCGGCCGGCGGCGGAGTCCGCCGCGACGATCGCCCAGCCGGCCTCCCGGGCCGCGTCCCGCGCGCGGGCGAACGCGGTCCCCGGCTGGGTGGCCGGCAGCACGAGCGGGTGGATGTCGGGGTAGCCGCTCGCCTGTTGGGCCGCGAGCTCCGGGCCGCCATACGCGGCGGGGTTCGGCGCGTCGGCCCGGAGCGGGAGCACCGCCACGAAGACGGGCGGATCGGCGGTGTCGGTGGAGATGTCGTGGATGGGTGGCACCTGGCTCGCGAGCCGGCGCCAGTACCACGGCACCCCGGCCGCGAGGGCTCCGAGCACGACCGCGAGCCCGAGCATCCACGGCCGCTGGCCCCGCCACCGCGGCACGAGGAGCTGGACCAGCGCCACGGCGACGGCCGCGAGGCCGAGATAGGCGCCCCAGCGCAGCAGATCGAATCCGGTGCGGAACGACCACAGGCCGAGGCGCACACCCGGGCCCGCGAGGAGCAGCATCAGCGCCGCCAGCGCGGCGGCCACAAGGGAAATAGTCATGTACGAAAGATGACCCGGGAATGCGGCGCCGCGCAAAGGCGGCCGCGGCCTCACTCGCTGGCGTTACTGATCAGGCGCCCGCGCCAGCTCTCCTTCGGGCGGGTGACCCGCACCCGCGGCCAGCTCAACCCGCGGGCCGGCGTCGCCACCAGCAGCGCGAAGGTCATCGCCTCCGGGCTGGCGGTTTCGGGGCCGACGAGCCCCATGGCGACGCACGCGATGCGCTGCTTGCCCCACGCCGGGTGATCACGGCGGCTGCTGCATTCCCGCCACGAGCCGAGCCGGGCGTGCCGGCCGGGGACCTGCGACAGGGTCAGCGTGTACGGCGTGATAGTCGCCACCAGGTCGCGCGCCTCCGGCACGAAGAACGCCGGTGCCTGTGACGGCAGTGCCACGATGCGCGGCTCGACCACGACCGTGTCGCACGGCGCCGCGGACGAGCAGAGCGTGCCCCACCCCGCCGGATCCTCGGTCCCATGGCGCGGCGACTACGGCCGCCACGGCAGCCTGGCCGATGGCAGCCTCGGTCGGAGGCGTCCGCGGCTGCGACGGCGGCCTCGCGCGTCGGCGGTGGCGGCGCCTGACACGCCGCGAGCAGCAGTCCGGCGAGACCAACGCGACGGAGCCGCAGGAACGTGTCCACCCTCATCAGCGGGACGCGGGCCGGATCTCGACCACCGCTTCGATCTCCAGCAACAGCTCCGGCCGAGCGAGCGCGCCCACCGGAATCAGGGTATTGGCGGGCGGGCGCGCGGAGTCGAAGTACCGCGCGCGCGACTCGCGCAGCATGCCGAGGTTCCGAACGTCGGTGATGTAGGTGGTGGTCTTCATCACGTCGCCGAAGGTGGCGCCGACGCTCGCGAGCGCCCGCCCGAGGTTCGAGAAGACCTGCGCCGCCTGGGCGCGGAAGTCGCCGGGACCTACGACCTGGCCCACGCTGTCGAACGCCACCTGCCCCGCGATGTAGGCGGTGCGGCCGTCGGATGACACCACGACGTGGGTGTATCCCGACGGACGGGTCAGGCCGGGCGGATTGATGTAGCGTGGTCCGGTCGCCGGTGCGGCAGGGCCGGTCTGGGCCGCGGCCGGCGCGGTGACTGCCAGAAGCGCCGTGAGCGACGTGGTGAGGTGGACGAACGGTCGGACATACCAGCGGCTCGGCATTCGTTACTCCTCCGAAGGCGGGATCGCGTCAGGCCGCGGTCGAGTCGTCATGGCCGCGGCACGCTGCCCCGCGCGTTCGGCGCGGAATCGAGACAGTCCGAGCTCGCGCCGACCACCTTGGCGCGCGCTCCGTGCGTGGACGAACCGGAACTGAATCGGCGCGTTGCGGCAGAGTGTGCCGGCGCTGTACAGAAAGACCTGCGTCGTGTCTCCGCGGCGCTCGCCGGTCCAGGCCTCGGTATGGTGGGCCCAGGCGGCCAGCGACCTGGGGGAGCGGCGCGCTGCCGCAAGCGCCCAGATCACTGGGCTGTCGCTGACCGAGAGCCGGACCAACGCCACCGAGTCCTGCGCCAGCGCCGCCCGGACGTAGCGCTCCGCGGGTTTGCCGAAGCCCCTGCCCAACGGCTCGGCGGAGTACGGCTGGAGCGTCAGCACCGCCGTCCCCAGCAAGGCGGCGGCGATCAGCCAGAGATAGAGGGGTGCCTTGTCGTCGGTCATGGGTCCTCCGGGTCGGTCCCTACCCCTTCAAAATGCACGCGCCGGCGGCGGAGCGCGAGCCGAGCGAGCGCCGGCCTAGGCGGCCTTCGGCTTCCACATCGCGGCATCGAGGATCGACCAGAGGTGGATGATCCACCCCATCCAGATGAGCCACAGCGCGGCGGCCAGGCAGAACTGCACGAGCGCCATCCACAACGCCTTGCAGGAGTTGCCCAGGCGGGGATGAAGAAACTGGCCAGCGCCGCGATCACGTTGCCGGTCGACCCTTGACCCGCCATGTCGGCCTCCTCGCGTCCTATGGGGCTGCGTTGAGCTCGTCGGTCCCCGAATCCGGCACGACCGTGATCGTGAGGCTCGGCCGCGCGTCATTGTGCCATTGTGCTGAAGGATGAAGCTGCCGCGGCTCGTGGCCTCGAGGTCGCCGTGGAACTGCTTGTCGAGCCACATCCATGATTGAATCATTAGTGCGTGGATCGCCGGACCTCGTCCGCCTCGTAGGTGGTGACCTCCAGGTGGTGGCCGTAGGGATCGTCGAAATACACCGAAGCGCCGTCCCATGGTCCACGACCCGCGCCGGGATGCCCTGCTCGAGCAGCCCGGCAGCGAAACGGGACCATGCCGCCGCCGGCAGCCGGAACGCCACCCGATGAAATCCGGCCGTCGCCCGTCCTCCCGGTGGCTCCCCAACGAAGAGCGCCAGCTTGGTGCGGCCACCGTCCGGCGACACCATGAGCGGCCCGGTCGGATCCGCCGCCCACTGCTCCGCGCCGCGCACCGGCGCGCAGCCGAGCACCGTCGCGTACCAGGCCGCCGCGGCGTCCCGATCGGGCACGAACAGCTCGACGTGGTCGAGCGTGAAGCCGGAAATGCGTTCGGCGCTCATGTCGCTATTCTCCCTGAATGCTCCCGCGCCGTGACAGCCCCCGTACGAGGCCGCGCATGACCGTTCAGCATGATATCGAAGGTTCCCGCTTCGTGGTGCCCCTGCCCGACGGCGAGGCCCAGCTCGTCTACGCCCCCTTCGGCGATGACCTGCTGGACCTTCAGCACACCGAGGTACCTCCGTCCGGCCACGATCAAGGCGTAGGTGATGCGCTCGTGCGCGCGGCGCTGGCCTACGCGCGCGAGCGCGATCTCAACGTGATCGCCACCTGCCCGTACGTGCAGGCCTGGCTCCGCCGGCATCCGGAGGAGCGGCCCGGCGCGAGCGCCTGACTCACGGCAGCGGCCTGGGGCTCAGTCGGAACGTGAACATCATCGGCGCGTCGGCCATGTCGCTGCCACCCACCGACTCGTACAGCCGCACCGCGGGTCCGTTGGCGGGACTCGTCAGCACCCACGCATCCCGGCAGCCGATGCTCTGGCCGAGGTCGAGCACGGCGCGCAGGAGCCGTTGCCCGAGACCCTGGCGCTGGTGTGACGGCGCGACACCCACCTCGTTGATCCAGAGCTCCCGCGGCTTATCCGGATGGACATAGTCGACCGCGGAGGCGAAACCCACCACCAGCGGGCCCTCGAGCGCGACGGCGAGGTGATGCCGGGGATCGCGGAGAAACTCCGCGGTCAGCTCCGGATCCACGTCATGGTCGAATACCCCGGCCGCGACGCTGACCCAGCACGGCCTCGTCGCCGGACGCCAGCATGCGAATCTCGATGTTCACTCGTCGCGTCCTCGTGAATGAGTCACTCAAAGTTGACGCCCTGGCGGCGCCAGGGCCAGTAGAGGTCACGCGCAGAGGACGCCCGCACCCGATCGTGCCGCAACCGACGGAGGCACGCCATGCTGGCGAATTGGATCACGCTCTCGCGCTTCCCGATCCTGATGACGACCGTCCTCGCGCTGTACCTGGGATCGCCGGCGGCCCGCCTGGCCGGGGTGGCGCTCCTCTTCGTCGGGCTCATGCTCGATACCGTCGATGGCGCCGTGGCCCGGAGAGCCGGACAGACCAGCCTGTTCGGGGGCGTACTCGACATCGCCGCCGACCGAACCTACGAGCTGGTTCTGTGGGTATGCTTCGCCGATCTGCGCCTCATCCCGACGGCGATCCCGCTGGTCGTCCTCGTGCGGACCACGCTCACCGACGCGCTCCGCGCCATCGGCATCGGCCAGGGCGAGGCGCCGTTCACCCAGCATCGGACCAGGCTCGGCCGGTTCCTGGTCGGCTCGGCCTGGATGCGGACCGCGTATGCCGCCGCCAAGATCGCGACGTTCTGCGGTCTGGCCCTGGTCCAGGCCTGCGCGGACTTCCCACTCGAGTCGGCCCCTGCACGCGTGGCCGGGCCGCTGCTTGCCGCGCTTCATCCGGCCGCGTGGCTTACCGTGGTCCTCTGCGTGGTGCGGGGTCTGCCCGTGATCGTCGGCTCGCTCCGGCGGTATTGGCGACAGCCTCCGATGCTGGACTTGCCCGGGGCGACATCCTGAGCGCCGTTCATCGCGCGGGCTCACGAATCCGCGTGGGCCCCGGCGTGATGGTCGTGCCGCTGGAACGCGAGGAACTCGTGGATGGCCCGAACGGCAGTCGTGTCGGCGGTCCGGATCCGCAGCGCCGCTCCCCGCGGCAGGGTGTCGACCGCATACGCGATGGCCGCCCGCCTGGCAGCCATGATCTCGGTCCCAGGCACCGCCCGCGCGTGGACGAAGCCCGGCAGGGTGAAATCACCAGCGGCGAACCGCCCGGCGATCTCGTGCATGTGCCGGCGGATCTGGGCGGCACCTCGCTGTCCGCCACGTCGCGCTGCAGCGCAATCCGACCGCCGTCGGGCAGCGGCTCGAAGACGTGGCGCGACGTGTACTGGTTCACGCCCATGGCGACGCCGCCGCGCGCCTGCACGCCGGCGAAGGCCGAGTCTCCGGCGCTCATCGAAGCTTTCGGCGAGGCACTGGGTCCGCAGGCTGCCAAGGCCAACGCCAGGTGTACTATCGAACTCCTGCGCATCGAGCCTCCGACCCGGTGACGGCGCTTGAACATCTGGCATCGTTGCTCTCTTCACCACGAAGGCACGAAGGTCACGAGGAAGAAACACTCGTCCTTGTGTTGCAGTTCTTCGTGGACCTTCGTGTCCTTCGTGCCTTCGTGGTGAAGGGCCGCACGATCTCAGCCCTGATCCTATGATCATCAGCCGATAGCGGCTAGGGAGCGACCGGCCAGCTTCCGAGCAAGCGGCGAACGACGATCAGCTCACCCAGATGATAGGCCGCATGGTCCGCCGCGAGCAGCAACTCGCGGAGGTAGGTCTGGCCATCACCATGGGGAATCGGCGCCATGAGGTCGATTGCGGGATCGCGCGCCAGGGCCTGCAGCGCCTCGCGGTCCCGCTCGAAGCCGCGGACGCTCTCGGTCCAGGCGGTGGACGATGGCGGCTCCTCCGTTTCCGGCCAGTAGTCGTCCGGCCAGGCCGGCTGGCTGTAGGCGGGATTGCGGCAGAAATCGAGGATGTCGCGCTGAGTCCGCCGAAGGTGCTCCACCAGTTGCCACGGCGAGTACGGCAGATCCGCAGGACGAGCCCCGCGGAGCTTCGGCGGCAGTTTCGCCACGGCGGCCTCGAAGCCGACATGGGCGTCTTCCCACGCCAGCAGTCGAGTCAGCTGGTCGCGCAGAGGACCTGCTTTCGTCATGCCATGCTCCTCGTTTCCGCGATTCTCGGTTCAGCGATCCTCGAGCCGGCGCACGAACTTGAGGCCGGACCAGATCTCGCTGATGGCGCAGACCTTCACGTCCACCAGGCCGGCCGCCAGTCCGAACGCCCGCACCCGATCTTCGGTGAGATCGGTGGGAACCTTCGCGGCCCGCTTCGGCCACGCAACCCAGAGCATTCCGGCCGGCGTAAGCGCCGATGCGGCCGGCAACAGCGCGGCCTCCAGCGCAGCCACCACCGGGGCGAACAGCAGCACGCCGTCCACTGTGGCGCGCAGGTCCGCGCGCCAGACGATCCCTGGCGGCAACGGGTCCAGCATCCGAAGGAATCCTTCCGGCGCGCCATGGAGCGCGATCCGCTGACCCTCCTTGAGCCCGAGCTTTTTCGCGAGCGGTGTACCGCTGTAGCCTGCCATTAGGCCTGCTGCTCGGCGTCGAAGCGCTGCTTGATCTCCTCGGAGGAGAGCGCCTCGAGCTCGTGTCCCAGCAGCCACTCGTGGCCAAACGGATCGCGCACTCGGCTCTGCCGCTCGCCGTGACCGTAATCCTCGGGCTCGCGGAGAACCGTGGCCCCGGCGCTCCGGGCCCGTGCGGTGAGCGTATCCACGTCATCGACATGCAGGTGGAGCGTCAGTCCAGTGCCGCCGAACGCGAGCGGGCTCTGGATACCGTACTCGGGATGCTCGTCGACGAGGATCACCACCACGGGCCCGAGCCTCAACTCGGCGTGCGCGATCCGGCCGCCCGCATCGGTCAGCCGCAACAGCTCCTCCGCCCCGAAGACCGTGGTGTAGAACGCGATGACCGCCGCGGCATCGCGCACGCAGAGGTAGGGGAAGACCTCGCGGATCGCCGGTCTCCGATCGGTGGCGCGGTCGGTCATTGGGTTCGCCCCTCTCATCATCAGGCTCTCGTCGCCAACAACCTCGGTCCGGTGGTCCCGGTCTTGCGGACTCGACGCCCGCGAGCTCAATCTGACGGATGCCACCGCTCGATCCCGCGGAAGCGAGCCCGCCCCCACCCCGAGTGCTTCTCGTCATGCCCGAGCAGTGGCCGCGAGCGCTCCTTCGCGCCGCGCTCCGGGAAGTCGGTTACGACGCGCTCGGAGCGCCTGGCCTGGCGGGAGCGCTACGCTATCGCGTCCAGGCACCGAGCCGTGGGCCGGTGCGTCTGGTGCTCGTGGATCAGGCTGCTCTGTCAGGCGACGAGGCGCTCACGCTCCTCACCACCCTGTTACAGCGCTACGGGAACCCGGCCGCGATTCTCCTGGCCCGGGCCGTGGCGATGTCCGGGCCACCCGACAAGGCGGAGCCTGTTCCCTGGACCCGCGTCCTCCGGCGACCGGTCAGCATCGATGGCATCGCCGCCGCGGTGCGGGAGCTGCTGCCACTGCCGCGGGGCACGTCCCGGCCGCTCGACTGAGCGGCGGGGATCCACCGGAGTCAATCGAGCAGGCGCGCCGCGAGCCGGTGACCCAGATAGAGGCCGACGCCGGTGCCTACCATACTCAGGACGAAGGCCGTGAACACGCCCTCCTTCTCGCCTGCCCACCATCCGATCCCGCCAAGGATCGTGGCCGCCACCCAGGCCAACAACCTGCTCAAGTGGGCCTCCTCCCTTCGTTCATCGGGCAGGCCTCCGCCGGCGCCAGACCCTCCAGTAGATCCATCCGTTCACGCCCAGGACGATCAACCCCAACGCGATTTGCACGGGCCGCGTCAACCCTGAGGGATAGAGCGCGCGCGTCACGTAGTGCTCGATGAAGCCACCCTCATAGGCCTGGCCCCCCGCCGCCCCGCGCCAGGCCTGCTCCAGCGGCGTGAGCGGACAGGTGAATCCCACGAACTCGATCAAGGCGCCCCAGGCGGCGGCCGGCAGATGGACCCACGCCACGCCAGGCCACCGCAGGACCAGCACCCCGCCCGCCACCACGAAGAGCACGAACAGCGCATGCAGCAGGAGCAGCCCATCCGCCAGGGCGCCGAAGGGCACGCTCAGTCGACCACCTCGAACGTGCCCCGCAACGGGAACCAGTCCTTGCCGCCAGACGCGATGCCGACCAGTTGCCGGGTTGCAAAGTTGAGCACGACGGTGAGCGTGAAACCGGATGACGGCGACAGGTAGGAGACCGCGTAGACCTCCGAGGTCACATCGAATGCCGCATATGGCACCCGTTCCGGCCCAGTCGACTCATGCCCCCCCTCGACCTTCTTGGACGGCTTCCCTGACGCCGCGGAACCGGCATCGTGCCATTCGACGGTGCCATCCTCGTGGAAGACGTGCTCGTGAACCATGCCCTTGGTGGGACCCTCAGTCCATGCCCATCGCATCGTGGTGCCCCGGATGGCATCAGCCCTCGGGATGTCCGGCATCGTGCGTTCCTCCCAGCTCTGAATCGGTCAGCAGCGTCAGCCACGGCGTTTGAAGAACTGCACGGCGCGCTCGTGCTTCTCCGCCGCCGCGCGGGTGTTGAAGGTTCCCAGATTGCGTCGCTTGCCGGTCTTGGGGTCCTTCTTCCTGGAATACAGCCGGTATTTCCCGGAGGCGAGTTGGCGAATCATTGGAGGCTCCGATCCTGATTTCCACTAAGAGTGGCTTTCGGCCGGATTCCGCGCCAGCGTCCAGCTCACAAAGGGAACCAGCGCTTCTGTCCGGAAGGTCTCGCTGTCTTGCCGCTCAAGGTCCCGAGGCGTACGTTCGGGGAACTCCAGTTTCATCTCGAGGTGCGCCATGAGAAATCGGCGTCTCCTGCTGTGCTGCGCCCTGGCCCTCGCCGGCCCGACCACTGCCTCCGCCCAGGCCGACCACCACGTGTGCAGGCTGCTCAAGCCCGAGGAGGTCAAGGCGCTGCTCGGACCAACCATCGTCCTCGCGAACGTGATCGAGGAGGGCCCGGAGCGCTCGGTCTGCCAATACGAGGATGCCAAGGCACCCGTATTCATTCTGACGGTGTACTGGAAGGGCGGCAAGAATCAGTGGAATGCATCGACTGCGGCCTTGAAGGCGGGAGACAAAATGCTGGCGGGCTCGGAAGGCGTCGGCATCGACAGCCTGGCCAAGGCGGGGGTCGTGAAGGCCGGGCCAGTCCAGGGATTGGGGGACGCCGCCTACTTCAGCGACCTGCTTCCATCCCTGGCCCTCAAGGGCGACGTGCTTCTGGAGCTGAACATGGCGCTGATGAAGGATCCGGAACGCACCTTCCGGCCGCTCGTCGAGAAGCTTCTGGCGCGGATATGACCGTGACGTGAGCGCTACGCCGAGAGTCGCTTGCGGTAGGCGTGCTGGGTCTTGGCACGCACATAACCCAGGCGCTCATAGAACGGATGCGACTCGGCACGGCCCACGTTGCTCCGGACGGCCATCTGGTCGAGGCCGCGCGTGAACGCCCACGCCTCGGCCATCTGCACCAATCGCCGCCCGACGCCTCGACCCCGGTAGGTGAGGTCGACCACCAGCCCCAGGATCTCACAGCGCCGGCCGGATTCGAGAAGCTCTCGCTCGCCCCCATGCAGCCAGCCCACGATGTGGCCGGGGCTGACCTCGGCGACCAGGACGAGCTCCTCATCCCGCGTGAGCAGGCGGCCGAGCCGCTCCGCGAGCGCGCCCCGCGTGGCGGGGTAGCCCAGGACTTCGGTGAGCACGGCAAGTCGGGCGGCATCGGCCAGAGTGGCCGCGCGAATCGATACGTCCGCCACGGGCTCCACCTTCGGCTTCGTCCTGTTATGCCGACCGGGCCCGGACCTCTTCGGAGGTCAGGCCGTAGAGCGGCGGGGTGGGCACCTCCAGCATGTTGAGCATCAGGTAGATCTGCCCTCGGTGATGGGCCTCGTGCTCCACCATAGCCCGAAGCCATTTCCAGGTCGTGATGGGAACGCCGGCGGGCGTCTGGCACCCCCGCTCGAGGTCCGCGTCGCTCAGGCCGCCGATGATCGCCTTGGCTTCCACGTCGAGCCGCTCGAAATACGCCATGACCGCGTCGTAGCCAGCGGCCAGCTCGCGGCCACAGCCGGGATACCGGCTGGGGCGACCGGCCACCGTCTCGGCGTACATATAACGCTCGATCGTCGCGAGGTGCCGCACCTGTCGCCGAGGGTGAAGCTGCCGGCTCGATAGGTCCATTCGAGGCGGTCGGGCGGGATGCACGCCGCCACCCGGCGGGTGCGTCCACGCAGACTACCCCAGTAGTCCAGAACTGCTGCACCGAGCGAATTTCCACTGGTCCCGCTCCTTTCAATCACCGGTCGGCACGATGCCGGCCGTCTCCATCATCAGCATCACAGTGCGCCCCGGTGCGCGCGGCCGGTGGAGCACCCCCTTGGGCACGACGACGCCCTGGCCAGGGCCCAACTCGATCATCCCGTCCTCGAGATCGATCCAGAACCGTCCGTCGATGACGTAGAAGAACTCATCATCCGCGTCGTGCTTGTGCCAGTGGTATTCACCCTGCACCACGCCAAGGCGGACGACCGCGTCGTTCACCCGACAGAGCGTCTGGTTGTACCAGCGATCGGTGCATGCGGCCACCAGCGCCGGGACGTCGATGCGCTCGAGCGGACCGAACTTCACGTCCAGGTGCGTCGAATACGGGTAGGCGGGTGCCCCGCCGGATGCTTCGGACATCGTAACCATTCCCTTCTTCGTTGACTGGCCCGGTCCTAATGAAGAGTCTCCCCAGCTTCCGAGCATGCCCACGAACTTCTCGAGTCGGCGCTTCCGGGTGTCGGCCTTCTTGGCATCCTGCAGCCGATAGAGGACGGCATACCGGTTCCGGCTGTCCAGCTGCTCGAAGAAGCGGCGCGCGCGAGGGTTGCGCGTCCAACTGCGCCCGGAGGTCGTCCGGCACCGTCATGCTCCGCGGCGATGCGTACGCGGCCTCCCAGCGGCCATCGCGCTTGGCGGCCTCCATCTCGCGGACCCCGGCCGGTGCCACCCGGCCTGACGCGTGCAGCCGCTCGACCGCCGCACAGTTGATCTGCGACCATTTGCTTCGTGCCCGTCGCGGGGTAAATCGCTGCCGGAATCGCTGACCGTCGACGGATGCCGTCTGGCCGTCGATCCAGCCATAGCACAGGGCCACCTCCAGCGCCTCCGCGTGCGAGACGGAGCGCAACCCGCTGTCCTTCTTGGCGAACTCGAGCCAGAGTCCGGGTGCGGATTCGTGATGGCCCTCGAGCCACGCCTCCCATGCGTGCCGAGACGCGAAGCGCTTGACGGGAAGGCCCTTCGCCGCCTTCGCCGTCTTGGTTGTCTTCCTCGCTTTCAACGTGCGCCTCCACGCGACTCCGCGTAACAATCTCGTGACAACGTTGCCCTCCCATTGCCAACAATCGAACGAGCCGTCAGCTTCGCAGAAGAACCTTACAATTCGCTCCACGATCGCCGTTCAACCTTGCCGGCGGATCTCGCGCGCCCGTCGCCTTGGGCGCACGGATCCGCCCGGAGGCAGACATGGACACACCGACTCCCCCGTTTCAGCTCTCGCTTACCGAGGAGCAGCAGGCGCTGATTCAGCGGCTTTCGGGTCAGCACGTGCAGATCCTCGAGCTCACGCCGGATCCGACCGATGGCGCGGCTGGAGCGGGCGAGGGGCTCAAGTTCCACTGGCGGCTGTCGGTCGCGTCGGGCATCCCGCGTCAGCTGTGGGATTTCGGTAAGTCCCAGGCGACCGCCCCCGATTCTGAGCCGTCAGCCTCCGAGCCGTCAGCCTCCGAGCCGTCAGCCTGACGACGGGCGCCTCGCGTGGGCGTTGACGCCGCCCCACGGAGTCAGACCGCCGGCGCCCCGGCGTCTTCGAGCGGCTGGCCAGCCAGGCACATGGGGCACGCCGCCGGTGCCCAGAGCTCGTAGTCCTCTCGCAGCACCGCCGCCAGCGGCAGATGCTGCTGCTCAAAGTAGCCGGCCCCCAGGTCGCCCAGGACCAGGATGGCGCCGGCGACCACGGGCAGCGCGCCCGCTGATTGCAGGGCGGCAAGGGTGCCCCGCAAGGCCGATCCCGCGCTCATCACGTCGTCCACCAGTGCCACCCGCCGGCCCCTGAGGCGCGGCCGGTGCGCCGGCGGCAATTCATACCGCGTTCCGAACAGCCCGTCCGCCTTCACCGCACTCCGCTCCGTGAAACAGAAGTCGGCCGCGAGGGACTGCGCGACCAGCTGGGCGAGGAACGCGCCACCGAGGAGCGGTCCACACACGACGTCGACCGCGCGGCCCCGAAGCTGGCCGACCAGCGCCCCGACGAACGGCGCGATGGCCTGAGGATCCACGAAGAGCGCGTCCAGATCCAGCCAGAGCGCGCTGTGGTGGCCGGATTCCAATCGGAAGTGGCCGCGCCTGCCCCGGGCCAGGCGAAGAAACGCTGTGAGTCCAGTCTCGGCTATTGGCGTCAACCCGGGACTGTCTCGAGATCGTCCTCGAACCGGATCACCGTACCAGGCGCCAGCGCAGAGACGAAGGTCCGCGAGCGACGGGCGCTCGCGGAAAACGAGGCCGAGCGCGTCGGCCCCGCCGTCCGGCGCGTGCATGGGCTCGACCGCCGCCAGGGTGAGGACACGCTCCGGCCCTGCGCCGAACGCCAGTGGTCGCGTCCGTTGCCCGACCCGCACCGTGCCCTCGCGAAGGTACCCGATGGCCACCGCGCCCCGACCCCGCATGTTGAACAGGTTGCGCACTTCAATGTCGCCGCTCATTGGTCTCCACCCGGCCGGTGCGCCCCTCAGGTGACCAGCCGTGCGCGGAGCTCCTGGAGCCGATCCACCCACGCACCGCGCTCATCGGACTCGGCCCACAGCTCCTTCAGCTCGGAGTCCGCGGCGACCTGGTCGAGGGCTTTGACGCTCAGCGTCCGCAACTCGGACGGCACCCGGAGCCGGTGCTCCCCTACCCAGGTGCGGATCTCTTCCGGAAGATCGGGCGCCGGCTGCCCGGCAAGAGCCGCGACCACCTCGGCCGCGGCCAGTGCCATGCAGCAGGTCGGCGCCTCGAGATACGCCTCCGGGTCGGCGGCGGCCTGCAAGGTGACCTCCACGAGGTCGAGGTCCCCCGCCTCCTCGAGTTGGTAGACCCAGTCACTCGCATCGTCGTTCTCGAAGGTGCCGACGCCCCAGGCTCCCATAGTCCCGATTCCTCAACAGTGGTGTGACCCACGCAGCCCATCGTGCTGGTATCAGGCCAGGAGTGCCGCAAGCGCATGCGCTGGACTGATCGCCGCCGTCGCCCGGAGGACCACTTCGGCATCCGCCGCCCTGACCTTCAGCATCGCATCCGGAAAGGTCGCCAGCCAGTGGCGCTCACGCCCGGACGCCTCGGATCCGGCGGCGCCGGGGATCTCGTAGAAGCTGCCCCGAGGCAGCTCTGGCCGGACTTCGTCCACGTGCACCGCCGGCGGCAGTCCCCAGGCGTAGCCCTCGACGTGATGAAACCGGACGACGGCACAGTGGTGCGGATCGCGCGCGATGCGATAGGCCAGCCACAGGGTGCTATCGGTGGAGAGCACCGCGGGCGCCGGGGCCGCGGCACTCATGGGCGGCGGCTCGGTCCACTCGACGAGCATAATCAAATCTTTGTCCCCCTGCCGCGAGAACGGAAGGGCATTCATCGGCGACTGGACAGCCAGCGTATCTCTGACTAGAGTCAGAGAATGCTGGCCGACGAGATTTCCTGCAGGTCCGGCAATTCAACCGCCTGGTCACCCAGCGCGTCGGAGCGTTGGACGATCACTTCCTCGGGCGCGATCGCCCGCTGGGAGAGTCGCGCCTGCTCTACGAGATCGGTGCCGAGGGGGCAGACCTGCGCGACCTGCGCCGGCGCCTTGGCCTCGATTCCGGATACGTCACCCGCCTGGTCCAGACCCTGGAGGAGCAGGGTCTCATCCGCCTGAGCCCGGGAACGGAGGACCAGCGCCTCCGGAGGGCTCGGTGGACCGCGGCCGGTCGACGGGAAGTCAGAGAAATGAATCGGCGCGCCGACGAGGCCGCCGCGGGCCTGCTCGATCCATTGACCTCGGCTCAGCGCACGCGTCTGGTCGCGGCGATGGCGGAGGTGCATCGGCTCCTGCAGCTGGCCGGCCTCGAGATCGAGCGAGTGGACCCGGCAAGTCCCCGCCGCCCGATGGTGCGTCGGCCAATACTTCGACGAGCTGAACCGCCGGTTCGAATCCGGCTTCGATCCGGCCGCCAGTCTGCCCGCCGATGATCGTGACCTGGTCCCGCCTCGGGGCGCCTTCCTGGTCGCTTCCGTGGATGGGGAGCCCGTCGCCAGCGGCGCGGTGAAGCCGGTGGCGCCCGGGCGTGGGGTCGCTCAAGCGAATGTGGGTGGCCGAAACGGTCCGTGGGTTGGGCATTGGTCGGCGGATGCTCGAGGCGCTGGAGACTCAGGCGCGCGAGCTGGGCATGACGTCGCTTCAGCTCGAGACTAATCAGACCTTGCAGGAGGCCATCCGCTTGTATCGAAGCGCCGGATTCCGGGAAGTGGCCCGCTTCAGCTCCGATCCCTACGCCCACCACTGGTTCGAGAAAAGCCTCGGCTGAACCCGCGCGAGCCGCCTCAAATTTCCAACAAGTCCTTCCCCAGGATGACCCGGCCCCGGAAATGAGCGCTCGCGGCGTCAATCCACATCCGATCACTGAGCAGGGGATCCTCTGCCGGTACCAGGTGTGAGAGGACCAGTGTCTTGACCTGGGCTGCCTGGGCTACGCGCCCCGCGTCTTCCGCCGACGTGTGATGCGACAGAATGCTCCGCTTCAGGTCCGTGGCGTTCGCCACGCCAGCAACGAGTCGATCGAGTGCCGGCGGATACATCGCCTCGTGAACCAGCACATCGGCGCCACGCGCAAGCTGGATGAGATTGTCAGACGGGGTCGTGTCCCCGGAGATGACAATCGAGCGGTCGGCCGCATCGAAGCGATAGGCGAACGCCGGGACCACCGGCGGATGGTGGACCAGGGCGGCCGTGACGCTCATGTTTTCGTCCCGCATTACGGACCACCCGATCGCACCTCGTGAACGTGAACCAGCGGGGCCAGAGCGGACCCGGCCTTCATCGGCGATGCGCACCTGGATGTCGTACGCGTTCGCCTCGAGAAACAGCTGGGTCATCTTCTCATCGGCGGCGGCCCCCAGGTGTCGACCGGCGTCCGCAGCCCAGCAGTCCACGCCAGCAGGATCAGATTGCCGTAGTCGGCGTTATGGTCGGAATGGTGATGCGTGATGAAGACGTGGCGAAGCCCTGCCAGCGCGACGCCGGCCAACACCATTTGCCGCGCGACGCCGTCGCCGCAATCGATGACGTAGGCCGTGTCGTTCACGACGATGACCTGCGCCGGCGCGGAGCGCAGCTTCCGAGGTCGGGGGCCGCCGCCTGTGCCGAGGAGAATTAGCCTGGTCCGTGAGCCCTGCCTGACGCTTGTGGCCGGCAGACGCCATGCGCCCGGCAGTGCCGCAACCAAGCCGAGGAACGTGCGACGATCCAGGTTCGGTGGCATCGGTATCGGGACGCTCTCAGCCGTCAGCGGTCAACTTTGCCGCTCATCGCAGTGCGGGCAGGGCAGCGATGTGCCGAGCCGTCCCGCCCGCCCTTCGGGCGTCAGGACCCAGGGACGCACCTGCCATGGAGGCGCGTGGCGGACGTGCTGCGTATGTCCACATGCGAGCTCGGCGATCCAGTCCTGGTCCTGGTCCTGGCGAAAGCCGACGATGCGTTGCTCGCTCACGGCGACACCTCGGGTCGGGTCACGGCTGGAGGACACGAGCACTCTACTCTGGCTCTGTCCTGCGAGGCTCGACCCGAGCGGTCGGCCCAAGGCAGGGATCCGCCTGGAGCGAGCATGCGTTCCCTGTCGGCTGGTTGCCTCGCCCGTCTCATCTGGCTGCTGACGCCACCGGTGGCGTTCCTCGCTCTCTGGATACAATCACGAAGGGAGAAGGCCCGCGAGCGGAAGACGCGTTAATCACAGTAATCGGTTGGGCTCGCCAGCGGGCGGCTCACGCTGGAGGACGCCCCGCGTGCACTATCCGGCAACAGATCCTTCGGGAGCCATAATGCGATGCCCTGTTCCCCACCTGGTGGCCAGCCTTATCCTCGCCACGGCAACCATGGCGCACGCTCAGAGTCCGCGCCCACTGGCCGAGGCCATACCCCCGCGATTTGAGTCCTGGCGACCGGCCATGGCGCTCGATCGCGGCAGGATACCGGTCACCGGTCAACTCGGCGCGGCCCCACGGCATCGAACGCGGCGGGCGCTCCTGGGGGTGCCCTCGGGGCGGCGGCGGGTGTGGTCTTTTGCACCGCGGTCTCGACGCTGGCCGACGACTCGGCCGATGGCGGGGTGTCCTTCTGCCCGCTGGACAGCTACCTGCTCATCGGAGGCGCGGGCTTTGCCCGGGGTTCGCCATTGGCTGGGCCACCTGATTAGCCAGCCGGGTCTCTCCAGTCGGAGCAAGCCTCAGGAGCGCGGCACCTCATGGTCGGTCAGGACCGGCAAGTAGGGAAGCCACGGTCCCACCTCTTCGCGGTATTGCTTGGCCATCACCCGTACCACCTGGGCCACGTGCCCCAGGTCGTGAACCACCCAGGCCGCCATCAGCTCGCGAAGAGTGACGCGCCCGAGGCTCGGGTGAACTCCCGGCAGATCGAGCTCGGCGGCGCTCAGTCGCCACGAGCTGAGCAGCGCCAGGTTGGCGGCGCGCAAGCGGGTGAATTCGGCGAGCAGGGAGCTCAGCGACCGGTCCACGTTGCGCGCCCGGTGCCTGAACCGGTCATACGGCTCGAAACGGGGATCGCTTCCGCGGGCAAGGATGATGCGTGCTCGTGGGATCCAATCGGTCTCCTCCCCGTCGATGAGGTGCCCGACCACATCGAAGGGGCTGAATGTCTCGGCGCCTTCGGTGCCGCGGATCCAGCGCTCGGCCGCGGCGTCGAGGAGCGCTTCGAGGGTAGCAGGCGTCCGTCGCAAGATGTCCAGCGACAGGTCTAGATCGAATTCCATAGTCCCTCGCATCTGGCAAACGACCCGCTCACAGGTGGCCGGTTATGACGCGTCCGCGGCCGCCTGCTGAAGGCCGAGTCCGGCGCCATGCGCGCCGAAGCGTGACCTCTGAAGCGCAGAAGCCCACCTCCGAAGACGATCATCCATAGCGGCAGGAGATAGTGTTCATGGAAGCGATCGGCGCGACCACATCCGTGACATTGCGGAACATGCCGACCAGCCCCGCCATGGCAGTGCCCGCGCCGAGATATCCCATCCAGCGAGGAAACCCCGAGTCCCGTTCGAGCATGGCCAGCGCCGACAGAAGGAAGAACAGGCTGACGCTGAGCTCCCCGAGGAACTCACCGATGTAGTTGCCGAGATAGCTGTTGAGGCCGGCAAACACGGTGGCGATCGACGCGCGCTCCGGCCCGCTGGCCGGACATAGGCTCCGCCAGCGTCCAATGGATGCTGGGCCACCGCAGAAGGCCCAGCATCATACTGATCGCGGCGATCATCGCGAACAGCATGCCGATGCGTGTGCTGCCCTCGCGCACAGGCCGGAGCGCGTGAAACGCCGCGACACCTGCGGGAATCCAGATGATCGGCAAGAACCCGTACACTGCCCACACCGCACGGCCCGTGGCCCTGTGGCGAGAAGGTTGGCAGGACCTCCGCCGCACTTCCGTCGAGGATGGCCGGGTAATCAAACCGTGCGGCAAGGAAGGCGAAGACACCGAGAAACGCTATCGCGCCGGCGATCAGGGCGACACCGCCGGCACGAACGACCGTGTGTTCCCGCATTGGCTCGCTGCGTCACTCGCCGCACGGGTCAGGCAGGGACGCCTGGTTGCCTCCGTCGCTCGACGAAGGCCGCCAGATCATGTAGCCCAACCTGCCACTGCGAGATGCGCTCGCCCTCCGGGGAGAGCTCGTGCCGCGGGCCGACGTGGACCTCGGGGTTTTCCGGGTCGAATGTTCCGTTGAGGTGCTCACGCAGAAACAGGCGTTCCTGCACCCAGACACGATCGCCGTCGCGCCAGGCGGGCCATCCTACATAGTAGGCCGCATCCGGCCCCATCATGTGCGTCAGAAAGACAGCCACGGGCGCCCCGGCGATCAGGCGCTCAGCCGATTCCAGCCAGTGCGCCGTGTAGTCGCCCGGAGCCCAGTCGTAGAGCGGGGCCTGGAACTCCTCCTGGAAATGGCCAAGCGTGAGGCACCCCCAGTTGAAGAGACGCTCGCCTTCCCCTTCCGGCCGGCCGATCAACTCAATGTTGAACACGCTTCGCATCCTCGTCACGAGTCCCGGTCATTGCGACACATCGGTGCGTCCGTCACTATGGTACGTGAAGACCTGATACACCAGTTGCCGGACCTTCTGGCCTCCCTTGCGAGCCGGCTCATAGCGGGCGCCCCGCAGGTCCTTCAGCACCGCAGTGGTCCGACTCAGGCGAGGACTCTTCCACCAGGGCGATACTGCACCGCTCGACCCAGCCCGACCCGTCCACGACGAAGCGGAGCATGGTGCGCCCTGTGAGCACCTCGCGCATGCGATACGGAACCCCCTTCACTCGCAGGTAGGGCGCTCGGACCGGACGATCCACCGCGTCCGCCTCGTACACCGAGTCGGCGGCCGTCTGACGCAGGGAGTCGCAGCCCGTCTCGGCGGGTGAGAGCTGCCGGGGCCGGACCGGTTCCTGCGCGAGCAGCCAGGCCGGAGCGCCCAGGCAAGCGCAGGCCATGCCCATGATTCGGATCAATCGAACCATCGCACCTCGGTTGCCAGCAGGTACAAACCCATGAGCACCAGCCCGACCGTGCTCAGCCAGCCCGGCGCACCTGGTGGCACTCCCGTCGGGCCGCCGCGACTACGGGGGCGGGAGGCGAGACGAAGGCCGTGCCGACCGGGGCCGACAAGAGCCGCAAGCACTTCTCAAAGCCCGGCACGTTGAACGCGAAGAGGATGGTTGCCGTATCCGCTCCCTTGACCCGGAAGCCGATCCACGTGCCCCGCGGAATGAAAACGGTGGCGCCCGCCGTTGCGCGCAAGAGCGAGTCGCCGAGGGTGACCTCGACTTCGCCCCGGTGGACGAACACGACCTCGTCCTCCTGCAGGTGCTTGTGGACACCGATCGAGTCGCCCGGCGGCATGTCCTCCATGCCTACGGTGAGCGTGCGGGAGCCCAGAGTCTTCTGGATCGACCTTGATCCAGATGGGCTTCCGGCCCTGGAGAGTGCGTGCCTCGCCTTCGGTGCGCGCCAGGACGGCCGGCCGCCCGAAGCCGGTGGGCCGGCCAGCTACCCCTTCCCCGCTCTCGGCATGGCTCTTCGGAGAGCCGCAACCGGCCAGCCACGCGACCAGCATAAGCACCGAGGCGCAGGCGGACCTGGAAAGAAGGCATGCGCCTAACGACTGCCTCGCGCCGAATCGGCTGTGCTGGCCAGCGTGATCGGCGAGAGGCCTTCGGATCTCATCCGGCTTCGGCGCCGCGGCCTTTGGGAGCCGGGGAGGAAACCGTCCGGCCATCGTCCAGCATGTCGACGCGAGAACGGAATGAGCAGTCGGGCTCGAGCCGTGGCGCAGCGGCGGACGACTGGGTAGCGACCGCGCATCCATGGAGAAGGCAATGCCCAACAGCAGCAGCAGAGAGGTTGGCATCATTCGCATGGCTCTCAACTCCTTGGTCAGCGCCTGTACCGGGATGCTTTGATGCTACGTGGAGTGCGAGGCCCGGGCCAGGGGTAAACCCGGCCGAACTACGTTGCTAGCTCTCCCGACGGCCGGGGAAGCCGATCGCCTTCGCGGCCTTGGCTGAGCAACCGCTCCGCGAAATCGAGTCGTTCCTGTACCTCACCCAACTCGCGTCGCACTTCACCGACCTCGTCACGAAGGATCGCGATCTCGGCCTCGCTTCCCTTGTCCAGCACGCCCGCGTTCACCCGCGCCTCCTCCAGCCGCATCCGGGCGACCTTCAGCAGCCCGTAGAAGATGACGCCCGCGAGGGGAATGGACAGCGCAACGATCGGAATGAGCAGCGCAATGATCTGCTTATCCATGGTCACTCCAGCGGCCGGCGCCGCCGCTCATGAGACGATGATGAGGCGCAGGGTGGCGCCCCGGAAAAGGTATAACCCGGTTCGACGGCACGCCGCGAGCCGACGGTCGCGCGCCTGAGGCGGCACGAGGTCAGACGGCGGGTGCGATGGACAGACACGTCGCAGTACTCGAAGCGCGCGTCCCGACGCAGCCGCTCACCCGTGACCAGCGGCAGCGGGCGCGCGAAGAGCGGTCCCGCATACACACAGGTGTGGAACTCGCCCCGCTCGCCGCACGGATCGACCGTCTCCGGCAAGCCCGCCAGGAAGGAGGCATCGAACTCTCGCCCGGCGAACTCCGGCCCCAGCTGGGTCGTGTCGACGCACGTGAGAATCGCCCGGTAGCCGGTGCGGATAAACTGCTGGGCCAAAGCCGCCGTGTCCTTGCCCCAAAGCGGGAAGACTCCGGTCCAGCCCAGGGAGGCCAGCAGTGCCTCACGATACGCGCGCACGTCGGTGAGAAAGAGATCACCGAAGGCGATGTGGCGCAGCCCGGGCCAGCGCGCCTGAGCGGTCCGCAACGCCAGGGCGAAGGCCGCTTCGTAGTCGGTGTTGCTGGCGCCCGACGGGATGGAGGCCTCAATGAGCGGCAGGCCCAGGGCAGTGGTCTGGGCCTCGAGCACCGCTCGGCGCACGCCATGGATGCTGATGCGGTCGTACTCCCGCGTGACGGTGGTGAGGAGCGCGACGAGCCGGTAGCGCGGATCGGCACGGAGCGCCGCCAGGGCCATCGTGCTGTCCTTGCCGCCACTCCACGCGAGTACGATGTCGATCATATCAGGCTCAGAGCCGCGGGCGGTGCGCGATCCTTCCAGTTCCACCACTTGAGCAGCGCGGGCCTCGGTCGAGCAGTGCGGGCCGCGTAGGCCGCGCAGCGGAAGGCGTAGAGCACACACGGATCCTGGCGCTGGCCGCGAAGCCGGTTCAGCCGGGCATAGAGCCGTTCCGGATCGCGCCGCTTGAGGTCGGCGACTCGGCGGACGCCGAGCGCTCGCAGATCGCCGGCGAGGCTGGGGCCGATGCCCGGCAGCGTCTGAAGCTCGTCCTTCTTACTGGGCCGGGGTGACATGGCATCTCCTGTCATGTGCGCGGCTCCGATTTGTCATCTAACCTGGGTCCCTGTCGCCACGTTGATATCGCACTGTGGGAGCACCCCTCGCGGAGCTTCCGTATGTTCCAGACGTTGCTCGCGTCCTCGCCTCAGGCATCACCCGGCCTGTCCCGGCTCCTTGCTTCGATCGGGTTACACGCCGTGGCGCTGTCTGTGGCACTCGGCCCTCACCTCGATGCATCCCGCCGTGATTACGCCTTCGCGAGAAGCCCGCATGCCACTCCTGCTCCCAACACTCCACCCCAGTCGGCCGGAGCCGACCCGCCGAGCGCTCCCCGGTCGCCTCTCCTGTCCCGACCCCGCTGTCCCACCTACAATAGAGCCACTGGCGTTGGCCCTGCCTGAGTTTGGTTCCTCGGGGCCGACCGTGGCCGAGCTGCTGGCCAAGCGTCTCCCAGGCCGAGGGTACTCCAGGAGACGCCACGTCGCCCACCGGTGTGACGCCGGGTTCGTCGCCCGCGCTTCGAGGCGAGCTGGAAGTCGACGACCCCGTGCAAATTCTCGAGCAGCCGCCGGTAGGTTACCCCCCTGCCCTGGCGCAAGCGAGTGTCGCGGGGCGAGTCGAGCTGGAATTCGTGGTTGACACCTTGGGACGGGTCGAGCCACACTCGGTGCGCACGCTGGGAAGCACCCACCCGGAGTTCGAGGCCGCCGCACGCAGGGCGGTACTCGTCAGCCGGTTCCGACCGGCTCGTTGGCGCGGCCGGCTGGTCCGCCAGGTGGCCCGCCAAAGCTTCCGATTCCGCACACCCAGTCACTCGTTCGAGCGCGACGAGTAGATGGTGTCCATCGCGCCGTATGCCCCCTCCGTTGGTCAGGCCGCACCGCCATCCGCACTCGGTCTCCATGTACTCCACCGCTCTGATGCCGCCTTCGCCGAATTCGTAGATCGTGGCGTCGGGGTAGCCCAGAAGGATCGGTGAGTGGGTTGCGATGATGAATTGGGACTTCGCCTTGACCAGTTGCTGCATGGCGACCAGGAGGCTGAGCTGACGGGTGGGCGAGAGCGCCGCCTCTGGCTCGTCGAACAGATACAGTCCGTTGCCGTGCAGCCGGTGCAGGACCAGAGCGAGAAAGGACTCGCCGTGCGACTGCTCGTGGGGCGACCGTCCGCCGCCATGCTGCCACTCGACACCATACGCTTCCGCGGCGGAGGCCACGTTATAGAAGCTTTCCGCGCGAAGGAAGTACCCGTCCGTGTGCCGACCCGGACTACGAGTGAGGCGGAGGTGCTCGTGCAGCTCGGAATGGGTAGCCCGGGTTGCGAACCGGAAATTGCGGGTGCCGCCTTCCGCGTTGAAGCCCGAAGCCACCGCAATGGCTTCCAACAGCGTGGATTTGCCGCTCCCATTCTCGCCGACGAAGAAGGTGACGGGGGCGGTGAGCTCCAGGTCGTGTAACCCACGCACGGCCGGCACATGAAATGGATACGCCTCGAAGGACGACACGCTCTCTCGCTTGAGAGAGATGCGCCTGATGAAGACCGGGCTTCGCGTGTCGGCCTAGATCCAGAATTGCCACCACCGCTTGGTGGCCTTTCGGGCCATCCGTTGGCGCGACTCTTCTTCCCACTCAGCTTGCTCCGCCCGACGTTCCTTGAGCCATGCCTCGAGCGAGGGCCACTGTTCACTGTAGAGCGTGCCCTCATGGTCCGCGAAATAGACTGCTGAGGGCTCCTTCCGAAGGTCGAGATAGTATTCGTTACCGCTCCCGTCACCCCCAAAGGAGAAGAAATGCGCAGGCCACGGGAGCCCGAAGAACCCCTGCTCGCGAAACAGGCGATTGATGGCGATCAGCTGGATCGGATCGTCCAGCAATTCGTAATCCGGGCCCGACGCCCCGAGGCCAGCGGGATACGTGAGCACCAGTGCACGGTAGTCGCTCGGGAGACGGATGCCGAGTTCACGCTCGACCCGGTCCAGCTCGTCTGAAGTCACGAATTCGCTCCAGAGCCGGGGTGCGTCGGTCTAACGGATGGATAGCTGCCACACGACCATGCGTTTGTCGGCTGCAGTTTCAGCTATGGAGCGCCCCTGGGGCCTGCCGGTCATCGGGCGTTTGTCCGGGCAGCCAGGGTGCGTCCCGAGGCACCCCGCCACGAAACTCGAAGTGGGCGGTCTCGAGCCCGCGCATCGAGGTGGGCCCGCGCCACAGGGCTGGGTGCCGCACCAACCAGGCGCGGAAATAGGCCGCCACGCTATCGGCCGGGTACCAGGCGCCGGGGTCGAGCCCCGCGTACAGCGACGCGAACTCCGGGCGCAGCCGGACAAAGCGCACGGGCGTCTCGGACGTCGGCGGTCCCGGAATGGCCACGGGAGGGGTTACGTCTGCGGAATCGGAAGAGCTCATCACGGTCTCACCACCTTTGAATGGTTGGGCTGAAGCGGCAAGCCCATTTATCGACGCAACGCCAGGTAGACCCCGACCACCATCAGCGTGGCCCCACCCAGCCGCGCCGGGGTGAGCGGAATCGTGAGCGATCGCAAGAGCCCGAAGTGATCAATGGTCAGGGCGGCAAACACCTGCCCCACCACGATGAGCGATATGGCCGTCCCGACTCCCAATCGAGGGGCAAGAAACGTGATGGTGAAGACGTAGAAGGCAACTATCAACCCGCCGGTGTAGCTCCACCAGGGCGCTCCACGAAGATCGGTCCACCCCGGGAGCGCCCCGCCCTGGGCCAGGGTGACGAGCGCGGTCGCCAGGCCGGCGACCAGGAACAACGTCCCCGCGGCGAACGGGATGTTGCCGTGGATCGAGCGGCTCAGGGCCGCATTGGCGGCCGCCTGTACCGGAATCAGGGCTCCACTGACCAAAGCCAGGAGCCAGAGAAGAGGGAGGGCTTTCACGAGTCGAAATCGGTACGCCTATCCCCACTGCGCCGACGCCGCACGAGCTCCCCGAGCTGGTGCTCCTTGAAGTTCGTAAACTCGCCCGCATCGAAAAATGTGCCTTGGCACTTGGGGCAGGACTCCAGCCAGACCTCCGGGTAAACCTGGTCGGCCGTCCGGACCATCAGCGTCCCATCCACCGGGCAATACACCTTCCCTTGCTCGTTGTGCATCGCGGCCTGCCACGCAGGACCACTATCGATCACCTCGGAACCGGTTCGACCGCGCAGTCCTTCGGCTTCCAGGCGGTCAAACCAGAGGCCGCCACAGCGGAGGCAGCGATCCACGTCGGTCGCTTCGAATCGCACCACTTCCATCTGTGCCTGACACTTCGGGCATTCCATGATCGCAACCTCCTCCAGGAGGACGGCGAAGTAGCGGGAGCAGGGCCCCTCACCCGGACCCGGATCGGCGCGCCCGCAGTAAATGAATGAGCCCCATGAGGCCCACGCCGAAAGCCACACCACCGGCGAAGAGCAACAGCAAGTCCACCGTGCGTACATGGGGAGCGGCCCGCTGGGCAGCCAGGAGGCCAACCAGCATGGGAACGACGGACACCACTGCGCCACGGCGCGGTGTAGTCTCCATATCGTTTCCTCCAAAGTCGGACGGTTGAGGCTGCCTCGTTCGCCGTGTGCCGCTCATCATAGTAGAAATCCGAGCACGATGGCGATCACAGCCCCGCTCCGCCAGAGGGCACCACTGGCAAGACCAGGCCTCGAGTCATCACCGGAAGTACTCGGCCCGTATGAGCTCGAAGCGAATGACCCCTGGCTCCGAGCCCTCTCCAATGAGGTGGAACCCACACCTGGCAAGCACGCCGATCGAACGCGTCAGCTCCGGGAGAGTTTCGGCGATGACCTTGTGGACCGCAGGATAGGCGAATGCGTGCGCCAGCAGCCCTCTCGCTGCCTCGGAAGCGTAGCCTCGCCGCTGCTGATCGCCCACGATGCCGTACCCGATTTCGACCATGCCATCCGGGGACGGAGGGCCCTTGTACCCGGCGCTGCCGATCAGGAGGCGGCCCCCCTCGCCTTGCGGGAGCACCAGGAAGTGGAGCCACCAGCCCGCCTGTTCCGGGCCTTCCCTGAGCCGCTTCAAAGTGAACTCGAGAGCCGGTGGATCCAGGAACTGCGGCGGCCAAGTGGCGGGCACGCTGGCCCCTAGCGTGGCCGCGAGTGCACGCTGGCCGTCGAGAGCGGCTTGGGTCAGCTCCGCGGTGGCCGGGATGAGCTCGAGGCGGTCTGTGACAATCATGTCTCTGTGAAAACCTAGGTCCCCGCAGGCGGCTAGCCCGCTCGGCGCCCCATTACTCCCTCACGGAGCGCCCCGAACGCTCGCGCCAGATCCGCGAGCTGGTGGTTCGCATTCAGGCCGCTTGGATTCGGCAACACCCAGAGCGGAGCCCCGCCTAACAACTCCGCCTGGCGGCCGATGCTGGCCTTGGGGCGGTTGAAGGCCGACCGGTACGCACCGATTCCGAGCACCGCGACCGCTCTTGGGCGGTAGCGGCGGACCTTGCGCTCGAGCGTTCCTCGCCCGGCCCGCAATTCGTCTGGCCCGAGCTCCGCCGCCGTGGCCGTCGCCCGCGCCACGAGATTCGTGATGCCGAGTCCATACTCGAGCAGCAGCCGCTCTTCCCAGGGGCGCACCAGGCGGTCCGTGAAGCCAGCCGCCTGAAGCGTGCGCCAGAACCGGTTCCCCGGTCGAGCGAAGTGGTGGCCCGTAGCGCCGGAGTACAGGCCGGGGTTGATGCCGCAGAAGAGCACGGCCAGCCCGGGAGCGATCAGATCCGGGACGGTGCTGCCGGCCGCGGCCGCAATCTCATCCTTGGTCGGCCTCACGCCGCGCCTCTGCATGTAGAGGAACAGCGGGAGCGCCAGCGACACGCCTACCGCCAGGTTGGCCGCGATCGGAGCCCACCGATGGCCGACGTCGGCACGCCGGCCCTCCACGACCACCATGACCCAGAGGACGACTGAGGAGACGATCACGTCCCAGCCGAAGAAGCCGCCGATGTGGGTCGCAAACAATTGCTCGAGGAACGCGTGCGCGTCCAACCCGTTCTCGCGCAGGAACGGGAGGAACTGCGAGTACGGAAGCACCGTGCCGATCACGCACAGCCCCAAATAGAGATTCTTCGGCCTCATGGCGATCTCCGCAAACGACCGGTTACAACCATCCAGCCCGCGTCGATCCTCTGCCCTCAGGTCACGCCGAGAGGACGGCGATCCACGAAGCTTGAGCTATCTCTATCCGGGAGCACCCCCTGCCTGTCCTCCGACCACTCTCCAAATCCCTGCGGTCCATACGGGTGGCCGCCATCGCCATGATCGTGCTGGGCTGTGCTCCCTGGGCGCGGATCCCGGCACCGGCGCCCGCCCGGCTGCCCACCGACACCCAGTATCAACTCTGGCTCGGTCAACGCGCCATCCTGCTCCGCGGCGTGATCGTCGACGTCGACTCGATTCGCGGACACCCGGCCGAGGCGTCGGGCGCATCCGGCGCTGGCTGGCTGGTGGTCTCGAGGGCAGAGATCGACTCATTTCGGATGCGGCCCCCCGACCGTCAAAACTGGTTCGGTACGGGGATAACGGCCGGCCTCCTCGCCGGAATCGCCGTGACTGTTTTCGTGTTTCAAAAGTTTCAGTATGAGTGATGCCAGGTCAGGGCGCGCGGGAGTCCCCCGCGCCGCGCGCGCAGCAGCCGGTTCGCGAGCCGCCAGGCGCGCACGGTCAAGACCAGGGACCCCACCCCTAGTATGCCTGCGCAGACTCCCGCATAGGCACTCTCCGGGAATCCGGGCAGGCGGGGCAGCGCCAATGCGACCACCACAATCGCCGCCCCCAGGATCATCATGTCACGGCCGGCCACAGCATTCGCGTCATACCACACCGTCTCATCGGCGAATGTCGCGGGGAGTCGCAGGCCATACCACCGATTCGGGCGGACTCGCCGAGCCGCCATCGGCCAACCCAGGGCCAGCAGGAGCAGGCCAAGAACCGGGAACCACAGCTCTGGAACCATGCGGGGGGCTTCCTACTCGACGTGTGCCATCGCCTCGGTGCCTTTGGCGGCCCTGACAATCAGGTCGGCCACCGCTGCGGGCTGGGAGACGTAGATCGCGTGGCTTCCCGCGACCTCAACGACGGTCGCGCCCGCGCGCTTGGACATGAAGCGTTGGGCCGGGGGAGGGATCATTCGGTCGTCGGTGGCAACCAGGTACCAGCTCGGCTTCGACTTCCAGGCCGGCTCGCTGATGGACCCGCTCAGGGCCTCGACGCCCCACGGGGTTTGGGAATCGGCCATGAACGCTGCCCGCTCCGGGTCCACATCGCCGGCGAAGGAGGCGGGGAACTTGGCCTTGTCCAGGAGGAGAAAGCCGTCTTGAGGCGGGAGGATCGGGGGTACGGGAGCGCCCGGCGCTGGATTCTTGATCAAGGAGGCCACCGATTCACCTTTGTCGGGCGCAAAGGCGGCAATGTAAACCAGTCCCACGACCCGAGGGTCGTTGCCGGCTTCAGTAATCACCGCACCGCCGTAGGAGTGGCCGACAAGGATCACGGGGCCGTTCTGGGCGGCCACAACCCGTCGGACCGCTTCGACGTCACCAGCCAGCGTGATCGTGGGATTTTGGACAACGCTGACCGTGAGGCCGTCCTTCCGCAGGGATCTATAGACCGCTTCCCAACCAGATCCGTCCACGAATCCGCCATGGACGAGAACGATGTTCACTGCATCGGCGTTAGGTGTCGCAGGCATTGAGGGTTCCTTTCCGGAGCACTGGCTGAGAGTGGGTGGGAATCGCCATCCTGGCTCATCCTAGAAGCAAATCGTAACGGGCTGGCCAAGCGAGGGGGGACGTTTGTCGGAGCTCGGCTAGGAGTGCTTGTCGGCTGCATTGGTGGGTTAGGCGGCCGCCCGCCGATCATTCTGTCCCGATGCAAGTCTGAGGAATCCAGCCGGCGCGTCCATCCAGGGTCGTCACCCACGCCCACCCACTGAGGGCGTGGTGGAGGATCACCTCGGCGCCCGCCTGCACACTCAGCTCCCGAGCCGTGTAGTCCTGGAGCATGATCGCTTCCGCACCCTCTCGCTGCAGCAACGGGTCCGGCACCCAGCCCGAGCGTCCGTCCGGACCCGTGCACCACCACCAGCCCGGAAACTCCGGGTCATCCGCACCGACGAGCACGCGGTCGCCCCTTCGTACAACGATCGGATCAGCGTACTGAGCCGTGTATTCTCGCACCACACGCACCGCGATGCTCGTCAGAACGACTCCGACTCCGAAGGAGCACCGGACGGGCGGATGCCGCGTGAGCCGCCCTCGGGCAGGGATCGGGCGATCAGGCCGGCCCAGTTTGGCTCGGCGCTCTCCCACTCGTCGCGCCGGCATGAGACAATCCTGGTCTCCCCCAATGACTCCACCAGCAGGACTACATGCGTCTCGGTCTCATCCTTCCGGACGTCCGGGCGAGACCGAAACGTCCACCTCCGACCATCCGCATCGACCCATGAACGTTCGGGCACTTGGCCTCCAATCGATCCGCGGCAAGTCTATGCAATGAGCTAACGCCAGTCGATCTCATAGACTATTAGGCGGGTCGGTCCGTCGTTCCGCAGCACATGACGATACCCCGCCTCCCGCCAACTCCAGGTTCCGGCACCAGTTCCGCCTTTGGCTCGCGGACGGCCATCGTCCGAGAGAGCCCCCGGGGTGCCCAACACCGTGAGCCCCGGAGCCGCATGAGTGTGCGCCTCGGTGGCTGCTCCCGGGGGCAGCGTGATCTCGTACACTCGGGCAGTCGGCCCTTCCTTGAGAAGGCGGCGGCCCGGCGCGTCGGGCAGCGCCGCGACTTCCGCTCCCGATCGCGCCGCGCATTCGGCCACGACGTAGTGCAGCGGCAGTGTGTCCACGTTCGCCACGCGGTGGGTGTAGGGCAGTGTCTGCGACCAGTTGTCAAAGACGGAGGGGGTCGCTTCGGGCGTTGCGATCGGGCCTGGCGGCGCACCCGGTGCTTGGCTCCAGACTCGGGGGCCCTGGACAGCGACCCCCACCATGCGTGCGGTATGGATATGATAGGCCGTCGTATCGCCCGGAGGCAGGCGCACATCCAGCACTCGAACCAAGGGGCTCTGGAACACCAGTCGGTGCCTCGGTTCCTGGTACACCGGCACGGGCTCCCCCGCGGCGACGGCGGGTGCAACTTGTGGGGGACCGTGGCCACACGCGGTCACGGCCAGGAGGAGCAGGGCTGCGGAATCGCGACAACTACGTAAGGTCACCATGCCACCTCCGGATCTCTCCGTTCGCCGACGTCTGGTCCCCGCCCACCCAAATGCTAATCAGCCGGGTTAGACTGTGTGCGTCCGAACCGCCTCGTTGCCACGAGTCAGCTTGGAGTAGTACCGGAATCCGTCGAGTCGCCAGCCCTCTGCCTCCCGGCGGTAAGTCAAGTGGTAGTTGCCCCAGGTTTCCCAGAGATCCGTTCCAGCGGGCAGCGACGATACTCGGTTCCAGGCATACCCATGCGCCCACAACTCGGCTCGGTCCGCTTCTACCCGCACCCGATAGTTGGTGGCAAGGTGGTGGCTCACCTTTCCCGCATGCAGGCCCATCCGGAAGCCGTCCATGAGCTGGTCGGCCGTCATGCGAGTTGGGGCTCCCCCCGCGAGGGAGCTCATATCGACCTCAATGGGCCCATCCGCGAAGAGTGCACGGGCGGCGGCCCAGTCCTTCAGATCAGTCGTGATGAAGAGCTCGTCCGCCATTCGGCGGAGCTCGTCTGCGATATTGGCGTCAGGATTCATCGGATTACCACAGGCTGGCCGAAAGGCTTCACCGCGTCCTCGTCCGGACAGTACCCTCGACGAGCCTGGAAGTCGAATACAGCGTGGGGATAGGAATGGAGATAAAGAACAGCGTGCTGCCCGCCCGTGGATCAACCGGGCCGACCGGAGCGTGTTGGATCACCTACCTCTGCGTTGAGCCGGACCGCAGCCGACGTCAGACGCCGTACAGTGGCAGCCGAGATGCGCTGCTCCGACCGGAGCTCGAGGGTGGCCATCTCGTACTTGCCTCCCGGGCGGAGCCTCGGCTCGAGATCGCGGAGCCGCTGTCCGCGCCAGAATCCCAGGAGGACCCGATCGGCCTCGGCGCGGATCATGAGCACGGGCCCGTTGGCCAAATAGACGAGGTTCCCCCACTTGATGACTTCCTCCAAACGCCGAGCGGCACGGACCGCAGATCGCAGTTCCTCAACGCAGGTCCGGCGCCACCCCGTGAGAGCAGCAACGTACGCGTCGGGACTCGATGCCGGCACAGACTTCTTCATGGAATTGTCGCGCGGCGCCAGCGGCTGGTCCAGAAGCTGACAAGCTTGCCGATGGCCTCGCCCGCCTCTGCGACGTCAAGCAGTGACATTGATCGCTCCCGGTGTTGTGCAGTCGGCCGGGGCCTCATCGGCCCTGGCAGTCGGCTGCCGTGACGTCGAAGGTGGCCATGAGCTGGCGGTTCCCGCCGAAGTACTTGTACCGCATCACCACCCCGCGGTCGATGAACTCTCCACGCGTCTGGGCGTTCGCGCAGATCTGCTTGGCGGCCCCGGCGTGGGCCAGCATCCTGAGCTGGTCCGGCGGGATCGCCAACGTGTCGATGCCGACGAGTCGATACTCGTACACGATGGCGTGGCCTTCCACCCGGACGCGGCTGAGCTCGGTCACGCTATCGACCATCATCGGGGTGAAACTGCTCAGCTTGTCAGCAGCGGCCTGGAGCATCGCCGGTGAGATCGGCTCGCGGGCGGTCAGGCCGGGGGCAGGGCTTCCGGCGGCCACCGACGCGCGCGATTCGGAGTACTCCTCGATGATCTGCCACGAGTCACCGTTCCGCTCGAGCACCAGCTCGTACGGACTGGCATAGCGCTTCCGCTCGTTGTAGCGCGTGCAGCGTATGCGCGCCCTCGGGCCCTCGGCGGACACCGATACATCCGAGTAGCGGTCCCGGTCGCCCCGTTGCCTGGCGAGGGGCATCGCGCTCCGGATGAGACGCTTGTATGGCTCCCCGATCAACCGTAGCGTGCGGACCGTGTTGTCGGCATTGCGTTGCACGCTCTGGATCGTCGCGTCGTCTGCGTACAGGTCGGCGACCGCCGGGTCGTAGGCTCGACCCAGCGCCACAAACCGATCAAAGAACTGCTCGGCGGACGGCGGGGCCGGTGAGTCCTGCGCGACAGGCTGGTCGCGCCGACCGGTGCGGCCAGCCAGGCCAGCAACACGCACAGGGGCGTCAGCCGCCGTGATGATTCCTTGCCAGCCGAACGCACCTCAATCTGAGGTATCACCGTGTCCTCCTGCTCTCACGGAGGCGGCTCATTTCGGCAGCTCGGGCCGTTGCTGGTGCGCTCGGGAGAGGAGTCGCTCGGCAAAATCGAGTCGCTCTTGCAGCTCGGTGAGTTGCGACTGCCCCTCTTCCAAGGCAGCGACCCGGGTGCGCAAGTCCTCCAGTTCCAGCAGGGTCTCGTGGTCCGGCGCCTGTCGTCCCTCGATTCGTGCTGCGAGGGCTCGACCGAGCGGGCCGCGCAGCGCGACGACGGCTCCGATGATTCCCGCCATGGTGATGAGGAACTGCTCGAGGGGCATCCCAACTTCCATGATGACTGCCTCAGGTGGGCCGACGGCGCGCGGCGGAGGTGAGACTACTCTGCCCTCAGCACCAACTCGACCTGCGCGCTGTCCTGCGTGCGCGCGTCTCTGAAATCCATCACCAACAGCACCGTGTCGGACACTTCTTGAGCCACTTTTCCCAGCGTGCGAGCGAACACCAGCACACAAACGCGCTCCCGCAGGTCGGCCGATGCCAGGCCCAGCCGAAAGCTCCCGTCGGCACCGGTGAACTCAAGACCGAAGTCGGTCTCCAGGGACTCGCAACCGACCCCCGCGCCGCTAAACGCGCTCACTTGAGCCCCCTCCACCGGAGTACCTCCGTCGCGGACGACGTGGCCGGCCACGACCGCCGGCATGACCGGGACACAGTCACAGGCCTCGGTGGTGCAGTTCGAGAGCGCCAGGAAGGCCAGACCGCAGAGTAGTGGTCTCGGGACGCATCCCATGGAACTCCTCCTTGCGGGTCTAGCCTGCGGGTCCGCGCGATCTCGCCAACGTCAGCTGCCGTCAACCTGTATCGAGCTCTGAGTCAACAGCGTATGCGTCTTGGCCGTAACCAGCGTGATCTGCGCGGTGCCTGCCCCGGTCGCCAGTACGCGACCGGTGAGCGCATCGATGGTCGCCACCCCGGGGTGGTCGCTCGTCCATCGGAGATTGGCAGACTGTGCGTCGGCCGGTAGACAGGCTGGGGCCGGCGTCAATTGCGCTTCCAGGGTAACGGCCTGACCGACCGCCAGCCTGGCCGGATCGGGACTGATGACCGCGAGCCGGATGTTACACCGATCTACGCTGAGCGGTTCCGCGTTGCATGCAGCCGCGAGCAACGCGGCGGCGGGCACGACGTGCAGGATACTGTGAGACATCGGGTCACCTCCTGGCATCCGCTTGGCGAGGCCCCTCTCCCCGAATCAACGCTTCCTTTGCTCCGCTTCCAACAGGTGACGTCCGAACGGAGCCTCAGCCCACCCCGGCCTGTGCGCCCTGCATTAGCGGGTCAGGCCGCGGCCTGCGCCAGCAGGTGGCGAACAGCTGCACGCACCTGCCGATTGTTCATCATGAACGTGTGAGATGCCGCGACCTCAATGACGGTCGCTGTCGCACCCAGGCGCGTCTCGTCTACCGCCACGACTCCGTCGTTCGCTGCGCCCCCAAATAGCCTCAGAGTACCTCGCCAACTCTTCGTACCAGCAATCACGGTCGTAGGCACCACCGGGAACGGCAGGTCAGCGAAGAACGCCGGCTCGGCGAGCAGTTGGCCACATTGCCCATTCACCAACCGATAGGGCCACCAGCGATGGAAGCGCCGTGCGAGTCGCGGCGAGCGGTTGGGAGTGCCCAACATGACAAAGTGCTTCGGCAAGGGACAATCCGCCGGCCAACCATCGAGGGCCGCTCGGACGATGAGCCCGCCTAATGAATGCCCGATGACGGCGTAGGGTTCACCGGCGGTCGCCACAGCCTCCAACCGATGCCGCACGCGTGCCAGAATGCGACTGTAAGACTCGACCGCACCCCAATACGCCACCAGCTCGGTGCGGTGGCCAGCGCGCCGCAACTCACGAGCGAGCCCAAGCAGGGACAGCGGGCTTCGAGCCAGGCCATGGATCAGGAGCACGCGCATAGGTGGTCGGCTGCGTCAGCGGGTTAGGCGGCGGCCGGAGCAAAGGTCTCGACCACCTCATACATCCCGAGCTCGAACCGCGCGAGCGCGAGGGCCTTCTGCATGTGGGGAGACGTGGTCGGATTGCTCCGCATCGCTTGGTAGTCCTCGACGCTGCGCCACTGCGCGTACATCACAACCTTGGCTCCGTCGAGGCTGCGGTGGAGGCTCGCGGACACGAAGCCTTTCACGTGGCGCACCGAAGCTTGAGTAGTCTGACGGAGCAGGTCGACCAGCTCCTGCTGGTGTACGGGCTCGACAGTGAAGACGTTGATAAGCGTAAGGAGCTCGTTGCCCTTGGATGCGGGGACGCCATCAATTGGCTGGAGCTCCGCGGTCAATACTTGTGTCTCACACCCGCGGCATGGACTCTCCGTCAATCGCGCCTGCACGTTGCCCTGACTCCACGGCGCGTAACCCTCATGCTCGACGCGGACCTCGTAGACGCCCTCGGTGCTTCCGCCCACCACCACCGAATCCGGGAAGTCACCGATTAGGTCCAGCGCCAAGCTATCGATCTGCTCACCGATCTGGGCCGCGCCGCGCGTGCCGCGGGTCAGCGCGAGGTTGGTGCCGGCCTCGCGGACATCTACGGCCACCGCCTCGGGGCGCAATGGGAAGCAGAGCACTTCGTCGTCCGCGCAAGCAGCGGCCAGGAGGAGTGTGCAGACCAGTCCAGTTGGAGCGTAGCGCCGCATTCCTCGACCTCCGGTGTTGTCGCCTAACGAAGGGCTACGATAAACTTCAGCGAAGGTCGAGCAACCCACAACTGTTGGCGGAGTGTCACATGAATGATTTAACGACAAGAGAGCCGGCCAACGATCCCCAGGATTTGGAGCGATTGTTGGTAGCGAGAGAGAACGCGGGAGATGTTACTGGCATGACGGCGTTGTTCGAGCCAGACGCGGTAGTCGACATTGGCGGTGGAACGTTCCTGCGTGGCAAAGAGGCCATTCACGAGTTTTTTACTAAACTCCAGGTTACGGGCTTTGGACCGGAAAAACGAAAGTTCGAGTTCGGAGAACAGCGACCAGCGCTCATTTGCGGTGATCTGGCCCTCACCTCGACGCGCAGCCGTGATGGTACCGTGACCTCGGAAGTTGCGCGGCGCCAGAAGGATGGAACGTGGCTATGGGTGATTGACAGGTATTCCGTCTCTTGGTGATTGGCAGGTATGCCGTCACCTAAGGCTGCATTAGCGGGCTAGGCTGCGAGTGGCCGCCGGACGCGCCTTTACTCAGTGACCGACGGGCTCGTCGTTCCAGATGTCCACTGCGCACCGCCAGTTCCCATCCGGCTCTCGGCGCCACACCGTTACCGCGCGACCATTCGTTGTCACCGGCTGCCCTCCCGGCCCCGGCATCGTGACAGCATTTGTGCTCAGCAGGTAGGCCAGTTGGCCGTCCGGCGAGAGGCTCGCCTCCGACGTGATCCAGGTGATGTGAAAGCCGGGGATGGCCAAGGCGCCCTCGACGTAGCTGCGAAGCGCCGCCTTTCCGCTGAACACCGGCAATCCGGGGGCAAAGACGCGCGCGTCATCAGTCCAGAAGGCCACAATGCGGTCGACGTCCTGCCCCTTTGACGATAGGGCGGCCCACTCGGCATCCTGCTCGAGGAGTCGTATGCGCTCGCGTTCTAGATCCATAGAGACCTCACGTGTTGAAGCCCACCTGGAAGATAGGCAGCCGCATGTGCTCGCGGCCGTTTGTCGGCTGCATTAGCGGGTTAGGCGGCAGCCGGGCCCGACACCCGCCCTTGGAACGGCCGCTGTATGGCCAAGCCAGGCTGTCATCCCTCGGCCGAACTCCTCGCCTGAGACGGCCCAGCAGGGGGACCGGCGCTGCCACCGCTTCTCGATGTCCGGTTTTCGCGGTGGACGGCGCATTTCTATGTAAGAGGGGCAGGCTCAACGGCCCCAATGGCCTTCTCCACGCGCAGAACGGAGACACCGATGATCACGCCAGTTCAGGGCTTGCCAGCCGCAGCGAACCTCCAGCAAGCGATCCTGTTCGCGCAGCTGCAGATTCTCCGCCAGCTCGAAGCGCAGGGAAGGCAGCGCTAGCCAGGCGGCCACCGGGCGGCGCAGGCCCATGCGCCCGGTGGCCAGGAAGCTGGACACGTAGCCCCATCGTGGTGCTCGTTGCTGTCCGCTAACGAAGGCCGATCAGCTGCAAACGACCCGTGATAACCTGCGGTCGATTGCGGCGGCGCCGCGCCGAGCCGCTCGCGTGGCTCAGTAATAGGTCATCTGGCATGCCGGTGGGACCTCAAGAGTGTCGGCATGGGTTGGTTTGCGCGGCGCCGTCTCGCCGGCCCCGCGGCCCACGGCTTGGAAGCACCGCTCCACGCCGCCCCGCGGAAACACGAAGTAGACCGTGGCCGTGTCCGGCGGCAGCGCCCGCACGCTGACGCGCGAGCGGGGTGGCAGGAAGATCACGTCGCCACTCCCCGCCTCCGTGGTATCGCCGTTGAGCATCACGCGAACGCGGCCCCGGTGGACGAGTAAGATCTCCTCATCGACCTCGTGTTGGTGCTCTGGGATCAGGCTGCCTGGCGGCATATCCTCCGCGCCCATGAAGAGATAATTGGCCCCGGTGGCCATGGGCCCCACCTTCAGCAGCATGAAGCGACCATCGGCCAGGTAACGTCGTTCGCCCTCAGCTCGACGAACAACCCGCGGCGTCAAGTCTGTGTGGATCGCCTGCTGCGCCGCGGCCGTATGGGCGATGCCTCCGAGGCCGAGGGCGACGACACACTTGAGGCTTGTTCTCGCTCGATTCATTGGGACCTCCTCGCAGTCCTGCAGTCTCCGTTGGCGTCCGCCTAACGAAAATGCTAATCAGCTGCAAACGACCTGTGAGAACCTACGGTCCCTTGTTACCGCTGGGAGGGCCGGACGGCTGCATTCGCGGGTTAGGCGGCCGCCGGCGGCAGGAGCGCCTGGATGCGCTGCCCAAGGTCTCGCAGCTCGGTCGCGGCGCCCTCGTCCTCGGTCCGCTCGGCAGCCTGCAGCACCGCTTGGATATCCGCTGGCGTAAACCCGAATGGCTGCTCGGCCAAGGCAAGCGCCGCCAGGGGCGCTCGCGCCGGCGGCGGGATGAGGACCCGATCGTGAGCCCGATTCATCACGATCACGCAGCCGCTACGGTTGAGGCCCAGCTTGGCGACGTACTCGGTCGCGTCATCCTCGGCGGCTGCGCCCTGGCTCCTAGCCCAGTTGTCGATTTCGCGGGCGACTTGACGATAGTCCCGCGCCTCCCACTGCTCCGGCGAGAGCGCCGGTGAAGATGCATTCGGCATACGATCCCTACCCGCTTGGGTGGTCCGAGATGCTGGTGCGGTCCGCCTAACGAATGGCTAATCAGCTGCAAACGACCTGTGATAACCTAGGGTCCATTGTTGCCGTTGGGAGGGCCGGGCGCGCTGACGGGGCCCCGCCCCGCCCGCGTTTGTCGGCCGCCTTAGCGGTTTAGGCGGCACCATTCGAGATATTAGGGTTCTCTTCCTTGTCATAGACCGGCCGACGATCGCGCCGTTCAGCTTGCCCACCACTGAAGTGGATCCATCGCGCAGGCGATTCCTTCCCAGTCGGGATCCCCACCGTCCCGGCGACCCGCATTCTGCTCAGCCACGGTCCGAAACACGCAGAGCGCCGATCGGCCATCGAGCGCGGATGTGTCCTGTCCGAGATGCTCCGCTAGGAGTTCGCAGCGTAATGCGCGCACCGTCACCGCATCGGCGAAGGCGATGTTGAGCTCACTGTTACCATACATGGAATATCGGTGGAGGTTGCAGGAGCCGACCGTCGCCCAGACATCATCAATGATCATAAGTTTGGCATGCACGTGAACGGGTTGGCGTGCGCCACTGGCATCTGGTCCGGCCAGTCCTGCTAGAGTGAAATGCGACGTGCGCGCCAGCGTGCGGCGTTCGTCACGGAACAGCTCGCCGTGGGGATCCGCAGGTGCGTCGATGCTGCTGGCCACGGTCGGCAACACTAGGACAACCGCCACGCCGCGCTTGACCGCGGCTACGAGCTCTTCAAGGATTGGCCGCACACTGATGGCTTGGTTCTCAAGATAGATATACTCACGGGCAGCGCGGATGGCATGGATGTACTGGTCGCGATTGGAGAACTCACCGTCGGCGATGGCAAACGGAGCCCCGCCGGGAGTGGGGTGGGTGTTGGCGTAGCGGCCAGGATGGATCGTCCGTTGCACTTGGGCGACGGTGGATCCACGTACCGCCGCTACCCGGTCTGGAAAGGCGAGATCGCGATCAGCATCGGGTCCCCACCGACCGTCCGCCTCGTCCCGTTCGCTGGCCTCGTTCCAGCGTTGCACAAAGTTGTGGTGGACGTCTGTGACTGCCGAACCGCTGATCTCGAGATACATGTCGTGATTGTGTTCAGCGCCACGATGGCCGGGGGCAACCACCGAATGGGGATTGAGATTGATGCCACCGACAAACGCACAGGCCGTTTCCAACCCAGCGTCGATGAGCCAGAGTTTTTGATGTTGACAGAATCCAGGGTGCGCGCGATCCCAGCGAATGCTGATCGTCCGATGCCTGCTGCTCCAGCAGCGCGACATGCGCGGGCGACCCCCAGAACGCATTAGTCCGCAGATGTGCGGTCGCATCATCGGGTCGCCAAAATAGCACCCGGACGTCGAGTCCACGCTGGCGCGCTCGTGTCAGTACGTCAAAGAACGAACCGCGACCATCGGGCATCTGAAAGCTGGCCCAGAGAAACGTGACGGCGACCCACACCCGCGCTTGGGCCTGATCAATGGCGTCACAAACCCGGCGAAATGCAGGCTCGCCATCAATGAGCGGGTGGACGCGATTGCCCGCACGTACCGGGTAGGCGCCGGTGGTGGCAAATGGAATATGGGTCACTCGGGAGCGACTTCCAGCCAGACCGTGTTCACGCCGGGTTTGCTGTCGACCAAGGTGCCGTCGCAATCAGAAACGATTAGGCCTGAATGCATGCACGTATGGGCGCGCAACTACTTCGGCGCCGGCGGGTGATCTGGGCCGAACGCATCGCGCGCCACGCGCCACACGCCATCACTCTCGCGGTGATACACAACGAAGCCCCAGCCCGTATCAACGACGTCCTTTCCACCGGCGACCGGCGTGTCCGTCGAGGTGTAGCTATACCGCTCAAACGCGTAGTCACCGGACACCACAAACTCTTGGACGGGCTTATCCCACTTCGTCTTGAAGGCTTTGTAGTAACCGTCGACCCACGCGCGTACCGCCGCCTTCCCGACCATGGGCTTCTCACCCGCCGCGAGGAACACCACATCCTCCGTCAGCATCGAGGCGAGCGAGTCGGTGTTATTGGAGTTAATGGCGCGGACGTAGTTCTCATGCGCTTGGTGCGCAGCAGGGTCTGCGGCGACCGAGTCTGCGAGCGCGGTGGTTTCCGCCTTCGGCGCTGGTGCCGCGCAGGCGACGATGAGGGCAGCGAGTATGCTGGAGCCAATGACGTTGCGCATGGAGGACGGGTGACTCCTAAGTGAGGGCAAGGAGCTTCGCGCTCGCCGCTAGTCAGTGATCCTGCGCCAGCCGATCGCCACGCCATTGTCGACCTTCATGCCCACGCCACTAGCACTGACCTTGCCGTTTGTGAGCCACGATCCGGTGTAGAAGTCACCGTTGCTCTCGATGACCAGGTCATACTCATCCGAGAACTTGCCGTTCTCGTCGAAGTAGCGAACGTGGTAGCGCCCGGCAAAGCCCGCCGCGGGGCCTCCGGTCGCGATTCCGGTACCGCTGTACTCGGTTGTGTATCTCCATCTCGCTTTCAGCGTTCCCGGCGCTTCACCCTTGGTGTACAGCACAAAGCCGATATTCAAGGGCCCTTGCACCTGTGAAGCCGCAGGGGCATGCGCACAGCCTGCGGCCGAGAGAAGGCCAGTCAGAACCGCTGACATGAAGAGTGCCCGATGCATAGAAAGTCCTCGCCCCTACGGGGAGCCACCGGTTTGTGCCACCTAACGACTTGCGCATCAGCTGCGGGCCCTCATGCCGGCGCCCGCACAACCCTATGTTCCGCTGCGTCCTCCACGGACGCTGCGCCCGGGCGGAGCTCCGGACACCTCCGGCCCGTCAGCTGCATGTGCGGGTTAGGCAGCTCCGGTCAGGCCCTCGGCCGTGCGCGGCGATCCGTGGCTGGATCCAAAGTGCCGGCGAGCCCATACAATGGCTGCAAGGCCGACGACTGGGACCACGAGGCCCGTGGCTGTCTGCAGCCCCGCGTAGAGGGCCAAGATAAAGCTCCAGCCGATCGTATACGCTCCGAGCAGACTCGTGAGATGTTCCACGTGCCAGCGCAACGGGTCACGAGGGCCCCGCCACCGCACGTGGGCCATGGCGATCGCCAAGCCGAGCCCGCCGAAGCTGAACCCTTCCCCGAGCGCAGTATTTCCCATCAAAGCGTCGCGTATCAAACCGAGGCTCCCGATCGTGCCCACCACTGTGAGGGCTCGGTCCCAGCGATACCAGTAGCGCGACCCCCGCCCGATGCGAGGCGCCAGGTACCCGGTCCCAAGCAATAGCGCGAGGAGCCCGAAGCAGAACAAGCCGACTCCACCATCGAGGGTCGCCAACGTGAGGCCAGCGGCGATGCCGGGTGTCATGGCCAGCACAAAGCAGCGGCCTGCGAGCACGTGGCGCCGGCTGCCCTTGACGGCGAGGACTGCGAGCGGGGCCGCCCCGAACGCCAGCCAGCCGCACCCGACATGCAAACCCTGGAGAATCCTGACGTACAAGGGTTCGACCATGTAGCCCCTCCGTCGCAAGAGCCGGGTGGCGCTGCCTAACGACTGGCGCATCAGCTGCAAGCGACTAGCCCTCCGCCCGCACAATCACTTCGTTCCATATCCGACATCGGCGCTCGGCGCCCGAGTGGAGCTCTCAATGGAAGCGCTTGTCGGCTGCATGCGCGGGTTAGGCCGCGGCGTCTCTCGTTCTCATCCTGCCGCGACAGAACCTCGTGATTTATTCGAGGCACAGCCCCGAACACCCCTCATGGCGCGCGCGTGGCCTCCGTCGGACGGTGCGCCACCGAGTCGCCGCCGCTCAGCGTGTATCGGGCCTCGGTGGCGCCCACTAACTTGCCCTCTTGGAGTCGGAGGACCATGCGCGCCCGGACTGGAACGCCCTTGCGCAGGGCGCTCTCGTACGGGCCGGCTTCCGTCATAATGCTGTCACCGCCAACCGCGACGATACGCACCGGAACGGTCTTCCCGTTCGGCCGGGTCACCGTCCAACCGGAGGTATCCGCCGTGGCAGTGAGCTCGGACTCCACGACGTTTCCTCCGGCCTCATCCGTCGAGCGCAATCTCCACTTCCCGGCAATATCGGCGAGCGAAATCGCGGCTCGGCTCTCGGGCGCTGCGGGAGCCACGGCCGTGGTGTCTCTAGCGGGTTTGACCTCAGATTTTCCGCAGCCCAAGAGGATGGCCCCGCAGCAGAAGAAGGCGAAGCGGCGCATGATAGCCTCCGGTGTCAGAGTTCCAGTGGAGTGGCGGGGCCAACTTACGCCCGCGGTGCGGCCAGGGCAAATCGACTTGGTGACTGTTGGCGGCGGCCTAACGAAATGCTGATCAGCTGCAAACGACCTGTGAAAACCTATGGTCCTTATCGTCGAGCCGGCGGCTCGGCGACGAACGGGGCTCAAGCTCCGTTCGCGTTTGTCGGCTGCATCAGCGGGTTAGGCGGTGCCCCGAGGCGGGCCGTCACCATGGGCTTCTCGCCAGGCTGCCACCAGCTCATTGAGGCGCTGCTCCAAGGCCTCAAAGAGGGCGCGGCCCTCTGCCGTCCCGCGGTCCCGGTTGTAATACAGACACCAGCCCTCCTCGACTTCGAACTGCGCCAGTTGAGTTGCCACCGGCTCGAGCGCGAGCTCTCCGGTGAGATATCCCTTGACGAGGTTCTGGTATTCGTCGGTGGTCATCGGTGCTCGATGGTCGTGGCATCCGCCTAACGAGATGCGCATCAGCTGCAGGCGATCAGGCCCGCGCCCGCACCAACCTACGTTCCGCCTCGTCCTCACGGGACGAGGCACCCGAGCGGAGCTCGGGACTTCCCTCGGCCTGTCGGCTGCATGCGCGGGTTAGGCCGCGCAAGTGCTCGGGAGCTTCTCCAATGTCTCCGCTACGTCTAGCGGATCGGTCCGCGTTCCATGAGGGTTGCGAGCCGTTGCACCAGGCTGTCGGCCCGTCCCTCCGGCTTCGTGTGCTCAATCTCGGAAGCGCGATAGTCGTTGCCACGTCGTACTTCAACGACATACGTCAGGCCGTCAAACATCATCCAGCTGCGCGGCACGCTCGGCGGGAACTCGAGGATACCCTCGGTCTTCAACTCCTGCCAGAATGCCTCATAGTCAGCACTCGGCAGCTGATGAAGAGCGACCGTATCCACAACGATCATGCTTGCAGCGTCCAGGCTGTCCCAGCTCCGGTCACCACAGCGCCTCCGCGCCTGGTCTCGATAACGCGCCCTGCTCCGAGCACTAAGGGTGTCGCCAACTGGAATCGGGAGGCCAAGCTGACAACTCTGAATGTCACCTTGCCAAGCCATCCACCTCCCAGCACTTCGTCGCAACACCGTACCCGACGTGCCAACCAGTCCGAAGCCACTCCAGAATCGGACTTCGACATCCTTCTGCCCCATCTGTCGTGTACCGAGATCCTCGAGAGCAGACTCCCGCCCCCACACACGAATGTATGAGACGAGCGATGGCTCAGGGGGAACGACGACGTGCGTTGCTTGGGCCCGCGACTTGGCGGGCATGAGGAAAAAGATCAGCGCCGCGGTAAGGGACTTGAGGTGCAAACAGGCTCCGGTGCGTCGGCCTAACGAAGGGCTAATCAGCTGCAAACGACCCGTGAAAACCTATGGTCCTTATCGCCTGACGGAGGGCTGGACTCGAGAGGAGCCCCAGCCCTTTCGCGTTGTCGGCTGCATTAGCGGGTTAGGGGGCGCCGTTGCGATGCTAGAACGGCAGCCGCTCGCGCTACTCCGCAGTCGTGGGGTCGATCATGGACGTGACCTCGGACACGCGATTCGCCGGGAAGCCGCCCTGCCGAGCATGCTCGCGGACCATCTCCTCGTTGGGCGCCCGGTAGACGCAATAGATCTTGTCACCGGTGACATAGCTGTGGACCCATTGGATTTGTGGGCCCATCTGACTCAGGACTCCACAGGACTTCTGGGAAATGGCCTTCAGCTCGGCAGGCGACAGCTTCCCGGCTCCGGGCAGGTCGCGCTCAATCAGGTATTGAGGCATGAGGAACTCCGGTGGAGGAAACTCCAATATATGGCCGGAGTCGGTCGGCGCCGCCTAACGACATGCGCATCAGCTGCAGGCCCTCAGGCCGGCCCCGCAAAAATCTATGGTCCGCAGCGCTCCATCGGAGCGCTGCGCCCGGACCGGAATCCGGCGCCCGACCGGCCTGTCGGCTGCATGCGCGGGTTAGGCGGCGCTGCGCGCGGTCACACGTACCCGATACCCGGCTCCAGCGCGATCGCGCTTCGCGTGAACACGCCGCTGCCCCGACCCAGCAACTGCCCCTCGCCGTCCAGGAGCTCAGCTTCCGCCAGAAACAGGCGTCCACTCCCATGGAGCATCCGGCCAACTGCACGCAACTCTCCACTCTTCACCGGCCGGGCGAAGTGCACCGTGAACGAGACCGTTAAGACGAGCACTTCGCGTACCCGCGAGTTCACCGCAAAGAATGCCGCATCGTCGAGCGCCCGGAAGTACACCGAGCCGTGAACCGCATGGGCAGCGTGATCGAACTCGGGGCGGGTGGCGAGCCGGACCTCGGCTTGGCTCTCGGCGATGGCGATCGTAGCGCCATACCACTTCGAGATCGGCGCGGCGGCATACATCCGCTCCAGTTTGCGGTAGTGCTCCGCGTCGCTCACGCCGGCATCATGAGTTCAAGCCCCACAGTGTAGGTGCGTCCGCCTAACGACATGCGCATCAGCTGCGGGCCCTCAAGCCGGCCCGCGCACAAACCTACGTTCCACAGCGCGCTCGGGGCGCGCCGTGGCCGAGCGGAAGCCGGCGCCCACTCCGGCCCGTCGGCTGCATGCGCGGGTTAGGCAGCACGCCAGGCGGCAGCTCAAGAGCACATACACCTCCACCCGGCACCCGTGCACGACCGCTTCGCCGTCCAAGTGTTCGCCCAGGCGTTCGGCCAAGCGCACCGAGCGCGTGTTCGCGGGATGAATGAGACTAATGGCGCGCGGCCACCCCAGCCGGCCGAAGGCCTCCCCGAGCGCCGCCCGTGCAGCCTCGGCCGCATATCCCTTTCCCCAGAACGGCCGTGCCAACGCCCAAGCCACCTCGTGATCGGGCCAGCCCTCGGGATAGTGTAGCCCCACGCGCCCCACGAAGCTGCCCGTCTCACGCTCCTCAACGGCCCACATCCCGTAGCCGCGGAGGTGCCAATGCCCGGCCAACGCCGCCATCTCGTCCCAGGCATCCTCCCGACTCAGAGTGCCGCGCTCGCCCACATAGCGCATCACCTCGGGGTCGGCGCACATCGCCGCATAGGGGTCAAGATCTTCGGCCCGAAAGAGTCGAAGGCGCAACCGCGCGGTCTCGAGTTCGGTCAGCAGCTCCGTTGTCCTCCGGTGCTTGTCGTGCGGCCTAACGAAATGCTAATCAGCTGCAAACGACCTGTGACAACCTACGGTCCCTTGTTGCCGCTGGGAGGCCCGAGCGCGGGGGCGCCACGCGTCGCCCGCGTTTGTCGGCTGCATTAGCGGGTTAGGCCGCGCCGGGAGCCGCGTAACTGAGCAGGCCTCCAGTGATCCGGGCCGCCGAGGTGTAGGGATGAAGGACGGTGGAGTTGAGCCCCAGGATGTGGTAGACCTCAAAGCCCGCCCAACGTAATGCGTCAGCGATCAGCGCACGGTGACACCGCCACCACAGAGCCTCCGCGCACATGATGGCGGTCCGGAGGCCACAGCCCAGGTCTGCGAGTCGCGCCAAGCCCTCAGCAAAGGCTTCGGTCGCCATATAATCCGCGTAGCCTCGGAACCCCGCGCTGCGCCATGCCGTGTTGGCTGAGTCGGCAAGGGGCGGACGCCGCCCACCGAGTTCCGGAAACCAGTCGTAGCCGAGGCCACGAGCCGCAAGGCCTTCGGCAAGGGCTTTGCGTGCGAAGTGGGGCCATCGGCGGCTACCGGGATACCGGCGCACATCGGCGACCACCTCGATGTCGTGAGCCGTCAGCAATCCTAGAAACTGACCTGACGACTGGGTGGAGTGACCCACCGTCCAGAGGCGCGGTACCATCCTCTCAATGTACGCCGGTCGCCTGGTGGCGTCTGCCTAACGCCGCGCATCAGCTGCAAGGACGCTATTCAATTGTCGGCCTGCGCTGGGACGGCGGCGGCCTTGTCGGCTGCATGCGCTTGTTAGGCTGCTCCCTCATCGACACCCAACTTCTTGTACCAAGTCTCGAGTTCGGGGCTCCACCCCTGACGCTCGTAAAAGGCCTTGGCGCGGCGATTGCCTGCGAAAACCGCGAGCGTCAGCTTCGTGAAACCGTTGGCTGTCCCCAGTCTTCCGCCGCGTTGAGCAGGGCGCGCCCGACTCCTCGGCCTTCAGCCTCGCCGGCCACAACTAAGATCGCCACGTAGCCGTGAGCGTGGTTTGTAAAGAAGTCGCGGCGGGTTTCCAGGAGGGTCACGCCAATAACCCCGTGCGGCGATTGTTCGGCTACGAGGACGCAAGATCCCGGAGAGGGGCTAGAAAGCGCGTCGGCCAGCGCCGCGCGCTCTCGGTCGGCAATCTCGGCAGCGGTGTGTGTCGTTGGACCAAAGGCAGGGAGGCGATCCGCCAGAGCGACAATCGCGGGCGCATCGGGCATAGTAGCGACACGGATCGACAATTGGGTCATGGAGCTGTGATTCCAGAGAAGTTGGAGGTACCCGGGATGTTGGAGGAGCAGCCTAACGAAATGCTAATCAGCTGCAAACGACCTGTGAAAACCTATGGTCCGTTGTCGCCGCTGGGAGGCTCGGACGCGGGCGGCGTCCGCGGCAGCCGCGTTTGTCGGCTGCATTAGCGGGTTTAGACAGCACGCCGCGTGATCTAGACTACTCGTCCTCAAAGAAGATGTAGCCGCTCCGATTGACGGCCTCGGCATCACTCTCCGGAGCAGCGGACACTTCCCGACGGCTAGGTCAGGCGCGCTCCCGACGTATGACTTAGCCAGGCGCTGATACTTGGGCTCAGCCTGAAGGTGCTGGATGGCCTTTGAGCCGGCGGCGGTAGAGTCGGCGGCTGTGATAAGCCGTGTTACGTAGAGAGCCGCGGGGTTGCACTTCGCTGCCGGACGGAGCAGGCGGCAGATGTCCCCGAAGCATTACACGAAATTGAGAGGCAGAAACGCTCCTGGTTCGTGCTGTCTAACGAAATGCAAATCAGCTGCAGGCGATCATCTCACCGCCGGCACAAACCTACGCTTCCGCTGAATGGCCTCGAGGAGCGCGGCGCCCGAGTGGAGCTCTGGCCCATCCCGGCCTGTCGGCTGCATTTGCGGGTTAGACGGCAGCTGCTCGAGATCTGAGGTCACCTAGTGTGCCGGAACGCGCTCGGCGCAAAAGTACCCCGCGGCCGTCGGTATTGCGCGCCCCAATGGGTCGATTGTGATACCCAAGCCATCAGACCCATCGAACGTGCCCCAGAAACCCGTCGTCGACGCCGAGCGGAGATGCAGTGCTGTATAGACCGCATCGAGCCAGTCCGGCCTACCGAGGTAGAGCGTGCTATCGATCAGTTCGACAGCCGGGGAACGTGCCGACGTCTGGTCCGTCGCTGCTCCTACGTAATTCCTGCCGTCATCGTAGATGGCCACGCCGGCCAGAGGTCTCGCGCCAGGGCGATAGCCGAACTTATTCACCTCAGCGAGCCGCTCGGGGGCATTGAGCCAGAGTTGAGGCTGCGACTGCTGAGGCGGCACGGGATCTGGCCAGTTTGTCGTGACCGTCGTGAGCCGATAGGTGCCGATTAGGGCTTGAGCCTCGGCGAGCTCGAACGGCCTGGCACCTGACGGTGCTTCCACGCGGCACTTGACAGGGCTGGGTGCCGCGGTGGTGCAGCATAGCCGCCACAGGCCACGGTCAGGAGTGTAAGCGTCACCGCAGACAAACAGACGCGCTGCATTGCAGGGTTCTCTCTCGCCAATAAGAGATGCCGGTGCTGCCGTCTAACGAAATGCTAATCAGCTGCAAACGACCTGTGATAACCTATGGTCCATTGTTGCCGCTGGGAGCGTCGGATACGGGCGGCGCCTCGCGTCACCGGCGTTTGTTGGCTGCATTAGCGGTTAGACGGCAGGCCGCCGGAACGCCGCGCGCGCCGACGGCGAGATCAGAATGCCACCGCTGCACCTAGACATACCAGCGACACGACGAGAAACGTCTGAAAACCACTGGGCGGCAGCCGGTAGGACGTCCCCTGTCGAAAACGAGGACCGCGAGAGCCCCGGCCGGGCCAGTACCGCCAGGACGAGTCCCAACCACCACGCCCACCGCGCCCGCCGGAGTAGGCCCAGGCGATCAGCCTCGATCCCGAGCAGTCTCAGAAGCGCTCGAGGGAAGTCGCGTGGCGCGCCCCGCCCGGCCGCCGCCTGTATCACCGTCGCGTTGACGAGCAACCGCCAGGCCATACACGACGAACAGCGCTGCGGCCAGTTTGACGCTTGTCGGGAGAGCCTCAGAACTTATGAGCCTCGACCGCACCGTGCATTCCTCGCCCTTCGAAGATCGTGGTCCTGCTGTCTAACGAAATGCTAATCAGCTGCAAACGACCTGTGAAAACCTACGTTCCCTAGCGCCTCACGGAGGGCGACTATCACCGGAGTTTCGGCCAGCCTGCGTTTGTCGGCTGCATTTGCGGGTTAGGCAGCAGCGGGCGCGACGTGGCGGCAATCTCACCAAAGGCCGGGCACGAGCCGCGAACGGACCCGTGTCGCATAGGCCGCGTAGCCGGGCAGCGCCTGTACTAGGACCCGTTCCTCCAGTACAAGGCGCACGGCGAGCAACCCGATCGGAACGAACGCTACGCCAACACCCAGCGGCGAGCGTAGCCAGGCCGGCGCACCTAGCCACGCCGCCACGAGGCCAGCGTACATCGGGTGGCGCACCACACCGTACACGCCCCCGTCCACGACTGTATGGCCGCGCTCCATTTGATGCCGCACGACGGTCGTGGCGAACGTATTCGTTTCGAGCGCGCGCATGACCAGCCCCCAGCCCAGGGTGAAGAGGACGAGCCCCAGCCACGCGAGCATGGGTGGGAAGGCCATGTCCCAATGCCAGTGGCGCCGGTCCAGGCCCGTCAGCATCAGCTCCGCCGCATAGGCGGCCATGGAGGCCAGGAGGAGGACCTTATCCGGTAGCGGCTGACCAGGCTGCACGGGCCCCTTGGCTCGTTCGAGAAGCAGGCTGGGATTGGCGCGAACAATGCGGACGGCGCCACCTCCGTGGACGACGAGATGGATGCCGACGAGTACCCAGGCACGGTGCCAGCTCCAGGCACCCGTCGGGGCGAGGAGAGCGGCGCCGAAGAGGATCGTGGAGAATAGGGCGCTGAAGAGTGCTCGGGCCATGGGCTCAGAGAGTTTCCATTCGCAAGTCGGGATGCGGGTTGCTGCTGCCTAACGAATGGCTAATCAGCTGCAAACGACCTATGAGAACCTACGGTCCATTGTTGCCGCTGGGAGGGCCGGACAGGAGCGAAACCCAGCGGCGCCCGCGTTTGTCGGCTGCATTAGCGGGTTAGGCTGCTCCCTGACGTAAAGCAACCTGCAATTCGCGAGAGAAGTGATCAATGAAATCTTCGGGTAATTTGTATTCCCATTCTTCAAATACACGCTCGGGAACAAGCTCGCCCTTCTTGACCGCACGGCCGAAGGAGGCCGCATCTGGGTCGAGCCAAACGCGCAACCCAAGTTCGCGAATATCAGCAGTGCAAGTAGTGTGGCTCCCAGATGCGAAGTGCCAGGGTGTCATCGAATACTCCGTTGTCGACACCAGCTCAGCCACCCGCGCTTGAAGCCGCTCCTGGAAGGGTGACAGCCGATTGGGCCCCACGGTCGTGAGACCCGACCATGACTGTTCGTGCTCTCTATGCCAGCCCGGTTGCCCGGTTAGGCGATCGAGCAGATCTCGCAATCCCAATCAGACCTCGATGCTAGTTGGAGCAGCCTAACGACAGGCTAATCAGCTGCAAACGACCTTTGAAAACCTACGGTCCATTGTTGCCACTAGGAGCGTTGGACGCGGTCGGCGCTCGGCGTCGTCCGCGTTTGTCGGCTGCATTAGCGGGTTAGGCCGCAACCTGCACCACCTTCAAATGGCGGGACCGTCCTCGCTCCCAGCGGCGAAAATGTCGCCGAACATCTCCCGGTACACGATCCCCACTGGCACCCCAATCAGCGCATGCAGCCCGGGTAAGAGCCACGGGTGCCGGCCACCCAACCCTCCGAAGGCACTGAGGGCCAGACTGACAGGAAGCGCTGACAGATACCCGACCATCGCCGCCCCAGGCGCGTCCCCTTCCGAGCGGGCCGAGCAATCCAGCAAGGCCGCCCGCCACGACGCCTCCACCGAGATAGAGCGCAACGGTGAAGGAGAGGGTGGTGTGCTTGGCCGCGAACGGGGCGTCCCCGTGTAGGAAGTACACGAACAACACCCACAACGTGAGCAAAACGCCGGCGCCCAACCCGAACAGCATGCCGAGGGCCATGCTGAAGGTCGCGTTTCACTTATGCGGCGCACCGTCCCTCCGTGTTGCGGCCTAACGACAGGCTAATCAGCTGCAAACGACCTGTGAAAACCTACGGTCCCTTGTCGCCGCAGCGGAGGGCTGGGCGCGGGCGGGAGCAAGCGACTCCCGCGTTTGTCGGCTGCATTAGCGGGTTAGGCGCCGCCGCGCACGAGCGCCGCCTCCCGCCGCCAATCAGTAGATCGGCTGGGCCTCGTCGATCACCAGCAGCAGGGCGACACCGGCCACAGCGAGTACCCCGCCGACCGCCCCCGCGGTTCGCCCGGCGCTGAAGTGCCCCGTGCGGAGCTCGACCACGTCAGCGAGGCCAACGCCTAGGGGTTGGACGGGCACGTCGTAGCCCCGCCGCCCCACAAGCGAATCCCCACGAATCTCGGGCGCATGGACCCAATACTTCCGCCCCCGAGCGCTCCGTGACCCGGAGGTTGGCCGTCGGGTGCTCGGCCAGGTAGTTCCGGAGCGACAGGGCATCGGGCGTAGCGGGCACTGGCCGGGTCACCGAACAACCAGTCACGAGCATGCAGACCCCCGGCGCTCATCAAGCAACAAAGTCGGCGTGTTCGCATGGCTCCCCCGGTTACGAGATGGTCGAGCGTGCGCCTAACGACATGCTAATCAGCTGCAAACGACCTGTGAAAACTTACGGTCGATTGTTGCCGCTGGGAGCGGCGGACACCGGCGGAGCACCGCGTCGCCCGCGTTTGTCGGCTGCATTAGCGGGTTAGACGGCGGCCCGGCTCGATCCGCCCCGTGCTTCCAGGTCAAGAAGGCGATTGAGCGCCTGATCAACGGCCGCAATCTCCGGGTGTGAGCGGGGGTGATGCTCGTAGCGGACCTCGCGGAATGGCGCGGCCTTGGCCTGAGCAGCTGCATGCAGGGTGAGTAGTTCCGGGTCTTTGACTCGCCATGCACGATTCATCTGATTCACCATCAACTGGCTGTCGGACCCCACCGTCACTCGGCCCTTCGTAAAGGGATGGATCGCCTCCAACCCCAGAATTAGGGCAGCATACTCCGCTTGATTGTTCGTCCTCTCGCCGAGCGACTCCTCATGTTCGAAGAGAAGCTGGCCGAACGGCCCCAGGGTCCGGAACCCCGCCGCTGCAGGTCCCGGATTGCCGCGAGCCGCGCCGTCAGTGTAAAGCCAGACTTCCTCAAGCACTACTCACCCACTCTTGGATCTGTGTGCCGTCCGCCTAACGACATGCTAATCAGCTGCAAACGACCTGTGAGAACCTACGGTCCCTTGTTGGCGCTGGGAGGGCCGGATGCGGCGGAGCCCGGCGCGGCCCGCGTTTGTCGGCTGCATTAGCGGGTTAGGCGGCAACCCTGAGCCGATGCCAACTCGTTCAATGACTGCTTAGGGCGTGAGCAGGCCCGGCGGAAATACCTTCTCCGGATCGAGGTTCCACGTGATGTTGAGGACGCGCCACCCGGACGGCGGCTCATAGGCGTCAAACCGCATGTAGACCGGGCGCTTCTCTTGGAGCAAAGAGGCATACACACGGCGCGTGTGTGTACCCCAGCTAACACAACCAACGACCTCGTATCCGACGTTCTTGCCCGCCACCCCTTCGAGTTGAACGAAGGCGGGCGCCAATGTCGCTCGAGCGGTCGAGTCGTCGCTGGGACTCCACGCCTCGCAGCCAAGTATCCAGGGCTGGCTTCGCACCTTGCCTGGCGTAGGTGTCCAAACCTTACCGTGACAATCTTCGGCACGTCCACACACTGGGCAACGGCACTTCCAGGAGTCAGAAGCGCGATGGCAGCCAGCAATCGGCGCATGGATCCTCAGCTCAATGGTTGTCCGCCTAACGACTGGCTAATCAGCTGCAAACGACTTCTGAGAACCTACGGTCCTTTGTCGGCACTGGGAGGCTCGAACGCTGGCGGCCCCCGCCCCGCTCGCGTTTGTCGGCTGCATTAGCGGGTTAGGCCGCACCACGCCGCTTCGAGCGCCGCCAGCCGTCCCGGGCCGGGCCGCGGTCTGCCATGAAGTAATCCGCGGAACTGGCCCGCCCACCAGGCGGTGGCTCTTCGTGGCAGACGGCACTGGGGACCCGCCCGGCCGTTGAGCCCACAACCGCCATGTTGGCGAAGCGCGACGATGCCACTAACTAGAGTTGACGTCGTGATCGTCGGGTGACGGCCTAACGAAATGCTAATCAGCTGCAAACGACCCTGTGATAACCTACGGTCCTTTGTCGCCACTGGGAGGGCCGGACGCGGGCGGCGCCCCGCGTCGCCCGCGTTTGTCGGCTGCATTAGCGGGTTAGACGGCGCGAGGCCAGGCGCCGGCGGTTAGAGTGGTTCACAGGGCTGCAGCGTGCGCTCAACAAAACGGACTGGCTCAGACGAGTGCGCCACATGTACGGAGTCCCCAGGAATACCTCTCCACCGGCATGACAACTTCACAGGGTTGTTCGTAGCGGACCACAGCTACGAGCGAATCCCCGGCCGGCATTACGCTATCGATCCGAATGCCGTACCCGGTGCTCGCGTGCCATCCTCTGGCAGCGACGATGATCATCGTGGTCCGAAAGTCGACCGGCTCAGCGGTCAGTCAGCGCTCGTATCCCTGCCGTCAAGCGCCCAGAGTTGGCGCCTCGGGCGTACGTGCGTCGCTGAACGACCACGTTAAAGAGGGTCTGTTTTGCCAAAGAGCAGTTGCCGGCGTCCATGGAACTCGTGAGCCAGCCAGAACCGGGGAACTCTGAGTCTGCTGGGCGAATAATGCGCTTCCACCAGCGTCCGCGGCAGCAATCGCGGCTTCTTAAATGACAGCCTGCCAAACGTAAACTTAGTCGGGACCGTCGTGGCGTCTGTCTAACGAATGGCTAATCAGCTGCAAACGACCTGTGATAACCTATGGTCCTTTGTCGCCGCTGGGAGGGCCGGGCGCGAGCGGTGCCTGGCGCCGCCCGCGTTTGTCGGCTGCATTCGCGGGTTAGGCGCCACCGGGGGGCGGAGGTGGACCTACGTGCCCTTTAACTGCCAATGGCACGCCCGGCTCACCCGGGTGAAGGCGTCTTTCGTAGGCGCCACAAACTGGCCGCCGGGAGGTGCGGACAACGCACGGAGGCACTTCTCGAAGCCCGGCGCGTTGAAGACGAACAAGAATCCGGCGGTGTCAGCGCCCACGGTGCGAAAGGTGACCCAGGTGTGGCGCGGGATGAAGACGGTCGCGCCTGCGGCTGCCCTGTAGGTCTTCTTGCCAAGCAGGACGTCAAGTGTCCCCCGGTGGACGAAGATGAGCTCGTCCTCCTCACGATGCAGGTGAGTCCGGCCCGAGTCGCCGGGCGGCACATCCTCGTACCCTGCCACTAGCGTGCGGGAGCCGACCGTGGCGGAGTCGGCGACAATGAACAACGGCCGGGTTCCACGCATCATCCGCTGCTCCCCTTCACCGCGGGCAAACACAGTCGGGCGGCCGTAGCTGGGCGTCACTGTCCGACTGCGCGCGTTCTCTCGAGACGCCTGACCCGCAGCTGGCCAACAACGCGGCGAGCAACACCCCTTCAAGTCTACGTCGATGCATCGAGATCCTCGGTGGTGGCGCCTAACTATTACTAGTATTAGACCGCATCCCACCCCCAACCCCACAACTCGCGCATCCCCAATCGCAGCCCAATCGTCCGTTACAATCCAGCCCGCCGCTAACCCGCTAACTCAAATCCCGACAATAGTATTCACCGTCAGAAGCAACCTGTCAAAATGACGCTGCGAAGAACGCAGCGTTTGCCGGATAGCGTGCTGAGTGCGGGAAATGGGGTCGATAGCCTACCACATCCCTCGGACCACGACTCGGTCGGACACCCCGTGGACCGCCCCGCACACAAGGCTCACAGCCGGTCCACCGGGCTCCGCACCCCGAGCCCTCCTCGGTTGAGGACGTGCGTGTAGATCATCGTCGTGGCCACGTCCCGGTGCCCCAGCAGCTCCTGCACCGTGCGGATATCGTACCCGTCCTGGAGCAGATGGGTCGCGAACGAGTGCCGCAGGCTGTGACAGGTGATCCGCTTCGTGAGGCCGGCATCCGCTGCGGCCAGCTTGACGGCCCGCTGAACGACGGACTCGTGCAGGTGGTGGCGGCGGAGCCGATCTCCGCCCTCCGCATGCCGTCCTCGTAGCGGCGGCGGGCGGGGAACACGAACTGCCACGCCACTGCCGCGCCGCGTGAGGCGACTTCCGCTCGAACGCCCCCGGCAGCACGACCTTGCCCCCGCCTTCGGCGAGATCGCGCTGGTGCACCCGGCGCACCCGTTCGAGATGCGCCTTGAGCTCCGCCACGGCCGCCGCGGGAAGCATGGTCACCCGGTCCTTGCCGCCCTTCGCCCGGCGCACGACGATCTCCCCCATTCCGAAGTCCACGTCCTTCACTCGGAGATGCAGCGCCTCGAGCAGCCGGAGGCCGCTGCCGTACATGAGAACGGCGGCGATCCGCGGCGGCCCCACGAGACGCGCCAGCAACAGCCGGACCTCGTCCCGGTCCAGGACGACCGGCAGCCGCACGGGCTGCTTCGCGCGCGGGATCGGCATGACCGACTCGAGCGGGCGGTGCAGGACCTCCTTGTAGAGAAACAAGAGCGCGCTCAGCGCCTGGGTCTGGCTCGAGGCACTGAGCCGCTCCGCCTCGGCGAGCGAGGTCAGGAACCGTGTGACGGCCGCCGCGCCAAGCTCGCGCGGGTGGCGAAGCGCATGGAAGCGGACGTAGCGCCGGATCCACGCGACGTAGCTCTCCTCCGTCCGGGGGCTGTAGTGGCGGAGGCGGACGGCTTGGCGGACCTGCTCCAGGAGCTTGGGAGCGCGCACGGGCGTACTCGGCTCACGCGGCGAGGACATGGTCGGATCCTACGCTGGACCGCCGACGGCGAATAGGGCGAAAAAACGCGAGCCTGACCCAGCGCAACCAACGCACGCCGAACAGCAAAAGGCCGAGCCCCCACCGGCGGCTGCGCCGCTCCGCCTGGCCCTGCCCAGCAGCCGCCGCGCGAGCGTGCGAAAGGTCTCGTTGGTCTCGCGCCCGTTCGGCAGCTCGTACCGCTCCGCCAGCCCCGGCTGCTCCGCGGCCGCGATGTCCGCGACCGTCACCAGGTGCCGCAGCAGCTCGTGGTGCAGCCGGCAGCGAATCGCCTTCCGCCGGCCGGTGGACGCGTGCGCCCGGACCGGGGCGCGCACGGGCCGAACGCCACATGGCGCGGGGACATGGTCGGATGCTGGGCGGGAAGATCCACATCCGATCCCCCGCCCCGAATCGTTAGATTGCCACCATGAGCGCTCCTCACCCGTCCGGAAGTCTGGCTCCGAGGCCCGCTGCCCGGCATCGACCCCATCCTGCTGCCCGCCGCGCACACCCTCGTCCAGGCGCGCGAGGACATCGCGGCCGCCGCTGCCGGTGCCAGCGACGCCGATCTCTGGGCCCGCCCCGGCGGCGCCGCCTCGGCGGGCTTCCACCTGCGCCATCTCGCCGGCAGCCTGGAGCGGCTCCTGACGTATGCCCGTGGAGAGAAGCTCTCCCCATCGCAGCTCGCCGCGCTCACGCGCGAGGGCGAGCCGGGCGCCGGCGCTGACCAGCTCGTCGCGGAGGCCCAGGCGGGGATCGACCGCGCGATCGTTCAGCTCGGCAATACGCCCCCCGCGACCTACGGCGAGATCCGCCCCGTCGGCCGCGCCGCGCTGCCGGCGACCGTGCTCGGCCTGATCGTCCACGCGGCGGAGCACACGTCGCGGCATGCCGGTCAGTTCATCACGACGCTCAAGATCGCTCGCGGGCTTCGCGCCCCGCCGGCGCCCTGATCCGCGGAGCCGTCATGCCTGCCGATGCCCTCAAGCGCTACCTGCAGGACCATCTCGCCGGCTCGGTCGCCGCGCTGCAGCTGATGGAGACGCTGGCCGATCACGAGCGCGGGCTGCCGCTCGAGCAGAAGCTTCGCGGGCCTGCACTACGAGGTGACCGAGGAGCAGGAACGGCTCAAGGCGATCCTCGCCCGGCTCGAGGGCGAGGAGAGCTCGCTCAAGCGGGCGGCCGCCTGGCTCACCGAGAAGCTGCACCGCGCACGCCTTGCGCTCGTGGAGCGGACCGACCCGGCGCTCGCTCGGCTCGAGGGCCTCGAATCGCTGGCGCTCGGGCTCCAGGGCAAGCTCGCACTCTACCGGGCACTCGAGGATGTCGCCGCCCACGAGCCCAGGCTCGGCGGCTACCCGTTCGCGGCGCTGCAGGCGCGGACGCTGATTCAGCACGCGATGGTCGAACAGGAGCGGATGGCTGCCGCGCGCACGGCGTTCGCGCAGGGGGACGGATCGAGCGGCATGGACAGGCGGGACGCCTGGAACGGCACGGACGGCCGGGCCGACACGGGCGATACGGGCGAGTGGGGCGCATGATCGCCCGGCTCTGGCACGGGTACACGCGGCCGGACGACGCGGACGCGTACGAACGGCTGCTCCGGGAGGAGATCTTCCGCGGCATCGCATCGCGGGCGATTCCAGGCTATCGCGGCATCGAGCTCCTCCGCCGCCCGGCCGGCGAAGAGGTCGAGTTCGTCACGCTCATGCGGTTCGACTCCCTCGACGCGGTTCGCGCGTTTGCCGGTGAGGATCACGAGGCCGCGGTGGTGCCGCCGAGGCCCAGGCCTTGCTGGTGCGCTACGACCGGCGGTCGGTGCACTACGAGGTGCGTGAGATGGAGACGGAGGGTAGGCCATGGCTCGGAGGCGGGCGATGACGCCCGGTGGCCGGACGATGCGCCTCGTGGCGTGGCGACCCATCGCGGTGGTGCTCCGCTGGCCGTCTCACGCGCGGCACCGCGCAGGCGCCCAGCGACTCCGCTCGCGCCGCGTCAACCGCCGACAGTCTCCGCCGCGCCACAGGGGGTAGTGCGGCTCCGGCCGCTCCCGCTACCGCTCCGACCGCCGACCGCGTCCCGCCGGCGCTCGGCCCGGGATCCGTCGGAACCGACCCGGCGTCCATCCCGTTGATGTCGGCCCGGCGGAGCCGACCGACACGACGCTCGCCCGAGCCTGCGCGGGGTACCCCGCCGGCAGCGAGGCGCCCGGCCTGCTCGCGGTCATCTTCAACGCCGGCACCAGCGACCGCGACCGCGCCGCGGCCGCGAAGGCGGTCGGTGGCACGCTCGCGGGGAGCAGCCCCTACGGCGAGGACTACGTTCGGCTGGCGGTTGGCGCCGGGCCGCTGACCGTGGTCGCGGATCGACTGATCCGCCAGAATCCCGTGAAAGAGGTGTCGCCCGCGCCCTGCCCCGCACCGCCGGCCACGCCGTCCGCAGACTCGTCACCGTAAGCCGCTACCACCCATCGTCGAACACGACCAAGGCGCCGAGCGGTCAGCCGTGATCCGCCACACCTTCCGTGCTGCCGGAGACCCGCGGCTCTCGCCGGCGCTCGAGCGCGTCCTGCATCTTGGCGAGCAGCTCGTCGCGCGTGAACGGCTTGGCCAGGAAGCGGACCTGCAGATCGTCCAGCCCGTGCGCCGCGAGCACCTCGGCAGGATAGGCCGACATGTAGAGCAGCTTGAGCCCCGGCCAGCGCGCCAAGATCTCGCGGCCGAGCGAGACGCCATCGACGACCGGCATGACGACGTCCAGCACGACGAGATGGACGTACCGGTGCGCCATGTCGAGCACGCTCATCGCCTCGTCGGCGCTCGCGGCCTCGAAGACGCGGTAGCCTTCTTCGCTCAGGATGCGGTAGGCAACGCGGCGGGTGATGCGCTCGTCATCCACCACGAGAATGGTGGTGCCCGGCGCCGGGAATGGAACGGCCACAGCGGCTCCTTGAGGCTGAGTCGGCAGGGATCGGCCGTTTGCCGTGCAAAGGCCAAGACGACGTCTGTTCTTCGGTAGGCAAAGTAGGTCCGCGGCCGGCCGCGGCGTGTGACGGGGATCACCTGAGGATGGATTTCGAGCGCCGTGAGGCCCGTCCGCTAGGTCCGAGACAATAGCTGAGCCGACCCGGCCGCAGTCCTATTGCGGCGGCCGGGTCGCCGGATTGCTACAAACCTTGGGATACCCGGGCCGGGACTCGAACCCGGACGGCCCGAAGGCCAGGAGATTTTAAGTCTCGAGCGTCTACCAGTTTCGCCACCCGGGCCGGACGGCCTCGCAATCTACCCCGCCGCCGCGGGCCGCGCCTCCCGCGGGACCGGGCCGGGTGGCAAAGCTGGTCGCATGCTGCGAAGTTGCCAGTCTCGCGGACGACATCGTGTGCACAGCGGACGACTTCTCTCGGGAGGGACTGTGGGGCAATGTGCGCGGCGTCTGGCGGTCCTCGCCGGTCTGCTCGCGCCGTCGGGAGCGTACGCCCAGCTCGCACCGGTCGGCGTTCCGGCCGGTGTCCTGCGGGTGGACCTCGACGGCTCGGTGGAGACCTGGGACCACCGCTGGCTCGACGGCGAGCGGGCACCGCTCGGCACGGACCTGTCCAGCCCCGCCGCCGGGAGCGACCTCCTTCCCTCCCTGATCGACGCGGACGCGCGCATCGGCCGGATCACGGGCCTGACGGGCTACCGCCTCAATCTGGGCGCGCTCACCACCGACGCGCTGGCCGACGAGAGCCGCGGCTCGCTGGGCCTGGCGCTGGGGCTCACCCGGGCGATCACGATCTTCGGCAACGTTCCGCTCGTCCGCGTCCGGGTGCAGACCCGCTACGCCCTCACGCCGACGACCACCACCGACGCCGGCCTCACCCCCGGCACCGACGCGCAGGCCTCGTTCTTCGGCCAGTTCGACGCGTCGCTGGCGACGCTGGGCCAGCGGCTCGCCGACGGCGACTTCGACGGCGACCCCGCGCTCAAGGCCCGCGCCGCGACCACGCTCCAGGACGCGACCGCGCTCCGCGACGACCTGTTCGGGCTTCTGGCCGATCCGTTGACCGCCTCCTCGTTCGTCCCCACCGCCACCAGCACCGCCGGCACCGCCGTCACCACGCGCCTGACCACGCTCCAGACCACGCTCGCGTCCGACTTCGGGGTCGCGGGCTTCAGTGAGCTGCCGACCCTTCCGACCGAGCCGGCGGCGACAGCCGACCTTCTCGCCGCGCTCGGCGATCCGTCGGGGCCGACCGCCCTGCAGCTGGACGAGTCCAAGCTCACCTTCCGCGGCGACGCGGAGGCAGGCGTGGCGCTCACTTTGGTGGATCGCTGGGACCGGGGGCGCGGTCGCGGCGGCTTCCGCGCGGCGGTCGAGGGCCTGGTCCGCTTTCCGACCGGCGAGCTGGCGCGGCCCGACCGCGTGCTCGCCCTCGGCACCGGCGATGGGCAGACCGACGTCGAGTTCCGCATCACCGCCGACCTCGGCGCCGGCCGCTGGGGCCTTCGGGGGGAGGGGATGTACAACCGCCAGCTCGCGGCGGATTACATCCTGCGCGTGGCCCCGCCGACGCAGCCGCTCGCGGGACTCGATCTCCTGAGCGCGCGTGCGGCGCGATCCGGGCGACGTGGTGCGGATCGCGGTGCGGCCGTTCTTCCGGCTGGCGCCGACATTCGCGATCGAGGGCACGGCGATGCACTGGTCGCGCGGAGAGGACGAGGTCTCCTACCTGACGCCCGACGACGAGATTCCGGGCGTCGACGCGTCGGTGCTCGCGCAGGACACCAAGGCCAGCGCGACGGTGCTGGGCATCGGGATCACGTACAGCAATGCCGGGAAATTTCGCGAGGGCGGTCGGGGGATGCCGGTGGATGCGAGCTGGGGGTACGAGCGCATCGTGCGGACGTCGGGGGGGATCGTGCCGGACCGGCATACGTTTCGGGCGAGGTTTCGGGCGTACTTTGGGATTTTTTAGGCGGGCGAGGCGGTCAGGCGGTCAGGCGGTCAGGCGGTCAGGCGGTCAGGCGGTCAGGCGGTCAGGCGGTCAGCGGAGCGAGGGACCAGCGGTCGGTCAGCGACCAGACGCGCGGCGGACGGTCCAGCGGTCGGAGACGGTCCGCCCGCTCCGCTCGCGGATGCCGCCTGACCGCTTCTCGACCGCCTGCCCGCCTCCGCCCGACCGCCCGCAGCAGCGCCTGCGCGTGCCGCCGCGCCGCGTCGCCCTCCGAATCACCCAGCATCCGCGCCAGCTCCCCCACCCGATCCTCCCCATGAATCGGCTGCACGTCGCTCGTGGCGATGCCGCCGCGGGCTTCCTTGCTCACCACCAGATGCTGGTCGGCCCGCGCGGCGATCTGCGGCAGGTGCGTGATCACCAGCACCTGGTGCCGCTCCGCCACCTCGGCCAGCGCCGCACCGACCTGCGCCCCGACCTCGCCCCCGATCCCCTGATCCACCTCGTCGAAGACCAGCGTGGCGATCGCGTCGTGCCGCACGAGCACCACCTTGAGCGCGAGCATCAGGCGCGAGAGCTCGCCGCCCGAGGCCACCCGGGCGAGCGGCTTGGCCTCGAGGCCGACGTTGAGCTGCACGTCGAAATGCACGCCTTCCTGCCCGTGCGACGCCGGCTCGGCCAGCGTCGCCAGCGAGACCAGCAGCTTGCCGCCCGGGAGCCCCAACTGCGGCAGCAGCCGGTTGACCCCGCGTGCCGAGCCGGTCGGCGGCGTCCGCTGCGCTTGGCCGAGAGCGCGTCCGCGGCCGCCCGGAGCGACGACTCGGCAGCGGCGCGGCGCGCGCCGAGGGCACGAAGGTCGACGTCGGCCGTGTCGAGCAGGTCGAGCTCGGCGGCGCTCTGGTCGCGCGTGGCCAGCACCGCCTCGAGGCTGGCGCCGTATTTCCCGGTGAGCTTGAACAGGAGGTCGCGCCGGCGCTCGACTTCGGCCAGGCGCTCGGGATCCTCCTCGAGCTCGCCGGCGTACGACGCGGCCTGCCGGGCGAGCTCGGAGAGATTGGTGTACGCCGCGTCGAGCATCTCACGCCAGCCGGCGACGGCGGGGTCGACCTTCTCGAGCCCCGTGAGTGCCCGGTCGGCCGCGCCGAGCGCGCCCAGGGCGTTGCCCGCGTCGCCCTCGAGCGCATCGACGATGCGCTGCGCCTGCTCGCCCAGCGCGCCGGCCTGGCCGAGCCGGCGGGCCTCGACCTGGAGCGCCGCGTCCTCGCCCGGCTGGAGCCTGGCCTGATCGATCTCGTGCACGACGTGGCGCAGGTAGTCGGCCCGCCGGCGCACCTCGTCGCGCCGGCTCGCGAGCGACGCCTCCTCCTCGCGAAGCGCGGTGAGTGCCGCATGCGCTTCGGCCACCGCCAGCCGCTCGGGCTCCGCGTGCGCGTAGGCGTCGAGGATGTCCCGCTGCGCATCGGCGTGCAGCAGCGACTGGGTCTCGTGCTGGCCGTGGAGGTCCACCAGGAGCGCGCCGAGCTGGCCGAGCACCGACGCCGTGGTCGGGCTGCCGTTGACCCACGCGCGCGAGCGGCCCTCGGCCGAGACCTCGCGGCGCACGACGACGCGCGCGTCCTCGACGTCGAGGCCGAGCGCTTCCACCTGGCGCCGGGTGCGGGCGTCGAGGCCCTCGAAGGCGCCTTCGACGATCGCCTTCGCGGCGCCGGGACGGACGCTGCCGCTCGCGGCCCGCTCGCCGAGCAGAAGCGCGAGGGCGTCGACGAGCATGGACTTGCCGGCGCCGGTCTCGCCGGTGAGGACGTTGAGGCCGGGGCCGAGGTCGAGGGTGACGTCGGCGATGGTGGCGAGGTCGCGAACGCGGAGTTCGGAGAGCATGGTCAGGCGGTCGGGCGGTCAGGCGGTCGGGCGGTCGGGCGGTCAGTGGCAGGCCGGCGGATGGGCCGAGCATTGCGTCGTCATCCCGAGCGTAGCGAGGGACCTTGCTCGACCGTGCTCGGACACAGACCGCGTACGGGACCGGTCGAGCAAGGTCCCTCGCTACGCTCGGGATGACGAGTCCATTCGACCGCGCCGACCGCCTCGACCGCCTGACCGCCCGCCCGCCCCCTCACCTCACCGCCTCCCGCTCCGACAGATCCCCCCAGTGCAGCTTCTGCCGCATCCGGCTGAAGAATCCGTCGCCGCCGAGCCGGATCAGGCACACTCGATGATCGGCCCGCCGCACGTCCACGCTCTCACCCGGCGCCAGGGTGCTCCCGGTCTGCCCGTCGAACGACACCAGCAGATCATCCGCCCACCCGGCCATCGGCTCGATGACGACCCGGTAGGTCGCCGGCACGACGAGCGGCCGCACCGCGAGCGTGTGCGCCGCGATCGGCGTGACGATGATGGCCTCGACGCCTGGCACCACGATCGGCCCGCCGGCGCTCAGGCTGTAGGCGGTCGAGCCGGTGGGCGTGGCGACGATGATGCCGTCGGCGCTGTACGGTCCGACGTTCTCGCCCTGGATGAAGACGTTGACGCGCACCACGCGGGCCACGCCGCCCTTGTGCACGGCGACGTCGTTCACCGCGAGCTGGCTCACCCGGTGGTTGCCCTCGAAATCCTTGATCGCGGCCTGCAGCGCCTGGCGCCGCTCGATGACGTAGCGGCCGGAGACCAGCGCGTCGAGCGCGGGGTCGATGTTGTCGCGGGTGGCCGTCGTGAGGAACCCGACTCGGCCGAGGTTCACGCCGAGGATCGGGATCTCGCGGCCGCCGCAGAGGCGCGCGCCGCGGAGCAGCGTGCCGTCGCCGCCGAAGGTGACGATGGCGTCGAGCTCGACTCCCTCGAACGGCGGGATGTCGCGCGGCCAGAAGCTGGCCAGCCGCTCCTCGGAGTAGAGCGTGATCTGCTTGTAGGGCGCCTGGCGGGCGACGTGCTCGAGCACGGCCCTCAGGTCGCGGTACCGGGGGTTGCCGACGACGCCGACCTTCATCGCGCTTCGAGGCTCTCCTCTTGCTGCAGCGCGGTGATCCGGCGGGCGATCCCGGCGGCGGTGAGTCCGCACGCCTCGAGCTGCTCGGTGCGCGGCGCCTGCTCGATCAGCCGGTCCGGGATGCCGAGGGCGACGACCCGCACTTCGGGATGCGTCGTCTGCAGCGTCTCGGCCAGGTAGGCGCCGAATCCGTTCACGATCGTGCCCTCCTCGAGCGTCACCAGCGTGCGGTGCTCCTGCAGCAGCAGCTCCAGCATCGCGTGGTCGAGCGGCTTGAGGAAGCGCGCGTTGATGACGGCGCAGGCGATGCCGTCGGCGGCGAGGAGCTCGGCCGCCTGCTGCGCCGGCTGCACCATCGTGCCGACGGCCAGGATGGCGACGTCCTTGCCGGACCGGAGCTGCTCCCAGGTGCCGTAGGGCACGGCCGGGATCTCGGACGCCGGGCGCGGCTCCGCGGGCGCCTTGTCGCGCGGATAGCGGGTGCAGAACGGGCCGCCGGTGTGCGCCAGCGCGGTGCGGAGCAGGCCCACCAGCTCGTCGCCGTCCTTGGGCGCCGTCACCGTCATTCCCGGCACCGCCAGCATGTAGGCGATGTCGTATAGCCCCATGTGGGTCTGGCCGTCTTCGCCCACCAGGCCCGCGCGATCCATGCAGAACGTCACCGGCAGCTGCTGCACGGCGATGTCGTGGATGATGTTGTCGTACGCGCGCTGGAGGAACGTGCTGTAGATCGCGACTACGGGACGGATCCCCTGCGTGGCGAGCCCGCCCGCGAAGGTGACCGCGTGCCCCTCGGCGATCCCGACGTCGAAGAACCGCCCGGGATGCTTCTTCTGGAAGATGTTGGTCCCGGTGCCGCTCGGCATCGCGGCCGTGATCGCCACCAGCTCGGGGTGCTCGGCCGCGAGCGCGGTGAGGCCGTCGCCGAACACCTGGGTCCAGGTGGGCGGGCCGCTCGCCTTCTTCCGCGCCTCGCCGGTGACGGGGTCGTAGGCCGCGAGGCCGTGCCACTTCTCCTGGTTGCTCTCGGCGAAGCCGAAGCCCTTCCCCTTCTGGGTCATCACGTGGATGCACGCGGGGGCCGCTCATGCCGCGCACGAACTTGAGCGTGTCGCACAGCTTGGGGAGATCGTGGCCGTCGATCGGGCCGAAGTAGCGGAAGCCGAGCTCCTCGAACAGCATGCCGGGCGAGAACAGGTTCTTGACGCTCTCCTCGACGTTCTTGGCGAAGTCCACCACGCCCTCGCCGAAGACGCCGCCGAGAGCGAAGGTCATGCCCTTGATCTTCTCGCGCAGCTTGTTGGTCCGTGGGTCGGCGACGATCCGGCCGAGCGTCGTGCTGATGGCGCCGACGTTGGGCGAGATCGACATCCCGTTGTCGTTGACGATGAGGATGATGTCGCGGTCGCTGTGGCCGGCGTTGTTCATCCCCTCGTAGGAGAGGCCGCAGGTGAGCGCGCCGTCGCCCACGACGGCCACGACCTTGTGGGCCTCGCTCTTGAGGTCGCGCGCCGTGGCCATGCCGAGCGCCGCGGACATGGCGGTGCCGGCGTGGCCGGCGCCGAACTGGTCGTGCTCGCTCTCGGTGCGCTTGAGGAAGCCGGAGATGCCGTCCTTCTGCCGGAGGCTCGGGAACGGATCGTTGCGGCCGGTGAGCAGCTTCCAGGCGTACGCCTGGTGGCCCACGTCCCAGACGATCTTGTCCCTGGGGGAATCGAACTCGTAGAGGAGCGCGATGCTGAGCTCGACGACGCCGAGGCTCGCGCCGATGTGGCCGCCGGTCATCGAGACGCACTCGATGAGGCGGTCGCGGATCTCCTGGGCGAGCTGCGGGAGCTGGTCGCGGCGGAGACGCTTCAGGTCGGCGGGGGACTGGATGGTCGAGAGCAGAGTCATGGGACGACTCTGTTGACGGTTCGATCTGGCGTTCGATCGGAGCCCTTCGCCAGCGCGAGTCACCCTGAGCGCAGCGAAGGCGGCCATGCATGGGAGCATGGCCCCTTCGCTTCGCTCAGGGTGACTCGCGGCGGGCATGCTCGGCTCGGCGCACCGGCTATCGCTACGAGTTCCTGCTCACAATATACCCCGCCAACGCCCCGAGTGCCCCCGACGGCACCCCCGCCCCGCCGAGGTGCTCGACCGCCCGCCGGGCCAGCGCCTCGGCCTCCCGCCGGGCCCCGTCCACGCCCAGCAGGCCGACGTAGGTGGACTTGGCCAGCTCCGCGTCCCGGCCGGCCGTCTTGCCCAGCTCCTCGCTGGTGCCGGTGCAGTCGAGCACGTCGTCGGCGATCTGGAAGGCGAGGCCGATGTCCTCGCCGAAGGCGGTGAGGGCCGCGACCTGGGCCGGCGCCGCCTCCGCCGCGATGCCGCCCAGGGTGCACGAGGCCCGGATCAGCGCCCCGGTCTTGCCCCGGTGGACCGCCATGAGCTGCGGCAGGGTGAGCGTCCGCCGCTCGGCCTCGAGGTCGAGCCACTGCCCGCCCACCATCCCCTCGATGCCGCCGGCCTCGAACAGTTCCGTGGCCATCCGGCTCAGGACCGCGGGCGGCAGCGCGAGCTCGTCCGAGGCCTCCGCCAGCACGCGGGCGGCCACCGGCACGAGCAGGAAGCCGACCCGGGTGGCGGTCGGCACGTCGAACCGGCGGTGGGTGGTGGGGCGGCCGCGGCGGAGGTCGTCGTCGTCCATGCACGGCAGGTCGTCGTGGACGAGCGAGTAGGTGTGCACGGTCTCGACCGCCGCGGCCACGCCGGCGATGCCGGGCGCGTGGCCGCCGACCGAGCGGAACGCCGCCGTCACCAGCGCGGCGCGCACCCGCTTGCCGGGGGTGCGGAGCGCGTAGGCGAGGGCTTCGCCGTGGCGGCCGCCGATCTCCGCCTGGAGCCGCTCGGCCCAGCGATCGAGCAGCGCGTCGGTGCGCTCGCGGGCCTCGGTGAGGAGGTCGGCGGCAGTCCTCGTCTCCACGCCCGTCATCCTGAGCGAAGCGAAGGAGCCATCACCCGAGGCTACTCATCCAGATCCCGCACCCGCAGCTCCCCATCCGCCTCCTCCAGCACCGTCTGCACCTTGATATCCGCCGCGGCCAGCCGCTCGCGCGCCGCCCGGAGCCGGGCGACGCCCTCCTCGAACAGGGCGAGCGCGGCGTCGAGCTCGACGTCGTCCGCCTCGAGCCGGCGGACGATCTCCTCGAGCCGGGTCAGGTCCTCGGCGATGGTCGACATCAGGGCTCCACGCGGGCGTCGACGCGGCCGTCGGCCACCCGCAGGGTGAAAGGCTCGCCGGGACGAAACTCCGCCCGGCGCTTGAGCACGCGGCCGTCCGGCCCGCTCGGCACCGCGTACCCGCGCTCGAGCACGCGGAGCGGGCTCAGCGCGTCGAGCTGGGCCGCGAGCCGGGCGACGTGGTGCCGGCGGCGCTCGAGCCCGGCCTCCATCGCGGCCTGCAGCCGGTCGCCCGCGCGCTCGACCCGCTCGAGCCCGAGCCGGGTCCGGCCGGCGAGACCGCCCGCGAGCCGCGAGGCGAGATCGTCGAGCGCACGGCGCACGTCGCGCCGATCGGAGAGCGCCAGCTCCGCCGCGGCCGACGGCGTGGCGGCCCGCACGTCGGCCACGAGGTCGGTGAGCGAGATGTCGGTCTCGTGACCGACCGCCGAAATGGTCGGCACCCGCACGGCGGCGAGCGCGCGGCAGACCGCCTCGGTGTTGAACGCGGCAAGGTCCTCGCGGTCGCCGCCGCCGCGGCCCACGATGCAGACCTCCACGCCCGGCAGCCGGTTGACCAGCCGGAGCGCGCGCACCAGCTCCCCCACCGCGCCATCGCCCTGCACCCGCGCGCCGACCACCAGGACGCGCACCCCGGGCCAGCGCCGGCGGGCCACGGTGATGATGTCCCGGACCGCCGCGCCGGCCGTGCTGGTCACCACCGCCAGCGTGGCGACGTACGCCGGCAGCGGCCGCTTGCGGGCGGGGTCGAAGAGGCCCTCCTTCTTCAGCAGCAGCCTCACCCGCTCGAGCTCCCGCTGCGCCTGGCCGATGGCGGCGGTCGGGAGCATCCGGACGACGTTGAGCTGAAACTCGCCCTTGGCCTCGTACATCCCCGGCCGCGCGAGCACGAACACCTCGGTGCCGTCGGCCGGCGGCTTGGCGCCGCGAACGACATCCCGTTTCCAGAGGCAGCAGCGCACCTGGCTGGCGGCGTCGCGGAGATTGAAGTACCAGTGCCCGCTCGGCCACGCCTTGCAGCCGACGACCTCGCCCCGGATCCAGAGCGGACGCTCGAACGAGCCCTCGACGATCCGCTTGGCCGCGGTCGTGAGCTGGGTGACCGACCAGACGTCGTCGGTGGGGGTCATCAGGTCGGAGAACAGGGACAGGGCCATGGCGTGACGGATGGTAGGACGGGGAAGACCGTGCGGCTCTTTACCACGAAGGCACGAAGGACACGAAGGACCACGAAGCCCACCCACCCCCCACAAACAGCTCTTGTGGGGGAGGGGTGGCTTCGTGGTCCTTCGTGTCCTTCGTGCCTTCGTGTTGAGTGATCACCTGCCGCCCGCCTGTTGAAACGCCTGCAATGTATTCTGCAGCAGCATCGCGATCGTCATCCTTCCCACGCCACCAGGCACCGGCGTGATGGCGCCCGCGACCTCCGCTACCGGAGCATAGGCCACGTCGCCCACGATGCGGTAGCCCTTCGGCTGCGTGGGGTCGTCGACGCGGTTGATGCCGACGTCGATGACGGTGGCGCCCGGACGGACCATGTCGGCGGTCACGAACTCGGGCTTCCCCATCGCCACCACCAGGATGTCGGCGGAGCGGCAGACGCCCGGCAGGTCGCGCGACTTGGAGTGGCAGATGGTGACCGTCGCGTCCCCGCCCTTCCCGGGCTGGATCAGCAGGCTCGCCATCGGCTTGCCCACGATGTTCGACCGGCCGACGATGACCGCGTTGGCGCCCCGGGTCTCGATGCCCGACCGGATCAGCATCTGCTGCACGCCGAAGGGCGTGGCCGGCTTGAGCGCCGTCGGGTCGCCGATGCTCAGCTTGCCGACGTTGACCGGATGGAAGCCGTCGACGTCCTTGGCCGGGTTGATGGCGTTGAGCACCCGCTCGCTGTTGATGTGCTTCGGCAGCGGCAGCTGCACCAGGAACCCGTGGATCCTGGGATCCTGGTTGAGCCGCTCGACCACCGCGAGCAGCTCGGCCTCGGTGCACTGCTCGGGCAGCCGGACCGTCTCCGAGTGCATCCCCGCCTCGTCGCACGCCTTCCCCTTGGCCTTCACGTAGACCTGGCTCGCCGGGTTCTCGCCGACGATCACGACCGCCAGGCCGGGCTTCTTACCGCTGCTGGCGTACTGCTTCACCGCCTCCGCCACCTCGGCGCGGATGGCGTTGGCGAGGGGCACTCCATCGAGAACACGGGCGCTCATCGTGCATAATCCACGGACCTGGTCTCCCGGATGACGACGACCTTGATCTGGCCTGGGTACTGCAGCTCGAGCTCGATCTTGCGGGCGATGGTCTCCGAGAGCAGCGCCGCCGCCCCGTCGTCGATCCGCTCCGGCGTCACCACCACGCGCACTTCGCGCCCGGCCTGGATGACGTTGCGTCTTCTCGACCCCGGGGAACGCGTTGGCGATCTCCTCGAGCCGCGTGAGCCGCTTGACGTAGGTCTCGAACGCCTCGCGCCGGGCACCCGGCCGGGCGCCGCTGATCGCGTCGGCGGCCTGGACCAGCACCGACTCGGCGCTCTCGTGCGGCACGTCGTCGTGGTGGGCCTGGATGCAGTTGATCACCGGCCCGCTCTCGCCGTAGCGCCGCGCCACCTCCACGCCCAGCTCGACGTGGGTGCCCTCGTTCTCGTGGGTGAGCACCTTGCCGACGTCGTGCAGCAGCCCGCCCCGCTTGGCCAGCATCACGTCGAGGTGCAGCTCGGCCGCCATCATCCCGGCCAGCCACGCCACTTCCTTCGAGTGATCGTAGATGTTCTGCCCGTAGGAGGTGCGGTAGCGCATCCGGCCGATGAGCTTGATCATCTCGGGGTGGAGCCCGTGAATCCCGGTGTCGTAGGCCGCCTGCTCGCCGAGCTCGACGAGCTGGCCCTCGAGCTCCTTCTGGGCCTTGAGGACGATCTCCTCGATCCGGCCCGGATGGATCCGGCCGTCGAGGATCAGCGCCTCGAGCGAGCGGCGGGCGACTTCGCGCCGGATCGGGTCGAAGCAGCTCACGCTCACCGTGTCGGGCGTGTCGTCGATGATGACGTCGACGCCGGTCGCGGTCTCGAAGGCGCGGATGTTCCGGCCCTCGCGCCCGATGATCCGGCCTTTCATTTCTTCGCTGGGGAGCGCCACGGCGGCCACGGTGCTCTCGGCCGTGTGCTCGGCGGCCAGGCGCTGGATGGCCATGGAGATGATGCGCCGGGCCTCGCGATCGGCGCCGCGCTTGGCCTGCTCCTTGATGTCGCGCGCGAGGGCCTGGGCCTGGGCGCGGGACTCGTCCTCGGTGCGCTGCAGGATCTCGCGGCGCGCGTCCTCGACGGTCAGGCCGGCGATCCGCTCGAGCTTGACGTGCTGCTCCTGCGCCAGCCGGTCGGCCTCGCCTTCGCGCGCGCGGAGCGCCTGCTCCCGTCCGGCGAGCGCCTCGTCCCGCTTGAGCAGCGCGCGGTCGCGCGCCTCGATCTCCTCGAGCTTCCGCTCCTGCGAGCGGGCGCGCTCGTCGGCCCGGCGCTCGAGCCGCTCCCACTCCTCGCGCCGGCGCTGGACCTCGCGGTCGAGGTCCTCGCGCCCCTTGAGCGCTTCCATTTTGGCCGCGACCAGCACCTCCTGCTTCGCCGCCTCGCCCTCGCGCGCCGCGTCGCCGCGCATCCGCTCGGCCTCGCCGCGCGCGGCGCCGAGGATGCCCGTGGCGGCCGACCGCTGGCGGTGAGTGTTCACGGCGATCACGGCAAAGGCAATGATCAGGCCGGCCACCACGCCCACCAGCGCGGGCAGCAGGAGGTTCTGGGGCATGGGGATCTCCGCTAGGAGGCGGCCGACCTGGAGCCGCGCTTGGACGGCGGCAGCAGTCGGGTGTACTCGTCGGCCATCCGGATGAGCCGATCCGCGATCTGGCGGTCGCCTCGGCGGGCCTGGAACAGCTCGTCGGTGATCGCCAGCGCGGCCAGGATCGCGGCCTTGTGGGTCTCGACCATCGGCATCGAGTCGCGCACGCGCTTGAGCGCGGCGTCGAGGTACGTCGCCACCTCGCGGGTGTACTCGGGCGGAAGCTCCGAGCGGACGGTGAACTCTTCGCCGCCGATCGTGACCTTCACCGCGTTCTTCGCCTGGCTCATGCCGCCGTGCCTCCGCCGTGCTGCTCCAGGAATGCGAGCCGGGCAGCCAGCACCCGGAGCCGTTCCTTGGCGCCGTCGATCCGCTGCCGGAGCGACTGGTTCTCGGTCTCGAGCTCGATCACCCGCTGGCGCGATTCCTTGAGCTCGGTGCCGGCCACGACGCCGCCGCTCGCCTGCGCTTCCTTCAATTCGGCCTCGGCCTTGAGGCTCCGGCGGCGCCACGCGGCCAGCTCCTCGGTGAGGCTCGCAAGGATCCGCTCGAGCTCGGCCAGCGCCGGCAGATCCGGACGGTCATAGGTGTATGCCACGGTCATTCTCCGGTGCGGGACCCGCCGTCCCGTCGCTGGATGCCCAACTCCTGGGCGAGCGCGGCCAGGAGCCGCGCTTCGGCCTCGTCCACTTCGCTGTCACGGAGCGTGCGGTCCGGGGCGCGGAAGCCGAGCCGGAACGCCACGCTCCGCGTCCCCGATGGGAGCTCGGGACCCCGGTAGTCGCTCTCCACGTCCACCCGCTCCGAGCAGCGGAGCGCCGGTCCGGCGGAGCACGGTCTCCACCTCCCGCGCGGGTACCCCCTCCGGCAGGAGGAGGGCGAGGACCCGCTCGGACGACGGTGTCGTGGGCAACGGCGCGAAGGGAGCCGGGCGGCGTGGCGCCGCGTCGACGAGCAGCTCGAAGCCGAACAGCGGCGCGGCCCAGGGCGGCGCATCGGCGGCGAGCGGTCCGCCCTCGCCGACCACCTGCCCCGCGCGATCCCGGACCACCCAGGCCTGTCCTCCAACCTGCACTTCGGCCCCTGGAATCGCCAGAGCGACGGCGGCCTCCAGCCGGCCCTTGAGATCCCAGAGATCGAATCGCGCCTGGCCCGTGCCCGTCCAGTGCACGGGCTCGTGCCTGCCGGTCAGCACCGCGGCCACCCGGCGCTCCTCCCGCGGCCGCTCACCCGGGGCGCCGGACGCGAAGGCGGTGCCGATCTCGAACAGGCGCACATCGGCGACCCGGTTGGCCCAGTTGGCCTCGACCAGCCGGACCAGGCCCGGCAGCAGCCGGCGACGAAGCCAGGCATCGTCGGCGGCGAGCGGGTTGAGCAGGCGGACGCTGTCCGGCTCGTGGGCCGGGCCCATGGGCAGGCTCACGACCTCGTAGAACCCCTCGGCCACGAGCCCGCGGCGGACCGCGGCGGTGGCCGCCTCCTCCGGAGCATCCGGCAGGCTCCCGACCCGGAACGGCCGGAGGTCCGACGGGAACGCGTCGTAGCCGTGCAGGCGGGCGATCTCCTCGATGAGGTCGATCTCGCGCACGAGGTCGGGCCGCCAGCCGGGGACGTCGACCGCGATCCGGCCGTCGTCCGGCTTGCTCACGACGGTGGCCCCGATGGCCACGAGGTGCCGCTCGAGCGCATGCCAGGGCAGGTCGACGCCAAGCACCTGCGCCACCCGAGCGGGGCGGAGGAAGATCCGCGGCGGGTGCGTCGGCACGGGCCAGAGGTCGAGCGGGGTCTCCACCAGCGTCCCGCCCGCGGTCGCCAGCACCAGCTCGATGCAACGGCGCATCGCGGCCTCGCCGCCCCACAGGTCGATCGCCCGCTCGAACCGGTAGCTGGCCTCGGTGCTGAGGTTGAGATCGCGCCGCGTGCGACGGGTCCGGCCGGGATTCCACCAGGCGGCCTCGAGCAGGATGTCCCGGCTCTCGGGGCCCACTTCCGTGCTCGCGCCGCCCATGATTCCGGCGATCCCGATCACGCCCTCGGCGTCGGCGATCGCCACCGCCTCCGGGGTGAGCGGGCGCTCGACGTCGTCGAGGGTCACGACCCGCTCGCCGCTCCGCGCGCGGCGCACGGTCACCGCGGCGCCGCGGAGCCGGGCAAGATCGTAGACGTGCATCGGCTGGTTGAGCTCGAACATCACGTAATTCGTGGCGTCCACGACGTTGTTGATCGAGCGCACGCCCACCGCCTCGAGCCGCCGCCGAAGCCACTCGGGCGACGGGCCCACGGCGGCCCCACGAATCACGGCGGCGTGGAACCGCGGGCACGACTCGGCGTCCTCGATCGAGATCCGGACCCCACCGACCGTGTCGCTCGCGCCGGCGCGGCGGGCGGGCGGCACGTCGATCGACTCGGCGGCCGGGATCGCCGGCAAGCGGAACGGTGTCCCGTACGACGCCGAGAGCTCGCGTGCGACACCCTTGTGGCACAGGAGGTCGGGCCGGTTGGGGGTGACGTCGACGACGAGCCGGGTGTCGGCGAGCGAGAGCACCTTGAGCAGCGGCGTCCCGGGCGCGGCGTCGGTGGCGAGCTCGAGGATGCCGTCGTGCTCCTCGCCGAGGCCGAGCTCGCGCGCGGAGCAGAGCATGCCCTGGCTCACGACGCCGCGGATCGGGCGCGCCTCGATGCGGAACCCCTTGGGTCCGGGCATCTGGGTGCCGAGCCGGGCGAACGGGTAGCTCTTCCCCACCGCGACGTTGGGCGCGCCGCAGACGACGGTCAGCGGCTCTCCGGTGCCGTCGTCCACCCGGGTGAGGCGGACCTTGGTGGCCTTGGGATCGGGATGCGGGCCGACCTCGAGCACGCGGGCGACGACGAACGGCGCCAGCTCGGCGGGCAGCGGCTCGACGGCGTCGACCGGGGCGCCGAGCATGGTGAGGCGCGCGGTGACGTCGGCGGCGTCGAGGTCGCGGCGGAGGAAGGCCTGGAGCCAGCGGAGGGAGATGTTCATCCGCCGCACCCCACCACCCCCGGCCGCCCGACCGCCTCCAGAAACCGCATGTCCCCCCCCAGCAGCAGCCGGATATCCGGCACGCCGTAGCGCAGCAGCGCGATCCGGTGCGGCCCCATCCCGAACGCCCACCCGGTGTAGCGCTCCGGATCGAGATGCACGTTCTCGAGCACCGCCTCGTGCACCATCCCGCAGCCGAGGATCTCCATCCAGCCCGTTCCCTTGCACGCGGGACAGCCGCTCCCGTGGCAGAGCTGGCACTCGACGTCCATCTCGGCGGAGGGCTCGGTGAAGGGGAAGAACGACGGCCGGAACCGCGTCTTCGTCGCGGCAGAGAAGAACCGATGGGCGAAGTGGGTCAGCGTCGCCTTGAGATCCACGAACGAGATCCCCTCGTCCACCGCGAGCCCCTCGATCTGCGAGAAGGCCGGCAAGTGCGAGGCGTCCATGGCGTCGTTGCGGTAGACCATGCCGGGGATGACCACTCGCACCGGCGGCGGCGCCGCGAGCATCGTCCGGATCTGTACCGGCGAGGTGTGGGTCCGGAGCAGCAGCCGCCCCGACGGCTCGCCGGCGGCCGGCGGCGCGTCGAGGTAGAGCGTGTCGTGCATGTCCATCGCCGGATGGTCGGCCGGGAAGTTGAGCGCGAGGAAGTTGTACCACTCGGTCTCGACTTCGGGGCCGGTGGCCACGGCGAAGCCGAGCTCGCGGAAGATCCCGACGATCTCGTCGACCACCTTCGTCACCGGGTGCTCCGCCCCGACCCAGTGGCGGCGGCCCGGCATCGTGAGGTCGATGCCCGTGCCCTCGCGCCGGCGCCGCTCGGCTTCGAGCGCCTCCGCCCGGGCATCGAACGCCGCCTCGAACAGCTGCTTGAGCCGGTTGAGCGCGGCGCCGTAGCTCTTGCGCTCCTCGACCGGCCGGGACGCGAGCGTCTCGGAGCGCCGCGGTGAGCACGCCGCTCTTCCGGCCCAGCACCGCGGTGCGCTCGGCGTCGAGCGCGTCGGCCGCGAGCTCGGGACGGCGTCCAGTCGCGGGAGGAGCGCGTCGAGATCGGGATAGCCGGTGGGTTCGCTCATCAGATAGCCGGGGTAATCAATGGGGCCGCCCGCCGAGCGCGAACGGCCCCATTGGGCATGAATCGGGTGCCGGCGACGCTACTGGTTGTTCTTGGCCACCTCGGCCAGCCGGCCGAAGGCGTCCGCGTCCCGCACGGCGAGGTCGGCGAGCACCTTGCGGTTGATCTCGACGCCGCCCTTCTTGAGCCCCGCCACGAGCCGGCTGTAGCTCAGGCCGTGGATGCGGGCGGCCGCGTTGATGCGCGTGATCCAGAGCGCGCGGAACTCGCCCTTCTTCTTGCGCCGGTCGCGGTACGCGTACCGCATGGCGCGCTCGGCCGTCTCCTTGGCCGCCTTGTACAGCTTGCTCCGGCCGCCGCGCGCACCCTTCGCGGCCTCCATGATCTTCTTTTTCCGGGCGTGGTGGGCCACACCATTCTTGACGCGAGGCATGGTGGCTCCTTAGGCCTGGAGGAGGCGGCTGACGCGCGGGAAATCGGCCGAGCTCACGAGGTCGCCCTTCTTGAGCCGGTTCTTCCGCTTGCGCGTCTTCTTGGTCAGGATGTGGGTGTGGTTGGCATGCCAACGCTTGAGCTTCCCACTCCCGGTCTTTTTGAAGCGCTTCATTGCGGCGCGCTTCGTCTTCTGCTTCGGCATGGTACTCCCATGGTGGCGACGGAGAGCCAGTCTCTCCGTCTACTCCGTCGTCTCCGTCCTACTTGGGGGCGAGGACCATCGTCATGTTGCGCCCTTCGAGCTTCGCGTCGGCCTCGATCTTCCCGACGTCGGCCAGGCTCGCGGCCACGCGGTCCAGCACGGCCCGGCCCAGCTCGAGGTGGGCGATCTGCCGCCCGCGGAACATCATCGTCACCTTCACCTTGTTCCCGTCTCCGAGGAATTCCCGCGCGTGGCGGGTCTTGAAGTCGAAGTCGTGGTCGTCGATGCCGGGACGGTACTTCACTTCCTTGAGCTGAATGATGTGCTGCTTCTTCTTGGCCGCGCGGGCCGCCTTGGCCTCTTCGAACTTGAACTTCCCGTAGTCCATGATCTTGACCACGGGCGGGCGCGCCGTCGGCGCCACTTCCACGAGGTCCAGCCCGCGTTCCAGCGCCGCGGCGAGCGCTTCTTCGATGGGCAGAACTCCCAATTGCTCGCCATCGCCCGTGATCACACGCACCGGGCTGATGCGGATCATGCGATTGACGCGGACTCGCTTGTCGCGGTCGTTCGTGGACAGTGGGCGTGCCTCCCTGGGCCAAAAGAAAACGGGCACCCTCTCGAACGACCGGGTGCCCGCGATGCCACGAGCCGCGGCGGCCAGTGGGCCCGCCATCGGCGGCGATACCGGGACCCGGGTGCACTGCGGCATCGGGGCCGGCAGGCTGAGGGTGGGGGAGTCTCCTCCCCGCTTCTACGAGGTGGGCAAGCTAGCGGCGGGAGGGGTAAGTGTCAACGGGGCATCGTCATCCTGCGCGTCCTGCTACGAGGCATCGATCAGCCTCCGCGGCTCGTCGCTGCCGGCCCTGCGCCCGCACCACATCGCCGCAGCCCAAACCCCTTCCCCTCCGCCACCAGCACCCCGCTCGCGATCCCGGGGTCGTGCTCGAACACCACCCGCCACCCGCCTTCCGCCGCGTCCCGGAGCAGCGCCCGCTTGCTCTCGAGCGTCCGAAGCGGCTCGAGGTCGTACCCCATGATCCAGGGCAGCGGCAGGTGGGCGACCGTCGGGATCAGGTCGGCGATGAAGGCGGCCGTCTCGCCCCGGTCCTGGACCAGCACCGCCTGGTGCCAGGGCACGTGGCCCGGCGTGAGGCGGACCGAGATGCCCGGCAGCACCTCGCCGTCGCCCTCGAGCAGCCGCCAGCGGCCCGCCGCCGCGATCGGCTCGAAGTTGTGCGGCAGGTAGCTCGCCCGGGTGCGCTCGTTGGTGTGGCGCGCGAACTCGAGCTCGCCGCGCTGGACCACGTAGGTGGCGTTGGGGAAGGTCGGGCGGACGTGCCGGCGCGGATCGTTCTCCAGCTCGGGATCCAGCGTGGTGTTGCCGCCCGCGTGGTCGAAGTGCAGGTGGGTGTTGATGACCCACCGGACGTCGGCCGGGAGGAAGCCGGCGGCGGCCAGCGCATCCTCGAGCTGGGTGGCGCCCTCGAGCCCGGCGTTCTCGACCCCGTAGATGTCGAGGAACTTCCGCTCCTCCTTGTTGCCGAGCGCGGTGTCGATCAGGACCAGTCCGTCGGGGTGCTCCACCAGCAGGCAGCGCATGGCGAGCGGAATGCGGTGGCGCTCGTCGGGCGCCACGCGCGTGCTCCAGAGCGTCCGCGGCACCACGCCGAACATGGCCCCGCCGTCGAGCCGCTGGAGACCGCCCTCGAGGGTGTGGCAGCGCAGGCCACCGATCCGAAACGTCTGCGCGAGCGACATGGCGCCCTTACCCCGCCTGTTCCGGGAGCGAGTCCGCCCTCGGCTCGGTCGGCATGGCCAGCCGCTTTCGCGGGACCCGCCGCCTCGGCCGGAGCGCGATCGCGCTCAGGTCCTGCAGCGTGTGCGCGCCCTCCTCCCGGGCCAGGCACAGCAGCCGCGCCAGCAGGTCCGCGGTGACCAGCGCGTCCCCGGCGGCGCGGTGCCGGGCCGGGTTGTCGAAGCCGAAGTGCTGCGTCAGGTTGTCGAGCCCGCACGAGCGGACCCCCTTCACCAGGCGGCGGGCCAGCCGCACCGTGCAGAGCTGCGGGCCGTCCAGCGCCAGGTCGCGCGCCCGCCGCACCTCGGCGCTCGACGAACCCCCAGTCGAACCGCGCGTTGTGCGCCACGAACACCCGGCCCGCCAGCGCGGCCACGACCTGGTCCACCACCTCGGCGAAGGTCGGCGCGTACCGCACCATGGCATTGGTGATGTTGGTGATGGCGCAGATCGCCGGCGGGATCGGACGGCCCGGATTGACGAGCGAGTCGACGACCACCTCGCGCCGGCCGCCGTGCACCACCACCACCGCGATCTCGGTGATGCGGTCGCCGCCGCCGGCCCGCATGCCCGTCGTCTCGACGTCGACCACCGCGAAGGCGCAGTCGTCCAGCAGCGGCGACCCCTGCGCCTCCGGTATCAAGCCCCAGCGCCCATCGGTGAGCTGGCGGACCCGGGGGTCGGCGCCGAGCAGCGCGATGGCGATCCGCTCGCACACCGCGTCCGACGCGCCGGCCAGGCCGATCACCCCCTGGCACAGCGTCCCGGCCGGTCGCGGCCCGTCTCTCAGGACCGCGAGCACCCGGTCGAGCAGCGTGCTTTCCGGATGGGCCGAGAGCCCCATCACAGCGGGGCCCGCCGGAGCGGCAGCGACATGCAGCGCGGCCCGCCGCCGCCCCGGGCCAGCTCGGCGCCCTCGACCGTGATCACGGTGCGGTGCTTGGCGTCGGTCCAGTCGTCGAAGGCCAGGAAGTTGACGGCCGGCACGATCCGGAAGCCGGCCGCCTGCAGCTCGCACAGGGTCTGATCGTTCCGCCGGTAGCTGAGGATGGTGCCCGGCCGCATCGCCAGGAAGTTGCACGCCGAGCTCCACTGCTCGCGCTCCTGGCTGGTGCGGTGCTGCCCGCCGGCGAAGACTCGCGTCCATCGGCAGCCCCACCTCGCGGAGGGCCTCGAAGAAGCTGGACCGCTCGTGCACGCCCGCTTCACCCTTCCGGCGGTGCAGGACCGCCAGCCGCTCGGGGCCCACGAAGTACGGCGGATAGATCACGCAGAGATCGCGGTCCACGTGGGTGAAGATCATGTCGAGGTGGATCGCGGTGGGCGCCTTGGGCATCACGACCACGATGACGTCGGTCACGGTGCCCTGGGCGAACATCGTGTCGCACAGCTCGTCGAGCGCCGCGGGCGAGCTCCGCTCGCTGAAGCCCACCACCAGCAGGTCGGGGCGGAGGTAGTGCACGTCGCCCGCCCTCGAGGCTGTAATTGCTCCGGCGCTCCTCCGACCCGTCGTACAGCAGGCCCTCGTTGGCGAGCTCGGGATGAAAGCTGAACAGCGCCTTGATGAGCAGCTCCTCGGTCCAGCGGACGTCGTAGCGCATCGAGCCGACCACCACGCGCCGGCCGAGCACCATGCCGATGTCCCGAGGAAAGAAGAGGTTGGGCAGCGGCGGAAAGGCGAAGCCTTCCTCGTTGAGCGCCCGGCGCGATCGGGCCGGTCTCCTCGCGCGTGCCCTCGATCAGCATCTCGACGATCTGGGCCGGCGGCAGCGTGCCGAGCCGCTGGGTCAGCTCGTCCGACGCGACCACGTCCATGGTCTTGGTGATCAGGAACTCGCGGGCCGCCGGGCTGCGCCAGGATCTCGGCGAGCAGCTCGCGCACCTGGAACACGCTGCGCGAACCGCCGAAGCACCGAGACGAACTGCCGGTGCTCGCGCTGGGCGATCTCGAGGTCGATGATGTCGTCGTAGAGGTAGTCTTCGCGGTTCCCGGGCGTCACCGCCAGCGAGCTCCGGGCCGGGCGTGTGCACCAGCACGGTCTCGAGCTGGCCGATTTCGGAGGTGACGTCGACGGGCATACGGGAAACTATCGGGGTCGGCGCGGGTGGGGCTAGGGCGTGGGCTCATGGACGGTCACCCGAGCGGGCAGGGACTGCTCGCCGATCGACCGGTCAGAGGTCCCCGCTCGCTCGGGCGACGGCTCGGGCACGCCCCACTCCCCGCTCCACCCCGCCCCCCGCAGCACCCGCCCCGGCAGCGCCCCCGTCGCCCGGCCGTCCGCGATCACCGGGACGCCGTTCACCAGCACCCACCGCATCCCCTCCGACAGCTGGTTCGGCTCCGCGAACGTCGCCCGGTCGCGCACCTTCGCCGGGTCGAACACGACCACGTCCGCCCACATCCCCACCTTGAGCACGCCGCGGTCGCCGAGGCGCATGCGCTGCGCCGGCAGCGAGGTGAACTTCCGGATCGCGTCCTCCAGCGTGAGCCGCCGCTCCTCGCGCACGTACTTCCGGAGGATCCGCGGAAAGGTGCCGTACGCCCGCGGATGCGGGTGCTCCTTGCCCAGCAGGCCGTCGGGCGTCGGTGCCCTGCGAGTCGTTGTCGATCGACACCCACGGCTGCCGCAGCGCGAGCGCGACGTCCGGCTCCGCCATCCCGAACACCGCCACGTAGGTGTAGGCCTTGTCCTCGACCAGCACGTCGAGCAGCGCGTCGATCGCATCCGTGTGCCGGCGCGCCGCGGCGACCTGCGCCAGCGTCTTCCCCTGGTACTGCCTCGAGCGCCGGGTTCTGGACCACGCCGATCAGGACCGACGCCGGCCCCGGAATCTCCTGCCACTCGTTGTCCCAGGTCGCCCTTGGGATCGAGCATCTCCCGGCGGATGCGGCGCCGGCATCGCCGGATCCCGCAGCCGCTCGACCAGCTTGACGTCGCCGCCGTCGTGCGCCCAGGGCGGGATGAAGGCCGACATCGAGTTGAACCACGCCGTATAGGCGTAGGTGTCGGCCGCGATGTCCACGCCGGCGCGCCGGGCCGAGTCGATCTTGGCGACCACCTGCGGCATCCGGCCCCAGTTGCGCTTGCCGGCCACCTTGAGATGCCAGATCTCGACCGGGATCCGCGCCTCGCGGCCGATCCGGATCGCCTCGTCGAGCGCGGCGTCGATGTCGGCGCCCTCCGAGCGCAGGTGCGTCGCGTACATGCCGCCGAGCGCCGCGGCCTCGCGTCGCCAGCGCGACGAGCTCCTCGGTATGGGCGTAGGGCGCCGGCGGATACTGGAGCGAGGTCGAGACGCCGACCGCGCCCTCGCGCATGGCCTCGCGGACGAGGGCCCTCATCTGGTCCAGCTCGTCCGGGGTGGGCGTCCGGTCGCCGTCGCCGAGCACCATGCGGCGCACCTGAGTCGCCCCGACGTAGCTCGCGAAGTTGATCCCGATGCCCTGCTTCTCGAGCCGGGCGAAGTATTCGCCGAGCGTGCGCCAGTCGGGCGTGATCCTGTAGTGGTCGTAGTCCGGGCGATCGGCCGCGATGATCGCATCGTTGAGCGGGCCGGCGGAGCCGCCCTCGCCGGTGATCTCGGTGGTGATGCCCTGGAAGATCTTGGACGGCAGGCTCGGGTTGACCAGCACGGTCAGCTCGGACTGGCCCAGCATGTCGATGAAGCCCGGCGCGACGACCATGGCCGGCGGCGTCGACGGTCTGCCGCGCCGCCGCGCCTTCCAGCCGGCCGATCGCGGCGATGCGGCCGCCGCGGATGCCGATGTCGCCGGCGTACCAGGGCGAGCCGGTGCCGTCGATGATGTGGCCGTTGCGGATGACGAGGTCGTAGACGTCGTCCTGGGCGGCGCAGACGCGGCGGGGGCACGCAGACGAGCAGGACAGGCGCGATCGCACCGATCAGTCGCATGGGTTGGATGCCTCCCGGAGCTCCGATGCTGTATTCACCACGGACGCACGAAGGGCACGACGCAGCACGGAACCGCCACCACAAAGAGCTGTTGATTCGTGTGTCCTTCGTGACCTTCGTGCCTTCGTGGTGAACAGCACCGGAGCTACACCGAGACGGAGACGATCCTCACCGATTCGCCAGCGCGTAGCTGAGCGTCTCCAGCTCCAGCGCCAGATTCACCGTCTTCACCACCACGTCGTCCGGCACCACCAGCTGCACCGGCGCGAAGTTGAGCATCGCCTTGACGCCGAGCGCCACCAGCCGGTCGGTCACCGGCTGCGCCGCCTCCGCCGGCGTCACCAGCACGGCCATGCCCAGCGGGCGGCGGGCGAACTCGGCCTCGAGCGTGGCGATGTCCTGGATGGTGAGGCCGTTCCACTGCTGGCCGATCTTGGCCGGGTCGCTGTCGAAGATGGCGACGATGTCGAAGCCGCGCTGCTTGAAGCCGCGGTACTGCACCAGCGCGCTGCCGATCTTGCCCGCGCCGATCATGCCGACCTGATAGCGCTGCTTGAGCCCGAGGATCTCCCGCAGCCGGTCGGCCAGCTCGGGCACCGGATAGCCGAGCCCCCGCTTGCCGAACGAGCCGAAGAACGAGAGGTCCTTCCGCACCTGCGCCGAGGTCGTGCCCCCGCGCGACGCGAGGGCGCCGGAGCTGACCGTCTCCACGCCCTGCCCCTCGAATTCCTCGAGAAAGCGCAGGTAGAGCGAGAGCCGCCGAACGGTGGACTCCGCGACTTTACGCATGGCCGGCATTTTTGTGAAACATTTCACAAAGCTACCGCGCCGTCCACCCTCCGTCAACGAGCGCACGCAGCAGCGCGCGCGAACGTCGCGGGCGCCACCACCTCGGGCCGCGACGCCGCCGGCACGCCGATCCGGTCGAGCATTTCGCCCACTCGCGCCGGCTCCCAGCCCGGTCAGCTCGCGGAGCCCGCGCGCCATCTGCTTCCGCCGAAAGCCGAACAGCCCCACCACGAGCCGGCGGAAGCTCCACTGCTCCGCCGGCTCGACCAGCGGCTCGGCCAGCGGCGTCAGCCGGAGCACGGCGGAATCGACCTTCGGCCGCGGATGGAACGCGCCGGCCGGCACGGTGAAGAGCCGCTCGGCCAGGGCGACCGACTGCACCCCCACGCTGAGCGCGCCGTAGGCCGGCTCGCCCGCGCGGCGCCGTCACCCGGTCGGCCACTTCCTTCTGGACCAGGAAGACGATCCGCACCGGTCGCGGCGGGTCGAGCGCCTTGTCGATCAGCGGCGAGGTGATGTTGTAGGGGATGTTGCCCGGCGACGAGGTACCGCGGCCCCGCCACCGCCGGCCAGTCGGTCTCGAGCGCGTCGCCCTCGACGATCGTGGCGGACGGGAAACCGCTGCGCGGAGCGCGGGCACCAGGTCCGCGTCCTTCTCGATCGCCACCAGCCGGCCGGCGCGCTCGGCGAGCGCCGCGGTGAGCCCGCCCGGCCCGGGGCCGATCTCGAGCACCGTGTCATCGGGGCCGGCGCCCAGCGCGTCGGCGATGCGGCCGAGGAGCCGGGGATCGGTGAGAAAATGCTGCCCCAGCCGGCGCTTGGCCCGGGGCACCGCTAGATCCGGAGGACGAGCAGCGTGCGGTCGTCGAAGCGGCTGCGCGCCGAACGCCTCCGCCTCCGCCAGCACCGCCTCGCACGATCGCCTCGGGCGACTCGGTGCGGAGCCGGCACACCTCGGCCAGCAGCCGCTGCTCGCCGAACGGCTCGCCGTCCGCGTTCCGCGCGTCCACCAGCCCGTCGGTCCAGAGCACCAGCAGGTCGTGATCGATCGACCACGGCACCTGCCGCCGCTCGATGCTTCCCGCCGTCGCGAGCCCGAGCGGCGGCGCGGTGGCCTCGAGCCGCTCGGGCTCGCCGAACCGGGGCACGCGAAACGCGTACGGATGACCCGCGTTGGCGTAGGAGAGCCGGCCGGTGAGCGGATCGAGCACGCCGTAGAACACGCTGAAGTACATCTCGGTCGGTCGCGAGCTCGGTCGAGAGGCTGTCGAGCAGCGCGCTCAGCGCCTCGTCGGGCGTGATCGACGCCGCCGCGTGGATGCCCGCCGCCGACATCACCAGCGCCATCACCAGCGCCGCCGAGAAGCCGTGCGACGCCACGTCGCCCAGCATGATGCCCGACCCGGCCGCGGCCGAGGCGGGAGAAGGTGTAGAAGTCGCCGCCCACCGAGTCCGCCGGCAGGCATCGCGCCGCCACCTCGGCGTCGCCCTGCAGCACGCTTGGCGCCGGCAGCAGCTTGAGCTGGAGGTCGTGCGCCAGCTCGAGCTCGTAGCGGAGCCGCTGCTGGGTGCGGTCGCGCGCCACCAGGCGGGCGTTCTCCACCGCGGCGCCGATCTGGTTGGCGACCGCGGTCACCAGCTTCCGGTCGCTCAGCGTGAACCGGTCGCCGCCCAGGCGGTCGGTCAGGTTGATCACCCCCACGCAGCGGAGCGGCGAGCCCGGCGCGCCATAGCAGATCGGCACGCTCAGGAACGCCTGCCCGCGATAGCCGCGCGGCTCCCCGCAGTCGGTCGGCGACGAGGTCCGGCTGCGACGGGTCGTACGCCACCACCCGCCGCTCGCGATAGACGCGGGCCGCGATCGAGCACTCGTCGTCCACCGACACCGGCGTGAGGCCGTCGACGCCGAACCCGCGGGCCGCGACCGTCCGGAGCACGCCGGTCGCCTCGTCGAACACCATGATCGAGGCCCGCCGCGCGCCCACGACCGTGCTCACCTCGCGGGCGATCGTCTGCGTGGCCTCCTCGAGCTGCACGGTCTGCCCCAGGATCTCGCTGATCGCGTAGAGCAGGTCGATCTCCTCGTAGCGGCTGGTGAGCTCCTCGCTCAGGAACGCGCGCTGCCGCTCCGCCTCCAGCAGCGCCCCGACCAGCGGCAGCAGCGCCGCGGCCGCCGCGGGCAGCTCGTCCTCGCCCGGGCCCGCGACCTCGAGCCAGAACCCGTCGACCTCGCTCACGGGCTCGAGCCACACGGTGCCGCCGGGCGTGGGCGTGAGCCCGGCCGCCCGCGGCACCGCCGGCGCGATCGCCCGGGTCGGCTCCGGCGGCCAGGCGCAGCGCGCGCCCGTCGTACCGCCACAGGCGCACGCGTCCATCGGACGAGCGCCCCGAGGCCGTCGACCACGAGATCGAGCCGTCCTACGGACGGCGCAGTGTCATGCAGATGGAGTTCCCTTGCTCGTTGAAGCTGACCTCGTCCACGAGCTTCCGGATGAGATAGAGGCCCCGCCCATTGGCCTCGTCGAGCTGCTCGGGGCGGATCGGCTCGGGCACCGCGGCGGGATCGAACCCCGAGCCCTCGTCGGTGACGACGAGCTGGATGGCCTCGGGGCCGAGCTCGGCCCGGATGTCGCACCCACTTGCCGCGGTCCTCGCGGTTGCCGCGCATGATGGCGTTGCTGAGCGCCTCGGAGAGCACCACCTGGAGCCGGAACCGGGTCTTGTGCGGAGCGTCGTGGCCGGCGAGGCAGTGGCGGGTCACCAGCTCGACCGCTTCCTCGATGCACTCCACCTCGCTCGGGAGGCGGAGCGTCACCAGCGTGGCGGCGCCGCTCCCCTCCGAGGCCGGCGAGCGGCGAACGCAGAGGCGGAGCGGCGACGGCATCGGACGGGGCTAGAAGCTCGCGAGGGCCTGCTGGGGCGTCTCGGCGATGGCGAAGAGCGTGTCGAGCTTGGTGAGCTCGAACAGGGAGCGGAGGTCCTCGTTGAGGCCCGACAGCCGGAGCTCGCCGCCCGCCTCGCGGATCTTCTTGGAGATCGACACCAGCGCGCCGAGCCCCGAGGAGTCGATGTAGCCGGTGCGCGAGAAGTCGATCAGCAGCCGGCGCTCGCCCTGATCCAGCGCGGCCTGCACCAGCTCCTTGAGCTCCTGGCGGTTGCCGACGATCAACTGTCCCTCCACCTGCAGCACCGCCACTCCGCTCGCGTCCTTGGTCTGGCTGAAACTCATCGTCCTCTCCGTCGTGTCACCGTCAATCGCACTGCAGCGCCACCATGGCGGCCACCTCGACAATATCGTCGGCCGTGGCCCCGCGCGACAGGTCGGCCATCGGCCGGGCGAGCCCCTGGAGCATCGGGCCGATCGCCGCGGCGCCGGCCAGCCGCTGGACCAGCTTGTAGGCGATGTTGCCGGCGTCGAGGTCGGGGAACACCAGCACGTTGGCGCGCCCCGCGAGCGGCGAGCCCGGCGCCTTCCGCTCCATCACCTCGGCCACCAGCGCCGCGTCGGCCTGGACCTCGCCGTCGGCAGACGATGTTGGGCGCGAGCTCGCGGAACCGCGCGGCCGCCTCGCGCACGCGCGCCACCCGCGGCCCCTCGGCGCTGCCCTTGGTGCTGTAGGAGAGGAAGGCCACCCGCGGCGAGTCGCCCACCAGGCGCGGGCGGTCGCGCGCGGCGGCGAGCGCGATCTGCGCGAGCTGCTCCGGCGTGGGCTCGGGCACCACCGCGCAGTCGGTGAAGGTGAGCACCTCGTCGCCCGGGCAGCACCATGTAGAACGCCGAGCTCACCAGATCCACGCCGGGCGCGGTGCCGATGGCCCAGAGCGCGGCGCGGATCGTGTCCCGCGTCGGGCAGACGGCGCCGGCCACCGCCGCGTCCGCCTCGCCCAGCGCCACCAGCGCCGCGCCGAAGTTGACCGGCATCGAGGCCAGGTCGAGCGCGTGCACGCCGTCCACGATCCGGTCGGGCCGGCGGTCGCGCAGAAACTGCGCGATGCGCGACGAGGCGCGGATCGTCGCCCGGCCGGATGCCGTCGCCGCCGAGCACGATCGGCTCGGCGATCCGCTCGGCGCGGAGCCGCTCGGCCGCGGCGCGGACCGCGGGCATCGTCGCCCTCGCACAGCACGATCCGCTTCCGGCGCTTCGCCGCGCGCTCCAGCAGCGGCTGCGCGAAAGCTCATCGGCCGTACCGCCGGCCAGCGCGGCGGCCACCGCCGGATGCACCAGCGCCGCTCACGTCGCCGCCGTATCGGGCCACCTCGCGCACGAGGCTGGAGCTCAGGTAGGTCAGGTCGACGGCCGGCACCAGGAACACCGTCTCCAGGGACGGATGCAGCTGGCGGTTCATCAGCGCCATCTGGAACTCGTACTCGAAGTCGCTCACGGCGCGGAGCCCGCGGACCACGATCGAGGCGCCGACCTTCTTGGCGAACTCCGCCAGCAGCCCGTCGAACGACTCGAACGACACCCGCGGCTCGTCGCCCACCGCCGCCTGCAGCATGGCGAGCCGCTCGGCCACCGGGAAGAGCGGCTGCTTCGACGGGATTCACCGCGACCGCGACGACCACCCGGTCGGCCAGCGCCAGGCTCCGGCGGATCAGGTCCTCGTGGCCCTTCGTCGGCGGATCGAACGAGCCCGGGTAGATCGCGATGCGGGTCATGGGGCGTGGCAGAAGGTGAGGGCGGTGTCGCCGTACCGGCGGGTGTCGTCCCCGTCCAGCCGCTCGGTCGGCGCGGTGCTCGACGGAAAGAATGCGGGCGAACGGGGTCGGCGGAAGAGCGCCACCAGGCGCGCGGCGTCGTCCCGGGCTGTAGGGCGGATCGGCGAGCGCGACGTCGTACGCGCCGGCCGCGAGCCGCTCGACGAAGCGCAGCGCGTCGCCGCGATGCACCGTGGACGCGGTCGGCCACGCCGAGGGCGCGACGTTGGCCTCGAGCGCCTGGAGCGACGGCGGGTTGAGCTCGACGAAGGTGGCCGAGGCGGCGCCGCGCGACAGCGCCTCGAGGCCCAGCGCGCCGCTGCCGGCGTAGAGGTCGAGCACCCGGGCGCCCGGGGATCGCCGTCGGCCAGGATGCTCATCCACGCCTCGCGCACCCGGTCGGCGGTGGGGCGGACCCGGGCGTCCTTCGGCATCGCGAGCCGTCGGCCGCCGAACTCGCCGGCGACGATGCGCATGGCGCGGCCCGCGCGCGTCATCCTGAGCGCAGCGAAGGACCGGGCCGATCCCGAACGTCGCGGTCCGGCATGCGGCGTCCCTTCGCTGCGCTCAGGGTGACGAGCGTCGCCTCACCCCACCCCGTGCGGCGAGAGCGCGCACAGCCGCGCCTGCAGCGTCGTGTGCCCGTTCCACTCGTTCGGCTCCAGCCGGAACGCCGCGTCCACCAGGCCCTCGCCCAGCCACGGCACCCGGTCCGCCCACTGGAAGCCGATCGCCGGGAGCCGGGTGGTGCCGTCGTCCAGCGTGCCCTTGAGGTGGCCGCTGCCGACGCGCGAGCGGCCGGTGAGCCGCACGCCGCGCACGCCGAACACCGGGCTCGCGTTCCCCGACCCGCACGGCTCCAGGTGGCGGCACATCCGCTCGAGCTCGGGCGTGGCCTCGCGCAGCGCCAGCTCGAGGTCCACCCGCTGTTCCGGTCCGAGATCGTCCGGCGCCGAGCAACTCCCGGGCGATCCCGCCGAACCGCTCGCGGAACTCGTCCAGCCGGTCGCGCCGGATGGTGAGCCCGGCGGCCATCTGGTGGCCGCCGTAGCGCTCGAGCAGGTCGCCGCAGGCCAGCAGCGCCGCGTGGAGGTCGAACCGGGAGATGCTCCGCCCCGAGCCCTTGCCGACGTCGCCGTCGAAGGCGATCAGAAACGCCGGCCGCCCGTAGCGCTCGACGACGCGCGACGCCACGATCCCCACCACGCCCGGGTGCCAGCCCTCCCCCGCGAGCACGAAGCTGGCGTCCCGCTCGGGATCGCCCGCCTGCTCCACCTGCGCGAGCGCTTCCTCCAGCATCCGCTGGTCGAGCGACTGGCGCTCGACGTTGAGCCCCTCCAGCCGCCGCGCCAGCTCGGCGGCTTCGTCCGGATCGTCGGTGAGCAGGAGCCGGAGCCCCTCGGCCGCATCCCCGACCCGCCCGGCCGCGTTGAGCCGCGGGCCCAGGATGTAGCCCATGTGGCCGGCGCGGAGCTCCTTCCCCTGCGAGGCCCGCTGGCCGCGACCAGCGCCCGGAGCCCCGGCCACCGGCTCTCGGCCAGGAGCTTGAGCCCGTGGCGGACGAGGATCCGGTTCTCGCCGACGAGCGGCACGACGTCGGCCACGGTGGCCAGCGCCACCAGGTCGAGCAGATGGTACGGCAGGTTGGGCGGGAGGCCGAGCGCGGGAACCAGCGCCTGCACCAGCTTGAAGGCGATGCCGGTGCCGCAGAGGCCGCGCGCGCCCGACGTGTCGTCCGCGCGCTGCGGATCGACGACGGCGAGCGCCGGCGGCAGCTCGGCGCCGGGCAGGTGGTGGTCGGTGACGACGACGCCGATGCCGGCCGCCCGCGCGGCGCGCACCGTGTCCACGGCGGTGATGCCGCAGTCGCAGGTGACCACGAGCGAGGCGCCCAGCGCGCTGCGCCGCGGCGAGGCCGGCGGGCCCGAAGTCGTACCCGTCGCGCAGCCGGTGCGGCACGAACCCCACGACGTCCGCGCCCGGCCGCCCGGAGTGCGCGGGTGAGCAGCGCCGTGGCGCACTGGCCGTCGACGTCGTAGTCGCCGTGGACCAGGATGGTGCCGCCGGCCCGCACGGCGGCGGCGATGGCCTCGACCGCCTCGCTCATGCCGGCGAGCGCGCCGGGATCCGACAGCCCGGTGACGGCGGGGCGGAGGAACGTCCGCGCGTCCGCCTCGGTGGCCTGGCCGCGCTGCACCAGCAGCGCGGCGAGCGCGGCGGGAATGCCGAGCGACCGCGCGAGGCCGGTCGACCACGGCCGGATCGGGCGGCGGCACCAACACCCACCGGAGCACCGGCGCCGGGAAGACGCTCACCAGCGGGAGGGTACCCTCCACCCCGGGCTTCATGCCGATCCTGCCGGCTCCGCCGGGTACAGAATCGCGCCGCACCCCTCGCAGCCGTCGATGATGGCGCCGCTCCGGATCTGGCTGCGGCGGTTGAGCGGAATGGAGGTGTGGCAGGCGCCGCAGGTCCCGCCGACGAGCGGGACCACGACGTCCTTCGCGCGCGAGCGCCGCAGGCGGTCGTAGCGCGTCCGGAGCGGCTTGTCGATCTGCTCGGCGCTCGACTCCCGGTCCCGGACCGCCGCCTCGCGCTCGGCGACGAGATCCAGCCGCCGCTCCTCGAGCCGCGCCCGCTCGGGCGCCTGCTCGAGGTCGGCCGCGGCCACCTTGGTCTCCTCCTCGGTGACCTTGCGCTCGAGCGCCGTGACGGCCTCGGCGCTCCGGACCCACTCGGTCTCCTCCTTGGCCATCACCGAGCGGGCCAGGTCGAGCTCGGCCATGAGCGTCGACGCCTCCTTCGGGTTCCGCACCGTCTCGAGCCGCTGCACCCGCCGGTCCTGGAGGATCCGATAGCTGTCGACCTTGGCCTCGAGCTCGTCCCGGCGGCGCGCCCCGTCGGCGGCGGCCCGTCGGGCGCCGTCCAGCGCGTCCCGCGCTTGCTGCACGGCCCGATCGAGCGCGCCGACTTCCCCCTGCAGCTCCCGGAGCCGGCGATCGATGTCGTCGATCGCCGCGTCCTTGGATTGCAGGTCGAGGAGCTTCACCAGATCAGCGTGCATCGACGTCGCCTCTTCGTATGGAGCGTTTCAGCAATTCTTCGGGGAACCGCATGGCGATCTCCCGGTTCAACCGGGCGCGCTCCAGCACGAGCGCGTCGAAATCTTCGGACGTCATCGCCCGCTCCCGCCCGCGGATCTCGCGGTTGAGCGTCGGCGAGCTGCCGGCGCAGCGGCCGCACCTCCAGCGTCCGGCACGCGTCCACATAGGTCTGGTCCGGATCCGGCACGCCGTACTTGGCCTCGATGCTGTCGAGCCACGCCCACGCGCGGCGGCCGCCCGGAGACAACTGCTCCAAGAATATCGGGGACCCGGCGTTTTCGGGACTGCGAAGCAACGCCTCGTACACCTCGCGAAGCTCGGTGGTCTCGAACCACTCGGGCGGCACTTCGCTCGCCGCGCGGGCGAGCCAGGCAGGCTCCCGCATGAGCACGCGAAGCAGCTCGCGCTCGGCCGCGTCGACCCGGCGCACGCGCCCGGCGCGCCGCACGGGCCGGCCGGCCGAGTCTCGCCCGTCGGGCGACGGGATGTCGTCGCGCGCGCCGGGTCCGTCGCTCGACGAGCGCGCCCGGGCCTCGGGCACCCGGGCATAGGCCGGATCGGGCCGCGCGGTCACCTGCTGCAGGAGCACCTCGCGGGTCACGCCGGTGCGCTCGGAGACTTCCTTGACGTAGAGATCGCGCGTGATCGGGTCGGCCGCCGCGCGGAGCGTGGGCAGCAGGCGGTCGAGCGCCTCGCGCTGGTGATCCACGCCCTCGAACCAGCCCTTCTGCTCGAGCAGCTGCACCTTGCGCTCGAGCAGGTCGATGGCGTCCGCCACGATCGGCTCGAGCGCGGCGGCGCCGCCCCGGCGCACGAGCGTGTCGGGATCCTCGCCGGCGGGCATGGTGGCCACCCGGACCCGGACGCTGTGGCGGAGCAGCTCGTCGCCCGCGCGGAAGGTGGCGCGGAGCCCGGCCTGGTCGCTGTCGTAGAGCAGGATCGCGGCGGGCGCGAAGCGGCGGAGCAGCGTGGCCTGGTCCGCCGTGAGCGAGGTGCCGAGCGGGGCCACCACGTGCTCGATGCCGGCGAGCACCAGCCGGAGCACGTCGAAGTAGCCCTCCACCAGGATGACCGTCTCTTCCTTCCGGATGGCGCCCTTGGCCTGGTGCAGGTTGTAGAGCTGGCGGCCCTTGTGGAAGATCTGGTTCTCGGGCGAGTTGAGATACTTGGGCTCGCCCGGACCCAGGAGCCGGCCGCCGAAGCCGCAGGCCCGCGCCGCGCAGATCGTGGATCGGGAACAGCAGGCGCGACCGGAACCGGGGCACGATGCTCCCGTCGTCGCGCGCGGCGGCGACGCCGGCATCGAGCAGCACCCGGGTTTCGAGGCCGAGCTCCTTCATCGCCGCGAGGAAGGCCTTGCCGGGCGGGGCGTAGCCCAGGCCGTAGAGCGCCGCGGTGTCGAGCGAGATCTCGCGGCCCTCGAGGTAGTCGCGCGCGCCCTTCGCCTCTGCCGACTCCAGCAACTGCCGCGTGAACCAATCCTGCGCCACCGCCACCGCGCCGAAGAGCGGCTCCAACGGATCGGGCCCCGCGCGCGCCGCGCGCTCGGGAATCACGATTCCCACACGCCGCGCCACCTCCCGCACCGCGGTGGGGTAGTCCATGCCGAGCCGCTTCATCAGCCACGAGAAGACGTCGCCGCTCTCGTGGCAGACGAAGCAGTAGTAGCGCCCCTTCTTGGGGATGACCGAGAAGTTCCGGTGGGTGCCGCCGTGGAACGGACAGGGTCCGCGGTAGTCGGAGCCGGTGCGCTTGAGCTCGACCGCCTCCCCGATGATCCCGACCAGGTCCGCGCTGTCGCGCACCTGCTCGACGATCTCGTCGGGAATCATGCTCACGCCGGGAACTCCACGATCGTGACGCCGGTGCCGCCCTGGTTGCGCGGCGCGAAGCCGAAGCGCGCCACGCGCCGGTCGCCCGAGACCACCCGCCGCACGCGCTCCCGCACCACCCCGGTACCCATGCCATGAATGATGCGCAGGTACGGCTGCTCCGCCAGCACGGCCGCGTCCACCGCGGCGACCGTGGCCATCTCGGCCTCGTCGCCCGTCATGCCGCGGAGGTCGATCTCCAGGAGCGAGTCGGTGGCGGCGGAGAGCGGAGGCGGCGGGCTGGCCGCGGCCTGGGACTGTTCACCGGCGGTGCGGGTGGCCTGGTCGGGGTCCACGACCATCTTCATCGCGCCGATGGCCACGACCAGCTTCCCGTCGGCTCGGATCTCGAGCACCTGCCCGGCGCCGCCGCCCGCGAGCCGCACGCGATCGCCCACGCCCACGGTGCCCGCCGCCGGCTCCGTCCGTTCCACTTTCTCGGCCTGCTCCACCCGCTCCAGCTCCACGCCCTGCTCCCGGATGCCCTCCTCGACCAGCCGCCGCGCCTCGCGCGCCGCGTCGTCGGAAGCGGTGCGGGCGGCGCCGAGCGCCTCCTCCACCCGCTGGCGTGCCTCGAGCAGGTAGGCGCGGGCCTGCTGCCGGCCAACGCGCTCGGCGTCCTTCTCGCGGCGCTTGAGCTCCGCCTCGCGCGCGGCCTGGGCCTCCTGCTGGACCGCGAGACGCGCGCCGAGCATGTCGATCTCGACCTCGCGCTCGGCGAGCGCGGCCCGGGCCGTGGCCAGCTCGCGCTGCCGCTCCTCCACCGCGGCGAGCAGCGCGTCGAGGCTGCGCTCCGCGTCCGGCACGCGCGCCTCGGCGTCGGCCACGATGTCGGGCGACACGCCCAGCCGGCGCGCGATGGCGAGGCCGTAGGAGCGGCCCGGCACGCCCTTGAGGAAACGGTAGGTCGGCGTGAGCGTGGCCGCGTCGAACTGGAGCGAGGCGTTCACCACGCCGGGCGTGTGGCTGGCCACCTCCTTGAGCGAGCCCAGGTGAGTGGTGGCGAGCGTGAGCGCGCCCCGGGACGTCAGGCTCACGAGTGCCGCGGCGGCCAGCGCCGCGCCCTCCGCCGGATCGGTGCCGCTCCCGACCTCGTCGAGCAGGACGAGCGTCGCGTCGTCCGCGTCGTCGAGGATCCGGCGCAGCATCCGCACGTGCGCGCTGAAGGTCGAGAGGCTGGCCGCGATGCTCTGGCGGTCGCCGATGTCGGCGTAGAAGCGACGGAAGACCGGAAGCCGGCTGCCCGGCCCGACCGGCGGCACGATCCCGCTCTGCGCCAGCGCGGCGGCGAGGCCCACCGCCTTGAGGAGCACGGTCTTGCCGCCGGTGTTGGGACCGCTGATGAGCAGCGTCCGCTCGCCGGCGGGGAGACTCAGATCGAACGGGATCACCGGCTCCGCGCCGGCGAGCAGCAGCGGATGGCGCCCGTTGACCACGACGAGATCGGCCGGCGCCGGCGCCAGCTCGGGCACCTCGCCCTCCACCGTCCACGGCGTAGCGCGCGCGGGCGACGAGATCGTCGACCGCCACGCACATCTCGACCAGCTCGCGCAGCGTCGCGCAGCTCGGGCCGGAGCAGGTCGGTGAGCTCGCGCAGAACGCGCAGCGCCTCGCGTTCTTCGTCGACCTCCGCCTCGCGGAGTGCGTTGCCGAGCTCGATCGCCTCCGCGGGCTCGATGAAGAGCGTCCCGGCGCTGCCACTTTCGTCGTGGATGATCCCGCCCGGCCGGCTCCGCGAATCGCGCCGCACCGGGATCACGTAGCGCCCGCCGCGCACGGTCACGCTGGCGTCGACCGGCGCGGAGGCGGAGTCGAGCCCGCGGAGCAGCGACTCGAGCTTCCGGATGAGCCGTTGGCGGGCCGCGTGGACCTCGCGCCGAGCGGCGGCCAGGCGGGGGCTCGCGGTGTCGAGCAGCGTCCCGTCCGTATCGACCGACTGCTCCAGCCGTCGCTCGAGGGCTTTGTCGGGCAGCGGCCGGGCCAGCGCGCCGGCGAGCGGCGCCGTGTCGGCCACGCGGCGGAGGTCGGCCTGCATGAGCCGCGCGGCCACCAGCACGCGCTGGAGTGCCGCCAGGTCCACGCCCTCGAGCACGCTGCCCTCGATCCGGAGCCGTCCCAGCGCACGGCCCACATCGGGAATCGGCTCGGCCAGGAGGGCGTCGCCCCGGCGGAACAGGCCGGCCACCTCGCCCACGCGCGCGAGCTCGCCCGTGATCCACACGAGATCGTCCGTGGGCCGACGCGCGCGCACGCGCGCCGCGCCGAGCGGGCCCACGGCGCGCCCGGCGACGAGCTCGACCACCTGGCCGAACTCGATCGTCTCGAGCGCGTCGCCGCTCTGACCCGGGGGCAAAGGCGACGGGGTGCCGCCCTGTGCGTGGGCCGGCACCCCGTGGGGAGAAACGAGTGGGGACGACGACATCAGCCTGCCTGCAGCTCCTCGCGGACGATCTGGTTGATGACTTTGCCGTCGGCCCGACCCTTGAACTTCGGCATCACCTGGCCCATGACCTTGCCGATGTCCGTGGCGCCGCCGGCGATGGCGGCCCGCACCGCGCCGCGGATCTCTTCGGGATCGATCTCGGGTGGCAGGAATTCCTCGAGGACCTTGATCTGCGACCGCTCCTTCTCCGCCAGGTCGGTCCGGTTGGCGGCGGTGTACTGCTCGACCGACTCCCGGCGGGTCTTGATCCCCTTCCGCAGCACATCGACGACGTCGTCATCGGTGGTGGGGCGCCGGAGCTCGATCTCCCGGTTCTTCAGGTTGGCCAGGATCGTCCCCAGCACGAGCGTCCGATCCTTGTCCTGGGCCCTGCGGGCCGCATTCATCGCCGCCCGCAGGGCCTCACCCGATACTAGGCTCGGGCGACACGGGGCCCACGACGAGTCTTGCGGACCGCGGCGTTCAACTTCCGCTTTCGCTTCTCGCTCGGTTTCTCGAAGTGCCGGTGCTTGCGGAGATCCGAAAGGATCCCGGCCTTCTCGCACTTCTTCTTGAACCGCTTGAGCGCCCGCTCGAAGCTCTCGTCATCGTGGATGATGACTTCTGGCATTCGCTGTCTCACCCCTCTCGAGCCCGGTTAAGGGCAGTAAGCGGAATAAGTTGGGGAATTTAGGGAGAGGGGAGGACGTGGGCAAGCGGGGTGGCGGCTGAGGAAATGGATGGAATGGGTGAAGTTTGATGGTATCGGTGTTTCAAGACCCGGACGTCGACCTTGGGCGTCATCCTGAGCGAAGCGAAGGATCGGGTCGGACATGCGTCAAAGCGGGATGGCGGTCTATCTGCCTGTCGAGCGTTGGAGCCGGCGGGTGTATGTCGGTGTTACGAATGATGCCTTGCGCGGAGACTGTGGCGAGCACGCATGCGGGCGCGGCGTTCGGACATTGACACGTGAGGTACGGCTTCACTCACACTCGGTGTACGGTCGAATCGATCAGCCGAACCGCTGACGGACCATCACTGAGCGTGACGAATGGCAGATACAAGGGGTCGGACTGCGCGGTGAACGAAGCTCGACGCTGCATCCGAGGCCTTACAACCCGCGGGATGGCTCTCCGACCTCCGGCGAGCGCCATCGGGCTTCGACTCGCTACGCCACCCGATCCTTCCGCTTCCGCCTTCAGGATGACATTCCGTACTGCCAACCATTCACCCTACGTCCTCCTCATCCCGGCGGCCAGGTCATCCGTCTGCCCCCCGAGCACGTGGAGGTGCAAGATGGTCCACACTCTGCTGCGCATCCGGCCCAGTGTTCGTCACTATCCGATATCCCCCGCTCCAACCCCAAGCTCCCCGCCACCTCCGCCGCGAACTGCAGCAGCCTTCCCAGCATCGCCTCCCCCTCCGCCCCACCCGCGTCCCTCACCGCCGGCACGTGCGCTGTCGGAATCACGAGCACGTGCACCGGCGCCTTCGGATCGATGTCGTGAAACGCCACCGCGTCGTCGGTGCGCTTCACGATCCGGGCGGGGATCTCGCCCGCCACCAGCTTGCAGAACAGACAGTCAGCCATGGATCCCCCTGAGTCTGGCGGCCGTGACCAGCCGCCGCCGCGGCCAGCGCGGCGGTCTCGAAGCGGAGCGTGTGGGCGGCCAGGGCCAGCGGGCGGAAGCCGGCACCGAGGAGGGCGGCGCGCTCCTGGTCTTCCAGGCCGCCCTCGGGGCCGATGACGATCGTGACCGCCACGCCATCGAGCGTGGCCGGCGGCGCGTCGCCGGCGGCGTCCGCCAGCCAGCGGAGGCCGGCTCGTTCCGCTCGATCTCGCTCCGCTCGATGAACGCCAGCGAGGGCTGGCCGGCTCATCGACCTCGACCGCCCACGCGGCGCCGCACTGCTTGGTGGCCTCGAGCGCCTGGCGGCGGAGCTTTTCGACGTGGCTGTCGCGGACGCGGGTCGCCACGTCGCTTGCCCGGGCGGTCACCAGCGGGACGATCCGCGTGGCGCCGAGCTCCACCGCCTTCTCGACGAGCCAGCCGAACCGCTCGCGGTCCCCCGCCCCGACCGCCAGCGTAAGCGCCGCCGGCCGCGCGTGCCGCTCGGCGTTCTCGATCTCCACCTCCCACGCCTTGCCGACGATCGCGATCCGGCCGATGCCGACCAGCCCGGCGCCGTCCCTGAGCGCCACGCGCTCGCCCTCGTGCGCCCGCCGCACGCGCAGATGGTGCTGCTCCGCTTCGTCGAGGCGCTCCCGCCGGCCAACGCCGCGCCGGGCGTAACGACGCCCGGCGGCACGAGCACCGTGATCACGGCCGCGCCGCGGCCACCGCCCACCAGCCGGTGTCCGCCACCTCGTCCCGCACCGCGAAGCCCGCCGCCTCCAGCACCGGCCGGAACAGCGGGGCCTCCAGCTCCTCCATCCCCGAGAAGATGGCAAGGCCACCCGGCCGAAGCGCGGCGACGATGGCCGGCAGCAGCGCCGTGTTCACCAGGCGGAGGATGTTGGAGAGGAGCAGGTCGGCGGGGCCGAGCAGCGGGGCGAGGTCGCCCGCGTCGCCCTCGAGGAAGTCGACGGCGGCGGTGACGCCGTTGCGCTCGGCGTTCCGCCAGGCGACCGGATTCGCCTCGGCGTCGTTCTCGATGCCGACGGCGCTCGCGGCGCCGAGCTTCGCGGCCGCGATGGCGAGGATGCCGCTGCCGCTGCCGAGGTCGAGCACCCGATCGCCCGGGCGGAGGTGTCGCTCGAGCAGCGTGAGCGCGGCGCGGGTGGAGCCGTGCTCGCCGCTGCCGAAGGCGCTTTCAGGATCGAGCACGACGGCCGGTCCGTCGCCCGGCGGCAGCTCGATCCAGGACGGCACCACCGTCAGCCGCCCGAAGTGGCGCGGGCCGAGCCCGTCGCGCCACCGCGTGGTCCAGTCCACCGGCTCGAGCGGGCGCCGGGAGGTCGCGACCGGCGCCTCACCCTCGGCCGCGAGCGCGGCCACCAGCGCGTCGGCCGCGCGCTCGTCCTCGGCGAAGGTGACCAGCGTGCCGTCGTCCCGCTCCTCGACCGCCTGCCCCGTTCGCGCCACGAGCCACGCGCCCACCCACTCCCGGCGTGACGGGTCCGGCCGCACGTCGATCGCCCACCAGCTCATGCGCCCAGCGCTTCCTTGAGCTTGGACCAGAACCCGGGCGAGCGCTTCGGCGGCTCACCCTCCAGCTTGCCCAGCTCCTGGAACAGCCGCTCCTGCTCGGCGCTCAGCCGCTCCGGTGTCCAGACGTGCACCCGCACGATGAGGTCGCCCTTGGAGCTCTGGCCCAGCACGGGGAGGCCGCGCCCGCGCAGGCGCACGACGGTCTCCGGCTGCGTGCCCGGCGCAATCGTGATCTGCTCGTCGCCATACGGCGTCGGCACCGTGACCGCGAGGCCGAGCGCCACCTGGGAGAACGAGAGCGGCAGATCGAAGACCAGGTCGTCGCCCTGGCGCTCGAACCGGTCGTCGTCCCTGATGTCGAGCATGACCAGCAGGTCGCCGGGCGGGCCGTTTCGCGGCCCGGCCGCGCCCTGCCCGCGGAGCGTCAGGTAGTTGTTGGCGGAGACGCCGGCCGGGATCTCCACCGTGACCGTCTTCTCGGCCCGCACCCGGCCCTCGCCGCGGCAGACCTCGCACGGCTGCGAGCACGACCACGCCCTCGCCCGCGCAGGTGGGACAGGCCGACACGCTCACGAACTGCCCGAACATGCTGCGCGCCTGCCGCCGGACCTCGCCGCTGCCGCCGCAGGTGGAGCAGGTCGAGGGCTTGGTGCCGGGCTTGGCGCCGCTGCCCTCGCACGTGGCGCAGCGGTCCGGGCGCCTTGAATCGCACGGTCTTCTTGACGCCCGTCGCCACCTCGGCGATGGACAGCTTGACCGTCACCCGCACGTCCTGGCCACGGCGCGCGTCCGCCCTCGGGCGGCCGCCGCCGAACAGCGATTCCAGGCCGCCCATGCCGCCGAAGTCGCGCATGAAGATGTTGAGCGCTTCGGACAGGTCCACGTGGTGGAACCCGTAGCCGCCGCCGGCGCCGGCGAGGCCGGCCTTGCCGTAGCGATCGTACGTGGCGCGCTTCTGGGGATCCCGGAGGACCTCGTACGCCTCGGTGATCTCCTTGAACTTGGCCTCCGCCTCGGGCGCGGCATTGCGGTCCGGGTGGAACTCCATGGCCAGCTTCCGATAGGCCTTCTTGATGTCGGCCTCGGTCGCGTCGCGCGCGACGCCGAGCAGGACGTAAAACTCGCTCACTCCAGCAGATCCTCCACCAGTCGGCTGGTGTGCTCCACCAGCCCGATGATCTTGTCGTACGGCATGCGTGTGGGTCCCATGACGCCGATGACGCCCCTGAGGGCGCCGGCTTCGTAGGAGGCGGTCACCAGCGTGAAGTCGCTCAGCCGGGCATCGGAGTTCTCGGCGCCGATGGTGATGGAGACTCCGTTCTCCCGCCGGGATGCCAGCGCCCGCTTCAGGAGGTCGCGCCCCTCCGTGAGGCGGAGCAGCTCGCGCATCCGGACGTTGGAGGCGAACTCCGGCTGCTCCGCCAGCATCTGGGCGCTCCCGAGGACGACCGCGCCCTGGTCGTCCGCGAGGTCGAAGATCTCCTCGGCCTCGGCGAGAAAGATGTTGAGCAGCTCGCGCCCGCCCTGCGCACCGCCCGCGTCGCGGAGCCGCTCGGTCAGCGTGGAGCGGATCTGCTGCAGCGTATGCCCGGCCAGGCGCTCGTTCAGGATCCGGGAGACGTCCTGCACGGCTTCCGGCCCGACCCGGCCGGGCACCTCGACGAAGATGGTGCGGACCACTCCGCTCCGCAGATTGAACACCAGCAGCAGCCGCTCGGCGCTCACCGGCACCAGCTCGAGCCGCTCGAGCACCATCTCGTCGAGCGCCGGCGCCACGGCCACGCCGAGCTCCTGGGTCAGGACGCCCAGGACCTGGGCGGCGCGGCGCAGGAGCTCCTCGACCGCGCTCCGGCTGCCCAGCAGCCCGGCCTGCAGCGTGTGCTGCGCCTCATGGCTCAGCGGCGCCAGGCGCATGATCTCGTTCACGTACACCCGGTACGCCCGATCGGTCGGAATCCGGCCGGCGGAGGTGTGGGGGTGGAACAGGTACCCCTTGTCCTCCAGCTCGCTCATCGTGTTCCGGATCGTGGCGGGCGACACGCCGAGCCCGAACCGACGGGCGATCGTCTGGCTTCCCGCGGGCTCGGCGGTCTCGATATAGGTCTGAACGACCGCCTCGAGGACCCGGAGCTCGCGCTCGCTCAACTGCTCGGGCGTGGGCATGGTCACGAAATCTATTCGGGTTGACCACGTTCCGCCCCGGTTCTAGGGTGGAGAGCGGCCTGACCCGGGCACCCCAGCCCTCGACCCACGCCTTCGCTGGAGGCCATATGGCAACCCGTACCACGTTGCACCAGCACACGATGGAGCAGTGCATAGAGAACTGTACCAACTGCCATCGCATCTGCCTCGAGATCGCCGCCCGGCATTTCGCGGGCGAGTCCTCACCCCGGCTGGAGGAGCATCACGTCCGCCTGCTGCTGGACTGCTCCGATATCTGCCGCACCAGTGCCGACTTCATGATCCGCGGCTCGACGATGCATCAGCATACCTGCCGGGCCTGCGCGGAGATCTGCACCCGCTGCGCCGACGAGTGCGACCGGATGGGGGAGGATCCCTACATGGCGGCCTGCGCCGAGATCTGCCGGCGCTGCGCCGAGTCGTGCCGGGAGATGGCCGGCGTTACGGCGTAGCCGCCGCCAGCGCATCGAGCCGGAGCCATCCCTCGGCGGTGAGCCGGATCCGCTCGGCGGTGGCGACGGCCCATCCCGCCTCGGTCCAGGCCGCGACGCTCTCGGGCGGGAGCCGGTCCGTGGGCAACCCCTCCGTGGTGCGAAGGCCGAGGTAGATCTCCTCCAGCTCGACCGCCTCGGGCGACAGATCTTCCACGCCAGCCACCACACTCCGGCCCTCGGCGATCGCCCGCTCGTAGGCTGTCCATTCCCGCAGATTCCACTGCCGCCGCCGACCGAACCCGCTGTGGGCCGACGGGCCCAGGCCGATGAACGGGGCCCGGCGCCAGTAGGCGCCGTTATGCCGGGCCCGGCGGCCGGGGCGCGCCGCGTTCGAGACCTCGTAATGCTCGTAGCCCTCGCGCGCGAGCGCCCGGTCAGCCGCCAGAAACTCGGCCGCATATCGCTCCTCGTCGACCGGCGTCACCTCGCCGCGCTCGGTCCACCGGCCGAGCGGGGTGTGCGCCTCGACCGTGAGCCCGTAGAGCGACAGGTGCTCCGGCCCGAGCGCGAAGGCCTGCGCGAGGTCCTGGTCCCAATCGCGGCCAAGCGCGGCGGGAAGCCCGAAGATGAGGTCCAGCGAGAGGTCCTGGAACCCGGCGCGCCGGAGGGCTTCGACCGCCGGGGCCACCTGGCCGGCCGTGTGGGTCCGGTGCATCCACACGAGCACACCTGGGTCGAACGACTGCACGCCAAGCGAGATGCGGTTCACGCCCGCAGCCCGCCAGGCCGCGGCGCGGGCGGGAGTCACATCGTCGGGATTGGTCTCCAGCGTGATCTCGGCGCCGGGGGCGACGCGACGCCGTCGTGCGATGCCGTCGAGGAGTGCGGCGATGCCGGCTGGATCGATGTGGGATGGGGTTCCGCCGCCGAAGTAGACGGTCTGGATCTCGGTGCGTCTTCCCACAGGTCGCTGGCCTGCCAGGCGTCCCATTCTCTGCAGCACCGATGCGACGTAGCGGTCCGTCGGCACCTCACGCCGGACGGCGATGGCGAAATCGCAGTAGCTGCAGCGCCGGGCGCAGAAGGGGACGTGGAGGTAGAGGTGCATGGTGAAATATGTACCGGACGCCGGGCAGCATCGTCATCCCGAGCGGAGCGAAGGACCTTGCCCGGAAATGGCTCGAGCGAGCGATGCGAAGGTCCCTCGCTCCGCTCGGGATGACGGGCGCGCTCAGATCCGGCGAGCTCGCTCAAATCCTCCGAAACCTCCTCCCCGCCACCTGCTCCACCACCCCCTGCAGCTCGAGCCCGCAGAGCACCGCCAGCAACGCCCCCACCGGCCGCCCCGCGCGCTCGACCAGGCGCTCCAGGTGCACGGCTTCGCGCCCCATCAGCTCCGCCACTCCGCGCTCCTCCGCGCTGAGCGTATCCGGCAGCATGCGCAGCCCGTCGTCCGCCACGGCCGCGGGCTCCGGCACGAACGCCACCTCGGGATAGTGGGCGAACAGATCCGCCGGCTCCAGATACGGTGTCGCACCGTCCCGCAGCAGCCGGTTGCAGCCGGTGGAGACCGCGCTCGTGATCGGCCCCGGCACCGCCATCACTTCGCGTCCCTGGTCGAGTCCGGTGCCGGCCGTGATCAGCGCGCCCGAGCCGGGCGCAGCCTCGACCACCATCGTGACCCGCGCCAGCCCGCTGATGAGCCGGTTCCGGCGGGGAAAGCTCCCCAACTGCGGCCGCTCGCCCGGCGGGAACTCCGTCAGCAGCAGCCCGCGCTCGCCCACCCGCTCGTACAGCCGCCGGTTGGCCGCGGGGTAGATGACGCCGAGCCCGTTTCCGAGCACGCCGATCGTGGTACCGCCGGCGTCGAGCGCGGCCGAGTGCGCCACCGCGTCGAGCCCGCGCGCCATGCCGCTCACCACGACCAGACCGGCCCGGCCGGCCTGCGCCGCTACGGTGCGGGCCACGGCCTCGCCGTAGGCGGTGTGGTTTCGGCTGCCGACGACGGCGAGCGCCGGGCGCTCGAGCAGCGACAGGTCGCCGAAGGCGAACAGCACCGGCGGCGGATCGGGGATGAACCGGAGCAGCGTGGGAAATGCGGGGTCGTCGGGCACGAGGATGCGTGGCGCCCATGCGTGTCGACGGCTTCCGCCAGGCGGCGGCCGGTGTCGAGTGGCGTCTGCTTGATGGCGGTGGCGCAGGCGACGGTCATCCCCGGCAAGGCGCATAAAAACGCGAACGGCGCCGAATGGGCGCCGAGTGGGGTGTGGCAGGCATCGAGCAGTATCTGGAGGCGGGCGGGTCCGAGGCCGGGGACCTGCGTCAGCGCCAGGTAGGCGTCGCGTTCGTCGCTCATCTACTCATCGTCCATGAACTCCCAGTAGCCCGGCACGTCGGTCAGCTCGTCCTCGGCCGCCGTGCCGGCGACCGCCGTCTTGGCCTGCTCCACGAACTTCCAGAGAAACTCCTTCAGCTCCTCGAGCCCGGTGCCCGCCGCGCTCGAGACGGCGAGCACGCCGGCCGCGTCGGGCGCGTCGATGGCCGGCAGCGGATCGCCCGGCGGCAGCAGATCCCGCTTGCTCAGCAGCAGCAGGTGCGGCGTCTCGGCCAGCGTCTCGCTGTAGCGGCGCACCTCGTCGCGCAGGCCGGCGTACGTGGCCTGCGGGATCGGGGCTGTCGAGTGGCACCAGGAACGCCAGCACCCGCGTGCGCTCGACGTGCTGCAGGAACTTGAGGCCGAGCCCCTTGCCGGCGTGCGCGCCCTCGATGATGCCCGGGATGTCGGCCAGCACGAAGGTGCGGTGGCCGGAGAGCTGCACCACGCCGAGGTTGGGCTCGAGCGTGGTGAACGGATAGTCGGCGATCTTGGGCCGCGCCGCCGAGAGCACCGAGAGCAGCGTGCTCTTGCCGGCATTGGGCTCGCCGACCAGGCCCACGTCGGCGATGAGCTTGAGCACCAGCTCGATCTGCCGCTCCTGGCCCTCCTCGCCCGGCTCCCATTCCCGCGGTGCCTGGTGCGTGGAGGTGGCGAAGCGGGCGTTGCCGCGGCCGCCGCGGCCGCCGCGCGCCACGAGCAGGCTGTCGCCATCCTGGAGCACCTCGCCGAGCAGCTCGCCGGAATCGGCGTCCCGGATGACGGTGCCGGGCGGCACCGGGAGGAAGACGTCGTCGGTGGAGGCGCCGGTCTTGGTCTTCCCCTTGCCGTGCTCGCCGCGCTCCGCCTTCCACACGGTGCGATACCGGTAGTCGAGCAGCGTGGCGAGGTTGGCGTCCGCCCGCACGTAGACGCTGCCGCCGTGGCCGCCATCGCCGCCGTCCGGCCCGCCCTTGGGCTTGTACTTGAAGCGGGCGAACGAGCTGGCCCCCGACCCTCCCGTGCCGGCCGCCACCCGGACCACCGCGCGATCGATGAACATCAGTTCCCCGGCGACCACCCATCGCGCACCGTACGCCAGAGCTCCTTGATCTTCTTCCACTGGTCGAACGAGAGCAGCGGATTGACGATCGAGAGCACTCCCTCGATCTGGCCGAACGACGCGCCCGCGTTGAGCGACCCGCGCAGGTGCGAGTGCAGCTGCTTCGGCGCCTCCAGCACGGCCGTCTGGGCCACGGTGCAGAGCTCGCGCCGCATGAGGTCGAGCCCCGGGCGGCCGAGCGTGCGGCCGTACCCCTCGGTGATCATCCAGGAGTCGATGGCCGGATGCAGCATGAGCACGCTTTCGCGCAGCTTGCGGTAGTTCTCACCGTACACCGTGCCGCAGACCTCCTCGCCCCGCCGCGTCCATTCGGCGACCTGGCCGTAGTCCTGGCCCGCGATCCGACTGCGGCGCGGGCAGCCCGCTGAACTTGCGCCAGACGCCGAAGGCGATGAGCGCCCGCGGGTAGCCGACCATGAGCACCGACTGCAGCAGCAGCTCCTCGACCCACTGGGCCGGCACCTGCGACGAGCGCAGCGGGCCCACCCGCTCGCGCAGCTCCGGCTCGTACCCCTGCGCGATGGCGGCGGCGAAGCGCACCAGATCGCGCGTCTGCGGGTCGAGGTTGTCCTGTTTCGCCATCCATCCTACCTCGGTTGAAGGAAGGACCCGAACCGCATCGCCGCCGGGGTCAGTCATGAAAACGCAAGAAGCTGGGCATGGGCAGAAGATAGCCACGGCATCATCCTCCGGATACCTTACGGGCCGATGCCACCATCCCTCCGCGCCCTCGGCACCGCCGTCGTCCTCGCCGGCGTGCTCGCCCCGCCGTGCGTCCGCGCGCAGGCGTCGCCATACCTCCCGCTCGATGATCCCCGGCTCCCCCTGCTCGAGCACCTGATCGCGCGCGGCGACATCGAGGATCCCTCGCCGATGGTGCGCCCGTTCCGCCGGGCCGACGCGCTCCGGGTCCTCGCGGCGGCCGACACCGCCGCCGAGCCCGGCGCGCGGGCCGGCCGCCATCGTCCACGCGCTCCGGGCCGCCTTCGAGGAGTTGCCGGGCGAGCAGACCTGGCGTGTCGCCGCCCGGGCCGGCGCCCAGGCCTACAGCCACATCCGCCGAGACGTGCTGCATCCGCTCGGCCCCGACGGCGTCCGCCCGTACGCCGACCTGACCGGCGAGGCGGTGATCGGCCCGTTCGCGCTCGTCACCCGGCCCGCCGCGGAGCCGCGCATCGTGGATGATCCCGAGTGGCCGGGGCGGAAGGATCTCGAGCTGGCGTGGCGCTTCCCCGAGGCCTACGTCAGCGCGCAGTTCAAGTACGGCCGCGTCTTCTACGGGCAGATGGAGCGCAACTGGGGGCCGGTCGGCCTGCCGGGCATCGGGGTCAGCAACTACGGCTATCCCCAGGTCGAGGCGGGCTTCCTCATCGGCACGCGCTCGTTCGAGCTCGAGGCGCTGGCCCGCTCGCTCACGGACGGCCACGACACGCTGGGCAACCGGGTGCACCGCTACTTCTTCGCCCACCGGGTCGAGCGCGCGGTTGAGCGACCGGTTTCGCCTGGGCCTCTGGGAGACGGTCGTGTTCTCGGGCGTCGACCGCGACTTCGACGGCCGCTACCGGAACCCGGTCAGCATCCTGCTGCTGGCCAACCAGTTCGGGCTCGGCGCCGACGGCAACGTGATGTTCGGCGCCGACGCGCACTGGCGGGTGAGCGGCCGGACCACGCTCGAGGCGCAGCTCGCCATCGACGACCTGCAGTACGAGAACACCGCCGGCGCCGCCCGGTACCCCAACCGCTGGGCGCTCACGGTCTCCGCCTTCGGCCCGCTGGGCCGCGCGCTCGGCTGGCGGGCGTTCTATACTCAGGCGTCCAGCCTCGCCTTCCGCACGCTGGACCCGTTCGAGAGCTTCACGGACGCCGGGGTCGGCCTCGGCCGGAACTTCGACGACATGGACCAGCTCACGCTCACCGCCAGCGTGCCCCGGGGCGCCGCGCTGGCTGCTGACGCCCGAGCTCACCCTGCTCCGCCAGGGCGAGGGCAAGATCGACGATCCGTTTCCGCGCCACCGCGAGCGAGGCGGGCGCGATGCCGCAGCTCTTCATCGGCGTCGTCGAGCGCACCTGGCGCGCCGCGATCGACCTGCGCGGCCGCGAGGGACCGCTCGACCTGCACCTGAACGCCGGGCTGCACCACGTCGTCAACGCGGGCCACCAGGAGGGCCGCACCGTGAACCGCTTCGAGGGACGGCTCCAGGCCACGCTGGGCCTGAGCCACCGGGGAGTCCTGCGATGAGAGCACCGCCGGCACCGCTCACGCGCGACCGCGTGCTGCAGCTGATCGAGAAGATGAAGGAGAGCCGTGTCGTGGTGGTCGGGCGACATCATGCTCGACCGCTACCTCGTCGGCGAGACCGAGCGCCTCAGCCCCGAGGCGCCCGTGCCGGTGGTGACGGTGCGCGAGCGCCACGCCGCGCTGGGCGGCGCCGCCAACGTGGCCGCCAACGTCGCGGCGTTGGGCGCGCGCTGCCTGCTGGTCGGGCACCGTGGGCGACGACACCGACGGCGCGGCCATCCGGCAGGAGCTGGCGGTGGCGCGGCTGGAGGACCGGTTCGTGCTCACCATCGCCGGACGGCCGACCACGTCGAAGACGCGCATCATCGCCCGGTCGCAGCAGATCGTCCGGATCGACGACGAGGTCGACACCCTGCTCGACGGCCAGGATCTCGAGCGGCTCGTGCGGGTGGCGCGCGACGCGCTGGCCGACGCGGACGCGCTGCTGCTCGAGGACTACAACAAGGGCGCGCTGCCGCCCGCGCTCATCGCCGCGGTGATGGAGGTGGCCCGCCGCCGGGGCATCCCCATCGTCGTGGATCCCAAGTTCCGCCAGTTCTTCGAGTACGCCGGCGCCACCGTGTTCAAGCCCAACCGGCGCGAGCTCGAGTCCGCCCTGGGCGCGGCGGTGGACCTGCAGAACGGGAACGCGCTCCCGCAGGTGCTCGCCCGGCTCAAGGTCGACAACCTGCTCGTGACGCTCGGCGCGGAGGGGATGGTGCTGGTGATGAAGGACGGGAGCAGCACCCACTTCCCGAGCATCGCGCGCGACATCTACGACGTCTCGGGCGCGGGCGACACCGTGACCGCCTGGATGGGCACGGCGCTCGCCGCCGGCGCCTCGGTGCGGGAGTCGACGCAGCTCGCGAACTACGCGGCAGGGGTGGAGGTCGGGAAGGCGGGGGTGGCGACGGTGTCGCCGGAGGAGGTGCTCGCGGTGTACGAGGAGCGGTTCGATCAGATCGGACGGCTGCGGCGTGGGGGGCTGATCTAGACACCCGTCCCGAACGCCAGCCACACGCGCCAGCACTCGCGCACCGCCTCGACGTGCTGCCGGAGCTGCCGGGCGCCTTCCACGTGCTCGGGCGCGAGCTCCACCACTCCCGCCGCCTCCATCCGCGTCCGCAGCAGGTCCGCGCATTCCGTCTTGGCCACTTCCGCCAGCCGCTCCTTGCCCCAGGAATTCCGCGCGCCCACCCCGCTCTGCGCCAGGAATCCCAGCAGATCGCGACGGGTCCAGGTGCCGAGCCACCCGTCCAGGTCGCTGCCCGGCACGACCACGCCGGTCGCGAGAATCAGCCGGGACGATTCGGCCACGTCGAGTCCTCGCTTCCGGGTCTCGTAGCGGCTCAGGCCGGCGAGCGTCTTGGGGACCTGCGGGTGGGCGCTCAGATGGCGGAAGGCGTCGACCGCATGTGCCCGGGCGCCGAGCGGGCAGGGTGCGGAGCATGTCGAGCAGCCGATGCAGCTCGGGAGAGTCGTGCGGCTCGAGCGGCGGCAGGCTCTCGACCGTCAGCACCGGCCAGGCTGCCCAGTAGCTCATCTCCTTCGCCATTTCCCGCACGAACTGATTGCGCTCGTCCACCAGGTTGCCGACATCACAGATGGCAAGCGTATGCGGCGCCATGACCGAAGCCACGAAGTCGGCCGCCTCGCCCGTCATGATGAAGCCGGAGAACCCCTCGTGCACCGCCAGCAGGGCCAGCGTGACCCGCAGATCGAGGAAGGCCGCCTCGTCGCCGCCGCCCAGATATCGGTCGAGCGTGGCGTTGAGCATGCCGTCGGCCAGCCGGGTGTAGTTGGCCCGCAATTGCTCGGGGCTCTCGCCGAGGCCCGGGTTGGCTTCCCGGATCCGGTAGAGGTACTCCGCCACGCCGTCCACGTCCCGCCGCCGCACCCGCTCGGCCAGCCAGGGCGAGAAATCCGCGCACGGCACGCAGCTCGCCGGCGCGTGCGTCCGGGAGAGGCACGGGTAGTCGGGATGCCCCTGGCCCGCGGCGAATGCCGACCAGATCCGAGGCGGGCGAGGGAGACAGCGTCAACGTCATCGACGTCCTTGTGGCAGTGTTCATTCGTCCTCGAGCGACACGCAAACTTTCGCCAAAATCGGCCACGTGCAAGTGGCCCGCGTTGGACATGGGCAGTTTAGGGGACCGACGGGGGCTGGTCCGGCGAATGGGCGATGAGGGGCTCGAACCCCCGACCTCGCGCATGTGAGGCGCGCGCTCTAACCAGCTGAGCTAATCGCCCGGACGTTCGGGAGCGGGATTTTACACTCCCCTTCCCGGGCAGGCAAGCCGATACGGCTCACCGCGTCAGCGTGCCAAGGATCGCCGTCGCGGTCGGGACGGCCTCGACCGTGACCTGTGTGGGACCGAGGTCGACACCCTCCACGTTCGCGGAGATGGTCTTGGCCTCGGGCGTGGTGGAGCTGAAGCTGAAGGCCGCGGCCCCGTCGGCGCCGGTCACGGCCGAGGTCGGCGCGATCGTGTTGTCGCTGCCCGTGGCCTGGGGCGTCACCGTTCGCCCCCCGAGCAGGTTGCCGCCCGCGTCCCGCACGGTGACCGTGATGGTGCTCGCGCTTCCCGCCACGATCGTAGTCGGCGAGGCGACGATGCTCGATTGCGCCGCGCTCGGCGGTGCCGCCGCGACCGTGATCGAGGACGACGTCACCGGCGTGAAGCCGCTCGCCGTGAACAGAAGCGTGCGCGTGCCGGGATCGCCGGAGATGACGAGGTCGGTGAAGCTGGCGAGCCCGTTACCGTCGGTCGTAACCGGGGTGGTGCCGCTCAGAGATCCGCCGCCCTGGATGGCCACCGAGACCGCGACGCCCGCGGTGGTGAGGTTGGCACCGTCCCCCGTCTTGAGCTGCACCACCGGCTGCGGATTGAGCGCCACGCCCGCGGTGGCCTGGGACGCCGGCTGCGTCGCCAGCGCCAGCACGGGTGAGGGCGCCGCCTGCACCGTGTGCGACTCCGTGTCGCTGCTGGCGCCGAAACCGTTCCCGCCCGCGTACGTCGCGGTGAGCGTCCGGTCGCCCGTCGTGGTGAGGCGATCGCACAGCTCCCCTGCTCCGCCCGAGAGCGTCCCGGTGCAGGTGTTGCCACCGTCCGCGATCTGCACGGATCCCGCTCGGGGTGCCGTTCGCCGACGTGACGGTGAATCTCACGGTGACCAGGTCCCCGGTGCGCGAGGGGTCGGGCGTGTCGGCCGTGATGGTCGTGACCGTGGGTGCGGCCGCCAGCAGGATTTGCGCGCTCGTCACGGCGGCGAAGCCGGTCGCCGAGAAGCGCAGGGTATACGTCCCCGGCGGGCCGGTGATCGCGAGATCGGTGAAGGCGGCCCGGCCGTTGCGCGTCCGTGAGCGTGCTGGCGGTGCCCGCGAGCGAGCCGCCGCCGGTTGCGATCGCGACCTGCACCGTCACGCCGCTCTGCGTCGCCGGGTTGCCGCCGGCGTCGAGCAGCTGGATCACCGGCTGCTGTCCCAGCACCGCTCCGCTCACGGCACTCGCCGAGGGCTGAGTCAGGACCGACAGCCGGGCGGGCGCACCCGCGGTAGCGGTCGCGCTGAACTCCACCAGCCGCCGATCCCCGAGACCACGGCGCTGACGGTGTTGTTGTTGATCCCCGGCGTACCACCCAGCGTCCAGGCCGCGGTGGCCTGTCCAGCGGCGTCGGTCGAGGACGTGGCGGGCGTCACGCTGCCGCCACCCAAGCCGATGACCCACGAGACCGCGACGGCCGGCACCGGATTGCCGGCGCCGTCCTTGACCTCGACGACGAGCGGAATGGGCAGCTCGGTGCTGACGGGGCCGGTCTGGTCGTCGCCCGACACGATCGTCAGCCCCGACGCCGCGCCGGCGGTGGCGGTGTGCACGAACGTCACCGGCGAGCCGGCGAGCCCGTCCACGCTCGCCAGCGTGCGCTGCGTTCCGGCGGTGGTGCCCAGCGTGCGGGTCACCGAGGTCTGCCCGTCCGCGCCGGTGGTGGTCGTGGCGCTGCTCACGCTGCCGCCGCCGTCGACGGTCCAGGCCACGTCGACGCCCGGGATCGGATTCCCGAATGCGTCGGCGACCTGGACCACCAGCGGATTCACGAGCGTGGTCCCGACCTGTCCGCTCTGATCCATGCCGCTGACGGCGGTGATGCCGTTGGCGTTCTCGGGGAGGGCGTTGAGGCTGAAAGGGTCGGAAGCCGTCGCCTGACCCTGAGTCGCCGAGCGCACGCACCTCGCCCGCCTGCGTGCCGGGCCGCGTGCCCAGGACCACCTGCGCCGTGGCCATACCGCCCGGGTCCGTTGTGGTGGTGTCCGGGCTGAGCGACGCGCCGGGCGCGGGATCGGTGAGCGCGAAGACGACCGTCGCCCCTTCCACCGGCCGGCCCGCGCCGTCGGTCACCGCGGCCACGAGCGGCTGCGGCAGCGCGTCGCCCACGCGGCCGTTCTGCCCGTTGCCCTGCACCAGCGTCACCGCCGCGGGCTCGCCCGTGCCGGGCAGCAGCAGGTCGCTCCCGCCGCCACAGGCGGACAGCAGGAGGACGGCCAGTACCGCGGCTCCGGCGGAATGCTGATCGGCTCGGCGTACACGATTGCTCGCAGGTGTCGGGGAGTGTCGGGGCCGCCCATCGCGCGCCGGCTCCGGGCCACGCCTGGGGCTCGGGTGAGGCGCTGAAAGATCGGGCGCACGCTGCCGTGTGAAGCTAGGGAAAGGGACAGGGACGTGCCGTGATCCGTGCCACACGGGTCAGGGTAGCCCCGAGTGCACCCGCGCCGCGCGGCGCGGCCGGTGGCCCACGCCCAGAGAAAGTTGTAGCCCCCGATCGGACCGAAGGCGTCCAGCACCTCGCCGCAGATGAACAGCCCGGGATGGCGCCGGCTCTCCATGGTCCGCGGGTCGATCTCCGCCAGGCTGACGCCGCCACCGGTCACCTCGGCCTTGCGGTATCCCTCGTCCCCGGTCCACGGCAGCTCCCCCTGCACCAGCGTCTCGATCAGGCGCAGCCGCTCCGCCTTGCGAAGCTGCGCCAGCGGCCGCGTGCCCGGCACGCCGGCCGCGTCCGCCAGCGCGTCGGCCAGCCGGACGGGAAGCTCCCGCCGGAGCGCGCCGGCCACCGTCCGCGTACCCTCGGGACGGAGCGCCTCCTCCCACTCGGCCGCCTCGAGCGCCGTCCAGCGGACCCGGACGCGCGCGGCCCCGTCGCCCTCGGCGCGCGAGCGCACCGCCACGTGGGAGACGTCGAGCACCGACGGACCGCTGTAGCCGTGATGCGTGAACAGGAAGCCGCCGCTCGCGGTGGCGCTGCGCGTGCCGTCGCGCGCCGTGATCGTGACCGGCAGGCTCACGCCCGCCAGCGCGCCGAACGGCGCCGGCTCGGACGTGAGCGGCGTGAGCGCGGCGTAGGTGGAGTGGACCGTGTGCCCCAGCGCGGCCAGCAGGGCGAGGCCGCGCCCGTCGCTTCCCGTGTTGGGCACCGAGAGCCCGCCGGTGGCCACGACGACCGCGTCCGCCTCGAGCGGTGCGCGCGCCCTCGCGCTCGACGCGCCACCCGGCGCCCGCCGGCGCGAGCCCGGTCACCCGGGTCTCCATCAGGAGCCGCGCGCCTCGCCGGGCGGCCAGCGCGAGCAGGCCGTCGCGCACGTCGCGCGCGCGGTTCGACGCGGGAAACAGCTTCGCCGTCTCGGGCTCCTCGACCAGCCGGAGGCCGAGCTCGCGCTCGAAGAACGCGATCTGCTCCGCCAGCGGCCACGACCGCAGGATGTTCCGCAGCGTGTGAGGCGAGGAGTCGGTGACGAAGCGCGTCTCGTCCACGCGCGAGGGGAGAATGTTGCAGCGGCCGCCGCCGCTGATGAGAATCTTTCGGCCGCCGTCACGCGTCCGTTCGAGCAGCATGGTGTCGGCGCCGGCGGAAGCGGCGAAGATCGCGGCCATCGATCCGGCGGCTCCGGCCCCGATGACGGCGATGCGGCGGCGTGGCATCGGGGCAATGTACTATTCACCCTTCACCCGCACCGAGGGCCTCGCATGCTTCCCGTTCGCGCCGCCGCGCCTGCTGCTTGCCCTGATCGCTGCCCCCGGCCAGGCGCGTCACCGACGATCCGCCCCCGCGCGGCTTCACCGCCGCGTCGGCCCGGGCCGAGCGCGAGTGGGAGGCGAAGTTCCAGGCGATCCCCGAGCCGGACTCGCTCCGCTCCTACATGCGCCTGCTCTCCGCGCGGCCACACCACCTGGGCTCCCCACGGGACAGCGCCAACGCCGCCTGGATCCTCGACCGGTTCCGCGGCTGGGGGCTCGACGCGCGGATCGAGACCTTCCACGTGCTCTTTCCCACGCCGCTCGAGCGCCGCGTGGAGCTCGTCGCACCGGGGCATTTCGTCGCCCGCCTGCGGGAGCCGGCGCTGGCCCAGGACCCCACGTCGAGCCAGCAATCGGAGCAGCTCCCGACCTACAACGCCTACTCTCCCGACGGCGATGTCACCGCGCCGCTGGTGTACGTCAACTACGGCGTGCCCGAGGACTATGTCCGCCTCGAGCGCCTCGGCATCTCGGTCAAGGGCGCCATCGTGATCGCGCGCTACGGCGTCTCCTGGCGCGGCATCAAGCCCAAGGTGGCCGCCGAGCACGGGGCGGTCGGCTGCCTCATCTACTCCGATCCGCGCGACGACGGCTACCAGGCGGGCGACCCGTATCCCGACGGCCCGTTCCGCCCGAAGGACGGCGTCCAGCGCGGCAGCGTGCTCGACATGCCGCTCTACGCCGGCGATCCGCTCACGCCCGGCGTCGGCGCGACGAAGGACGCCAAGCGCCTCGAGCGCTCGAAGGCGCCGACCCTGCCGAGCATTCCGGTGCAGCCGCTCTCCGCCGCCGACGCGCAGCCGCTGCTCGCCGCGATCCGCGGACGCGCGGCGCCGGCGGGCTGGGTCGGCGGGCTCCCGATCACGTATCACATCGGCCCGGGCCCCGCGAAGGTGCGGCTCAAGCTCCGCTTCGATTGGCGGATCGTGCCGGCGTACGACGTGATCGCCCGGATCCCCGGGAGCGAGCGGCCCGACGAGTGGGTGGTGCGCGGCAATCACCACGACGGGTGGGTCAACGGCGCGGAGGATCCGATCTCCGGCATGGTGGCGGTGCTCGAGGAGGCCCGGGCGTACGGCACGCTGCTCAAGCAGGGCTGGCGGCCGCGGCGGACCATCGTGCTCGCCGCGTGGGACGGCGAGGAGCAGACGCTGCTGGGCTCGACCGAGTGGGCCGAGACCCACGCGGAGGAGCTAGGCGAACGCGGTGGCGTACCTCAACACCGACGGCAACGGCCGCGGCCGCCTCGGCGCCGAGCGGCTCCCCCGCGCTCGCGCGGATGCTGTCCGAGGTGGCGCGTGACGTGAAGGACCCCGAGACCGGCATGTCGGTCTGGAAGCGGGCGCACCTCGGCCAGGTCGCCGCCGCCGCCCGCGGCGACAAGCGGCGCGAGGCACGCGACCGGACCGACCTCGTCGTCGATCCGATGGGCTCGGGCTCCGACTACACGGCGTTCTATCACCATCTCGGCATCCCGTCGCTCAGTCTCGGCTTCGGCGGCGACGACGACGGCGGGATCTACCACTCGATCTACGACAGCTTCCACTGGTATACGACGTTCAGCGACACCTCGTTCACCTTCGGCCGCGCGCTGGCGCAGACCGTCGGCCTCGCGACGATGCGTCTCGCCGGCGCCGACGTGCTGCCCTACGAGTTCAGCCGGCTGTCCGAGCGCGTGTCGGCGAATCTCAAGGAGGTGCAGGACCTGCTGACCGCCATGCGCGACTCGATCGAGGACCAGAATCGCCAGGTGGACGAGAGCCTGTTCGTGGCGATGAGCGATCCCCGCCGGCCCACCGTGGCGCCCGTGCGCGAGCCGGTCCCGCCGTTTCTCGACTTCGCCCCTCCAGAACGGCGCCGCCCGGCTCAAGGACGCGAGCGCCAGGTTCGAGCGCGCCTACGCGACGGCCATGCGCGACGGCGGCACCGCGCTCGACACCGCGCGCGCCGTCGCGCCTGAACGCGCTGCTGGCGCAGGCCGAGCGGGCGCTGGCGCCGCCCGATGGATTGCCACGGCGGCCGTGGTACCGGCACCTGCTCTCGGCCCCCGGCTGGTACACGGGCTACAGCCCGAAGACGATGCCGGGCGTGCGCGAGGCTATCGAGGGCAAGCGGTGGAAGGAGGCGGAGACGGGCGCGGCGGCGCTGGGACAGGCGCTCGGGCGGCAGGCGGACGTGCTCGAGCAGGCGGCGGGAGTGCTGGCCCCCTAGCCGCACTCTCTCAGCCGCCCGGCCCGGGACTGCCCACTTTCTTCATGACTACATGGAAGCCAAGGTTCGGGTTCGCCACTGCCGACCAATCAAAGGGGCCGTTGCCGGATCCACGCGGCATGTCCATGGAATCGAAGGGCACAGGTGCAGGCTCAAGCCCTGCCTCCCGGAATCGCTCCAACCACCAGTCTTTCGGTCGGACCGTTACGTGCCATACGATTTGCCGATCACGATCCTCGTCCAGAAAGGTCGCAATAGAACCCATGAAGACCGACTTCGAATGCATGTGATCCACAACGTTCTTCAGCATCGCGGGCACGAGGCTCTCGGGAATATGTTCGAGTACCTCCCACGCCCCAATCACATCGAACTTGAAGGTTTCCTGTTCTCCACGCCGCGTGAGCGTATACGGCGAACATATGTCGCAGGTGAACAGGCTGCTCGGAATCACCTTCCAGGCAGCCCTGGAGCGCCGCAGCGAATAATCGCTGCCTTCGAGTCCAATCGCGAGCGATTTGCGAAGGACAAAATCAAGAACGACACCGCCACCCGCACATCCCAGATCAAGGTATGTCATGGGGTGACCGTACAACCGCTCGCAATAGCCTACGAAAGCTGGCCAGCGCGTGAAATCAGTCGCGGAGCCCCGGGGAAATTGGTGGTCGACTGAGGACACCGCCAATGGATGCTCGGTCCACAGGTCTATATCGGTATTGACGACTGGAAGCCGCCTTCTGTCGTCCTCGCTGAGGAGCGCGAGATCCACCAGCAGCGACTCGGTTGATAGCTGGACGCGCACGAGCTCTGCCCGTACCAGCTCCAGCTCGCGGCGCAACCTGATCAGCCTCACCGATTCCCGCAGGCCTCGCCGAATCCTGGCTAGCATGGAAGCTCCTATTTCCGAAGAAAGGAGTACCCCGGCGGGCCCTTGGGCGTCAGTTTAGCCAAGTGTAATGGGCCCTCCAGGATTCGAACCTGGGATCTACGGATTATGAGGGCGCCGTCACCAGGCCCGTGAATCGCCGCGGAAAGCCATTGGCGCCCTTTACCAACAACTTACCGCTGGTCCGCTCGAACACCCAGAGCTCTTCAATTCCATCCAGTTCCTCGGAGTCTAGGTACCAACTTCGGTACTGGCTTCATCCCGGGTTGCGGCTTGATATCGGCTTGACGGGAATGTGCTAGGCTGTCTCGTCCGACGTTACTACCGTCATGTCGGCTTAATGACGGCCTGGACGTGCAGTGAGGGATAGCTCGATCCGGGTTCGTGCCTGGGCCCACGATGAGCGGCGCATTCGGGCGTCTGGTCAACCGCGTGATCCGCGTCCGCTCGCGGGTCGACAGGAGGGGTATCCCTATGCAATCAACCACCGCGTTGTCTGCTGGCGTGGCGCTGGCGATTCTGGCATGCGGGTCCGAGCAGACCACAACCGAGCCCTCCGCCAGTCCGGTCCTGCTCCGGGGTTCGGCCGCGGCGTACACCCCGGTACAGCTTGGCCCGCCTGGCCAGCTGAACGGCGCCGCCAGCATCAACCCGGCGGGTAGGGTGGCGGGAAGCAGCCAGGCGACAGGGCAACTGCACGCTGTTCTTTGGGACAATGGCGTCCTGACCGACCTGGGCACGCTCGGTGGCTTCTATAGTGCACCGGCGAGCCTCAATCCCAGGGGACAGATCGTCGGCTCGAGCGCCGTCACAGGCGGCGTCGAGGACGGGATGGACCACGCCTTCCTGTGGGAAAAGGGTGCCATGGTTGACCTGGGCACCCTCGGCGGAAATCAGAGCTTCGCCTTCGACATCAACCCCGCCGGCCAGGTGGCCGGCGCCAGCACGACTGCGAATGGCGAGCCCCGCGCCTTCCTTTGGGAGCGGGGCACGATGATCGACCTGGGTACTCTCGGCGGGAACTTCAGCCGGGCCGACGCCATCAACGCCGCCGGCCAGGTGGCGGGGTCGAGCACGACCGCGGCCGGCGAGCAGCACGCATTTCTGTGGGTGACCGCTGGGATGACGGACCTGGGCACGCTCGGGGGAACCACGAGCTTCGCCACGGGCATCAACGCTGCAGGGCAAGTGGTGGGGACGAGCACGACAGCCCTGGGGCAGAGACACGCCTTTCTGTGGACCGACGGCATCATGACGGACCTGGGCACGCTCGGAGGGTGCTGCAGCGATGCCACCGATATCAACTCCGCGGGAGAGATCGTGGGCTCGAGCATCACCCCGGCACTGCAGAGACACGCCTTCATCTGGGCCGAAGGAACCATGACAGACTTGAACCCTCCCCGTGCCGACTTCAGTCAGGCCGACGACATCAACCCTGCCGGCGACATAGTGGGCTGGATCCGCACGGCGAGCGGCGGCGAGGTCACGCTGTGGACCCGGAAATAGGCCGTCGACGATTGAAAAGCAAAAAAGCCTCCGAGGTTGTCATTCACCGGCGCGACGAGACGATCCGGGATAGTGACAGCTACGGAAGAGATCCGAACCCACCGAAGGACAAGAGACACTAACCGTACACGGAGCCCCTGAATTCTCAGGGGCTCTTCGTTTTCCAACCCTCATCGTGGCGAATTGGGGAACAGTCGCTAGGTACTCCGGGGTACAGCCACACCAGCTAAGTGCAATGGGCCCTCCAGGATTCGAACCTGGGACCTACGGATTATGAGTCCGCTGCTCTAACCACCTGAGCTAAGGGCCCGCATCGGCAGCCAATGGTACTTGTGAACGCCGCCGGCCCGCAACGGTCATCTGCTGCGGCGCCATCCGGGAAATAAGAACGCCCCACGAGTGGTGGGGCGCTGAGCGTTTCGTGGCGGCGCTGCGAAGTTCTTGAACGTCCAGCGAACGCTACTGCTGGTCCGCCATCCGGGTCCTGAGGTTCCGCAACTCCGGCCCCCGCTGGCCACCCCCTCGAAACTCGCAGTGGGCCGGGTCGCACACCCGCCCACCCGCTGCGACGCCTCGCTGCTCCGCGGTGTTCATCAACTGTTCCGCCAGCACCCACGCGGGGATCCACTCGCCCGCCACCACCCCGGGATACAGCGACGCGTACTGCGGCTTGAGCCGCGCCTGGCGCTCCAGGCCCGATGGTCGTCCGGACTTCGTCATGTGACCTCGCGCGGCCCCCGGGATGTCAGCCTCTGGAGGCCCGTATTCTCTGGTACAACTCGATGTGCCGCTCCGCCATCGTGGTCTGGGTAAAGCGCTCCTGCACCCGCCGGCGTCCAGCCTCGCCCATGGTCCGCCGGCGGGCCGGGTCGTGACACAGCGCCTCGAGCGCGTTCGCCAGCGCCGGGACGTCCCGGAGCGGCACCTCGAGGCCGGTCACGCCCGGCACGTTGACCTCGCGCACCGCGCTCGGCAGTGCCGTGGTGATCACCGGTCGCCCCGAGGCCATCGCCTCGAGCACGACGAGCCCGAACATCTCCTCCACCGTGACCGACGGCAGCACCAGGAAATCGGCGTCGGCCATGCGGCGCGGGAGGTCCTCGTCGGGGTACTCGCCGTACCAGCGCACCCGGTCGGTGATCGCCAGCGCCTGCGCCAGCGTTCGGAGCCGCGGTCCCTCGGGGCCCGAGCCCACGATGTCCAGCCGCAGCTCGGGCACCCGCTCGAGCGCGCGGAGCAGGATGTCGAGCCCCTTGTAGGCCACCAGCCGGCCGATGAAGATCGCCCGCGGCGACGCACCCGGCGGCGGCGGCGGCACCGTCTCCCAGCGCGCCTGGTCGATGCCGAACGGAATGACCTCGACCTTGCTCTCCCACCCCACCAGCTCGCTCGAGAGCGCCAGGTGCGCGCGGCTGGGCACCACCACCGCCGCCGCGCGCCGCAGCACGAGCCCCGTGACCGGCCGGTACATCGAGCGTCGCGAGTCGGCGTGCTGGGTCACCACGACCGGCGTCCTGCCGGCGCGGAGCAGGCAGGCCACGTCGGCCAGCGGGTGGGGATGGTGCACGTGGATGATGTCGGCCCGCTTCCACGCCGCCGCGATGTATCCCGGCGCGATCTCCTGGGAGCCGAGGGCCGCGAACGAGAACGCGCGCGTGACGGCGGAGCGCTGGCGCCCCGAGCTTCCGGCCTTGCCGCGGCCTTCGATGGCCACGACCTCCACCTGGTGGCCCAGGTTCGCCGCACCCTCGGCGAGTCCCTGGACCACCCGTTCCATGCCGCCGGAGCGCGGCCAGTAGTACTTCGCGAGATGAAGAATGCGCATGGGGAGTCTCGCCAAGTTCACCACGACCCGCGACCCAAGTCAACCACGTCGTCCCCTTGGTCCTGGCCCCGTGCGGGGCGAGATTGGTGCTGTGCGCGCCCTCGTGATCTCTCGCGTCTACGCGGACCCCTCCGCGCGTGGCAAGCTTCGCGCCCTCGCCGGCCTTGGCGCCACCGTCGCCGCCGCCGTGCCCGATCGCTGGGTCCCGGCAGGCCTGGTGGAGCAGCAGCAGACCAGCTGGGGCGACGACGGCGGCGTCCGGACCGTTCCCGTGCCCATCCGTGGCAGCGCGCTGCCGGCGGCGAATCCGTTCTGGCACGGCGGCACCGTGCGCGGCCTGCTGACCGACTTTCGCCCGGAGCTCGTGCAGATCGAAGAGGAGCCGTGGAGCAACGGCGCCGCCGCCATCGCGCGTGCCGCGCGCCGGCTCCGGATCCCGTACGTGCTCCTCACGCGCGAGAGCCAGCCGGTCAGGCGGAGCACGCTGGCCCTGCTCCGCCGCAACCGCGCGCTCGCCGGCGCGGCGGGGGTCATCTCGGTCAACGAGCTCGCCGGACGCCTGGCGCTCAAGGGCCACCCATCCCTGCCCCACCGCACGATCCCGCAGCTCGGGACGCCGCTGCCCCTCGCCGTGGACCGCGCGCCCCACGCCGGGCTCGCGATCGGGTTCGTCGGCCGGCTGATCCACGAGAAGGGGCTCGACCTGCTGTTCCGCGCCGCGGTCAAGGTCGTCGGCCGCTGGACCATCACCGTGGTGGGCACGGGGCCCGCGCAGGAGGAGCTCGAGGGACTCGCCGAGCGGCTGGGCATCGCCGGACGCGTCACCTGGCTCGGCGCGCTTCCCCGCGCCGCGGTCGACCAGGTCTGGCCCAGGCTCGACGTGGTCGTCGTGCCCTCCCGCAATACCCCGCGCTGGGTCGAGGCCACGCCCCGCGCCGCGCTCGACGCCATGGCGCACGGCATCGCCGTCATCGGCAGCACCGGCGGGGCCCTGCCCGAGACCATCGCCGATGCCGGGCTGGTCGTCCCCGAGGAAGACGTCCCGGCTGTTGAGCGAGACGCTCCAGCGGCTGCACGACGATCCGGAAGAGGTCCAGCGGCTTGGCCTCGCCGGCCGGCGGCGCGCGATGGACCTCTACAGCGACGCCGCCGTCGCCGAGCGAACGCTCGGCTTCTGGCGCGACCTCCTTCGCGCAACCGCTTGACTTCGCCTTACTTACGAGCGATCTTCGCCCTCCATGCCCAACTCGGTATCTCGTAGGATCCTGCCGGCCAGGGTGGGCGTCGCCCTGGCCGGCATCGTGCTCGTCTGCGCTGGCCCCGCTCTCGGCCCAGGTTCCCACGGGCCAGCGCCAACAGCTGCCGTCGCCCGAGCAGGCGCAGGAGATGCTCAAGGACCCAGCCGGAGCTCGTCCAGCAGCTTCGCGATCGGCTGTCGCAGTCGGGACTCACGCCCGATCAGGTCCGGTCGCGCCTTCGGGCGGCGGGCTATCCGGAGAACATGCTCGACGACTACCTGCAGGGCGCCGACACCACCGCGGCCGCGCAGTTCGGCCCGCGCACCCTGGACGCCGTCCAGGCGCTCGGCGTGCTGCAGCGCGGAGGAGAAGGACTCGCTCGGCCTGGTGGACTCGGCCAGGGCGATGATCGACTCGCTCCGCGCGGTGCTCGACTCGATCAAGATGCTCCGCGCGGACTCGGCGCGCGCCGA
>CAWHZQ010000005.1:0-90858 GCA_963833905.1 uncultured Gemmatimonadales bacterium | reverse complement strand
GCTCAGGACGCGGTCGACGTGCGCGGGCACTTCCCCCTGGTCGGCCATGCGTTGGCCCCATCCGGTGAGCATGATCACCGGCGTGGTCGGCGATGCCGCTTCACGCCGGCGGCGACCTGGCGGCCGTCCACGTAGGGCATGCCCAGGTCGGTGATCACCACGGTCGAACGGCGCTCCGCCGTGCCGAGCGCGTCCGAGAAGCGCGTCGATGCCCGCCTGGCCGCCGTCGGCCGTCGTCACGACGTGGCCATCGACCTCAGGGTGTCGCGCAGGGACTTGAGCAGCAGCGGGTCGTCGTCCACCAGCAGGATGCGCATGCGCGCGCGGCGCGCCGGGCACCGGCTCCGGCTGGGGACGCCCGCGACGATCGTCGGGACGCCGAAGCTGAGCCGCACCGTGGTGCCCTCGCCGGGCGACGCTTTCGATCTCGATCTCCGCGCTGTGCCGCTGCACCATGCCGTAGACCATCGCCAGGCCGAGCCCGGTGCCGCGCTCGCCCTTGGTGGTGAAGAAGGGCTCGAGGCAGCGGCGGCGCGTCTCCTCGTCCATGCCGACGCCGGTGTCGCTCACCTCGATGTGCGACCAGGCGCGGTCGGGGTCGCCGGCGACGCCGGCTCGGTGCCGGTCACGCGGGTCCGGATGGTGAGCGTGCCGCCCTCGGGCATGGCGTCCACCGCGTTGAAGACGAGATTGGTGAGCGCCTCGCGGATCTCGCTTTCCGCGGCCATGATGAGCGGGCAGGTCGGGCGCCAGCTCGGTGGCCGTCGTCGACCACGACGCCGCGCTGCTGCGGCATGTCGCTCCAGCGGGCGCGCGTGAGGTCGAGCACCTGCTGCGCCAGCTCGTTCAGGTCGACCGGCGCGAGCGGCACCTCCGGCTCGCGCGGGCGGTAGAACTCGCGCATGCGCGCGACGGTCGCGCGCCACGTCCTCGATGGCGCGCTCGATCGTCTCCAGTGGCTTCGCGCGCCGCGGCGCTGAGGTTCGGCTCGCGTCTCGAGCAGGAGCTCGGTGTAGAGCGCGACCGGCGAGATGGCGTTGTTGATGTCGTGGGCGATGCCGCTCGCCATCTGCCCCAGCGCGCGCAGGCGCTCCTGCTGCATCACCGCCTGCTGCGTTTGCCGCAGGTCGTCGTAGGCCTCCTGCAGGGCGTCGTAGAATCTGGGCCTGGTGCGCGGCCAGCGCGACGTGCTCGCTCAGCTGCCGGAGGAACTCGCAGTCGCGCTGCTGAACGCCCCGGCTCCGCGCCGCGCGGCCACCAGCACGCCGAAGACCCGGCTCTCCAGCAGCAGCGGCGCCACCACCAGCGAGCGCAGTCCCTGCGCCGCGAGCCGCTGCGGGAAGGGAAAGTCGACGCCGCTGATGTCCGGCTCGTAGACCAGCTCGCCCTCGAGGCAGCGCGCCAGGCCGTTGCCGTCGATCGGAATCCGGGCCTGCTCGGTCATCGCCAGCGCAGCCGCCAGCGGGCGGCCCTTGCTCCCGACCGCGCTGACGGTCAACACGTCCGCGCCGGCTCGCGAGGCAGACGCACCCGAAGGCGATCGGCAGGTTGTCCTCCAGGCTGCCGACGCCACCACATGGAAGATGCTGGGCAGGTCCTGGCGCTCGCCGATCGCCCGGGTGATCCGATTGAGGAGATCGAGCCGGGCCAGCTGCGCGTGCAGCTTCTGCTCGGCCTGTTTGCGGTCGGTGATGTCGCGCAGGAAGCCCGTGAACATCGGCGGGCCCGCTCCCGGCATCCGGCTGATGCTCAACTCGACATCGATCGTCGATGCCGTCGGCCCGAAGGCGCGGTGAGCTCGACGCGTGTGCCCAGGACCGGGCCCTCGCCGCGTCGCCGAGGTAATGGGCGAGCCCCGGCGATGGCTCTCCCGCAGGGCCGGCGGGATCACCACGTCCGCCAATGCCCGTCCCACGACGTCGGCGCTCCGATGCCCGAACATCCGTTCGGCCGCCGGATTGAACCCGATGATCAGCCCTTCATGGTTCATGGCGACACGGCGTCGAGGGCGGACTCGATGACGGCGCGATTGCGCCCCTCGCTCTCCTTCAGCGCCTCGCTCTGCGCGTCGACCTGCCCCAGCATCTGGTTGAACGCGTCGGTGAGCAGGCCCAGCTCGTCCTGCCCCGCCTCGGGCGGCCCGGACGGAATAGTCGTGGCGCTCGGAGACGGCCCTGGCGGTTTCGGCCAGGGCCAGGATAGGGCGGGAGATCTGCTGCTGCAGCTTGCGGGACACCAGGTAGGCCGCCAGAAGCGACATGGCCATCACCAGCAGCGCGATGCCGCCGTACAGCCGGAGCCGGGCGTAGATGGGCCGCATGTCGGACGCCAGGAAGAGGCGTGCCCAGTCGCCGGTTGTCGCCCTGCACCACGGGCTCGAAGCCGATCAGGCGCGCGCCCTCGAACCGGAATCCGTCCGCGCGTCCGGCGCGCGCGGGAAGGCCGCCGCGGCCAGCGATCCGGATAGACGGAGAAGACCTGACCGTCGGCGTCGTAGAGGCTAGCCGCCACGATGCTCGGCTCGGCCCTGCAGCGCCGTGAGCACCTCGCGGGCGTCGTCCGGGTTCCGGAACGCCAGCGCGGCCGTGCTGTTGGCGGCGACGATCTGCCCGACGTGGACAGCTCGCGGACGCGCCGCCTCCGGAACGTCAGGAGCTCGTAGCCCAGAAACGCCCCGCAGGTCAGCAGCACGACCAGGCCGCTGGTGAGCAGCATGATCGTCATCAGCTTCCGGCGGATCGGCGCGTTACGGAGCGGCATCGGCTAGTCCTGCCCGACGGGAACGATCTGCGGCGGGCCGGAGCAGCTTGGAGCTGAGCGTCAGGTTGGCGGCCTTGGCGGCCTCGAGGTTGATGCGGAACCGGATCCGGTGATGGTCGGTGACGAACCGGATCATCCCCCCGCGCGTGGCGAAGCGGTCGGCGTCGCTCACGGTCAGGACGCTCCGGCCCCGCAGACTGTCGAGAATGCCCTTGAGGCGGCCCTCCTCCGCCCGGCTGACGAAAAGGATGTGACAGGTCGTGATCTCCTCGACGCTGCGGATACCGGCCGCACGACCAGTGGACGGTCGTTCACCGTCTCCCCGCGCACGGTCTCATCGAGGTAGGCCCCGAACGGATCCTCGCCCAGGATGCCGATCACCAGCGGCGTCTCGGCGTTGGGGAACGCGCTCGCCGGCCACTCGACGAACTGGGCGAAATTGAAGAGGAAGACCGCCTTGAGCTGATACTCCGGATCGGGGGCGACCTGCGCGAGGCTGTCGGTCGGCACGGTGGTGGCCGCCCCGGCGGCCAGCCACACCGCGAGCTGCAGCACGAGGTCGCGGATCAGCGCCACGGGATGTTTAGCGTGAGGAACCCGAACAGGACGCAGAGCTTGAGGCGGTGGGACGGACGGGATATTCTCCGGAATCGGACTGAAGGGGTGCCGTGGAGATCAGCAGACGCCCGCCGCGCCGCTAGTGCCGGATTGCGACACCGAGAGCCCTTTTTCTGCGCACAGGCGAGCTTAGCGGGTGCCGCCCGCGCGACGGCCGGTGGATCGGGTCGGCCCCGATGGTGCCGACGAGGGCGGTCAGATACTCCCGGGCGCTCACCCGCTCCAGCTCGGCCCGGGCATGCTCGAGCCGGCCGCGCGATCCCGAGTCGCTCCGCCTCGTCCCGGTGGCCGGCGCGCGCCAGAAACTCGGTCAGGCTCCGGACGTGACGCTCCCAGAGCGCCATGTCCCGCTGCTGCTTGACCGCCAGTCGCTCGTGATACCAGTCGCTCGCGAGCAGCGCCTCCCGCGTGAAGAGCGCGCGGACCTCGGGATGGTTGGCGTCTTTGCCCTCGAACTGTCCGTGCGCCATGATGTGGAGCAGCGCCTTGAGCGGCGGACACGCGTCCTCGATCGTGCCGTCCGCGAAGTAGGCCTCCGCCATCCGCTGCTGCGCCTCCACGATGTTGTTCACCCCGTCGGCGAAGACCGCCGGATCCTGGGTCTCGGGCTTGAGGATCTCCTCGGTGAACACCGCCGTGGGGTTGTCGAACACCCGCCCGAAGAAGGTGTGCACGAACTTGGCCGTGATGCGGTAGCCGAGCCGGCTGGCCAGCACGGGCTTCCCCTCGAACTCGAAGTCCTCGGAGCCGCTCCAGGTGGCCGGCCTCGATCAGCCGCTTCGGGTCGCGCTCGTGGGGGAACAGGCGGCACCAGATCTCGGGAATCAGCAGGCTGATGTCGTGGTCCACCCGGAAGCGCGGGCCGATGTAGCCGGCCGCGGAGCTGAAGCCCGCGTAGCCGGTGAGCAGCATGGAGACCAGCGCGTTGTTGAGATCCGCGGTCGCGGCGAGCGCGTTGAACGGCCCTTTCGTGAGCGCGCCCTCCGAGCCCGCGCCCGTCGTGCTGGGCGACGATCCCGTGAGCGAGCACACGTAGTCCATGAACAGCTCGGGCAGCTCCTGGTAGTGGATGGGCCCGTACACGCAGAGCGGGCGGATGCCTTCCGCCGGCCGGTGGTTCCGCCGGCCCGAGAGCACGCTGATCACCGGGAACAGCACCGGCGCGTGCAGCGGCAGCCGGCGGTAGAGTCGCGCGCCCATCTCCGCGACGTAGCGATCGCGCGGGCGCGCCAGGTCCGGCCGAATCTGCAGGTAGCGCGGGTTCCTGGACGGCTTGCCGTCGATCAGCCGCGGCTGGGCCGAGCAGATCGAGTACCCGCCGTCGGCCCGCGCGGCGTTCCGGGCCACGTGCGCGCGCATCGGCGGCGTGAAGGCATCGTGCAGCGCCACCTCCTCGACGATGCGCCGCGCGTCAGCCGGGGTGAGCGGCTCGAAGTTCGAGCAGAAGAGCCCGGGCCCCGCCATGTCCTCCTCGGTCTGGCGGTCGAGGCCGGGATGGATGGCGTCGTCGGGGCGCTGGAACAGCCGGAACTCGCAGTTCTCCGCCAGCTTGAGGCTGGGATGCCCGTCGTACTCGCCCGGGAGGCCGACGAGCCGGCGCGCCGGCACCACCACCGAGGCGGTGATGTCGTCCTCCATCTGGACCTTGTCGGCGGCGATGAAGTCCTGCCGCAGCTTGTACGTCCGCCAGGCGCCGTTCTCCTCGCGGCCGATCCGGAGGTAGTTGGCGATGAGCCGGCGGCCCTCGTACTTGAGCTCGTGCCCGGGCGCGCCGTTGATGATGTCGACGCTGAAATGGCTGCGCCAATCGGCGCCCCACTCCGGCCGGTAGAAGCGCTTGATGACGAAGACCAGGGCCCGCACGTAGTTGGGAATGCCCTCGAGCCAGGCGTTGTACTCCGGCGTGAACTCGGCGGGGCTGGGCGTGAGCAGCTTGATCACCGAGCCGAGCGAGCGTTCGGGGACAGCGAGCGGCGCGCGCGTCGTAGTCGCGCGCTCGCGACGATCGCCTGGACCAGCGCCATGTCCTCCTCGAAGCTCCGCACGTAGAACGACCCGGGCAGCACCGCGTCGACCAGGCTCTTGCTGATCTCCGACTTGCCGCCGCCCGAGACGGTGCACGGCTTGTGGCAGAAGGCGCCCTCGGGCACCGTGCCGATCAGCCGCCAGCTCGGCGCCTCGCGGTGCTTGGCCATGCGGACCTTGTAGCCGCTCGGGTGGATGTAGATGCGGCCGGGCAGGAGCTTCAGGTGCTGCTCCTGGCCCTTGCTGACCCACTTGATGTCCTGGCGGTGGACGTCGATCTCCATGTCCTCCGGCATGTAGTGGATCTCGGGATAGATCCCGTCGGTCGCATAGCCCGAGGGGTGGTACGTCGCCCGCTCGCCGACCAGCGCCAGCACCTCCGCGAACCGGTGGTTCGCGCTCACGATCCGCACCTGCTCCGGCACGAAGCGCTCGCCCAGGCTGAAGGTGGCGAACGCCAGCGCGCCGCCCGCGTGCTCCTCCTCGGCCAGCCCGAACAGGTTCGCGCTGTAGCCGATCTGGGTCTTGACCTCCTTCTTGCAGTACCCGAAATAGTTGTCGGCCAGGATCGTGACCATCACGCCCTCGATGCTGCGCGAGGTCAGCTTGAAGGGCCGGCCGTCGTTGTACAGCTCGCCCTCGTCCGCCCAGCACATGCCGGCGGCGCGCTCCGCGTCGGTCGCCCCGCTCACGTGCGGCAGGCCGACGTCCTTCTTGCGGAGGCGCGTGAGGTGCGGCGCCAGGATGACGCAGCCGCTGTGGCCGGTCCAGCCGTCGACGTCGAGCGCCGCGTCGTGCCCGGGAAGGTAGGGGTCGCCGGCGTTGCCGAAGATGCTCTCCACGAAGTCCAGGTTGGAGATCAGTCCGCCGGGCACGAAGAACCGCACTTCCATGCGCTTCTCCGGCGAGATCTTGGGCACGGCCGGGCACACCAGCGGCCGCAGCAGCAGCGAGACCATGGTCTCGACAGGCTCCGGCCAGTTGGCGGTGAAGGGAAGACGCAGCAGCTCGGCCGGCGGGCGCAACGCCTCCTCGAGCAGCCGCAGGTAGGCCGACCAGCGGCACCGCGCAGCTTGTCCGCGGGAATCGGCAGACCGCCCTCCGCCACGTGGAAGACGCCCTGGGTCGTCCGGCGATCGTTGACGGGGTTGTGCAGCACGCCGTTGTCGAGCCGGTAGCTCGACACCAGCTCGTTGTGCCAGGCCTCCGCGTCGATCGGCAGGGACAGCTCGCGCGCCAGGCCGTAGCGGTCGAGGATGAGCGTTTCCGCCGGCAGGCGGACGGGGCCGGCCACGGCCGCCGAGGCGAGCAGGCCGTCGATGTACCGCTGGATCCGCTGGTCGGCGGGGCACAGGTGCTCGGACAGGAGCCGGGTCTGCTCGCGATAGCGCGCGAAGAGATCGCCGGCCAGGTGGAGCACGTCCTCCTCGCCGGCTCCGGCCGGAATCCGCACGCCCATGGCCGCGAGCTTGAGCAGGATCGAGCTGACGGCGGCGCGCCGCTCGGGAAGCCACACCGCGCCGTCCGGCCTCAGTCCCACCGTCCGCTCGAGCTCCATGTCCTGCAACGTCTCCCCCGGGTCCTCATCCGTCAACCGCAGCTCGCCCGCCCGGGACCCGCCATCCAACCTTTTCGGCGGGTCCGGTGTCCAACGCCGCGTGAACCTCTCCTACGGACGTTCCACGTGACGGCATTCTTCGGATCCTGCTGGCGCTCCAGGCACAGTCCATCGCGGCCGCGCCGACGCCACCCAGTGCCACGACGGTCCGGGCAACCCGCACCGCGGTGGCGCCCGTGCTGGACGGGCGGGACGACGACGTCGCCTGGCGGGCCGCGCCGCCGATCGATCAGTTCCTGGAGGCCAGGCCCACCGAAGGTGCGCCGCCGAGGCTCCGCACCGAGGCGCGGGTGGCCTACGACGAGCACAACCTGTACGTCTTCGTCCGCGCGTTCGACCCCCATCCCGACAGCATCGTGGCCCTGCTCTCGCGCCGCGACGACCAGACCGCCTCCGACTACGTCACCTTGATGCTCGATCCCTACCACGACCGGCGGACGGGCTACGAGTTCTCGGTCAATCCCGCCGGCGTCAAGACCGACTACGCGATCTACAACGACGGCGACGAGGACATCGCCTGGGACGCGGTGTGGGATGCCGCGACCCGGATCGACTCGCTGGGCTGGACGGCCGAGTATCGGATTCCGCTGTCGCAGCTGCACTACTCGTCCAAGGGCGGTGGCACCTTCGGATTGCTCATCTGGCGGGTGGTCCAGCGCCACACCGCCACCATCACCTGGCCGCTCTACCGCACCTCCGCCTCCGGCTTCACTTCCCAGTTCGGCACCCTCACCGGCCTCGACGGGCTGGGGAGTCCGGGCCACGCGGAGATCACGCCGTACGTCGTCACCAAGAACGTGACGGACGCCGAGCTCGGCCGACTTCGGGCGGAGCCAGGACGTCTCGGTCGGCGGCGATCTCCGCTACCGGCTCGCGTCGACTCTCTTTCTCAACGCGACGGTCAATCCGGATTTCGGCCAGGTGGAGGCGGACCCGTCGGAGCTCAACCTGAGCGCGTTCGAGACGTTCTTCAGCGAGCGGCGGCCGTTCTTCGTGGAGGGCAAGGGGCTGTTCACGTTCACGGTGAACTGCGTCGTCGTCGTCGACTGCAGTACGGGGGAAGGGCTGTTCTACTCCCGGCGCATCGGGCGCTCGCCGCAACTTGGCGACGTGTACGGAGACCGGGCCTCGCCCGCGGCGACGAAGATCCTCGGGGCGGGGAAGGTGACCGGCCGCCTTCCCGGGGGCTTCTCGCTCGGCGTGCTCGACGCCGTGACCGACCACGTGTCCGGTCCGGGCGCCACCACGCTCGAGCCCGCGACCAACTACGCGGTGGTCCGCGGCAACCAGGACTTCCGGCACGGCGACGGCAGCATCGGCTTCATCCTGACCGGGGTGAACCGGTCGCTCGATGCCACGAGTGCGCCGTACCTCCATCGGAGCGCCTATGCCGGCGGCGTCGACGCGCGCTGGCGGTTCCACGGCCGGTACGAGGTGTCGGGGTCGGTGGATGTGAGCCGGGTGGCCGGCGACCCGGCGGCGATCGCCCTGACCCAGCGGGACCCGGTGCACCTCTACCAGCGCCCGGACGGTCCGCTGGAATTCGACTCGACCCGGACCTCGCTGAGCGGAGTCAACCAGGAGATCCGGTTCGCGAAGGTCGGCGGCAAGCGGCTCCACTTCGAGACCGCCTACCAGCGGCGCACGCCGGGCTTCGAGATCAACGACATCGGCTTTCTGCGCCAGGCCGACCAGCAGCAGTGGACGAGCTGGGCCAACCTGGTCTTCAACCAGCCCAACCGGATCTTCCAGCAGCTCCGGTGGAACTTCAACAACTGGGAGTACTGGACCAGCTCGGGGCTGCCGACGGAACGGGCCTTCAATACCAACGTCCACATCCAGTTCACCAACCGCTGGTGGCTGCACATGGGCGGCACCGTCGGCCAGCTCGGCGCCACCTACTGCGATCGCTGCGCGCGAGGCGGACCCGCGGTCCGACAGGACCCCTACCTCTCGCCCTGGATCGAGATCGATGGCGACGACCGCCGGCCGCTCGTGCCCACCCTGAGGGCGAACTACACCCTGGGGCGACCGGGGCCGGTCGGAGACGATCGAGGTGTCGCCGGAGCTCGCGCTCAAGGTGTCCAGCCGGTTTACCACCTCGCTCGGCGCGTCGTTCAACCACAATCGGAACGACATCCAGTACTTCGACACGTTCACGGATGCGTCGGGCGTCGAGCACTTCACCTTCGCCCATCTCGAACAGCGGACGTTCAGCCTGACCTGGCGGCTGGGCTATACGTTCACGCCGACGACCTCGCTTCAGATCTACGCGTCCCCGTTCATCTCCAAGGGGACCTACTCCGACGTACGCGAGGTAGCGGAGGCGCGCGCGAGCTCATACGACGCGCGCTACCGCCCCTATGGCGATCCGGCGCGTCACCGACGATCCCGGCGGCTTCAACTTCCAGCAGCTCCGGTCCAACGTGGTGTTCCGCTGGGAATACCGGCCGGGCTCGACGCTGTTTCTGGTGTGGAGTCAGGGACGGGAGGGGTCATCGGACGTCGAGGGTACCAAGTCGTTTGGGGGCAATCTGGGCGACCTGTTCGGCCGGCGGGCGGACGATGCCTTCCTGGTCAAGGTGTCGTATTGGCTCACGCCCTGAGGCGTTCCCGCAGCAGCCGCAGCGACAGCTCCCACAGACGATCGGCATTCTCCGCATCCAGCGCGTAGGGCGCGACCCCGCTCATGTCCCCGGTGCGCCGGGTGACCGGCGCGGCCTCGTTGCAGTCCACGAAATACCGGCCGCCGATTGCCTTCCAGCAGCGGGGAGGTGGCCAGCAGCACCGACGTGGCAGCGCCCTGCTCGACCGTCTTCTGCCGCTCGGACGGGGTCACGAGCCCACCGCCGATGTGACGCTGGAGCCTGGTCAGGATGGCGCCGGGCATGAGAGCGTTGGCGGTGATGCCGTCGCCGCGCCATCGCGCGGTGGCGCCGACGGCGAAGAGCACGTTCGCGGTCTTCGACTGACCATACGCCAGCCACGGATCGTAGGGGCGGAAGGCGAAGTGGAGATCGTCGAAGATCACCGGCGAGAGCATGTGCCCGCTGGAGCTGACGGAGACGATCCGGGCGCTGCCATCGGCGGCCAGTGCGTCGTGGAGGCCGAGGGCCAGGCCGAAGTGACCGAGGTGGTTGGTCGCGAACTGGAGCTCCCAGCCCTCGCGCGTGTACTGCTCCGGCGGCGCCATGATGCCGGCGTTGTTGACGAGGATGTGCAGCGGGCCGTCCCACCCGGAGGCGAACGCGTCGATCGACGCCCGATCGGTGAGCTCGAGCGGCGCCACGTCGACATTGCTGTTGCCGGTGGTGGCCGCGATGTCGGCGGCGACCCGCCGGCCGGCCTCCACGTCCCGCACGGCCAGGGTGACCCCGGCGCCGGCGCGGGCCAGCGCCCTCGCCGTCTCCACGCCGATGCCGGAGGACGCGCCGGTGACGACCGCCCGCCGGCCCGACAGGTCGATGCCGGCCACCACCTCGGCCGCGGTGGACTGGTGCCCGAACGGCGTGGTGATGCGCGTCATGATCGCCTCAGCCTCGGAGCGGCCGCGCCACGAGAATTCCGGTGGCGCGACGGATGGCGGCGACGTACTCGGGCAGGGTCGTGCGGGTGATCGCCACCACGCCGCCTGACAGGGGCGCGTGGAGCACGCGGAGGACGCCGGCCGCATCGCGATAGGCGAAAGCGGCGTGCGTCACGTCGAGGCCCGGGATCGCGGTCGCGAACGCGAGCACGTCGCCCGACTCGATGCGGTCGGCCACCTCGGGAATGCGATCGGTCGGGATCACTCGGCGCGGCCGGCCGTCGAGCCGGCGCTCGATGGCTCCTATCTCACGATAGACGTTCTCGTCGGCGAACGCCGGATAGCTCGCGCGATGCCGGGTCATGAAGCGGAGCGGGCGCCGATCCTCCACGCCGCCCAGCTCGGCGCCGAGGTCCCGCACCAGCCCGCGGTTCGCGCCGTCGGTTATCCATTCGCTGAAATAGTGGAGGCGGGAGGTGTATCCGCGCCGCTCGCCGCCGCGGTAGCGCATGCGCTCGATCTCCCGTCCGAAGCGCTGCCAGGTCGGGACCTCCTGCTTCCCCGGCCACGCGCGCCACCGCCAGGCAGGACTCGACCAGCGTGACGCAGTCGAAGTGCGTGAGCGAGAGGGTGAGCGGCTCCTCGCCCCACGGGCTGCCGCCGGCTCGGAGGTAGGCCTCCAGCGTCGACGGCTCGTAGGGTGTGCCGGCGGCGAGCTCGCCGACCCGGACGGCGCTTCCGCCAATGGGAATAGCGGCGCGGGCGAGGCCGCCGTTCCGGAGCGCGGTGGTCCAGGCGAGGAGGCGCTCGCGGTCGGGGTCCGCGGAACGCACGGCCGCTTCGCCGCTCGCGGGCGCCGTGAGCGCGCCGGGCAGGACGATCGCCGCGGCGGCGGCGGCGGCGTTTCTCAGCATTTCTCTACGGGTGAGCGACGGGCTCATCCCTGGAATTCTCCACCCGTCCCCGGCCGGAGGGCAACCCGGCCGGCGGTTGCGAGGCACCCCTCCGCTCCCTCATGTTCCTCCTGAAGCGCCGAAGATCGAATCGCTGCCCGGCCACATCCGGGTGGCACGCCGACCCATGCATCACGAGGAATGCGCACATGCGATATGTTGACGGATTCGTTCTCCCCATCCCGAAGCGCCAAGTGCAGACCTATCGCCGCATCGCGCAACGGGCGGGGAAGCTCTGGCGCGAGCACGGCGCCCTGGAGTACCGGGAGTGCGTAGGCGACGACCTGAAGACGAAAATGGGAATCGCGTTCCCACGGCTGGCCAAGGTCAAGCGTGGCGAGACGGTCTGCTTCTCCTGGATCGTGTACAAGTCCCGCGCCCACCGCGACCGCGTGAACGCGAAGGTGATGAAGGATCCCCGCATGGCGAAGCTGATGAACGAGCCGATGCTTGCGGCGTTCGACATGAAGCGGATGGCGTACGGCGGATTCAAGGTGCTGGTGGACGCGTAGGATTCTCCGGCGGCTGGGCCTCGCGGCGGCCGTCGCCGCCGCGTTGCTGCTGCTCACGCTCGCGCTGCCGGTGCGACGGTGGCGCACCGGTGAGATGCCGGCGCCACCGCTCCCGCTGGTCAGCGGTGGTCCTGCCGTGGGCCTGCCCCGGCGGCTCTGGATCGATACCGACGCGGCGTGCGGCCATGCGCGCACCGCAGACCCCGACGATTGCCTGGCGATCCTGCTCCTCGCGCGGTCTTCTGGGGTAGAGATGGTGGGCATCTCCACGGTCTTCGGTAACGCTCCGCTCGAGGTGACCGACCGGACCACCCGCGAGCTGGCGGCTATGCTGCGACGGGAGGGCGTCGAGGTCCCGGTGTACCGTGGCGCGGGGGCACCGGTGGATCGGGCACCTACCGACAGTCCTCAAACGGGATCCGGGATCGAGGCGCCGGCGCAGTCGGCGTTGGCGCGCGCGATGGCCGATGGCCCGCTCACGATCCTCAGTCTGGGACCGCTGACCAATCTCGAGCTGACGCTGCGGCGCCGCCCCGCGCTCGCCGGGGCTGGCGTCCGGCTGGTGGGTGTCATGGGGCGCCGGCCGGGCCACCTCTTTCACCCGACCGAGGGACATGGTGCCGGCGCCATCTTGTTCGGCCATGGGCCGGTGTTTCGCGACCTGAACCTGGTGGAGGACCCCGCGGCGGCGGCCGCGATCCTGGCTCGCCGCATTCCCACGACGCTCATCCCCTACGAAGTCGCCCGAGAGGTAGGCGTTGGCGGAGCCGATCTCGATCGGATGGCCGCGGCGGGCGGCGCGAGCGCATGGGTCGCCGGCCGAGCGCGGGGATGGCTGGAGTTCTGGCGGAGGGACGTCGGTCTGGCGGGGTTCTATCCCTTCGATGCCGTCGCCGCCATGTACGTGACGACGCCGGATCTCTTCTCGTGTGCCCGCGTGTCGGCCTCGGTGGGGGAGGATGAGGTGTTGGGCTGGGTTGGGCGGCTGATCGGGCGATCGACGGCGCTGCTCGTGCGCGCGGGGGACTCGGGCTCGACGGTGCTCTACTGCCCGAAGGTGGCGGCCCCTGCGCTGCACCGCCTCATGGCGCAACGTCTCGGCGTCAGTGCCGGCCGGCCCCCTCGACCTGGTCCAGTTCGGCGGCCAGGTCGGCCGCGCTCGCCGGCCGTTCCCCCGGGTGCTTGGCCAGGCAGGTGAGTATCAGCCGCTCCAGCGCCGGAGGGATCGGGTTCTTCGTGCGCGCCGACGGTGGCACCGGCTCCTGCTGCATGTGCATGAACATCGTCTGGATCGCGGTATCCCCCTGGAAAACGAGCTCTCCGGTGAGAAGGAAGTAGGCGACGCACCCCAACGAGTACAGGTCCGCGCGTCCATCGATGGTTTCGGATTGCACCATCTCGGGGGCCATGTAGGCCGGGGTGCCCAGCGTCATGCCGGCGATCGTAGCCAGGGGATCATCGCCGCCAGTGCCCTCGACCGACTTCACCAGCCCGAAGTCCAGCACCTTGACGAAGTCCGGCTCCCGGCCGACCCGCCCCAGGTGAATGTTGGCGGGCTTGATGTCCCGGTGCACCAGTCCCGCGTCGTGCGCCTCCTCGAGCGACTCGCAGACCTGGCGGAGGATGTGAACCACCCGCGCCGCGGTCAGCGGCCCGTCGCGCCGCACCAGGCTGTCCAGATCGAGCCCCTCCAGCAGCTCCATCACCAGGTAGAGCCGGCCCTCATCCGTTACGCCGAAGTCGTAGAGCTGTACCGTGTGAGGCGACTTGAGCCGGGCCGCCGCCTCGGCCTCGCGCCGGAAGCGGGCAGTGGCGAGCTGCGCCTTGGTGCCGTCTTCGCCGGCGAGTGCCTCCGGGCGAATCAGCTTGATCGCCGCCGGCCGGGCCAGCATCCGGTGGGTCGCGAGGTAGACCTCACCCATGCCGCCGCGGCCGAGCAGCTCGCCGAGACGGTAGCTCCCGAGCTCGCGCGCCTGGCCCACCTGGTACCCGAGCTTGGTCACCACGCCCGAGACCACAACGGCGACGGCCGCCAGGAGGTAGTTGGGGTAGTGCATGGCCAGCGTGTCGAGGACGGAGTTGAAGTGATACACGCCGAAGGCCCGCCCGATCAGCATCCCGATGGGATCCATCGAGGCCGCTAGGAATCCGGCGACGAGCATCTTGCGCGGCTCGGCGGGTACGATCGCGGCAGTCATGAGGATGACCGGACCGATCCAGCTGATCATGGGCCGCGGGATGGTCGGCGCGACGGAGACCGGCCCCCAGTGAAACATGACGCCGAGGTCGATCGCCGTCAGCACCAGGTAGACCAGCGACAGGTCCAGCACGAAGGCGGGATCGCGCTTGGTGTGACCGACATAGTAGTAGAGCGCGATCGACGTCACGAAGGCGAACACCGCGATGCCGTCGAGGACCCGGAACCTGGTCCACTCGGGATTTTGGGGCTCCGCGATATGGAGTGCCAAATGCCCCAGCGCAGGGCCCAGGACCCACAGGGCCGCGCCGACTAACCCCAGGATCTGGAGTCGCTTGGAGGCCTGGCGGAGGAGATCGTCGGGCAGCCGCCGGGGGCGGCCGCCGGTGGTAACAGTGAGATCGGACGGCGTGTCCCTGGCCATCCGGCCCAGGATGCGGGGAGTCGGCATGACAGGTACTCTAGACGGCCGAGGGCCCGCTCACCACCGCAGAGGGCCGATACCGGCTACTCCGCTCGCTGCAGCGCCCGCGCCACGACGATCGTGATGTTGTCGCTCCCGCCGCCCTCGAGCGCGTCCGCCAGGAGATCCTCGCACGCCTGCTTGGCTGATGTCATCGCGCGGAGCACGTCCCGGATCCGGTCATCGGACACGTGGCGGATGAGCCCGTCGCTGCACAGGAGGAGGACCTGGCCCCAGCTGCTGTCGAAACGGGTGACCTGCGGATCGGTCTGGCGGCCGCCGATCGAGCTCGACAGCGTGTGGGCCAGCCGGGTGCCCGCCACCATCTCCGCCGGCATGACACCAGCGTCCACCAGCTCCTGGGCCATCGTCTGATCGCGGGTGACCTGGGTGAGCTCGCCCTGGCGCAGGCGGTAGGCGCGGCTATCGCCCACTTGGAGCAGGTAGGCGCGGGGCCAGACACCGAGGAACAGGGTGAGCGTGGTGGCCATGCCACGGTAGTCGGCGTTCTCCTCTCCGCGGCGGAGCAGCTCCGCGTGGCTCTGGGCGGCGCCCTCCTTGAGCGCGTCGTAGAACTCCTGATCGTCGGCCGAGGCGGCGGCATAGTAGCAGCGCATGCTGCGGCTGACGTACTGGGTGATCGCCTCGAGCGCGACCTTGCTTGCCTCACCCCCCTTGGCGCCGCCACCGACGCCGTCGGCGACCATGGCGAGAAAGGCGAGCCGCTCGCCGTCCGCCATGAGCTGGTCGGCACCGGGCAGGCTGGTGAGCTGGACGACCACCTGTTTCCGGAGGGCGCAGATCAGGAAGTGATCCTGGTTGTCCGCACGGACCTTGCCGGGGTGCGTGAGGCCGTAGACGTCGATCTCGTCGTCGCGGGGCTTCCGGGTGGGCAGGGTCGGTGGGGCGGTCGGCGTCGGCGGCGGGCATAGAGACTCCTGTGGGAGCGTGGGGCACCACCCCCAATGTGGAGCATCGGAGTCGGAAGGGCCAGAAAGGCCGGGGTCGGAACTCCGGCTGCGTCAGCCTCGCGCGGGCTGGAGCATGGGCACATCCCGCAGTGCGGCGCGGACGAAGAGGGCGATGGGAACGCCGATGAGGAACATGTGCACCACGACGCTGAGCCCGACCCAGAGCAGGTCCTTCGCGCCGCCGCCGCCGGCCGCCGAGAGGGGCACGACGATGTAGTTCATGATCCCGTAGAGCAGGAGTCCATAGGCGGCACCGTATGGCACCGGGCGCTCGCGGAGACGCGGCACGCGGCGCGCCACCAGGTAATACGTGACCGCCATAGAGCAGGCGATGAAGTAGTGCAGGCCCAGCCCCAGCGCCGCGGTGGCGGCACCGCCCTCGAAGCTGGCCTTGCCCAGGAGGCCGGCCGCGACCGACTGGAAAATCCGCCGGGCCGGCACGTCCGCCTTCACCGCCCAGAAGACGCAGGCATAGACGATGTCGAACGTTCCCGCGACGAGCCCGCCGGCGAGCACCACCGCCAGCGGAGACGATCGGCGCGGCGCCATCACTGGGCCCCGCCCGCGACGTCCAGGATCACGCCCGTCATCCACTCCGCGTCCGGAGACACGAGGAAGAGCGCCGCGCCGGCCACGTCCTCGGGGGTGCCGAGGCGCCGGATGGGGTGCTGCTCGACGAGCGACTGCCGCAGAGATTCCGGAATGAGGTCCATGTTCCGCTCGGTGAGAATGGTCTCGGGGGCGATACGCCACGGGTGATCGGACGTGCGCCTGGCGGCCCGCGGTGGACGACATGGTGACGATGTAGCCGCTCCTTCGCTGCTTCATGCCGGGCAGGACGCTCTTGATGGTCAGAAACGTCGCCGTGAGATTGGCATCGACGGAGGCGCGCCAGCCTTCCTCGCTGATCTCCTCGACCGGCCCGAGCTCTCGCTCGACCCGGAGCCGCATCGTCTCGATTTCGGCGTACGAGGTGACGTCGGCGGCCACGCCGATCGCACGGCCCCCGTCCGCTCGATCTCGCCCTGCACCGCCGCCAGGGCCGCCGGGTCCCGGGTGGGGTCAATGGGGCCATCCTGTGGACGGAAAGACGGAAAGACGGAAGGACGGAAGCGCCCGATCTCCGTCACTCCTGATGGCACGCCATGCAGGCGAAGGCCGAGTTGATCATCAGCCCGTCGCGGTCGGGACCTTTCGCGCTGAACCGGGCGACGTTTTCCTGTGCGTGCGTGATACGATCCTCGAGGATAGGCCGGAACTCCCACGTCGCGTACTGCCGAGAGAGTCGCGCGTTCTGGTAGAGCTTCACCCCCGTGCGCCAGTCGCCCGATTTGACCAACATGTCGCCCATGTTGAGGAAGAACCCCTCGAAATTGTGCGGCGCGATCCACGAGTTCCAGCACACGCGCTTCACGCCGACCCGCGTCTCGAGCGACATGTACCTGGAGTAGTCCGGATTGGCGCGGTCGATCCTGGTCTCCAGGCACTTGTCCAGATTCTCCCACTCCCACTCGATCGCCTGTCGGAACCTCGGCGAGTCGCTCGGCAGGCGGCTCATGACGTAGCCTGCCGTGAACAGGTTGAACTCGGGCCAGGCGTCGATGGCGTCGAGCATGGTGAAGTAACCACGGCGCGTGAGCCGCTCGTCATGGTGCATGCTGCCCTCGGCCAGCCGGTGACCGGCCAGAAAGCCGAGCGTCCGGGGGTCGGAGGGATTGAGTGCCACGGCCTCCTCGAAATAGCGGCGCGCCAGAATGATGTCGTCGGTAATCGTGGCCGGCACCGGGTCGCGCCGGGCTCGCTCCGCCGTCCGCCAGTTGTGCAGCCAGGCGAGGTGTGCGGCAGTGACCGGATCGTTTGGGGTTGCCAGATACGCGGCGGTCAGCGCCTGGGCGGCGCGGGGGATGCCGTCGTAGTCACCCGAGTGAAACGTGCGCCAGAAGAGCGAGTCGGCTGTCAGCGCGGCAGCGGCGCGAACGGTGACGGCGCGCTTCTTCGGCGCGAAACGGATGGCGATCTCGTGGTAACTGGTCACGGCCAGGGCGGCCACTGCGGCGGCCAGCAGGACAGCGATGATCAGGGTTCGCTTCGGAGTCGGCATGGGCGTGAGGGATTCCCTCGCATCGCGGCGGGTCGGCGAGCCTAGGCCTCCGCCGGCCGGTGTCGGACCATTCGCACGATGGCCCAGATGCCGGGGATCATCGGGAGGACCGCGGTATACATGCCGGGGAAGTAGTACCGGCCGGTGGTCCCGATGTAGTAGTTCGCGCATGTCGGCGACGAATCGGCCATTCGAGACGGCCTGGGAGATCGTGTCCGGGCAGCTCCGGCCGGATCGCCGGCTGGAGGAGCGGGAAGATGAAGTGGGTGAACTCGGCAACCCCCGGCCCGATGAAGATGAACCACGCCAGAAAGCCGGCGAACGGCACCCGGTAGAACAGCCCGAGCGCGGTCAGCGAGTACAGGGCCGGTCCGACGAAGGCGAAGACGATCAGAAAGGACCGCTCGGTCCAGCTGATGTCGAACAGGCGGCTCATGGCCGGCCCGAAGCCCGTGAGGTACTCCTCGGCCATGTGGATCTCGAGCGCCGCGACCGTCAGGAGGAACAGCGGGAGGATCACTTCGGGGGCGAGCGGCTTCCGCAGGTAGAACTTGATCCACATCACCAGGGCGATCACGCTCGATCCGCCGACGATCACCACCGGCGGCAGGCCGATCGTCCGGTAGCCGAGCGCCATCGTGGTCAGGGCGAAGGCCACCGCGGCGATCACGCTCAGAATCCGGGTCCTCCTGCTCGTTTCCATCGTGCTCCTCATCGTTTACCGACCGCCTGACCGCCTGACCGCCTGACCGCCTGCCCGCCTGCCCGCCTGCCCGCCCGCTACACCACCCGCGTCTTCCACGCGCCCCGCCGGAACACCGCCGCGCTCGCCCCGGCCAGCAGGGAGAACGAAGCCATGATCGCCCAGAACACACCCGACGGGCCGAGGCCGGCGGGGCCGGCGAGCCACCACGCCAGCGGGATCTCGAACACCCAGAAGCAGAAGAAGTTGAGCCACGTCGGGGTCCAGGTGTCGCCCGCGCCGTTGAACGATTGGGTCAGCACCATTCCGTAGGCGTAGAACGGGAAGCCGATCGCCACGATGCGAAGACACGCCACGGCGTAGCCGGTCACCTCGGGGTCGGCGGTGAACGCCCGGAGGAGCAGCGGCGCCGCGAGCAGGAAGATCACGCCCACGCCGGTGAGGAAGACGGCGTTGTAGCGGCCCGCGCGCCAGACCGAGGCCTCCGCGCGGTCCGGCTTCCGGGCACCGAGCCCCTGGCCCACCATCGTGGCCGCCGCGTTGCTCAGGCCCCACGAGGGAAGCAGCGCGAAGATGATGAGCCGGATCGCGATCGTGTAGCCCGCCAGGGCCTCGCTGCCGTACCCCGCCAGGATCCGAACCAGCCCGATCCAGCTCGCCATCCCGATCAGGTTCTGCAGCGACGCCGAGGCCGCGAGCCGGAGCATCTGCGCCATCACGCCCAGGTCGAGCGCCAGGTGGCGCCGCGCGGCCGGCACGCGGCTCCCATGGCGGAAGAGGCGCACGACGGCGTAGAGCGCGCCGATCGAGCGGCCGGTCGTCGTCGCGATCGCGGCGCCGGTGACGCCGAGCTCGGGAAACGGCCCCACGCCGAAGATGAGCAGCGGGCCGAGCACGATGTTGATCGTGTTGGCGAGCCAGAGGACGCGCATGGCGATCGCCGCGTCGCCCGCGCCGCGGAAGACGGCGTTCACGACGAACAGCACGATGATCGCCGCCTCGCCGCCGAGCATGATGGTGGCGTAGCCGCGGCCGGTGGCGATGACGGACGGGGACGCGCCCATGAGGGCGAGGAGCCGCGGAGCGAGCAGTGCGCCGGCGGTGCCGAGCACGACGGACACGAAGAGGGCGAGGAGCAGCGCCTGCACCGCGGCGCGGGCGGCGCCCTCGGGATCCTTCTGGCCGATCCGGCGGGCGACGGTCGCGGTGGCACCGATGCCGAGACCCATCGCGAGCGCGTACACCAGGGTGAGCAGCGACTCGGTGAGGCCGACCGAGGCGACGGCGTCGGGGCCGAGGTGCGAGACCCAGAAGATGTCGGCGACGGCGAAGACGCTCTCGAGCACGACCTCCAGCACCATCGGGATCGAGAGCAGCAGGATGGCGCGGCCGATCGGCCCTTCGGTGAAGTCGTGGTGCACCTCGCCGCGGAGGGACTCCTTGACGACGGTCCAGAGGCTGACGGCCTCGGCGCCCGTGGGAGTTGGCGGATCGAGGCGTTCGGCGGGCTCGGTCAATGTGAGGGTACCTCGGCCTATGGTGCGTTGCCGTTCTGCGTCATCCTGAGCGGAGCGAAGGATCGCTCGAGGAATGCGAGTGAGGCTCAGGGCTCACTCGCATCACCGACTCGATCCTTGGCTCCGCTCAGGATGACGGGTGCCGTTTCCAAAAAGCCCCAACCGCAATCCTAACCGCGGACCCCGCCGGCCCAACACCCTTCCGTTACCCAACGACACTTTCCGCCCCCAGATGAGATCCAGATGACAACCCGATGAGTCGCGCCCGTACAATGGTCCCGTCCCAAGCAGTCTCGCGGTCGGCAGGACCGGCACTCCCAGGAGTGCCGCCATTCTCCGCGGCCAACGCACTCATCGACCGTCAGCACTGGAGGACACGATGCCGAGCCTCACGCTTCATCGGAAATTCGACGCGGCCACCCTGACCGCGCTCGCCCTGGCCGTGACCATCGCCCTCGCCGCGTGCGGCGGTGGCAATGGGGGCGGCGACGTGACCGGTCCCCCGCCGGGCGACGATTCAGGCGACCACAACCCCCATCCGGGCCAACCGGCAGACGGCCCGGCTCCGGTGGGTGCCGTGATCTACGCGCTGGACAACGGCAACAACCTGCTCATGTTCGGCACCGAGAGCGGCGAGACCATCAGCCGAAAGGTCGGCATCACCGGCGTCCCGATCCTCAAGCGCATCATCGGGATCGACTTCCGGGCGTCGAACGGCAAGCTCTACGGCGTGGGCAACGACAGTCGGGTGTACACCATCGACACCCTGACCGGCGCGGCTACGGCGGTGGGCGCGCCGTTCTCGCCTGCGATCATCAGCTCGTTCGACATCCACTTCGGCATGGACTTCGACCCCAGGACCGACCGCATCCGCCTCATCTCCAGCGAGCTGGGCGGGAACTGGTCGATCGATCCCGATGACGGGACCGCCATCGCGGGCATCACGCCGCGCTACGCGGCCGGCGACCCCCACGAGGGCCAGGTGGCGCACATCGCCGGGCTCACGCATATCCCGGCGGCACAGCTTCCGGCGGCGTTCCGCCTCAGCATGTCGGTGTCTTCCTCGGGATCGTGCGAGGACCTGGCGATGGCGATCGACCCGGAGCTGGGCCAGCTCATCACCTCGTGCGATGCGGGGAGCATCGACTGGGAGAAGTTCGCCGACATCCCCGACATGGAGTCGCTGGCCTGCGTCGAGCTGGACTACTCCGGCCCCGGTGGCGGCATCTGGGGGGTCGGGCAGGGGATCAACGGGGCCTTGAACAGCCTCGGGACGGTCGATCCCGCGACCGGCACGATCGACTGGAAGGTCAGGGTGCCGGACAACTGGCTGATCCAGTCGATCACCTTCAAGCCGAAAGATCCGCTTGCCGGCCTGCGGGTGGGGTCGACCAGGCCGAGTCTGTCGGTGCGGAGCGCGGCGGGTCCGGTGGCCGATGCGGCGGGGGTGGATCCGGTGGCCTTGTGCCGGGGTGGCGGCGCTTCCTGAACGCGCCAGACTAGCTCGGATCGCGCCCGTCATCCCGAGCGCAGCGAGGGACCTTGCCAGCCGGAGTTCGACCGTCCGGCGCTGAGCAAGGTCCCTCGCTGCGCTCGGGATGACGGCCGTGCTCACCGCCGCCGGACTCCTGAGGCGCGTATAGTATACGGAGTCATGGACCATTCCCTCGCCCTTCTCCTCCTCGCCGCCGCGGGTGTCGCCGGGCTGCTGCTGATCCCGCTCGGCCTGCCAGGCCTCTGGCTGATCGTGCTCGGCATCCTCTCCTACGGCTGGCTCACCGACTTCCAGATGTTGACCGCGGGTCTCGTGGCGCTGGCCGTCGGGTTGGCCGTGCTCGGCGAGGCGGTCGAGGCGTGGATCGGATTTCGCTTCGCGCGGCGGTATGGGGGATCCAGGCGGGCCGGCTGGGGCGCGCTCGCCGGCGGCCTGATCGGCGCGGTCGTGGGTGTGCCGGTACCGATCATCGGGTCGGTGATCGGCGGGTTCGTCGGGGCCTTCGCGGGCGCGACGGTGTTCGAGTACACGCGCGAGAGGGCGTCGGAGGGCGCGGTCCGGGCGGGCTGGGGCGCCGTGCTCGGCCGGGCCGCGGCGGTCGCGCTCAAGATGGGCCTCGCGGTCGTGATGGTGTCGGGGGCGCTCTGGCTGGCGGTCCGGGGGTAATCTGCGGAGGGACACGGGGCACCAGGTCACCGCCGTCGGCCGGAGCCCCGAGAAGCCTCAGGATACCGGCAGCGCGCTCCGGCATTTCTCCTAGCGAAATGCCGCCGGCAGACCCCGTCCCGGCATCCCGGTGCCGCGAGGCTTGCAGCGCCCGCCATGCCCGCCCGCACCCACCTCGACCCCGCGCTCGCGGCCCGACGGGAGCTGGTCGGTCCAATCCGCAGGCGTCGTCGGTCCGCTGCTGGCCGGAATGATGGTGACAGATTGTCCCGGCGCGAGCGCGTGAGGGTCGGCCTCCTCGGGAGCGCTGGCGGCGAGGGCCGTCGCCGCGGGCTGAGCCGGCGCGGGCGTCGGTGTGAGCGTGGCGGGAGCGACTTCCGGCGCGCTGGCCTCGGGATGCCGTGCCGGAGCCGGCCGATGCGCGCGTCGTGGGCGCTGCGTCGTCGGGCGCTCGGCCGGGGCGCGCGCCAGCTCTACCGGCGAGGCGATCTCGACCTCGGGCGCCGGAGTCTGTTGTAGCGTGAGGTCCCGCTGGGGAACGCCCAACGCCGCCTGCTCCGTCCCCTCGGAGGCGGTTCGGCACCCTCCGGCGGCCACCGCCGCGAGGGCGAGAGGGAGCAGCATCACGATGCGCATGGGTCCTCCGGCGAAAAACTGTAAGCGAATGCGGACGGCTTACGACTGTGACGATAGAGCGCGGAATTCCTGCACGTCTCTAATACTATAGGCACAACGCCGTCCGCCCGCGAGCACGTGCTCCACCCGTTCGACCTCGATCGTCTCGCCCAGCACATCTTGAAACAGTTCCAGCTCCGACCGGCAGAATCCCTGGCATGCGCGTGCCGCGGCGCAGATGGGGCAGTGATTCTCGATGAGCAGGTACCCGTCGCCCGACCTCCGTACCGTGGCCATGTACCCCTCCGCCGACCGCACGGCCGCCAGGCGCCGGAGCCGGTCGCGCAGGGTCCGCGCGCCCCTGAGTGCCTCGAGATAGACCTTCCGCTGCTCCTCCTGCCGGGCGTCGATCACCCGATCGAGCGCGGCGGCGCCCAGGGTGCGCTCGATGCTCCCGATGAGCTGCACGGTCAGCTCGGGATGGGTGTCGGGAAAGCGCCCCTGGGCCTCGGCGGTCAGCGACCAGCTCTGCCGCGGCCGGCCGACGCTTCCCGCCTCGCGACGTCCCACCACCAGCCCCTCGGCCTCCAGCCGCACGAGTTGCTGCCGGGCCGCCTCGCCGGTGACGCCGAGAATCCGGCCCAGCTCCGCGGTGGAGAGCGGGCCCCGGGTCTTGAGGGCGAGCAGGATGCGGTCGCCGGGCAGGGCGGTGTCGGGCATGCGGAGAGGCGGGATTCGTGGGCAATGGCAGCTCCAGGGCGGTCGGCGCGGTCGGCGCCATCTGTCGGTGATGGGGTGCCCGCAATCTATTATCCAAGGGTGCTCTTGCGGAACTCCCGGGTTCATCTATTATCAAAGTTAGTACTTGGAAAATAGTGATTCATCCGGTCCGGGAGGTCTCCATGTCCGCCGCACGCAGCCAGCCCCACTCACTCCATCAGGATCTCCTGGTTGGCCGACGGATCCTTGTCACCGGTGGCACTTCCGGCCTGGGCCTCGCGCTCGTGCGGGCGGCCCACGCCCGGGGTGCGCGGGTCGGCTTCGTCGCCCGCACGGCATCCGCGGTCGAATCGCTGGCCCGCGCGCTGCCGGGATCGGTCGGGATCGTCGGTGACGTCGCCGAGAAGACGGCCATCCACCGCATCGCCCTGCAGGCCACGGGCCGGCTGAGCGGGCTGGACGTCCTGGTCAACAACGCGTCCAGCCTGGGCCCGGTGCCGCTCGCCCCACTGGCCGACACCGAGTGCGAGGCGCTGGAGCAGGCACTGGCGACGAATCTGGTCGGCCCCTTCCGGCTCACCCGCGCGCTGCTGGGCGCGCTCGCGGCCTCCGCGCGCGAGGGCACGGGCGCCGTGGTCCTCAACGTGTCGAGTGACGCCGCGGTGCAGCCGTATTCCGGATGGGGTGCGTACGGCGCGAGCAAGGCGGCGCTTCGGCACTTGAGCGACATCTGGGATCAGGAGCTCCGGGAGCTCGGAATCAGGGTGTTGTCGGTGGACCCGGGCGACATGGACACGCCGCTGCACGCGCTCGCGGTGCCGGAGGCGGATCGGGCAGGGCTCAAGGATCCGGCGGTGGCGGCGGGGGAGGTGCTCGGGGTGATCGTCTCGGCGCTCGGCGCTCCAGGTGAGGCACCCTGAGCGGAGCGAAGGGGCATGACCGAAGACATGGCTCCTTCGCTTCGCTCAGGATGACTCGGGTGGTGGGAGCGCCTATGGCTGTCACGGCACGGTGTCTCGCGGCACCGTTGCCCGCGGGACCGCCCGCTGGCGGCCGCACCGGCGCCAGAGTGCTCGTCGTCGACGTCGACGACGCCGGCGCCATCCGAAGCCTCCCGCGCGACGACCTCCCCGATCTCCTCCGCCCCGGCGACCTGCTGATCGCGAACGACGCCGCCACGATTCCGGCGAGCCTCACAGGCACCCACGAGCCGACCGGCCTGCCAATCGAGATCCGTCTGGCCGGCCGCCCTTCGCTCCGGGCCGACGACGTGCGCCGGTTCGTCGCGCTCGCGTTCGGCGCCGGCGACTGGCGCACGCCGACCGAAGACCGGCCGCCGCCTCCGCCGCTCCGTCCGGGCAACCGACTCCTGCTCGGCCCGCTCCGGGCGACCGTCACCGGCCTGCTCGGCCATCCCCGCCTGGTCGGCCTGGCGTTCGAGGGCGACCTCGGCGAGGTCTGGTCCGGCATCGCCGCGCACGGCCGCCCGATTCAGTACGCCCACGTCCCGGAGCCGCTCGCCCTGTGGGACGTGTGGACGCCCGTCGCCGCGCATCCGGTGGCGTTCGAGCCGCCGTCGGCCGGCTTCGCGCTACGCTGGGAGACGCTGGCGCGCCTCGGCGCCCGGGGCATCGGCTTTGCCACCCTCACCCACGCGGCCGGCGTCTCCTCCACCGGCGACCCGGCCCTCGACGCGCGGCTGCCCTTCGACGAGCCCTATCACATTCCTGGCGAGACGGTGCTCCGCCTCCGCCGCGCGCGGCGGGAGGGCGGCCGGGTGATCGCGATCGGCACCACGGTGGTGCGGGCGCTGGAGCACGCGGCGCTGGCGACCGGCGCGGTGCGCTCGGGATCGGGTACGGCGACGCAGCGGATCGGACCCACGACGCGGCTCCGCGCGGTGGACGGGATCCTGACCGGCGTGCACGAGCCGCCGACCTCGCACTACCAGCTCCTCCGCGCGTTCGCGGACGACCGGACGCTCGCGGCCGCGGGGCGGGTGCTGGAAGCGGAGCGCTACCGCTCCCACGAGTTCGGGGACTCGATGCTGTTGCTGCGGAGGCTCACCGGCGGCCGGGCCACCAGTTCCAGCGCCCCGCCAGGTCCATGATCGCCGGCACGAGCAGGACCCGGACCACGGTGGCGTCGAGCACCACGGCCACCGCCAGGCCGAAGCCGAGGAACTGCATGAGCAGCACGCGGCTGAAAGCGAAGTAGCCGAACACCACGGCCATGATCAGCGCCGCGGACGTGATCGTCGAGGCAACGGCGGCGAGGCCGTGGATGGTGGCCTGGGTGTTGTCGCCCCGCGCGTCGTACTCCTCCTTGATCCGCGCCAGCAGGAACACCTCGTAATCCATGCTCAGCCCGAACACGGTCGCGAAGACGCTGACCGGGACCACCACGAAGATCGCGGCCGCCGGCCCGTCGAGGCCCAGCGGGGCCGCGCCGAGGCCGTCCTGGAACGCGAGCACGATGAGGCCGAACGTGGCGGCGACCGACAGCGAGTTGAGCAGGATGGCCTTGACCGGAATCAGCACCGAGCGGAAGATCACCGCGAGCATCACCGCGGTCGTGCCCAGCACGAGGGCGATCAGCAGCGGAAACCTCCGCAGCAGATCGTCCTGGAAGTCCACGTTCTCGGCCGCGTACCCGCCGACGAGTATCTGCGCGCCACGGAGCCCGCGGAAGCCGTCCTTGCCATCGATGGTGTCGCGCAGCGTCCGGATCCGGCGCACGAGCTCCATCGTGGTCGTGAGCGAGGTGGTGTCGGCGACGATCGCGTCCACGACGGTGGTACGGGCATCGTCGCTGAGATAGGCGTCGAGGAAGTCGCGGTTCTGCGCGCGGGCCGCCGGCAGGTCGCTGTAGAGCACCGAATACTCGAGGATGCCGGTACGCGGCCGGAGGTCGACGAGGCTGGTCACGTCCCCCATCCGTGGATCGTGCCGGAGCGAGTCGCTGAGCGCCTTGAGGCCGCGGAGCCGAAGCGCGGAGACGACGCGATCGCCTGGCGGCACCTGCACCACGATGCGGATCGGCTGGACGACGCCGCGAACGCCGATCCGCTCGAGCACCAGCACGCCCTGGCCGGCCTCCGTCGCCCTCGGCCACCAGCCGTGCGCGGGAAGGCCGACGCGCATATGAAACACGGGCCAGATGGCGGCGCCGAGCACCAGCCCGCCAGCGAAGAGGGCCGTCAAGGGCCGCCGGGCGATGGCGCTCGCCCAGCCGACCCACAGCGTCGGCTGATGGTACCAGGCCAGGCGGGAGGCGAGCCAGCGTGGCCAGTCCACGCCCGATCCGAGGAGCATCAGGGCCGCGGGCAGCAGCGTGACGGCGAGCAGCACCATGACCGCCACCACCACGATCCCGGCGAGGCCGACGCTCCGGGTCTCGACCAGTGGTGTGAGCAGCAGGGCGGCGAACCCGATGACGACGGTGCCGCCCGACGTCACCACGGCCCGCCCCGCCGTCGCCAGCATGCGCTGCACGGCCGTGGCGGGGTCGCCCGAGCGGGCCAGCTCCTCCCGGAAGCGCGAGACCATCAACAGCGAGTAGTCGATGCCCACGCCGAGACCGACCATCGTCACGATGGTCATCGCGACGATCGACACGGTCGTCACCCGCGTGAGCAGGCCGAGCACGACGAGGGCCACCGGCACGCCGAGCGCACCGACGCCGATGGGGAGCAGTGCCGCGCCGAGGGCGCCGAAGACCACGACCAGGATGATGAAGGTGACGGGGAGGATGCGGGCTTCGCCGCGCCGGCTGTCGCTCGCGATCAGCAGCCGCTCATCGCGATCGAGCGGGGTGCGGCCGGTCACCAGCACGCGGTAGCGCCCGCCGTCGGGAAGCCGGGCCAGCGCCGACCGGAGCGCCGTCCGGATGGTGACGACCATCGTATCGAGCCGCGTGTTGGCCGGGTCGAAGGCCACGAGCAGTGCCGCCGAGCGGCCGTCCCGGCTCACCAGCGGAACGCGAATGACTCCCGTATCGGCCGACGGCGTCACGACGGCGCGTACGCCGGCCACTCGCCTGAGCGCCGCGGCCAGGCTGTCGAGCACGCCGGCGGGACGAGGTGCGGTGACCGGCTCGGGGCTCTCGATGGTGACGGCGAAGACGTCGCCGAGCGGCCGCGCGAACGCGCGCTCCAGCACCTTCCCCGCCACCTGGGCTTCGGCGTGAACGGAGGTGCCGCCCTGCCCGGTCAGTCGGGCCGCCGCACCGCCGGCCTCGACCGCGGCGCCGACGCCGACCACCGCCCACGCGCCGATGGTGAGCCACGCGAGGCGGCGGGTGAGCTTCAGCATGTCGGACGCTACCGCACTCGCGGCCGATGGGCAAACCCCGAGTCGGGGCGCCGCGCCGGGATCGCCAGCATCCGCGGGCTCTGGTCGAGGCCAACCACCGACCCCATTTTCCCCTCATGTCGACATTCGACCTCGTCATCACCACGCTGATCCCGGCGCTGTGGATCCCCTGGCTGGTCTACTGGTGGCTCAGCGCCAGAAACGTCAAGCCGACCCGCTCACGCGAGCCGCTCGCGTTCGAGCTGCGGCACCGCGCTCCGCTCATTCTCGCGGGGCTGCTCCTGGGGGCCCCGCGGTGGGTGCCTCGAGTGCTCACGCGGCGCTTCCTGCCCGTGGGTTGGTTCTTCCCCGTGCTCGGCATCGTCCTGCTCGGCGGCCGGGCTCGGGTTCACCGTGTGGGCCCGCCGGCACCTCGGCCGGAACTGGAGCGCGAGCGTCGTGGTGAAGGAAGGCCACGTGCTGGTGCGCACCGGACCGTACCGGTACGTGCGGCATCCGATCTACAGCGGGCTCTTGCTGGCGTTCCTCGGGATGGCGGTGACGATCGGGGAGTGGCGGGGACTGGTGGCGCTGCTGCTGGCGGGGGTGTCGTTCGCGGTAAAGAGCCGGGCGGAGGAGAGGCGGATGCTGGAGACCTTCCCGGAGTACGCGGAGTACGCGCGGGGGACGGCGGCGATCGTGCCGTTGGTGTATTAGTCGCTCAGGATGACGCCGGAATCGTCCTCACCCGAACCGCCCGCACCAGCGCCTCCGGCGAAAACGGCTTCGGCAGGAAATCCGCCCCCGGCTCGAGCAGTCCGCGGCGCAGGATCTCGCCGTCCGTGTACCCCGACGTGAACAGCACCGGCGTCCCCGGCGCCAGCCGGCCGACGGCCGCGGCGAGCTCGGACCCGCTCATCCCCGGCATCACGACGTCGGTGAGCACCAGCGCAGGCCGGTCGGGGCTCCGGCGCAGCAGCTCGATCGCCATGGCCCCGCTCTCGGCCTCCAGCACGCGATAGCCCACGTCCGCTCAGCGCTCGCGCGGCGATCGCCCGCACCGGCGCCTCGTCCTCCACGATCAGGATCAGCTCGCCGCTCGACGCCGGCAGCACGGTGCGCTCTTCGGCGGCGGCGTGGGCCAGCTCCTCCGTGATCGGCAGGTAGACCTTGATGGTCGTCCCCTGGCCGGGCTCGCTGTACGCCCACACGTACCCGTCGGACTGCTTCACGATGCCGTAGACCGTCGCGAGCCCGAGGCCGGTGCCCTGGCCGATCCCCTTGGTGGTGAAGAACGGCTCGAAGGCGTGGGCCAGCGTCGCGCGGTCCATCCCGTGCCCCGTGTCGCTCACGGCCATCAGGACGTAGCGCCCCGGCCGGACGGTGATGCCGTGCTCGGCGCCGGCCGAGCCCTGGCTGAGCTCGGTGGCGGATGTCTCGACCGAGAGCGCGCCGCCGCGGGGCATGGCGTCGCGCGCGTTGAGCGCCAGGTTGAGGAGGACCTGCTCGAGCTGCCCGGGGTCGGCCTTCACCGGGCCGAGGGCGGGGTCGAGCCGGAGCCTCACCACGCAGTCCTCGCCCATGGTGCGCTGCAGCACCGGCCGGAACTTCTCCAGCACCCCGTTGAGATCCAGCACCTGCGGCCGCAGCACCTGCCGCCGGCTGAAGGCCAGCAGTTGGGCCGTGACCGCAGCGGTGCGTTCGGCGGCCTTCCGGATGAACTCCGCGTCGGTCCGCACGGCCGCCGGGAGGTCGGGCCGGGCCAGGATGAAATGCGCCGCGCCGATCACCACGCTCATCTGGTTGTTCGCCTCGTGCGCCACCCCGCCGGCCAACCGACCTACCGACTCCATGTGGTGGGCCAGGCGGAGCTGCTCCTCGGCGGTGCGGCGGTCGGTCACGTCCGTGCACGCGCCGGTCATCCCGGCCGGTTCCCCGTTCTCCGCCGGGACGACGCGCCCCTGGTCCGCGATCCATCGGACCCGGCCGTCGGGCAGCAGGATGCGGAATTCGTAGTCGAGGCGGCCGCCGTCGGCCAGCGCGCGGCGGACCGTGCCCTCGACGAACTCCCGATCGTCGGGGTGGACCCGGCCGATGAAATCGTCGTAGCCGGCGATCCGCTCGTTCGGTCCCACGCCATACATCCGGCGCAGGGTGTCGTCCCAGGTGAGCCGGTTGTCGGTGGCCGACCAGAACCAGACCCCCATGCGCGCGGCGTCGAGTGCCACCCGGAGCTGCTCGTCCCGTCGGCGCAGGGCGTCGGTCGCGGTCTCCCGCTCACGGGTCACCGCCGCGGCGAGGAGGAGCCCGGTGACCGCGACCGCCCCCAGGTAGCAGGCGACCGCGAACATCGTCCCGCCGGCGGTCGCGGCGTTGAGCGGTCCGCCTCCCTGGACGGTGCGCCAGACGGCGACGACCGAGATGGTGAACGTCATGAGCGACGCCCCGCGGCTGCCGAAGCGCAGCGCGGCCCAGATGACGAACGGAAACAGCAGGTAGAGGTAGTCGAATCGGAAGAGCTGGGGGACGGGCAGCAGGTGCCCGAGCCCGACTTCGGCGGCGATCACGGTGCCGAGGCAGAGGAGCACGACCTCGAGCGGGCCGCGCGCGCTCGCGGTGGACGGAGGGACGAGCGCCCAGGCCAGGAGCAGCGGCGCGATCACCAGCGCGCCGAGCAGGTCGCCGGTCCACCAGACGGCCACCGCCGCCGCGGCGCGGGCGCTGGGCAGGGCGCCGGTCATCATCAGGGCGGTGACGCCAATGATCGCGCTTACGATCGCGCCGAGCGGTGCCGCACTGAGCATCAGCGCGCGAACCGTGCCCATCGCGTCCAGACGCGGGCGGCGGCCGGCCGCGCGCACCAGGAGCCAGGCGGCGACGACCGCCTCCAGTGTGTTGCCCGCGGCGATGCCGGCGGCGGCCGGAAGCGGGATCGGCGTGGCCGCGTTCGCCAGGAACGCGCCCAGCGCCACCCCGGGCCAGGCGCCCGGACCGAGGAGGACGAGCGCGGCGAGCGCGACGCCGGTGGGGGGCCACACGAGCGAGATGCTCTGCCCGATCGAGGCGTAGTGGAGGCCGAGGCGGGCGGTGGCGTAATACACTGCGGCGAGCACGGCGACCCGCAGCAGCCAGGCCGCCGCGCGGGGAACGCTGGCGCTTGAAAGGACGGGCATCCTGCGCCTCACCGGCGGGAGTGACCGGGATGGAGCGGCGTTCGGGGGTTGTCAGGGTACTCAGAGATAGTAAGGACTGATGGGGCGGGCCGCTATGCCGACCTACTCTCGAATCGGCTCCGGCGTGGCCGCGGGAGCGCCGTAGCGCTTGGAGGCCCGGGCGCGGGCCTTGGCGGCCTCCGCTTCGCGGTTCTTGGGCGGAGCGTTGGTGACCAGGGAGTGGAGGAGCCGGTGCACGACCTCCGAGACCTCGCTCACCGCCTGGTCGAACGCCGGCTGGTTGGCGGCGGACGGGCGGGTGAATCCGCTGACTTTCCGGACGAACTGGAGCGACGCGGCGCGGACCTCGTCGTCGGTGACCGGGGGCTCGAAGTGGTACAGGGGGCGGATGTTACGGCACATGGGACAAGGCTCCGAGTGGGCGAGTGTTACTCTCAAGATGGGCGGATCGGAATGGAGGCGCCACCCGCTCGCGTCTCCTGAGCGGCGCTGACTCAGCGCTCGCGCTCCAGACCGAGCCGGTGCTCCCGGTCCTCCGTCTCCCGGCCCCCGGGCGTCTCGCCCGCCGGGTGCGCCGAGGCATCGCGGCTCGAGTTCCTCGCCAGCAGGAGCAGCAGCCCGCCGAAGACCAGCATCACCAGCCCCCACCAGAGATTGATGTTCACCGACATCGAGCGCTCGTACTGCGCCGCGTCGCCGTTGGTCGCGACCCCGTAGCCGCCCAGGATCAGCCCGAGCACGACGAACAGCCCGCCGATCGGCAGCCTGATATCGAGCCCACCCGCTGCGCTCATCGAGCCTCCTAGAAGAAGACCAGGTTCAGGACCAGGGTGAGCGCGAGCACCGCCGCGCCCAGCACCCACGGCCGAGCCAGCAGCGGCAGGTGCTCGTCCCTCGGCCTCGGCGTCATCGAATAGACCAGCCCGCGCAGCTCTTCGGGGTCGCGCGCGCGGGTCATGAGGCTCACGACGATGGTGACGACGAAGCAGGTGACCCACGCGACGATGGCGGTCCAGAATGTCTGAGCCAGCTCGCTCGGGTAGGTGTGAATCAGGCCGAGATAGCCGCCCTTCACGCCGACCCCCACGCCGGCGGGCAGGGTCAGCCCGTGGTGCACGGCCGCGCCGATCGTGCCGGCCAGGAGCCCGGTGAACGCGCCGTGCCCCGTCGTCCGTCGCCAGAACATCCCGAGCGCGAACGTGGCGAAGAGCGGCGCGTTCACGAACGCGAAGACGAGCTGCAGCAGGTCCATGATGTTGTTGAACGCGCCCGCCACGTAGGCGGCGGCCACCGCCAGCAGGATCCCGCCCACGGTGGCGGCCCGGCCCATCCACAGGTAGTGCGCGTCCGAGGCGCCGCGGCGGATGTGGCTCTGGTAGATGTCGTAGGTCCAGACGGTATTGAACGCGGTCACGTTCCCCGCCATCCCCGACATGAAGGAGGCGAGCAGCGCGGTGAGGCCGAGCCCGAGCATGCCCGAGCGGGAAGAGCCGTATCAGCATCATGGGCGTTGCGAGGTCGTAGTCGAGCACCACTCGCCCGGCGCTGTCCATGAGCGGCCCGCCCCCTGCCGCAAGCTTGGCCGGCACCAGTCCCTGACCGTCGCCGCCCGCGTGCGCGCCGAGGACCAGCGCGATCATTCCAGGCACGATGACCAGGAACGGGAAGAGCATCTTCGGCACCGCGGCGATGAGCGGCGTCCGCCGGGCCGCGGTCATCGAGTCGGCCGCCATGGCCCGCTGCACGACCAGGAAGTCGGTGCACCAGTAGCCGAAGCTGAGCACGAAGCCGAGTCCCATCACCAGCCCGAACCATTCGACGCCCACCGGGTTCTCGGCCGGACTGCCCATGTGCCGCCAGCTTTCAGTGTACGCGCCGGACGGGAGCCCCCGCGCGGTGGCCACCTCGGCGAGCCGGGCGGAGAGGCCTTCCCACCCGCCGACCGCGTGCAGCCCCAGCAGGACCAGCGGCAGGAACCCGAACACGATGAGGAAGAACTGCAGCACTTCGTTGTAGATGGCGCTGGTGAGCCCGCCGAGCAGCACGTAGGCGAGCACGATCACGGCCGCGACGATGATGCTGACGTCGAAGCTCCAGCCGAGCAGGAGATTGAGCAGCTTGCCCATGGCGTACATCGAGACGCCGGAGGAAAACACCGTCATCACGGCGAAGCTGACCGCGTTGAGGGTCCGGGTCTTCTCGTCGAACCGGAGCCGGAGGTACTCCGGGACCGACCGCGCGCGCGAGCCGTAGTAGAACGGCATCATGAAGAGGCCGACGAAGACCATCGCCGGGATCGCGCCGATCCAGTAGAAGTGGCTCGTGGCGATGCCGTACTTGGCGCCCGAGGCGCCCATCCCGATCACTTCCTGGGCGCCGAGATTGGCGGAGATGAACGCGAGCCCGGTGATCCAGGGCGGCAGCGACCGGCCCGACAGGAAGAAATCGGTGCTCGTGCGGGTCAGCCGGCGCAGGGCCCAGCCGACCCCGAGGACGGTGGCGAAGTACACCGCCATCACGACATAGTCCACCGGCGCGAGGTGCGTGAGCGGGGTGAGGGGCGTGTCGTTCATGGTCGTGGCAACCGGGAGAGGGCGAACTGCACCGCGAGATCGGTACAACTCCAGAGCTGGACGTCGGAGCTGGTGCCGTAGCGGGTGGGGAGCAGGCGGCCGCGCTCGATCCGGTAGCTCCAGAGCTCGTTGTGCTCGACGCCCGAGGCGCCCACCGCGGCGAGCGTGCGCCGGAGTGCCTCGCCGAGCGCGCGCACGGCGGGCTCGCGCGCGGGGTCCCTGAGACGGCCGGCGGAATCGTACGAGGCGGCGATTCGGTCTGCAAGCCCGAGCAGCAGGAGGTTGACCTCGCGGCCCCACACTACGCGCGGCGAGTGGTAGGCGTCGCCGTCGAAGATTCTCCAGACGGCTGGGGGGGCGTAGGCGTCGTTGGCGACGAGTGGGCCGAGCCCCGGCACGAACAGTCCGGCGGGATACGGCCGCAGGAAGGGCCCGACCTCGCTCCGCGCCGTGTCCGAGGCTCCTGCTGCCGCGCCCAGAAAGAGGTCGGTGGCGGGGTCGGTGTTCACCACCGGGATCGGCCGACCGGCCGAGTCCAGCGACAGCGTGAGAAAGCTCAGCGAATCGGTGAGGCCGCTGTCTGCCGCCATCGTCCCGGTCCAGTAGCGGCGGTCCGCGTCTGGCAGCGTGGCGAGCCGGCGCCGGATGCGATCCCTGACGTCCGTTGGCCCCAGGGTCACGAGGAAGTGCCGCCGAGCGCCCTTCCATGTGGTTATCGCGCTTCGGAGCGTGCCGGGATCCCGGAGCCAGGCGCCGAGCGGGCCGTCCGCCGTACCCGGGGCCAGCGAATCCAGCGTCGCCGCGTTCACGCCGAGCCGCGGCAGCGCGGCGAGAATGGTGGCGATTCCCTCCAGTGCCTGCGGCGCCCAGATGGCGTTGATGTCCATCGCGAACCGGCCGTTGGCGTAGCCCGCATCGCTGTCGCGCCAGCTCGCGGAGCGCCAGTGGGTCGAGTCGCGCTTGACGAAGCTCACCAGATTCGTTGCCTTGGGGCCCTCGGCATAGGGCCGGGTCTCCGCGGCCACGACGGCCAGCTCACGGAGGAGCAGGGCTAGCCGGGAGGGACTGTCGCCGGAGCCTGCGGCGTCGCGGTGACCGGCACTGTCGCCGGTCGCGAGCAGGAACGCCCGCTTCCGCGAAGCCGCGACCGCTGAATCCGCGAGGTAGCGCGCCGTCAGCACCGGGAGCTGGAACTCGTCGTCCAGCATGTGGTAGTTCTCGCGAGTCGCATGGAGGCTCGCGAGCAGGCCGCGGGCGACGCGGAGCAGGCTGTCGCCCTGGGCGGCGGTGCCGCGTCGGCGGGTGCCGCGAAAGTACTGGTCGAGGACCCCGTTGTACTCGGTCGCATGCTCGCGGATCGCCTGGCCGCCGAGCGCCTCCTCGTGACTCACTTCTCCGTCGGGCGAGAGCTTGCGCAGCACGCCGGCGATGACGTGCTCCGCCATCGCCGGCTGCCAGATCGACCGCATCATGAGCGCGGTCATCATCATGTCGCGGCCGAAGTAGGTGGCGAAGTTGGGGAGCCCCGCCATCAGCTTCTCCTCGGAGGCCAGCAGCTCGACGCTCCGCACCTGACGCTCGAGCCGGCGCTGCCGAACGGCGCCCGCGGAGATCGCCTCCACTGGCGAGGAAAGCGAGGAACTCGCTGGTGAAGATGTCCCGGCGCTTCAGTGGGGTAAGCGCCGCGGCGTCGGTGCTGATGCGCACGGTGAAGCGCACCGGGCCCCCAATCCTGCTCTCGATCCTCACGGTGCGGCCGGCGACGCGAGCGGTGGCGTCGCGCGAGGAGCCCCGCAGCTCGAGGCGTCAGGTGGGTGAGGCCGTCGAGCGACGGGCGCTCGACGCGGATGCTCCACGTGCTGTCCGCGCCGGCACTGGCGAGCCGTGCCTGAAGCCGCTGCCCGAGCGCCGCCACGCTGCCCGCGCGCAGAAGCGCCAGGTGGCGGCCGCGCTCCCCGGCCGGCAGCCGGCCGACGTTGGCCACCAGGAGCGACTCCTCCGCGACGTAGAACGGCGGCGCGGTGAACGGCTGCAGGTGCCGCTTCCAGTACTGGAAGTCGCGCTCGACCCGCATCGAGCCGAGCAGGAACCATCCGAGCGTCACGCCAGGAGCGGCGGCCGCGAGATGGTACTCGACGGTCCGCACGCCGCTCGAGTCCCACACCGCCGCCGAGTCGGCGCCCCAGGCGAGCGCCGCCGGACGGCCCCGGGCATCGCGGGCCGTGAAGCCGAGGCTCTCGTTGGCCGCGTCGGCCCACAGGTTGACGACCCGGCCGGCGCGCGCCTCGATGTAGATCTGCAGCGCGTTGTCCCTCGAATCGCGGTAGAATCGCGTCGCGTATCCCTGATAGGCGGCGGTGTCGTCGAGTCCGGGTTCGGGGAAGGAAAGCACCGGCGCCCGTGCGACCGGGGGCGCCGTCTGGATCAGCATCGCCAGCGCAACGACCGGCCCGAGCGCGATGCTCATCGGCCGGGCGTCTCCTCGTGCGGCACGATTCGCCGGCCGGCGGCGTCCACGATGACATCGTAGCGGCCGCCGCGGGCCTGGACGTTGCGCAGCACGAGCCGGGTGATGTGCGAAGGGAGGACCGGCGGGAATGCCGGCTCGAGCCCGCGCTCGCCCAGCCTGAGGCCGGTGTAGCCGAAGATCACCTGCTGGAGGAAGCCGCCGGCTCCGGTGACGAAGTCGACCGCCTCGTTGGTCGGCGTCTCCGAGAGCATGAGGAACGGGCCGCGCAGGTGGCGCTGGTAGCTGTGTGGCAGGAGCGAGTCCACCAGCGCCCGGTCGCCCAGCTCCGCGGCGTCCACCGAGAGCAGGGTCGAGCCCATCATCGCGCCCGGCCCCTCGGCCAGGAGCCGGGCGACGGCCTGCTCGAGCTGCGCCCGCTTGGCGCGGGCACTCATGGCCACGCCGAGCGGGTAGCTCAGGAGCGGGGTCACCGCACCGAGCGTGGAGTCGGGGGCGCCCTCGTAGGTGCGGTAGTACTCGCTCGCCGAGTCGTAGGGCATATGGAGATTCGACGCGACCTCGATCCACTTCGGATCGGGCTCGGCGCCCAGTCGCCCGCTCGCCGCCGCCGCGATCTCCAGGTTCTTCCGGGCGACGGCATTGGTGTACGCGTCGTCACTCACGCCGATCAGGCCTTCGTGCACCGAGACGACGTTCTTGATGTGGTAGCTGCCGGCGGCGGAGTCGCGGGTGGCGCGGCTCAGCCAGAAGTCGGCGGTGGCGCGGATGACGGGGAACCCGTCGCGCGCGAGCCACGCGGAGTCGCCGGTGGCCAGGTAGTACTGCCACTGGGCCAGGGCGACGTCGCCGGTGACGTGGATCTCCGAGCGCGCGTTCTGAATGGCGAACCGGGGCGTGGTCTCGTGGCCGCGCTCGTCGGCCTCCCAGGGATACATCGCGCCGCGGAACCCGTTGGCGCGCGCGTTGGCGCGGGCCGCCTCGAGCGTCCGGGTGCGGAAGGCCACGAGCGAGCGGGCGACATCCGGGTGGGTCAGCAGCAGTGACGGGAACATCCAGGTGTCGGAGTCCCAGAAGATGTGGCCGTAGTAGCCGCCGCTCGAGAGCCCCATCGGCGGGATGCCGAGCGCCGTGCCGGAGTCGGCGCTGCACAGGAGGTAGAACAGCATCGAGCGGACGACTTGCTGGAGCCTGGGATCGCCGGTGATCTCGATGTCGGTGGCCCAGCGCTCGGCCCAGGCCGCGGCGCTGGCCGCCGCCACCCGGGCGTAGCCGAGCGAGCGGGCGGCGGCGGCGCCGCGAGCGGCACGGCCGTGCGGGTCCGGCCCCTCGAGCGTCGAGGCGACGCTCACGAACTGGGTGAAGCTGTAGCTCTCGCCGGCTGCCGCGTCGAAGGCGATCTCGAGCGATGCCGTGTCGCCGGCCGCGCGCGCCCGCGTCGTCGCCCGACGCTCCCGGCCGATGTCCCACGTGATGGCCGCCGCTTCCGCTACCACGGTCGAGCGACCCTCGGGCGTCGCGGTGAGTGAGAGCCGACCGCCGTTGCGCTCGCGTGAGGCGGCGCGGCCGCGGACGACGGCGTGTCCCGGATACCAGACGTCCGCCGGCCCCCAGTCCGGCTCGGCCCGCTCGACCTTGGCCAGGGCCAGCCGTCGAGGAGGCGGACGGCCCGCGAGCGCGAACCGGACCCGGAGGCGGCCCGGCCCGCGCGACACCAGCTCGAGCCGCATTGCCGCGACGTGCGGCTCGGCGCGAGAGACGACGGTCTCGACCCGGGCCGAGAAGCGCACCGCCCCCCCGTCCCAGTCGAAGCTCGTGCTCGCGGCGCCGGTGCGCATGTTCACGGCCTGGCGGTAGTTCCTGAGTGCGCCGGCCGGCGTGCTGTCGACGCCGACCCAGCGGGCGCCGTCGAAGACGCTGATGGCGTTCCAAGTCGGCAGGCCCATGATGCGCGGCACGTCGCCCGGCGCTTCCTCGTAGACGCCGGCCAGGAGCGCCGGCGATCCACCGAGCCCCAGCGGTGGAATGACGACGCCGAGCCGCCCGTTGCCGATGAACGGCGACGGCGAGCGGTGCGGATCGTCGGTGACCAGGAGAAAGGTGGAATCCTGCGCCCGGAGCGGCTGAACGACCGCTGCGAGGGAGATCAAGACAAGAGGCAGACCGGCGGCGGGTCCAAGACGGACCCGTCGCCGGTGACCTTCTGCCCGGTGAATCTGCGAGCTCAACGCTGGGGTCCGCCACCTCCGAAGTCGTACTCGATCGACGCCTGCAGGCGCCTCGGCAGGAGCGGCCGGGCGAAGAAGAGGGGCGATCCGCCGGCGGTCGATCAGCCGCGGGTTTCCTTCTTCCAGGCCCTTGCTCTGAAATGCGTTCAGCAGATCGACGTTGATGCGGGCGGCCGCGTTCGGAATCGCCCAGCCGACGCCGAAGTTGAAGTAGTTGATACGAGGGCAGCTTGGTGTCTACCACCCGATCCCGCGGGCTCAGCGTGAACCGTGAGCCGACCCAATGCATGTCGGCCTTGAACTGCAGGCCGGCCGCCTGCGGCGACGAGTAGATCGCCGCGAGGTTGCCGATCGTCCTCGGCACGCCGGCGAGCTCCACGCCGACGAGACTGTCGATCCCGGCCCCCTGCTCGGCTTTGAGGATCGTGCCGCTCCCGATCAGCTGAAGTCCCTCGACCGGGGCTGACGAACGCCTCCACCTCGGCACCGAAGGAGCGTTGTTGCGGGTCGCTGGTGATCCGCCACGTGGTAACGCCCGTCACCGGATCGATCACCGCGCCCTGGCCGGTGATGTTCTTGAGCTTGGTGTAGAATCCGTTCACTGTCACAGCCACTCGGCTGGTGGCGTACTTGACCCCGCCTTCGACGGACTGCACCTGCCGCGAATCGAAGAGGGCGACCTGCTCCGCGGCGGTCGCATTCAGGAACTCGTCGAGGGCGGGCATCTTATAGCCCCGCGCACCCGTGCCATACACCGACACATGGTCGTTGACTCTGTAATTGAGTCCGGCGCTGGCAGACCAATCGGTGATGTTGCGGCTGAAGTGCAGGAAGCTGTTGTTGCCGAAGTTCATGTTATCGAACGGCGTGGCCGGATTGCCGTCGAGATCGAAGGGGGACTTCTTCTCCGAGCTGCTGGACGAAGTCGTTGTACTCGACCCTGACGCCCAGGTCGGCGCGCAACCGCTCGGTGAGCTGCACCTCGCCGCCCACGACGCCGGACACGATCGTGGCCTGACCCGTTCCATTCACGTAATTGTCGATGTACTTCCGGAAGCCGTCCTTGGTGATCTGGACCGGGGCTCCTCCTCCGGCCGGCGTGACCACCAGATCGAGGAAGCGCGGCTGGTCGCGGACATCGGTCAGAATGTTGGTGAAGAACCAGCGATTCTCCTGCGTGTAATTCGCAAAATAGCCGCCGATGTTGAGGGAATGCTTCCCGAACGCCCGCCGCAACGACAGCTGATTCTGAACCGCCGAAATGGGCTTCTCGATGTGCCATTCGCCCTGGGCGGCAACCAGGCCGTTGGGGGTGTCAAAGGGAAGCGGAGTTCCCGTCGGCCATCGAAGTGGTTGGTAAAGGTGTACTGGCCCGTGCTGCCGGGGGCGAAGCCGAGTCCGCCTTGACCCGTGGGAGCCGTGATGTAATCCGTCGCGGTGAACAGATTCCCGTTCGGGATCGCATTCCACTCCTGATCGTTCTGCATGACCTGGGCGATGTTCTGCAGGTGCCAGTCTCGGCCCAGGTCGAAGGAGACATCTCCGGTGAACCAGGTGGCCTTTGTCTTGAGCCCGTTGTCCAACGGGAGCGTCAGCGGCCCGTCCGGGGTGGGCACGCGGATGTCCACGCCCTCGGCCGTGATCATCGATCCGTAGTCGCCGAAGCCCGGGACGTATTGCGGGTCGGCGGGATTGTTGAAGGGAAGCGGAACGATGAACTGGTTCCGGTCGTCGAGGTACTTGGCCGAGAACCGGATGTAGCCGTTGCTCGAGCAGGCGAGTGATGTTGCCTTTGAGCTGGCCGCCTCGGATGCCGGGGTACCCGGGGTCGCGCACGCCGTGATCGTACCGGTAGAAGCCGCCCACGTTGAACCGCCAGTCGTCGCCGAACGGGCCGTTCATGTTGAGGTCATAGCGTGCGAGACCCTTGGTGGCTCCGGTCGCGCGCATGGTGCCGCTGAACTGGTCGCCGCCGGACTTGTTGATGAAGTTGACGATCGCCCCCGGAGTGTTGGAGCCGAACAGCGGCGAGCTGCCACCGCGCACTACCTCCAGCCGCTCGATATTGGTGTCGAAGCGGAACAGGTTGTCGGCGTTCATGAAGAAGGTGTGCATCGTGGGGAAGACGGGGAGGCCGTCCTCCAGGAACGCGACGTATTCCACTCCCAGGATGCCGCGGATGCTGATGTTCTCGTTGACTTCACCGCCCGAGCTCTCGACCCGGGTGAAGCCCGGGACGTAGCGGAGCATCTCGGTGGTACTTCGAGGCGCTGCCGACAGGACTTCGGCCGCGGTCAGCGTCGTGACGGCGACGCTGGCATCGAGGTTCATCCGCGGGCTCTGGGTGCCCGTGACGACCAGGGCCTCGAGCTGCAAGGGATCCCGGGTGAGCGTGAAGTCCTGGGAGGCCTGCTGCCCCGCGGTGACGGTCACGCCGGCGGAGTCGGGCCGGAATCCCAGCATTCGAACATGCAGACTCTGCGGCCCGACGGGAACACGGGTGAGCGTATACCCGCCATCGGGTCGAGTCAGGGTACCGATGGCCGGACGCGTGAGAAACACCTGAGCGCCCGAAACCGCGCCCCCGCGTTCATCCACGACCTTGCCGGCGATGGTGCCGTTCTGTCCGGTCTCCTGGGCCAGGATGGGCGACGGTCGGGCAACGCATGCGAGCACCAGAAACGCAACATGCCAGAGAGACGAACCGATTCATAACGGGACCCTCCGTGTGTCGGTGTGCTCGGGCTCGCTGGCGGGGGGACGGGTCCACGACCCGTGCCGGACGTGCGGCGCGCGGGAGCGATGGGGACGGCAAGGTGGAACGGGGGATGGTGCTTGAGGGAGCGAACGAGACAATCGGCGGGCCGCGGTGGGCGTTTGGCCCACCACCAGGGACGGCGACGGCGTCCCAATTTCGGACTAGCCCGGGTGACGCGGCCCCCCGGAGGGGGCTCAGCCCCTGCAACGGATTCACGGCAGTATTCCGCTCGCAAATGCTGGTCGGTGAAACAAATACCAGCGGTAACACACGTTCATGCGTCAAGGCTTGATGCGCAAGGGGAGAGCGACTGCGCCCGCCAATCTGATCTCTCCCGGGCGCCCCGACTGTGACGTAACGCACCAAACCAGGTGTCCAGCCGGCAACGCTGGCACGCCTCCGGGTTCGGTGTTACCGTGCTCGGGGTCCCGCGCGCAGCACTCCGACCGGTCAGGGGGAGACGCTTCGATCCGCACAACCGCTCCGTCCCGCTCTCGTCTCCGCCGCGCCGCGTGCGTCGGCCTGCTGCTCGCCGCTGGCTGCCGTTCGGCGCCCGCCGGCGGGCCCGCCGTCATCTCCCTGCCGGGCAGCATGCTCGGCGCCGAGGGGACCGTGCTGCGCACCCAGCTCGCGCGGTTCATGGCGGCCCATCCGGAGATCCGGGTGGTCCAGCGGGCCACACCGGATGCCGCCGACCAGCGCCACCAGCTCTATGTCCAGTGGCTCAATGCGCGCTCGAGCGAGCCCGACATCCTGCAGCTCGACGCGATCTGGACCCCGGAGTTCGCGGCGGCGGGGTGGATTCTCGACCTCGACCGCTTCCGGCCGGCCACGGGCGCCTTCTTCCCCGCCACCGTCACTGCCAACTCGCTGGCGGGGCCGGCTGTACGCGTTGCCCTGGTTCGTGGACGTGGGCATGCTCTACTGGCGGACCGACCTGATGGACAGCCACCGGCGACGTTCGACGAGCTGGAGCGGGTCGCGATCCGGGCCCGGGCCCAGCGCGGCCTCCGCTACGGCCTGGTGTATCAGGGCGCGCGCTACGAGGGGCTGGTGACGGTCTTCACCGAGTATCTCGGCGGCTTCGGCGGTACGATCCTCGACGGCGGGCGGGTGACGGTGAATTCGCCGGCGGCGGTCGAGGCGCTCACGACCATGCGGGACGAGATCTACCGCGACGGCATCGTTCCCCCGGCGACGCTGACCTGGCACGAGGAGGAGTCCCGCTTCGCCTTCCAGAACGGCGAGGCGGCGTTCATGCGCAACTGGCCCTATGCGTATGCCCTGATGCAGGACAGCGCGAGCTCGCGGGTCGCGGGCCGCTACGCCGTCACACCGATGCCGGCCGCAGCCGGCGGCAGGCCGACCGCGACGCTCGGCGGCGCCCAGCTCGCGATCAACGCCAACAGCGCCGCACCCGGAAGCGGCCTATGAGGTGATCGAGTACCTCACGCGCCCGGAGCAGATGCTGGAGCGGGCGCGGGTCGTCGGCCAGTTCCCGACCCGCCCGGCACTCTACGACGAGCCGCGAGCTCGCCGAGGCGCTCGTCATCCCGCCGGCGCCGGGCCCGCGCCATCATCGAGCTCGCCGTACCCCGTCCGGTCACGCCGGTCTACACGCGAGCTCTCGGAGATCCTCCAGATCCATCTGCACCGCGCACTGACCCGGCAGCTGGAGCCCGGCGCCGGCGCTCGCCAGCGCCGCGAAGGAGATGCAGGCGCTGCTCGACCGCGCGGGGCTCGGAAGGAGGCGACGTCGCCGCTCGTGACGCCTGCTGCCCGGTGCTGCGTCAGCCTGCCGGCCGCGCGACCGAGCCGCGCGGCTGCGAGGCCGCGAAGCCCGCCTCGCGTGGCAGCTCGCCGCGCCGGCGCTGGGCACGATCCTGCTCGTCGCCCTGTTCCCGCTCGCCTGGACCGTCTGGGAATCGCTGCACCTCCACGACCTCCGGATGCCCTGGCTCGGCCGCCCCTTCGTCGGGCTCGCCAACTACGCCGAGGCGCTCGGGATCGCCCGGTTCTGGAATGCGCTGTCGCACACCGCTCTCTGTTCACCGTCGCGAGCGTCACCCTCGAGCTCGGCCTGGGCTGCGTCTTCGCGCTGGCCATGAACCGCGCCTTCCGCGGCCGCGGCGCTGGTGCGCGCCGCGATCCTGGTGCCCTGGGCCATCCCGACCGTGGTGGCCGCGCTGCTCTGGCGGTTCATGTTCGAGGGGCAGGCCGGGATCGCGAACGCGATGCTGATGGAGCTCGGCCTCGTCAAGGCGCCGCCCGAGTGGTTCGTCAGCACGCGCTCGCCTGGGTGCCGGTGGTGCTGGCCGACGTGTGGAAGACCACGCCGTTCGTCGCCCTCCTGCTGCTGGCCGGGCTGCAGAACATCGACGCCTCGCTCTACGAGGCGGCCCGGATCGACGGCGCGTCCGCCTGGCGCCAGTTCCGCTACGTGACGCTGCCGCTGCTCCGGCCCGCGCTGCTGGTCGCGCTCATCTTCCGCACCCTCGACGCCTTCCGGGTGTTCGACCTGATCTACGTCATGACCGGCGGCGGGCCCGGCACGTCGACCGAGCCGATCGCGCTCTATACGTTCAATTCGCTGCTGCAGAACCTGCGCTTCGGCTACGGCTCGGCGCTCTCGGTCATCGTCTTCAGCATCACCTTCGCCCTGGCGCTGGGCTACATCCGGCTGCTCGGCGCCGGGCTCACGGAGACGCGGCGCATGAAGCCGGCAGCCGGTGGGGCACGCGTCGGTGATCGGCCTGCTGGTCGCTGGCGAGCGCGTTCCCGTTCTACTGGGCGATCGTCTCCTCGCTCACGCCCGAGGCGCGGCTGTTACGAGCGCCGGTCGCTCATTCCGCACGACCTTCGTGCTCGATCACTACCGCGCGCTCTTCGCCGAGCGCGACTTCCTGGTGCCGATCCGAAATTCGCTCATCGTGGCCGGCACCACGACCGCTGTTCTGCGTGGTGGTGGGCGGCCTCTGCGCCTACGCGCTCGCTCGGCTCCGGTTCCGGGGCAAGGCGCCGATCCTCGGCGCTCATTCTCGCCGTCAGCGTGTTTCCGCAGATCGCCGTGGTCTCGCCGCTCTACCTCGCTGCTCCGCGAGCTCCGCCTCATCAACACCTATCCCGGGCTCATCCTCCCGTACCTCACCTTCGCCATGCCGCTCACGGTGTGGCTCCTGGTGGGGTTCTTCCGGCAGCTCCCGGCGGAGCTGGAGGAGGCGGCCATGGTGGACGGCGCCAGCCGGCTGCGGGCGCTGCGCGAGATCATCCTGCCGCTGGCCGTGCCCGGGCCTGGCCACCACCGCCATCCTCACCTTCGTGTACAGCTGGAACGAGTTCCTGTTCGCGCTCTCGTTCACGCTCGGCCCCGAGCGGCAGACGGTGCCGGTGGCCATCGCGCTGTTCCGCGGGCAATACCAGGTGCCGTGGGGCCAGATCCTGGCGGCGGCGATCGTAGCCACGGCGCCGGTGGCGCTGCTCGTCCTCCTCTTCCAGCGGCGGATCGTGCAGGGGCTCACGGCCGGCGCGGTGAAAGGGTAGCCATGGCATCGGTGCGACTCGAGGGCGTCGGGAAGACCTACCCCAATGGCCACGTGGCCGCGCGCGGGCTCGACATCGCGATCGCGGACGGCGAGTTCATGGTGCTGGTGGGCCCGTCGGGGTGCGGCAAGAGCACGGCGCTCCGCATGATCGCGGGTCTCGAGACGCCCACGGCGGGCCGCGTGCTGATCGGCGAGCAGGACGTCACCGCGCTCCCGCCGCAGGACCGCGACATCGCGATGGTGTTCCAGAGCTACGCGCTGTATCCGCACATGAGCGTGCGGCAGAACCTGGCCTTCGGGCTCCGGATGCGCGGCGCCGCGCCGGCCGCGATCGCGGACCGGGTGGCGCAGGCGGCGGGTGCGCTGGGGCTGGACGCGGTGCTCGACCGGAAGCCGAGCCAGCTCTCGGGCGGCCAGCGGCAACGGGTCGCGCTCGGCCGCGCGATGGTGCGGGACCCGAAGGTGTTCCTGTTCGACGAGCCGCTCTCGAATCTCGACGCCAAGCTCCGGGTCGAGACCCGTGCCGAGCTCGCGCGGCTCCATCGGCGGCTCGGGGCCACCATCGTCTACGTCACCCACGACCAGGAGGAGGCGCTCACGCTGGGCGGACGGGTGACGGTGATGCGGGACGGGCTGGTGGAGCAGGTGGGCCCGCCGATGGAGGTCTACCGGCGGCCGGCGTCGGCGTTTGTGGCGGGATTCGTGGGCTCGCCGGCGATGAACCTGCTGGCGGGCGAGGTCTCCGACGGAAAGTGGCGCGGGCCCGGGGGGCTCGTGCTCGACGCGCCGGTCGCGGGAGCGCGGAAGGTCACGCTCGGTGTCCGGCCGCACGACGTGGCCATAGTGGCGCAGGGGACGGGTGATGCCGCGGCGCGGGTGGACGTGGTGGAGCCGCGCGGGAGCGAGCTCCTGGTGCACGTTCGGCTGGGCGCGGACGGCGGCGGTGCGGACGTTCGGGTGGTGGCGCCGCCGGAGCCGCTGATTCCGGTGGAGTCGGTCGTGGGACTGCGGGCGGCGCGGGAGCAGCTGCACTGGTTCGACGAGGCGGGGAAGCGGATAGCGTCATCCTGAGCGAGAGCGAAGGATGACTCGCGCGCGCATCCGCAGTTCACTGCTCGACTCTGGGCACCGCCGCGGCGATCGCCGCCTGCGCGCAGGCAACCAATCTGCTCGACCCCAAGACCCCCGCGTTCTCCGCCGCGTACGCCCCACGCATCCCCGATACATCGACTACCGCTCCCATCCGCATCGTCACCTTCAATATCAAGCTGGGCCGCCGGATCGATCGCGCCATCGAGGTCCTGCGGAGTGACAGTCTGCGTGATGCCGATATCCTCGCCCTGGAGGAGATGGACGACGCCGGCGTGGACCGCATCGCCCGGGCGCTCCGCCTCAACTACGTCTACTACCCGGGCTCGGTCCATCCCACCGATCGCAGATACTTCGGCCCGGCGGTCCTCTCCCGCTGGCCGATCGAACGGGGCTGGAAGCTGTTTCTGCCGCACAAGAGCCGGCTTCGACACCAGCAGCGGACGGCCACCGTCGCCGAGCTCCGCCTGCACGGCCGGCGGATACGGGTGTATGCCGTGCACCTCGAGACGCCGTTCCGGTTCTCGGACGCCGCGCGCAAGGACCAGGTGCGCACGATCCTCGCCGACGCGGCCGGGTTCGACGGGCCGGTGGTGATCGCGGGCGATTTCAACAGCTATTGGATCGGCTCGTTCCTGGTGCGGCACGGCTATCGCTGGCTCACGGCCCGGCTGGATCCGACCATCTCCATGTTCTCCTGGGATCACATCTTCGTGCGGCACCTGTCACGCGCCCGGCCGGCCAGCGCGGGTGTGGTCAGGCAGGTGCACGGCGCGAGCGACCATCGGCCGGTGTGGGCGGTCGTGGTGCCCGAGGGTCGCGACAGTGGTGGGGTGGCAAAGGTGCCGTTCGAGCGGTAGATCAGGCAGTGGTCGACTGACCCAGGCTGCCCCCCTTACGGAGTCGCTCGCATGAGTCCGAAGCGCTCGGCGTCACGACGGTCGCCCGGGTGGGCGGAGCGATTGGCGCGTGTACGGGGCGCGCAGCTGGCGGTGGTGGTCGGGTTCGCCATCGTCGTGCTGTTGCTCTACGTCAACCTGTCCAGCTCCGAGCGCAAGGTCGAGCACCCGATTCCCCACCTGTATGCCACGGGTGACTCCCAGTTTGTCCGCACCATGGGGAACCTGCTCGGGCCCGCGTTCGTCCCCGGCAACCGGGTCACGTCGCTCCTCAACGGCGACCAGATGTTCCCCGCGATGCTGGAGGCCATCCGGTCCGCGCGCCGGACAATCACCCTCGAGAGCTACATCTACTGGTCTTCACGGGTGGGCAGGGAGTTCACCGAAGCGCTGTCGGAGCGCGCCCGGGCCGGCGTGCGCACGCACCTGCTGCTCGACTGGGCGGGATCCCAGAAAGTGGACCGGGACGACCTCGAGCGGATGCGGAAGGCCGGCGTCGAGGTCGTGCTGTATCGTGCGCCGCACTGGTACCAGCTCGGCCGGCTGAATCGCCGGACGCACCGGAAGCTCCTCGTCGTGGACGGGCGGATCGGGTTCACCGGTGGCATGGGTATGGGGGACCAGTGGCGGGGCCATGCCCAGGACCGGGATCACTGGCGAGACTCCCAGTTCCGCGCCGAGGGGCCGGTGGTTGCGCAGCTCCAGGCTGCCTTCATGGACGACTGGTTCGAGGCCGAGCGCGCGGTGCTCGACGGGCCGGGCTACTTCCCCGACCTGGATCCGGTCGGATCGGAGCTGGCGCAGGTGTTCCGGAGCTCTCCCGAGGAAGGCAACGGCAATCTCCGGCTGATGTTCCTCCTCGCCATCGCATCCGCCTCGCATCGCATTCTGATCGCCAACTCCTATTTCGTTCCCGACCGGATGACGGTCGACATGCTGGTCGCGGCCCGGCGGCGCGGGGTGGAGGTGGAGATCGTCGTCCCGGGGCCGATCCTCGACGCCCAGGTGGTACGCCGCGCGTCCCGCGCGAAGTGGGGGCCGCTGCTCGAGGCGGGGGTGCGGATCTACGAGTACCAGCCGACCATGTATCACGTCAAGCTGATGGTGGTGGACGACGTGTGGGTCTCGGTGGGCTCCACGAACTTCGACGATCGCTCGTTCCGGTTGAATCAGGAGGCGAACCTCAACGTGCTCGATCGGGCTTCGGGGCGGCTCAGGCACGGGTGTTCGCCGAGGATCGGGGCCGCTCCCGCCGGGTCACGCTGGAGGAATGGCGCCACCGGTCCGTGTGGGAGCGGATCCAGGAACGGTTCGCGGGGGTGATGCAGAAGCAGCTATGAGAGGAGGCACGGCCAAAGCCGGGGCCCGCCATCCGTGGTCCCCGGCGCCGTGTTGGCTCGCGGCGGTCATGCCGCTTCAGTCATGCGGTTGTTCGTGCGACTCGTGTGTGCGGGTGTGGAATCGATTCATGTGCCGGCGAACGCTTCGCGGGTACCCGAAGACTGGGCGAGCGCCGTTGTCCCCTCCCCTCCGTCACGGTTCACACCATAGCTAGGAAACGGTACCGAAACTGTCAATCCTTCCGTTCCCTGAGTCTGCCTGATGTCCGAATCGGCGTCGTGTCCGGAGTGGCTCGCTCGGGTTGTCCCGGCACGTGCGCCCCGGCGAGCGGACGGCGTCATATATTGGAAATCACGGCGCGTCCGCCGCCTGGCGCCTGGAGCATGCACCTCACCCTGCTGGAATCCGACCGGAGCTTTCTCCACTCCGCTGAATGGGCCTTCGTCAGCATCGTGGCCCACGCGGGCGTGGTGTGGTTTGCCCTGGCCTCGACCGAAGGCGGCGGCCAGCTTCCCATCGACGAGCGGGAAGCCAGGGTGTTCTTCCTCCTCCCGCCCGACCGGGTCGACGCGCCGCTTCGCCAATCCGACCGCATCCAGTGGGGCAAGCCGGGGACCGAGCTCGAAGGAGGTGCCGGGCTCGCGCCTCCGGGCGACGGGCTCCGCGTCCGCGGCCCGACATCACGTAACCGCCCATGGGGCGAGCGGAGCGGCGTCCACGGCGAAACGCCCTTCGGGCCGCCTCCGTTGCTGTCGGACACCGCCTTCAGCGTGCTGGAAGTGGACGAGATGGTGGAGCGCTACGAGGGCAGCGCCGCGCCGATCTACCCGAGTGACCTGATCGCCACGGGTACCCAGGGCCAGGTCGACGTCACCTACGTCGTAGATACCATCGGCCGGGTGGACACGACCACGATCCAGGTGCTTCAGAGCGACGACCCCCGCTTCAGCGAGTCGGTGCGCACCGCGCTCGGCGAGGCGCGTTTCCGGCCGGCCAAGCGTGGTGGCAAGGCCGTCCGCCAGCTCGTCCAGCAGCGGTTCCGCTTTCAGATCGCTCCGTCGTCGCAGACCGCGTCTCAGCACAGTTGACCCCGGACTCCCGAGGAAGGAGGCGACGACGCTCGCGTCCGCGTCCCGCCCCACGCATCTTCCTCCCCCATGACCACCACCCCCGACCCCCTCGACAGCCTCGTCCACCTCTCCCACCTCCTCGGCCAGCAGACCCGCCTGGTCCAGCCCGGCGGCGGCAACACCTCGATCAAGATCGGCGACGCCCTGCTGGTGAAAGGCAGCGGCACCGACCTCCGCACCATCGGCCGCGAGGGCTTCACCCGGCTCTCGCTGGCCCGCCTCGCGCCGCTCGCAGAAGCGGAGTCGATGAGCGACGCGGAGATGATGCGCTTCATGGCCGGCTGCATGCTCGCCGAGGGCCCCGCGCCGAGCGTCGAGACCCCGCTGCATTCGCTGCTGCCACACCGCGTCATCGCCCACACCCACGACGTGGCCACGATGAGCCTGACCAACGTCGCCGACGGCACGGCCGAACGCCTGGTGAACGAGCTGTTCGAGGGCGGCATCGTCTACGTCCCCTACAGCCGCCCCGGCTTCCCGCTCGCCCGATCGGTCAGCGCGATGGTCGACCGGATCCCGCCCGACGCCATCGGCATGACGCTGGCGCACCACGGCCTGGTGGTCTGGGGCGACGACGCCGAGCAGGCGCACGCGCGGCTGGTGCGGGTGGTCGCGAAGATCGAGGAGTACATCGCCGCCAGCCGTCGAGGCCGGCTCTCGGCGCGCCCTTCGTCATCCCGAGCGCCGCTCGAGCGCCTCGTCCCGAGCGCAGCGAGGGACCTTGCCGGGAATCTCCCGACGGAGCAACGCCGCCGTCTCGCCGAGCTCGTGCTACCCGCCGTCCGCGGCGCCTTGAGCGCGCCGGACCGCGTGATCCTCCACTACGACGACGCCGAAGACGTGCTCGCCACCCTGGCCGCGGAGCGGATGCCGGAGCTCACAGCGCGCGGCATGGGAACGCCGGAGCACCTGCTCCGCGCCGGCCGGCTGCCGGTCTGGCTCGACCTCGACCTGGCGGCGCCCGCGGAGGCACTCGTCGCCCAGGTGCGGAGCCTGCTTGGCCGCCGCGCGCGCGGAGTACGAGGCATACCACGGCCGCCACGCCGCGCCGGGCGAGCGCCCGCTCGACGACTGGGCCAAGGTGGTGCTGGCGCCGGGGCTCGGGCTCATCACGGCGTTCACCGACAAGCGGAGCGCCGTGACCGCGAATCTCTGCTACCGGGCCACGCTCGAGGCGATCGCCGGCGCCGAGGCGGTGGACCGGTTCGAGTTTCTGCCCGAGCGGGACGTGTTCGAGTTCGAGCACTGGCCCTTGGAGCGGCGGAAGGTGGAGGAGACCATCGCGCGGGAGCGTGCCGGCAAGGAGCTGCCGCGGCACGTGGTGGTGATCATCGGCGGTGGGAGCGGCATCGGCCAGGCGGCGGCGCGGCGGTTCGCGGAGGAGGGGGCGCACGTCGTGGTGGCCGATCTCGAGGCGGCTGCGGCGGATCGCGTCGCAGCCGAGCTCACCCCCAAGTTCCCCGGCCGCGTCATCGGCGCCGCGGCCGACGTTCGGGACGACGCGAGCCTCGACGCGCTCTTCCGCCGTACGGTGCTCGAGTTCGGCGGGCTCGACTGCCTGTTCTACACGGCCGGCCTGCCGCCGCGGTTCGCGCCGATCACGGAGATCCGGCGGGAGGACCTGCAGCGTCAGCTCGAGGTGCACTACCTGGGCGCGGTGGCCGCGATCGGGCGGGCGGCGACGGTGATGCGGCGGCAGGGGATCGGCGGGTCGATCGTGGCGTCGGTCTCCAAGGCGGCGATCGTGCCGGGCAAAGACGCGGTGGCGTACGGCGGGAGCAAGGCCGCGCTCCTGCAGGCGCTTCGGGTGGCGGCGGTCGAGCTCGGCGGCGACGGGATCCGGGTCAACGCGATCAACGCGGACCAGGTGGACACGCCGCTGTTCCGGCGGTTCGTGCGGGAACGGGCGGCGAGCCGGGGAGTGACGGAGGCGGAGCAGCTCGAGGTGTACCGTCAGCGGAACCTGATGAAGGTCGGGCTCATCCCGGCGGAGGCGGTGGCGGAGCTGGCGGTGGTGCTGGCGGGGGAGCGGTTCCGGTTTACGACAGGGGACATCATCACGGTGGATGGGGGGTTGGCGGACGGGTTTCCGAGATGAGGGCGATATAGCGAACTCCTCCTACGTCGCCCACGTCACAGCCCGGCCGGACACCCCCTTCCTACTTTGATGCCCAGTCATGCGACTGGCCGGAGGCCCGATGATCGCACAGATCGATTGGCACAGACATGCTGGTCCCGACCGTGAGCCTCCTCGAGCTCGTGCTGCGGGGCTCCGTCATCTATCTCGGCATCCTGGTCCTGATGCGCGTCCTTCGAAGGGAGGCGGGCGCCTTGAGCACGGCGGATCTGCTCGTGGTCGTCCTGGTGGCCGATGCCGCGCAGAACGCGATGGCGAGCGAATATCACTCGATCACCGAGGGCGCCGTCCTGGTCGCGACCATCTTCGGGTGGAACTACCTGCTCGACTGGCTGGGGTATCGATATGCCTGGTTCCACTCGCTCCTGAATCCCGCGCCGCTGCTCCTCGTCAAGGACGGGCGAGTTCACCGGCGTAATCTTCGGTCCGAGATGCTCACCATGGGCGACTTGAAGGAGCAACTGCGCGAGCAGGGCGTGGCGGCGCTCGCGGAGGTCAAGCGGTGCTATCTCGAGGCGGATGGCCGCCTCAGCGTCATCAAGCAGTCCGGCGAAGAGCAACCCCCGACCGAGCCCAGGCGTGCCGTATCCTGAGGAGCACACGGAGGCAGCCCATGCAAACTCAGAGATTTCTCATCGCTCTCACCGCTGTGAATCTGGGACTCGTCGGCTACCAGTCGATCCAATCTCAGCCAGTATGCGGCGCCGGCCGTGCGCCGGCCGTGCTCCGTGGCCGCGCTCTCGAGATCGTCGATGACCAGGGAAGGGTTCGAGCCAGCCTCTCGGTGCTCCCCGAGGACCCCAAGGTCACGTGGAAGGGCAAGCCGTATCCCGAAACGGTGTTGTTGCGCCTGATGAGTCCCGACGGACGGCCCAATGTGAAGCTGGGAGCAACGAAGCTGGGATCGGGGCTCGTGATCGGCGGCGAATCCAACCCGACGCATATCCAGGTGTTGTCAGAGGGCGGTGAGAGCACCCTCAAGCTGATCAACGGGGACGGGGTCGAGCGGCTGATCAAGCCATAGCTCAACGCCCAACCGCTCTCCCTCCGCCCGTCCCGCTGTAACTTTCCAGCGTGCCGTCCACATCCTCGACCCACGTCTCGCGGCTCGCCCCCGCTCTGGCAGGCCGCTACACGCTCGTCCGCGAGCTCGGCCGCGGCGGCATGGCCACCGTCTGGCTGGCCGACGATCTCAAGCACCACCGCAAGGTCGCGATCAAGGTCCTCCGCCCCGAGCTCGGCTCCCTGCTCGGCCCCGACCGCTTCGCCCGCGAGATCCGGATCGCGGCCGGGCCTCAACCATCCGCACATCCTGCCGCTCCACGACTCCGGGCTGGTGCCCGCGTCCGCGGGCGACGGCGACCTGCTCTACTACGTCATGCCCTTCGTCGCGGGCGACTCGCTGCGGCGGCGGCTCGCCCGCGAGGGGCCAGCTCCCGATCGATGACGCCATCCGGCTCGTCCGGCAGGTCGCCGCCGCGTTGCATCACGCGCACCTCCAGGGCGTGATCCACCGCGACATCAAGCCGGAGAACATCCTGCTGCACGAGGGCGAGGCCATGGTCGCCGACTTCGGCATCGCGCTCGCGGCCAGCGCGGCGGCGGACGAGCGGCTCACCGAGTCCGGCCTCATGCTGGGGACGCCGGAGTACATGAGCCCCGAGCAGGCAACCGGCGAGCGCGAGCTGGATGCCCGGAGCGACGTGTACAGTCTCGCCTGCGTGCTCTACGAGCTCCTGGCGGGCGAGCCGCCGCACCCGGGCGCCTCGGCGCGGATCGTGATCGCCAAGCGGTTCACCGAGGCGGTCCCGCGCGTGCGCCGCTCCGGCCCGCGGTGCCGGTGGCGGTGGAGCAGGCGCTGGTGCGGGCGCTGGCGCTCGAGCCGGCCGAGCGGTTCCCGACCGCCGCGGCGTTCGCGGAAGCGCTCGTGGCCCCAGCGGAGGGCGCGGGTGGCTCCCGGCCGCCGTCGGTCGCGGTCCTCCCGTTCCTCAACCTGAGCGCCGACCCCGACAACGAGTTCTTCGCCGACGGGATCACCGAGGACGTGATCGCCCAGCTCTCGAAGATCCGCTCGCTCAAGGTGATCTCGCGCGGCTCGGTCATGGGGTTCAAGCAGCGGGAGCAGAATCTCCGGGAGATCGGCGTCGCCCTGGACGTCGAGACGCTGCTCGAGGGCAGCGTGCGCCGGGCGGGCGACCGGGTGCGTATCGTCGCCCAGCTCCTCGACGCGGCGACCAGCCGGCATCTCTGGGCCGAGACGTACGACCGCCAGCTGACCGACATCTTCGCGATCCAGACCGACGTGGCGCTGCAGATCGCCGCCGCGCTCCGGGCGGAGCTGTCGCGGGATGAGCGGACCCGCATCCACCGGGAGCCCACGGCCGACGTCCATGCCTACCAGCTCTACCTCCAGGGGCGTCACTGCTACACCCGGTATACCGAGGAGAGCATCCGGAAGGGCATCGATTACTTCAAGGAGGCGATCGCGGGGGACCCCGGGTATGCCATGGCCCACGTCGGGGCCGCCCTGGCCTATGCCGAGCTGTCGGCGGGGGCGGGCGGCGGCACGCTGCGGCCGGACGAGGCGTACCACGAGGGCATGGTGGCCGTCTCGGCGGCGCTGAAGCTCGACCCCGACCTGGGCGAGGCGCACGCGGTGCTGGCGCTCTTCCGGATGGTGCACGACTATGACTGGCCCGGCGCCGAGGCCGAATTCAAGCTGGCGCTCGAGTTGAGCCCGGGCGCCGCCGACATCTACGATCACTACGGCTGGCTCTGCGGCGCGATGGAGCGGTACGACGAGGCGCTGGCACTGGTGCGGCGCGCGCAGGAGCTCGACCCGCTGACGCACCGGGCGGACGTCGCATCCACCCTCTTGCGAGCAGGCCGGAACGAGGAGGCGTTGCAGGCCGCGCTCCGCGCGGTCGAGTTCGATCCCGAGTATGGGCGGGTCCGCTCCACGCTGGGGTGGGCCTACCTGAAGTCGGGGATGCCGGATCAGGGTCTGGCCGAGCTGGAGCGCGCGGCGCGGGCCGCCCCTGGGCACACGCTGTACCTGGCGCAGCTCGGCGAGGCCTACGGGCTGACGGGGAGGACCGAGCAGGCCCGGGAGATACTGCGACGGCTGGAGGAGATGTCGCGGGAGCGGTACGTGTCGCCGTACCACATGGCATACGTGTATACGGGGTTGGGCGAGGATGACACGGCGATCGGGTGCCTGGAGCGGGCGTATGAGGAGCGGGGGGGAAGTGTGTACGGGGTGAAGGGGTCCTTTCTCTTTACGACGCTGCGGCCGCACCCGCGGTTCCGGGCGCTGCTGGCGAAAATGAACCTGGCATGATGCCCGTTACGCGATTGGGACTTGATCTAGAGCGCTCGAGGTTGTCTATACTGCTGAGAGTCGCGATCCGCCGCATGCCGGTGGGTCAGGGTATTCCCGAGGCCCCGAACGGCGGCCTCCCAGCTGGGGACACGAGATGACAAGCACCAAGCAAACCACGGCGCCGAAGTCGCGCCCGTCTACGACCGCGGCCAAGGGCTTCGCCGCCCAGAGCGCCACGACCCCGCTGGCGCCATTCAGCTTCGAGCGCCGCGCCACCGGGCCGCGCGACGTCCGGATGGAGATCCTCTTCTGCGGGGTGTGCCACTCGGACCTGCACCTCGCCCGCAACGAGTGGGGCATGACCACGTACCCCATCGTGCCGGGCCACGAGATCGTGGGTCGGGTGACGGAGGTGGGCGCCGAGGTGAAGAAGTTCGCCCCGGGCGACCTGGCGGCGGTCGGCTGCATGGTGGACTCCTGCCGTACCTGTCCCGAATGCAAGGCCGGACTGGAGCAGTTCTGCGAGGTCGGGATCACCCTGACCTATAACAGCCCCGAGAAGCAGACCGGCCTGATGACCTACGGCGGCTATTCTGACAAGATCGTCGTGGACCAGGACTTCGTCCTGCGGGTCCCGGACCGGCTGGATCCGGCCGGCGCGGCCCCGCTGCTCTGCGCCGGCATCACCATGTATTCCCCGCTCCGGCATTGGGAGGCGGGCGCCGGCAGCCGGGTCGGCATCGTCGGGCTCGGCGGCCTTGGCCACATGGGCGTCAAGCTGGCCCACGCGCTCGGTGCGGAGGTGACCCTGTTCACGACTTCGCCCGACAAAGCCGCGGACGCCAAGCGGCTGGGAGCCGACCAGGTGGTCATCTCCCGCGACGCCGATCAGATGGCGAAGCAGGCCAACCGGTTGGATCTCATCGTGGACACCGTGGCCGCGTCGCACGACCTGGGCGCCTACCTCAACCTGCTCAAGCGTGACGGCACGCTCTGTCTCGTTGGCGTGCCGGAGCACCCGCACCCGCCGATCGAACCGTTCCAGCTCATCCTGAAGCGCAGGAAGCTCTCCGGGTCGCCGATCGGCGGGATCAAGGAGACGCAGGAGATGCTCGACTTCTGCGCGCAGCACGGGATCGTGTCGGATATCGAGCTGATCCCGATCCAGGGGATCAACGAGGCGTACGAGCGGATGCTGAAGGGGGATGTGCGGTATCGGTTCGTGATCGACGGGGGGTCGCTGGGGGGGCTGTAAGTGACGGAAGGACGGAAGGACGGAAAGACGGAAGACGGAAGGCGACCGAAGTCATGCCTCCTTCCGTCCTTCCGTCCTTCCGTCTTTCGCCCTCAGCCCCCCGCCCACCTCCAGTCCCGAATCTCCGGCAGATCGTCCCCGTACGCCGCAATGTACTGCTGGTGCTCGATCAGCCTGTCCCGGATCGCCTGCTTCGCATACGCGGCCGTCGCGCTGAGCTTCGGCACCCGGTCGAACACGTCCGCCATCAGGTGAAAGCGGTCGAGCCCGTTCCGCACGGCCATGTCGAACGGCGTCGTCGTCGTCCCCTCCTCCTGGTACCCGTGGACGTGGAGGTTCCCGTGGTTGGTCCGGCGGTAGGTCAGCCGGTGGATCAGCCACGGATAGCCGTGATACGCGAAGATGATGGGCTTGTCGGTCGTGAACAGGGCATCGAAGTCGCGGTCCGAGAGTCCGTGGGGGTGCTGATCGGCGGGCTGCAGCCGCATGAGATCGACCACGTTGATGACCCGCACCTTGAGCTCGGGAGCCTGCTCGCGGAGCAGGCTGACCGCCGCCAGGGTCTCCAGCGTGGGAACGTCGCCCGCTGACGCCATGACCACATCCGGCTCGGCGCCGCGATCGTTGCTGGCCCACTCCCAGATGCCGATGCCGGCGGTGCAGTGCTTGATGGCGGCGTCGAGGTCGAGATACTGCAGGGCCGGTTGCTTCCCGGCCACGATGACGTTGACGTAGTTGCGGCTCCGAAGGCAGTGATCGGCCACGGAGAGCAGGGTGTTCGCATCCGGCGGCAGGTACACCCGGATCACGTCCGCCTTCTTGTTGACGACGTGATCGATGAACCCGGGGTCCTGGTGCGAGAAGCCGTTGTGGTCCTGCCGCCAGACGTGAGACGTGAGCAGGTAGTTGAGCGACGCGATCGGCCGCCGCCACGGAATCTGCCGCGTCACCTTGAGCCACTTCGCGTGCTGGTTGAACATCGAGTCCACGATGTGGACGAAGGCCTCGTAGCACGAGAAGAAGCCGTGCCGGCCGGTGAGCAGATAGCCTTCGAGCCATCCCTGGCAGGTGTGCTCGCTCAGGATCTCCATCACCCGGCCGTCCGGGCTCAGCTGCTGGTCGTCCGGAGTCTGATCGGCCAGCCAGGTGCGCGCGGTGACCTCGAACAGCGCGTCCAGCCGGTTGGAGGCGGTCTCGTCCGGGCCGAACACCCGGAAGTTCCGCCGCTCGAGGTTCCGCCGCATCACGTCCCGGAGGAAACCGCCGAGCACTCGCGTGGCCTCTCCTGTCACGGTCCCGGGTTCGGGAACGGCGACGGCGTAGTCCTGAAAGTCCGGCAGCGACAGATCCTCGAGCAGGACGCCGCCGTTGGCGTGGGGATTGGCCCCCATTCGCCGGTCGCCCTCGGGGGCGAGCGCGGCCAGCTCCGGGATCAGGGCGCCGGCCTCGTCGAAGAGCTCGTCCGGTCGATAACTCTTCATCCACTGCTCGAGCTGCCTGACATGCGCGGGCTTCGTAGCCAGGTCGGCCAGCGGCACCTGATGCGAGCGCCACGAGCCTTCCGTCTTCTTGCCGTCCACCGTCTTCGGCCCGGTCCATCCCTTGGGCGTCCGCAGGATGATCATCGGCCACCGGGGGCGCGTGGCCTCGCCGCTCGAGCGCGCGTTCGTCTGGATCGTGCGGATCTCCGCCAGAACGGCATCCATCGCCGCGGCCATCGCCTGGTGCGCCGCCTCGGGCTCCGAGCCCTCGACCAGGTACGGACGGTACCCGTAGCCCCGAAAGAGGCTCTCCAGCTCCTGGCCGCTGATGCGGGCAAGGACGGTCGGGCTGGCGATCTTGTACCCGTTGAGGTGCAGGATCGGCAGCACCGCGCCGTCGGTGACCGGATTGAGGAACTTGTTCGAGTGCCACGCCGTGGCCTGCGGCCCGGTCTCGGCCTCCCCATCGCCGACCACGCACGCCACGATCAGGTCCGGATTGTCGAACGCGGCGCCGTACGCGTGGGTCAGCGAGTAGCCCAGCTCTCCGCCCTCGTGGATGGAGCCGGGCGTCTCCGGCGCCGCATGGCTCGGAATGCCGCCCGGAAAGGAGAACTGCTTGCACAGCCGCTGAAGCCCGGCGAGATCCCGCGACACCTCGGGATACAGCTCGCTGTACGTCCCTTCGAGATAGGTGTTCGCGACCATCCCGGGCCCGCCGTGGCCCGGCCCGGCGATGAAGATCACGTCGAGGTCGTCCCGCTTGATAATGCGGTTGAGATGCGCGTAGATGAAATTGAGCCCCGGCGTCGTGCCCCAGTGTCCCAGCAGGCGGGGCTTGATGTGCTTCAGGCTCAGCGCTTCCCTGAGGAGGGGGTTGTCGAGCAGATAGATCTGGCCGACGGAGAGATAGTTGGCGGCGCGCCAGTAGGCGTCGATCGCGTGCAGCTCGGCGGGTGACAGCGGTCCCTGGTCCATCGTGCTCTCCCAAGCATCCTGGTTCACCTGTACGATAGCAAACTTCAGCTCGGGAGTCGGCAGCGATGCGAGTGCTGGTGATCAACTGCGGCAGCACGACGCTCAAGTACAAGCTGTTTCAGGACCGGGAAGACCGAGCTCGAGCGGCTCGCCGCGGCGGTGGTGGAGACCACCGGCGGATATCGCGCCGCGGTCGAGCAGGCGCTGGCGGCGCTGCCCGCGCCGGCGGATGTCATCGCCCATCGGGTGGTGCACGGCGGCGGGCGTCTGCCCGATGTGGTCAGGATCGACGCCGAGGTGCTTCGGCATCCTGCGCGAGGTGACGCCGCTGGCGCCGATGCACAACGGGCCGGCGCTCGAGGGCATCGAGGCCACCCTGGGCTCGGGGGTTCCGCTGGTCGCGGCGCTGGACACGGCATTCCACGCCACGCTCCCGCCCCGCGCCTGGCGCTACGCCCTCCCCGAGATCCCCGGCGTGCGCCGGTACGGATTCCACGGCTGGTCCCACCGGTACGTCACCGAGCGGTACGCGGCGCTCACCGGCTCGTCCGAGCCCACGATCATCACGCTCCACCTCGGCGGCGGCTGCTCCGCCGCCGCCATCCTTCGCGGGCGCTCGGTGGACACCTCGATGGGATACTCGCCGCTCGAGGGCCTGGTGATGGGCACCCGGGCGGGCGACCTCGACCCCGGCATCCTGACCCACCTGCTGCACGAGGGAATGTCGTTGCCGCAGCTCGAGCAGTTGCTGCAGCACGAGGCCGGGCTCAAGGCGCTGGCGGGGACGGCGGACGTGCGGGAGCTGCTGGAGCGCAAGGACGCGGCGGCCGAGCTCGCGCTCGAGCTGTTCTGCTACCGCGTCCAGAAATGCGTGGGAGCCTACCTCGCCGTGCTGGAAGGGGCGGAGGCCGTCGTGTTCACCGGTGGCATCGGAGAGCACGCGCCGGAGATTCGGCGGAGAGTGTGCGAGCGGTTTGGCTGGGCCGGGCTGACCCTCGACGTCGAGCGAAACCGGCGCAACGAGCTGCGTATCTCGAGCTGAGGGATCGCGTCTGGCGGCGTATGCGATTCCGACTGACGAAGAATATCTGATCGCCAGGGAGACGTTCAGGCTCATGGCTCCGCGAGTCCTCGCGTGACGTCTCAACCCTCCTCCTGCTTGCCGTACTCGTCGTGCCGCCGCCACCACTCATAGGGCGGAGTCTGCGGCCACCCCTCGGGCGAGTCCTCCCACTCCTCCTGCCGGCCGTATGGCGTCAGGTCGAGGAGGGTCCAGACGCTGCCCAGCGCCTCGACGCCGCGCCCGTTGGTGAAGTAGGTGCGGTAGACGTTGTCGCCATCACGGAGAAAGACGCTGAGGCCGAATGTCTCGCCTTTGGGGGTCGTCACCCCGAAGTCGTCGTTGAAGTCGCTCTCGGAGGAGGAATACCACGGAATGGTCCACCCCATCCGCTTCTGATAGGGCTGGATCCTGGACCGCGGTGCGCGGGAGACGAGGGCAAAGGAAGTGTCGCGGGCGTGCAGGTGGGCGAGGTGGGCGATCTGGTCCACGACCAACGAGCAGCCGGGGCAGCCGGCCGTCGGCCAGCCGCCGACCCCGGGCGCGAACATGAAGTGATACACGATGAGCTGGCGGCGCCCCTCGAACAGGTCCAGCAGGCTCACCGTGCCGGCCGAGCCATCGAACACATAGGGCTTGTCGATCTTCACCATCGGCATCCGGCGGCGCTCGGCGGCGAGCTGGTCGTGCTCCCGGGTCAATTGCTTCTCCTTCGCGAGCACCTGCTTGCTGGCAGCAAGCCACTCGGCTTGCGATACGACGTTCGGAAGTCGGGTGTGGCTCTGCGTGGTCATGTGGATGGCTCCTTGTCATGCGTCTCCGGGCGGGATCGATCGCCGGCCCTCTCGGAGGATGCCAGCGGCACTCCACTGAATGCAACCCCGAACGTCGCTCGCGGGCCCCTCGGCGCGAGCGTCGTTGCGTTTGGCCACCAGCCGGCCTATATTATTAGCCACTATTAACAGGACAGAAACCTTGCCGGCCTCCACTGTGATCACCTCCATCTCGCTTTCCGCCAAGCTGCGGAGGAGCCTGGACCTGGAAGCCAAGCGCCAGCGCCGGCCGCGGAGCTTCGTGGTCGCCGAGGCCATCGAGGAGTACCTGGGCCGGCGTGAGCGGCAGGCGTTTACGGAAGGGCGCGAGCGCACCCTGCGCGAAGGACTGGCGCTCACGCCCCACGAGCGGCTGGCGTTGTCGGAGGAATTGTGGCTCGAGCTCACGCAGGGCAGAGGACCGGTGGCGCCGTGGACGGCGGCGTTCGATACCTTTGACGATTACGAGCAGTGGCGCCGCCGGGGCGGCGCGCCAGCGGGGTGACAGGCCTCGCGGGGTCACGACTGGTTACGGTCTGCCGCCTGCTCAACGAGGGAGGCGTCAGGTACGTGATCGTCGGCGGGTTCGCCCTCGCGCTCCACGGGGCGGTACGAGCCACCAAGGACGTCGACGTCCTGATCGACCCCACCATCGACAACGCGCGTCGCGCGCTGAAGGCGTTGCGCGGATTGACCTACGGGGTCTCGCGGGGGCTGGATCCGGCCGAGGTCGTCGCCAAGCCCATAACCATCATCGGGGACGACCCGCGGGTCGATCTGCTGACGCTGGCCTGGAGCGTCCGGTATGCGGACGCGGAGCCCAGGATGCTGCGGGTTCGGATCGAAGGCGTCGAGGTCCCCTACGCGGATCTGGACACCCTCATCCGCTCGAAGCAGACGGGGCGGCTTCAGGATCGGGCCGACGCCGAGACGTTGGAGGAGCTGAAACGGCTTCGGTAGCCGGGAATGTCCCCTGGCACATCAGGCTCCCCGCCCCCATCTTCCGGCACCCCCCACCAAAGCCACAAATGCCCGAACTGCTCGGCCGGCTCCAATCCGCCCTGGCGGACCGCTATCGCCTTGACCGGGAGATCGGCGCCGGCGGCATGGCCACCGTCTACCTCGCGGAAGACGTTCGCCACGACCGCCGCGTGGCGCTCAAGGTCCTCCGGCCCGAGCTCGCCGCCGTGATCGGCGCCGAGCGCTTCCTGGCCGAGATCAAGCTCACCGCCAACCTCCAGCACCCGCACATCCTGCCGCTGTTCGATTCGGGCGAAGCCGACGGCTACCTGTTCTATGTCATGCCCTTCATCGACGGCGAGTCGCTGCGCGACCGGTTGAACCGTGAGAAGCAGCTTCCCGTCGCCGACGCGGTCCGGATCGCGACCGAGGTGGCGGGCGCGCTCGACTACGCCCACCGGCATGGTGTCATCCACCGCGACATCAAGCCCGAGAACATCCTGCTGCACGACGGCCGCGCGCTCATCGCCGACTTCGGCATCGCGTTGGCCGCCAGCAAGGCGGGCGGCTCGCGGATGACCGAGACCGGCATGTCGCTCGGCACGCCGCACTACATGAGCCCCGAGCAGGCGATGGGCGAGCGCGAGATCACCGCCCGCTCGGACATCTACGCGCTCGGCGCCGTGCTGTACGAGATGCTCACCGCCGAGCCGCCCTTCACCGGCGCCACCGCGCAGGCGGTGGTGGCCCGCGTGGTGACCGAGAGCCCGCGCCCGCTCGTTCCGCAGCGCCACACCATTCCGCGGCACGTCGAGGCCGCGGCGCTTACGGCGCTGGAGAAGCTCCCGGCCGACCGGTTCGCCACGGCCGCCGAGTTCGCCGAGGCGCTCAAGGACAAGACCTACACGTCCACCGTGTCGATGGCGGCGGCGGCCGCGCCAGCGCTGAAATCCGGGACGCGCCGCCGGCCGAGCGCCGCCGTGATGGCCCTCGGCGCGGCGCTCATCGTGGCCATGGCCGCGGCGCTCTGGGGCTGGCTCCGGCCGGCGCCCGCGCGGCTGTTGAGCCAGTTCAGCCTCTCGCTCCGCCCCAACCAGGCGATTCAGCCGCCGTTGGGGTCGGGAGGCTCGCGGCTCGCGCTCTCGCCGGACGGTCGGACACTGGTCTATAGCGGGCCCGGTGATGGCGGGAACCGCTTGTGGCTCCGACGGATCGACCAGCTCGACGCCACGCCGATCGCCGGCACTGAAGGTGCGGGGACCCCGTTCTTCTCCCCGGACGGCCAGCGGCTCGGATTCATCAAGGATGGGACGCAGGTGCGCATCGCCTCGCTTGCGGGCGCACCCACGGTGACGCTGACCGACAAGGCCAACACCACTTCGGGCGACTGGGGCGCCGACGGGTACATCTACTTCGAGGTGGACTCGGGCGTCGCCCGGATACGCGCCACAGGCGGGAGCATCGAGCCGGTCTATACGATCGTGCCCCAGAAGAAGGAGGTCGCGACCGAATGGGTGCACGTGCTGCCCGGCGCCAGCGGGGTGCTCTTCCGCCTCCGCCACGCCGGACAAGGGCCGGCCGACTTCGAGATCATGACGATGTCGCTCCCGCACGGCCAGGCCCACTCGCTCGTCCGGGGCATCTACGCGACCTATGCTCCGACCGGGCATCTCCTGGTGGTCACCGCCGACGGGAAGCTGATCGCCACCCCCTTCGACCCGAAGAAGCTCCAGCTGACCGGCTCGCCTGTCGCGCTGATCGAGGGGATCGGGGTGCGGAACGGTGGCTTCAACATCGACCTGGCCCTCGCCGGCAACGGCACGCTGGCGTACACCACCGGCGGCACGCTCGGCTCCCGCCGTGCGGTGTGGGTGAGCCGTGAGGGCATAGCGAGCCTGGTGGACCCCACGTGGGATCCGCAGGGCGTCATCGCTTCGGCCAGCCTCTCCCCGGATGGGAAGGCGGTGGCGGTCGACCTGTCGCGGGACGGCCGGCGCGATATCTGGGTCAAACGGCTCCCGGATGGCCCATTCTCCCGGATCACGTTCGGTGACACCTCGAGCGTGCGTCCCGCCTGGTCCCCCGACGGCCGCGACGTCCTGTACATCACCGATCGATCGGGTTCCGGGGTGGGGCCGGTGTACGCCCACCGGGCGGACGGCACGGGTACCCCGCGCCTGCTTCTCGCCACCTCAGCCGGGCGCGATTTCGGCCAGGTCGCGCCATCGCGGGATGGTCGCTGGCTGATCCTCCGAACCTCCCCGGTCGGGGCGGGGAGCACCGACATCCTTGGCCTCAAGACCGGGGATACCACCCTGGTCCCGCTCGTCGCTTCGCCCGCCGGGGAGTTTTACCCGGCGCTCTCGCCGGACGGACGCTGGCTGGCGTACGCCTCGAACGAATCGGGGACGAACGAGATCTACGTCCGGCCGTTTCCCGAGACTGCGTCGGCCAAGTGGCAGGTGTCCACCGCTGGCGGCAACGAGCCGGTGTGGTCCAATACCGGCCGGGAGTTGTTCTACGTCAATGCCAAGTCGGAGATGGTCTCTGCCGAGATCCCGCCGGGCGCCACGTTCTCGGTCGGGCGGCAGCGGAGCCTGTTCTCGGTAGTGGAGCTCGCCCGCGGCGGGCCGGTCCCGTCGTACTCTGTGAGTCCCGACGACAAGCGATTCCTGATGGTGCGGGAGGGAGAGACGTCACAGCAGAGCGAGCTGATCGTGGCGGAGAACTGGCTGGAGCAGTTGAAGGGTCACGCGGAGAAGTAACCGAGGCCGGCCCCGGCCCTGCCCGATTATCCCGGAAAGAACCGCTGGTGCAGCAGCTCCAGCACCGCCGGATCGAGCCCGGGCGGATCGAAGGCGAGCGCGATCTCACGCCCGACGTGCCGCACCACCCGGCCGCGCACCTCGATCGCGGTGTCGGCATCGAGCTGGAGCGCGCCTTCGATCCGGCTCCCGATCGCCGGCGCCGACTCGAAGCGCGTGAGCGCGTAGCGCAGGCCGACCGCGCTCACGTCGCGGAGCGGTGTGCCGGTGCCCGACGCGTCCGCGGCCAGTGGAATGGGCAGCCGAGGCGCCGCCCGGCGCTCGCGGTGGCGCTGCAGCAGGGCGGAGCGCTCCGCCTCGATGTCCGCCCCGGTGGGCCACAGGCCGTCGGGGAAGAGGGCGAGGCCGGCGCGATCGATCCGGCCGATCCGCGCCTCCAGCCCGATCCGGTCTCCGGTCCTCAGCACTACCGTCCCGCTCACCTGCTGATCCACGCTCCAGGCGCGGCTCCCCGGCGCCGGCTCGACCCGAAGGCCGCCGAGCCCGAGGTCGCGCACGGCGCAGCGAAGGCCATCGAGCTCGAGCAGCGCCGGTGACGTGCGGCGATACTCGGCGCGCTCGAGGGCCCTCCGATCGAGGTGCGCCGCCGTCCAGCGCTCGCGCGAGGGCGTCATTGGCGCTCGCCTCCCGCGTGCATCGCGAAGGCGTGGGCAGCGGTGGCGTGGGGGACGGGCATGGGGGCTCCGGGTGCGTGGGACGATACGATCAATCTGGCGACCATTGCTACGTCCGGCCACCCATCGGCCCCCCTCACCCACGCTGGTCGCCCGACCCCGGAGCCGATATCCTTCCGTAGGCCTCACTTCCAGGTCCTCACCATGCTCTCGGTGCACGAACGTCTCGCCGCCTCCCTCGCCGACCGGTATCGGATCGAGCGGGGGCCGGACGGCGACCCGGCCCTCCTGGGCCGCGGCGGCACCGCCACGGTCTATCTCGCCCACGACCTCAGGCACGACCGCCTCGTCGCGCTCAAGGTAGTGCACCCCGAGCTCGCCGTGTCGGTGGAGGCCGAGCGCTTCCTCCGGGAGATCCGCTTCGTCGCCAGGCTCTCCCATCCGCACATCCTGCCGCTCTTCGATTCGGGCCAGGCGGACGAGCTGCTCTACTTCGTCATGCCGTATGTGCAGGGCGAATCGCTGCGCCGCCGGCTCCAACGGGAAGGGCGGATGTCCGTGCCCGTGGCGCTCGGGATCGCGCGCGAGGTCGCCCTGGCCCTGGACTACGCGCACCGCAACGGCGTGGTCCACCGCGACATCAAGCCGGAGAACATCCTGTTCGAGGACGACCAGGCGATCGTCGCGGACTTCGGCGTTGCCGCGGTGATGATGGAGGTCGCGGGCGAGAAACGGATCACCGAGACCGGCCGGGCCGTCGGAACCCCGGCCTACATGAGCCCGGAACAGGCCGGCGGCGAAGGCCCGCTCGACGGCCGGAGCGACATCTACAGCCTCGGCTGCGTGCTCTACGAGATGCTCGGCGGCGACCCGCCGTTCACCGGCGTCACGCCCGCAGGCCGTCATGATCCAGCAGGTCATCGCACCGCTGCCTCCGCTTCCCCCGCGACGCCCCGACGTGCCGGCCCCCGTCTGGCGAGCGCTCGAGCGCGCCCTGACCAAGGAGCCCGCGGAGCGCTACACCACGCCGGCGGAGTTCGCCGCCGCGCTCGAAGACGCAGCCTCCTCTGCCCGCCCGGGCGACGCCGGCTTTGCCGGGCGCCTCACGCGGCGCCCGGTAGCACTCGCGGGCGGTGCCCTGATCGTGGCGGCGCTCGCGCTGGCCTTCGGCCTTGCGAACCGCGGCGAGCAGGCGCCCGGGACGCGGGCCATCGCGGTCCTGCCGTTTCAGAATCTCGGCGCGGCCGAAGACGGCTACTTCACCGACGGCATCACCGAGGAGATCACCGGCCGCCTCGCGAGGCTGCCCCATCTCGGCGTGATCTCCCGTACCAGCGCCGACCAGTACCGGGGCAGCGACAAGCCGCTCAAGCAGATCGGCCGGGAGCTCGGCGTCGAGTACGTGCTCGAAGGCAGCGTGCGGTGGGAGAAGTCGCCCGGGAAGGTCAGTCGCGTGCGGGTCACCCCGCAGCTCATCCGGGTGTCCGACGACCGCCACCTCTGGGCGGGGCAGTACGACGAGAGCCTGGAGGAGGTCTTCAAGGTCCAGTCCCGCATCGCGGAGCAGGTCGCGAGCGCGCTGGACCTGGCGCTCCAGGCGCCGCACCACGCGGCCCTCGGCGCCCGGCCCACCGGCGACCTCCGCGCCTACGATTTCTACCTCCGCGGCAACGAGTACTTCAACCGGCCGGGGGACCCCGCCGGGCTCCGCACGGCGGAGGACATGTACACCAGGGCCACCGAGCTGGATCCCTCCTTCGCGCTGGCCTTCGCCCGGCTCGCCCGGAGCCACATCTGGCAATTCCACTCCTCGGACCGGACCGGCGCGCGGCTGGCCCTGGCACGGAGCGCCGCCGACTCGGCGCTCAAGCTCCAGCCCGACCTGCCCGAGGCGCACCTCGCGCTCGGGCAGATCCACTACTGGGGCGAGCTCGACTACGAGCGGGCGCTGCAGGAATTCCGGACGGCCCAGGCGGGCGACCCCGGCAACGGCGATCTGGCCTGGGCCCGTGGCCTGGTCGAGCGGCGCCTCGGCCAGTGGGACCAGGCGCGCGTGGACCTGCGGCGGGCCGTGGACCTCGACCCGAGATCGCTGGTCAAGAGCCTGGACCTCGCCGAGCTGCATCTTCGTCTGCGCGAATACGCCGAGGCCGAGCGTTACATGAACCGGGCGCTGGAGCTCGAGCCCGACTCGCCCGCCTACATCTATCAGGCGCTGCTCATCGTCGCGCGGGACGGCGATCTCGCCGCCGCCGCCTCGGAGGTGGAGGAGGGGGTTCGCCGTGCCGGCGCCGAAGCGATCGCCTTCTGGCTGCCGCAATTCGACGTCGGCGCGGCGCTGTTGCCGAGGCTGAGCAGCGCGTCACGGGCGGCGGTGGACGGGCTCGCCCTGGACCGCTTCGGCACGGATTCCGGCGGGTACTATCTCGCGAAGGCGAGGACCAGTCGGTTCAGCAGCAATCCGGGTGCCGCGCGGGTCTACTTCGATTCCGCGGCGCTGGTCCTGGCGGGGAGAAGCAGCGCGCGACCGGACGATCCCTCGCTTCATTCGACGCTCGCCTTCGCCTACGCCGGCCTCGGGCGCCGCGAGGACGCCATCCGGGAGGGCCGCCGCGCCGTCGAGCTGCGGCCACCCTCGAAGGACACCTGGTACGGGGTGGACATGCTCCGGAACCTGGCGGTGGTCTACGCGACGCTCGGCGAGGCCGACTCGGCGGTGAAGGAGCTCCGGACGCTGCTCTCGATTCCGTCAGGGATCTCGGTGCCCTTGCTCCGCGCCGATCCGACCTGGGATCCGATTCGGCGCGATCCGGGCTTCCAGGCGCTCCTCGCTACCCCTGCGGCACCGCCCGGCCCACGATCACCGTGATGTTGTCGCTCCCCCCGTCGTCGAGCGCCTCCTGCAGCAGCGTCTCGCACGCCTGCTTGGCCGACGTCATCGAGCGGAGCACGTCCCGGATCCGTTCGTCGGTCACGTGCCGGGTGAGCCCGTCGCTGCAGAGCAGCAGCACCTGGCCCCAGGTCATGTCGAAGCGGGTGACCTTGGGGTGGGTCTCGCGCCCGCCGATCGAGCTCGTGAGCGTGTGGGCCAGCGGGGAATCGGCCGCCTCCTCGGTCTTCATGGCGCCGACGTCGACCATGGCCTGGGCCATGGTCTGGTCGTGGGTGATCTGGGTCAGCTCGCCGTCACGCAGCAGGTAGCAGCGGCTGTCGCCCACCTGGAGCAGGTAGCCGCGGGGCCAGACGCCGAGGTAGAGAGTCAGCGTGGTGGCCATGCCGCGATAGTTGGCGTCCTCCTCGCCGAGGCGGATCAGCTCCTCGTGGCAGTGCTGGGCGCCTTCCTGGAGGGCATCGAGCAGCGCCTGGTCGTCGTCCTCGGGCAAGCCGAAGTAGCAGCGGGTGGCGCGGGAGACGTACCGGGTGACCGCCTGGAGCGCCATGCGGCTGGCCGTCTCGCCCCGGGCCGCGCCGCCCACGCCGTCGGCCACCATGGCGAGGGACGCGAGCCGCTCGCTGTCCGCCATGAGCTCGGCGGCGTCGGGGATGCTGGAGAACCGGAGCACGAGCTGCTTCCGGAGGGAGCAGAGGACGAAGTGGTCCTGGTTGTCCTTGCGGACCTTGCCGGGGTGGGTCACACCGTGGACGTCGATCTCGTCTTCGCGGGGTTTGCGGGTGACGGGGGCGTCGGCGGCGGTGGTGTCGGGGGCGGGCATGGGGGCTCCGGGTATGTGGCGTGAGGCGATACGATCAATCTGGCGACCTGTGCTACGTCCGGCCACCCATCCGTCATCCCGACCCCCCCTCATCCCGAGCGCAGCGAGGGACCTTCTCCGGCCGTGCTCGGACCATCGCGTCGTCGCCGGGCCCCACCCGCACCCGACCTCCCGAGCCACGATCAGTGCACGATCCGCCCGCCCTGGATCACCACCTCCGGCCGCTCCACCACGTGGATGTCTTCCAGCGGATCTCCCTCCACCACCACCAGGTCCCCCGCAGCACCGACCCTGATCTCCCCCGCGTCCGTCGCGCCGAGCAGCGCCGCGGCGTCGACTGTCGCGGCGCGGAGCGCCTCCGCCGGCGAGAGGCCGGCCTCCGTGAGCGCCACCAGCTCGCGCGCATTCCGGCCGTGAGGCAGCACGCCGGCGTCGGTGCCCAGCACGATCGGGACGCCCGCTCGCCGGAGCAGGCGGAACGACGCCATGACTTCGGGGCCGCCGGGTCTGTGGACCGAGCGAGGCGAGCGTCGAGATCACCGGCACGCGCGTACGCGCGAGCGCGGCGGCACCCGCCGAGTCGACCACGGGCGTATGGGCCAGCGCCCGCACGCCATGCTCCGCGGCCAGGAGCGCACCGGCCTGCCCGATGGCGTGTGCGAACACCGGACGCCGCGCCGCTCTTGCCGCCACCATGACCGCCTCCAGCGGCTCGGCGCCGAGCTCGACCGAGTCGGGATGGGCGACGGCATCCGCCGGCCAGCCCGTGACGCACACCTTGAGAAGGTCGGCACCTGCCTCCAGGTCGGCGCGGGCGCGGGCCCCCGCCTCGGCGGCGCCGTGGACCGTCGCTCCGCCGAACTCGCACACGCCTCCGCGCTCGCCGATCCAGGAGCCGGCCGCGATTATCCGTGGACCCGGCACCTCGTCCCTTGGCGATCCGGTCGCGGAGGCGAATGCCGGCGCCCCCGGCGGAGCCGAGGTCGGCCACGGTGGTGAAGCCGGCAAGGAGGGTGGCGCGGGCGTTCGAGTCGGGGTCGCCGGCGAGGGTGAGATGGACGTGCGCGTCGATGAGACCCGGAATGACGGTGCGGTCCTTCAGGTCGATCACCTGGGCGCCGCGCGGCGGCTGCCAGCGGCGTTCCGGCGGCCGCAGCGCGACGATCTTTCCGCCGCGCACGACGATCGCCCCGTTGGGGCGCAGCGTCCCGCTCCGCACGTCGACGTAATGACCGCCCAGCAGCACGAGGGTCGTGCCGGAGGGAATCAGCGGGGCAGGGGAGAGCACGCCGGCAGTGCTGCTTTTCCAGCCACCGAGAGCGAGGCAGAGGAGAAGTGCTGCGGGCATCCGATGCGTGCGAAGCCACGTCATTCGTGCCATGTCCTGGATGAGGCGACGGTCATTCCGGGTCAATCTAGCCGCGCGGTCATCCCGAGCGCAGGGACAGTGGTCAGGCGCCGCTGGCAGGCGGGTTCAGGAGCTGGTGCCCGGCTCGGGGGGTCGGGATAGCTCCCTTCGGGCACTGAAGTAGCCGCCACGCATTCCTTGGGAGACCACCGGCGGTTGAGTTGTGTGGCGTCTACTTACGCGCCCTGCGGGAGCTACCCCGACGCCCCCGCGCCCCGAGCATCTCGGAACGCCGCCGCTGCGCGATCCATCAACCTCTTGTCCGCGAGGCGTCCCTCCCATGCCGCAAAGCTGTCTGTCGGCCCCCGCCACCGGATCTCTTCCACGTCCCGAAACAGCGGGGCATCGGTCCTGAGCGTCGCCAGCAGCTTGAACAACAGCGCCTGCTCCCGCTCCTTACCGAGCACATTCTCCGGAAACGCCTCGATCGGCCCGTACCGATTGAGCATCCGTGCGGCGCCGACCTTGCCGATGCCCGCGATGCCCGGGTAGCCGTCCTGCGCGTCCCCGACCAGCGCCAGGTAGTCGGGAATGAGCGCTGGCCCGACGCCAAATTTTCCACGCACCGCTTCAGCGTCGCGGATCTCCTTCGCCTTCCGATCCACCTGCACCACGCGATTGTCCTGGACGCACTGCGCCAGATCCTTGTCGTTCGCCCAGATGCAGACCTGTTCCACGCGCTCATCCTCCGACGCGATCCGCGCGGCCGAGGCCAGCGCGTCGTCCGCCTCGAGCTCGACCATGGGCCAGACGGCGACACCCATCGCCGCGAGCGCCTCCTCGAGCGGATGGAACTGCGCCCAGGAGAGCGCGCTCGATGCCCTCGCCGGTCTTGTAGTCGGGCCAGAGCTCGTTCCGGAACGACTCGATGACGTGGTCGGTCGCCACGCCGAGGTGCGTGGCGCCGCCCTCGATCATCTCGAGCACGGTGTGCAGCACGCCCGCGACGGCGCCGAACGGCTTGTCCTTACCCTTGTTGAAGCGACGCTGGCCGTAGAAGTGGCGGAAGAGCTCGTAGGTGCCGTCGACGAGGTGGACGATCATGCGGTACTAGCGGGTGGCGGAGAGCAGAGCGGCGAGTGCGAACGGTCGCCGGCCGTACGCCGCTTCCAGTCGGGTCGAGTCTCCTCGAGGACCAACGCCATGGCGGCACCGAGCGGATAGAACGCGATCCGTCGCTGCCGGCCCAGCGCCAGTTGCTCCAGCTCCCGTCGCAGGCCTCGGCGCGCCTCGGCGGCGGCTGCGCTGTACGGCTCGTAGTCGGGGAGCTCCTCGAACGCCGCCGATGGCTTCACCGGAATCAGAAGACGCCGCCCGTGCCGCGGCGTACTCGATGAAGCGGGCGACGCCTTCCTGCCAGAGCTGGAACTCGAAGTAGCGGTAGTCCGCGGCCGTGAGGCGGCGGCGCAGCGCGTCCCGAGCGCTCACGACCGCTTTCAGCGCGCTGCTCCTGGCGCCCGGAGGCGCATCAAGGGCGTGGCCGAGGGCCGTCGCCAGGTCACGCACAGCCTGCTGGACGGGGGCCGAATCGTACGGAAAGGCGTAATCCAGCATCCACTGCCCGGTGGTGTCGCCCCGGGCCAGATCGAGCCGTGCCACGCCTGGGTAATAGTCGGGCCGAGAGGACTGCCACTGGTGGAAGTGCTCGTGCATCAGCGTCAGTACCCACGCGGTTGACGACTTGCCGGTGCGCTCGGCCGATCCGATGACGATGGTGGGTTTCCCGCTCACCGCGGGGAAGGTTGCCAGCAGGGTAGGGGGGAATTGCCTTGGACGAGTCCAGACCTCACGCTTCACCAGGCTGTCGTAGCCCAGCTTGGCAAAATCGGCACTGGGTTCGGAATGGCCAATCAGAAATTCGACCGAATCGCTGACGAGCAGCACCCGCATGGGCGTGTCGCTCCAGCCGGGCCAGATCTCGTCCCCGAGCTTGTCCGCCAGCCGCATCGCCTCGGCGATCCGCACGCGATCACGGCTCGGCACTTCTGTCTGGGCGTGCCCAATCGTGGGGACCGCGGCGGTCCCGAGCAGCAGCAGAGCCAGCCCACAGACGGACCGTCGCACCTTTGGTCTCCCAGGGGAAAAGCGCTCGTCGGAAGATGATGCACCAAGCGCGTCGAGAGTCGCGTCGGCGCGGCAGGTGCGCTCAGGGTGACTCGCCGCCACCGACCCAACCACACACGCCCACGCCCCGCAACCTCAAGACCCCCCCGCCCGCATCCGCCGCACCAGCCCCGGCAGGTTCTGAATCACCATCACCCGCGCCGCCGGACTGCTCCGCACCATCACGAACGTCTTCCCGTCCGGCGACACGCCGTAGTTCGCGTGCGGTGCCGTCCCCACGATGTCGCCGATCGGAAACAGCCGCGTCCGCTTGGTCACCGCGAGCGCCGGCGTCGTCGCGATGCTGGCCGCGACCAGGTAGGGGCCCTCCTGCTTCGTCTCCCGATAAAACAGCTCCCGCCCGTCCGGGCTCCACACCGGCTCGTTCCCGCCGTCGGCCGAGACCAGCACCTGGTCCCGCTCCCCGGCGAGGTCGCGAATGTACACCTCTTCTCGCCCCGACTGGTCCGACACGAACGAGATCCAGCGGCCGTCGGGCGATACGCCGACGAACGACTCGTTGAACCGGCTCGCCACCAGCGGCTCCAGCGGCCCTTTCCCCGCGTTCCGGATGATCGCGGCGTCGGTGCCGGCTCCGCCCTGGGTCGAGTCGGGGAGCTTCGGGTCCCGCCGGAGGTCGGCCGCGGTGGTGACCATCGCGCTGCCGTCCTTGAGCCACACGCCGGTGTAGGCCAGCAGCGGCGAGGTCAGCAGCGTGTCCGGCGCCTCGGCGCTGCCCGGCCGTTTCCGGAGCAGCTGCAGCAGCACGCTCCCCGGCCGGTTCACCGGCACGATGTAGGTGAGGAAGCGCCCGTCCGGCGTCCAGGTCGCGTCGTGCCCGTCGCGGTCGAACGTGGCGCGCGAGAGCGTGCCCTCGCCCAGATCCAGGATCCAGACGTTGCGCCCCTCGAGCGAGTTGAAGTCCAGCGAGAGCCGGCGCCCGTCGGGCGAGAACAGCGGGTGATGGAAGTTCCGCCGCTCCGGCGTGGCCAGCCGGCTCGCGCCGTTCCGCTCGACGAACACCAGCGACGCCGGCTCCTGCGGGATGTAGGCGACGTTGCCGTTCTCGGCGACGGCGAACTGGGCCACCCCGTTCCCGGTGACCGACACGTTGGTCGCCACCGTCACCGGCGACCCGCCGAGCTGCCGCCGGCCCGGATCGAACGGCACGGCCTGCATGGTACCGGCGTTCGTCACGAACACGAGCAGCCCCTGGGTCACCTTCGCCTCGACTGACCGGCGTGCTCAGGATCTGCGTCTCGGCCCCGGTCTCGAGATCCACCAGCACGAGCGGGCCGGCGGCATTCCCGACCCTCGTCCGCACGGTGAGCGCGGAGCGTCCGTTGTCCAGGATCTGCAGCAGGTGGTACCCGCCTTTGTGCAGCCTGGCCACGAGCGAGTCGCCCTCGACCGTGCCCAGGTCGGCGTCGCTGCTGTACCAGAGCTTGCCGTCGGGGGCGAACGCCGCGTCGCTCGTGGACAGCGACGAGGAGACCAGCTCCTGGGTGCCGCCGTCGAGCGGGAGGCGCAGCACCTGCCTCGTGACGGCCTGCGTCCCCAGGATCCAGCGCCCGTCGGGCGACACCAGCGGACTGCCCATACCGACCGCGTTCTCGATCGGTGTCCCTGCCTCCGCATCGAGCGCGTGGCGCACCAGCCGGAGCGCGCCGTCCGTGCCGCCGACGGCGTACACCAGCGTCTGCCCGTCCGGGAGGAACACCAGGTGGCGCAGCTGCGAGCTCGCGCCGCTCCCGCCCAGGCCCGGCACCAGGATCGCGAGCCGGGACGGCGGGAGCTCGGGCCGCGGCCGGCTCAGCGCCCAGGCAGCGATCCCCGCCGGCGACGCCCGCCAACATCCAGCCCGCCCACAGGAGCGGCGCGCGGCGCGAGCCGGCCGGAGGCCGCGCGGCCGCCATCGGGACGGTAGGGGCCGACCCGGTCCGCGATCCGCCGCCGGTCAGCGCGTCGCTGAACTCGCGGGCCGAGCCCCAGCGATCGGCCGGCAGCTTCTGCAGCGCGGTCATGATCGCGGCCTCGGCGGCCGGCGGCACCGTCGGACGCTTGGCCCGGAGCGGCGGCGCCTGCTCGGTGAGCACCTTGGCGACGATCGCCTGCGAGCTGGGCCCGGTGAACGGCGGCTCGCCGGCCAGCATCTCGTACGTCATGGCACCCAGCGCGTACACGTCGCTCCGGGGCGCCGATCTCCCGCTCGCCCATCGCCTGCTCGGGCGACATGTAGGCCGGCGTGCCGAGCGACATGCCGGTCTGCGTCATCCGGCTGCCGCCCGCCTGCTGCACGGCGAGGGCGATGCCGAAGTCGGCCACCAGCGCCGCCCCGTCCTGCAGCAGGATGTTCTCCGGCTTGATGTCGCGGTGGACCACGCCCTGGCGGTGGGCGTAGTCGAGCGCGGAGGCGACCTCGCGCGCGAGCCGGAGCGCCTCCTCCACCGGGAGCTGCCGCTCGCGGATCAGCCGGGCGCGGAGCGATTCGCCGGCGACGAACGGCATCACGTAGTAGAGCAGGCCGTCGGCCTCGCCCGAGTCGATCAGTCCCAGGATGTGCGGGTGCTGCAGGTTGGCGGTGACCTTGATCTCGGCCAGGAACCGCTCGCTGCCGATCACGGCGGAGAGCTCGGGGTGCAGCACCTTGATGGCGACCTTGCGGCCGTGCCGCAGGTCCTCGGCGAGGTAGACGACGGCCATGCCGCCCTGGCCCAGCTCGCGCTCGAGGCGGTAGCGGTCGGACAGGGCCGCGGTGAGGCGGTCAGGCGTGGTGGTCAGCGGCAGCTCCTCATTTCCGTGCGCGCGCCTTCATCTCTTCGCTCCAGTTCTGCACTACGATCAGCTCGTTCCGCTCGTTGGGCGCCGTCTCCCTGAGCAGCAGGAACCGCTTGTCGTCCGGGCTCACGTCGAACGACTGCACCGGATTGATCGTGACGTACTGAGCGGTCGAGAACAGCGTCTTCGGCTGGTCGAACGAGAACGTGGCGCCCGGATGCACGGCGACGGTCGTGATCGCGTCGCGATTGCTCCGGTAGAACAGCTCCTTCCCGCTGTGCGACCACACCGGGCTGCTGCCGCCGGCGGTCGAGACCTGCCACCGCGCCGATGCGACGTCCGGGAACGGCCGCACGTAGATCTCCGACGTCCCCGACTCGTCCGACGCGTACGCCAGCCACCGCCCGTCCGGAGAGACCGCGGGATGGACTTCCGAGGCCGGCCCCGTCACCAGCGGCACCAGGGTCGAGTCGCCCTCGCGGATCCCGAAGATGTCGCCTTTGCCGGGCTCGAAGAACGAGCGCCGCGCGATCACCCACTTGCCGTCGCGGGTCTGAAACGTCTGTCCGAAGCTGAAGGACGACCGGAGCAGCGTCCGGGCGGTGCCGGTGCCGTCGGCGCGACGCATCATGGGAAGACCGCCGTTGGTGCCCGCGTTCCCGAGGTAGATGAGCGAGCGCCCGTCGGCGGACCAGGTGGGGCGCAGGTTCGTCGTGTCACCGAAGGTGAGCCGGGAGAAGGGGCCCGTCGGGAGCTGCTTGATCCAGACGGCATTGTTGCCGCCCTGGAGCAGGTCCACGGCGAGGGCACGGCCATCCGGCGAGAGCGCGAACGCGTTGATGCTGCCGGACGGCTGCCAGGTGGAATCCACCTGGCTCTCCACTCCCTCGCGGGTCACCCATACCGGCGTCCGGCTCCGGACGGCAGCGCCGGTCGTATAGACCAGCGTGCCCGTGGCCGAGAGGGCCAGGTTGGTCGAGAATCCCCCCACTTCGACTCCGAGCCCCTCGAGGATACCGACCGCCGGGCCGGTCAGCGCGAGCTTGTCGGGATCGAAGGGAGCGGCCACCAGCTTGCCCTCGGCGGTCACGACCAGCAGGTGCCCGGTCGGAGAGTATCGCGCATAGACGCCCCGCATGAGCACGTGCGGCTCGCCGCTCGGCAGCGGCATGGCCACGATCTGGAAGTCGCCGGCGCCCTGATTCGCGCGACGGGTCCGGAAGAGGAGGCCCTTGGCGCCGGGCAGCACGACCGGCCATTCGGCGCCGGTCTCCTTATGGGCGCCGACGTTGTAGAGCGGCTCGCGGGGCCCGCCCACGGCGCGGATGCGCAGGAGTCCGGAGTCTCCCTCGACGTAGATGTAGCCGTCCGGTCCCCAGTCGCCCCCGGTCGAGTTGATGCTGTCCGAGAGCGTCTGGGTCGGCCCGCCGTCGAGCGACGCGGTGCGGAGTGTCGAACCGTTGACCAGGAAGCCGACGTGGCGGCCGTCGGGTGAGAAGAACGGCGAGGCCCCGCCTCGGTTCCGGGGATCGGCGTGGCGTTGAGCTGATCGTGCTCCCGGAGCCAGAGCCGGGTGCCCTTCTCCGCGGGACCGACATAGACGATTCGCTGTCCGTCGGGCGAGATCGCCACCCGGTTGCCCGACTGGTTCACGGCCGCGAGCCCCTGCTCGGGCGGCATGTAGACGCTGAATCGGTTCACCACCGGCGCCGGTCCCGGCCGGAGCCATCCCCACGCCGCCAGCGGCGCCCGCGCGACCAGGACGCCGGCGAGCAGCCCAAGCTTGACCGCGTCCCATCGGGGTTTCGTCCCGGCCACAGCACCGGGCACCGCGCGCGGCGGCCGTGGTCCGGAGCGTCGGCACGGTGCCCCGGCCCGCCAGCGCCTCGGCGAACTCCGCCGCCGTGCCGAACCGGTCGGCCGGCAGCTTCTCGAGCGCGGTCATCACCGCCGCTTCGACGTGCGGCGGGATGGTGTGGCGCTGGGGCAGGATGGGCCGGGGCGACTCGGTCAGCACCCGCGCCACGATGGCCTGCGCGGTCGAGCCGCTGAACGGCGGGTCGCCGGTGAGCATCTCGTAGAGCACGACGCCGATGGCGTAGACATCGGAGCGCGCGGTGATCTCGCGCTCACCCATCGCCTGCTCGGGGCTCATGTAGTGCGGCGTGCCGAGCGACATGCCGGTCTCGGTCATCCGGTTCCCGCCGGCCTTGCTCGCGGCGAGCGCGATGCCGAAGTCGGCCACCAGGGCGCGGCCGTCATGGATCAGGATGTTCTCGGGCTTGATGTCCCGGTGGACTACGCCGTGCCGGTGGGCGTAGTCGAGCGCCGACGCGACTTCGGTGGCGATCCGGATGGCGTCGGCCATGGGGAGCTGCTTCTCCCGGTTGAGCCGGCTCCGGAGCGACTCCCCCTCGACGAACGGCATGACGTAGAACAGGAAGCCGTCGGCCTCGCCCGAGTCGAACAGCGGCAGGATGTGCGGGTGCTGGAGGTTGGCGGTGAGCTTGATCTCGGCCAGGAAGCGCTCGGCGCCGATCACGGCCGAGAGCTCGGGGCGCAGGAGCTTGAGCGCGACCTTGCGGTCGTGCCGGAGATCCTGGGCCAGGTAGACCGTCGCCATCCCGCCGGCGCCGATCTCGCTTTCGATCCGGTAGCGGTCGGCGAGCGCTACCTGGAGCCGGTTGAGCAGCTCGGGCATGTCTGGGCTTTTGGGTGGGAGGTGCCTACAAGATGTCCCCGTGTCGGGCTCGACGCGAGTGCTTTGTCCGGCTGGCGGGGTGAGCGCCGCTGCCCGGCGCGGGGGGTCGGGATAGCTCCCTTCGGGCGCTGAAGTAGCCGCCACGCATGCGTTAGGAGACCACCAGCGGGTGGGTTGTGTGGCGTCTACTTACGCGCCCTGCGGGAGCTATCCCGACGCCCCCGCGCCCCGAGCATCTCGGAACACTGGGGCACGCCTTCCCGGACCCAGGCGGGCCGGCCGACGCCGGGGGCGCGGTGGGTCCGCAGGGAGCGTCAGGGCGCGTTCAATTCCCTGCGCGATCCCGAAGGTCGAAGCGCCCTGCAGCGACCGAAGGACCCGCCGTGCCCACGGCGTCGGCCCAGCCCGCCGGCACCGACGCACGCATAAGCTCACGACGGCGCGCGCTGCTCGGTCGAGTGGAGCCGCTCCAGCTCCCGCGCATCGAGCAGCACCCGGAGCAGAAGGATCCGGCCAATGACGGCGAGCTTCTTGCTGGCAGCTCGTCATCCCGAGCGGCCCGAACTCACCATCGCACCGACAGGCAGCTCAGCCCGCCGTCCATCTTCCGGTACTCCGACATCCCCAGCGAGGCGACCGCGTAGCCGAGCCCGCCCAGCAGTGCCGCGGTCCTCGGACATCCTTAGGCGATCAGCACCGCGTCGTTGATCCTGAGGCAGTTGGCCGCGTACTCCTCGCCGGCCGGCACCGATACGACCTCCCAGCCGCCCAGCGCGTCGTGCCCCGCGACCGCTTCGGCGGCGAGCAGCCGTCGCCCGCCGAGCCAGGAGAGCCCGGTCTTGAGGTGCAGCAGGCCGGGCATTCGTCGGATATCGATCACGCTCGATCCCGAACCCACGCTGCTCGAGCCAGGCAGCGAGCTGGGCCGCGCCCTCGGCGTTGGTTCGCGCCGAGAGCCCGATGAAGAAGTGCGGGCCCGCCTCGCACACGTCGCCGCCGTCCACGGTGGCCGGGGCGGTGATCGCGTCCGGCTCGGGGAACCACGGGGCGAGCGCCGCGCCGATGCGCGGCACCTCGCCGGCCCGGCTCGCGGCACCGGGGCGGGTGAGAATCGCGCCCCGAGCGGTTACGATGGCGGCATCCTCGACGAAGGTGCCGTCGGGAAACCGCAGCGTCCGGCGCGAGCCGCACGAGCGAGAGCCCCAGCCGCTCCAGCGCTCTGGCAGTGAGCCTCGTGCTGCTCGAGCGCGAGCGCCAGGTCCGGCGTGGCCCAGCCCGAAGTGGTGAGCCCGGCGGCGAAAGTCGGCGGCGGGCGGACGGACGATGGCGTGGGTGAATCGCACGGCTAGCTCGCGCCCGCCCGATCCCGCCTCGCGACCACGACCCGGTACACCGGATAGCTGAGCCCGAGCAGCAGCATCGACTTCCAGCTGTTCCCCCAGTCGCTCACCACCGATCCCGCAAGGAACGCCACGGACCCCAGCACAGCGAGGCCCGTGGTGAGCGGAAACCCGGGCACCCGCCACGGCCTCGGTGTATCGGGCTCCTTTCGCCGGAGCGCGAACACGCTCAGAAACGACAGCGTGTAGTTGACGACGAAGAAGAACGCGCACAGCGCGAGCACCGTATTGACCGTGCCCGAGACGATGAACCCCGCCGCGACCCCGATGCTGGTCCAGTGCGCCACGGTCGGCGTGCCGCCCGCGTTCACCGTCTCGAACGCGGCGGGGAGCAGCCGGTCGCGGCTCATCGCCAGCATCACCCTCGGCGCCATCAGCGCGCACGCGTTCATGCCGCTCAGGATGGAGACCAGCACCAGCAGCCGGATCACCAGGTCGCCCCGCGGGCCGAAGATCGCCTTCCCCGCGCTCGCGGCCACGAACGGGTCGCCCGCCATCCGGCCGATGCCGAGCACGCGGACGAACGCGACGTTCACCAGCACGTAGATCAGGATGACGAGGAGGACGCCGAGCACCATCGAGCGCGGGATGCCGCGGCCGGGGTTCCGCGTCTCCTCGCCGAAGTAGAGCGGCCCGTTCCATCCGTCGTAGGTGTAGATCACCGCCTGCAGCGCCAGCACGACGGCCGTCACCAGCGCGACGCCCGAGGGCAGCGCCGCGGGCGCGGCGCCTGTCACCGGCGGGCACCGGGACGAGCAGGCAGATCCCGATCAGGCTGCCGAACGCCAGCGCCTTGAGCGCGCTCAGGAGCTGCTGGGTGAGGTCGCCGATCCGGATGCCGCGCCAGAGCAGCAGCCCGAAGAGGAGCACCAGCGCCGACGCCCGCCGGCACCCGCCGCCCGGCCAGCGCGGGCACGAGGGGCTCGAGATACTCGGTGACGACCATCGCGCCGAGCGCGATGGGCCCGCAGGTCGAGAGCCAATCGCTCCACCCGACCACGAAGCCGGGGTACTCGCCGAGCCCACGGCGAACGATCGGGTACTGGCCCGCCGGACTCGGCGACCATCGCGCCGGGCTCGGCCAGCGAGACGGCCCCGAGCAGCGCGTAGATCCCGCCGACGACCCAGACCCCGATGAAGAGCGCGGGGCTGGGCAGCCGTGCGGCCACGTCGCCCGGCGTGCGCAGGATGCCGATCAGGATGGTGTTGCCGACGAGAACGGCGACGCCGAAGGAGACGCCGAGGACCTGGAGGAGCTTGCCCCGGATGGCAGGCACGTGGCTGCCCTTGGTGGAGGGGCGGACGGAGGGTGTCAGGGGGCGACTGCTGGTACGATCTGGTCTGCCCGCTCGAGCACGATCTCGACCCGGCCACGGTAGCTCACGATCGTCCCCCGGACACCCACCCGCCGTCCGACCAGCGAATCCAGGCCGTCAGTCCACCTTCCGGCGGGCTGTAGCGCCACCGCCGTGAAGCTCTGGTGCGGGTAGTCGGCGCCGAAGTTGAGGTAGACGTTCCCCTTCTTCGAGCGGAAGATCGTCGCGACCGTTCCGACCACGGTGGCCGTCTCACCCACGTGCGCCGCCGCCTGGCGGTCCGAGTAGGCGCCCGGCGGCAAGGATGCGCCTGGGCCGGAACCGCCTGAGCTGGAGCCGGGCCGGTAGTTCGCCAGCGCGTCGTTGAGCACCTTCGCAAGCCGCACCCCACCGGCGATAAGCGCCCGGTCGATGATCGGCCGGTTCTCCCGCACGTACGCTCGACCGATACGCCCATCGCGAGGCAGCCGGTAGACGTGCTCCACCGCGATCCGGTGACCCTCCATCGCCCAGTCCACTACGGTGCCGGCCTCGAGCTTCTTGAGGTCGAGCGAGCGCATCCGCTTGCGGAGCAGCTCGAAGTACTCGTCCTGATTGGCGACCGACGAGTCGATCAGCTCGCCATCCCACACCTTGTGCAGGTCGGTCGGGTGGCCGAGGAAGATGACCGCACGCTGGTTGCCTCCGCGGTCGCCGTCGTCGCCCACGTGCAGCGGCTGGTGCATGTCGCCCATGAAGTGGATCAGGAAGCGCAGCGCCTCCGCTCGCTCCTCCCGGGATGCGGCCGGATCGGCCAGCAGGTGCCGCTCCTGCTCGATCGCCGCGATGATGCACTGCCCGCCGGGGCAGTGGCGCTCGGGCACGTAGCGCGTGTCGGCGAGCGGGATGTTGACGTAGTGAAGCTTGTCCGCGTCGTGCCGGTACTGGCGGATATTGTCGGCCCACACCGACGCGTCGGCGAGGCTCTGGCCGTCCAGAATGTCGCGAACGGCCTCCCGCGTGTGCGGCGTCAGCCGCAACTCGGCCAGCCGGGCGACGATCCGGTGGCCGACGTCCCACCAGCGCGCACCGGCGGCAACCGGAACGCTTGCGAGGACGGCCGGTACCAGGAGGGCCAGCGCGAAGGGTCGACGGAGAGCGATCATCAGTCGCCGAACGGTACCACCGGCAGCACGATCCACGACAGTCGTCCCGCCGCATGCCCGATCCGGATGTCGCCCGCGCGCACGCTGTCGCTCTCGAACTCCTGCGCGCCGGTCTGCGGATTGACCGAGAACACCGGAGCGAACGCCGGCGTGATGACGACGCGCAGCCGGTGCCCCGCGAGGAACCGGTTGGCCGTGACCAGGTGGTCCATCCGGAGCCGGACCGTTTTCCCCGGCTGCACCAGCCGCCGCTCCGGGCCGCCGTCGCGATAGCTCGCGCGCTGGACCGCCGTGCCGGGAGTCGAGAGATTCCACGCGGTGCCGTCGGGCGCCACGTCGTAGAGCTGCACCCACAGGTCGAAGTCCGGCACCGAGGCGCTCACCGACAGCTCGGCCACCACCCGACCGATGATCTCGACGGGCGCCGCGAACGGCGCGGTCTCGAACACCGCGATGCTGGGGCCGGGCCTGAGCGAGCGATAGTCGTGCGCGCCGAACCGGCCCTTGAACGGATCGGTCACCGGATGCGCCGGATCCGAGTGGATGACGGTCTCTGGTTCCGGCCCAGCCGGCGCACGCTTCACCAGCCGCCCCATCCGGCCGCTGGCCGCCGGAGGCTCGAGATACACCGTGTCGGACCGAGTCCCGGCCAACGGCCACCGATCAGAGCTGCGCCACCGGTTCGATCCCATCACGAACACCCGCACCGCCGGCTCGGCTCTCGCCGAGTCCACGCCCCTCATGTGGCGATCCATCCATCCCAGCACCGTCCCGTTGTAGTCCAGCGCGGCGGAGGGGCCGAAGTCCCGCTCGCCGGCCTTGCTGCGCTGCACGGCGTCGACCCCGTGCGTCCAGGGCCCGAGCACGAGCGCGTCGCCCGCGCCCTGGAAATTCTCCACCGCGCCGCTCGGCCCATACATCTCGTCGAACCAGCCGGAGAGGTTGAGTACCGCGGCGCTCACCTTGTCGTAGCGCCCCGGGAGCCGCGCGAAGCTCCACCACGCATCGCCCGGCGGATGGCGCATCCACTCATAGTACCAGGGAGCCACACCCTTGAAGTCGGGCAACTCGAGCATCGGCCGGTATGCGCGAGCGGCGGCTTCGCCCTGATCCCAGGACCGTGCCGCCTCTTCGTCCGTCCGCGGTCCGGGAACGCCGAGCCGGCGGCGCAGGTCCGGCGCGATGTTGAGCCAGGTCCAGTCGAGCCACGACCCATCCCACACGCCGCCCGAGTACCAGAAGTTCTCCGGTGTCGAGAACGTCATCGCCGGCAGCATCGCCTTGAGCGAGGGCGGGTGCTCGACCGCGGCGAGCCACTGCACCGCGCCCGGGTACGAGAGCCCGAAGGTCCCGACCGCGCCGTTCGACCACGCCTGGTGCGCGGCCCACTCGATCGTGTCGTATCCGTCCTTGCCTTCCTGGCGGTAGGCCTCGAACACGCCGCCGGAGCCGTAGCGGCCGCGGACGTCCTCGAGCACGACGGCGTAGCCGCGGCGGACGGCCGCGAGGACCAGCGGGTCGGTGGGGGATTCGGCGCGGCTGTATGGAGTGCGGTGGACCAGCACCGGGAATCGGCCGTCGCCGAGCGGACGGTAGAGATCGGCGCGGAGGACGACGCCGTCGCGCATCGGGACGGCGACGCCGGTGTCGGCCCGGATGGGCGCCTGGGCGACAAGCGCGGTCGTCGCGCCGAGGGCGGCGAGGCAGGCGGTGAAGAGGGATCGGGAGGTCATGAGCAGGGAATGCTACATCCAGCTCGATCCCTGCGCTTGACAATCAATAAGTCAAAGCTTATGCATTACACATGCAGAGCGCAGCCGCAGCCAAAGACAGGATCTTCCAGGCGCTGGCGGACCCCAGCCGCCGGGCGATCTTCGAGGCGCTCACGCGTGGCGAAGCGGCCGTGAAGGACCTCACGGCGCGCTTCGACATCTCGCAGCCGGCGGTCTCGCAGCATCTCGCCACATTGAAAGGCGCCGGCCTCGTGAACGGCCGGCGCGAGGGGCGCTGTGTCTACTACCGGGTGGAGCCGCGTGGGATGAAGCCGCTCATCGACTGGATCGCGCACTACCGCGCCTTCTGGACCCAGCACGTCGATCGCCTTGAGCACCTGCTGGAGAAAATGGACCGATGACTGCCACCGACAAGACGGCACGATCGCAAACCGAATCCATTGCGTTCGAATTCGATTTGCCTCACTCGCCGGAGAAGGTGTGGCGCGCGCTCACCGAGCCTGCACTGCTGGCGGAGTGGCTCCTCCCCGTCTTCGATCTCAAGCTCGAGCGGGGGGCGGCGTTCACGTTCAAGACTCAACCGGTCGGCGGCTGGGATGGGGTCGTGCAATGCCGGATCGCCGAGCTCGAAACGTACCGGAAGCTCAGCTACGACTGGGGCGTCGGCGACATGGCCACCGTCGTGACGTTCACGCTCACGCCAACGACCTCAGGGACGCGCCTCAACCTCGTGCACTCGGGGTTCAAGCCGGACCAGAAGAAGAACTTTGGCGGCGCGCGCTACGGCTGGAAGATGATGGGCGGGAAGCTCGTCGACCTGCTCGGGAGGATCCAATGAGCACATGCAGGGGCAACCTCCGGCCTGGGTGACCTACTCGCCCCTGCTCCCGCTCGCGTTGCTGCTGTTCAGCGGACTGTACCTGTTCGTGTTGCCGTATGCCATCAAGTGGCGCGGCGGGCGACGGACCGACTGACCCCCCGAGCCGCCCGCACCGCCGCCGCCAGCTCCCGCACCCCGGCGCGTATCACCGCCTCGGAGCTCCGCCGCATACCCGAGCAGCAGCAGCGACGAATCCTCGCTCCGGCCGAGGTAGTAGTCGCTCAGCGCCGTCAGCGCGACCCCGCGCCGCGCCGCCTCCTCCTTGATCACTCGCCCCAGATCCCCGTCGCGCAGCTGGACCATGACGTGCTGCCCCGCCCGGATCCCGTGCACCCGCACCTCGGGCAGCGCCTCGGCCAGCGCCTCCACCAGCGCGTCCCGCCGCGCCCGGTAGCGCGCCCGCATCCGCCGCAGATGGCGGTCCAGCTCCCCCCGCGAGAGAAAATCGGCGAAGGCGTGCTGCTCGATGCGGGAGACGCCGAAGTCCACCTGCCGCTGCTCCCGCTGCACGGCGTCCAGCAGCCGGGGCGGCACCACCATCCAGCCCAGCCGCATCGCCGGCGCGAGCGTCTTGCTCGCCGTGCCGGCGTACACGATGCGCTCGGGATCCATCCCCTGCAGCGCCCCCACCGGCGCCCGGTCGTACCGGAACTCGGCGTCGTAGTCGTCCTCGATCGCGATCGCCTCGCGCCGGCGCAGCCATTCGAGCAAGGCGCCGCGCCGCGCGCCCGACATCACCGCGCCCGTCGGGTACTGGTGCGCCGGCGTCAGCAGCACCGCCTCCGCCGCCGTCCGCTCCAGCGCGTCCACCCGGAGCCCCTCGCCGTCCACCGGCACCGGCACCAGCTCGAGCCCCGCGCTCGCGGCCGACACCCGGACCTCGTTGTGCGAGGGGTCCTCGATCGCGATCCGCCTCGCCCCCATGGACGCGAGCGCATGGCACACGAGCGTCCGCCCCTGGCACCAGCCGCTGGTGACGACCACTCGGCCCGCGTCGGCCACCACGCCGCGCACTCGGCCCAGGTAGTCTCTCAGGGCCAGGCGAAGCACCTCGCTCCCCTGCGGATCGGTGTAGCCGAAGTCGGCGTCCCGCATCCCGGCGAGCGCCTCGCGGAGGGAGCGGAGCCAGGCGGAGCGGGGGAAGGTCGACAGGTCGGGGACGCCGGGGCGGAAGTCGTACCGCGGCTCGGACACCGGCTCCGGACGCCGGGTCGTGGGCGGCTGGCAGGGACCGGCGCAGCCGGTGACGCGCGGCTTGGTGCCCGGGCGGAGCTCCAGATAGCCCTCGCCGGCGAGCTGGGCGTACGCGTCCACCACGATCGGCCGGGAGATGCCGAGCTCGCGGGCGAGGTCTCGGGTGGAGGGGAGCCGGGCGCCGGGGCGGAGGGTCAGGTCCCGGATGGCATGGCGGAGCTGGTCCTCGATCTGGCGGCCGAGGGTCCGGGGGCTCTCCCGGTCTATGGCGACGAGGACGTCGAGTGGGCGGCCGGTCATCGTTATCACCAGCTTCAAAGGGTCACCACGGAAGCACGGAAGACACGGAAGAAGCCACGGAATAAGAGCTTGTGGGTGTGCTGTTCACCATCGTCTTCTTCCGTGCCGTTTCCGTGTCTTCCGTGCTTCCGTGGTGAACAAACTGGTCAAGTTTCCCACTCCTTAACTGGATCTTCTCCCCTGACCAGTCTGCTCCTACTTTCGCTCTATGTCAACCGCCCGGCCCCGGCTCTCCTTCTATTAGTAGGAGCGCTCACAGTCGCTGTGCCGGCCGCGGGCCAGCAACCCGCCGGCTCGGCCGCCTCGCGTGACGTCGCCTGGCCGCTTCCCCGGCTCCAGGGAGAGATCCAGGTAGACGGCCGGAGCGACGAGCCCGCCTGGCAGGCCGTCGCCCCGCTGCCCATGACGGTCTACCTCCCGTCGTACGGCGCCGCTCCCACCGAGCGCACCGAGGCGCGCATCGGCTACGACGCCGACGCGATCTACGTCGTGGTGGACGCCTGGGAGGCGCACGCGGGCGGCGTGCGCGCCAGCTCGATGATCCGCGACGACGACTCGCCGGGCGACTTCCTCAACGTCCTGCTCGACACCTTCGGCGACCGCCAGACCGCCGTCACCTTCAGCACCACGCCCGGCGGCCAGCGGAACGACTGGACCATCAGCAACGACGCGCGGGAGGACGGCTCGCTGAGCCCGGCCTGGAACGGCGTCTGGGACCTGGCCGTGCGCCGCGGCCCGGACGGCTGGCACGCCGAGTACCGGATCCCCTTCACGACGCTCCGGTTCACCTCCCGGAACGGCCGCGCCGAGCTGGGGCTCAGCATCAACCGGCTCACCGCGCACTCCAACGAGCGGGTCACCTTCCCGGCCATCGAGCCCTCGGCGCCGAACGCGCTGTGGAAGCCGTCGCGCTGGCAGCGGGTCAGCATCGAGGACATCACCACCGCCCGGAGCTTCCGGGTGATGCCCTACGTGATGGCCGGATCCGAGGGGACCCGCGCGCCCGATCCGGTGCTCTCGCCGTGGCATCGCGACCAGCGCTTCGAGGCGGGTGGTGACATCAAGACCGCGCTCTCTCCCAACCTCACGCTCGACCTGACGGTCAACACCGACTTCGCCGAGGCCGAGGTGGACGACCAGCGGGTCAATCTCACCCGGTTCCCGCTGTTCTTTCCCGAGCGGCGCGCGTTCTTCGTGGAGGGCGCCGGCACCTTCCTGGTGAAGACCGGCGAAGCGGACCTCCTGTTCAACAGCCGCCGGGTGGGGCTCACACCCGACGGCGATCCGGTCCGGCTGCTCGGCGGCGCGCGGCTGGTGGGCCGAGTGCGCGGCTGGGACCTCGGGCTCTTGAACGTGCAGACCGGCCGGACGCCGACCGGTGACCGGGAGAACCTGGGCGTGCTTCGCGCGCGGCGGGCGCTCTGGAACCAGCGCTCCTGGGCCGGCCTCATGCTCACCTCGCGGGTGACACCGGACTCGGGCCAGGTCGCCCTCGGCGCCGATGGCGAGGTCAACTTCGGTGGGGACGACTACCTCGGCTTCGCGCTGGTAGCGCTCGCCGGCGACGCGGGCGCCGGCCCGGACGACGGCGTGTTGCCGCGGGCCGCGCTCCGGTTGCTCGCGGAGCGACGTCGCAATCGGGGGATGTGGTATCGCGCGGGCGTCGCCACTACCGGCGCCCGCTACGCGCCGGCGCTGGGCTACGTCGAGCGCGGCGATGCGATCCAGCCTCTGGCGGAGGTGGGGTACGGCTGGGTCGTCTCGCCCGCGGGGCATCAGCTCCGTGCCAGTGTGGCCTCGGCCTTCGCGTATCACAACGCGGCGGGGACATTCGACGGATCCACCGCGTCGGCCGCGCTGGAGTACGAGCTGCCCGGCGGCACGCTCTGGACTCTGACCATGACTCGTCAGGAAGACGATCTGCTGCAGCCGTTCACGCCGGTGCCCGATGCGTCGGTGCCTGCGGGGCGGTACACGGCTGGCTACGCCGAGTTGAAGCTCAAGGCGTCGACCGGTCCGCGCGTGGTGATCGGCGGGAGCGCGCGGGCTGGCGAGTACTACGACGGGCGGCTCTACTCGCTGGTGCTCTCGCCCGAGTGGCGCGCCTCGGCCTATCTGCGGCTTTCCGCCGACCTGGAGCTCGACCGCCTGGAGTTTCCGGTGCGGGACCAGCGGGTCTGGTCTCCGCTGGCGCGCCTGCGCGTGCTCGCATCGGCCTCGCCCCGACTCTCGTTCAGCGCCGTGCTCCAGGCCAACGGCACCGCCGACCTCGCCACCGCCAATCTGCGTCTGCGCTATTCCGTCAGGGAGGGACACGACCTGTGGCTGGTCTACAATCACGATCAGAACCTGGACCGCGACCGCTGGTGGCCCGATACCTCGCATTCCGGCGCACCGCGCGATCGGGTCTGCTGGTCAAGTACACGAGGAGCTTCGGGCGATGACGGCGCTCCTTCGATTGTGGCGCATGCTGCCTCGGTTACGGCGAGAGTGCCGGGTTGCCACTGGAGTCATCGGGTTGTACTGACGGGCATTGTCGTCGGTTTGGGCTATGGCAGTTCACCACAGAGGCACAGAGGACACAGAGATTGCACAGAGAAGGAACTTTGTGGGTGTGCTGTTCACCTATTGTTCTTTCTCTGCGTCCTCTGTGCCTCTGTGGTGAAGCCATAGCCCGAACCGCCACCAAACGCTCGTCCTACAAGGAGCACTGGAGGAGTACTGATGGATTGGATCCTGCTGATCGTCCCCGGCGTCATCTGGGGCGCGTCGTTCCTCTTCATCGCCGAGGGGCTGGAGGCGATGGGCCCGAATGGGGTGACCTTCACCCGCATCCTGGTGGGGTTCGTCACCCTGGCCCTCTTCTCCGGCTCGCGCCGCGCGATACGCCGCGAAGACTGGCTCGGCACCGCTGCGGTGGGCGTGCTCTGGATGGCGTTTCCGCTGAGCATGTTCCCGTACGCCGAGCGGCACGTCTCGTCGGCGCTCACCGGCATGTTGAATGGCGCGGTGCCGCTGTTCATCGCGATCGTCGCCGCGGGCATCGCCCGCCAATGGCCGTCGCGGAGCATCTCCCTGGGACTCGCGGTCGGCCTGGCGGGGGCTGTGCTGATGGGGCTGCCGACGATCGGCCAGGGCCGCAGCACCGTGAATGGAGTCCTGCTCATCCTGGCCGCGCTGGTGTCCTACGGGTTCGCGCTCAACATCGCCCGCCCGGTCCAGCTGCGAAACGGCGCGCTGCCGGTGATCTGGCGGGCGCAGGCCGTGGCGCTGGTGCTGACCGCGCCGCTCGGCCTGCCGGAGACTGCTCCGGGCGCATTGGTCGCCCGGCCCGCTCTTCTCGCTGCTTGCCCTTGGCGCGCTCGGCACCGGCGTCGCCTACGTGCTGACCGTGATGGCGGCCGGCCGCGTGGGCGCGACCAAGGCCTCGGCCACGGCCTTCCTCATTCCGCCGGTGGCGTTGCTGCTCGGGGTGCTGGTGCGGGGAGAGCACGTGGCGGCGCTGTCGGTGCTCGGCGGGGTGGTGTGCCTGGTGGGGGCGTGGCTGATGCGGCGGGCGCAGCTCGAGGGCATGCCGAACAGATCCTCGAGTGGCAGCGAAAAGCCGGGGACTACTATCTTCGCCATCGAGCACACCGTCGGTCGCGAGCATCCTGGGCGGGCGATCGGGGTAGCGCACGGTTACCCGTCGTTCCCGCGGGTCCACGAGCCACACCAGGCGAACCCCGCCGGCGAGATACTCGCGCACTTTTTCCTCGATCTCGGACCAGCTGTCCCCAGGAGAAAGGATCTCGACGGCGAGATCCGGCGCACCGAGGATGAACTGCTCGGGAATGGCGTCGGGCGCGAGACGGGTGACGCTGAGGAAGGAGACATCCGGCCCGCGCACCGTGTCCGGCTCTCTCTCGAGCACGTACCCGGCCTCGACCAGGACGGTGCCCAGCCCGAGCCGATTCACGTGCTCGTCGAGTCTGGCGCCGAGCCTCATGGCGAGCCGCCCATGCACGCCGCCGGGAGGCTCGCATACCCGGGGCATGCCCCGGACCAGCTCGAGATACTTGACGTCGGGGTAATCGAAAAGCTCTTCGGCGGTGACGAGCCGGGCCGGATCACTCATGGGCCGAGCATACGCTCGGCTCGGTGGCGAGGTCAAGAGCCGAACACCGCATTGCGGGGGACCTGCGCTGGCTGGCTTCGGTGCCAGGCGCGGGGGGTCGGGATAGCTCCCTTCGGGCGCTGAAGTAGCCGCCACGCATTCGTTAGGAGGCCACCAGCGGGTGGGTTGTGTGGCGTCTACTTACGCGCCCTGCGGGAGCTATCCCGACGCCCCCGCGCCTCGAGCATCCCGAAACGCGGGGGCGTACCTTCCCTGCAAATAGGCGGTCGCGCCCGTTCGGGGTGCGCGGTCGGTTCGCAGAATGCGTTAGGGCGCTTCAGAGTCCCTGCGCGAATTCCCGCTTTGAGCGAAGCGCCACTGCAGCGACCAAAGGAGCCGCCGTGTCCACGGCGTCGGCTCAGCCCGCCGGCACTGACGCACCGACACACCGACGCCGGACGTCACTCGCTACGGCGAAGCTACGGGCGGCAGCTTCCCCGTTCGCAGCGACCCCCCGAGCAGCAGCGCGATGAGCGGCCCCGTGGCGAGCGCCGCGAGCAGCGCCAGCGTGGCATATCCCCAGGCCTGGACGACCACCCCCGAGAGCGCCCCCGCCGTCGCGCCCGCGAGTCCCATCGTGAGGTCCGACAGGCCCTGGGCGGACGCGCGCAGCTCGGCCGGCACCGCCTCGCTGAGCAGCGTCGACCCGGCCACCATCGCGGCCGACCAGCCGAGCCCGACGAGCATGAGCCCCGCGGCGAGGCGCGCCGGGTCGTGGTGCGCGGTGCCGGCCACGGCGCAGGCGAGGAGCAGGAGCAGGATCCCGATGCCGACCACCGGCCGCCGGCCGAGCCGGTCGGTGAGCCAGCCGAACACCGGCGCGAAGGCGAACATCCCCGCGATGTGCGCGCTCAGGACCAGCCCCACCAGCCGCAGCGTGTGCGCCGCGTCGTGCCCCGCGCTCCGGATGTGCACCGGCGTCATGGTCATGACCCCGACCATCACCACGTGCCCGATCGCCATGGCGCCCACGCCCAGCCGGGCCGCCGGCCGGGACAGGATCACCGGCAGCGCCGCGCGCACGCCGCTCCGGCGAGCGCCGCCCGGGACCGCGGCCGGCGCGTGGACCAGGTCTCGCGCGACCACGGCTGGGTCCGGCCGCAGCAGCGCGAGCAGCACGAGGGCCGCGAGCCCGAACAGCAGGGCCGAGAGGACGAACGGCCCCGCCAGCGTGGGGACGCCGTAGCGGTCCAGCGCCGCGCCGGCGGGTGCGGCGAGGCCCGGACCGACGACGGCGCCCAGCGTGGTCGCCCACACGACGAGCGAGAGCTGCCGCCCCCGGAGCGCATCGGTCGCGAGGTCCACCGCGGCGTAGCGCGCCTGGTATCCCGCGGCCGTGCCGCAGCCGAAGAGGAAGAGGCCGGCGAACAGCAGCGCGACCGAGTCGCGCATCGCGGCGGCGGCGACCAGGAGCGCTCCTACCGCCGCGAGGGCGTACCCTGCCGCGAGGCTCGGCCGGCGGCCCCGGCGCTCCACGATGTGGGCGGCCGGCACGGCGAAGAGGGCGGCGCCCACGACGGTGGCGCTCTGGGCCACGCCCGAGAGGCCGACGCCGGCGAGGTCCGCCGCCAGCAGCGCGCCCACCGAGCCGCCGACCGCGAGGCCGACGCCGCCGATGACCTGGGTGAGGAACAG
>CAWHZQ010000004.1:0-292337 GCA_963833905.1 uncultured Gemmatimonadales bacterium | reverse complement strand
GAGCATGGTCCCGAGGACGGGGATGTGGTTCAGGACGAGGTGCAGATGAGCGGGGCTGAGGTCCATACGGCACTCCAGGGATGCTGGGCCTGAGGCGATGCGACGCAACTGCAACATTGCGTGAGATCACGCGCTCGCCAAGACCCTCGTGCGAAGCTCCCTTCACAGCGGATTCCTGGGGCAGGGGTTACGGGAGGAGGAGCACGAGGTGGGCGCGCTGGTGCTGGTCGTGAATCCACCCTCTAGGGCGACCGCCTCGGGCTTGCGCGCCTTCAGGCCCCGCGGTGACGACCTCTTGGTGGCGGAGAGTTTCACACTGACTTCCACCACGCCTTCGGGGCTCCGACGCAAGACTGGATCCTGATGCGCGCGGCCCCTGAGGCGAGGATCATCGCCCCAGGAGCCTTCGGGCGTCCTGATGCTCAACTTGGCGGATGGTGCCCCGCGTGCCCCGCGGTATCGGCGGGCGTGGAGTCCGCCCCAGGGGTCGGCGCCGGCTGCGCTCCGGCCGCCGGCTCTTTCATCATCGGCATCGCCCCCGCCCGGGGCTCCATCATCCGGCGCATGTGCCCCTGCATCGCCTTCCGCTGGGCGACCAGCTCGTTGATGACCGCAGCCATCGCCGTGACCTTGCCATTGCCGCTGGCCCGGTTCATCCGGCCGACCAGCGTGTCCAGCCGGGCGTTCAGCGAATCCATCATCTGCATCTGCGCCGCCATATCGGACTTGCCCGTCATGCCGCCGCGGCGGTCCGGGTGTTGTGGCGCTGTCGGCTGCTGAGCGGCCAATACTTGTGCGCTGAACATCAGCGCCGCCAAGCCTGCTCCGAATCGAACGATTCTCATAATGACCTCATGGTGGGGAACTGATTTCCTCGCGTCGCACGCTCCCTGCACCTACAATAATGCGTAGCGGGCTGGTCGGGCTGCTCACGTCGATGGCGGGGATCGCCATTTGTGAAGAACCGTTCACACGCCCCGCCGCTTGGCTGCTCGCCGGGCTGGCGTCCAGATGCCACACGCGTCGGCGAGGGCGTCTCGCCTCATGGAGCCCTGATGCGCCGCTCACTCTGGAATCGAAAGGAATACGACGATGAGCGACGAGAAGATGCGGACCGAAGAGCACCGGGTGAGCGGCGAGCGCACGGCCGCTCGATTCAGCCGGGCGCCCGCACGGTCTGGACCGTGGCCGTGGTGTCGGACCTCCGGCCCCGGAGCTCCGTAGCCGTATCGAGCGAAACAGAAGAGGCGGTGTCGTCTGGGACGACACCGCCTCCCCACCCTGCTCGAGCCGTCCTCAGCGTCCGCCGACCCGAACTCCGACGAGCACGGGGACGTACTGCAGATCGCTTCCGTCCGCGAACACGTTGTGGAAGCGGCTCTCGGCGAACAGTCCGACGCGACCCACGGCGACATTCAGGCCCAGACCGCCGCTGACGCCGAAGTCGGTCTGGCTGTTCTCGGCGCCCGACGCCACGTCATCGCCGTGCAGCTTATGGTTGTAGATCCCCGCACCAGCGAGGAGATACGGCCGGATCCTTCCGGTGGTACCCACCGGCAGCCCCAGCACGCCGCTCAGGTTCGCGTTCAGCACCTGATGCTTGACGTCCAGGTCGCCGCCGGTCTCATCGCAGAATGTCGTGCAGAATTGACTGAAGTCGCCGTCCAGGCGAATCCCGAGATTGCGGCCGGTCGGCATCCACTCGGCGCCGAGCAGCACGGTGCCGCCGCCGGACCTGGCGCCGTCACCCGTCTCGTCGGCGAAGTGACCGACCGGGACCGATACCCCCGCGCCGACGATGCCGCGGACCTGAGCGTGAACGGCCGTCGTGGACACGACGCCGGCGGCGGCGAGGACGATTCCGACCTTCGAGAATATTGTCATGGACCTGTCTCCCCATTCGTTTCGTGGCAGGACGCTCGATGCGCAAGCGACGGGCGCAGTTTACTGCGCGCGGCCTGAAGCACGCTTGAAGCCGCGTTGAGACTCCCTTCAGGGTGCTTCCGGTGGAGCAGCTTCTTGGCCTTCTCAGGCGATCTTCACGAAATCTTCCGGCGAGCTCGGGTACATTGCCCCGATGCGCATACTCGTCGTGGAAGACGACCACAAGGTCGGCGGCTTTCTGGAGCAGGGGTTACGGGAGGAAGAGTTCGAGGTGGAGCGTGCCTGGGATGGAGACGAAGCGCTGGCAAAGGCCGACGCCGGTCGGTTCGACCTGATCCTCCTCGACTACATGCTCCCCACGATGAGCGGCCTCGAGGTGGCGACGACCCTGCGCGGCAAGGGATCGCGGACGCCCATCCTGATGCTCACTGCCCGCGATGCGCCGGAGGACATCCGGGCCGGCCGGGCGGCCGGCGTCGACGACTATCTCGGCAAGCCCTTTCGCTTCGATGATCTCCTCCAGCGTATCCGGGCCCTGGCCGGGGATGGGATGCGTCCCTCGCGATGAGCGCCTCTCGGATGAGGAGTCTGCGGCGCACGTTGTCGGTGCGATTTTGCGCCACGATGCTCGTGGCGCTGGCCGGCATCGCGGCGTGGACGTACTTCGGCATCCGGCGGACGATGTATCGGCAGCTGGACGATTCCCTCCAGTACACCGCGACGCTCCAGGTGGATCTCGTGAGCTCGGTCGGGTCCCTCGCTCCCCATTCGGGGCCCGACAACCCGGAGCAGTTCGTTCGGGCGAACCGAGTCGTGTCGCTGCGCGACTCGGGCGGCAGGGTCATGGCCCAGAACACGAATCCTGGGCGGTCGCTCCCTCTGGATGCGCGCGCATTCGAGGCTGCGCGGCGCGGGCAGCCGGCGTACGCCGACGAGGTGTGGGGGGACGATCGCATGCGCAGCCTGTATGCGCCCGCGCCGTCCCGCGGCGGGGCAGCGGTTCTCGAGGTCGCCACGTCCACCGCCCCACTGGAGCGCGACCTGGATCTTCTCGCGCTGCAGATGCTCGCCACGGTGCTGCTGGGCTCGCTGGCCACGTTCATCGGCGCCGACTGGCTGGCCGCCCGCTCGCTCGAACCGCTGCAGGAAGTCCTCCGGCAGGCGCGCGCCATTACTGGGCGCAGGGAAGGGGAGCGGATCACGGTGGACCACCAGGTTCGCGAGTGCCAGACCCTGGTGGCCGTCCTCAACGACATGCTGGAGCGGGTCGAGCGGGCGCACACCTGGCACCGGCGAATCATGCGCGACCTCGGACACGACCTCCGCACCCCGATCACCGCGATGCGCGCCAGCGTGGAGGTCGCGCTCTGGGCCGATCGGAAGCCCGACGAGTATCGCCGGGTGCTCGCCGGCAATATAGAGGAGATCGAGCGGCTCACCCTGATCAGCGACGCGCTGGTCCTGCTCGGGCGATTCGAGTTCGGGGATCTGGCGGCGGACCGCTCGCCGGTCGACCTGCGCTCGATCGCCGCCGACGCGGTGGCGCGAGTCCAGCAACGCCCGGTCGATCACGTCTTCGTGCTGGCGCGGCCGCATGTGACGGTGCCGGTGCTCGGCGACCGCCGCCTGATCGGCTCGGCGCTCGACCAGGTGCTGGACAACGCTATCCAGCACACGCCGCCCGGCACCACCATCCACGTCTCGGTGGAGGTCGCGGAGTCGGCCGCTGTGCTGATCGTCGAGGACAATGGACCGGGTGTGCCGGACCACGTGCTGGCGCACATCTTCGAGCGCTTCTACCGGGCTGATGTAGCACGCGGCCGGGGTGCCGGCCCCGGTCTCGGCCTGACGCTCGTGGCGGCCATCGTGAGCCAGCACCAGGGTACCATCCGCGCCGAGCGCAGCGAGAGCGGCGGGCTGCGGGTCCGTATCCAGATTCCGCTCGACGCCACTCAGGGGTCGGGGACATCCGCAGCCATCCAGAGTGGAGCCGCCTGAGGGAGGGTGTCCACGACGGCACGACGCGACGAAGAGCCTTCAACCCGTTCCGGCATCCCGGCGAAGTCACGCAGTCGCACGGAGCAGCCCGCCGCCCCTTCCCGTGTTCGTGAATGGAGTCTCCCCGGGCCTTCATAAAGTCCTCATCCAAACAGTAGCAGTTTGAGGCATCACCCGCCGGAGCTGCATCATGATTCCGCGCCTCGTCCTGCTTCTCATCGTCGGCCTCGTCCCTGCCTGCACTCCGGCCCACGTCGTCAGCACGCCGGCGCCGGCGCCGGTCACGGGAGACCGTATCCGGTACGCGGCCCAGTCCGACCCGACGAATTTCTCGACCGCCCGCCTGGTCTCGCTCGATGCGGACAGCCTGATCTTCGAACGCCTCGTCATCGACCGTGCCCAGCACTGGGTGCCCAGCTCGCTGCCGACGGATTCCATCGCGCGCCTCCAGGTGCGCATCGGCCGGCGCGGGAATGCCGGCCGCGGTGCGCTCATCGGCGCACTCGTCGGTGTCGCGGCCGCGGTGTCGTGTGCGAGCGAGGAGCCCGGGTGGCTCACCCCCACACCGGGGGAGTGCTTCGTCGGACTCGGCCTCAGCGGGCTCGCCACCGGCGCCTTCATCGGCATGCTGATTCGGAGCGATGTCTGGGCGCCGATCGCCCTGCCAAGCCGTCCGCGCGGTCCGGTGCCAGGCCCCGCACCGGTCACCATGCTCCCCGCCGGCATTGGCATTCGCATCCCGATCCCGCTGACGGGGCCCTGAGGACTCCCGTGCATCGCTCAGTGCGAGCGCGAGGGCACACAACTTCGTACTTTCGAGGAAGACATACCACGAGAACCGATAGCGAATTGCGTACCGACATCAGCGCAGAGCTGACGTGGGATCCGAGCATCCGCCATGAAGACATTGCGACGGCGGTCAAGGACGGCGTGGTCACGCTCGCCGGCACCGTCGACACATACGCCCAGCGCTACGCGACCGAGCGCGGGGTGGAGCAGGTCAAGGGGGTTCGCGCGATCGTCAACGACCTCGCCGTCAAGCTCCCGGGCGCCATGGAGCGGTCCGACGCCGATCTGGCGCACGCGGCTGTGAACGCGCTCCGCTGGAACAGCCAGGTGCCGGACGAGCGGATCCAGGTCAAGGTCTCCAACGGCTGGCTGACCCTCGAAGGCGAAGTCGACCGGTACTACCAGCGGCACGCGGCCGAAGGCGCCGTCAGATATCTGCAGGGAGTCAAAGGCGTCACCACCCGGATCACCCTCCGGGCGGCGCCGACACCGGGCGACATCAAGCAGCGCATCCGGGACAGCATCAAGCGGCAAGCGGAGATCGACTCGGACCACATCCCGGTCGAAACGAGTGCGTCCCGGGTGACCCTGCGGGGCACGGTGCGCTCGCTCGCGGAGCGGCGGGATGCCGAGCCCGCCGCCTGGAACGCTCCGGGCGAGGTGATCGTCGTGCACGACCCCACGGCCGCCGAGGCGATCGACGAGATGGCCGGCGTCCTCCGATTCCGCTGAGCCCCCTTCACCGCGGCGATCGGCCGCGAGTGCCCTGGCACGGCCTTCCACCCGCGGAGGTCCTGACCGGACTGGACTCAGGCGATGGCGGTCTATCCGAAGCGGAGGCTGCCCGGCGCCTGGCCCGCGATGGACCCAACGCCTTCCGGGCGGCGGTGCCCGTGTCCGCATGGACCGTGCTCCTCGGACAGCTTCGAAGCGTGCTGGTGCTGCTGCTCGTGGCAGCCGCCGTGGTGGCTGCCGCCACGGGCGGGGCCGCCGACGCGACGGCGATTGCCGCCGTCCTTCTGCTCAATGTCGCGATCGGCTTTGCGACCGAGCTGCGTGCGCATCGGGCGATGGAGGCCTTGCTGGGGCTGGAGGTGCTGCGAGCCCGCGTCCTACGCGAGGGCCGGTCCCGCGATGTAAACGCGCGCGACCTCGTACTCGGCGATGTGATCCTGCTGGAGGCGGGTCAGACGGTCCCCGCCGACGCCCGCCTGCTCCAGTCCACGGAGCTCCGGACGGTAGAGGCCTCACTCTCAGGCGAGCCCGGATCGGTTCCCAAGAGCGCGACCGAAGTCACGCCCGCGGACGCGCCGGTTGCCGACCGGGCCACGATGGTCTACAAGACCACGAACGTCGTCGCGGGTACCGCGCGCGCCGTCGTGGTCGCGACCGGGATGTCCACCGAGGTCGGTCGTATCGGCGAGCTGGTGGAAAGCGTGGTGAAGAAGCCCGCACCACTGGAGCGGCGCCTCGACGCGCTGGGACACCGGCTGGCCGTCGTGGTCATCTTCGTCGCGGTGGCGATCGCCGCGCTCGGCGTCTGGCAGGGCGCCCCGCTCGGCCAGTTGCTGCAGACCGCCATCGCGCTCGCGGTGGCGGCGGTGCCGGAGGGTCTGCCGGTCGTGGGCACGATCGCGATGGCGGTGGGCGTGCGGCGCATGGCCCGCCGCAACGCCCTCATCCGCCACCTGCCCGTCGTCGAGACCCTGGGATCCGCCTCCGTCATCTGCACCGACAAGACCGGCACCCTCACAGCCGGTCAGATGACGGCGACCGTGCTTCGCCTGGCCGACCGGGAGGTGGTAGTGACCGGGGCCGGGCTCGCGCCGGAAGGCCAGTTCCGGGTGAGCGGCCACGCGATCGCCCCGGCCACGGACCCGGCGCTCACGCTCGCCCTTCGGATCGGGGCGCTCGCCAACGCGGCGGAGCTCCGCCATCGAGACGGCACGTGGCATCCTGTGGGCGACCCCACCGATGTTGCCTTTCTCGTTCTCGCTCGCAAGGCGGGGATCGAGCGCGAGGCCCTGCTTGGGGAGTGGCCTGAGGTCCGGCAGCTGCCGTTCTCGAGCGAGCGCATGCTGATGGCGGCGTTTCACCGGCGCGACGGAGCGGTCGTCGCGTTCGTGAAGGGAGCGCCGCGAGCGGTGATCGAACGGTGCGATCGACATCTTCACTCGCCGAAGGCGTGCGGCCTCTCCGGCGCGGGGAGCGTGAGACGCTGGCCGGCTGGAACCGGGATCTCGCCGCCCGGGGTCTTCGGGTGCTGGCGCTGGCGACCGGGGAGGTCCGGGGCGTCGAGAGCGGCGACCTCTCGGGCCTCACCTGGGTGGGCCTCGCCGGGTTGAGCGACCCGCCAGCCGCCGGCGTAGCCGAGACGATCCGCGCCTTCCGCCAGGCCGGCATCCGTACGGTGATGATCACGGGCGATCACCGCCTCACCGCGGCGAGCGTCGCCCGCGAGCTGGGCTTGCTGAGCGCGACCGACGAGGTGCTCGATGGCGCCGATGTCGAGCGGCTCACCGACGCGGAACTCGACCAGGTCGTGACCACCGCCGGCGCCTTCGGCCGGACGAGTCCGGAGTCGAAGCTGCGCATCGTCGCCGCGTTCCAGCGTCGCGGAGAGATCGTCGCGATGCTCGGCGACGGGGTCAACGACGCCGCGGCGCTCCGCAAGGCGGACATCGGCGTTGCCATGGGCGGGCGGGGGACGGACCTCGCGAAGGAGGCGGCCGACGTCATTCTCCAGGACGACCGCTTCCCGACGATCGGTGTCGCGATCGAGGAAGGAAGGGTGATCCTTGAGAACGTCCGGAAGTTCGTGGTCTACCTGTTCGGCTGCAATCTGGCGGAGATCCTGGTGCTGCTCGGCGCCGGGCTCGCCGGCTATCCCGCCGCGCTGGCACCGCTGCAGATCCTCTGGCTCAACCTCTTGACGGACACCTTTCCCGCACTGGCGCTCGCGGTGGAGCCGGGCGAGCCCGGCATCATGCGGAGACAGCCGCCGGATCCGCGCGCGGCCATCCTGCCGAGAGCCGCGCTCTGGACGGCGGTGGGATACGCCGGACTGATCGCGCTCGCCACGCTGGCCGCCTTCGCCTGGGGTCTTAGACACGGTGGCGGCGGACCCGCGGCCACGCTCGCGTTCATGACGCTGGCCCTCGCGCAGATCTTCCATCTGGGCAATGCCCGCAGTGCCGGGCCGGTCCTGTCACCGCGTCGGGCCTTCGGCAACCGATACGCTGTCGCTGCCGTGGTCCTGGCGGTCGGGCTGCAGCTGCTCGCCGCGCTCTTTGCCCCGCTCAGCCGGATACTCGACGTCGTGCCGCTCTCCCCGGACGGATTGGCTCGTCGTGGCCGCGCTCGGCCTGGTGCCCGCCGTGCTGGGCCAGACCGTGAAGTCGATCCGCGTGGCTCGTCCCGCATGAGGTTCGCTCTCGCGATCCTGGGCCTCGCCCTCCTCTCGGCTCGCCCGGCCGCGGCGCAGGATACCGTTGGCGTCCAGATCCGGACCATGATCGCGCGTGGCCCGCCACCCCTGGGCCCGGCGACCGGACTTCCCGCGCCTCGTGGACGTGGTGGCGCGACTCTACGCCTCGCGTGGCGATGGGCCGGTCTGGCTTGCCGGGCGGAGCCTCTCCCATGCCGGCGGCTCGGCCGTCGCCCTGCTGGTCGCCGCGGGCGACGAGGGGCTGGTGCCGGCCGACTACGATGCCGCCACGCTCGAGGGCCTCGCGCGAGGGCTCCCGCACGCGTCGTGGAATGCGGTGGCGCTGGCGCGGTTCGACCTGCTGTTGAGCGTCGATCTGATGCGATATCTCGACGATCTGCGTGGCGGCCGCGTGCGGCCGGGACCTTTTGGCCAGGGGCGAGCTCCGCCCGGTGTGGATCTCGCCGCGAGCGTCGCCGCCGCGGCGACCGGTGATTCCGTCGCCAGGCTCGTGGGCGCCCTGGAGCCTCACCTGGCGCAATATCGAAACCTGCGCACGCATCTGGCGCGGTACCGCCGTCTCGCGGCGGACACGCCCTTCGTCGCGCTGCGGGCGGACCGAGTAGTGCGTCCGGGCGACCCGTACTCCGGCGTGAGCGCCCTCCGCCGCCGGTTGATCGCGCTGGGGGACCTGGCGCCGGCGGAGGGTGGCGACACGGGCGATGTCTACGCCGAGCCCGTCACGAGTGCGGTGCGTCGATTCCAGGCCCGCCATGCCCTGGAGCCGGATGGCGTGCTGGGGCGCGGGACGCTCGCGGCGCTCAACGTCCCCTTCGCGGCTCGCGTCGAGCAGATCGGGCTGGCGCTGGAGCGTCTCCGGGCGCTGCCGCCGATCGGCAGGCAGCGGTTCGTGGTGGTGAACATCCCGGCGTTTCAGCTCTTCGCCTTCGACTCGGTGGGGGGCACCGGTGCCCCAGCGCTCCAGATGAAGGTGGTGACGGGCAAGGCGCTCGACACCCGAACGCCCCTCCTCTTCGAGGAGCTGCGGTACGTCGAGTTCTGGCCGTACTGGAACGTGCCGCGCAGCATTCTCATGAAGGAGATGCTACCCGTCCTCCGACGGCGTCCGGGCTACCTCCGGGCCAACCAGATGGAGCTTGTGGGCCCACGCCAGGCGGTGCTCGGGGACGCCGTCACTCCCCAGATCCTGAGGCGGCTCGCAGCGGGTGAGCTCGAGCGTGCGCCAGCGGCCGGGGCCGTGGAACGCCCTTGGCCTCGCGAAATTCGTGTTCCCGAACGCGGCGAACGTGTACATGCATGGAACTCCTCAGGCCGATCTGTTCGCGCGCACCCGCCGGGACTTCAGCCACGGCTGCATTCGCCTGGAGGATCCCTCGGCGCTGGCGGCCTGGGTGCTGCAGGATCAGCCGGCGTGGAGCCGCGCGGCGATCGAGCTCGCGATGGTGGCCGGCGTGAACACGCGGGTGCTGCTCACCCGGCCGATGCCGGTCGTCGTGTTCTACACCACCGCGGTGGCGGCCCCCGACGGCACGATCCGCTTCTATGAAGATGTCTATGGCCACGACCACTCGCTGCTGGAGGCCCTGCGCTCCGTCGCGTCGCCGCCGTGAGCGTTGCGGGCACCCGGACCCGCAGGTTACTCTGAGCGCATGATCCCGCCCACCAGCGCTCGCATCACCATGCTCGTCCTGGCATCCCTGGCGACGTTCGGGCCGCTTCGCGCATCCCCACGTCCGAACCGAGCGGAGCGACTGGACGTCATCGCCCTGGCCCATGCCTCCGAGCGCGAGGGGCTCCGCCCGGAAGTGCTTCGGCTCGCACTTCGGGCCAGGGACCGGGCGGCGGCGCGCGGTCTCTCGGCTCGTCCGGTGCTGACCGTGATCGACTACAGCCTTCCTTCGCGCGAGCGTCGGCTCTGGGTGCTCGACCTGGCGCACGCCCGCGTTCTGGCGCACGAGCTGGTGGCACACGGGCGTGGGACCGGGGACGATCGCGCGGTCCGGTTCTCCAATCGGCCGGGCAGCCTCCAGTCCAGCCTCGGCACCTTCCTCACCGGCGCGGTGTACCACGGCAAGCACGGACTCGCCCTCAGGCTGCGCGGGCTCGACCCCGGCCTGAACGATCGCGCGGAGGCGCGGGCCATCGTCATCCATGGGGCGCCCGTACGTCAGCGAGGCCGCAGTGGCGAAGCTCGGGCGCCTGGGCCGCAGCCAGGGCTGTCCGGCGTTGAGCCCCGCGGCGGCGTCCCGAGTCATCGGGCTCATTGGTGAGGGCACGGTCGTGTTCGCCTACCATCCGCTGCGGGTCGAGCACGCTGACAAGACCGCCGGGGGCTGTAGCGGGCCTGGCGGAGTCTGATCATGGCGTGAACCCCTCCTCTGTACGCGTTCATCCTTCAGCATCTGTGCACCTTCGTCGGCCTCGGCGCATCCACAGCGCTCGCGGCACAAGGCATATTCTCCGTCGCTTCATGATCCCTTCATAGGGCACCGAGCATTGTGGGATGGTCCAGCGTCACCAACAAGCCCAACGGCAGAGGCGCTCCCATGATGCACGATCCATCGTCGTTCCGCTCGATCCTGGTGCCGCTCGACGGCTGATCGTTCGCCGCGCAGGCGGTGCCTCTCGCGTCACAGATTGCTCAGCGCTCGGGCAGCAAGCTGCGTTTGGCCTTCGTGCACAAGCTCCCCGCCGCACCGGTCGACTCGGCCGCCGCCAAGCTGTTCACGTCCATCGAAACGGTGACCCGGAAGGCCGAGCGGGCGTACCTCCGAGGCATCCAGGCCAAGCTGCGCGAAGGTGGCATTCGGCTGTCCTCGGCCGTGACGCTGACTGGAGACCCCGGTCCGGCGCTTGCGCAGTATGCGCGGGAAATGGAGATCGACCTGGTCGTCATGGCGACACACGGCCGGGGCGGGATCCGGCGCGCCTGGCTAGGCAGTGTGGCGGACCATCTGATTCGTCACCTCGAGGTTCCGGTGCTGCTGATGCGGCCGGCCGAGGGCGCGGCGCCGCAGGGCCGGCTGGGCGCAGGCCGGATTCTGGTGCCCCTGGACGGCTCCCCACTCGCCGAAGAGGCGCTTAACGCGGGCGCCGCACTCGCGCGGATCTGGGATACAGAGCTCACTGTCTTGCAAGTGGTGCCGCCCGTGTTGCTGTCGTCCGACCTGGCGCTTCCGGTTCCATCCGCGTACGACGAGGAGCTCACCGAGACCTATCGGAGGCAGGCGCAGGATTACGTCAACGATGTCGTGGAGGGCCTCCACGCCCAGGGCCTTCGGGCCACGGGGGTAGCCGTCGTCGGCTGGAGCGCGGTCGACTCCATTCTCGAGGTGGCTCGCCCGGAGCACATCGCGCTCATCGTGCTCGCCACGCATGGTCGTGGCGGCCTCCGCCGGCTGGCGCTCGGCAGCGTGGCCGACAAGCTGGTGCGCGGGGCGGACGTGCCCGTGCTGGTGTACCGGCCGGCGGGTCGCGAAACGGTGAAGACGCCGGCGTCGAGCCGGGTCGGGTCGCGCGGCCGCGTGGCCGGAAGGGCACATGGCGCCATGAGGTCGTGATGCTCCCGTTCGACGCGCGCCAGTTCTTCGAGGTCTTCGCGCGCTACAACTCCGCCGTATGGCCTGCGCCAACCGCGCTGGAGGTGGCGGCACTGGCGGCCGTCATCTTCGCGCTGCGCCTTGCGCGGGATCCGATCGACTGATCGGCATCCTCCTGGGCTGCCTGTGGCTCTGGATGGGCGGGGTCTATCACCTGGGCTTCTTCCGCCCGATCGACCCGGCGGCCATCGGCTTCGGCGCACTGTTCGTCCTGGAGGGCGTGCTCCTGCTGGTCATCGCAGGGTAGCGGAGGCGCCTGCATTTCGCCTGGACGCAGACGACGCACGGGACCGCGGGCGCGGCGTTCATCGCCTACGCGTTTGTCATCTATCCGATCCTGGCCTATGCACTGGGCCACCGCTTTCCCGCCACGCCAACATTCGGCCTCCCGTGCCCGACGACCATCCTGACGCTGGGCCTGCTGCTCTGGGTGGAGCCGCCGCGGCCCTGGAGTGTGGCGTTGATCCCGCTTGCCTGTCGGCGCTGGGAGCGTCGGCGGCGGTGCAGCTCGGGGTGTGGGAAGATCTCGGCCTCGTGGCAGCGGGAGGGCTCACCCTTGCGCTCATGCTGCTGCCGCGGCCGGCGGAAACGTGGCTTGCAGTGCGCTGAGGATCACTGCCACGTCGACGTTGTTGATGGCGACGCGGTAGCAGCGCTCAATCGTCGATCAATTGATACGCCGAGGTCCAGAAGTCGAGAATGAAGTCGGCAATGGCCAACCGGTCCGGACGGCGCTGGGTCATGAATATCCCAACCATCCCTTCCTTGGGGTCCACGTGCCACGACGTGCCGAAGGCGCCGTCCCAACCGAAGCGTCCGGGCACATCCGCAACATCGTTGCGTGCGGTGATGACTCCCAAGCCGAGGCCCCAACCGCGCGTATCCCAGAAGTGCTCGAAGAACGGCGAAGCCGCCTTCTGCTCGCGCGTGAGGTGGTCCATGGTCATCAGTTCGATCGATGGCCGCGAGAGTATGCGCTCTCCGCCGTGTGCGCGCTTCCCCAACATCATCCGTCCGAACGCGAGCAAATCGTCGACCGTCGAGACGAGCCCACCGGCGCCGGATTCGAAGACGGGCGGCCGCGCGGCGTAGCCGCCACGCGCCTCCTCCAGGACGACCAGCTTGCCGGTGACCATGTCCGTGCCATAGCAGGTCGGAAGCCGATCGAGCTGTGCCTCCGGGACCTGGAAGCCGGTGTCCGTCATTCCGAGCGGCTCGAAGATGCGCTCGTGAAGGAACGCCCCCAGCGACTTGCCGGAGACGCGAGCGATCAGCACGCCCAGGATCTCGCCACTCATGTGGTACAGCCATCGCTCGCCCGGCTGATGCGCGAGCGGGAGGCTGCCCAGGCGCTTCATGAACTCGTCGGGCGTGCCGGCGAACGGCCATTCGCTGAGGGGTAGACGTGCCTCGACCAACGCCTTCTGGAGCGGACACGTCGGCGAGAGAAAGGCCATCTCACCGTAGCCCGATCGAAACGTGAGGAGGTCGCGCAGCGTGATCGGGCGCTTCGCGGGCACCGTATCGTCGAGCGGGCTCTCGATCGTCCGGAGGACCCCGCGGTCCCTCAGCTCCGGCAGCCATTCGTCGACCGGATCATCGAGTCTGACCTTGCATTCCTCCACGAGGATCATGGCGCCGACCGCCGTGATCGGCTTGGTCGTGGAGGCGAGCCGGAAGATCGTGTCTCGTCGCACCGGCACGTTGCTGTCGAAGGCCATGGTGCCGATCGTCTCCACGTGCTCTCGCCCGCAGTGTTGGACGAGTGCCACGAGCCCGGGGATCTGGCCACTTTCGACGTGGCGTCGTAGGGCGGCGTGCATTCGCGCCAGTCGTGCGCTCGAGAAGCCAGTGCTCGTCGTCGCGGGTGACCGCTTGAATGTCTTCCCGGGGCTCTCAGCGTGAAGGGAGGGGCTGAGCATGATGCGATCCTCTTCGAGTTAGATGGTCACGGGCGTAGGTGTCCTACATCGAGGGCGCGATTCGCGTGGGAGTCGGCCGATTCGTCGTCGTACCGTTCCCGACTTGGCCGGACTCGTTGCCGCCCCAGCCCAAGACTTCCGCAGTATCGGTGGTGACACCGCACGTGTGGAAGCCGCCTGCGCTCACCTCATCGAAGAATTCTCCACCGGCCACGGCGGTCGGAAGCGGGAAGGCATCCGGGCCGCCGAGCTGACCTTCAAGGCTGCGCCCCCAGCAGAACGCCCGGCCGGACGTTATCCAGCCGCATGTGTGATACGCTCCAGCTCCGCGCACGACGCCCTGCGTCCAAGTGCTCGCTTCGCCCTTCGCCTCCCGCTTCTCCAACGCGGCAACTCGGTGGGCGAGCCTACAAGGCTGCCCTCGCGTTCACAGCGCCCTGCAGCACGCCGACGTCCATGCCCGCAGGCCGCGACGCAGTCGATGGTCGCTCGCCAAGAACTCGACTGAACGCGCCGGCAGCGGGATTTACGACAAGCACCGGCGTGGCTGCCTCACGAATGACCTTGTCAGCCACACTGCCCAGGAACAGCCGCTGCACGCCCCCACGTCCCCGTGTCGCCATGGCGATCAGGTCGCACTCGTGTGCTTTCGCACAGCTCAGCACTACCGTCGCGGGATGCCACTCGGTGACGATTTCGTACTCCACACGCCAGCCCGCCTGGCGCAGCTTCCACGCCGTGCCTTCCAGGTATTCCCTGGCTGCCGCCCGCCGCACCTCTATCAACTCAGGTTCCATCGGCGGCAGCGGCATCGGAGCGCCAATCGGAAAAGCGGCCACGGGTTCAACCACCCGCACCAGGTGAATCGTGGCGAGGCTTGGCGAAAACAGTCGCTCCACTTCGTCCAAGACTGATTCCGCCAACGACGAGCCATCCAGCGGCACTAACACCCGGGCGGCGGCAGGAAGCTCCAGCGCGGTCGGCCGCGTCGAGGGGCGCACCAGGATAAACGGGCAGTGCAGCTCCCGAACCAGCCGGTCGGCCACGCTTCCCAGAAAGAGGCGGCTGGGTCCCGAACGGCCGTGGGTGCTCATGACGATGAGCTCGGGTGGATTTGCGAGGGCGTGTTCGGCGATCGTTGTTGCCGCCCCGCCTTCGAGCACCGTCGTGCGCAGCTCGATGTTGAACCGGCGCCGAACCTGCTCGGCCATACTTTCGAGGTATGCCCGTGCGTGGGTTCGGGACCACGTCTCAATCTCTGCGCTCATGGTCGCGGAGATGTCCGGATGTGCCGTCGACGAGTGGACAGTCACCAGTTCGAGCGCGCGGCCCTTGCGCTCGGCCACGGCGGCCGCAAGCGCTAAGGCGCTTTCGCCGAAACCCGAGCCGTCCAGGGGGACGAGAAAATGACGCATCGCGCGCTCCGAGTGAAGGTTGTAAGCACAGTAGGAATGCGTGCGTGAAGGGGGGATGAAGGTGCGGCGAGGAAGGCTTTAGGGCGCCACCGTCATGATCATTCCCGCACGATCACTTCACGCTGCCTTCAGGAAGGCTCAACTAGCTTGCTGGGGTCCTCTCCAGGAAGGGCTTATGGGAGCTCGCCTTGCAGGAATCGGTGCCCTAGGGCTGGCTGTGCTGTTGGCGGGGGCTCCCGCAGCGGCCGCCCAGGTTGCGTCCCAGACGTCTCTCGGTCGAACGTCGCCGGACGCCAGGTGGGTCGTCGACATGGTGCACTCCCAGGTCGACTTCCGGGTCCGGCATCTGGTTGGACGCGTGCGTGGCGCGTTCGAGAGGTGGTATGCCGTCCTCACGTCGAAGGAGGGTGACTGGAGGCAAGGTACGGTGAAGGTCTCGGTCCAGACCGCGAGCCTCAACACCGGGAACGCGTATCGTGACGCCGACCTCCGTTCGGAGCGGTTCTTCGACGTCCAGCGCTATCCCAAGATGACCTTTGAAGGAACCGAGTTTGCTGTGGCCGACAGCACCCTGACCGTGACCGGCATCCTCACCATCAAGGGACGCTCGAAGCCCATTACGCTGACCGGTCAATATCGTGGGATCGCCCAGGACAGCGATGGGCATGAGCGAATCGCCTTCGAGGCCACGGGCGAAGTGGATCGGCGCAACTTCGGCATCACCTGGAACGAGAGCGTGGCCGGCACCGACCTGGTCGGAAACACGGTGGAGATCACCGTCGGCATCGAGGCGGTGCGGGTCAGGTGACGAAGGGCTTGTAGCCCTCTGGATCAGGAGAGACCTGGTTCACCTCCGGTGGCCTACGGCTCGAGCCCAGGAGGGGCAATCCTCGGTGTGTGTGGCGCGAATGAACAGCAGGGTTTCCCCTGCTCATTTGAGCAGCAGTAGACAAAGGGCGGCCCCCTCATGCCCCTGGTACCCGACGCAGAGGTCAGCGGGAACCGTGCGGGCATAAAGACTTCTTCACACCAGCCTCATCCCCACCTAGCGCACGCATCCCTATTCTCATCGTGTGATCGCATCGCGATCGCACGCGCGCGCACAGTCGAGCCTCTTCGTTGAAACGATGGTGCAGGCCATATCATCCGATCTCCTCATTCCTCGCGGCAATCCGCTCACCGAAGGCATGAACCTCACGACGCACGACGGCGTGCGCTGGACCGCGTACATCGACGGCTATTCACCCAGGCGTCCACGGCGGCTGCTCGCGCAGACCGTGCTGCCAGGCCGCCGCCTCGGCCGGCTCACCATTTCTCGACGAGCGGCGCCTGCTCGCTCTGTTCGCCACGTCACCGCTCCTGTCGGAACCGGAGCAGCCGCCACCGTCGGCCGCGCTCCTGTGGCGGAAGCGCTGGCGGACGAGGATCGCGGGTGGCCGGGCGCGGTGCGCTCGCCGCGGCCGCGCCCTCGTGGACACGGCGCGCCTCATCGCGGAGGCGCTCCTGGGGGCCCAGTGGGCTCGCTCGTAGGGATGCGGGGTCTTCGCGGCGTGGCGGCGTTGCTCGCGGAAGTACTGCTCTGGTCGTCGGTCTCCGCCTGTGCCGTTCCCAAAGCGGCGGGAGCTCCATTGGCGCCGATCGAGCGCGCCTGGGAGCTGCCCACGCTGGAGCTCTACAACGAGTGGTGGCGGAAGACCGAGGCGTGCTCGGGCCGGACCGGAGACATGAGCCAGGTCACCTTCTACGCCGTCGACGCGCCCAGCGGCGCCATCGGGCTCCACGGCGCGGTGGCCCATGGCTGGTGGGTCCGCCAGGGCAACCGCATCTACCTCCCGGCCAACGGCCTGAGCGAGGAATGGCTGGTGCGCCACGAGATGCTGCACGCTCTGCTCCGGCGCGGCTCGCACCCCAACAAGGAATTCGTCGCGGCCTGCCACCTCGCCTCGATCGATGCCTGGCGCGATTCCACCTTGCGCGTCGACCCCAGCAATCCGCAGGGTCACTGAAGAGCGAGGCGCGGGCCGAACACCCGGACGCGAAGCAGTGTCTTTCACGAAAACGCACCTGCCCGCCCCGTGAGGAAGTCCTCACGGTTGACTCACAGTCCCTTCGACTCGCCAAGTGCATTCTTCTGCGCGCCTGATCACTCGAAACACACCTCGAGTGTTGCTACGCCCTGGAGGACCTATGCGCTACCGTCACCTGTTACCCAGCCTGCTGACGCTCGGCACGCTTGGGCTCGCTGCCTGCGGCGAGGACCCCACCCAACCCAATACCGCTGCGGAGCCAAGTCCTGGCGCCCCGGAGTTTGCCCTCGTCCCCACCAACACCTGGCGCGGGCGCGCGGACATGTGGGGCGTCGACCGGTCGAGGTACGCCGCCGTCAACACCACGAACGCGTTGGGGCAGACCATTGTTTACGTCATCGGCGGCCTCTCCCTCAACGGGAACCCGCTTGGCACCGTCATGGCGTACAACGTGTACACCAACAGCTGGACCGTGAAGGCGCCGCTCCCCGTTCCTCTCTATGCCACGAACGGAGCTGGAGCCATCAACGGCAAGCTCTACATCTCGGGCGGATGCATGTTCCCGACCTGCATTCGTAACGGTTACAGCCCGAGGCTGTACATGTACGATCCCGCCACGAACGCCTGGACCCTAAAGAGCCCCATGCCGGATGGCGGGTACGGCGGGGTGACCGGCGTCCTCGGCGGAAAGCTCTACGTGCTGACCACATGCATCGAGGGCGACGCGCCTTACTTCTACGATTGCGATCAGCTCCGCAGCGACAGCACCGGGTCGCGGCTCGCCCGCTACGATCCGGCCACCAACCGGTGGACCAGGCTTCGCCAGGCTGACGCCACCTACAACATGGGGGCGTTCATCGGCGGCAAGTTCTATGTTGCCAGGGCCACTCGGTCGACGTTTGGCCCGGCCATCCCCGGCGACCTCGCGGTGTACGATCCGGCCACCAACCGGTGGACCCGGAAGGCGAACCCGCCGGGGCTCATGGGCTCGGCCGCGGTCGAGGTGCGAAACAAGCTGTACGTGGTCGGCGCGTCCGTGCGGATCAACCCCGACGAGACGTTCGACACGCTCCTCACTACGAGAGTGTACGACCCGACTACCAATGCCTGGAGCACGAAGGCGCCCATTCCCTCGCCGCGCCTCGGCGTGGTCGCCCGCCGGGTGTACCTGAACGGCCAGACGCTGATCGAAGTGGTGGGAGGAAGCCGCCCCGGCAACAACCTGCAGTATGCCCCGTAGCCCGGCATCGATCCATCCAGGGCCTGACCTGCGGACGCCTCGCCTCCGGGCGGGGCGTCTTCGTGGTGCGAATCCCAATCGGACCTCACCGTGCATGGCCCTTCGGTCGGCCGAGGAGGCGCCAGCGCGGCACAAGGCATGTTCTCCGTGCATTCATGATCTCTTCATCATTCGTCGGGTACTCTACAACAGTCACCCAACGCCGAGCCGATCCATGCACGCAACCTCGACAAACACCGCGAATACCGCCGAAGAACCGCTGGAGGCGGTCCTCCACCCCATTCACAAGAGATGGCTCGAGGAGGCTCGCCAATTTCTCGACCCCACGCTGAACTCCCGCGCGGAATCCTGGACCCGGTCGGCCGCAGTCCGTTACCTGCACAAGGAGTTCTTGGGCCGGTTTCGGTGGGAGCTCGCCTTCCTGGACGAGCTTCACCCCTTCCTGGCACCGGACATGTCCGAGCGGCTCCGGTGTGAGGGCGCCCGGCTCGCCCGGCTACGTCTCGAGGTCGACCGGATCGGCCACACCCGTCGCACCCCGGCCCAAATGGCCGCGGTCATCCGGGACCTCCTGGAGCAGCTTGCCCTCTGGTGCGGGGAGATCCAGGCCGCTGCCGGGGCGATTCCACGGGAGGCGCTGACCGGGGAGGCAGCCGCCTTCGTTGTGCATCCCGAGCGAATCCGCCCATGACAAGCGCGACGAAAGACCGCGGTTGATGCGGCCACACCGATGGCTCTCTGGGCGAAGCATCCGCCGCGCCCTTCTAATCGCTGGCCTCTTCCTCGGCATCGCCGGCTCGGCTCAGGCTCAGAGTCCCCGGCCCCTACCCGCCACCCTACCGTTGCGGTTCGAGTCCTGGCAGGCGGCTGGACCGCTCAGTCGCCTCGGCAAACCGGCCGACGGTCAATTCGTCGCGACGTCGCGGAATCGTAGACACCAGGCACTCCTCGGAGGCGTCATCGGGGCGGCGGCTGGGGTGGTCTCTTGCACAGCCGTCTCTACTCTGACCAACGACTCAGCCGATGGCGGATTGTCCTTCTGCCCGCTTGACAGCTATCTCCTCATTGGAGGAGCGGGCCTTGTACTGGGTGCGGTCATTGGCTGGGTGATCTAGCGCCTGGCTACTGCTCAGACAGCACGGGCTTCGGTGAAACTAGCCCGCAGCGCGTTGAGGATCACCGCCACGTCGATCCCCTCCTGGAGCAGCGCGCCGGCGACCGGCGGGATGTAGCCCAGACTCGCCGCGACCATGGCGACCCCGCTGAGCCCGAGCCCCGCCCAGATGCTCTGCCGCGCCAGCCGCAGCGTGCGGCGGCTGATGGCGATCGCCTCCGCGATGCGGGTCGGGTCGTCGGCCAGGATGACCGCGTCCGCCGCCTCGGCCGTGATCCCGCCGCCGCCGCTGGCGAGTGCGATGCCGACGGTGGCGCTGCTCAGGGCCGGCGCGTCGTTCGTGCCGTCGCCCACCATCAACACCCGCTCGCCCTCCTTCACCAGCCGCTGGACGAACGCGACCTTCTCTCCGGGAAGCAGGCCGCCGTGCGCCTCGTCCATGCCGACCGCGAGGCCGACCGCGGTCGCGTTGGCCTGGTCGTCGCCCGAGAGCAGCAGCGCCCGGCGCACGCCCAGCCGTCGCAGCGTGGCGAGGAAGCCGGGGACCCCGGAACGGATCCGGTCCGCGTACTCGATCACGCCCGCACCGAGCCCGTCGACGGCGACGTAGGCCCGAAGGGCATCGGCCCCATCGGCGGCGAGCGCTGCGCGGAGGCCCGCCTCCGCGCCGGGATGCTGCCGCAGCACGTACGCCCTGCCGCCGACCGTCACCCACCGGTCCTCCGCCGCGGCCCGTCACCCCTTCGCCCGGCGATTCGGTGACCTCGCGTGCCTCGGCCGGCACGATTCCGCGGGCCGCGACCTCCTCGCACAGCGTCCGCGCAAGAAGGTGCCCGGAGCCGTGCTCCACCGCGCCCGCCAGCCGCAGCACCTCCGGCTCCGTGTACGGCGCCGCCGCCAGCACCCGCGCGACGCGCGGCCGGCCGATCGTGAGCGTTCCGGTCTTGTCGAAGACGGCCACGGTGATTCCGGCGAGCTGCTCGAGCGCCGAGCCGTGGCGGAAGATGATCCCGCGCCGCGCCGCCCGGTTGATCCCGCCCACCACGGCGACAGGCGTGGCGAGGATGAGCGGGCACGGCGTCGCCACGACGAGCACGGCGAGCACCCGGACCGGATCCCCGGTGACCAGGTACGCGGCGGCGCAGACGAGGAGCGTGAAGCGGCGTGAACCAGACCGCATAACGGTCGGCGAGCCGCTGGAGCGGCGACTTGCTCTCCTGCGCGGTACGCACCAGCTCCACGATGCGGGCGTACTGGCTCTCGCTCGCGGGGGCGGTGGCGCGGATGGTGAGCGGTCCGTCGAGGTTGAGGCTGCCGCTCAGGAGCCGCGTGCCCGGGGGCGGCCGAGACCGGCAGCGGCTCGCCGGTGAGGCGGGCGGCGTCCACGTGCGAGCGTCCCGCCAGCACGAGCCCGTCGCAGGGGACCAGCTCGCCGGGCCGGACGAGAAGCTCGTCCCCCACCGCCACCTCGTCGGCCTCGACATCCTCGATGCCGCCCGCGCGCACCCGATGCGCCAGCCGGGGCGCCGCGGCCTCCAGCTCGCGCACGGCCTCGGATGCCCGCCCCTCGGCGTAGCGCTCGAGCGCTTCGCCGCCGGTCTGCATCAGCACGACGATCAGGCCCGCGAGTGGCTCGCCGAGGAACAGCGCGGTGACGATGGCGAGCATCGCGACGAGATCCGCCGCGAAGCGTCCCGAGGCCACGCCACGCAGCGTGCGCCAGACGACCGGCAGGCCGGTAATGGCGAGCCCGGCGGACCAGACTACGGTGGCCGCGCCGGGCGAGACGGTCGGCCGGAGGGCCAACCCGATGAGGATGGAGAGCAGCGCGCCTGCCGGGAGCAGTGCCGCGCCGCGCGGAATCAGCGGGCCGGCGAGATCTCCGCGTCCTGGCCCCGGCGCAGGCTGAAGCCCACGCCGCGCACCGTGGTGAGGAGCGGCTCCCCGGCCGCCTCCATCAGCTTGCGGCGGAGATTCCCCACGTGCACGTCCACCACGTTGCTCTCCGGATCGAAGTGCATGTCCCATACCTTCTCCAGGAGCGTGGTCCGGCGGACGACCTCCTCCGGATGCAGCAGGAAGTACTCGAGGAGCTGGAACTCCTTCGGCGTGAGGTCGAGCCGGCCATCGTTGACGGTCGCGACGTGGCGGAGCCGGTCGAGCGTGACCGGCCCGTAGCGAAGCACCTCGAGCCGCTCGGCGCCCCCGCGCCGCTGCAGCGCCCGGATGCGGGCCAGGAGCTCGTCGAACTGGAACGGCTTCGACAGGTAGTCGTCCGCGCCGGCGTCGAGCCCGCGGACCACGTCCTCGACCGCGTCGCGCGACGTGAGCATCAGGATGGGCGTGTTCCGCCCTTCCCGGCGCAGCTCCATGGCGATCTGGAACCCGTTCTTCTTGGGGAGGACGACGTCGAGCAGGATGACGTCGTACTCGTAGACGTGGGCCAGCATGGTGGCCTCGTCCCCGTCGGGGGCGATGTCCACCACGTACCCCTCTTCCTTCAATCCCTGCTCGATGAACCCGGCGACCTTCCGGTCGTCCTCCACGACGAGAATTTTCATGGGTCCCAATCTACCGGCCAGGTCTGAACCGGCCTCGGAACTCTTCGTGAAGTGTTCTTCATGATTCCGGAGGTGGCCGGGAGCTCCAGCACGAACCGCCCGCCGCGCGCCCGGCCGGGGCACCGCCCGGAGCTCGCCCCCGAGCAGCCGGGCCAGGCGCCGGGAGAGGGGCAGGCCGAGCCCCGCCCCTCGGCTCTCGCCGCCGGCCTTGGTGACGTAGATGTCGAAGATCCGCTCGATCTCGCTCTCGGGAACGCCCGGCCCTTCGTCCTCCACCACGTACTCGACCATGCGCGTCGGCGGCGGCGATCGCCAGCCCGGACCGTGCTCGCATCGGGCGTATGGTGAATGGCGTTGCCCAGCAGGTTGACGAGGATCTGCTCCAGCCGGCTGGCGTCGGTCTCGCAGCTCGGCAACCCGGCGGACGCGGCGAGCTCCAGGCGGATCTGCCGCGCCTCCGCCGCGGGGGTGACGCGGCCGATCGCCCGGCGGGCGATCGACCGCCGGCTCCACCGAGCGGATGACCGGCTTGAGCCGGTCTTCGTCGAGCCGGCTCAGGTCGAGCAGGTCGTTGATCAGCCCGATCGCCTGCTTGGCCGAGTCGAGCACCTCGAACGCCGCGCGCGGCACCGTGGCCGGATCCTTCTTCCGGACCAGCATCTCGGACCACCCGAAGACGGCGGCCAGGGCGTTCCGGAGCTCGTGGTTCACCATGGCGAAGAACCGCTCGCGCGTCCGATGCAGGCTCTGCACCTCCTCCAGCAGGCGGGCGCTCTCCTCGTGCAGGCGGGCGTTCTCGACCGCGGCCGCCGGTAATGGCGGCCAGCACCACCGCCATGTGCTCGTCGTCCTCGGAGAACGCCTGCGGCATCGATCTTCTCGGTGAGGTACAGGTTGCCGAACACGCCGCGGCGGCCGACGATCGGCACGCCCAGGAAGGAGTGCATCGGCGGATGGTGCGGCGGGAAGCCGTAGGAGTCGGGATGCTTCGTCAGATCGGGAAGGCGGATGGGGCGCGGTTCGCGGATGACCAGGCCGAGAATCCCGTGGCCCCGCGGCGGCGGACCGATGCGCGCTCGCAGCTCGTCGCTGATGCCGTGGGTCGTGAAGCTCTCGAGCACGCGGCCGTCCGGCGCGAGCACGCCGATCGCGGCATAGTGGGCGCCGATCACCTCGGCGGCCACCTGCACCACGCGCTGGAGCACCCCGTCGAGCGACAGCTCGGTGATCAGCGCCGATGTGGCGTAGATCAGGCGCTCGAGACGGGGATCGGCGCCGAGGCGTGGCTCGGCGATGGAATCGGGCATGCCCCAATAGTACGGCGGCTCGCGGCGGAACCCGTAACCCCACCGAAGTTTCCAAGCGCTTTCACGGCTTCTTCACCCTTCGCGAGCTAGCCTCCTCTCAACACTGGAGGACGGGATGCAGCTCTCGAAGATCGTGGCGGCGACGGACGAGTCCGACGCCGGGCGGCAGGCAGTCTGGACGGCGCTCGAGCTGGCGTCCAAGACCGGCGCGTGCGTGTCCGTGATGCACGCGATGCCGTTCGACGACCACGGCTTTGCGCCGGCGCTCGAGCATCTCGAGCGCTGGGTGCAGTCCGACCTGCCTCCGCTCGACCCGATGCCCCGGATGACCTACTCGCTGGCGTACGGCCTCCCGGGAATCGAGATCGGCCGCTTCGCGGAGGAGGTGCGCGCCGACCTCGTGGTGGTCGGCCGGAAGCCGCGCACCCGAATGGCGCGCCTGCTGGTGGGCGACACGGCCGATGCGGTGGCACGACGGAGCCGGCTCCCGTGTCTGTTCGTGCCGCCCCGGGATGCGCCGCCCCGCCGCGTGCTGGTGGCGGTGGACGGCTCCGAGCGGGGCATGGCGGTGCTCAAGGCCGCCGACGGCTTTGCCAGACAGATCGGCGCGGAGCTCGGTGTCCTCACCGTCGAGCCGGTGCACGCTGGCGAGCCGGCCCATCTGGCGATGGCCACGCCGGCAACGCGCAGCACCCGCATCCAGTCGCGGGTCCACGGCACGCTCGCCCCCAAGGTCGAGGTCCGCCGGGGCAACGCCGCGGAGCAGATCCTGGTGGCCGCGCACGAGCGCATGCCGGACGTGCTCGTGCTCGGTTGCCACCGCGGCGGTCCCGCCGGCGTCATCGAGGCAGGCAGCACCGCCCGCCAGGTGCTTCACGCCGCGCCGTGCGCGGTGCTCACCGTACCACTCTAGAGGCCGGCTGCCGACCGGCCGGGAGACAGGAACCCATGGTTCGCAACCTTGGCACGATCGAGCGCTTCGCGCGCATCATGGCCGGGCATCGCGCTGCTCGGGCTCTTCGGTGCGCTGCCGACCCCTTGGCGGTATCTCACCCTCGTCGGGCTGATTCCCTTCGGGACCGGCTTGCTGGGGCATTGCCCGGTCTACCGGGCGTTCGGCTGGAAGGGCCATGGGCAGACGGAGCCGCCCCTGCTGATCCCGCGGCCGCCGGCGAAGCGCTAGGGCCCTTCACCAGATCGCCGACGGTCCGGTCCCGGAAGAATTCGGAGACCCGCTCACTCGCCGCGCGCCACTGGTGATGGGCCGGGCACGGGTTGCGATCGCTGCACTGGGGACGGCCGAGGAGGCACCGGCGCTCGCCGGAGATCTGGTCGAACGGCTCGACGACGCGGAGCAGCTTCAGCCGGTGCGGGTCCACCGCGAGCCGGAACCCGCCGCCCTTGCCTCGGGCGGAGCCAGCACCCCCTCGGCCAGCCGGTGCAAGGTCTTTGAGAGATAGTTCCGGGGCACCTGCAGTTGCTTGGCGATCTCGTCGACGCTGGCGGGCTCGCCTCGATCGGCGAGGAAGAGCACGGCGCGCAGGGCGTATTCAGCGGTGTGGGAGAGCACGGGCTCCGCGGCACGGAACGACGTTTCACGAGCTATTCATCATATGTTCATGACAATATCCGATTTTACTCGGAGCAAGAGAGGGAGAACTCTGAAGGAAGCTTCACCCTGGCTTCACCGAGGCTGCGCGCGGCGGCCCAGATTCCCCGTAGCCTCACCGCTCTCCAGGAGAACGTGCCATGTCGCCACCACCGTGTTCCGCTTCCACCGCGCCGCCTCTTCGCGCTCCTGTGTCCGCCGCCGTCGTCGCGGCCGGCTGCGGCCGGGCGAACGCCTCCCGGCTCGGCGAGACCGGCGACGCGGCCGAGCGGGTGTACGTCGCCCCCGGGAAGTACGACGAGTTCTACGCCTTCATGTCCGGCGGGTTCGACGGCCAGGTCGGCGTGTACGGCCTGCCCTCGGGCCGGCTGCTCAAGCACGTCCCGGTCTTCTCCCAGAGCGCCGAGAACGGCTGGGGCTACAGCGAGCAGACGAAGGCGATGATGAACACCAGCTACGGCTTCGTGCCGTGGGACGACGCGCACCATCCGCAGCTCTCGCAGACCGCGGGCGTGCCCGACGGCCGGTGGCTGTTCATCAACGGCAACAACACCCCGCGCATCGCCCGGCTCGACCTGACCCTGTTCGAGACGACGGAGATCCTCGAGATCCCGAATTCGGGCGGCAACCACTCGTCGCCCTTCCTCACCGAAAACAGCGAGTACGTGGTCGCGGGTGGGCGTTTCAGCGTGCCGGCGCCGCAGCGCGACGTCTCCATCGACGACTACAAGGAGGCGTTCAGCGGCATCCTGACGTTCGCGAAGGTGGACAGCGCCACCGGCCACATGGCGATCGCGTTCCAGATCCGCATGCCCGCGTTCGACTACGACCTCTCCCACGCGGGGAAGGGCGCCTCGCACGGCTGGTCGTTCTTCACCAGCTACAACAGCGAGGAGGGGAACACCAAGCTCGAGGTGAACGCCTCCCAGAAGGACAAGGACTACATCGCCGCCATCAACTGGAAGCAGGCGAAGCAGTGCGTGGCCCAGGGCAAGGCGAAGACGGAGCCCGCCCGCTACGCCCACAACCTGATGGGCGAGGACGGGATTGCGCGCACCGACTGGGGCACCAGCACCAAGGTGCTCTCCCCGGCGGACTGCCCGGGACTGGTCTACTTCCTCCCGACCCCCAAGAGCCCGCACGGCGTGGACGTCGACCCGAGTGGTGAGTTCATCGTGGCCGGCGGCAAGCTCGCGGCGATCATCCCGGTGCACAGCTTCTCGAAGATGCTGAAGGCGATCGCGGACAAGGCGTTCGCGGGCGAAGACCACGGCATCCCGGTGCTCAAGTACGAAGCCACCATCGCCGGTGAGGTGCAGAACCCCGGCCTGGGCCCGTTGCACACCGAGTTCGACGGCAAGGGCAACGCCTACACCTCGATGTTCCTGAGCTCGGAGATCGTGAAGTGGAGCCTCAAGGACTTCAAGGTGCTCGACCGCGCGCCGACCTACTACTCGATCGGCCACCTGATGATCCCCGGCGGCGACAGCCGGAAGCCGTGGGGCAAGTACGTCCTGGCGCTCAACAAGATCACCAAGGACCGCTACCTGCCCGACCGGCCCGGAGCTGGCCCAATCGGCGCAGCTCTACGACATCAGCGGCGATCGGATGAAGCTGCTCTCCGACTTCCCGACCATCGGTGAGCCGCACTACGCGCAGGCGCTGCCGGCGTCGATCCTCAAGGACCGCCAGCTCAAGATGTATCCGTTGGCGAAGAACGCGGATCCGTACGCGGCCAAGAACGAGAAGTCGACCCGGATGGACCGGAAGGGCGCCGTGGTGCACGTGAGGATGACCGTCGGTGCGGAGCCACTTCATGCCCGACAAGCTCGAGGGAATCCAGGTCGGCGACTCGGTCTTCTTCCACATCACCAACCTGGAGCAGGATTGGGACGTCCCCCACGGCTTCGCGGTGCTCGGCGCCAACAACTCCGAGCTGCTGATCATGCCGGGACAGACCCGGACGCTGGTCTGGGTCCCCAGCCGGGTGGGCGTGTACCCGTTCTACTGCACCGACTTCTGCTCGGCGCTGCACCAGGAGATGCAGGGGTACATCCGGGTGTCGGCGAAGGGGTCCGCGGTCGCGGTCAAGTGGAACAGCCCGAGCTACCATGAGGCGGACGAGCATGAGGCGGACGAGCACGAGGCCGCCGAGCACGGAACCAAGTGACGCGCGGCCGGACGGGGACATTGACGTCCTCGTCCGGCCGTGCCTTGACCCACGAGATTACCGCATGCGCCGCTCTTCCCGCATCGCCGTTGCCGTTGCCGCGCTCCTGCTGCTGGCGGTCTATGTCGCCCCCCTTTGGCGGATCGAGTTGATCGCGCCGCAGTACCCGGAGGGCCTCGGGCTGCGGATCTGGGTGAACCAGATCACCGGCCTCAAGCCGAACGACCTGAACAGCATCAACGGCCTGAACCACTACATCGGGATGCACGCCATCGAGCCGGACGAGATTCCCGAGCTCGAGTTCATGCCGAAGCTGCTCGCGGTCGCGATCGGTGGCCGGCCTGCTCGTCGCGCTGATTGGCCGTCGGGTTCCGCTCTATCTCTGGGCGGTGTCGTTCACCGCGGGCGCGGTGGCCGGGCTAGGTGACTTCTGGAAGTGGGGCTATGAGTACGGCCATCATCTCGATCCACACGCCGCGATCCAGGTGCCCGGCATGAGCTACCAGCCCCCGGTCATCGGCACCAAGCAGCTGCTCAACTTCCACGCGACGTCCTGGCCGGACATCGGAGGCTGGATTCTGATCGCCTCGCTCGCCTGCGTCCTGGTCGTGGCGGGCCTGGAGTGGCGGCGGTACCCGCGCGCACGCGCGCCCAGACTCGCAGTTGGCCGGCCGGTTGCCGCGGCGTCGGTGTGACGCGGCTGGCGGTGCGGAGGCACGATGGGTAGCGCAGTGCTCGCGCTCGTGCTCAGTCTTGCCGGGCCGCCGGGCCCGCGGCGAATCGTCGTGGCGCCAGGTGGCCCGGTGCCCACGCTGACGGCGGCCCTCCGCCTGGCTCACGCTGGCGACACGATCGTGGTGACCGCCGGCGTCTACCGGGAGCCGCAGATCGTCGTCACCGTCCCCGTCGTCATCCTGGGCGAGGGCACCGCGGTGCTCGACGGCGGCGGCACGCACGAGGTGCTCACGCTTCGGGCTGACGGCGTGACGGTCCGCGGCCTGACGGTGCGGAACGTGGGCTCCAGCTTCACCGAGGATCGGGCGGGGATCCGGATCGATGGCGTCCACCGCTGCGTGGTGGCGGACAATCACCTGCTCGACACGTTCTTCGGGATCTACGCCGCGCGTGCTTCGGACTGCCTGATCGAGGGGAATCGGATCGAGGGACACGGCCGCCAGCAGGGTGCCACGGGAAACGCCATCCACCTGTTCAACTCGGCCGGCTTCACCGTGAGGCGTAACCTGATCCGTGGGCACCGGGACGGGATCTATCTGGAGTTCTCCCGTCGGGCCACGATCGTCGACAACGAGAGCCGCGGCAACCTGCGCTACGGCCTCCACTTCATGTACTCCGACAGCTGCGAGTACCGCCGCAACGTGTTCGCGGCCAACGGCTCCGGCGTGGCGGTCATGTACAGCCGGAGCGTGACCGTGGCCGACAACCGGTTCGAGGACAACCGCGGCTCGGCGGCGTACGGCCTGCTGCTCAAGGAGATCAAGGACAGCCGGATCGAGGGCAACCTGTTCGCGCGGAACACCGTCGGGATCTTCGCCGAGGGCGCCGACCGGATGGTGGTCGAGGGGAACCAGTTCATCCGGAATGGCTGGGCCCTCCGCCTCATGGCCGACGCGGTCGACAACAGCTTCCGGCGGAACCGGTTCGAGGGCAACACGTTCGACGTGGCGACCAACAGCCAGGCCAGCAGCCCGAGCACGTTCACCGGGAACTACTGGGACGGCTACGCGGGCTACGATCTCGATCACGACGGCTTCGGCGACGCGCCGTTCCGGCCGGTGCGGCTGTTCTCGGTGCTGGTGGAGCAGCACGAGCCGATGCTGATCCTGCTGCGCAGCTTCTTCCTCGACCTGCTGGAGATGGCGGAGCGGCTGGTGCCCGTCATCACCCCCGAGGCGCTGGTGGACGCGCACCCCCTGATGCGATGGAGGGCCTCGTGACCGCTGCCCTGTCCGTGTGCCCGATCCCGCTGCCCGTCACGGTGGTGTCGGCGTCGGGGCTCACCAAGCGGTTCGGCCGGCTCCAGGTGCTCCGCGGGGTCGACTTCGCCATCAGGGCGGGCCGCGTCACCGCGATCCTCGGGCCCAACGGGGCGGGGAAGTCCACCATCATCAAGGTGCTACTCGGGCTGACCCGGTCGGACGGCGGATCGTTGGCCGTGCACGGGCAGCCGGTGGGCGGAGACCCGGCGTATCGCGCGCACCTCGGATACATGCCGCAGCACGCCCGCTTCCCGGAGAACCTCACCGGCCGCGAGGTCATCCGCCTGCTCCGCGACCTCCGCGGCGACGCGGTGCCCGAGGACGACGAGCTGTTCGAGTCGTTCGCGCTTGGGCCGGAGCTGGACAAGCCGGTGCGGACGCTCTCGGGCGGCACCCGGCAGAAGCTCAACGCGGCGGTCGCGTTCATGTTCCGGCCGGCGCTGCTGGTGCTGGACGAGCCGACGGCGGGCCTCGACCCGATCGCGAGCGGCGTGCTCAAGGACAAGATCCTCCGCGCCCGGCGTGCGGGCACCTCGATCATCCTCACGTCACACGTGTTGAGCGAGCTGCAGGAGCTGGTGGATGACGTGGTGTTTCTGCTCGAGGGGCGGGTCGAGTTCGAAGGCTCGCTCCGGCGCCTCACCGAGGCGACCGGAGAGACCCGGCTGGAGCGTGCCATCGCCAGCCTGATGCGGCGGGGGTCACGATGACGGCCGGCAAGGTGCTGCGCTACGAGCTGCGCGACCTCGGGCGGAGCCGCTGGATTCTGGGCTATGCGCTGTTGCTCCTGCTGCTCACCGATGCGCTGCTCCGGTTCGGCGGCGGGGGCCCGCGGGCGGTGTTGAGCCTGCTGAACGTCGTGCTCGTCTTCGTGCCGCTGGTGAGCATCGTCTTCGGCGCGATGTACCTCTACGGCGCACGCGACTTCGTCGAGCTGCTGCTGGCGCAGCCGGTGGGCCGCACCGCGCTCTTCGCGGGGCTGTACGGCGGCCTGGCCGCCCCCCTTGCCGCCGCCTTCGTGCTCGGCGTCGGGCTGCCCTTCCTCTGGGGAGGCGCGGGCGACGGGTCGCTCGCCGGCCCGCTCGCCATGCTGCTTGCCGCCGGCGTGCTGCTGACCCTGGTCTTCACCGCGCTCGCGTTCCTGGTGAGCCTCCTGTTCGAGGACCGCGCCAAAGGGCTCGGCGCGGCGCTCCTGGTCTGGCTCGCGGCGACCGCGCTCTACGACGCCGCGCTGGTTCTGGTGGCGGTGGCCTTCGGCGACCGCTCGCTCGAGCTGCCCTTGATCGGGCTCACCTTGCTCAACCCGGTGGACCTCGGCCGGGTACTGCTCCTCCTGCAGTTCGACAGCGCCGCGCTGATGGGCTACACGGGCGCGGTCTTCGAGCGCTTCTTCGGGAGCGGGCTGGGCGCGGCGATCACCGCCACCGCGCTGATTCTCTGGTGCGTGCGGGCCCCTCGGCCTGGCCCTGCGCCGGTTCCGCCGGCAGGATTTCTGAGCACCGGCGCCCGGGCCGACGGTCACGATGCAGCGTAAGCTCGAGCAGCTCGCCGGCCGCGAGTTCGACCTCGTGATCGTGGGCGGCGGCATCTGCGGCGCGGCCGCCGCCTGGGACGCGACCCAGCGCGGACTCTCGGTCGCCCTGCTCGACCGCGGCGATTTCGGGGGCGAGACCTCGGCGAACTCGCTCAAGGTCGTCCACGGCGGCATCCGCTATCTCCAGCACCTCGACCTCGCGCGCGTCCGCGAATCTTCTCGCGAGCGGACGGCGCTGCTGCGGATCGCGCCGCACCTGGTGCATCCGCTTCCGGTGCTCGTCCCGACGTTCGGGCACGGGCTCCGCGGCGCCGAGGCACTCGGGGCGGCGTTCGCTCTCCTCAACGGTCTCACCGCCGACCGGAACCGGGGCGTGACAGACCCGGACCGCCAAATCCCCAGGGCGCGGCTCGTGTCGGGCTCCCGGGTGCGGGCATGGCACCCGGAGCTCGATGCCCCGGGATGACGGGCGCCGGGCTCTTCTGGGATGGGCAGCTCTACAATCCGGCGCGTCTGGTCTGGGAGTTCGTTCGCACCGCCGGACGGGCGGGAGCCGTCGTGGCCAACTACTGCGAGGTCGGCGGGTTCCTCCGCCGCGGGACCCGGGTCGTCGGGGTCGCGGTATGGGACCGGCTCAGCGGGGAGCGCTTCGAGGTGCGATCCCGGGTGGTGGTGAACGCCGCCGGCCCCTTCGCCGGGCAGCTCGGTGTGCGGAGCGGGGCGCGGGCCGGCCGGCGGGATCCCGCTGTCGCGCGACATGGCCGTGGTGATCCGCCGCCGGCTGGTGCGCGAGCGAGCGCTGGCCGTGCAGACGAAGTACCAGGACCCCGATGCCTACCTGAGCCGCGGCCGGCGTCATCTGTTCGTCGTACCCTGGCGCGACGTCACCCTCGTCGGGGTCAACAGCATCGTCTACCGCGGCGATCCCAATTGTCTCACCGTGACGGAGTCGGAGGTCGAGGGCTTTCTCGACGAGATCAACGACGCCGAGCCGCGCTTCGCGCTCACCATGGACGATGTGGCGCTCGTCCACGCCGGGCTGCTCCCCATCGGCGCGGACGCCCTCGTCGGGGCGAACGTGAGCTTCGGCAAGCGGGCGCACGTCGTGGACAATGCGCGGGCGGATGGCGTGGACGGGCTCGTCACCGCGGTCTGCAATCGCTACACGACCGCTCGCGGGGTCGCTGAGCGCGCGGTGGATCTGGCCTTCCATAAGCTGGGCATGGCGCCCCGGCCATCCCGCAGCGCCGAGACGCCACTCCACGGAGGGCGCGTTCCCACCTTCGCCGGACTGGTCCGGGAGATCGCCCAGGCCGCCGGGGCGGACCGGCTCAGGCCCGACGTAGTCGAGCAGCTCGCGCACAACCACGGCTCCGCCTACGGCGATGTGCTCCAGTTGGCGCGCGAGACTCCTTCCCTTGGGGTGACGATCGGGGCATCCGGGACCCTCGCGGCCGAGGTGATCCACGCCATCCGGAACGAGATGGCTCAGAAGCTCGCGGATTGCGTCTTCCGGCGGACCGACCTCGGTACCGCGGGACATCCGGGGGACGACGCGCTCGCTGGCTGCGCGGCGCTCATGGCCGAGGAGCTGGGGTGGAGCGCCGCGAGAACGGAGCTGGAGCTGGCGGAGGTGCGGGTCCGCTTTCCGGGGCCGCAGGGGCCCGGAAGGCTGACCGTCTAGGTCACCCTCATGACTCGGCCCCATGTGGGGAGACATCTTCCCCGGGTCTTCACGATTCCTTCACCGTTGGCGGACTAGCATCGAACAGTCATCCACCACGAGACCACGCATGTACACACCAGCGACGACGTCCCTCCCCCGCGGTGAAGAGCCGCTCGACGCGGTGCTCCGTCCGATCCACAACACCTGGGTCGAGGAGACCCGCCGCTTCCTCGATCCGGCGATCGAGCCCGGTGCCGACTTCTGGACTCGCTGGGGCGCGATCCGCTATCTCTCCGACGACTTCCGGGCTCGATACCGCCTGGAGCGCGCGCTGGTCGACCAGCTCCGCCCGTTCCTCCGCCTGGACGTGGCCGAGCGTCTGGTCCGCGAAGGCGACCGGCTCTTCCGCCTCCGACTCGAGCTGGACCGCATCGGGCGCCGGCGGGGAACGGCGGCCGAGGTTGCGGCCGTCACGCGGGACCTGCTCGAGCAGCTCGGGGTCTGGTGCGCCGAGATCGAGCTGGCCGCGGCCGGCCTGACGCGTGACGCGCTCCCGGCGGGAGCCACCGACCTGCTCGGCCACCTCGAAGCGGCCGCATCGATCCACGATGAGCATCTCGGCGGCAGCGTGCCACGCCCCGACGATGGCATGAGATGACTTCGGAGGAGGATTCCATGGCGCACGATCCATCGTCGTTCCGCTCGATCCTGGTCCGCTCGACGGCTCACCGTTCGCCGAACAGGCGGTGCCCCTGGCCGCCCGGATCGCCCAGCGGGCCGGCAGCAAGCTGCGTCTGATACTGGTGCACGGGCTGCCGCCCGCACCGCTCGACCCGGTGGCCGCGAAGCTGTTCACCTCCATCGAGCTGGCCACGCGCAAGTCCGAGCGGGCGTACCTCCGCGGCATCCAGACCCGGCTCCGGGACGGTGGCACGCGGCTGTCCTCGGCGGTGACGCTGACGGGCAAGCCCGGCCCCGCACTCGCCCAGTACGTGCAGGAGATGGGCATCGATCTCGTCGTCATGTCCACGCACGGGCGGGGCGGGATCCGGCGCGCGTGGCTGGGCAGCGTAGCCGATCATCTGATCCGCACTCTCGAGGTACCAGTGCTGCTGGTGCGGCCGCGCGAGGGCGAGCCAGGGCCCGCCCGCCCGTTCCCGTCGGGCCAGATCCTGGTTCCGCTGGATGGCTCTCCGCTCGCCGAGGAGGCGCTCGCCCCGGCAATCGCGCTGGCGCGGGCCTGGGACGCGGAGCTCGCCCTCCTCCAACTTGTGCGGCCGATCCTCCTGTCGGCCGATCCGTCGCTGCCGCTCCCGCTGCCATCCGCATTCGACGAAGACCTCGCTGCGATGTGAGCGGACGCAGGCTCAGGACTACCTCGACGACATCGTCGAGGAGCTGCACGAGCAGGGCGTCCGGGCCACGGGCGTGGCCGCCCTCGGCTGGTACGCTGCCGATTCGATTCTCGAGGCGGCGCGCCCGGAGCGGGTGGCGGCCATCGTGATCGCCACGCACGGACGCGGCGGCCTCAGCCGGCTCGCGCTCGGCAGCGTGACCGACAAGGTGGTGCGCGGCGCGGACGTGCCCGTGCTGGTATACCGCCCGGCGGGACGCGGCGCGGCGAAGAAGCGGTCGCCGCGGCGAGCCGGGTCGCGCGGCCGGCGGGCCGCACAAGGAGGCAAGCGATGATGTACGGCAGGATGGGTGGACTGATGCTGGTGTACGCGGCCGTGTGGATCGTGGTGGTCGGCACGGTGGTCGTCGCGCTCTGGCGCGGGATGCAGGCCCAGGAGAAGATGGCGCGGCACCTGGAGGCCATCGAGCGGTCGCTGGCCGATCGCCTCAAGGCTCCCTGACCACCGCGGCTGGGCATCGGCCCGCCGAGCGGTGGGGTGGCCGCAGGCTCGTCGTGCTCACGGCGATCCAGGCGATCGCCCTGACGCTCCTGCTGCTCCCCGCGATCCACGACCGCCTGTTGCGCGCGATCGCGGGCGCCGGTGAGCTGATCCGTCATCGGCCCACCGCTGGCATGCTCACGTTCGTGCTGCTGGCGGCGCTGTCCGCGATGCTGGCCTTCGTTTCCAGCGCCGTGCTGATCCCGGTGGCGGTCCATGTCTGGGGCCCGGTCACGCTGCGCGCTCCTGCTCTGGACGGGATGGTTTCTGGGTCGGGAGTCGCGGCGTACGCGGTGGGTCGATACCTGGGCCGGCCGATCGTCGAGCGGCTGGTGCGGCCCGCCGCGATCGCCGCGCTATGAGCGCTGGGCCCAGTCGCGGCCCTTCACTGGTCCCGCTCCTCCTGCTCCAGCTCGCGGTGCCTTCCGACGTCGCGGGCTATGTCTTCGGTCTGGTCCGTTGCCGCTTCCCGGTGTTTCTCGTCGCGCTGGCCGTGGCCGAGGTGCCATACGCGGTCGGGGCGGTCTACCTGGGCGTCAGCTTCCTCGAGGGGAAGGTCCTGTCATTGATGCTGGTGGGGTTCGGGGGCCTGCTCCTCAGCTGGTGGGCGCTCCGGAGCTTGCACCGCGCTCACGCGGCGGCGGCAACGCGGCGCAGCGGCCCGTTGAGAATCCTCTCAGGGAAGCTTCATCCTTTCTTCACCGGCGATCGAGTACCGTCCAGTCACAGGAGGGAGCGATGAAGCCGAGAGCTTCCGCTGCCCTCACCATCTCACTGTGATCCGGCGCGTCAGACGCGCCAGGCTGGAGGAGGACCCCTCATGACTCCCGAGCGTTTGCGTCCCGTGCTCGAGCGCGAGCACCGGCAATGGATCCAGGAGGTCGCCGCGGTGATCGAGCCCGCGTCCCGATCGGACGCCGGCGTCTGGGCCCGCTGGAACGCGCTGCGCTATCTGCAGACGACGTTTCCCGAGCGGCTCGACCAGGAGCGACGGCTGGTCGAGGGCATGGCCGAGGACCTGACCGACGATCAGCGCGAGATCCTGTGGGCGCTGGGTGGGCTGCTCGACGCGCTCTGTCTGCAGCTCGACCACCTGATCGGCCTCTGCCACCAGGCTCCCCAGTTCGCGCTGGTCACCGGCAACATCCTCACGACGCTCCGCCACTGGTGCCGGGCCGTCGAGGTGGGTCTGGGGCCGCGGGCCATCGCGGTGCATGCCCCGGCCGTCGCGCGAGGTCCTGGCGCTGATCGATCCCGAGTTCGCGGCCGCCGGAGCCTAGCCGGCCGCCGAATCAGGCTCCGGCCGCGACCGCCAGCGCCACGCCCGAGCTGCCGCTCGCGACGGCGTCGAGCTCCGCGTCGGCCAGCGCCGCCACGGCGCCGATCACGGTGACGACCGGGTTCTGAAGCCCGTCGCGGTCCGCCGCGTCCGCGATCGTGGCGAGCGTGGCCCGGGTGACCCGCTGCTCCGGCGTCGTGGCGCTCTGGATGCAGGCGGCCGGCGTCGCCGGATCGCGCCCGGCCTCGATGAGCTGCGCCGCGAGCGGCCCGAGGCTCGCGCGGCCCATGAGCACGACGAGGGTGTCGACGCCCGCGAGGCCGCGAAGATCGGCTACCTCGCCGCCGGGTCCGGCCTGGTGCGCAGTGACCACCGCGAACGATCGCGCGAGCCCCCGCGCCGTCACCGGGATCCCGGCCGCCGCCGGCGCCGCGATGGCGCTCGTCACCCCCGGCACGACGTACACCGGCACGCCCGCCGCGCGGCACGCCGCCGCCTCCTCGCTTCCCCGCCCGAACACGAACGGATCGCCGCCCTTGAGCCGGACCACGGTGCGGCCGAGCCGCGCCCGGTCGACCAGCAGCGCGTTGATCTCGGCCTGGGTGTACGGCGCGTGCCCGGGTCCCTTGCCGGCGTCGATCAGCTCGGCGTCCGCGCCGCGCCTCCTGAAGCAGCTCCGCGCCGATCAGGCGGTCGTGCACCACGACGTCGGCCGTCCGAAGTAGCTCGAGCCCGCGCGACGTGATGAGGCCGGGGTCGCCGGGGCCGCCGCCGACCAGATGCACGGGGCCCGGCTCCTTCCGGACGGTGCGTCACCATGCGGGGGCGGAACCGCGGAGCCGGCGGTGGCGTGTGCCGGCGCGCGAGATCCACCACGATCTCCTCCATCCCCGCATAGGTGCCGACCGCTTCGTCGATGAGGAAGAGCCGCCCGGCCACGCTGCCCCGGCGCGGGTCCGATCCCTCCGCCAGACCCACCAGCCGGGGGATGTCCTCGAGCGCATGGGCGCCGCCGCCGATGAGGAACGGCACTACGAGCACCGTTGGCTGCCGGAGACGGGCGACGACCGCGTCGACCGGCGGCTCGTCGTCGATGAACGCCGCGACCACTTCCCCCGCCACCCGGCGGCGCCGGAGCGTCTCGGCCAGATGCTCGGTGGCCGCGCGGCTCTGCGGATGGCGCGCGGTGCCGTGCCCCACGAGCACGAGGGCGACCGTGTCCCGCTCCGCGCGCTGCTCGCGCAGGAGCTCGGTCACCCGGCGCGCCACCAGCGGCGCCACGCCGGCATGGGTGCCCACCGGCGGCGTCTGCCGGAGCCGCACCTCGGCGAAGCGCCGGTTGCGGCCGAGCGCCTCGGGCAGCACCACTTCGCTGTAGTGCCCGGCGCTCGTGAGGAACGGCACCACCGTCACCTCGTCGGCCACCAGCTCGTCGAGCACCGTGTCGAACCCGGGCTCGCCCTGGTGGAACGCGACCGCCACCTCGTCGAACAGCCGCCGGCCGCGCAGCGATTCGGCCAGCCGGCGGACGAGCGCGTTGGCGGCGGGATCGCGCCGGGACCCGTGCGCGGCGAGGACCAGCGCGCGTCCGGTCATCGCGCCACCTCGAGCGGCACGAGGTCGATCGTCGGCAGCTCGCGGCCGGTCACGACGGAGCGCACGGCGCGTAGACCCATGAGCCGCTGGTAGAAGTCGCCCAGCCCTTCGTCCCCGATGCGCTCGGCGGCCCAGCGCTGCAGCAGCGGGCGCATGGTGCCGAGCAGCTCCTCGACCGGCACGTCGGCGCGGTAGAGATCCACCAGCCGGTCGCCGGCGAGCCCGCCGCCCACGTACACGTTGTACAGGCCGAGCGAGCGCCCGACGAACGCGAGGTCGGCGGTGTACGGCCGCGCGCAGCCGTTGGGGCAGCCCGTCATCCGGATCGTGAGCGGCGCGTCCCGGAGGCCGAGGCTCTCGAGCTCGGCCTCGAACTGGTCGAGGATCGCCGGGATCGCGCGCTCGGACTCGGCGACCGCCAGGCCGCAGGTCGGGAGCGCGGGGCAGGCCATCGAGAACCGCCGTGCGGCCGAGAGCCGGGTCGGCAGGGTGACGCCGTGCGCCCGAAGGATCCGTTCCACTGTCTCGGTGCCATCGGCGTCGAGGTCGGTCAGCAGCAGGTTCTGCTGGCCGGTGAGCCGGATCCCCGGCCGGAGGCGGGTGACGATCTCGTGGAGCGCCGTCTTGAGCTCGTGACCCTCGGTGTCGACGATGCGCCCGCTCTGGATGAAGACGCCGTAGAACCAGCGCCCGTCGCTCTGGCGGTGGCGGCCGAGATGATCGTGGAACGGCAGCGGCGGCAGCGCCACCGCCGGCCCGAGCGTGAACGACGCGCGCCGCTGGAACTCCTCCCGGAACCGGTGGATGCCCCACTCGGCGATCAGGTACTTGAGCCGCGCATGACGGCGGTCGCTCCGGTTGCCGTGGTCGCGGAAGATCGCGGCCACGAGGCGCACCGCCTCGACGCCGTGCGCCGTCGGCACGAACCCGAGCGGCTGCGCCAGCCGGGCGGTGGTGTCGCCCTTGTTGTGGGTCATGCCGAGCCCGCCGCCCACCAGCAGGTTGAAGCCCTGGATCCGGCCGTCCTGCACGATCGCGAGCAGGCCCACGTCCTGCGACCAGATGTCCACGCAGTTGTCGGTGGAGAGCCCGACGGCGACCTTGAACTTCCGCGGGAGGTAGCGGTCCCTGTAGAACGGTTCCTCGGCCTCGGTCGAGACCTGCTTCTCGCCGTCGAGCCAGATCTCGTGGTACGCGCGCGACGCGGGCCGCAGCTCGGCCGCGAGCGCCTCGGCGACCTGGCGCACCGTGGCGTGGTCGGCGTCGCCGAGCGGCGCGGAGCAGCCCATGACGTTGCGCTGCACGTCGCCGCAGGCGGCGATGGTGGTGAGCAGCGCCTCGTTGATGCCGGCGATGGTGTGCTTGAGGTTGCCCTTGAGCACGCCGTGGAACTGGAAGCCCTGGCGGGTGGTCACCCGGAGGGTGCCGTTGGCGTGGTCATCGGCGAGCCGCTCGAGCCCGAGGTATTGCTCGGCCGTGACGGCGCCGGCCGGGATCGCGACCCGCACCATGAAGGCGTAGGCCTTCTCGAGCCCGGCGGCCTCGAGCGCCCTCCGGGCGTCGCGGTCGTCCTGCTGGTAGGTGCCGTGGAACTTGAGCAGATGGGTATCGTCTTGGCCGAAGTGCGTCCGCTCCGACGCCAGCGTCTCGGCGATCGTGCCGCGCAGGTGCCGCCCGCGGCGCTTGGCGACTTCGACTTTGGATTCCGGCTGTCCGGTCATCGCTGGGCTCACACCTTTCTTACGAGTTGTCCGGTGTCAGCGAAGTGCAAACCGCACTCCGACTTGTCCGTGCCGGGCCAGCGCCCGCTGCGGGTGTAATCGCCGGGGCCGGCGCCAGGCACCGGCCGGGTGCAATGGGTGCAGCCCAGCGTCGGGTAGCCCCGCTCGTGCAGCTCGTTGTAGGGCACGTCGTTCGCGCGCACGTAGTCCCAGACCCGGCCCCGATCCCATCCCGCCAGGGGGCTCACCTTGATGAGCTCGTACGCGCCGTCCCACTCGACCACCCGGAGCGTCGAGCGACGACCGCTCTGGCTCCGCATCAGGCCGGTGATCCAGACGTCCACGCCCGCCAGCGCCTGTCGCATCGGCTCGACCTTGCGCACGGCGCAGCAGCGGTCGGGGTCCCGGCGCCAGAGCTCGGGGCCGTAGCGTTCGGCCTGGGCCTCGGGCGTCAGCGTGGTGCCCCGGTTCTCGAACCGGAGGTGCGGGTACCGGGCCGCCATGCGGTCCCGGAGCGCGTAGGTCTCGGGGAAGAGGAACATCGTGTCCAGGTAGATCACCCGGAGCGCGACGCCCTGGCGCGCCACCATGTCGATCAGCGCGCATCCCTCCATGCCGAACGAGGTCGTGACCACCACCTCGCGGTTCGCAAACCGGCGGAGCGTCCAGTCCACGATCTCCTCGGGACTGGACTCCTCGCCCACTGCGGTTGCGTCCAGCGACAGACTCGCCATGCCGTCTTCCTCCAGGGCACCAAAAACGAAGAAGCCCGCAGGACGCTGCCTGCGGGCTTCACATGGATACGTGTGAACGTCGAGCCGTCAGGTCGTCCGGTCGGGTGGGAGACTCCGCATACAACAACAACAGGCCATGGCCCCCGCGAGGGACGGCATGAACCGGTTGGACCGGGCGAATACGGGTGAACGCATAATCATACATCTAGCCTAGCGATCACCCGGAGCGTTGTCAACTCGGCGAGCGGAAACAGCGCCGGCCGCAGCGGCCGACGTTCTCAACGCAACGACTCAGGTGGGAGGAGCGTCGAGCGGAGCCGCCGCCGCCGCGGGGCGGTCGACAGGAGTGTGGGGCGGGGTCGTGGAATCCGACGAAAATGTCGAGCCGTCCGGATTTCGGTTGACGGCCGCTTCGGCCTGCGGCAGGCAGGCGAGAATCTTGGCGGCCCGCTGCGACCCGCTCGGGTGCCATGCATCGAACCGGAACGGCCCCATGCGGGTGAAGAACCGGAGCGCCGCGCCGACGGTCTCGGGCTCGGACTCGCTCAGGGTGCGCGCGGCGTAGCAGTCGGCCTCGAGCTCCTGGCGCTGGCGCAGGGCGCTCAGATCGCCCTCGCCGGCCGCGAGCGCCGCGCCGGTGTGCCCGTAGCGCATGTGGCCGTACTCGTGGGCGAAGAAGAACGAGGTGAGGCGCGGCCCGAATTGCTGCAGCAGGACCGGATTGTAGTAGATGATCGGACGGCCGTTCTCGAAGGTCGCGAGGGCCACGTCACGCAGGGTGTCGGTCGCGATCTGCCGCACGTCGATCAGGCGCTGAACCGCCCCGGCCCGGTGGGCCCCGGCCGGCAGCAGCAGCGCCGTGATGACGGTGACGATCCCGAGCCTGCGCATGAGGTCCCGCTCGCTCCTGTGCCGTAGTTGGTGGTGCAACGCGACCGTTACCGGTCGAGTTCCCTGCACGAAACGCCCTCGCGACTCCGGTTCGAGGCGCGAGGGCGTCGGCGTCGGCCACGCCGCGGGTGCGGCGGGTCAGCGAGGCGATCGCGTGAATCGAACCAGCGTGGGCCAGGTGGTGGCGGCCCGACGCGCCGTACAATTGGTCAACTGTTCTGCCTTCCAGTGGGGGTCTGGCATGGCCGGCTGCTTCTTCCTACCGGCTAGGGTACTGCAGAACTTGCGCCACGGCCTTACCATTCACATGCCGCCAGGGGCATCCCTCGTCGCGCAAGCGCCGCAGGATTGAGACGTTACCCTTGGAACCTGATCCGGCTCATACCGGCGAAGGGAGTGCGGCGCCCGCGCCCTCCGCGCCAGCGCTCGCGACTCCATCCGCCAGATTCTTGGAGCGACCGCGATGGCCACCCGTACCCGGCATCCCCGTCCTACCCGCACGCCCGACCCCGTCGCCCCGCCCCCGGCGGAGAGCTACGCCGAGGCGTTTCCCCGATCCACCAAGGTCTTTCTCGAGGGCCCGCGCGGCGTCCGCGTCCCGGTGCGCGAAATCGCACTCTCGGGCGGCGAGCCGCCGCTCCGCGTGTACGACGCGACCGGGCCGCAGGGCCACGACGTTCGGCAGGGACTGCCGCCGCTGCGCGCTCCCTGGATCCGGGCGCGCGCGGTGGTCGACACCGGCCGGCGCACCGGCGGGGATCCCATGCTGGTGCCGGACGGGCTCCGGCGCCCGGTGCTCCGCGGCACCGGCGCGATCACCCAGCTGCAGTTCGGCCCGCCGCGGGGAGATCACCGAGGAGATGGAGTTCGCCGCGCTCCGCGAGGGGATGCCGGCCGAGCTGGTGCGGAGCGAAGTCGCGCGCGGGCGCGCGATCATCCCGGCCAACATCAACCATCCCGAGCTCGAGCCGATGCTCATCGGCCGCGCCTTCCACGTGAAGATCAACGCCAACATCGGCAACTCGGCCGTGCGCTCGTCGATCGAGGACGAGGTCGAGAAGCTGCGCTGGGCCACGCTCTGGGGCGCCGACACGGTCATGGATCTGTCCACCGGCGCCGACATCCACGAGACCCGCGAGTGGATCGTCCGGAACTCGGCGGTGCCGATCGGCACGGTGCCGATCTACCAGGCGCTGGAGAAGGCGGGCGGCGTCGCGGAGGACCTGACCTGGGAGATCTACCGCGACACGCTGATCGAGCAGGCGGAGCAGGGAGTGGACTACTTCACCGTGCATGCCGGCGTGCTGCTCCGCTACGTGCCGCTCACGGCCAACCGGGTCACCGGCATCGTGAGCCGCGGCGGCGCGATCATGGCCAAATGGTGCCTCGCGCACCACCAGGAGAGCTTCCTCTACACCCGCTTCCGCGAGATCTGCGAGATCATGGCGGCCTACGACGTCTCGTTCTCGCTGGGCGACGGGCTCCGGCCCGGCAGCATCGCCGACGCGAACGACGAGGCCCAGTTCGCCGAGCTGAAGACCCAGGGCGAGCTCACGAGGATCTCCTGGGAGCACGGCGTGCAGGTGATGAACGAGGGGCCGGGCCACGTGCCCATGCACCTCATCAAGGAGAACATGGAGAAGCAGCTCGAGTGGTGCGGCGAGGCGCCGTTCTACACGCTCGGACCGCTCACCACCGACATCGCGCCGGGGTACGACCACATCACGAGCGCGATCGGCGCCGCCATGATCGGCTGGTACGGCACGGCGATGCTCTGCTACGTCACGCCCAAGGAGCACCTCGGCCTCCCCAACCGGGAGGACGTGAAGGCCGGCGTGATCGCGTACAAGATCGCGGCCCACGCGGCGGACCTGGCCAAGGGCCATCCGCGCGCGCGGCAGTGGGACGACGCGCTGAGCCGGGCGCGGTTCGAGTTCCGCTGGGAGGACCAGTTCAACCTGGCGCTCGACCCGGTGACGGCGCGCGCGTACCACGACGCGACGCTCCCGGCCGAGGGGGCGAAGCTGGCGCACTTCTGCTCGATGTGCGGGCCGAAGTTCTGCTCGATGAAGATCACCCAGGACGTGCGCGACTACGCGGCGGAGATGGCGGCGAAGTCGGAGGAGTTCCGGGAGCGGGGCGGGGAGATCTACGTGGCGCCATAAGGAGTCGACGCTACCTGCTGGCCGCGGTGCGCACTGCCTCGAGGTCCGCCCGGTGCGCTCCTAACGAGTCGCTGAGCGCCCGCAGCACCTGCTCCAGCGTATTGCCGCTCAATCCCCTGCGCGAGGTGAGCATCCGTGCGGTGCGTCCAGCCGCAACCCACGAGTAGGTGCGGTTGCCGGGCAGGGTCCGCGCCTCCAGCCGCAGCCGGGCCTCGGACACGGTGTCGAATACCCGGTCCGTGTTCGCGCCCTCCTCGAAGTGCGGCACCAGCAGCACATCGGCGATCGACGTGTCTGGCGGCGCCGTGAGCCACTGCAGGATCTCCGCGTCCGTGAGGGCGCGCGCCTCGCCCCGCGTGAACGATTGGCTCACGAGATCGCTGAGCGCGGCGGCCGCGGCCTCTCCGAGACGGTACCGCCACTTGTGGAAGCCGTTGGACTCCTGCACGCCATAGTCCTGGAACGACGGCGAGAGGAGCAGTAGCGCGCGCGCCTCGATCGGGGGCGCCACGCTGGGGACCTTGGCGGGCGTGACCTTCGGCATCACGCTGTGCATGCACGCAGCCGCGACGGTCAACAGCGGCAGCAGCGACCAGCGGACGGGCATCCCCCGCGACATGCCTGCGGGCTCCTTCCTCATGGGTGACATATGACATCCTGATCGAACAGCGTCACGTCCCCGGGGCCGACCGTGAGGCGCACGGTCTTCCGGCCCCGCCCGGCGACGTCCTGCGGCAGCTCCATCTGCATCGCCATCCCGTTCACCTGACCGCCCCGATCATCGAATTGCGTCACCTGGTGGTCCTTCACCTCCGCGTCGTAGGCCGGGCCGGTTGGCGCGCCGCTCGCAGGATCGACGGGTGTGAGCTGCAGCCGCCCCGCCGCCTCGAATTCGCTGTGCAGTCCGCCAGCCCCGTCCACCTGCACCACCTTGCGCAGGTCCACCGGGCCCCGGACCTGGAGATAGTCCCCCGGGCCCGACGCACAGAATGGTCTCGGGATGATCTGGTCGAACGCCACCGTGAACCGCTGCTCCGTTTCCCCGGCCGCCGGCGCCAGCCCGCTGAGGTCGAAGACCGTCGCCGCCCCGTCGCTCGCGATGTCCACCGGTGAGCCGACCGTGCCGGCGGGGCCGCCGATGACGGCCTTCAGGTCCGCCGGAAGCAGGTTGTAAATGACGGGCGGAATCTGGCGGAATCCGGGCGCGGTGTTGATGACGCCGGTCGAGCCCGGCGCCGCCGCCAGCAGTCCGCTTCGCGCCATGTCGATCGTCACGAGCTGTTCGGCCAGCTCCCAGCTCAGGACCTGGTGATCGGTCGTCCCCGGGATGAGCAGCTCGAAGTGCGCGTTGCCGACGGTGGCCGCCCCCGCCTGGAACAGGCGCACGTGGATCCGGATGGGCCCGAAGCTCCCGCAGGCCAGTTGGACGGCGCTGCCCACCCACCCGCTCGAGGCATTCCAGGCCGTCTGCAGATCGCCGATGGCGTCCGTCCAAGTGCAGTTGAACGGCGCCACGTTCGGCAGCCCGGCGGCGCTCCGGTCGCCCGACAGGGCGAACAGCGCCGAGCGCACTGCCCGGGGGTCGGCGCGGCCGGTGAAGACCAGGTTGACGGGATCCTGCGCGGCGCCCGAGAAGTCGGCTCCGGTGTACGGCCACAGCGAGAGGGAGCCGGCCCCCACTGCGATGGAGACCAGCGCGGCCGGCGGGGTTCTCGCCGTCATCGTCGAGGGGCTCGTCCGGCGCCAGCGGGGCGAGCGGGCCGTCCTCACCGCAGGCGGCCGTGGCCAGTAGGGAGAGCAGGAGGGGGACCTTGCCGCGCATGAGAGTGCCTCCGATTCGAGGAGTCGCCAGTGACGCGACGAACCTCGAGCGAAGGGGTCAAGCGGGCGTCAAGCGCCGGGGTCGGCCTCGAGCAGCCGGCGGTGCTGGCCGGGGGTCAGCATGTCGCGCTCCACGACGCGGCGGACGAGGCGGGCCACGAAACCGTAGCCGCGCGGCTCGGCGACGAGCCAGTGGTGCCACTCGAGCTCGTCTAGTGCCTGGTGCACCGCGTCGAGCGGCAGGCCGAGCGCCCCCGCGGCCCGCTCTGGGGAGACCCGGTCGCCTAGGACGGCGACCGCCGTGAGCACGCTCCGGGCATCTGGAGGGAGCCGGCGGTAGCCGATTCGGATCGCGGCCACGATGGCATCGGGAAGGTCGCCGGGCAGCGTCTGGTCGAGCGTCCTGTGGGGCTCGGGCCAGGCGCCGGGCGTCCGGTGCAGGTCAAGTCCCGCGGCGACCGCGCGAAGGAGCTCGACGGCGAGGAGCGGGAGTCCGCGCGGAGTCGGTGCCTACCCGCCTGACCACGCGGTCGAGCTCGATCGCGTCGTAGCCGGGCAGCAGCCGTTCGGCCAGCGCACGGAGCGCGGCGGCCCTCAGCGCGCCGACCTGGACGACCGTCCCGGCCAGGTCGCGGCCGATCCGGCTCCGCAGGTCGTCGAGATCGGGCCGCGGCGGCAATGGCGAGAGGGCGAGCACTAGGGAGACGGGAGCCGTGTGGAGGTCGCGGAGCAGCGCGCTGAGCGCCGCGGCGGATTCGGGGTCGAGCCATTGCGCGTCGTCCACGGCGAGCACGACCGGGCGCTCCTCCACCGCGGCGCGCACGATCTCGCTCAATGCGCGGCCGAGCGACATCGGGGAGCCGGCGCCGGCCAGGCCCGGGAAGCGCTCGGCCCAGCCGGGCGACACGGCCGCGAGCGCCGCGATCGCGGCCGCGGGCGCGCCCGCCACTGCCGGGCACCTCGGCGAGGCCGTCCGCGTGAGAGTACGAGCGCGCCGCTCCAGGGCTCGCTCAGATCGCCTTCGACCGCGCGGGCGGCGGCGGCCCTCCAGCCGTCGAGCTGGAGCCGGGCGAGCAGCTCCTCGAGCAGCCGCGTCTTGCCCGCGCCGCTCTCGCCCGCGATCACGAGCACCGACGCTCGGCGTCCGGCGCTCGCCGCGCTCGCCGCCTCGAGCAGGTGGCCGAGCTCCTCCTCCCGGCCGGCCAGTGGGATCCGCGGCATGCGATCGGCATTCTCCGCGCCCTCGTGACGCTCGGCGGGCCGGGCCAGCCGCTGCCGCCGGACCCGCTCCACGAGCGCAGTGGTCTCGGCCTCCGGCGCCACACCGACCTCGTCGAACAGGCGCACCGCGAATTGCTCGGCGGCGTCGAGCGCCGCCGCCCGGTCGCCGGCGAGCGACGAGGCTCCGCATCGTCGCTCGCAATCGCCTGCTCCGAGCGCACATCGAGCGCCAGCGCGCGGCGCGCGACCGCCGGCCGCCTCCTGCGTGCTGCCCGCCCGCAGCAGCTCGTCGACCCGATGAAGACGAGCACCGCCACCGAACGGCCGCGCCAAGCAGTGCGCTCCGCCGCCAGCCAGTCCTCGAAACCCGAGGCGTCCGGCAGGGCGAACCCCTCGAGGAACTCGCCACTCACCAGCGCCGCGGCGGCGCCCCACTCGCGCGCGGCCGGCGAGCGCCTCCAGCTCGTCCACGTCGAGCCGCACCATCTCCGGCCGCAGGCGAACCTGTCCCCCCATGGCTTCGACGGCGGATTTGCCCGCATGGCGGCGCAGGGTCCGGAGGGCCTCGTTGAGCGAGTGGCGCGCGCCGGCGTCGGGCGTGTCGGGCCAGAGCAGCGACGACAGGTGCTCGCGGGTGTGGCCCCGGCGGTCGGAGCGGGCCAGGTAGATCATCCAGCGCGAGCGGCTTCCGCCAGAGCAGGTCGCCCGCTGCCATGGCGCCGTCGACGGTGACCTCGATGGGGCCCAGCGTGCGGCAGGCGATCACCGGCGACAGCCTTTCGCCTGACGGTCGAGGGTGGTGCGCAGCTCGGCCATTGACGGCTCGGCGTGGCGCCAGAGCATTTCGCTCCTGCGCGAGGAGGGCGCAGGCGGCCAGCGAGTCGGCGGCCGTCACGGCGGACGCGAGGCCGGCGGATCCGCGCCTCCACCGGGCGTAGGTGCCAAAGGCGCCCTCGATCTCACCAGCCTGCGCGACGCCCTCCGGCCAGCCCGTCGAAATCCGAGCCCTCGTACCACGCCCATTCGTCATCGGCCGCCCGCCGATCGCCCTGCGCCGCGAGCCAGTCGCCACGACGCAGGTGAAACACCACGCCGGCGAAGGGATCGGGCGGATGGTCGACGGCGAGGACGGGCCGGATGGAGTCGGCGATCGCCAGCGCCGCCGCAGGCCATTTTTAAAAAAAAAAAAAAAAAAAAAAAAAAAAAAAAAAAAAAAAAAAAAAAAAAAAAAAAAAAAAAAAAAAAAAAAAAAAAAAAAAAAAAAAAAAAAAAAAAAAAAAAAAAAAAAAAAAAAAAAAAAAAAAAAAAAAAAAAAAAAAAAAAAAAAAAAAAAAAAAAAAAAAAAAAAAAAAAAAAAAAAAAAAAAAAAAAAAAAAAAAAAAAAAAAAAAAAAAAAAAAAAAAAAAAAAAAAAAAAAAAAAAAAAAAAAAAAAAAAAAAAAAAAAAAAAAAAAAAAAAAAAAAAAAAAAAAAAAAAAAAAAAAAAAAAAAAAAAAAAAAAAAAAAAAAAAAAAAAAAAAAAAAAAAAAAAAAAAAAAAAAAAAAAAAAAAAAAAAAAAAAAAAAAAAAAAAAAAAAAAAAAAAAAAAAAAAAAAAAAAAAAAAAAAAAAAAAAAAAAAAAAAAAAAAAAAAAAAAAAAAAAAAAAAAAAAAAAAAAAAAAAAAAAAAAAAAAAAAAAAAAAAAAAAAAAAAAAAAAAAAAAAAAAAAAAAAAAAAAAAAAAAAAAAAAAAAAAAAAAAAAAAAAAAAAAAAAAAAAAAAAAAAAAAAAAAAAAAAAAAAAAAAAAAAAAAAAAAAAAAAAAAAAAAAAAAAAAAAAAAAAAAAAAAAAAAAAAAAAAAAAAAAAAAAAAAAAAAAAAAAAAAAAAAAAAAAAAAAAAAAAAAAAAAAAAAAAAAAAAAAAAAAAAAAAAAAAAAAAAAAAAAAAAAAAAAAAAAAAAAAAAAAAAAAAAAAAAAAAAAAAAAAAAAAAAAAAAAAAAAAAAAAAAAAAAAAAAAAAAAAAAAAAAAAAAAAAAAAAAAAAAAAAAAAAAAAAAAAAAAAAAAAAAAAAAAAAAAAAAAAAAAAAAAAAAAAAAAAAAAAAAAAAAAAAAAAAAAAAAAAAAAAAAAAAAAAAAAAAAAAAAAAAAAAAAAAAAAAAAAAAAAAAAAAAAAAAAAAAAAAAAAAAAAAAAAAAAAAAAAAAAAAAAAAAAAAAAAAAAAAAAAAAAAAAAAAAAAAAAAAAAAAAAAAAAAAAAAAAAAAAAAAAAAAAAAAAAAAAAAAAAAAAAAAAAAAAAAAAAAAAAAAAAAAAAAAAAAAAAAAAAAAAAAAAAAAAAAAAAAAAAAAAAAAAAAAAAAAAAAAAAAAAAAAAAAAAAAAAAAAAAAAAAAAAAAAAAAAAAAAAAAAAAAAAAAAAAAAAAAAAAAAAAAAAAAAAAAAAAAAAAAAAAAAAAAAAAAAAAAAAAAAAAAAAAAAAAAAAAAAAAAAAAAAAAAAAAAAAAAAAAAAAAAAAAAAAAAAAAAAAAAAAAAAAAAAAAAAAAAAAAAAAAAAAAAAAAAAAAAAAAAAAAAAAAAAAAAAAAAAAAAAAAAAAAAAAAAAAAAAAAAAAAAAAAAAAAAAAAAAAAAAAAAAAAAAAAAAAAAAAAAAAAAAAAAAAAAAAAAAAAAAAAAAAAAAAAAAAAAAAAAAAAAAAAAAAAAAAAAAAAAAAAAAAAAAAAAAAAAAAAAAAAAAAAAAAAAAAAAAAAAAAAAAAAAAAAAAAAAAAAAAAAAAAAAAAAAAAAAAAAAAAAAAAAAAAAAAAAATTTTTTTTTTTTTTTTTTTTTTTTTTTTCCCCCCCCCCCCCCCCCCCCCCCCCCCCCCCCCCCCCCCCCCCCCCCCCCCCCCCCCCCCCCCCCCCCCCCCCCCCCCCCCCCCCCCCCCCCCCCCCCCCCCCCCCCCCCCCCCCCCCCCCCCCCCCCCCCCCCCCCCCCCCCCCCCCCCCCCCCCCCCCCCCCCCCCCCCCCCCCCCCCCCCCCCCCCCCCCCCCCCCCCCCCCCCCCCCCCCCCCCCCCCCCCCCCCCCCCCCCCCCCCCCCCCCCCCCCCCCCCCCCCCCCCCCCCCCCCCCCCCCCCCCCCCGGGGGGGGGGGGGGATCGACGAGCACGGCGCGCTCGGGAGCGCACACGATCGCGTCGGCGCGGAGTCCGGGCCGCGCGACGCCGGCGGCATCTGACGCCTCGAGGCCGCGCAAGACATCCCGGCCCAGGCGCACGGCCTCGTCAGTCCGGAGCGGCGAGCGCCTGAGGCGCATCGCGAGCGTCTCGCCATCCGGATGCTCAACAGCGACGCAAGGCACGCCGCGCAGCACTTCGGCGCGGTACACGGCGGCGACGTTCGGGTGGTTGATGCGCGCGAGGAGTCGTGCCCCCTCCAGGAACGACCGGGTGCGCGCATCCGTCGTCGCATCCGGCCGGAGGGCGAGAAGCTCGACCGGCCGATCGAGGCTCAGGTCTCGGGCCAGCACGCGCACGACATCCTCGCCGGGCGCGCCGATGACCTGCTCCAGCCCATCGTCCCGCCCGAGCGCGCGGCGCAGCCGCTCGAGCCCGTCGCCGTCGGTCACGGCGGGCAGTTCGCCAGCGACGTCCGCAGTGAATCCGCCACCCTGGCCGCGGACGGCTCCGCGCCAGCCCAGAGCTCGAGCACGCGTCGACCAAGCGCGCAGGCATAGCCCTGCCGGCCGGTGGCGGACGCGAGCGGAGGCCCGCCGAACGCGCACCCACGAGCCGAGCGCCCAATCCACTTCGGCGGGCTGCGCCTCGGCGTTTGGCCACCCGACGACGTCGGTGTTCTCGTACCAGAGCCAGGAGCGATCCGCCTCGTCGGATCGCCCGGTAGCAACCTGCCAGTCACCGCGCAGCAGATGCAGCGCCGCCCGGAAGAAGGGATCGGGAGCGTATCCGGCCGAGTCGCTCGCGAGCGCCGGCTCCGAGATCAGAAGCGCCGAATCCGGGCTCCCGCTGACGGCGGCCGTCATGGCGGCGAGCAGGACTCCCAGCGAGCGACCGACCGAGTCGTCCAGGGCGACGAGGCTCCGCCACTGGCGGCCGGCTGCGGTGTCCCGCCGGGCGAGGGCGTCCACCGCCAGGGCCCAGGCCGCCGGGGCTCCGCCGGGCCGAGCAGCGAGCGCGGCGAGTACGCCCCGTCCGCGCTCGGCCTCCGCCTCGCTCATGCCAGGAACTCCGAGCGCCCGCGGGATCACACGCCATTCGGCGGCCTGCAGCCGCGCCCTGGCAGGATCGGGAAGGAGGGCGCCCGCAGAATCCAGCGCGACAAGCGCCGCCGAAGGACGCCCCAGTGCCATGAGGGCGACGCCCTGGGCGACCTGTCCGCTCGCGTGCAGCGCGGGCGGCGCGTCCTCGAGTCCGGCCAGCCTGCCGCCGAACGCCAGCTCCACGTCCGGCAGATCGAACGCCAGCGCCCCGCGCGCCGCGAGGGCCAGGGCCGAGGGCGCCTCCAGCAGCGGGGCGCCGGCGGCGCGAGGGCGGCGGGGTGGAAGCGTGCCGTGAATGCCACGCGGAGGAAGTCGGGGAGGTAGATCTCCGACTCCTCGCGCCGCCCCGCCACCCGGCCGAGGCTGGCGAGGGCCCGGGCGGCTTCCTCGCGCCGGCCGAGGCGGATGAGCGCCCACGCGAGGTGCTCCCAGGCCGGCGCCGATGCCGAATCGCCTGCGGTTGCCATCGCCAGCATCCGGGCGGCCTCATCGAGCGATCGCCCGCTAGCGGGCCCCGATGGAACAGCTCGTCCCCGTACAGCAACATCACGTAGGCGTCATCCGGAGCGATGTGCCGCGCCGCCTCGTACGCCTCGAGGCGCGGGGGTCCCGATGGCGCGAACTGCGCGTCCACCAGCGTGCGGTCCACCTCGGGGAGGTCGTTCCGCCGTGCCTGGAAGAGCGCCCGGAAGCCGGGAGGGAACGGCGGACTGCTTCGGAGTGGCATCCAACGCCGCGCGTTCCCCAGGCGCCACGCGGCCAGAACGAAGGTGGAATCGAGCGCGAGTGCCGCGGCATAGTGCGCCTCCGCCGGGAGCCAGGCATCCCGCTCCGCGGCCGCTTCTCCCTGCAGAAACTCGAGCGCGGCATCGGGGCGCACCTCGACCAGCGCCGCCCCACGCCGAAAGGTCGGCGGCAACTCCTCCGAGATCGCGCCGATGATGCGCGCGCCGATGCGGTCGCCCAGCGCGAGCCGATCGGCGGAGTCGCCCTGAATCACCGTCTGGAGCATCGGCTCGCCCCGGTCGTTCCGCACGCTCACATCGACCTCGAGCCGCGGGCCGACCGGGCGCACGACAGCCCAGGCCCCGAAGTGGGCGTGCATCCGAGCCGTGAGGTGGGCGAGCCGTCGCGCCTCCGCCAGCGGCGACGCGCGCCACTCCCGCGCGGCGGACGCGCGCGGCGCGAGATTCAGGCTCGGCAGCCTGCGGAAGTACCACTCCGTCGCCCGGTAGATCGAGCGCTCGAGCGCGGAGTCGGCGACACCCGCGGTCTCAAAGGGAAAGAGGATGAGGTCGTGCCGGGCCGCCGGCGAGGTCCACACATGCACGATCAGCCACAGACGCACGATCAGATAGACTACAGCGGCGGCGAGGAGGGCTGCCACCACCACCGGCCGCCACGGCGTCCGGTGCCCGGGGAGCGCCGCGGCAAAGCTGGCGGCGTCCTGCCACCGCTCCCCAGGCTCGACCTGAAGGGCCTTCCGCAGCGCGAGGCGGAGCTCCGCGGGAACGTCCGACCACTCACCCTTGTCCGGGGCCGTTCCCGGTAGCCAGCGCCGAGCGGTGCAGGCCTCGTACAGCACCAGCCCCAGGGAGTACAGGTCCGACCGGCAGTCCACCGGCTCTCCGCGAGCCTGCTCGGGCGACATGTAGTACGGCGTGCCGATGGGCCGTCCGGGCGCGGTCAGCGTCGGCGTGTCGGATTCCAGGACCCGGGCGATTCCGAAGTCGCCGAGCTTCGCCCGACAGGGTCCAGAAAGATGTTCGACGGCTTGACGTCCCGGTGAACGATCCCGAGCCGGTGTGCCGCCCCCAGCGCTCCGAGGAGGTCACGTCCCAGCGCCGTCGTGTCTAAGGCGCTCCTCGGCCCTCGCTTGAGCCTGGCTTCGAGCGTCTCGCCAGGGATCAGCTCCATGGTGAAGTAGAAGATGCCGTCGGCGATATCCGAGTCGTACACCTTCACCACGTTCGGATGGCTCAACCGCGCCGCCGACCGGGCCTCGAGCAGGAATCGCTCGGCCGCGATCGCCGTCGCCAGCTCCTGCTTGAGCACCTTGACCGCGATGGGTCGGTCGAGCACGGTGTCCCGGCCGACGAAGACGTCCCCCATCCCGCCGGACGCCAGTTCCCTTTCCAGGTCGATGCCGGGAGCGAGTGCCGTACGCAGGCGGTCGAAGACCGAGGGCATAGCGCCAAACTGCGGCGCATCCGCGCCAGTCGCAACCTCCAGGGCTTGACGACCGCTTGACTGGGCCAGGGCATGCTCCCGGTCTCGAGTTGCTCAACTTTCCCAGGAGGAGACCGTGATCCGCTCCGCCCGCCGTCCCGCTGCCACCCTGCTGCTGGTGCTGTTCGGCGCATCTTCCGCCTGCAACACGTGGCGGGTGCAGCCCGTCGCTCCCGAGGAGCTGTGGCGCGTGCCTTCGCCGCCCTCGAGCGTCCGCCTCCGGCTTCAGGACAGCACTTGGGTAGTGCTCAAGCGTCCGTACCTCACGCACGACTCGGTCTCCGGCACGCTGAATGGGGCTCCCTCGACGGTCCCGCTGAGCCGTGTCACTCAGGTGGCTGTGCGAGGCTTCTCACCGGGGAAGACCGTCGGCCTGGTAGCGATCGGGGTCGCGGGGCTGTTCGCCGTGGCCGCGGCGGCGTGCGCCTCGGGCTGCGGGCCGAGCTTCGACGGCTTCAGCCTCGGGCAGTGACGAAGCCCTAGGAGGTGACCCGGCGCCCGAGGGCTGTACATTTCTCCAGCCATGTCCCTCGAACGCATCCGCACCATCATCGTCGACGACCCCGACGACCTCGGCCGGCTGGTCGCGCGCCGGATCGCGGAGGTCGTCCGCGCCAAGGCCGCGGCGGGCGGCCGCGCCGTGCTGGGACTCGCCACCGGATCCACGCCGATCGGGGTTTATCGCGAGCTGATCCGCCTGCACCGGGAGGAGGGCCTCAGCTTCGCGAACGTGGTCACGTTCAACCTCGACGAGTACTACCCGATGGATCCGGGGAGCCTCCACTCCTACGATCGCTTCATGTGGGAGAATCTCTTCGCCGCAGCTCGACATCCCGCGGGCCAACGTGCACATCCCCCGGGGCGATCTCCCGCGCGACGAGGCGGAGGTGGCGGTGCGGCGCTACGAGGAGGCCATCCGCGCCGCCGGCGGGATCGACCTTCAGCTCCTCGGCATCGGGCGCACGGGGCACATCGGGTTCAACGAGCCGGGCTCGGGCGCCGAGAGCCGGACCCGGCTGGTCACCCTGGACCTGGTCACGCGGCAGGACGCCGCGGCCGACTTCTTCGGCGAGGAGAACGTCCCCCGCGAGGCGATCACGATGGGTGTCGCCACCATCCTCGAGGCCCGCGAGATCGTGATTCTCGCCACCGGCGAGCACAAGTCCGCGATCGTCCGGCGGGCGGTCGAGGGCGAGGTCGACTACGAGGTCGCGGCGACGTTCCTGCAGCGCCATCCCAACACGACGTTCTACATCGATCGCGCGGCGGCCGCGGGCCTCACCCGCGAGGCCACGCCCTGGCTGCTGGGCACGGTCGAGTGGACGCCCGCGCTCACGGTCCGGGCGGTCGTGTGGCTCTCGCACCGGGCGGAGAAGGCCATCCTCAAGCTCACCCAGCGCGACTACGCCGAGCACCGGCTGTCGTCGCTCGTGGCGCGGCACGGCTCGCCCGGCGCGCTCAACGGCGTCGTCTTCAACGCGCTCGGCTCCAAGATCCGCGGGCGCTCGAAGCTGCCGCGCGACCAGCGGGTGATCTGCTTCTCGCCCCATCCGGACGACGACGTGATCTCGATGGGCGGGATCCTCCGGAAGCTGGTCGAGAACGAGAACGAGATCACGGTCGCCTACATGACCAGCGGGAACGTGGCGGTGTTCGATCACGACGTGCGCCGCCATCTCGACTTCCTGCGGCGGCTGGCAGCCGAGCGGCATCTGGACGCCGAGGCGGTCGGCGCCCTCGGGCGGCGGGTGGACGAGTTCCTGGCGTCGAAGACGCCGGGCGACGTCGACATCCCCGAGGTGCTGGACGCCAAGCGCATCATCCGGGAGACCGAGGCCATCGCCGGCATCCGCACCCTCGGGCTCGAGGACGGCGCCGCGCGGTTCCTCAATCTGCCGTTCTACCAGACGGGCATGGTGCGGAAGGATCCGGTCGGCCCCGCCGATGTCGCGATCGTGCGCGCGCTGCTCGAGGAGCTGGCGCCCGACCTGGTCTTCGTGGCCGGCGACCTCTCGGACCCGCACGGCACGCACCGGATGTGCAAGGAGGCGATCGAGCGCGCCCTGGCCGAGTACGCGGCGGCGGGCGGGCGGCGGCCCGAGGTGTGGCTCTATCGGGGTGCGTGGCAGGAGTGGCCGGTGACGGAGGCGACCTGGCTCGTGCCGCTCTCCCAGGAGGAGCTCCGGCTCAAGATCCAGGCGATCTTCAAGCACCAGAGCCAGAAGGACAGCGCCCCGTTCCCCGGGCCCGACGAGCGCGAGTTCTGGCAGCGGGTCGAGGCGAGGAACAAGGGCACCGCGGCGGAGCTCGACCGGCTGGGGCTGGCGGAGTACTTCGCCATGGAGGCCTACGTGGTCGAGGCTACGTCGACTCCTCCGGGCTGAGCGCGGGCAGCTCCGTCCGGAACAGCAGCCGCGGCTCGCCCCGCTGCACCACCTCCCGCTCGAAGACCAGTCCCGCCTTCACCAGCACGCGCTGCGACGCGGCGCAGGCACGCGCCGAGAGCCCGACCACGGAGGGCAGCCCCAGCCAGTCGCGCCCGATCGTCACGCACGCGCGCGCCGCGTCCGTCCCGAGGCCGCGCCCCCAGTATTCCGGGAACAGCGCGCAGCGGAGCTCGACCTCGGCCACACCCTCGATGTCCCGGTGGCGCAGCCCAGCGGTGCCGGCCACCCGGCCGGTGGCCGAGGTCACGCAGAACCCAGAGCCCGAACCCGAACCGGTCCCAATGCGCCAGGTTGCGCTCGAGGGAGGCCATGGACTCGGCGGCGGTCCGGGCGCCCAGCGCCGCCGCCATCTGCGCGTTGCCGTGCATCCGCCGCAGCACCGGGAAGTGGGCGTCGATCAGCCGCTCGGCGTGAAGCCGGCCGAGGGCGAAGGCGGTCGGTGCCGGCTCGAGCTCGGCCGGGTGGGCCGGCCTGGGGACGGTAGTCGCATCCATCAGGGCAGTCATATGGGGATCTCCTCAGGGCACCGGCCGAAGTCGGGCAGGTCCGCGCCATGTTCGACGAGGACCACGTGCCGGCCCAGCTCGCGCAAAACCCAGAAGCTCTTGTCCAAGCTTGACTTACAGAAGTCAGCGGCGTCGACCTGCAGCGGAATCCGGCCGGCCGTGGGGCGGGGAAGCCGGAGGGCGGAGCGGGTTGCATCGAACAGGACAGGGTGTGAACGACTCGACATGAAACGCTCCAGGGACGTAGAACCACTCGCCAGCCTGGGACAGTCTGTACGGACGCTATCAAGCAGATCTCAAGAGCCCCGACCCCCGTGTGATTCACCACGTTGCGCCTTCCTCGCCGGGCCTGCACCATTGATGGGAAGATTCGGACGCCACACCTGAACGGCGGGACCATGACGGCGACTCTCACCTGTCTGCACTGCGGAGGCGAGCTGGAGGGCGGGGCTCGCTTCTGCGCGCTGTGCGGCGTCGAGTCGGTCGCGTGCACGTCGTGTGGCCGGCTGATCCTTCCAGGCGATCCGTCCTGCCCGCACTGCGGCGCACCCGCCGACCCGGCCGTTCCCGATGCCCTGCACTCCCTGAGTGATCCACCCTCGCCGATGGCCGACATCGTCGAGCGGCTGCGGCGCGCCACCCTCGGCGAGTTCGAGATCGGCCGAGAGCTCGGCCGCGGCGGAATGGCGGCCGTCTTCCTCGCGCACGAGATCTCGCTCGACCGGAAGGTGGCCATCAAGGTCATGTCGCCCGGCCTGTTCCTGGGCGAAGGGATGGTCGAGCGCTTCAAGCACGAGGCCATCACCATCGCCCAGCTGCACCACCCGAACATCGTGTCGGTCTACTCGGTGCGGCAGGCGGAAGGCCTTCACTTCTTCGTGATGCGGTACGTGCAGGGGCGCTCGCTCGAGCACGTGGTCCAGCGCGCGGGCCGGCTGCCGCTGCCGATCGTCCGGTCGATCCTGCACCAGGTGGGCTCCGCGCTCACCTACGCTCACCGCTCGCGGGTGATCCATCGCGACATCAAGCCCGGCAACATCCTGATCGACGAAGAGGGCAACGCGGTCGTCACCGACTTCGGCATCGCCAAGGCGGCCGAGCGGCCGAGCCGGACGCTGACCGGCGCCCTGGTGGGGACGCCCGCCTACATGAGCCCCGAGCAATGCAGCGGCGGCGAGGTGTCGGGTGCTTCGGACCAGTACTCGCTGGGCGCGGTGGCTCTACGAGCTGCTGACCGGCGCGCCGCCGTTCGCCGGCTCCACGCTCACGGTGATGCAGGCGCACGTCGAGCGCCCGCCGCCGCCGATCCGCGAGCGCTGCGAGCCGAGTGCCCGCCCGAGGTCGAGGCCGCCATCCTCCGCATGCTCGACAAGGATCCGGCCGCGCGGTGGCCCCGCCTGGCCGACGCGATGGCGGCGCTCGGCGCGGCGCCGCTGGCGGAGGACGATCCCCTCCGCGCCGAGCTGACCGACTAGGTCGTCGCAGGCGGCGGCGCGTCCCTGTCCGGCTCGCCCACGCCCACGAGCCCGGCGCCGCGGACCCGGCGCGTCCGGCCCGAGCGGTCGGCGCCCGGACCGTCGGCGGCATCTCGATCATGCCCGCGCCGGCCGACCTCGAGACCGGCGACAGCTTCTCGCTCGTCGCCGTGATCCGCGGCGAGCACGGCACGCGGCTGCCGCCGCGTGCGGTCCGATGGAGCACCGACGCGCCCGGACGTCCTGCGCCTCGACGGCAGCGGCGGCATCGCCACCGCGGTCGCGCCGGGCACGGCCATCGTCACCGCGACCTGCAAGGAGGTGACCGCCCTGCTCCGCGTCGAGGTGGCCCCGCCGCGGGCGGACGACATCGTGATCGAGCCCATGAGCGAGCCGCTGCACGTGGGCGACGAGATCCGGCTCGAGGCCACGCCGAAGGACAAGCGAGGATGGCCGGTGTATCGCGAAGTCACCTGGCACTCGGCCGACCCGGGCGTGGCGGTCGTCACGCCGCACGGCACCATCGCGGGCCTGGCCTCCGGCACGGTCCGGATCACCGCCGCGCTGGACGACGCGCGCGCGAGCCTGGTGATCCCGGTGCTGCCGCCGCGGGTCGTCGCGGTGGACATCGTCGACCCGCCGACGTCCGTGGTGGCGGGCCGGACGTTCGTCCTCACCGCGACGCCGGTCGATCATGCGAACAACCCGCTGCCGCGTCGCGCCGTGGTCTGGACGACCGAGCGACGTGAACGTCGCGCTGGCGACGTCGGAGGGCTGGGTGGCCGCGCTCCGGCCGGGCGCGGTCGTGCTGACGGCCACCTGCGAGGGTGTCCGGGCCTCGGTGCGAATCGGCGTGGTCGCCGAGCGCGGCGCCGCTGCCGCTCGAGCCCGCGCAGCGTCCCGCCTCGCGCCGGCGGTCCCGGCGCGGGCGCCGGCGCGCGTGTGCTGGCCGGGCTGGCGCATCGTCGCGGCAGGACTGGTGTGGCTCTCGGTCCGTCCGGGGACGGTGACGGATCCGCCGTCCGGGCCGCCGCGCGGCCGGGTATGCCGCGGGCGGCGTCGGTGTCGACACGGCCACGGTCTCGCGCGTCGCCATCACCACCCGGCCGACCCGCGCGCTGCGTCCGGACAGCGCGCTCCAGCTCGTCGCCGAGGTGCGGGACTCCGGCGGCACGCCTCGTCCCGGGCGCGGCCGTCGCGTGGTCCTCGGGCGATTCGGCGGTCGCTCGGGTGGACCGCTCGAGCGGCCAGGTGCGCGGGCGTGCGTTCGGGCCGGGTCCAGATCGTGGCGACGCACGGCTCGGGACGGGACAGCGTGGTGATCACCGTGCGCCGGCGCGGCGCGCGCGTGCCGGCGGTGTCCTCGATCGCGATCGCGCCGCTGCCGCCGCTCCGCGCGGGAGACGAGGCGAGGCTCGAGGCCGTGGTGCTGGGCACGAAGGGCGACACGCTGCAGGGCGCGGAGCTCACCTGGAGCTCGAGCAACCCGCAGGTCGCGACGGTGGAGGCGCTGACGGGGGTGGCGCGGGGCCTCGAGCCCGGGACGACAGCAGATCGTGGCGCGGAGCGGCACCGCCAGCATCGCGTCGCGGAGCTGACGGTCGTGCCCGGCGGCGCGGCCGCGCTCCAGATCCTTGGCGCGCGGCCGATGGCGGTCGGGGAAGCGCTCGACCTGCGGGTACTCGCGCGCGATCCGCAAGGCGACGCCCTGACCGGGATGACGGTCGAGTGGACCACCAGCGACGCGACGGTGGCCACCGTCGACGAGACTGCCGGCATCGTGGTGGCGCACGCGCCGGGGTCGGCCCGCGATCACGGCCCGCTCGGGAGGCGCATCCGCGTGGATCCTGCTGACCGTGGTGCCGCGGCCAGAGCCCCTGGCGATCGCCGAGCCGGATGGCGGGCGCCCGCGCACCGAGGCGGGGCTGGAGGTCGGGGTGGAGGCGTGCTACCAGGCGCTGCGCTCCAAGGACATGCGCCGCGTCCGGGCCCTGTGGCGGCCGACCACCATGACCGACGAGGACAACCTCAAGCGGTTGGGCCGCGTGCTCCAGGCGGACAGAGGATCGACGGCGGTGGGCGATCGCGCCGACGGCGCCTCGACGGTCGGATTCGAATCCGCCTCGATGGAGTTCAGCGTGCCGCTCACCTGGAGGGACCCTTCGGGACGGCGCACCGGGCGGGCCGACTTCCGGGCGGAGTTCGCGCTCAATGCGGGACGCTGGGAGATGTCGAGCTGCCGGATGGTCGGCTCTTCGAGCTTCTGAGCCCGCGGTGATCGTCTGCCGGACGCTCGGGCCGATCGAGGTGACGGTCGATGGCGCGCCCGCACCGGCCGAGCTGCTCTGGCGCAAACACCTCGCGCTCCTCGTCTATCTCGCCCGCTCCCCACGCCAGACTCGCAGTCGTGAGCATCTGATCGGCCTCCTGTGGGCCGATCGGACCGAGCTGGCGGCCCGCCACTCGCTGAGCGAAGCGCTCCGCGTCATTCGCCGTCACGTCGGGCCACGAGGCCGTGGAAGTCACGGTCGGCCATGTCGGGCTCACCGAGGGCGCGGTGGATCTGGACGTGAGCCGGCTGGAGGAGCTGGCGGCCCAGGAGGACTGGACGGCGGCCGCCGAGCTGGTGGCGGGCGAGTTCCTCGAGGGCTTCGGCGTGCCCGACGCCACCGGATTCGAGGACTGGCTGGCCGCCGAGCGGGAGCAATGGCGGCGCCGAGGCGTCGAGGTCCTGGTGCGCTGTGCCGATGCGCTGGCCCGCGCGGGCAAGACGAGCGAGGCCTGCGGGGTCGCGGCTCGGGCCGTAGCGCTCGAGCCGACCTCGGAGGTGGCGTTTCGGGCGGCGCTCCGGAGCCTCTCGCTCGCGGGCGACCGCGGCGGCGCGCTCGAGCTGTGCGAGCGCTTCTACGCGCGCCTGGCCGAGCTCGGGCTCACGCCCGGGCGAGGACACCCGGGCGTTGATCGAGCGCGTCCGCCGCCAGCGGGGAGTCCGTCGCGACGTCGCGCCGGACGGGGTGGACGACCTCTTCGTGCGCCCTCCGCTCGGCGGCCGCGCCGGCGAGCTCGGGCGGCTGCTCGAGGAGGCGGCCCGCGCCGCCCGTTCGCGCCGTCCGGTGCTGGTCCTGCTGGAAGGGGAGTCGGGCGTCGGGAAGACGCGGCTGCTCGAGGAGATGCTCGCGCGCCTCCGGCTCGACGGCGCGTCGGTGGCGACGGCACGGGCGGTCGAGGGCGACCGGGGCGATCCGTGGAGCGGCGTGCTCGCGCTCGCGCGTGGCGGCCTGATCGACGCGGCCGGCGTCGGCGGGGCGCCGACCGCCGCGCTCGCGGCCTTCGCGGGCCTGCTGCCGGAGTGGGCGGATCGGTTCCCGGGCGCGCGCGCGCCGGTGGCCGCACCACTCGGGCGGGCGCTGGTGGAGGCGGTGCACGCGGCCGCGACGGAGCAGCCCGTCGTGCTCGCGGTCGACGACGCCCAGTGGCTGGACGCGGATTCCGCGCTCTCGCTCGGCACGCTGCTGCGGGACCTGCACGACGTGCCGCTGACGCTGGTCCTCGTGACGGCGCCCTACCCGCCGCGCCCCGAGCTCGATGAGCTGCGCAGCCGGCTGGGCCGGGACCTCGATGGCGGCGTGGTGACCCTGCGTCGGCTCGACCGGGCGCGCGCTCCGGCATCTCGCCGAGCGCATGCTGCCCGGATACGACCCGATCTCGCTCGATCGGGTCGTCCGTCGCGTGGCGACCGACTCGGCGAGGACTGCCGCTGTTCGCGGTCGAGCTGCTGCGGGCGGTGGCGCTCGGGCTCGATCTCGGCACCATCGCGGGCACCTGGCCCGAGCCGCTCCGGACGCTCGACCAGAGCCTGCCCGGCGACCTGCCCGACGCGGTGGTGGCGGCGATCCGCGTCGCCTTCCGGCGGCTCAGCCCGGCGGCGCAGCGGGTGCTGGTGTCGGCCGCGGTCCTGGGCGATCTGGCGGCGCCCGCGGTGCTCGAGCGTGCGCTCGAGATGGACGCGGACACCGTGGCCCGCGCGCTGGACGAGCTGGAATGGCACCGGTGGCTGGTGTCCGAGCCGCGAGGGTACTCGTTCGCCGCGCGGATCGTGCGGCAGGTGGTGCAGCGGGAGATGGTCACGCCCGGCCAGCGGCGCCGGGTGATGGAGGCGGCGAGGGGAGCGGGCCGCGCATGAGGGTCGGCCGGGAACTTTGCGAGCGCTGAGCGGCTTCTACCTGTGGAACGCCTGCTGTTCAGACCGCGGAAGGAGGGACCGACCGATGCGACGCCTGATCATCACCCCGAGCTCGATGCCGGTCGTACCGGAGTCCGGACCGCTGCTGGAGTTCATTCGGCAGGCGCAGTTGTCGCTGGTCTACGCGGGGCGGTAGCGAACGGCGCTGGTCACGGCCCTTCGACGGTCGTCACCCTGAGCGTAGCGAAGGGGGCATGATCCAGTCATGCCCCCTTCGCTGCGCTCAGGGTGACGGGACGGGTCAGCCCGGGCCGGTCATGGGAGCGGCAGCGCGCGCACATCGTCCGCCGTGGCGCACGCGAGCGCCTGGCGCGCGAACTCCCGCGCCTGTCCGAGCGAGTAGCGCCGCATCGCGGCCTTCACCGCGGCGATGCTCGGCAGGCTCATGCTCAACTCGTCGACGCCGAGCCCGGTGAGGATGAGCGCCCCGACCGGATCGCCCGCGATGCCGCCGCACACGCCGACCCATCGTCCCGCGGCGGCCGCCGCGCGCACCGTCAGGTCGACCGCTCGAAGCACCGCGGGATGGAGCCCGTCGGCCTGGGGCGCCAGCGTCGGATGCGTGCGGTCCATGGCGAGCACGTATTGCGTGAGGTCGTTGGTGCCGATCGAGAAGAAATCGGCCTCGCGCGCCAGCTCCGGCGCCATCAGCGCGGCCGACGGCACCTCGATCATGACCCCGATCTCCACCGGCACCGCATCCAGCTCGCGACGCACCCCCTCGGCGATCTCCTCGCGCCGCGCGCACCTCCTCGACCGACGAGACCATGGGCAGCATGATCCGCACCGGTCCCAGCGCCGAGGCGCGGTAGATGGCGCGGAGCTGCGGCAGAAACAGCTCCGGCTGCCGCAGGCAGAGTCGGATCCCGCGCACGCCGAGGAACGGGTTTTCCTCCTTCGGAAGCGCGAGGTAGGGCACGACCTTGTCGCCGCCGATGTCGAGCGTGCGCAGGATGAGCGGCCGGCCATCGAGCGCCCGAACCATCGTGGCGTACGCCTCGTACTGCTCGTCCTCGGAGGGCGCGTCGTCCCGGCCGAGAAACAGGAACTCGGTGCGCATGAGCCCCACGCCCTCGGCGCCGGCCTCGACTGCCTGCGCCGCCTCCGCGGCTCGGCTGATGTTGGCGACCGATCTCGACGCGGTGGCCGTCGGTGAGCATCGCGGGCTGATAGCGGGTTTCGAAGTCTCGCTCGCGGCGGCGGCGGAGCTCGCACCTGAAACGACCGCGCCGATTCGAGCGCATCGGCGCCGGGTTCGAGGTACAGGCGGCCGGCCGCGCCGTCCAAGACGGCGATGGCCCCCTCGGGGTGCTCGAGGATCTCCGGTCCCGCGCCCACCACGGCCGGGATGCCGAGCGAGCGGGCGATGACGGCGGTATGCGCCGTCGGTCCGCCCATGACCGTGCAGATGCCCAGAATGCGCCGCGGGTCGAGCCGCGCGGTGTCGGATGGCGCGAGATCCTCAGCCACGAGAATGACCGGCGCGTCGGGCAGCGCCGGCGCGCCATGCTCGGTGCCGGCCAGGAGGCGGAGCACTCGCTGCCCCACGTCGTGCAGGTCCGCCGCGCGCGCCGCCATCCGCGCGTCCGTGCACCGGCGGAGATCGACCACCCGCGCCGAGACGACCTGGTCCCACGCCCACGCCGCGCTGTGGCCGCCGTCGATCAGCGCGCCGACTTCGGCGGCGATGTCCTCGTCCCGGAGCAGCGCCTGGTGGGCGTGGAAGATGGCCGCCTCGGCCGTACCGGCCTGCGCGGCTACCGCGTCGTGGATGTCACCGAGCTGCTCGCGCGCGGTCTCCAGCGCCTGGGCCAGGTCGTGGCGCGCCGCGGCCGGGTTGTCCTGGTGCCGGTCCGCCGCGACGACGCGCGCGGCGCGGAACTGGAAGAGCGGACCGATCGCCACGCCGGGCGCGGCAGCGATCCCGGTGACGGCATGGATGCCGGGCGGCGGCGACCATACCTGCGCGTCGGCCGGTACCTCTGGCGCCTCCTCGTCGCCCAGGCCGCTCTCGACCGCGGCACGCAACGCGCCGAGCGCGGCTTCGGCGTCTGGCCCGGTAGCGAGTATGCAGAGCGACGCCCCGCGGCCCGCGCCGAGCGTGAGGAGCGAGGCGAGGGCCTTCCCGTTCGCCGTCCGCCCGGCGTATTGGACCCGGATCTCGGCGTCGAACCGGGCCGCGATCCCGACGAAGACCGTGGCCGGACGGGCGTGAAGCCCCGCGGCGCGAAGGATCCGCACCTCCACTTTTCGCGTGCCGTCGGGCCGCCGGCCCGGCGTCGGGCGCGCGTGTCAGCGCGGCCACCACGTCCTCCGCGCGCGTCGTACGCGCCAGGCGCGTCGAGAGCGTGCGGTCGCCGAGCACGTCGGTCAGCGCGGCCAGGACTTCGATATGCTCGTCCGTCCGTGCGGCGATGCCGACGACGAGCCGCACCGGCTGTTCGGGCCCCCAATCGACTTCGTCCGCGAGCTGGAGGACCGTGACGCCGGTCCGGTGGACGAGCGCTCTATCCTTGCCGAGGCCGTGCGGGATGGCGACGCCGCTCCCGAGAAAGGTGTTGGCCTGCGCCTCCCGCTCCAGCATGCTGGCGACGTAGCCTGGGTCGATGTAGCCGCGCTCCACCAGGAGCGCGCCAGCCGCGCGGATGGCGTCCGTCTTGTCCCGCGCGCGGACACCGAGGCGGATGTCGTCGGCGGAGAGCTGGATCATGGATGTGGCGAGCATTGTCATGGCACCGAAAGGTAACCGGCGGGGTGGCTGTCGCCCTATCGGGACATCCCGGCCTAGCGCATCCGCCGCATTTCCGCCAGCAGCGCCGCCGGCGATACCGGGCCGCCGAGGAATGCCTCGAGCACCTCGCGGGTGGGGCGCCTCACGTGGACTGGTGAACAGTCCACCACACGCGCGCGCGATCCTCGGTCCAGGGTTCGGCGCACGCTACCTCGCCTAGCCGTAGCGACAGCTCGCGAGCGGTCTGCGGCCGGTCCGCGGGATTCTTGGCCAGGCACGCCATGATCACCTGCTCGAGGCCCGGCGGGATCGGTTGACTCGGTCCGGGCCGATGGCGGCACCGGCGGCGTGCTGGCGTGGTGCAGCAGGATCCCGATCGGCGTGTCGGCGGTGAAGACGTACTGGCCGGTCAGCAGCCAGTAGGCGACGCAGCCGGTGGCGTAGATGTCGGCCCGGCCGTCGATGTCGGCGTCGCCCAGCGCCTGCTCGGGCGCGATGAAGGCCGGCGTGCCCTGGACCGCGTTCTCGGCGGTGAGCGCGGGGCCGCCGGCTGCATCCGTGCGTCGAGCGCCTTCACGAGGCCGAAGTCGAGCACCTTCACGAAGTCGTAGTCCTCGCCGTAGCGGCAGAGGAAGATGTTGGCCGGCTTGATGTCGCGGTGGACCAGGCCGCACGCTGCGCCTCCGCCAGCGAATGACAGACCTGGCGCAGCAGGTAGATCGGCCGCGCTCGGGCGGCAGCGGCCCGAAGCGGCGGACGAGGGCGTCGGCATCGAGCCCGTCCAGGAGCTCCATCACGTAGTAGAACGCGCCGTTGTCGGCCACGCCGAAATCGAACAGCTCGACCGTGTGGGGCGAGCGAAGCCGCGCGATGGCTTGTGCCTCCGCTCGAAGCGGCGCTGCAGCTCGTCGGACGCGGCGCCCCCATCGACGGTCGGCCGGATGAGCTTGATCGCGGCGGACGCGCCAGCATCCGGTGCCGGGCCCGCCAGACCTCGCCCATCCCGCCCTGTCCGAGCCGCTCCTCGAGGCGGTAGCTCCCCAGCTCGCGCGCAACGGCGACTTCCCGGCCCAGGCGATGGACGACTCTCGCGCCCATGTAGGCGAACCCGACGGCGAAGGCGGAGTTGACGACGGACGGATGTAGTCCGCCAGTCGGGGTGACCTTGCCCCAGAGGTCGAGTAACAGCAGCGCAAGCGGCGCCATCGCCCGGCGGCAACGCGGCCGCGAGCATGTGCCGCGGCGGTCCCGGCATCACGAGCGGGAAGAAGATGATGACGGCGGGCACCCAGGTCATCGGCGGCACGACGCCCAGGTCCAGCGTCCACTGCCAGTAGGCGGTGAAGGCGAGCGCGAAGCAGATCGCCACCTCGTAGACCAGACCCAGCGTGAGCAGCCGCGAGGGCGATACCCGGCCCTCCCCTGACAGCCACCAGACGCCGAGGGACACGAGCACGACGGCGCAGTCCGTCAGCACGAAACCGACGTTGCCAAAGATCACCGGCATGCCGCTCAGCGTGGCGATCGTCCAGCCGATGAGAAAGATCGCGGGGTCGAGCGCGAAGCCGATCAGCATCAGGCCGGCGAGCAGGCGCACGCGTCCGCGCACCTGCTCGAGAAGGTCGCGCGGCAACGCCGAGATGCGTGGTGTCTCTCCTGGCGTCGCCTGGGGGCCCAGCAGGGTCACCTGCTCGTGCATGCGGATCCTCGGGGCGGTCGGGCGGTCGGGCGGTCGGGCGGTCAGGCGGTCAGGCGGTCGGGGGTCAGGCGGTCAGGCGGTCAGGCGGTCAGGCGGTCAGAAGAGAGTTGACATGATGGGGGGATTTCGCCAGAGGGGCGGGACCCCGGCCGGCGGTCGAGCCGCCGACCGGGTACCCGCAGGGGCTTAGCCGCGCTGGGCCGCGAGCCGGTTGATCCGGGCCTCCGCGATCTCGGTGAGCTTGAGGTCGGCGGCCTTCTCCTCGGGAAGCGTCTGGCCGAGCACGCTCGCGCTGTCGTCCCGCCCGAGCTCCCACGCCCAGGCGATCAGGGTCCCATAGCGCGCGATCTCGTAGTGCTCCACGGCCTGGGCCGCCGCGGCCGCAGCCGCGTCGAGCACATCCTGATCCTTCGCGTCGCCCATGATCTCATTGGCTTCCTCGAGGATGCCGTCGATCGCCGGGCACGTAACGGCCTTGGGCGTCTCTCCATGCAGCTGGAAGACCTGTTCCAACCGCTTGATATGATTTCTGGTCTGGCCGAGGTGCTGTTCGAGGCCCTGTTTCAGCTCCGGGGTGGAGACCTTCGAGATCATCTTCGGAAGGGCCTTCGTGATCTGCTGCTCCGCGTAGTAGATGTCCTGCAGGGTGTGGACGAAGAGGTCGTCCAGTGACTTGATCGGCTTGGTAAGGAGACCCATCGTTATTTCCTCCTAAGGAACGGCGAACCGCCCGAGCGTGGGCTCGGCAGCACGCACAATTAATGGATGCGAGGGTGCAGTTTCGCCGCATGAAGAGGTCGGGACCGTGACAGCGGTCACGCATTCGGATATGAATCGGAGAGCGGGCGGTCACGCCGCATGGTAGACTGAAGCATGCGACCGAGATTCTTCACCACGCCTGCCAAATGGCGCGAGTGGCTCGAGCTGCACCACCGGTCCGCCCGCGAGCTGTGGGTCGGCTTCTACAAGCGCGGCACGGGGCGGCCCAGCATCACCTGGCCCGAGTCGGTGGACCAGGCGCTCTGCTTCGGCTGGATCGACGGGGTCCGGCAGAGCCTCGACGAGACCAGTTACGTCATCCGGTTCACGCCCCGCCGGAAAGGCAGCGTCTGGAGCAACGTCAACCTGGCGCGCGCGCAGGACCTCACGCGGCTCGGCCTGATGCGGCCGGCGGGGCTGGTGGCGCACGAGGCGCGCACGCCGGCGAAGTCGGGACTCTACTCCTATGAGCAGCGGAAGTCCGCCGCGCTCCCGGAGACGCTGAAGCGCCGGCTCAAGGGGAACCGCAAGGCGTGGGCGTTTTTCAAGCAGCAGCCGGCCTGGTACCGGCAGGGCGCCGTCTGGTGGATCGTGAACGCCAAGAAGCCGGAAACGCGGGAGCGGCGGCTGACGGCGCTGATCGAGGACTCGGCGGCGGGGCGGACGATCAAGCCGCTCACCCGGCCGGCCCGGCGTCGGGCCGCGCGGCCCGCCACACCAGATCGGCGGCCACGACGTCCGCCACCGCGACGCCCACGGACTTGAACAGCGTGATCTCGTCCGCCGATTGACGGCCGGGGCGCACGCCGCCGACGACCTCGCCGATCTCCGCGAATGGCTCGCCGGCGGCGATCACGTCGCCGGCCTCCCTGGTGGCGGCTTCGCGGGACTCGACGTAGAGCCGCGCCCGCCGGAGGGTGTCGTCATCCAGCTCGCGCCAGTCCGGCCGGACCGCGCCGACGGCGTTCACGTGCGCGCCCGGCGACAGCCACGCGCCCTGCAGCACCGGCGTGCGGGAGGACGTGGCGACGACCACCACGTCGGCGCCGCGGACGGCCTCCTCGGCCGAGCCCGTCGCCCGAATCCCATGACGTTCGGCGAACGCGGCGCCGTTCCTCGGGCTCCACACCCGGACCTCGCCGAGCGGACGCACCAGCCGGAGCGCCTCGAGGTGGCTCCGCGCCTGCACGCCGGAGCCGAGAATCGCCAGGATCCCGGCGTCCGGCCGGGCGAGCCATTGCGTCGCGACGGCCGAGACCGCGGCCGTGCGCATCTCGGTGATCAGCCGGCCATCCATGGTGGCGAGCGGCTCGCCGGTCTCCGGGCGGAACAGCAGGATCAACGCGTGATGGGTGTGGATGCCGGTATTGCCGGGAAAGAAGGTGACGAGCTTCGCGCCGAGCGCGCCGGCGGCGAAGGCCGGCATGACCGCGAAGAACCCCTCGCGCCCGGGAACCTGGAGCATCTGGCGCGAGGGCTGGACCGACCGGCCGGCGGAGAGGTCCACGAGCGCGCGGGCCATGGCGGGGATGAGGTCTGCCATCCGGAGGTGACGGCGAACCGAGTCTTCGTCGAGCATCGCGTCAATGGCCGAAGCGGTCGTGGCATGCCTCCAATCGTTACCTCGGCGTCGCTTGGCGGCGTCCGGGCCGGATGATAATGTAGCGCTGGAGCCATCAACCCAGGAGGAACCCATGGCCACCGCCGCTCCAGCATCCACCAGCACCGTCGCCGAGGAGCTCGTCGAGCTCTGCCGAGCCGGCCGCAACCTTGACGCGATCAACAAGTTCTACTCGCCGAAGATCGTCAGCATCGAATCCGTCGGCAGCGAGACCATGCCGGCCGAGATGACCGGTATCGAGGCCATCCGTGGCAAGAACGAATGGTGGTTCGCCAACAACGAGGTCCACTCGAGCAAGGTCCAGGGGCCGTTCGTGGGGGACCAGCAGTTCGTGGTGCAGTACGAGTGGGATACGACGTTCAAGCCCACCGGCGAGCGCTCGGTGATGACGGAACTGGCGCTGTATACCGTCAGGGATGGGAAGATCGTGCACGAGCGGTTCTACTATCACGTGCCGGGGGCCTGAGGCCGTCCAGCTCCGTCATCCCGAGCGAAGCGAGGGACCTTCTCAGCTGTGCCGGAACCAGACGAGGTTCCGGTGCGTGCGGGCAAGGTCCCTCGCTGCGCTCGGGATGACGGCGCCAGGCTCCTTCGCTCCGTTCGGGATGTCTGTGTTTTTCGCCCGCCCATCATCGCCCTTCCTGCCTCCATCCGCATACACAGCTACAGCTTACGCCAGCTCGTCCGGCCCGGGGTCCACCAGGGCGATATGTTACCTGGACGCAGTAAATTGAACTAGGCGGCCCGGCTAGCCCGGACGTTCAAGACAGTGGCAAGTGCGCGTGCTTCACTTAGGTGGACAACCTCGAGACGGGATGCCCCGACTCTTTGGCCCCTGAAGGGATAGAGCTCCATGCCTGCGAAGTCACCCGACCCCGACCTCCTCGTCATCAACACCATCCGCACCCTCGCCATGGACGCCGTGCAGGCCGCCAACTCCGGCCATCCCGGCACCCCCATGGCGCTGGCCCCGGTGGTCTACTGCCTGTGGCAGGACTTTCTTCGGTTCGATCCCGAAGACCCCATCTGGCCCAACCGCGACCGGTTCGTGCTCTCCAACGGCCACGCCTCCATGCTGCTCTACTCGATGCTGCATCTCACCGGCGTGAAGGCGGTGAACTCGCAGTACGAGCGGCAGGGCGAGCTGGCGGTGAAGCTGGACGACATCAAGCGATTCCGGCAGCTCGACAGCAAGTGCCCCGGCCATCCCGAATACCGCCTGACCTCGGGCGTCGAGACCACCACGGGACCGCTCGGCCAGGGCGTCGCCACCAGCGTCGGGATGGCGATCGCGGGCCGATGGCAGGCGGCCTACTTCAACCGGCCGGGGTTCGAGCTCTTCGACTACGACGTCTACGCGGTGTGCGGCGACGGCGACCTGATGGAAGGGATCTCGGGGGAAGCGGCCTCGCTGGCCGGGCACCTCAAGCTCTCGAACCTGTGCTGGATCTACGACAACAACAAGATCACGATCGAGGGGCATACCGACTGGGCCTTTTCCGACGATACCGCCACCCGCTTCATCGGCTACGGCTGGAACGTGACGCGGGTGGGCGACGCGAACGATCTCGACATGCTGCGGCGGGCGCTTCGGGTCTTCAAGAACACGTCGGATCGGCCCACCCTCATCATCGTGGACAGCCACATCGCCTACGGCGCGCCCACCAAGCAGGACACCGGCGCCGCCCACGGCGAGCCGCTGGGCGAAGAGGAGATCCGCCTCACCAAGCGGTTCTATGGCTGGCCGGAGGACGCCAAGTTCCTGGTCCCCGACGGAGTCCGCGAGCGCCTGCGCGACGGCCTGGGGACGCGCGGTCGCGAGCTGCACCAGGCCTGGCTCACCCGCTACGAGGACTACGAGCAGCAGCATGCCAGAGCTGGCCGATCATCTGCATCGGATGCAGCACCGGCAGTTGCCCGACGGTTGGGACCGCGACCTGCCGAGCTTCCCGGGGGATCCCAAGGGAATGGCGGGCCGCGACGCGTCGGCCAAGGTGTTGAACGCCATCGCCAAGAACCTGCCGTGGCTGATCGGCGGCGCGGCCGACCTGGCCCCTTCCACCAAGACCCGGCTCACCTTTGATGGTGCGGGAGACCTGACCGGCGAGAATCCCGGCGGCCGGAACATGCACTTCGGGATCCGCGAGCACGCGATGGGTGCGGTGCTGAACGGGATGTCGCTCTCCAAGCTGCGGCCCTTCGGCTCCACCTTCCTCATCTTCAGCGACTACGCCCGGCCGGCCATCCGCCTGAGCGCGATCATGGAGATCCCCACCATTTACGTCTTCACGCACGATTCGATCGGAGTGGGAGAGGATGGGCCGACCCACCAGCCGATCGAGCAGCTGGCCTCGCTCCGGGCCATCCCCGGCCTCATCACGATTCGCCCGGCCGACGCCAACGAGGTGGTCGAGGCGTGGCGGGTCATCATCAAGCTGCGGCACCAGCCGGCGACCCTGGTGCTCTCCCGACAGGCGCTTCCCATCTTCGATCGCAGCCGCTACGCCGCGGCCAGTGGCGTCGCCCGGGGCGCGTACGTCCTGGCGGATGCCGAGGACGGGAAGCCCGACCTGATTCTGCTCGCGAGCGGGAGCGAGGTGTCGCTCTGTGTCGAGGCGTTCGAGCGGCTCACGTCGGAGGGCATCCGGGCCCGGGTGGTGAGCATGCCCTCGTGGGAGTTGTTCGAGCTGCAGGACCCGGCCTACCGCGACGCCGTCCTTCCTCCCGAGGTAACCGCCCGGGTGTCGGTCGAGCAGGCCGGCATGTTCGGCTGGGAGCGCTACGTGGGCTCGACCGGAACCAGGATCGGCATGAAGACCTTCGGCGCGTCGGCCCCGCTCAAGGAGCTGCAGAAGAAGTTCGGCTTCACGAGCGAGCACGTGGTCGACGCCGCTCGGGTCCAGCTCGCGCGGCGGACGGAGGCGATGTCGGCCCGATGAAGGTGGGCATCGCCGCCGATCACGCCGGCTACTCGCTCAAGCAGGACCTCATCCCCTCGCTCCGTTCGCTCGGAGCGATCGAAGATCTCGGCACCCATGGCCCGGAGCCGGTCGACTATCCGGACATAGCCGAAGCGCTGGCCCGGGCGGTCCTGTCAGGCCAGGTGGACCGGGGCGTGCTGATCTGCGGGAGCGGCGTGGGAGCGTCCGTGGCGGCGAACAAGTTCCCCGGCATCCGCGCCGGCCTCTGCCACGACACCTACTCGGCCCATCAAGGCGTCGAGCACGACGATATGAACGTCCTCGTTCTCGGGGCCCGTGTGATCGGCATCGAGCTGGCGCGGGAGCTGGTGCGGGCCTTTCTGGGTGCCCGCTTCACCCATGAAGAGCGCCACGAGCGTCGGCTCGGCAAGATCAAGGCGCTGGAAGAAGAGGTGCGTCGGCATGGCTCGTGACCTCGCAATCTCCAACGGCCGGCTGCTGGTGATGTTCGATCGCGAGTATCGCATCCGGGACATCTACTTTCCCCATGTCGGCAAGGAGAATCACGGAACGGGGCACGAGTTCCGCTTCGGGGTCTGGGTCGGTGGCCAGTTCAGCTGGATGGGCAAGGAGGATGGGCGCCGGAGATGCGCTACGCCGACTCGTCCATGGTCACCGAGGTGCGTGCCCGGAACGCGAAGCTGGGGGTGGAGCTGCTGTGCAACGACGGCGTGGACTTCTACGAGAACGTCATGATCCGCCGCGTCCGGGTCACCAACCTGGCCGACCGGCCTCGCGAGATCCGCTGCTTCTTCCACCACGATTTCCGCATCCGCGGCAACGACGTCGGCGACACCGCGTTCTACTCCCCCGAGGCCGAGGCCATCCTCCACTACAAGGAAGACCGCTACTTCCTGATGAACTGCCAGGTCAACGGCACGGTTGGGGTGCACCACTACGCCTGCGGCACCAAGGGCGTGGGCGGCGCGGAAGGCACCTGGCGGGACGCCGAGGACGGCATGCTCCAGGGCAACCCCGTGGCGCAGGGCTCGGTGGATTCCACGCTCGGAGTCTCGCTGATGGTGCCGGCACACGAGACCGGCGAGTTCTTCTACTGGATGGCTGCCGCCAGGGACTTCCGCGAGGTGACCACCATCGATTCGGTCGTTCGGGACAAGTCGCCCGGGGAGCTGCTGCGCCGAACCGGCAACTTCTGGCGGCTCTGGGTCGGCAAGGACCGGCGCGGCACCGCCGACCTGCCGGAGCGGGTGATCGAACGGTACAAGCAGAGTCTGCTCATCATCAACAGCCAGATCGACCACGGTGGCGGCATCGTGGCCGCGAACGACACCGACATCAGCGTGATCGCCCGGGATACGTATTCCTATGTGTGGCCCCGCGACGGGGCGCTGGTATCCAGCGCGCTCATGCACGCGGGCCATGCGGGCGCGCCGGAACGATTTCTCGCCTTCTGTGCCCGCGTCGTTTCTCCCAACGGCTATCTGCGCCACAAGTACAACCCCGATGGGAGCCTGGCCTCGACCTGGCACGGATACGTCCACGACGGCAAGGCGGTGCTCCCCATCCAGGAGGACGAGACCGCGCTGGTGATCTGGGCCCTGGGGGAGTACTTCGACCTGTATCGGCGGATCGAGGAGACCGCACCGTTCTATCGCGGCCTGGTCACCCGGCCCGCGGACTTCCTGCTGAGCCATGTGGACCAGAGTACCGGATTGCCGCTCCCCTCCTACGACCTCTGGGAGGAGCGCTGGGGCGTACACACCTTCACCGTGGCCGCCGTGATCGTCGGGCTTCGGGCCGCGTCGCGGCTCGCGACCGAGTTCGGCGAGACCGAGCGCGCAGGCCGCTATCTGGCGGCGGCCGAACGCATGCTGGAAGGCGCCCGCGCGGTCCTCTGGAATGAGGAGAAACAACGCTTCGCCCGGATGGCCACACCGGGTCCGAGCGGCTACACCCTCGACATGACCGCGGACGCGAGCATCTTCGGCCTGGTGCTGCTGGGCGCGCTCGCCGGCCGACGACCCTCAGGCGGTGTCCACCATGCAGCAGCTGGAGAACCGGCTCTGGGTGCAGACCGACGTCGGCGGCATGGCACGGTACGAGAACGACTACTACCACCAGGTGGAGAAAAAGGACACCACGCGGGTCCCCGGCAATCCCTGGTTCATCTGCACCATGTGGCTGGCCCGCTATCGACTGCAGCGGGCAGCAGACGCAGGAAGACCTGGCGCCCGGGCTCAAGCTCCTCGAGTGGGCCGCCGAGCGGGCCTTCCCTTCCGGCACGATGGCCGAGCAGCTGCATCCGTACACCGGCGAGCCGCTCTCCGTCTCACCGCTGACCTGGAGTCACGCGGAGTACGTGCGCACGGTGCAGGAGTACATCGAGCGACACGCCCGCTCGAACCTCTGCTCGGCCTGCGGCCAGACCATGCATCCACCGGCGCGGCGAGCCGACCCCCAGACCGTCATGGCCCAGGCATGACGGAGCTGATCGTGGTCCCCACCCCGTCCGAGCTGGCGCGGCCGGCCGCCGAGTGGCTGGAGCTCGAGATGACCAGGGCCATCGCCGGGCGAGGAGCCTGTGCCGTGTGCCTGGCGGGGGGCCGGACACCCGAGCCGGTCTATCGGGAGCTGGCCTCGGCATCGAGCATCGATTGGACGAGGGTGGATCGTGTTCTTCGGCGACGAGCGCGCGGTTCCGCCCGATCATCCCGACAGCAACTACCTCATGGTGCACCGGGTCCTGCTCTCCCGCGTGCCCGTTCCCGCCGGCCAGGTCCACCGGATGGAGGCCGAGCGCAGCGACCAGGAGGCGGCCGCCCGGGAGTACGAGCGTTTGCTCCCGCCTCGGCTCGACATCCTGGTCCTGGGCATGGGGCCGGACGGACACACGGCGTCGCTCTTTCCCGGCTCGGCCGCGCTGGACGAGCGGCAGCGGCTGGTGGTGCCGGTGATCGGCGCCAAGCCGCCGCCCCAGCGGCTGACCATCACCCCGCCGGTGATCGAGGCGGCGCGACGGGTGGCCGTGATCGCGACTGGGGAGGACAAAGCCGCGATGGTGGCCCGCGCCATCGAAGGCCCGCTCGCGCCGAAGGACGTCCCGGTGCAGCTGGCGCGGCGGGGGACCTGGTTCCTGGATCAGGCCGCGGCTGGGCGGCTCACGGCCGGGAGGGTGGCCTCGTGATCGTGTTGGGCGGTGACGTCGGGGGCACCAACGCTCGGCTCGCAGTCGTGGAGCTGGACGGACGCACCGCCCGGATCGCGCGCGAGCGCAAGTATCGGAGCCGGGACTATCCGGGTCTCGCCCCGATCGTGCGCCGCTTCTGTGAGGAAGAGGGCACGCGTCCCGACCGGGCCTGCTTCGGGATCGCCTGTCCCGTCGTGGGCGACGACTGCACCGCACCCAACCTGCCCTGGACCATCAACGCCCGGCAGCTCGCTGCTGAAATCGAAATTCCCCGCGTCACGATCATCAACGACTTCGTCGCGGCGGGATACGGGATCGAATCGCTGGGCCCCTCCGATCTCGCGACGCTGCAGGAAGGGAGCCCCGAGCCCCAGGGGCCCATCGCGCTGATCGGTGCCGGCACCGGGCTGGGCCAGGGATTTCTGCTCTGGGAGAAGGATCACTACCGGGTCCTCGCGTCCGAGGGCGGGCACGGCGACTTCGCTCCGCGCGGCGCGCTGCAGGCCGGCCTCCTCCAGTTCCTGGGGCGGGAATTCGATCGCGTCTCCTGGGAACGGCTGCTCTCGGGGCCCGGGATGGTCAACACCTATCGCTATCTCCTCGCCGCCGCGGTGGCGCCGGAACAGGCGACGGTGCGAGCCGAGATGGGCCAGGAAGATCCCGCCGCGGTGATCGCCCGGCACGCCCTCGACGGCACCGACTGCCTGTCCGACCGGGCACTGGATCTCTTCTGCGAGATCCTGGGAGCCCAGGCAGGGAACCTGGCGCTCACGGTGGTCGCGACCGGCGGCGTGTACCTCGGAGGCGGCATCGCCCCGCGGATCGTGGAGCGGCTCGGGAGCGGCCCGTTTCTCAAGGCCTTCCGGGACAAGGGGCGGTTGTCCGGGCTGCTCTCGCGGATACCGGTGCATGTGATCATGAACCCGAACGTGGCGCTGCTCGGCGCGGCGGCGGTGGCTGGGAGGATGGAGTCGTGGCGCACGAGGATGACGAGACCATCGGGATGACGACTTGCAGGAACGGGAACGACATGACCAAGCGAACCACCCAAACCGCCATGCAGGCCCTGCTCGAGCTGGGCCAGAGCGTGTGGCTGGACTATCTACGCCGCGGGATGCTGCGCTCGGGAGAGCTGCAATCGCTGATCGACGACGGCCTCCGCGGCATGACCTCGAACCCCACCATCTTCGAGCATGCCATCGGCGGGAGCAGCGACTACGACGCCACGCTGAGAGCCCTCGCCACATCGCCGAAGAGCGACCTGGAGATCTTCGAGCAGCTCGCCGTGGAGGACGTCCGCCAGGCGGCCGACCTCTTCCGCCCGGTGTACGACGCGACCGAGGGCCGGGACGGCTTCGTCTCGCTGGAGGTCTCGCCCACGCTCGCCCGCGACACCGAGCGGACGATCGCCGAGGGCCGGCGCCTCTGGGCCCAGGTGGACCGGCCCAACGTGATGATCAAGGTGCCCGGGACCAGGGAAGGCTGGCCCGCGATCGAGCGCCTCCTCGCGGAGGGCATCAACATCAACATCACCCTGCTCTTCTCGCTGGAGCATTACCGCGAGGTGGCGGAGGCGTTCATGCGGGCGCTGGAGGCTCGCACGCGCGCCGGGAAGGCCATCGACCGGCTGGCGTCGGTGGCCTCGTTCTTCGTCAGCCGAGTGGACACCGAGACCGATCGCCGCATCGACGCCAAGGGCGGAGCCCTGCTCGATCTCCGGGGCAAGGTCGCCATCGCGAACGCGCAGCTGGCGTACGCCTGGTTTCGCGAATCGTTGCGGAGCCCACGCTGGCAACGGTTGGCGTCGGCGGGTGCCCAGCCACAGCGACTGCTCTGGGCCAGTACCGGCACCAAGGACCCGAAGTACTCCGACGTGCTCTACGTGGACTCGCTCATCGGCCCCGACACCATCAACACGATGCCGCCCGCGACCCTCCAGCTCTTCCAGGACCACGGGACCGTGGCGCGCACCCTGCCGGAGGACGCGAGCGAGGCGGGCATCGTCATGGACAGGCTGGCGGCGGGCGGGATCGATTTCGCCGACGTGACCCGCGCGCTGGAAGACGACGGGATCGAGAAGTTCGCCAAGTCGTTCGAGACGCTGCTCGGCGTGATCGGGAACAAGCGCAAAGCGCTCGTCGCCCAGGCGCCACGCAGGCACTCCACGATCCGGGCCCTGGAGGCCGCGGTGGCCGTCCGGCTCGACGCCAGCGACGTCGCCCAGCTGCCCAAACGCATCTGGGCCCGCGATCCGACGGTGTGGAAGGACGACCCCGACACACCGGAGATCCGGGATCGGCTGGGCTGGCTCACGGTGGGCGAGGCGATGGCCCAGCAGGCCAAGGCCCTCACGGCCTTCGCCGGCGAGGTGCGCGCGGAGTTCGGTCGCGTGGTGCTCTGCGGCATGGGCGGCTCGAGCCTGGCACCCGAGGTGCTCTGGCGCACCTTCGGGGCCGCCCCGGGCCATCCCTCGCTCCACGTGCTCGACAGCACCGATCCCCGGGCGGTACGGCAGGCGGCAGCAGGGCGATCTGGCCAAGACCCTGTTCATCATCTCGAGCAAGTCGGGAACCACGCAGGAGAGCGACAGCTTCTTCCGCTATTTCTGGGAGCGCACCGGCGGCCGGGGATCGCAGTTCATCGCGATCACCGACCCCGGCACGCCGCTCGAGCAGCTCGCCCGCGAGCGCCAGTTCCGCCGGACCTTCGTCAATCAGCCCGACATCGGCGGCCGCTATTCGGCGCTGTCATTCTTCGGCCTGGTGCCCGCGGCGCTGATCGGCGTCGACGTCGACACGCTGCTCCATCGGGCGCACCGGATGGCGGAGGCCTGTGCCGCCTGCGTGCCGGCGCTGGAGAACCCGGCGGCCAGGCTCGGCGCGCTTCTGGGCGAGGCTGCCCTGGCCGGGCGGGACAAGGTCACCTTCGTGCTCTCGCCAGGGATTGCGAGCTTCGGCCTCTGGGCGGAACAGTTGATCGCCGAGAGTACCGGCAAGGAAGGGAAGGGAATCCTGCCCGTGGCCGGCGAGCCGCTGGGCCCGCCCGAGGTCTACGGTCGAGGACCGGGTCTTCGTCTCGATGGCCCTGGCCGGCGAAGCCGACGCCGGAATCGAAGCGCGGCTGGCGGAGCTGGAGCAGGCGCGGACATCCGGTGGTCCACCTGAAGCTGGACGACCGGTTCGACCTCGGGCAGGAGTTTTTCCGCTGGGAGTTCGCCACGGCCGTGGCGGGTGCGGTCCTCCGGATCAACCCGTTCGATCAGCCCAACGTCGCCGAAAGCAAGGCGAACACCAAGGCCGTGCTGGCCAAGGGAAGCACGCCGTCCCCGGCCGCCTCGGCGGCGGAGGTGGAGCAGTTCCTGGCCGCCATCAAGCCGGGCGACTACCTCGCGATCATGGCCTATCTGCCGCCGACGCCGGAGAACGATCGCCAGCTCGCGGCCATTCGCCTCCGGCTCCGCGACCGGCTCAAGGTGGCGACCACGCTGGGGTACGGGCCGCGGTTCCTGCATTCCACCGGCCAGCTTCACAAGGGCGGCCCGCCGGTGGGCCATTTCCTTCAGATCACCGAGCGGGTGGTGGACGACCTGCCGATTCCCGGCGCGCCGTTCGGCTTCGGTCAGCTCGAGGCGGCGCAGGCGGAGGGAGATCTCGTCGCCCTGCGGGCCCGCGGCCGGCCCGCCATCCGCGTCGACGATCCCGGGCTGCTCGCGCGGTGACGGTCCGTCATATTTTCTTCGACATCGGCGGGGTCCTCGGCAGCAATGGCTGGGACCGGGAGCAACGCGCCGCGGCCGCGCAGCATTTCGGCCTCGACGTGACCGAGGTGGAAGACCGGCACGGCGAGGCCGTCGCCATGCTGGAGCAGGGCAGGATGCCGCTGGATGAGTACCTGCGGTGCACGGTGTTTCATCGGCCCCGGCCGTTCGACCCGGCGGAGTTCAAGGCGTACATGCTGGCCCAGAGCACGCCGTTTCCGGAAACGATCGAGCTGGCTCGGGCGCTGGCCCGCACCGGACGCTACCGCCTGATGACGATCAATAACGAATCGGCCGAGCTGAATCAGTACCGACTGGAGCAGTTCGGCCTGCGCGACATTTTCATCACCTTCTTCTCCTCCTGCTGGGTGGGGATCCTGAAGCCGGCCCGCCGGATCTACGAGGTGGCGCTGGCGATGTCGCAGGCGGAGGCAGAAGACTCCGTGTTCATCGACGACCGGGAGCGGAACCTGGAGCCGGCCCGGGCGCTCGGAATGCGGACCATCCGATTTACCGATGCTCTCGGGCTGCGCCAGGAGCTGGCGGCCATGGGCGTGCATATATGAGAGGAGATCGCTAGATGCAGCTCGCCATGATCGGCCTGGGCCGGATGGGCGGCAATATGGTGCAGCGCCTGCTGCAGGGCGGGCACCAGGTGGTGGTGTTCGATCGGAGCGCCGACGCCGTGAAGGCGCACGTCGCGCTGGGCGCCAAGGCCGCGAAGGACCTGGCCGATCTCTGCGGTCAACTCAGCGGGCCTCGCGTGGTCTGGGTGATGGTGCCCGCCGGCGCCGCGGTCGAGAGCACCATCGAGCAACTGCTGCCGGGCCTGTCCAAGGGGGACATCATCATCGACGGCGGCAACTCGAACTTCAAGGATTCGATCCGCCGCGCGGCCGCGCTCAAGGAGAAGGGAATCGGGTTCATCGACGCCGGCACCAGCGGCGGCGTCTGGGGACTCACGGTCGGCTACTGCCTGATGATCGGGGCGTCGCCCGAGGCGTTCAAGGTATGCGAGCCCATCTTCAAGACGCTGGCGCCGCCGGATGGCTATGCCCACGTCGGCCCGCCCGGCGCGGGGCATTACGTCAAGATGATTCACAACGGCATCGAATACGGGATGCTCCAGGCCTACGCCGAGGGCTATGAGATCCTGCATGCCTCGAAGGATTTCAAGCTGGACCTGCACCAGATCTCGGCGGTCTGGAACCGCGGGAGCGTGGTCCGGTCCTGGCTCAACGAGCTGGCGGAGCGTGCCTTCGCCGACGATGCAGACCTGACCGCGCTCAAGGGCTACGTCGAAGACTCGGGTGAAGGCCGCTGGACCGTGCAGGAGGCGATCGACCTCGACGTCCCGGCGCCGGTCATCACGCTCTCCCTGCTGACCCGGTTCCGCTCCCGCCAGAGCGACTCCTTCGGCGCCAAGGTCATCGCGGCGCTCCGCAACGAGTTCGGCGGTCACGCGGTGAAGCGCACATGACGGCCCGCCCCTCGCTGTCCGTCGCGATTCCCCAGGCAGCGCGGGCGCTGCCGCCGGCGGCCCGCGCTCCGGAAGGCCGAGCCGTGCATCCTCATCATCTTCGGAGCCGGCGACCTGCTGCACCGCAAGCTGATGCCGTCGCTCTTCCATCTGATGGGGGATGGACTCCTGCCCGACGATTTTTCCGTCATCACGGTGGCGCGCGAGGTGCTGGATGACGACGCCTTCCGAGCGCAGGTGCGGAACGCGCTCAAGACCTTCGCGCCGAGCAGCGGTCCCGGTCTCGATCAGGAGGCCTGGGACCGGTTCGCGACGCACCTGCGCTATCTCCCGGGTGAGCTGAACGACCCGGCGACGTACGCCGCGCTGAAGCAGGAGCTGGCGGCAACGGACGCCAGGCTTCCCGGCGGGCACGGCCACCTGTTCTATCTCGCCATTCCTCCCAGTCTCTACGGCGAGACCATCAGGCGGCTGGCCGAATCGGGCATCGCCCCGAGGGTGCCCGACCCCAAGCACCGGCCCTGGGTTCGGATCATCATCGAGAAGCCCTTCGGCCGGAGCCTGGAGAGCGCGGTCGCACTGAACGCCTGCGTCCGGCGCGCCTTCGCCGAGCACCAGGTGTACCGGATCGACCACTACCTGGGCAAGCAGACGGTCCAGAACCTCCTGGTCTTCCGGTTCGCCAATTCGATCTTCGAGCCGGTGTGGAACCGCCAGCACGTGCACCACGTGCAGATCACCGCGGCGGAGAGCGTGGGCGTGGAGCATCGGGGCAAGTACTACGAGGAAGCGGGCGTGGTCCGCGACATGTTTCAGAACCACCTCCTGCAGCTGCTCACGCTGACCGCGATGGAGCCGCCGGTCACCTTCAGCGCCGACGCCGTGCGCGACGAGAAGGTCAAGGTGCTCCGCGCCATCCGGCCGGTCACTCCCGCCACGATGCACGACTACGCGGTGCGAGGCCAGTACGGGCCGGGGACGATCAACGGCAAGCCGGTTCCCGGCTACCGGCAGGAACCGAACGTGGCGCCCGACAGCGCCACGCCCACCTACTGTGCGATCCGCTTCATGATCGACAACTGGCGCTGGCAGGGCATTCCGTTCTATCTGCGGTCGGGAAAGCGAATGCCACGGCGGGCGTCCGAGATCGCCATCCAGTTCCGGCAGCCACCGCACGTGATGTTCCCCCTGCCGGATGGCCAGACCATCGAGTCCAACATCCTCGCCATCCGGGTGCAGCCGGAGGAAGGGATCGCGCTGCGCTTCGAGGTGAAGGTTCCCGGCATCGAGGTCAAGATGGCGTCGGTGGACATGGACTTCCGCTATGCCGAAGCCTTCGGCGAGCTGGAGCACGATGCCTACGAGACGCTGCTGCTCGACTGCATGCTGGGCGAGGCCACGCTCTTCACCCGGAGCGACGAAGTGGAGGCCGCGTGGGGAGTGGTCGATCCCATGCTCGACTTCTGGGCCAACAAGCGGCCCGACCACTTCCCCAACTACCCGGCGGGCACCTGGGGGCCGACCGTGGCCGACGAGTTCATCGCCCGGGAGGGCGCCAAGTGGCGGGAGCCGTAACCGGGCGGCCCCCCACGTGCCCGGCGCGGCGGCTACTTCTCGTTGCCCTTGACCTTGAAGTCGGCGAGGACGTCGGCGGCGGCGCGCTGGCCCGTCTCGACCGCACCGTTCAGATAGCCCTGGGAGTCGATCGACGTGTGCTCGCCGCAGAAGTGGCAGTTGCCCGACCGCTCGTACTCGGAGCCGGCGAAGCGGGTGTACTGGCCGACGCGCCAGTAGGAGTATGCCCCCTTCGTCCAGGGGTTGGAGGGCCAGTAGTCGAGGGTGACCTTGCCGTTCCACCTGGGACCGAGCCCGGGCAGCACCGGCTCGACCTGGTCGAGGAACCGCTGGGCCAGCGTCTCCGCGGAGGCGCCGGCCTGGCTCCGCGTCGTATCGCCGCCGGTGTAGTTCACCAGAATCCCCGGCGTGCCGCCCTGGGCGCGAGTGACTTCCCAGGTGTCCTGATAGCCGGTGTCGGCGTAGCTGTCGCCGTTGTTGCCCAGCGTGCGCCAGTGACGGCAGGAGAACTGGAGCTGCACCTTGGCATTGGCGCCGATGATGGACTCCTCGATGGCGAACGTCTTGGGCGCGACGAACCCGGCCTTGCTCCAGTCCACGTCCTGCAGCTTGGAGAACGGCAGGGCGAGCACCACCTGGTCCGCCGTGACGCTGCGCGTGGTGCGCCCGCTGCCGAACGTGAGCGTGTAGCGGCCGTCGCTCGTGCGGGCGATGACCGAGAGCGCGGAGTCGGTCTCGATCTGGCCGTCGACCGCCTCCGCGAGCCGGGAGACGATCTGGTCGTTCCCGCCGCGGACATGGTACTTCTCGTTCGACGTGCCGAAGATGCGAAACTGGCCCGGGCCCTGGTAGCCCAGCAGGTACAGCAGGTTGAGCGAGCTCTGGACGTCGATCTCGGCGCCGTACTCGATGTTGTACGCCACGTCGAGCAGCTGACCCAGCGGCGACGCGTGGCCGCCAGGGCACGCGCGAGTTGATCCACTGGAGGATCGACATGTGGTCGAGCGCGAAGCCGGCCGCGGTGAAATTGTTGTACGTGGTCGGGTAACTCGCGGCGGACACGTCGGCGTGCAGCGCCTGCCACACCTGCTTCACGGCGTCGATGGTCTCGGCGAACGTCTGCCGCGAGCCGTCGAAGTAGTAGAAGGGCTCGGTGCCGTTCTGCTCCGCCGCGAGCAGGTTGTCGAGCGTGAGTCCGAGCTCCTGGGCCAGCTGCCGGGTTTCCTTGTGGTACTGGTCGATCAGCTCGCCGCCGTGCTCGGCGATCTGGCCGCCGTCGAAGGCGCCGCGGATCGACCAGCAGCGCCCGCCGAGGCGGGTATTGCCCTCGTACACCGTGGCGACCACGCCGGCCTGGCGGAGCCGGTACGCGCAGGTGAGGCCGGCGAGTCCCGCGCCGACGATGGCCACTCGCGGCGTGGCGATCGTCCGGAGCCGTCGTACGACGTCCGGCAATCCGGTGAGGGCGACGCCGGCCGCGGCGCCGGCACCGAGGAAGTCGCGCCGGCTGATCCGGTCGCGCGCGTACTGCTCCAGGATCGATTCGATGGGCCGGCCGGTGGTGGCCGACTCGCCGGCTATGCGGAAGGCGTGGATGAGCTTCGCGAACATCGGGGTATGTGCCATGCGGAACTCCGTAGTAACTGCAGGGATTCAATATCTAGCACTCGGCCGCGGTCTCGGCCAGCACCCCCGCCCACTGGCCGCCGCATGCCGCCGCGCTATCTTCGAAATGAGCAGGGATCGACCGCTGGCCCGCATCCGCTCACCTCGAGAGTTCCTCATGCGCTCACCCTTCCATCGGCTGGCCGGAGTCCTCGCCGCGCTCACCGTCGCGCTGGCGGCGTGCTCGGGCGACACGGCCGAGCCTCGGCCCGACGCCCCCGCGTCCGACGGATCGATCCTCACCAGCTTCGACCGGCTCACCCTCGCCCCGGGTGGCCGCGCGACCTTCCGGGCATCGCTCGTCGATGGGAACGCGCGGCTCAGCTCGGCCGGGCTCGAGTTCGAATCACGCGCGCCCGCGGTGGCGCGGGTGAGCACCGCGAACGGACGGGCGCTGGTGCAGGGGGTCGCGGCCGGCCGGACCTGGGTGGTGGTCCGGAGCGCGGCGGCCAGTGATTCGGTCCAGGTGATCGTCCAGTAGCGCTGGGGCGGCAGGGGCAGTTTGGCGCGGGCTTTGCCTCCCAGGTGGCGCACCTCCTCTCAGGTGACGCCAACATGCTGTGGAATCATGCGTTTCGGCTCGCTCCTGCACGCGCCATGCTCGCTGTTTGCGGTCCGCTGGCGCTTTCGGCCTGCGCCGCCCACTACGCGCAAGTACCTGCACGCCTCAACCTCCAGCCCTACGGCCGGGTGGCGCTGGTCACGTTCTCGACCGAGCAGACCAGCCGGGACCTGAGCGGTCTCACCACCCAGCGGTTCGCCGAGGCGCTGCTGGCGAGCCAGTCGGGCATCGAGCTGCTCGAGCTGTCGAGCGCCGACACCTCGCTGAAGGCACTCGCCGCGGCGGGCAACGCCACGGCGCTCGCACAGGCGATCGGGCGCGAGAAGCACGTGCCCGCCGTGTTCCTCGGGCACGTGACGGCCTCGGGCGTCACGCCGCGCGGCCGGCTCAGCGCATCCGGCGGGCTCAGCATGAAGGCCTCGGTCTCGGCCGAGCTCACGGTGCAGCTCATCTCCACGAGCACGGGCGGGACGCTCTGGCGGTCGAGCTCGGCCGCGAACGGGACCGTCGGCCGGCTGGGCGTCTCGGGCGCGCTGCCGTCGGTGGCCATGCGCGATCCGAACGAAGCCTATGGCGAGATGGTAGGCGAGCTGGTGCGAGGGGTCACGCGGGACCTGCGGCCGACGTGGGTGAAGCAGTAGGACCAGCAGCCGACCCTCGTTCGCTCGGACGACGGTCAGCGCACCACGAAGATCCCGACCTTCCCACCAAAGCCGTCCTCGACGGCCACGGTGCCCTCCGGTACCACCCACTCGCCGCCGTCGAATCGCACGTTGAGCTGGTGGACGCCGCGGCTCAACGCCGCGTCGAGTGCCCATCGCCTTTCGCCCGCGCGGACGAGCGGCCGGGGCTGCCAATCGGTGAAATCACCCATCACCTCGGCGCGGTCCGCCGCCGGCCCCACGATGGCGAGCCGATGGGCCGTCGCGAGGACGAGGCGCGAGGTGCCGGCGGCGACGGCGGTCACGGGCGGCGCGCCTCCGCCGGAGCGGGCTCCGCCGCGGGGCGGGGCACCGAGCGCCAGGCGCACGCCGAGTGATCGATAGCGGGCCCCGGGCAGCGCGAGGCTGAGCTCGGGAAGCGAATGCCCCACGCTGGCCACGAGGCCCACGCTCGGCCGGACCCACCAGACGGCATTCATCTCCCAGGCGACGCTCCGGAGCGCGTTGCTACCGAGCGCGGCGCTTCCCCACCGCCGGATGAGCGTGGCCCCGACCTCGTAGCGGCTGAAGGCGAGGGCCGCGCGCGTTCCCAGGTCGGTGTATTCGACGACCCGCTTTCCGCCGCCGCCGGTGGAGTCGTCACGCTTGTCGGTGCCGAGGCTTCCACCCACGCCCGGCCTCACGCCGAAGCTCGTGCGCGCGAGCCAGACTCGGAAGCCGGCCGGGCCCACGCCGCTCCGGATCCCGCCCTCGAGGCGCGTGAGGGCGGCGGTCTGCGTGCCCGTGCCGACGCCGCCGAGTCCGGCGCCGAGCCACGCGCCGGTGACCTCGCCGCGCGTATGCAGCCGGCCCATCATGTCCCACCGGAGCGCCGTCCGCACCGGCTGCTCGGTGCTGAGCCCGAAATCGCCGGTCAGCTCGGGTTGCAATCCCAGCACGCGGCGCCGGCCGGTAGAAGGCGCCCAGTGTGCCCTGCGCGCGCGCGCCATCGGTCTCGACCTGGTCCCAGGTGGCCGGCCCGGTGCCGACGTCGAGCGTGGCGCCGAACTGGACCGCGCAGAGCGGCGTGGCGCGGGCAAAGAGGAGGACGAGCGGCAGCCATCGCGACATCATGGAGCCTCCGGCGCCGCGCCCGGGGGCGCCGGCTCGAGCCGGTCGCGAAGCCGGAGAAACGCCTCGTCGTCGCCGCCTTTCCTGGCGAGCTCCGCCACGGAGCGCCAGGCCGCGTCGGTCCCCATCCCCCCGGCCACGAGATCGGTGAACACCGCGAGCGGCACCGCGACCGCTCCGTGCGGCGCGACGCGACGCATTTCGCCGATCATCGACGGGGTGGCGCCGGCACGAAGCGCCGCGGCAGCCGCGACGAGCTCGTCCTCCGCCGCCGCCAGGCCGAGTGCCTCGCGGGCGCGGTGCAGGTCCGCGAGCACGGTGGCCACGGCGTCGACGATTCGGGGACCAGGCGCTCCCTTGCTCGCGCCCTCGAGCGCCTTCTGCACCAGCGGCTCGGTCGGAAGCCCCTCGGCGCGGGCCGACGCGAGCGCCGCCTCGACCCGCGCGCGGGTGGTGGAGTCGAGCCGCGCCTCGAGCCGCGGATCCTGCGCCGCGGCAGCCGCCGGGGAGCGGAGCAGCAGTCCGAGCGCGAGCAGGATGATCATGCGACGCATGCGCTCACCGTTGGGCGATGGTGATGACGGACGTGGGCGCGCCGAAGTCGTCTTCCAGCGCGGGAGGGGCGGCGGGATCCCGGCGCCAGCGGGTGCCGTCCACGATGAACGTATAGCGGTAGCGGCCGGGGCGGAGCGGCACGGTGACCGACCAGACGCCGTCGGAGGCGCGGTGGAGCGGTGTGGCGGCGGGGTTCCAGTCGTTGAAGTCGCCCACGAGGACGACGGCCGAATCGGCCGGCGTGCGGAGGGCGAACTCGATCGGGCGCACGCTCGACGCCCCTCCAGGAGGCGCCACGGTCCAGCGACCCACCAGCAGCCCGGCCGCGAACGCCGCGGCGATGCCGGCCGCCAGCGCCGCGGCAACGGCCGGCCACCGCCGCCGGATCGGCCGGGCGCGGAGCCGGTCGAGCACCACCCGCTCCACCTCCGGCGAGAGGCTGACCGGCTCCCGCAACCGGGCGGCCAGGCGCTCGATGAAGGGATCGCGCGGCTCGTCGGAACGATCGTCAGGATGCATCGGTGTCGCTCAGCAGATCGCGCAGCCGCTCGCAGGCGCGCTTGACCCGCATCTTGAGCGCCGACTCGCCGGCGCCGGTGAGTGCCGCCATCTCCTCGTAGCTCAGCTCCTCCACGTACTTGAGCAGAAACGCCTCCCGCTGCTCGGGGACCAGGCGGCCGAGGCCGCGGGCAAGCTCCTCCCGCCCCATGGCCTCCTCCGAGGGATGGTGCACGCCGATGCCGTCTGCCGCCTCGAGCGGCGCCCGCCGGGCCTGCTCCCGCCCCCGCCGCGCGCCGGTGGTCCGGCAGCGGTTGACGAGGATCCGGAACAGCCACGCCGCGAAGCGCTCGGGATGGCGGCACCGGTCGAGCGAACGATACGCCAGCGTGAAGGCATCCTGCAGCGCCTCCTCGGCGTCGCTCTCGTTGCCGAGCAGGTGGTAGGCGTACCGGCCGAAGCGAAGCCGGTAGCGGGTCATCAGCGGCCCGTAGGCGTCCAGGTCGCCCTGGCGCACCCGCCGCACGAGCTCGGCGTCCGAGGGACTCACCTGTAGGAGACTCGGCGAGACCGTCATCCGTCACATCTCCGCTCCGGTCCCGGCGATGTGACGCGGCCCCGCTCCGCGTGGTCTCTTGGGTTGAGGTCCGTCACGCGATATCCTGATGGCACGTCTCACCTTGTTGCAGGAGATCCAGGCTCATGCGATTCCCACTGCTGGCGGCCGTCATTGCCGCGCTGGTGCTCGATGGCTGCGGTCCGGAGCCGGTCGGGCCGCGGTCCGGCGAGACCGCCCGGCTCCGCCTGGCGAGTGCGTCACCCGATGCCGGGACGCTCGACCTGCTCGTGAATGGAAGGACGGTTGCCCAGGCGGTGGGTCGCACAGAGGTCTCGCCGGCGGCGGTGCTGGAGCCCGGCTCCGCTTCCGGCGAAATCCGGGCGACGGGCACGTCGGCGGCGCTGGCGTCGCTGCCGCTCGCGCTCGAGGCCGGGAAATCGTACACCGTGCTCGTGGCGGGGCCGTGCACGCCCTCACCGCGATGGTCTCGGTGGACACCGGCTCGGCGGGCGCGCCGCCGCCACCGCCTCCGCCACCCGCGCAGCCGCCGGTGGACAGCGGCAACCCGCCGCCACCGCAGCCGGTGGATTTCGTCAGGTTCAGGATCCTGCACGCGGCGCCGCACGCGCCGCCGCTCGATCCCTATCTCGTGCCGACCGGCGCGCCGCTGGATACCCTCCCGACACTGCAGCCGTTCGTGTACGGCAGCCTGGCGCTCACCGCCGACCTGGTCCGGCGGCCGGGCCATTGGACGGTCGAGTTCACCGAGGCGGGGACCACGAGGATCGTGCTGACGACCGGAGACCTGGATGTGAGCGCCGCGGGAGGGCTGGTGACCGTAGTGCTGGGCGAGAACGCGGACCAGTCGCTGCGGGTCGACGTCCTGCGGGAGTGATCAGGCGGACGACGGCAGCGTATCGACTCACTTCACCGGCAGTGGCCCAATCAGCGAGCCGTCGGGCCGGGCTGCGAATCTGACGAACTGAAACGGGAACTTGCTCACGGAGAAATAGGACGAGTCCGGGCGGGTCGGGAGGTCCGCGCTCAAGAAAGCGCTGAAAACCTTTCGGAGAACGTTGACGGGTGTCATCTCGCCGGCGAAGGCCGTGTCCTGTCCGCAGGGCACGTAATACGCACCGAAGGCGCCGAACCGCTCCGCCGCCTCGCTGGGAGTCACCGTCCAGGCCGAGGTCTTGTTCGCCTGGTCGCGCGTGTTGGTTCCGTGGTCGCCTTGCAGGATGATGATCGGAGCCGAAGGCGAGTGCTTCAGCACGTCACCGACGAACTTCAAGGTCAGCCGATTGATGCACAGGAGCTGATCGAGGTAGCCCCACTTGTCCTTCCAAGGGTGTGGGTCCGTGTGCGCGGCGCGAGACACGCGCGGATTACAGCCCGAATCCAATACATATGGGTAGTGCGGCGCGAGAACGTGCGCGATGAGGGCCGTCGGCTGCGGCATCGCCGCGACATCCAGCATGGCGCCGAAGGCATGGAGGATGTCCTCGGCATCGGTCTCATGACGAGGCGGGGCGAACGCGCGCAGCAGCGACTGGTCCCGCAGCACCCGGCGCAGGTCCGTTCGACCAAACTCCCGCTTGAGATCGAACCTGGGCCATGTTCGGAGCTGGACGTCGGCGTGTCGATTCTGCATCGTCGCGTGCCACCATGAGGACGGGGAGAAGACGAAGGTGTACCCCTGTTCATGGAGGAAACGGACGGCCCGATTGTTCTCGATGAGGTAGCCCAGAACGGATGGATCAGCCGTCCGGGGTCCCAGGTCGGCCTGCAGTCGCGTGATGTAGTCCAGGTTCAACATCGAGGCGAGCGAGAGGTGCGTGTGGGCGTAGTTGCTCCGCACCGTGTGGGGTATGCGAAAGCCCATGGCCCGCAGGCTGTCGAGGAATCGCCTGTTCGAAAATCCATAGGTTTCCCGCAGCACCTCTGCGTTGGCGTAGCCATCCAATACGAGGAAATAGATGTCGGGCTTCGGCTGGGCGCATGGATGACTCCTGTCGCTCCGAACCTGGATTGGTCTGGCGAGCTCGGCGACCGTCGTGCTCCTGCGGATTGCTTGCGCGCCGCGCACCTGGCCCACGCCGATCTCCAGCACGACCTCCGCGACCAGGAACACCCCCATGAGCGACATGAACACGGTAAATCGGCGAAGCTGCGGGCGGCCGATGATCAACCAGGCAAGAGCCGCGACGGTGAGCAAAGCGGCGAGCGTGCGGGGTCGTGTGAGCGTGTACCCGACCCGCTCAAGGAGGTCACTGAACCAGACGAAGTGGAAAAACCAGACAATGAGCAGGAGCGTGATCGCCGACGCGATATTGTCCGGCCACTGGCGTCTGAGCGGCAGCGCGATCATCAGATTGAGAACAGCCGCGGCGCCCACTACGACGGCGAAGACAGTCAGGAGGTCCCAGGCCGAATACTCGCCCGGGTTTGCCGCAGCCAGCGCCAGGACGGGGTGCGCCGCGAAGAGGACCGGATAGAACCGAGCGGCGGACCTGGGCATGCTGTGGCCGGGAAGAGTTTGGACGCCAGGGCTCGGACGACTCCCGCGGCCGCCTCAACAGTCGCGCGCAGGAATCCATCCGTCAATGCGTGCCAGCGGCGGCCGAGCTCACCGAGGCGGGCGGTCTCCTCCTGGCACGGACGCGATCGCGCTTTCGGTCCGGGTCCAGAGCTCCCGGGCGAGGGCCGGGTCCTCCGCCAGTCGATTGGGCGGCACTTCGCGCGACTTATCGTAGTACCGGCCGCTGACGCCGGCGAGCTCGGGGGCGGTGGCGCAATAGAGCTGCGTCTTCGCCCCCTCTTCGTTCGAGATCAGGAACAGCTTGAGGCCCCACTGCACCGGCCGGGGCAGCGCGCGCCAGATATTGGACTTCACGCCGCCCGGATGCAGCGCGTACGTCGTCACGCGGGTGGCGGCAAGCCGGCGCGCCAGCTCTTTGGCGTGCAGGATGTTCATGAGCTTGGTGACGGCGTAGTCCGCGAAGCCGCTCTTGCGGGGCTCGGTGCGCCGCTCGAGCAGCGTCCAGTCGATCCGCTTCACCTGCATGTGGCCGATGCTCGAGACGTTCACGATCCGGCCCTGCGGAGCCCGCTCGATCGCCGGGAGCAGCAGGTTGGTGAGCAGGAACGGGCCGATGTGATTCGTCGCGTAGGTGAGATCGAATCCGTCGGCGCTGAGGCCGTTCGTGCCGCCGACCCCGGCGTTGTTGACGAGCACGTCGAGCGGCCGCCCGGTCGCGAGGTAGGCCGCCGCCGCCCGCCGCACCGAGGCCAGATCCGAGACGTCCACCTGGAGGAACTCGACGGCGGCCGACGGGCGCAGCGCGCGGATGCCCTCGAGCACCGGGCGGGTCCGCTCCTCCGACCGCGCGGCAAGGACCACGTGGCCGCCGCGCGCGGCCAGCGCCTCGACCATGGCCCGGCCGATACCCGAGTTGGCGCCGGTGACGAGGAATGTGCGATCCTGCAGGTCGTCGGTCATGGCGGCCTCAGCTCGAGGGTACCGCGTCGGCGCCGACGTCGGCGGCATCGGCCGGGCGCGCGCGGGTGGGCCGCGCCTCCACGTTCGGCAGCCAGGCGGTGAGGAGGCCCAGCGCCGGCAGGTACGAGCACAGGTGGTAGACGTACTCGATGCTGGTGTGGTCGGCAAGGCGGCCGAGCGCGGCGGCGCCGATCCCGGCCGTGCCGAAGGCGAGACCGAAGAAGAGTCCCGAGATCATCCCCACCTTCCCGGGCACCAGCTCCTGCGCGTAGACCAGGATCGCCGAGAACGCCGAGGCGAGGATGAAGCCGATCACGGCGCTGAGCACCCCGGTCCAGGCCAGGTTCACGTACGGCAGGGCGAGCGTGAACGGCAGGACGCCGAGGATCGAGCACCAGATCACCAGCTTCCGGCCGAACCGGTCGCCCACGGGGCCGCCGATGATGGTGCCGGCGGCCACCGCGGCAAGGAAAGCGAAGAGGTGGAGCTGGGCGCTCCGGACGCCCATGCCGAAGTGGTGGATGAGATAGAAGGTGTAGTAGCTCGAGATGCTCGTGAGGTAGACGTACTTGGAAAAGATCAGCACGATCAGCACGCCGAGCGCGAGCCGCACCTGGCCGGGCGTGAGCGTCGGGTGACCCTGCCCCGCGTCGGCGCGGATGGCCGCGACCCGGGCGCGGTGATGCTGGTACCACCGGCCCACGCGCCAGAGCACCGCGATCGCGAGCAGCGCCGCCACCGAGAACCACGCGACGCTCGACTGGCCGCGCGGCAGCACGATGAACGCGGCGACCAGCGGCCCGATCGCCGAGCCGGTGTTGCCGCCGACCTGGAACAGCGACTGCGCCAGGCCGTGCCTCCCGCCGGACGCCATCCGCGCCACGCGGGAAGACTCCGGGTGGAAGACGGCCGAGCCCAGCCCCACGAGCCCGGCGGAGACGATCAGGGCGGGATAGCTCCTGGCCACCGAGAGGTATACCAGCCCCACGAGCGTGAACCCCATGCCGATCATCAGCGAGAACGGCTTGGGGTGATGGTCGGTGTAGAGCCCGATCAGCGGCTGCAGCAGCGAGGCCGTGAGCTGGAAGGTGAGGGTGATCAGGCCGATCTGAGTGAAATCCAGCGCGAACGAGGTCTTGAGCATCGGATACATCGCCGGCAGCAGCGCCTGCATCATGTCGTTGAGCAGGTGGCAGAAGCTGATGGCGAGCAGGACCGGAAGAGCGGTGGCGCCGGGCATGGTGGGGCAAACTAGAAGACTCGGCGAAGCAGGGCTAGGCGCCGCTCGACGGGCAGCGCTCCGGCGGCTGGGGGAGCACGGTCGAGGTGACGGTCGTCATCCGATACCGGCCCGCCTGCCAGGCGAACGTCGCCGAGTACCCGGAGACGAAGACCCGGCGGCGCCGGCCGCCGCGTGTCGGCCGGCTCCTCGCGGTCCACGCACACGACCCGCGAGACCCAGGCGAGCGACCGGTCGGCCGAGAGCACCACGCGCGGCGGCTCAACGTCCTCCCACGCGTGATAGCGCGCGCCCGCGAAATAGCGGACGAACATCGCCCGGACCGAGTCGCGCGGCTGCACCGACACGGCGCCAGCGTCGAGCGAGACCAGCGAGTCGGCCAGCCCGGCGGCGAGGCGGCCGGCGTCGGTCTCGAGGTGGGCCCGGCGGCCGTCCGCCAGCATGGAGTCGAGCGCCGCGCGGGCGGTGGCTTCGGGTGGGGCGAGGCCGTGGGTCGGAGAAGGGGCGCCGGCGCAGGCGGCGAGCAGGAAAAGCGTCCCGGCGGAAGCGAGTGAGTTCAGGCTTCGAAACGGAGTCATCGGCTCGGGGTCCGGAGTAGATCGTCCGCGGGCGGGATCAATCTCCGGACGGCGCCTCAGCACGGCGGTTTCGCGCGGCCGCGATTTCGGGCCTACTGTCCGTTCACCCGTCGACCTCGATCTGGCCCTCGCTCACGAGCACGCTCGACCCGCGCACGTAGGCCTCGGTCACCACGCCGTCCCGCTTCTCCGCGCGTACCTCCAGCACGCTCGGCCGTCCCATCTCGACCCCCTGGGCGATCCGCCAGCGGAAGGTCCCGCTCGCCGCCGGGTCGAGGGTGCCGAGCAGAGCGCCGAGCGCGACGTTCGCGCTGCCGGTGGCGGGATCCTCGGGGACGCCGTCGAGCGGCGCGAACATCCGCGCCCGGAGATCGAACCCGTCCTCGCTCCGGAAGTAGAGGTGCACATCGGGCGAGATGCCGTCCGCGGCCAGCGCCTCGAGCAGGTCAGCTCTCGCCCGAGCGCGCTCGAGCGCCGCCCGGTCCCGGAGCTCCACCATCAGGAACGGCAGGCCGACCGACGCCACCACGGGCTGATGTGTGCGGGTCACGATCTCCTCGGCGTCGAGCGACAGCGCCTCCGCCACCGTCGCCGCGGGGACGGTTCGGCCGCGCGAGAGCGGCTCGGGGGCGCGCAGCTCGCACCGGAGCCCGCCGGCCTCGGAGTGATCGATCACCACCGGCACCACGCCCGCCAGCTCCTCGAACGTGACCGTGACGGTTCCGTCGATCGGGCCGAGCAGGCCCGCCGTCGCGAGCGCGAACGCGGTGCCGACGTTGGGATGGCCGGCGAACGGTACCTCCCGCGCGGGCGTGAAGATGCGCACCCGGCGCGTGTGCCCGTGTTCCGCCGGAAGGACGAACGTGGTCTCGGCGAAGTTGAACTCGCGCGCGACCTGCTGCATCTGCCCGTCGGTGAGGCCGGTGGCCTCCGGCAGCACGGCGAGCTGGTTGCCGCCGAAGCGGGTGTCGGTGAAGACGTCGCAGATGAAGTAGCGGTAGCGCATGGCAGGCGTCCGGCCGGTTGATGGTTGAACGGTCTATCCGTGCAGCGCGTTGTCGATGACGATCTCCAGGTCGTCGGGCGTGCGTTGCCGGCACTCCTGCTTCAGGTCCTCGATGTCGGCGTCGACAAACCGGCCCAGCGCCGAGTCCATCGACACCTCGAACGCGGGCAGGTCCTTCTTGGCCGCCGTGTTGGAGTAGAGCGCCAGGATCGCGCGCTCGTCGAAGCGGTAGAACGAGAAGGTGGGATAGGTGCCGAACAGCCAGATGTCCGCCGGCTGCTTGTAATCCCTCGCGAGCCGCGCGAAATACCGGTAGGCGTCGGTGATGAGGCCGGGATCTGCGGCCCGTCGTCGAAGTGCTTGCCGAGCGAGTACATCAGCTCATGATTCTCGAGGTCGGGCAGGAAGACCTCGAGGGTGGTGCCCTCGCGCGCCAGGAACGTCTTGATGGCCGCGTCGTGGTTCTCGCGCCAGCGCCGCGAATGGATGAAGTAGAGCACCAGCCGGTTCGACGAGGCGAGCAGATCCTCGAACCGCTGCACGAACGCGGTGAACGGGGCGACGCGGACGATGCCGGACGGCAACTCGACGGGAGAGGTCATGGCGAGGATGGTAGTTGATCGGCGCGCCTCTGGCGAGGTGCTGCTCGCTCGAGGTCCGCTCGGCGCTGTTCGCGCGGCTGCCGCGACCGGAGGCCGCCGCCCTGGCGGAGGAGGGCGAGCGGCTCCTCGTTTTTACCGACGGCGACGCGTCGGCGCGGGAGGTGCGGATCGCGAAGGTCAGGCGCGGCTAGCCGCGCCGCCGCCTCACTGGAACCGGCTTTTCTCCCGCAGCACAGCCAGGCTCTTGGAGCCGAGCGTGAGCAGCGCCTGGAACACGCCCTTCACGCCGATCTTCGAGCCGCTCGGCGGCGGCGCGGAGGTCTCGCTGATCACGGTCAGCGTGCCGGTCTCGTCCTTCACCTGGTAGGCGCCCCTCCCGAGCAGCCCGGCCGACTCCTTCACCTCGCCTTTGATGCGCACTTCCTTGCCGTTGTACTTGGACGAGTTCTGCAGCAGCTCGCCAATGGGTGTGACCGACGCACAGCCGGCGAGCAGGACGAGCGCGCCGGCGAGGGCGGTCCGACCGACGATCCGGGGAAGGTGAAAGGCGGGAGAAAGGCATGGCAGGCTCCGAGGCGAGGATCTCGAGGGTAACGGCAATGAGGCGAATCTACCGGAGGCCCCGTTCGGCGACCAGTTCGGCGTCTCAGTCGGTGGGGTGTCATGGTGGGGACCAGAGCCGGCGCTCGAGCACTCCCGCCCGCTCCATGAACCCATGGCGCGCGTACAGCGGGCGGCTCGCGGTGTCGGCCGAGAAACACCGTATCGGTGCCTCGCTCGGAGCAGAGGGCCAGTGCCGCCTCCAGCAGCGCCGATCCCAGGCCGAGGTTTCGTGCGGCGGGCCGCACGTAGAAACCCGTTACGTAGGCATGTCGCTCGGGCTCGTGCACCGGGTTCGGCAGCTTCTCCAGGATCTGCACCCACACCGCGCCGAGCAGCACGCCGTCGGCCTCCTGGGCCAGCCAGCAGTACCATGGGCCGGGCTGCGCCGAGACGACCGGCCATCCAGGCGGTACACCGCTCGCGAAAGCCCGCTTCGGGCTCGACCTCAGGGGCGAGCGCCGTGCGGAGCTCGAGCCGGAGCTCGGCGAGCAACGGCGCATCGGTCGGTGCGGCCATGCGGATCCGTGGCGCCGCCGCGGGCCGGCTGGGGCGCGATGCGGGTGTCGGCCACGAGCAACCACAGCCGGGGCAGGGCGAGTCTGGTCGTGCGGCGAGAGCCGCGGCGGTGCAGCAGAGCAGCAGCCGGTACATGAGGGAGCCTCGCGGGTCCGAGTATCGGCGAGTATCGTGCCGCGGCGCCGGTTGTCAAGCGCCACCCAACTCGACACCGGCGACCGCCTCTGACGAGATTCTGTCATTCCCCCCATAGATGCCGCGTGGGTGCGCGCCGTATCTATGGGCATGGCCCTCTCCACTACCCGCAGCATCGCCGAGCTCCAGGCCGAGGCCGAGCGTCCGACGCTCCGCCGCGTCCTCGGCCCGCTCAACCTCACCGCCCTCGGTGTCGGCTCGGTCATCGGCACCGGCATCTTCGTGCTGACCGGCACCGCGGCGTCGCAGAACGCCGGGCCCGGCGCTGGTGATCTCGATGATCATCGCCGCGGTGGCCTGTGCCCTCGCCGGGCTCTGCTATGCCGAGCTGGCCTCGATGATCCCCGTCGCTGGCAGCGCGTACACCTACGCCTACGCGTCGTCGGGGAGTTCGTCGCCTGGATCATCGGCTGGGACCTGATCCTCGAGTACGCCCTCAGCGCGTCGACCATAGCGGTCGGCTGGTCGGGATACTTCGTGAGCTTCCTGCGCGATCTCGGCCTCGCGCTGCCGCCGGCGCTCACCGCCGCGCGTGGCGCCACGGCCGTGCTGGCCGACGGCCGGGTCGTGCCGGGCGTCTTCAACCTGCCGGCGGCCGCCATCGTGCTGCTGGTGACCGGTCTGCTGGTGGTCGGCATCCGGCAGAGCGCCAACACCAACACCGCGCTGGTGATGCTCAAGACCGGCGTGCTCATCGTCTTCGTGGCGCTCGGCGCGGCCTACGTGCGGCGCGAGAACCTGGTGCCGTTCGTGCCGCCCAACACCGGCGAGTTCGGCCACTTCGGCTGGAGCGGCGTGATGCGCGGGGCGGCCGTGATGTTCTTCGCCTACGTCGGCTTCGATGCCGTCTCCACCGCCGCGCAGGAGGCGAAGAACCCGCAGCGCGACATGCCGATCGGGATCCTCGCGTCGCTCGCCATCTGCACCGTCATCTACATCGCGGTGGCCGTCGTCCTCCTCGGCATCGTGCCCTATCAGCGGCTCAACGTGGCCGATCCGATCGCCGTCGGCATCGACGCCACCGGCCTCACCTGGTTCAGCCCGGTGGTCAAGGTGAGCGCGCTGTTCGGACTCTTCAGCACCATGCTGGTCCAGCTCCTCGGCCAGACCCGCATCTTCTACTCGATGAGCCGGGACGGGCTGCTGCCCGATCTCTTCGGCCGGGTGCACCCGCGGTTCCGGACGCCGTGGCTCAGCACGATGATCACCGGGGTCGTGGTCGCGGTCGCCGCCGGACTGCTGCCGATCGGCGTGCTGAGCCAGCTCGTGAGCATCGGCTCGCTGCTCGCCTTCCTGCTCGTGTGCGTGGGCGTGCTGCTGCTCCGCCGCACCGCGCCCGACGTCCACCGGCCGTTCCGGGTGCCGGGCGTGCCCGTGGGTGCCCGTCCTCGGCGGGCTCACCTGCCTGGCGCAGATGCTGAGCCTGCCGCTGTGCCACCTGGGAGCGTCTGGTCATCTGGATGGCGCTGGGATTCGTGGTCTATTTTCTCTACAGCCGGCGGCGGGCCAGGGCGCGGAGGCTGGAGCGGGGGCGCTCGCGGCGACGGCGGCACCGATCGGCGGGTGAGTGAAGTCCACTTCGCGCTTCCTGATACTGCTGCTGGGCCTCACGCTCGCGCTCGCCGCGCTGGTCGGCGGTCGAGGCCGTGCGCGCCACCCGCTCCCACCGGGTGACCGCCGAGCGCGCGCTCCGCGACTACGCCACGGTGGCCGCCTGGGAGTTTCTCTCCGCGTTCGACGACCAGCTCCAGCGCGCCGCCTCCGCCGCGCTCGGGCCGGTGGCCGGGAATCCCGGCGGCGTCGCCCTACGACTCGCTCCCCTCGGCGGCCGCGCTCGCGCGCGGCGCGGATTCGCTGCTGCCGTGCGGTGCGACGACGGACTCCTCCCGCTTTGCCTTCGCGCTCGACCTCCGGACGGCGCGCTCACGACCCGCGGGCGCCGCGCCCTCGCCCGCGCTCCGCGCCTGGCTGGGCGACACGATCGCCGCCGCCGCGCGGGGCGAGCCGCTCGGTCCCGGCCGCTCGGGAGTCGTGTGGGGCGCCGGGCGCCGGACCGGTCGTGCTGTACGCAGTGAAGACGGTCCGCTACAACGGCTACGCGGCGCACGAGGCGCCGCTCGCCGTCTACGGCGTGGCGACCTGCCGCGCCGCGTTCGCGCCGCTGTTCGCCGGCGTCGTCGCCCGGCACGCGCTGCTCCCCGCCCAGGTGGCTGGCGGCCTGCCGAATGACCGGCTGGTGAGCCTGCAGGTCGTCGACCCCGAGGGCCAGAGGCTCTTTCGCTCGGGCCCGCCCGCCACGCCGGCGCCTACGCGGGCGACCCCGCATCGAACCCCGGGTCAATCCTCGTGCGCGCGTCGCTCCCGCCGGACGTCGCCGGTCAGCTCGTGGTGGCGCGCCCAGGCGCGCGGCTCCCGCTCCTGCTCGGCCTGCTCGCGCTCACCGCCGGGCTCACCGCGGTCGCCGCGCGGCAGCTCCGCCGCGAGCACGAGCTGGTGCGGCTCCGGAACGACTTCACCTCCAGCGTCTCGCACGAGCTGCGCACGCCGCTCACCCAGATCCTGCTCTTCGGCGAGACGCTCGAGCTGGGCCGCGCGGCGGGAGAGGACGAGCGGCGGCAGGCGCTCGCGATCATCGTCCAGGAGGCGCGCCGCCTGAGCCACCTGGTGGAGAACGTGCTGCACCTGTCGCGCGCCGAGCGGCAGATGGTGCGGGTGATGCCCGTACGCCGTCGCCCTCGCGCCACTGCTCCGCGAGATCGTCGAGCGCTTCACGGCGCTGGCCGGCTCCGCGGCCGTGCGACTCCGCACCGAGCTCGACGATACCATCGTAGTGATGGTGGATCCGGCGGCGATACACCAGATCGTGATCAACCTGCTCGACAATGCCGTCAAGTACGGTGGGGACGGGCCGATCACGCTCCGCGCCTCGCTCGAGCTGGGCCGCGCGCATCTCGAGGTCGAGGATTCGGGGCCGGGCGTACCGGCCGGCGACCGGCTCAGGATCTGGGACCGTTCGTGCGCCTCCGGCCGCGGGGCGAGGTGCCGGGCAGCGGGATCGGCCTCGCGGTTGTCCGGGAGCTGGTGGCCGCCCACGCGGGCGAGTGCCGGGTGGAATTGGCGGAGGGCGGCGGCTCCCGATTCGTCGTCGAGCTGCCGGACGCGACGCGGGTCGACGCGCGCTCCGAGGCGGGTCGGCGGGCGGGCGCCGTGGGGGTGCCATGGCCCGGATCCTGATCGTGGAGGACAACCGCAATCTCGCCCACGGCCTCCGCACCAACCTCGAGTACGAGGGCCACGCGGCCGACGTCGCCGCCGACGGCGTCTCGGGGCTGTCGCTCGCGCGCGCCCGCCGGCACGACCTGCTCCTGCTGGATCTGATGCTGCCCGGCTCGACGGCCTCCGGCTGCTCGAGACGCTCCGCGCCGAGGGGATCGAGACCCCCGTGCTGGTGCTCACCGCCCGGGGCGACGAGGCCGACAAGGTGCGCGGCCTCCGGAACGGCGCCGATGACTACGTCACCAAGCCGTTCGCGCTCCGGGAGCTGCTGGCGCGGGTGGGTGCGCTGCTTCGGCGGACGCAGGGCGCCGCGGCTCGGCTCGGCTTCGGCGCGGTCCAGGTGGACTCCGACCACCCGCGCCGTCACCCGCGGCCGGCCGGGCCGTGCCCCTCCGGCCCAAAGAGTACGAGCCTGCTGCACGCGCTGCTCCGCCGCGGCGGACGCGTGGCGACGCGCACCGAATTGCTGCGGGAGGTGTGGGGCTACCAGGAGAGCGTGATCAGCCGGACGCTCGACACCCACGTGGGAGAGCTCCGGCGCAAGCTGGAAGAGGACCCGGCGCGGCCGCGCCACATCCTGACCGTGCGGAAGACCGGCTACCGGCTGGTGACTTCCACCTGGATCGACTCGGGCAGCGGCTCGCCTTCGGCGCTGTAGCGGAGGACGTGCAGCGAGTGGCGGCCGGCGACGCTAGTGGTCGGCAGTAGCGTCCTCAGGCCGAGTCGGCTGGAGCGCCGCCAACGCCGCCTCGCTCAGAGGCCGGACCTTGAGCACCGTCTCCTTCCGGATGCTGACGGTGCCGGGCTTCGCGCCCCGCGGCTTGGAGACGTGGCGCGCCTCGGTGCAGGAGACGGCCACGGTGCCCGCCGACCGTGCCTTGCTGTGATAGGCGGCGATCGCCGCGGCGAGCTCCTGGGTCGCGCGGTCGGGTGTCTCGCCCGAAGGCACGCGAAGGATCACGTGGCTGCCCGGCATGCCGCGAATGTGAAACCAGAGGTCGCCGGGGCGGGCGAGCTTGAGGCTGAGGTAGTCGTTCGCCGCGTCGGTCCGGCCGGCGAGCACGCGCCAATCGCCCGGCAGCACGTACTCGACGATGCCGGCCGGGCGTTGCCATCGCCGCTCGACGGTCGGGCTACGCCCCCGGCGGCCGATACCCGATCGACTTCTGCGTCGCCCCGTCGAATTCCTCGGGCGAGAGCAGCAGGGTGGTCTTCAGGTGCACGGCGCCGCTGCGCGTTGACCGCGAGACTCATCGCCACCGCGGTCGTGACGTCCGGGAACTCGGCGATCGCGTACACGTCCGCCTCGCCGATGGCGAAGTAGAACGCATGCAGCTTGCCTCCCGCCTTCTCCACCATCTGCTGGACGGCCGCCCGGCGCTTGGTGCCGCCCTCCTTCGTCAGACCCTTCGCGCCCTCACTGGTGTATGACCCTCGCCAGAGGTACGTCGGCATGCGGAGCTCCCGGATGAGGTGAGCGGACTAAGTTACGCGGTCGCGCCCTCCCCACCAGCCCCAGCGGCACGCTCCGCGTCCCATCCGGGAAACTCGGATCTCCGGGGGTGCGTAGATTCTTCGGCACCGGGCGCCGTGCTCGCCGTCGCCGCTGGCTTCACCATCAACCCTGCGAACCGTGCTCGCGTTGCTGCTGCTGGTCCAGACCGCCGTTTCCGGCGCCGTTGTCGAGGGGAAGGGCTCGCCCACCGCGGAGGTGCCGCGGCTCGAAGCCACCGTGGAGATCGACGGCGTGCTCGACGAGGCCGCCTGGTCCCAGGCCACCCGGCTCGGCGGCTTCTGGCAGTACCAGCCGGTGGACGGCCGGCCCGCCGAGGAGGAGACCGAGGTCCTGGTGTGGTACGCGCCGGACGCGATCTACTTCGGCATCCTGGCCCGCGACCGCCGGCCGGCCGCGATCCGGGCCACCGTGGCCGACCGCGACAACATCGACAGCGACGACCACGTCGTCATCGACATCGACACCTTCCACGACCGCCGCCGGGCCTTCTTCTTCGGCGTGAACCCGCTGGGCGCCCAGAGCGACGGCGTCCGGAGCGAGGGCGCCGGGCAGGTCAGCAGCCTCATTCCCGGCAGCACCGACCTCAATCCCGATTTCACCTGGGACTCGAAGGGGCGGATCACCGACCGGGGCTACGAGGTCGAGATCCGGATCCCGTTCAAGAGCCTCCGCTACCCCGGAGGCCAGCCGCAGAGCTGGGGCTTCAACGTGACGCGGGTGGTCCAGCGGACCGGCTACACCGACACCTGGACCGACGTCCGGCGCGCGAACGCGAGTTTCCTGGGGCAGGAAGGCGCCATCGGCGGGCTGCACGATCTCAAGCGCGGGGTGGCGGTCGAGGCCCAGCCGTTCGTGACCGCCACCGCCGACGGCAGCCGCGACGTCGCCGGCGGCGAATTCATCCGCGACGACGTGAATCCCGATGCCGGCCTCAACCTCCGGCTCGGCTTCACCAGCTACTCCCTCGACGCCACGATCAATCCCGACTTCAGCCAGGTCGAGAGCGACGAGGGACAGGTGACGGTGAACGAGCGGTTCGCGCTCTTCTTTCCGGAGAAGCGGCCGTTCTTCCTCGAGGGCATCGAGCTGTTCGGCTCGCCGCAGACGCTGGTCTACACCCGGCGCATCGTGAATCCCAAGGCCGGCGCCAAGCTCGACGGGCAAGTTCGGGCAGCTCGGCGTCGCCCACCTGACGGCGGTGGACGAGACCGGCGCCGGCGACGCCTGGTTCAACATCACCCGGCTCCGGCGGGACTTCGGCCGCAACTCGATCGCCGGGGTGACCTTTACCAACCGCGATCAGGGGAGCCTCCACAACCGCGTCCTCGCGGGCGACTTCCGCTACGTCTGGGGGCTCTACTACACCCAGTTTCAGCTCGGCGCTTCCGTCACCCGCGATGCCGCGGGCAGCCGCACCGCGCCGATCTGGCAGGCGGAATACGACCGCACCGGCCGCTCGTGGGGCTTCAACTACCTGGTGAAGGGGCTCGGCCGCGGCTTCGACGACCAGGCGGGGTTCGTCAACCGGCTCCGGAGCGATGTGGTCAACGCGCACGCCTTCAACCGGCTCACCCTCTACGGCGCGCGTGGGGCGGCGCTGGAGAATCTGACCGTCTTCTTCGGGCCCGACCGGACCTGGCTCTACCGGGAATTCGGCTTCAACCCCGCCCTCGAGGGCTTCGAGCAGGTCGACGCCACCTTCCAGCTCCGCGGCGGGTGGAAGCTGAACGGACACGTCGAGCGCGACTTCGTGAACTTCCAGGACTCGAGCTACGCCGACTACACCGTCGGGAGCGCCGACCGGCCCCGCCTACCGGCCGGCCGACGACTTCTCCGGCTTCATCTGGCGCACGCGGCGTGACGACGCCGACCTGGCAGCAATTCGAAGGCGACGTGCAGTACCAGCGCGGGCGCGCCGCGATCTTCGAGGAGGGCACGACGGGCAACTGCCTGGCTCCTGACCGGTGAGCTGGGCTTCCGCCCGGCGTCGACGGTCCGGCATGGCGCTCACGGGGACGGTGTTCCGGCTCTCACGGCTCGACGGCCGCGAGTTCGCCCGCACGACCATTCCGCGGCTCAAGGTGGAGTACCAGCCGCGGCGCTCGCTGTTCTTCCGCGCGATCGGCGAGTACCGCTCGGAGCGGCGGGTGGCGCTCACCGACCCGGCCAGCGGCGCGCCGCTCCTCGTGGGCGGCGCGGCCCAGCCGGCCACGGAGTTCAACGGCCTCCGGGTCGATCTGCTGGCGTCGTTCGAGCCGACGCCGGGGACGGTGGCGTTCCTGGGGTACGGCAGCTCGCTCGAGACCGACGCCGAGTTCAACTGGTCGCGGCTGGAGCGGCGGAGCGACGGGTTCTTCGTGAAGCTGGCGTATCAGGTCCGGCGGTAGGGTGTCCGCGATCAGCGGGGGACGCGAGCCGCGGCGTCCGGCCACTCGCCATTGAGAAATCGGTCGATCGCCGGGAAGACGGTGCCCGGGGCGTCGAGCCAGAGCATGTGCGCCGCATCGCGCACCGTGAGGAGGCGGGCATCCGGTAGATGGGCGGCCCACTCGCGGCCGCCACCGTAAGGGGCGTTCCGATCCTGGGTGCCGTGGATCGTGAGCACGGGGATGTCGAGCCGAGCGTAGCGCTCCCACACCGGACCCGTGTCGCGGACGATCGACCCGAACAGGAGCGGGAAGTGCCGGGCCAGCGCCGACGGCCACTCGTTCGGCATCGCGCAGAGGTCGGGGACGCGTTCGGCCAATCGACTGTCGCCGACCAGGGTGACCCGCTGCACGCGATAGTCCGCCTCGCAGTCGGCCCGCGGATCCCGTGTTGCGCGCCCCTCGGCGCGGCGGCGCGCCAGCTCGGCGACCTCCGCCGGGTCGGGCACCGGTGCGGAGTCGTGCGCTACGAGCGAGTCGGGGAACTGAGTGCGGAAGTCGCGCGCCAGCGGGCCGAGCTGCACGATCCGTGTCACCCGGCCGGGATACTCCGCCGCGTAACGCATGACCAGCATGCCGAGGTAGGACCACCCTACCAGCGCAACCCGCTCGGCGCCGATGAGGCGCCGGATGGCCTCGAGGTCGCGGACCTCGTGCTGCATGGTGACACGGGTCGAGTCGGCCACCGGGTCCGACCGGCCGCGACCGCGCATGTCGTAGAACACGACTGTCCGGCCCCGGCCCAGGCGCGCGAAGTCCCGCTCGAGGAAGAGGCCGCCCGGTACGATCACCACGGGCTCGCCCGAGCCCACGACGCGGTAGAAGAGCCGGGCGCCGTCGTCGGTAGTGAGACTGCCCTCGCGGGCCGCCGGAAGTGTGGTGCTGTCGGTCTGCGCCGTCGCCGCGAATGGCGTGGCGAGCAGCAGGGCGAGGACGGCTACTCGGGTGGTCAGGGTCACATTCGCATCACGAGCCCTCAGGCATGGGAGTTTCAATCACGCCCGGTAAATCGCTCGGGCGAGTACTGTGCGCCCGGGCGGGGACGTGTCGTCCTTGTGGCATGCCTCTCAGAGCCCTGACGCTCCTGCTGCTGTCCAACGGCCTCGCCGCGTGCTCCCCGGCCACCGCAGGCGAGGCGCCCTCCACCGGGTCCATTCTCTTCGTCGGCAATAGCCTCACGTACTCCAACGACCTTCCCTCGCTCGTCGCCTCGGTGGCTCGCGCGGCGCAGGATAGCGTGGATGTCGGCATGGCGGCCGGAGGCAACCTCGCCGTCATCGACCACACCAACGGGGCCACCGACGCAGTCGCCCAAGTTGATGGCGGCGATTGGACGTTCGTGCTGCTCCAGCAGGGCCCGACGCCGGCGGGCATCTGCCGCGACACGCTGATCATCGCGGCGATGCGGTTCGCGCCACACGTGCGCGCGGCCGGCGGCCGGGTCGCGCTCTTCCTGCCGTGGGCCCGGCAGGGCAGTCCCGGCTCGCTTGCCCCCGCCGCCGAATCCGGCACGCTGGCGGCGCGGGCCGTGGGTGGAGTCGCGGTCCCGGTCGGCCTCGCCTGGAAGCTCGCGCTCGAGGCCGACCCGACGCTCCCGCTCTATGGTCCCGACGGCTACCATCCCGCGCCGGCCGGGAGCCTGCTGGCGGCGCTCACGATCTACGACCGGATGTTCGGCCGGGACGTCCGCGAGATTCCCCTTGCGGCGCTCGCCCCGCTTTCGACCCCCGCGCTTGGCTCCGCCCGCCTCGAGGTCCTCGCGACGGCGGCCCACGCCGCCGCTACGAGTCTGCCGCCCGACCCCACTCAGCCCGTTCCCGCCGACACCAGCCGCCTCTCGCCCGAAGGCGGCCCCTGCTGAAGCAGCACTTTCCGGCGGTGGCGCTCTCCACGCTGCGCGCAGAGTCGTCATCCCGAGCGCAGCGAGGGACCTTCTCCTCGCTGCCCCGACCCGCGTCACGTTCCGGGATGCGCGGGTAAGGTCCCTCGCTCCGCTCAGGATGACGCGGTTGGCGCCGGCCGAGAGTCCCCGCTACTCCAGCACCGCTATTCGCCCGATTCGATCCCGCCTCCAGCATCCCCTCCGCCACCGCCCGCCCCCCGTCGATCCGCCCGAAGATCGTGAACTCGTGGTCCAGCAGCGGATTGTCCACCAGGTTGATGAACCACTGCCCGTCGCCGGTGTCGCGGCCGCGCGCCGAGATCCCGACGGTTCCCCGCGCATGTGTCCGCATCGTCAGCTCGTCCCGCATGAACGCCACATCCCCGACGTACTCGTTCGCATCCGGCCCGCCGCCCTGGATGACGAAGTTGGGCTCCACCCGCTGGAAGACCTTGCCATCGTAAAACCCCTCGCGAACCAGCCGCAGCACCCGCGCCACCGTGGCCGGCGTCTCGTCGGGAAAGAGCCGGACCGTGAAGCTGCCACCGCCGCTCGACGGCGCCATCGTGACGCGGAGCCGGATCGACCGCCGGAGAAACAGCTCGGCCAGCGGCTCCGGGCGGATCGGGAGCGGGGCCGGGCGGGCCTCGGCGGGCGCGCCGGTCCAGGTCGAGAGGGTGGTCGCGACCTGCGCCGCCACGGTGGTGTCGTAGTCGGCGAGATACGGCGTGAGCCGCGGGGCGCTTGTCGCCGAGCCCAGCGTGGTGATCCGATCGAGCATCGCCACCCGCGGATCGCGGGCGTTTTCGCTCCGGGGCGCGCTCAGGCGCTCGAACGCGTCGAGCAGGGCCGGGAGGGCGCCGGGGTGCGTCGTGGAATCGAGCGCCGTCGCCGCGGCCAGCACCACCTGGTATCCGCTCGAGCCCAACGCCCGGATGTACACGCTGTCCGCCTCATGCCCCGCGGCGGCGGCGAGCCCGGCGATGGCGGCCTCCTGCACGTTCCGGTCGACGTCGCCCGCGAGGCGGAGCAGCAGCGGGCGATCACGGACGATGGCGGCCGCGCGGGCCGCATAGATCCTGGACTCCACTCGCTCCGCAGCAGCCATGGCCGGGAGCAGGGGCAGCGCGGCGGCAGTATCCAGCCGCGCGAGGGTCAGCAGGGCGTGGGCGCTGGCCTGCCACCGATGATCCGGCGGACCTGCCGTCGCCCGGGCGAGGACGAGGCGCTTCAACGCGACCACCGCGACCGGCGTGTCGGCGCATCCGCTCCCGAGCGAGTCGATCGCCGTAAGCGCGACGTACGGCTCGCGGTCGCGCGTGAGCTCCAGGATCGGCGCGCAGTCGGGCGGCCCCTCGCCCAGGCGGGCTGCGGCGATTGCCTCCGTGCGGACGATCGTGCTCGAATCCCGCATGGCGCCGCGGACGAGCATCGCGCGGAGGGGCGCCGCCAGCGCGCCCGTCCCCCGGAGCGCCATCCGGCGGGTCTCGTCGTCGCGATCGCGGACCGCGCGCACCGCCGTGGCGCTGTCGAGCCCTCCCGCCGCCGCGAGCGCGAGCAGCGCCAGCCGCCGGACGACGGTATCCCTCGAACCGAGTGCCGCCGCCCGGAGCAGGACCATGCTCGCGGGCATGAGTGTCCCCGTGGCTCGGCGCGCTCGCGCAAGCGTGTAGAGCCCGTGCGCGAGGCCGGGTGTCTGCCGGATCGCGAACCGCGCGCGAATGACATCCTCCGCGGCGCGCGCCGCCGCCGAGTCGGGCAGCGGCAGCCGCCCCAACGACTGCGCCAAAGCATCCGCGACACGAGGCTCCGGCTCCGTCCCGAGCGCGCGGGCGAAGACCGCGGCCGCCTCGCGCGTGCCGAGCGCCGCGCCGCCGGTGTCGGCCTCGTTGCGGCGCAAGCGCCGGAGGGACTGCGCTACCGCAGTTGCCGCCTCGGCGCGGACGGCCGGGACCGGATCGGCCAGCGACGGGAGCAGGCGGCGCCCCAGCTCCGGTCGCTGAATGCGGCCCAGCCCACGCACCGCGAGACGCCGCAGCAGGGTGTCGCTGCCGGACAGCGCCGCGAGCAGCGGATCGAGTCCCTCGGCCCCGGTTCCGCGCGCGTCCTCCGCCACGAGGAGGCGCTGGAGGACGGCGGTGTTCGCTGAAGCCGCCGCTTGTCCTGCGGCGAGTGATACCCGAAGTGTCAGAGCGAGTCCGAGGGCGAGCCGTGGGACGCATGGGTGCATCGAGCATCCGGGAGTAGAGGTCGGAGGCACTACGGAGGGGTGGTGGGAGAGTTCCACCCGTCCTATCGTTCGTGCATGCTGACGACGCGCACGCTGGGCACGCAAGGCCTGACCGTCTCCGCCCTCGGACTGGGCTGCATGGGCATGAGCCAGTTGTACGGCGCCCCCGAACGACGAGGAGTCGGTCGCCACCATCCACCGCGCCCTCGAGCTCGGGGTGACGCTGTTCGATACCGCGGATGTGTATGGTCCCTACATCAACGAGACCCTGCTTGGCCGGGCCCTCGCGGGCCGGCGCGGCCGGGCCATCATCGCCACCAAGTTCGGTTTCGAGATCGGGTCCGCCGACCGGGGCGGCCTCGACAGCCGCCCGTCGCACATCCTCGAGGCGGTGGAGGGCTCGCTCCAGCGGCTCGGCACCGACTACATCGACCTGTTGTACCAGCACCGGGTGGATCCTCAGGTGCCGATCGAGGATGTCGTCGGCACCATGGCCCGGCTGGTCGAGCAAGGAAAGGTGCGGTTCCTGGGGCTGAGCGAGGCGGGCGAGCAGACCATCCGGCGGGCCCACGCGGTGCACCCGATCTCGGCGCTCCAGAGCGAATATTCTCTCTGGGAGCGGAACCTCGAGGCCGAGATCCTGCCGCTGCTGCGCGAGCTCGGCATCGGCCTGGTGCCGTTCAGCCCGCTCGGCCGCGGCTTTCTCACCGGGACGGCGCGGCGGGCGGAGGAGTACCCCGAGGACGACTACCGCCGCGGCGATCCCCGTTTCCAGGGCGCCAACTTCGACGCCAACGTCCGCGCCGCCAGCGTAGTGGGCGAGGTCGCGACTCGGCTCGGGGCCACGCCGGGGCAGGTGGCGCTCGCCTGGGTGCTGCACCAGGGACCGGATTTGGTGCCCATTCCCGGCACGAAGCGCCGGCGGTTTCTCGAGGAGAACGTCGCCGCCGCAGACATCCGGCTCACCGCCGCCGATGTCGCACGCCTCGACGCGGCGCTTCCGCCTGAGGTCATCGCTGGACCCCGGTACAACGAAAGCAGGATGGCTTACATCGATCGCTGAGGCGGAGGGCGACTCAGGGCCTCCTCGCCTAGGGGTGACTCAAGCCTCCCGATGCGGCCGGAAAACGATGTCAAACACCGGCGTCCACGTCTTCCCTCCGTCCACCGAACGCTCCGCCTTCTCCCGCACGTTTGTCCCGTCCTTCCACCAGACGCCGCGCAACAGCGACGGCGTGCCATCAGCCGCCCGATCCGGCCCGGTCAGGACCATCCGCTCGCCCTCCAGTCCGCCGTTCAGCAGCAGCAGGCTCCCGCGGTTGGTGACCCAGCTCTGGTGCCATCCCCGGCGGGAGGCATCGTAGAGGCTGAGGCTCTCGCCGACCAGTCCGTCGCCCTGCTCGTACACCTCGCGCACCGCGCACCCATCGAGCACGACCGTCACCCGGTTCCGCGCCACGACCTTCGACGGATCGGCCACGTCGTAGGTATCCCAGTCGCCCGCGAAGAAATCGAACTGCCGGAACTCCGGCGTGGCGCACGATCTCGGCGGTCGCGCCGTCGGCGTGACGGAAACTGTCGGCGTAACTCGCGCCGTCGCCGGGACCCGCAGCTGCCGTCCGCCCGCTGTGAGGGCGATGGTCGAGGCCGCGAGGGCCAGCAGGAGCGCGACCGGGCGTCGCGATGAGCGCTGCAGGCTGAACATGGGATCCTCGGGGAGAAAACGTCACCGGAGCCGCTGATCGATCAGCACCGCGCCGATCAGCGCCGTGGGCCCAGCAGCGCCAGGTGCGCCGTGGCATACGCGCGCCAGGGCCGCCACCGCTCGGCCGCCCGCCGAAGCGCGGTCGTGCCGGTCACGCCGGCCGCGCGCTGGAGCGAGACATCACTCGGTGAAAAGGCGTCCGGCCACTGCAGCGCACGCATGACGATCGCCGCGGCAGTCCGCTCCCCGACGCCGGCGACATCCGCGAGCGCGCGGAGCGTCGATGGGACGTCGGCGCCCGGCTCCAGGGGCAGCGCGCCGTCCGTCACCGCGCGGGCGATGGCGACGATCGCATCGGCGCTCCGCGGCGCACGCCGAGCCGCGCGAGCAATGGTGCGCCCGCGCCGGCGACGCGCTCGGCGGTCGGGACCAGCCGGACCAGTCCAGGGAGCTCCGTTTCGATCGCCTCGCCGAGGGCATCGGCGACCCGTCCGACAGCGAAGCCGGTTCCGGCCGGAGCGCCCGCGTCCCGATCGGCCGCCCGCAGGACCTCCCGGAGCGCCGCCTCGAAGCCGTCGAACGCCCCGGGCATCCGGAGCCCCGGCCGCCGCGCGACCAGCGGCGCGAGGCCCCCATCCGCGAGATGGCCATCGATCACCGACGGCTCGGCGTCGAGGTCGAACAGTTGTCGCAGCCGCGCGAGCAGCGGCATGAGGACGGGCAGGAGCGAGGCCGACAGGTGAACGGCGAGCTCGCCGCCGGGGCCGGCGCCCGCCACGCGGTCCGCGCTGGCGCCCCGGAGGCGCCGGGACGCGGCGGACCACACGGCCCGCTCGACCATGACGACGCCGCGGCACCCGTCGAGCTGCACCGTCCTGGCGTAGCGGCCCGGCTCGACGACTTCGACGCCCGGCACCGCATCGGCCGCGAGCCGCTCGAGCAGCGCGTCCCACGCGAGCGGCGGCCGATAGGCGAGTGTCAGCCGCACGAGATCGGCCGCCGGCCCGGCCGGGACGCCGGAACGCGCCGCCGCACGGCGGCGCTGCCGGAGCCCGCTCGGGCTCATGCGGTAGCGCTCCTGGAAGACCGTGTTGAACCGGCGCAGGCTCTGGAAGCCGCTGGCGAACGCCACCCGCGTCACCGGCAGCGCCGTGTCGGTCAGCAGGCACTTCGCCAGGAGCAGGCGGTGGGTCTGCGCCAGCTCGACCGGCGAGACGCCGAGCTCGCGCTCCATCGCGCGCCGGAGCTGGCGCTCGCCTACGCCGAGCTCGCGCGCCAGGAGGCCGACGCCGCGGCCGTTGAGCGCGCCGGCCGCGATGCGTATCGCCGCCGCTCGCGCCACGCGAGGGACGGCATCCATCAGCGCCCGGCCGGGTGCCAGCTCGGGCCGGCAGCGGAGACAGGGCCGGAAGCCGTCGTGCTCGGCGGCCGCGGCCGACGCGAAAAACCGGCGGCGGTCGGGGTAGGCCACACGTGCCGGACAGACGGGACGGCAATAGATCATGGTCGAGCTGATGCCGACGAAGAAGACGCCATCGAACCGCGGGTCGCGCGACGCGAGCGCCTGGGCACAACTCTCGGCGTCCAGCATCGGTGGGTGGGGGACGGTGGCGGTCATGTGGGCAAATCTAGGCGGTGGCCGCGGCGGGGGCTCGCCGGATTCGGACGTCGAATGCGGCGGCGCCCGGCGACCGGGCATGGGCCGGGTTGTACATACCAGCTGGTACGTAGGTAATGTCTCTCTGGATTCTCAAGGAGGTTCGACGTGCTGGGTTCCACCAATGCGGCGGCGACCATCGCCGTCAAAGACATCGCCGTCGCCCGAAAATTCTACGAGGACAAGCTGGGCCTCGAGCTGAGCGGAACCGAAGGCGACAGTGTGCGCAGCTACCGGAGCGGATCGTCCACGGTTCTGGTCTACGAGTCGCGCTTCGCCGGCACCAACCAGGCAACCGCCGCCACCTGGCTCGTGGGCGACGCGCTGGACGCCATCGTGCGTGCCCTCACCGCCAAGGGGGTGGCGTTCGAGCACTATGACTTCCCTGGAACGACCCGGCAGGGCGACGTGCACGTCTCGGGGAAAACGCGGGTCGCCTGGTTCAAGGACCCCGACGGCAACATCCTGTCGATCGTCAACGGATAGGGAGAATGCATATGCCTGACCTCACCATCACGCGCGTGTTCGACGCTCCGCGCGACTTGGTCTTCAAAGCCTGGACCGATTCCGCCCACGGCAACGACTGGTCCGCGCCGCGCGGCTTCACGGTCACGGCCTTCGAGGCCGATCTGCGCCCCGGCGGCGCCTGGCGGCTCCGCATGCGGACGCCCGAAGGCAAGGAGCTCCGGGTGGGCGGCGTCTATCGCGAGATCGTCCCGCCCGAGCGGATCGTGTCCACCCACGCCTGGCAGAACCCGGACGGCACATCCGAGAACGAGACCCTCATGACAGTCGCCCTGGCGGCACGCGGCGATCGGACCGAGATGACCTTCCGCCAGACCGGCTTCGAGTCGGACGAGGACCGCGATGGGCATCGCGAGGGCTGGTCCGAGTGCTTCGACCGGCTGGAGGAGCAACTGGCGGGTGTCGATTCCGCCAACCCTCGTTCGACGTATCGGTAGAGCCAGGGTGGCGCCGGGTCCAACCCGACCGGCTCCCTCGCTCGAAAACCGTCATCCGAAGGAGACATGACCAATGCGGTTCATGGTGATCGTGAAGGCCACCAAGGAGTCGGAGGCCGGGGTGATGCCCAGCGAACAGTTGCTCGCCGATATGGGCAAGTTCAATGAGGAGCTGGCCAAGGCCGGCGTACTGCTGGCGGGCGAAGGGCTGCAGCCGAGCTCGAAGGGCGCCCGCGTGAAGTTCTCGGGCAAGAAGCGCACGGTCGTCGACGGGCCCTTCGCCGAGACCAAGGAGCTGATCGCCGGCTTCTGGCTGCTCCAGGTGCGGTCGAAGGAGGAGGCCATCGAATGGATCAAGCGGGCACCCAATCCGCACGAGGGCGAGTCCGAGATCGAGATCCGGCAGGTGTTCGAGGCCGAGGACTTCGGCGCGGAGTTCACGCCCGAGCTCCGGGAGCAGGAGGAGCGGATCCGCGCGGAGGTGGCCGGACAGGCCGCCGGGAAGAAGGCCTGACCGTGCTGAAAGTCATCGGCATGATCGTCGTGCTCGCCGTGGTCGTGGTGCTGGTCCTGGCCGCGCGTAAGCCGGACCACTTCCGGGTCCAGCGCTCGGCGAGCATCGACGCGCCGCCCGAGCGGATCTTTCCGCTCATCAACGACTTCCATCGCTGGGGCGCGTGGTCGCCGTACGAGCACAAGGACCCCGACATGAAGCGCACCTTCAGCGGGGCCGGGAGCGGCCGCGGCTCGATCTACGAGTGGGCCGGAAATTCCAACGTCGGCTCGGGGCGGATGGAGATCGTGGAGTCCTCCGTGCCGTCGAAGGTCGCGATCAAGCTGGACTTCCTGAAGCCGTTCGAGGGCCACAATATCGCCACGTTCACGATGGAGCCGGCCGGCGGGGCCACCAACGTCACCTGGGTCATGGACGGGCCTACGCCCTTCGTCGGCAAGATCATGCACGTCTTCATCAACATGGACCGCATGGTCGGCACGGACTTCGAGGCCGGGCTCGCCAATCTCAAGACCGCCGCCGAACACGAACCGGCCGGGAGCGCGTCATGAAGATCGATCCGTACCTGAACTTCAACGGCCAGTGCGCGGAGGCATTCCAGCTCTACGAGCGGGTGCTCGGCGGCACGATCGAAGGGATGATGACCCACGGCGCCTCGCCGATGGCGGCCGACGTGCCGGCCGCCTGGCGCGACCGGATCCTCCATGCCCGCCTCGTCGTGGGCGACCAGGTCCTGATGGGCTGTGACGCCCCGCCCGAGCACTACGCCAAGCCGCGGGGCGCGCACGTCACGATCACGGTCAAGACCGCCGCGGAGGCCGAGCGCATCTTCCACGGGCTCGCGGACCAGGGAACCGTCACCATGCCCATCGCGACGACCTTCTGGTCGCCCCGGTTCGGCATGCTGACGGACCGGTTCGGGACGCCGTGGATGATCACGACCGAGCAGACGCCGGATTAGGCCCCCGCCTTGCCCTGAGTGCCGGCGAGGCGTTACTCGTTGGGGGTGACTGGTTCCGACACTCACAGGGCGATCGACGCGGTCTGGAGGATCGAGTCGGCCCGGCTGATCGCCGGGCTGGCTCGTCTCGTGGGCGACGTCGGCATCGCCGAGGATCTGGCGCAGGACGCGCTGGTGGCCGCCCTCGAGCGCTGGCCGGAGGCCGGGGTTCCCGACAACCCCGGCGCCTGGCTCATGGCCACCGCGAAGCACCGGGCGATCGACCTGCTCCGCCGCCGGACGCTGCTCGAGCGCAAGCACGAGCAGCTCGGGCACGAGCTCGAGGCCCGGCAGGAGCAGGCCGTACCCGACCTCGAGGCCGCGCTCGACGACCATGTGGGCGACGACCTCCTGAGGCTCATGTTCGTCGCCTGCCACCCGGTGCTCTCCACCGAGGCGCGCGTGGCGCTCACGCTCCGGCTGGTCGGCGGCCTCACGACCGGCGAGATCGCCCGCGCGTTTCTCGTGCCCGAGTCGACCGTCGCGCAGCGAATCGTGCGGGCCAAGCGGACGCTCGCCGACGCGCACGTCCCCTTCGAGGTGCCGCGGGGCGAGGCGCTCGCCGCCCGCCTGTCCTCGGTGCTCGGCGTGGTCTACCTGGTGTTCAACGAGGGCTACTCGGCCACCGCCGGCGACGACTGGATGCGCCCCTCGCTGTGCGAGGACGCCCTCCGGCTCGGCCGGATACTGGCGGGGCTGGCGCCGGACGAGCCGGAGGTGCACGGGCTCGTGGCGCTGATGGAGATCCAGGCATCCCGCTCGGCGGCGCGCGTCGGACCGTCGGGCGAGCCGGTGCTGCTGCTCGAGCAGGACCGCGGGCGCTGGGACCAGCTCCTCATTCGCCGCGGCCTCGCGGCGCTCGAGCGCGCGGAGGCGCTGGGCGGCGCGCGCGGCCCGTATGCGCTGCAGGCGGCGATCGCCGCCTGTCACGCCCGGGCCCGCACCGCCGAGGCGACCGACTGGGCCCGGATCGCGGCGCTCTACGGCGAGCTGGCCGAGCTGGCCCCGTCGCCGGTGGTGGAGCTCAACCGGGCGGTGGCGCTGGGGATGGCGTTCGGCCCGGCCGCGGGGCTCGAGCTGGTCGACGCGCTGACGTCGGAGCCGGCGCTCAAGGCGTATCACCTCCTGCCCAGCGTGCGGGGCGACTTGCTCGCCAAGCTCGGGCGCGCGGACGAGGCGCGAGCGGAGTTCGAGCGGGCGGCCTCGCTCACGCAGAACGCGCGGGAGCGCGCGATGCTGCTCGATCGCGCCGCCGCGATCTCCGCTCCCGCCCCCACGTCCGACCCCGTTGAAACGCCCGCCGCCGTTCCTACGTCTCCATAGCCCGTGGCCTCCGGTTTCTTCCTGCGCACTTCGTCCCGGGGCCCGGTGCTGCTATCCTAAGGTCCGCGTCATGACACCCTCTCTCCTCCGCTGGACGCCCGCGGCCCTGCTCGCCGCCGCTGCCGCCATCACGGCCTGTGGCCACGCCGCGGGAGCCGCCCCAGAGCCGTCCCCCCAACCCGTCGCCGGCGATGCGGCCCGCGCTCGGCCGCGCGGGTCCGGGCCGACAGCGTCCGCCGTCCGTACACCGAGGCGGACGTGCGCTTCATGTCCGACATGATCGGCCACCATGCCCAGGCCCTGGTCATGGCGGGCTGGGCGCCCACGCACGGCGCCAACCCATCGGTACGCACGCTGGCCGCGCGGATCATCAACGCGCAGCAGGACGAGATCGCCACCATGCAGCAGTGGCTCGGCGACCGCGGCCGGCCGGTGCCGGAGGCCCACGCCATGTCGATGCCGGGGATGCTGATGCCGGGCATGCTGACCGAGGCCCAGATGCAGGCGCTGGATCAGGCCGCCGGGCCCGGCTTCGACCGCCTGTTCCTGAAGGACATGATCCAGCACCACCGGGGCGCCGTCACGATGGTGCAGCAGCTGTTCGACACCCCCGGCGCCGCCCGGGACGAGACCGTGTTCAAGTTCGCCAACGATGTCAACGCCGATCAGTCCACCGAGATCGCCCGGATGGAGACGATGCTCGTGGCCCTCACCTCCGAAGGAAGCTCACCGTGACCACCAGGACATTCGCCATGGCTTTCCGCCCGCTCACGTCGCTGTCGCTCGCCGTTGGCCTGCTGGCCACGGCGGCCTGCGCCCACTCGGGCGGCGCCGGCGCGCCGGCGCCGGTGGACAGCATGTCCACCACGGCGCCGAGCCCCGATCCGCGCGTCGGCCTCCATGCCGGGCTCAGGAACGCCGCGGAGGCCACCTGGAACCTGCGGGTGGTCTCGGAGACGCCCCCGTCGCCCCAGTTCGTCGGGATCACCAACTCCGACCTGGCCTTCACCGGCAATTACGCCATCCAGGGCAGCTACAACGGGTACCAGGTCTGGGACATCGCGGACCCGCGGAAGCCGGTGCTCAAGACCGCCTACGTGTGTCCCGCCTCGCAGAGCGACGTCTCGGTCTACCGGAACCTGCTCTTCGTCTCCGGGGAGGACCTCTCCGGCCCGCCTCGATTGCGGTAGCGAGGGCGTGACGGACACGGTGAGCAATGCGCGGCTCCGCGGGGTGCGGATCTTCGACATCACCGACATCACCCATCCCAGGAACGTCGGCAACGTGCAGACCTGCCGCGGCTCGCACACGCACACCGTGCTGGTCGACCCCAAGGACACCGCCAACGTCTACGTCTACATCTCGGGGTCGTCCCAGGTCCGCTCGTCGGCGGAGCTGCCGGGCTGCGTGGCGGCGCTGCCGTCACAGGATCCCAACTCGGCGCTGTTCCGGATCGAGGTGATCAAGGTGCCGCTGGCGCATCCCGAGCAGGCCGCCATCGTGAGCTCGCCCCGAATCTTCCACGACCTGGTGGCGCCGCCGAAGCACGGCGAGGCCCCGCAGGACATCGCCGCCAACAAGCAGGAGGTGGCCAAGGCCCGCGCGGCCGGCGGATTCGTCGCGGTGATCGACAGCCAGGAAATCGTGGTCCCGGAGCGGTACGTCAGCAGATGCTCGCGGGCGTCGTGAAGGCCCGGAACGGCACCGGCGCACCGACCGCCGCCGACAGCGCGACGCTGCGCGAGTCGCTGCCGTCCATCATCGCCCAGATGGTGGGGCCGCCGCCGCCGACCAACCCGGATGGCACCAAGCCCGGGCCCACGCAGTGCCACGACATCACCGTCTATCCCGCCATCGGGCTGGCCGGGGGCGCGTGCGGCGGCTACGGGCTGCTGCTCGACATCAGCGACCCGGCCCATCCGACGCGCATCGGCGCCGTGGCCGATTCCAACTTCTCCTACTGGCACTCGGCCACGTTCAACAACGACGGCACCAAGCTCCTGTTCTCCGACGAGTGGGGCGGCGGCGGCCAGCCGAAGTGCCGCGCGACGGACAAGCCCGAGTGGGGCGCGGACGCGATCTTCTCGCTCACCGACCGGCAGCTCAAGTTCCAGAGCTACTACAAGATGCTGGCGCCCCAGACGCCCCAGGAGAACTGCGTGGCCCACAACGGCTCGCTGATTCCGATTCCGGGGCGGGACGTGATGGTGCAGGCGTGGTATCAGGGCGGCATCTCGGTGTTCGACTGGACGGACGGCGCCCACCCGAAGGAGATCGCGTTCTTCGACCGCGGCCCGGTGGACTCGACCCGGATCGCGAGCGGCGGCGCGTGGTCGGTCTACTGGTACAACGGCGTCATGGTGAGCTCCGAGATCTCGCGCGGGCTGGACATCTTCGAGCTCACGCCGAGCGGCTTCATCTCGCGGAACGAGCTGGACGCGGCGAAGACCGTGCACCTCGACTACCTGAACACCCAGGGGCAGCCGAAGCTGGTCTGGCCGCCGAGCTTCGCGCTCGCGCGGGCGTACGTCGATCAGCTCGAGCGGTCGCGGGGGCTCGAGGCGGGACGGATCGCCGCGGTGCGCGAGTCGCTGGCGGCCGCGGAGAAGGCCAAGGGCGACGCGAGGCGGGAGGCGCTGACGACGCTTGGCGACCGGGCTCGACGCCGACGCGGCGGGGGCGAGCGGCGGGGGGACCAACGGAGGCGGTGAGGCGGACAACGGGGCGAAGGTACGGACGTTGGCGGGCGCGGTGCGGGAGCTGGCCGCCGCGGGGAGCTGAGGGCCTGGCTCCGTAGGGGAGGCGCGGGCTCAGCCGCGCTCCCGGAATCTCTTTCCGGAGTCACCCTAGCCCGGAGTCACCCAGAGTGAACGCCGCGAAGGGGGCATGCCTTTGGGTATGCCCCCTTCGCTGCGCTCAGGGTGACGACAGCGCGTGCGCGTGCGTGTGTCTGCGGCCCTCTCCGCCGCGCCGATAGTTGACAAAAGCAACTATTTCCCCGATGCTGCAAGGGTCACCTCCGGAGGAGCACCCCCGTGACCACCCAGCTCGCGGCCGCCGCCCGGGTCCGGCGATTCAACCGCTTCTACACCCGGCGCATCGGCCTGCTCGACGCCGGCCACCTGCACACGCCGTTCTCGCTCGCCGAGGCGCGCGTGCTCTACGAGGTGGCGCACCTCGACCGTCCCACGGCGAGCACGCTCATCACCACGCTCGATCTCGATGCCGGATACCTGAGCCGGCTGCTGCGCGGCCTGCGCCAGCGCGGCCTGCTCACGGCCCGCGCCGCGCCCGGCGACCGCCGCCGGCGCGAGCTCGCCCTCACCGCCAATGGCCGGAAGGCCTTCGGCCAGCTCGACGCGCGAGCGACCGACGCGATCGCCTCCATGCTCCAGCGCCTCACCGCCCCGGAGCGGGACCGCCTGCTCGCCTCGCTCGGCACGGTGGAGGCGCTGCTCGACGATGCCGACGCCGGCGCCCGCGCTCGCGGCGCCTCAGGTGGCGCTCCGCCCGCCCGAGCCGGGCGACCTGGGATGGGTGGTGCAACGTCACGGCGAGCTGTACGCCGAGGAGTACGGCTGGGATGCGAGCTTCGAGCGGCTCGTGGCGAAGATCGTGGGGGAGTTCGCGGCGGCGGACAGCGGGCCCGCCAACCGGTGCTGGATCGCCACGCTCGACGGGCAGCGGGCCGGCTGCGTGTTCCTGATGCCCGGCGCGTCTCCGGGTGTCGGCAAGCTCCGGCTCCTGCTGGTCGAGCCGTGGGCGCGGGGCCACGGGCTCGGCGGGCGCCTGGTGGCGACGTGCATCGCCGGCGCGAAGGAGGCCGGGCACCAGACGCTCACGCTCTGGACCAACGACGTGCTCGCGGCGGCCCGCCGGCTGTACGAGCGGGCCGGCTTCCGGCTGGTGAAGCGCGAGCGGCACCGGAGCTTCGGGAAGGCGCTCGTGGGGCAGACGTGGGATCTGGAGCTCCTGGCGGGCCACGCCCTCGAACAGCAGATTCCGCGCAGGTAACTCTGTGAGTCACGCGTGCGGATCGCGGAGACGCTGGCCGGCAAGGTCTAGCCTGGGCGCTCAGGGCGCCACGGTCTGGATCTCCACCCGCGAGGGATAGCGCGGCGTTCGCCAGACCCGGTGCGTCTGCGCCCGGTAATCGCCGGCCGTGGCCTGGAAGATGTTGGGAACCCAGGTCTGCGGATTGCGGTCGATGATCGGGAACCAGGTGCTCTGCACCTGCACCATGATCTTGTGCCCGGCCAGGAACCGGTAGCTCTGGGTGTGCAGGTCGATGGTGAACGGCGTGACTGGCGCCCGGCACCAGGGGCACCGGCTTCTCGAACGAGCGGTGGAACCGGCCGCGGAAGACGTCGTTGGCCACCATGAGCTGGTACCCGCCCAGCTTGAAGTCCTTCGGATAGTCCTCGGGGTAGACGTCGATCAGCTTCACGATCCAGTCGGCGTCCTGCCCCGTGGTGCTGGCGAAGAGCTTGGCGGTGATCCGCCCGGCAAGCACGACGTCCTGGGTGAGCGGCTCGGTCTCCCAGCTCAGCACGTCGGGCCGCTCGTGCACGAAGCGCTGATCCTCGAGCAGCCAGGTGTACCAGCCCGAGCCCTTGGGGTAATAGGTCGGCTCGATCGGCCGGCGGCGGTAGGGAACGGGGTGCGCGGGGTCGCTCACGTAGCGGTCCGCCGTGGATCCCTCGGCGGCCGCAGGCGGCGTGAACGAGAGCTTGCCGCCCGCATGGAAGTAGAGCGCCCGTGTCTCGGCCTCGCGCGGCGGCCAGCTCGAGAAGGTGCGCCAGCGGTTGCTGCCGGACTCGAAGACCGTGGCCTCGGGCTGGCGGAGCTGTCCCTCGTCCTTGAGGTAGTAGGCAAAGAACGGCGCCTCGATGTTCCGCCGGAAATATTCCCCGGTCGGTGAGCCGAAGTCGATCTTCCCCAGCGTCTGGGCCGGGCCGGAGCTCCAGCCGCCGTGGCGCCACGGGCCGACCACCAGAAAGTTCCGGTTCGCGCTGTCGTGCTTCTCCAGCTCGTCGTAGATCGTGACCGGGCCGTAGAAGTCCTCCTGGTCCCACCAGCCGGCGACATTCAGCGTCGGCGTCGTCACGCGCGTGAGATACGGGCGCATCGCCTGCCGCCGCCAGAAGGCGTCGTAGTTGGGGTGCGCGCTGAAGTCGCGCCAGCTGGGCAGCACCTTGTCCTTGAGGACCTGCTTCTGGATGTTCGACAGCGGCCCCACGCCGAGATACCACTCGTAGGTGTCGTAGCGCCCGAAGTCGAAGTCCGAGTTCTCCCGCGTGGCCTCGGTGAGCCAGGCGTACTCGAAGCCGTAGCTCAGCCGGAAGGCGCCGTTGTGGTGGAAGTCGTCGCCCAGGAACATGTCGGCCGGCGAGGCCTGGGGGCTCACCGCGCGGAGCGCCGGGTGGCCGCCGAGCATGCCCATCGCCGTGGTCCAGCCGTCGTAGCTCACCCCCAGCATGCCGACCCGGCCGTTGTTGCCGGGAATGTGCGCCAGCATCCAGTCGATCGCGTCGTCGGTGTCGGTGATCTCGTCGATCTCCCCCGCCGGTGCCGTGGGCGGCTTGGGCGGTCGCTGCATGACGAACGTCCCTCCACTCCGGTAGCGCCCCCGGATGTCCTGAAAGGCGAAGATGTATCCGGCTTCGGCGAGCGGCTGGTATGAGCCGGAGAGCTGGTCGCGCGCGTTGCCCACGCCGTACGGTGTCCTGGTGAAGAGAATCGGCAGCGGGCCGGCGGCGTGCCTGGGCCGGAAGATCTCCGTGTGGAGGGTGACGCCGTCGCGCATCGGGATGTCGGCGCTGGTCTGCTCGTAGGCGGCGGAGTCGACGCGGATGGACGGCTGCTGCGCCCGGAGCGGGGCGGCGGCCAGGACGAGGCCGAGCACGACGCGCCGCCCGAGGACGGCATCGAGGGATCGCATGAGGACTCCGGGCTACTGGAAGTAGACCGCCACGAGGCGGGCCACAGGACGGTCCTTCGCGTAGAGCGTGAGCCGGTCGCCGACCGCCGCGGCGCGGTCCACGCTCGCGAGGACCTGGAGGAAGCGCTGCTCCCGGCGCGACAGCGCGGGATCGATGCAGGCCATCATCGTCGTGACCAGCTTGCCGAAGGTCACCCGGTCGCCGGCGCGCTCGTACGTGCCGCTGAAGCTGTTGCATCCGGTGGAGCCGTCGGCGCGCGAGTCGTCCCGCAGGCGGAGGTGTGGCTCTCGCGCCTGGCCCACCACCACCGGCTGGCCGTCGAGCTCGGTCAGCTTCCAGTAGGTGTTGGTCAGCTCGCCGGGTGCGTCATCCGTCCGCAGCCCTTGACCGTGCTGGTGTCCAGGCGCACGGTCACGACGTGAGTGAAGGACTGGCCGCTCATCGCATCCCGGCAGGGCGCCTGGCGGATCTCGACGCGAAGCGCGCGTCCCTCGGGCTCCGCTTCGTAGACCACGCTGCCTTCCGGGGCTCCCCTCACCTGTCTGGGCGACGCGGCATAGACGCCGTGTCGCCCCGTAATCGCCGACGTAGCGGATCCAGCGGCCCTCGGCGAGATCCAGGGCCCATCCCGGCTCCTGGCCCACCGCGCGAAACTCAACCCCCAGAAGCGCCGCTTCTTCCCACGGGTCGCCGGCCGCGCGGCCTCGGCAGCCGGTGTGGCTGGCGCCGCCGGTTTCGAGGCTCGCCTCCGCTCCCTTGAGCCAGAAGATCACGCCGCCGTTGGCGTATTTCGCTCCGGAAGCGGCCTCGACGCGCGGTAGAGTAGCTGTGCGCTCGGGGAGTGAGAGGACGACCGAGTCGCCGCTCGGCCGGATGCTGAAGCGAACACTGTCGGGGCATGCATACACGGTGGTGCCGGCGTGGAGCGGCGCCGGTGTGGCCCCGGCCCGCGGCCGCTCCGCGGGTGGCGGGGATCCCTCCGTCGGAGGTTCCGCCGCTGGTTCCGATTTTCCCGCCGGCCGCGACGTGGAGCACGCGAGGATGCTCAGCGCGACGACCGCGCCGAGGAGTCCTGGGCATGCCGGCTCCATCAGCGAACGTCCCCGCATGAGAACTCCTACCGCCCGCCCGCGGGCAGGTTCTGCTCGAGATACCGGTGAGCAGCGAATAGAGGTGCAGGCCCGTTCCGTCGCCCTCGCAGATGCAGTGCGTGCGGTTGGGGTACACCATCAGCGTGAACGGCCGGTTGGCCGCGACGAGCGCGTTGATGAGCCGCTCGGTGCCCTGGAAATGCACGTTGTCGTCGCCCGAGCCGTGGACGACGAGCAGGTTGCCGCGCAGCCGGTCGGCGAAGAACAGCGGGGAGCCGTCGTGATAGGCCGCCTCGTTCTCCTGCGGCAGGCCCATGTACCGCTCCTGGTAGATCGTGTCGTACAGCCGCTCGTCGGGCACGGGGGCCACCGCCATCCCGGTCTGATACAGCTCCGGGTAGCGGAACATCAGGTTGAGCGTGGTCGACCCGCCGCCGCTCCAGCCCCAGACGCCGATGCGCGTGGAGTCCACCCAGGCCCACCGCCGCATGGTGCGCGCCGCCCCGGCCTGGTCGGCCGAGTTGACGAGGCCGATCTTCTTGTAGATGGCCTTCCGGAACGCGCGGCCGCGCGGCGAGGGCGTGCCGCGATTGTCCACCGACGCCACCACGTAGCCCTGCTGCGTCAGCATGACGTACCAGGGGTAGCTGCCGTCCCACTGGTCGAGCGCGGTCTGGCCGGCGGGCTCGCCGTAGACCAGGTACAGCAGCGGGTACCGCTTCGTCGAATCGAAGCCCGGCGGCTTCATGACCCAGCCGTCCAGCCGGAGCCCGTCGCCCGCGTCCACCTTCACGAACTCCGCGGTCCCGTGGCGGAGCCGGGCGACGGCATCGCGGAGCCGCTGGTTCGCGACCAGCGTCCGCACCTTCTCGTGTTTCGGCAGGCGAACGAGGTCGACCACCGGCGGCGTGCCGAGCCGGGAGTACGAGTGGAACGCCCACCGGCCGTCGCTCGAGATCTTGTAGGTGTGGTAGCCCGGCTGGTCGCGCGGCGTGACGCGCTCCTGCTTGCCCTTCCCGTCGAGGCGGGTGCGGAACAGGTAGAGCTGCGTGGCGTCGTCGGGCGACGCGGTGTAGTAGACCCACCCGGCCGCCGAGTCCACGCCGACGATGTAGCCCGCCCCGAACGCGCTCGCGGGGTTGTGGAGGTCGAACGCGCCGGGCGTCACCAGCCGCGTCCTGGCGCCATCCCGCGAGACCACGTAGAGATGGCGCCACCCGTCGCGCTCGCTGATCCAGGTGAAGCGCTTCCCGCCGTCGATCCAGCGGAGATCGTCCACCACGTCCACCCAGGCGCTGTCCCGCTCGGTGAGGACCGTGCGGGTCCGTCCGGTCCGGGCGTCGCCCAGCATCACGTCGATCGTGTTCTGCGCGCGGTTCAGGTGCTCGAGCACCAGCTCGTCCGAGCTGGCCGCCCATTCGAGCCGGGCGATGTAGTTGTTGCGCGGGTCGCCGGGGACGTCGAGCCAGACGGGATCGCCGCCGTCGGCGCTCACCACGCCGGCGCGCGCGGCGGAGTTGGTGGTGCCGGCCTTGGGGTACTGGACCGGCACGACGAACGAGTAGAGCGAGTCGGTGTCGTTGATCAGGTCGAAGTCGCGCACGCCCGAGGCGTCGAGCTGCCAGAAGGCGATGCGCCGGCCGTCCGGGCTCCAGCGGAACCCGTCGCGCAGATTGAGCTCCTCTTCGTAGACCCAGTCGAAGGTGCCGTTGATGATGGTGCGGGAGCCATCCTGCGTGAGCCGGGTGATGCGGCCGTCGGCGACCTGCTCGACGTACAGATCGTGCTCCCGCACGTACGCCACCCGGCCCCCGTCGGGCGAGAACTTGGCGAACATGAGCGTGGACGGCGCCGCGGACGGGCCGCCGAGCTTCCGGAGCCGCCAGGTGGCCAGGTCGAGCGTCCAGAAGTCGCCGCGGGTGTTCTGGCGCCAGACCTTGCGGGAGTTGGTGAAGAGCAGGAGCTGCTTCCGGTCGGGGGACACCGCGTAGTCCTCGACCACCAGCGGCAGCGAGTCGCCCGAGGGTACGAGGCGCGCCGCGGGAACCCAGACATCGCGGCGCCCGCTGGCCGCGTCATAGCGGACGAGGGCCCGGCCGGGCGGGGTCGTGGAGTCGGGCTCGAGCTTCGTGTAGGCCGGCTCGCCCTCGATCCAGCGCACGCCACCGAGGGGCTCGGGGGCGAACTCGTCGGAATCGAAGATGCGGTCCAGGGTGACGAGGGACGAGTCCGGCGTCTGGGCGGTGAGCGCGGTCGCGGAGAGGCACAGGGCGAGCGCCGCGGGCAGCGAGAAGCAGCGGGGCATTGGTCGGTTCCGAGAAGGAATGGCCGGCGAGCGGACCTCCGATGACCTGTAGTCTTACCCGATCCGGCCGCCTTGTCAGGGCCGACGTATCGCCGTGCCGTCGCGCCTCGTCGTGCACCGGCGTCCGCCGCACCGTGGCTACGGTCTCCCCGGCGGGTGCGCCGCCCACCAGCTCCGCGCCCGGTCCTGGGTCCATCCGCTCGCGCCCTCGATCTCGGCGAGCCGGCCCGACAGCTCCCGGGCCGACTGGGGCCGCTCACCGGGGTCCTTTGCCAGGCACGACAGCACGAGCCGGTCGAGGGCCGCGGGAATCGGCTGGTCCGTCCGGGTCGACGGCGGCGCGGGCCGGGCCTGCACGTGCTGCATCAGGAGCCCCATGGAGGTGTCGGCGGTAAACACGTACTTCCCAGTGAGCAGCCAGTACGCCACGCAGCCGGTGGCGTAGATGTCGGCGCGCCCGTCCACCTCGGTGCCCATCGCCTGCTCGGGCGCCATGAACGCGGGCGTGCCCTGGACGGCGTTCTCGCCGGTGCGCAGCAGGTCCGCCTGGGCGCCCTCGCGCAGCCGCTTGACGATGCCGAAGTCCAGCACCTTCACGAAGTCGAACTCCTCGCCGTAGCGGCAGAGGAAGATGTTCGCGGGCTTGATGTCGCGGTGCACCAGGCCGCAGGATTCCGCCTCGGACAGGGAATGGCACACCTGGCGCAGCAGGAAGACGGCCCGCTCGGGCGGTGTGGGCCCGAAGCGCCGGAGGAGCTTGTCGGCGTCGAGGCCGTCGAGCAGCTCCATGACGTAATAGAAGGCGCCGTCGGCGGCGACGCCGAAATCGAACAGCTCCACCGTATGGGGCGAGCGGAGCCGGGCGATCACCTGCGCCTCGCGCTCGAAGCGCCGATACGCCTCTCCCGAGACGCCGCCCCCGCTCTCGTCGCCCGCGAGCGACGGCCGGATGAGCTTGATGGCCGCGGGCCTCGCCAGCATCCGGTGCCTGGCGCGCCAGACCTCTCCCATCCCGCCCTCGCCGAGCTTCTCCTCCAACTGGTAGCTCCCCAGCTCGCGCGCGCGCTTGACCTCGGTGCCCAGCTGGTAGACGACGCGGGAGCCCACGTAGGCCATGGCCACCACGAGCAGGTACGGGAACACGAACCAGAAGAAGAACTGCCCCGGGTCGGGCCGGAAGGCGGGGCGTCCGTACGCCATCACGAGACTGACGAGCACGGGCACCGAGCTGACGGTGACCAGGGCTGCCAGGAGCGCCCGGCGCGGCCGCGTGGGCACGACTACCGTGAACAGCACCGTCCACACGGCGACCCACGAGAGTCCGGCCGCGCGGGCATGGAGGTCGACCATCGGATCGGTGTACTCGGCCACGGCGATGCCGTAGCCGCCGGCGATCTCGAAGACCACCCCGATCGTCATCGCGGACGCGAGGGACAGCCGCTTGCTCCCGAGCACCGCCCCACGAGCAGGGCCACCGCGATCGCGATGACGGTCGGGCCCCAGTAGGCGAAGCCGCTGAGAAACAGCGCCAGATCCGCCGGGACCAGCAGCATCGGGAAGATGCCGGCCATGAAGAAGACGAACGCGTACAGGAGGGCGAGGATGCGAAGCCGCTCCGCGGACTGGCCGAGCAGGTCGGTGGGCAGCGAGGAGGAGATCCCGCGCGCGTCGGCGGGACGGGCGTCGGGGCGCAGCAGGGTGACGTGCTCGTGCGTCACGAGGCGCGTCAGCCGGCCGGACGCAGCGTGATGTCGAAGGCGCCGAGGAGGTCACGACGGGAGATCGGAGAATCCTGCGGCATGTGCTCTCCTACGGGTGAACCGGGCCGGGCGCGGTGCTCAGCGCGCGGTGATGAACCGGAGCGGGTCCTGCATTCCCCGGACGTAGATCAGCAGTGCCGTTCTCTGGAGGACAAATCGTTCGGCGCTCTCCAGGGCGCGGATGTAGCTCACTTCCTGCATGGCGACCGCCTCGGCGCAGGCCATGCGCGTGGTCCCGAGAGGACGGATCGATATCGCGTCCCCGTCGATCGAGACGGTGCCGAAGAAGCGATTGCAGGACCCGCTGCCCGCGACCTTGCCGGGCTCCGGAAACTCGAGCGTGGCGCTGGCCTCCTCGATCACGCCCGCACCGGCGAGGTCCTCGAGCAGCCACCGCGTCCCGACGAGCCCCGCCGACGGGGCCGGCGTCCGGTCGGGCAGGCCGGAAAGCACGAGGTCGACATGCGTCGGTCTGCCCCGAGTAATGACCGCGCTCGCCGTGGTGGTCGTGAAGATCAGCCGGCCGCCGCTCTCGATGGTGGCCCGGACCGCGTAGGTGTGGGTCGAGTCGATCGCCGTGGGATCGTAGCGCAGCTCGAATGGCAGCGGCACCTGCCGGCCGGCTGGTGTGAGCGTCGCCTGAGCGACCGGGATAGCGGCCGCATCCTGGCGCGAGACGTCCGAAAGCTGCACCCGGACCACGGCGTCCGGCGGGAGCGCGGACCGCTCACGATAGGTCACGCTACCCGTGACCGCGGCGCGCGACGGCGGCGTGCCGTGGTAGGCGCCGCACCCCGCGACCATCCACGGCAGCAGGGCGCCGACCACGGCAGACGGGCGAACCCTCAGGCGTCCCACCGCTGAATCACGGTCCAGACCTCTCGCGACAGGACCACTCCCTCGGGGAAATGGGAGGCGGCGTCCTGCCGGAGGCGCGCCGCATGCGTTGCGAGGTAACGCTCCAGATCCTCGTCGGTCGAAGCCTCGTAGCGCATGCGATAGCGGCCGGGCGCGTCACTCGCGAGGTCTGCGCGCTGGAAGCAGCCAGTCGCCAGGACCTCCCGCATGTGCTGTTGGCGCATATAGCGCTCGTAGGTCTCGGCCAGGCGCGCTTCCACGACCGCGGTGACTTCGTAGATGATCACGGAACCCGCGAGGAGTGCCCGGCGATCAGCTGCCAGCGGCCCTCACGCCTGACGAGGACGTCGGTGAAGCGTTGCGAGCGCCCGAGCTGCTCGCCGCTCGCCTTCCTCGTGGTCGTGGTGGCAAGGGCATTGAACACCACGACACTGTCCAGGGCGATGATGCGCACGTCGTCGAGCCGATAGGTCCCCTTCGACGGCCGGCAGTCCTTTTCCCCCGCGAGGTCCTCGGCGCGGGTAATCACGCCGCCGGCCGAGGTTGTGAAGATGAACTCCGGGGCCTCGATGCTGGCAAAGAACTTGTAGTCACAATCGAAGTTGGCCTGCCCGATGCGTTCCTCGATCGCCATGATCTCCCGGCGAACGTACTCGGGAGTCGTGGACGGCTCGGCCGGCTGCTGGGCGAAGCCGATCGCCGGGTACAGCCCGACGGCGAGCAGGGCGATGATCCGCATGATGTTCTCGAATCAACTCGGCTCGCGTCGATCGAACAACCTCCGCTCCCCGACCGACCGGCGGTCGCCGATGGCCCGGCGCTCGGATACGTGCCGCAGCTCTCTCCCGCGGTTCGGCTCGGACACCCGGTGGCTGGGCAGCAGGTCTTCCGCCTGTGGCAGGTGGACCAGCCACCCATCCCGCACCAGCTCGCCGGCCTGGATCAGGCTGCTGACGGTGGGACCGAGCACGCTGTGGGACAGGCCGGTCAGCGACGTCAGAGAGTCCGGCGACACGCCGGGCGCCCGCCCGCTGGCATGGCGGCCGAGCGCGGCGAGCACGCGTGCCTCGGGAGAGTCGGGACCGGGGCGGGAACCTCCCCGTCGGGTCGCGAGCGCGCGGGCCAGGGCGGGAGTGGTCACTCCCGCCGTCTCGGCGGCCTCGGCGAGCCGGGCGGAGAGCCCCGGCGCGAGCCGGGTGGCGAGCTGCTCGGCATCGAGCACGAGTTGGGGAAAGACCTCGAGCGCGGCGCGCAGCGTGTCCGTCAGCGCCAGGGTGAGGTCGTCGGGTGACGAGGTGAAGGCATCGGGCATTGCAGCCTCCTCAGCAGGGCGGGCCCTGCGAGCGTGGGGGTGCATGAATCTGCCTCGCGAGCCCGCCGGCGTAAGGGGACGCACCCCGATGGCGACGGACGGCTACCGTCGTTCCCCGGGCGCACGGCTCGCTTCCTTCGTGAGGAAGTCCCGGAATTGCTGCCGCGCGTCGTTCCACCTCGTGTGTCCCAGTGCGATCACGCCCACACCGGCCCCGCCGGACATCAGGTATACGGCCCGACCGTTCGTCCCCAAGACCGTCGCCGACAGCCAGTGTCCGCCGGCCGCCAGAGTGATCTCGGTGCCCGGGGCGGTCGCCCCGTCGGGCGCGAAGATCTCTTCGACCAGCTCGCGCGAGGCCGCCAGAATCCGCTCGCCCGTCCCGTCGCAAATCCTCAGTTTCATCGTGCTCTCCTCTGAAGTCGGAAGGGAATATCGGGTTACCGCGAGCCGGGGCCCATCCGGCACCGGGCCGGACTTCGGTCCCACGTTCGCTGGCCGGGGAGTCCGACGGGGGAGGGGGTCCACCCCTGACCAAAGGCACGGGTCCGACGACGGGCTTGCGGCGGGTGGGGCCCCATGGCAGAATCGGAGCACAATGACAACGGAGGACTTGGTTCAGGCACCCGCGTCCGGGCAGAGCACCGGGCAGCTCCGGCAACTGCTGCGGCAGCAGGAGAGCGTGCGGGCCGTAGTCGAGACCATCAGCGGCGAGCTCGAGCTGCAGCCGTTGCTGGAGAGCATCCTCCGTCACGCGTGCGAGCTGATCGGCGCGGAGCACGGCACGATCGGCCTGGTCGATCCCGCCCGCGACCTCATCCGGACTGCCGCCAGCTACCGCATGCCGCCGGGCGAGGACGGCGCCGAGATGCCGCGCGGTGTGGGCCTGGCGGGTGCGGTGCTCGAGCGCGGTACTCCGGTGGTGCTCGAGCGGTACGGCGACCTGGCCTATCCGACCCAGCCCGACTTCGCAGACCATTGCGTCATCGGGATGCCCATCGAGTGGCGCGGGCGCATGATCGGCTTCCTCGGCGTGGGCGGCCCGCGCCGGCTCGGCGCCCAGGAGGTCGAGACGCTCGCCCTGTTCGCGCGGCCGGCCGCGATCGCCATCGCGAATGCGTGGCGCTACCAGGACGAGCGCCAGCGGGCCGACCGGATGGCGCTCGTCGCGCGGGTCGCGCGGCTGGTCACTGCCGACCTCCGCCTCGAGGAGCTGCTGCAGCGCGCCGCCGATGCCATCCACGAGCTGCTCGGCTTCCCCAACCTCGCCATCCCGCTGATCGACCCCGAGCAGCCCGGTCATCCTGGTGCTGAGCGTGAAGGGCGGCCACTACAAGTCCCGGATTCCGGGCGAGTATCGCATCCCGATCACGACCGGGCTCATGGGCGAGGCCGCGCGAACCCGGCGCACCGTCCTGGTGAACGACGTCACCGCCGACCCGCGTTACCTGCCCACGCCGGGCGGAGCGCCGGCGCGGGCGGAGCTCGCCGTCCCCATTCTGCTCGGCGACCGCGTGCTCGGCGTGGTGAACGTGGAGCGCGATGAGCCATTCTCCGAGGAGGACGCCGCCATCGTCGGCATCATCGCCGACCAGCTCGCGGTGGCCATCGAGAACGCCCGCCTCTACGCGAGCGCGCAGCAGGTCGCGGTGCTGGAGGAGCGGCAGCGGCTCGCGCGCGAGCTGCACGACGCCGTCACCCAGCACCTCTCCAGCCTTACCCTGATCGCGCAGACGCTGGGGCCGGCCTACAGCCGGGGGCGTGAGGAGGGCGAGAGCCGCGCGCGCCGGGTCGTGGAGCTGAGCCAGGTGGCGCTGGACGAGATGCGGGTGCTGCTCGCCGAGCTCCGTCCCAGGGCGCGCGACAGGCACAGCGGCCCCGAGGCCGAAGCGCCGGCGGGATCGGCCCGGGCGCGGCTCCGGCACCACGGGCTGGCGGAGGCACTGGCGCTGCTCGCGGGTGACGTCTCGTGCGACGCGCTCCCCGTCGACACGGACTTCGCGGGCTACGTCCCGCGGCCGCTCGCCGAGGAGGAGGCGCTCTACCGGATCGCGCAGGAGGCGTTGAGCAACGTGGTGAAACACGCCGGCGCCACCTACGTGCAGCTTCAGCTCGCGACCGACGGACGGACCACGGTGCTGAGCATCACCGACGACGGCCGGGGCTTCACCACGTCGGTCGAGCAGACCGGCGAGCATGCCGTGCAGATGGGCGGCCTCGGCCTCCTGACGATGCGCGAGCGGGCGGCCGCGATCGGCGCGACGATCCGCATCGACTCCGCGACTCCCCGGGGGACCACCATCGAGGTCGTGGTGCCGGCCGAACCGGAGCTCAGGTCGTGAGCCCGGAACGGCTGCGGCATCGCGGGCCGGTCCGGGTGCTCATCGCGGACGACCACCAGGTCGTGCGCGAGGGTCTCCGCATGATCCTGTCCGAGGAACGGGAGACCATCGAGATCGTGGGCGAGGCGGCGGACGGCCACGAAGTGCTGCGACTGGCCGAACAGCTCAAGCCCGACGTGGTGCTCATGGATCTGCTCATGCCGGGGCTGGACGGGATCGCGGCCACGGAGCGGCTCCGCGCGGAGGGTGGCGGAGCGCGGGTGCTCATCCTCACGACGTACGCGGACGACGAGCGGGTGCGCGACGCCATCCGTGCCGGTGCCACCGGCTATCTCCTCAAGGACGTGCTGCGCGCCCAGCTCGTGCAGGCGATCCATGCGGCGGCGCTGGGCGTTCCCACGCTCGACCCGCGGGCGCAGCAGCACCTCATGCGGCAGGTGTCCATGCCAGCGACGCCATCCCCGTTCGCCGGGCTCACGCCCCGCGAGCTCGATGTGCTCCGCCTGGTGGCGCGCGGCATGGGGAACAAGCAGATCGCCGCGGCGCTCAACCTGAGCGTGGGAACGGTCAAGGGCTATGTCAGCGCGATCCTGCCGAAGATCCACGCGGGCGACCGCACCCAGGCGGCGCTCTTCGCGGTCAAGCATGGGCTCGAGGACGCTCGCCCCTGACCACCGCACGTCTTTCGATCGAGGGGCACAACATGCAGCGTCATGAGGAGATCGAGACCGTCATCATCGGCGCCGGGCAGGCCGGCCTGTCCGTCGGCTACTTCCTGGCCCGCCGCGGTGCACCGTTCGTCATTCTCGAGGCCAATCAGCGCGTCGGCGACACCTGGCGGCGGCGGTGGGATTCGCTCCGCCTGTTCACGCCTGCCCGCTTCGACGGGCTCGCGGGCATGCCGTTTCCGGCTTCGCCCAACACGTTTCCGACCAAAGACGAGATGGCCAACTATCTCGAGGCCTACGCCGAGCGGTTCGCGCTGCCGGTCCGGACCGGGGTGACGGTGGACCGGGTCTCGCGATGGGGCGACGGATTTCTCGTGTCGGCCGGCGACCTGCGGATTCGCGCCCAGCACGTGGCGGTGGCGATGGCGAGCTACCAGAAGCCGCGGGTCCCGCCGTTCGCGCCAGAGCTCGACCCCGGTATCGTCCAGCTCCATTCGCTCGACTACCGGAACCCCGGCCAGTTGCGGCCCGGCGGCGTGCTCATCGTCGGGGCGGGGAATTCGGGGTCGGAGATCGCCATGGAGCTCGTCCGCGCGGGGCACTCGACCTGGATGTCCGGGCGGGATACCGGCCACATCCCGTTCCGGATCGACGGGACGGCCGCGCGGCTAGGGCTGATGCGGCTGGTGCTTCGGGGCGTGTTCCACCGCGTGCTCACGACGGATACGCCGATCGGCCGGAAGGTCCGTCCGGCAATCGTGTCGCGCGGAGGGCCGCTCATCCGGGTGAAGCCGAAGGACCTGGCCGCCGCCGGCGTCGTGCGGGTGCCGCGGACGGCGGGCGTCCGCGACGGCCGCCCGCGGCTGGAGGACGGGCGGGTGCTCGACGTGGCGAACGTCGTCTGGTGCACGGGATTCGAGCCGGGGTTCTCGTGGATCGACCTGCCGGTGTTCGGCGAGCGGGGAGAGCCGGAGCACCGGCGCGGCGTGGTTCCCGCCGCGCCGGGCCTCACCTTCGTCGGCCTGCATTTCCTGTATGCCATGTCGTCCACGATGATCCACGGCGTGGCGCGGGACGCGGAGTACGTCGCGGAGCGGATCGTGGGGAAGGGCGTTCGGCGGGAGGCGCCTGCTCGGGCGACGGCGGTGGCGTGAGGGAGAGTCACGAGAGCACTACGTCGGGGTGCTTGCCGACGCGGCCGGTGAGGCGGAGGCGCCGACCCGCCGGCGAACGGACTCGATGTCCTCCACCGGACGAATCTCCACACAGCCGGTGCGCGCCCAGGGAAACTCCGACGCGATCCGGATGGCCTCATCCATGTCCTTCGCTTCGATCAGGTTGAACCCTCCCAGGACTTCCTTGGCCTCGGCGAATGGGCCATCGGTCGTGGTCGAGCGGCCATGCCGGATGCGAACGGACTTCGCCCGTTCGGGGCCCTGGAGCATCCGGGACTCGATCAGGTGCCCCTCCTGGCGGAGCTCATCGGCGTGGACGAAGCAGTCCCGCATCATCGCGTCGGCCTGGCCCGTCGGGCAGCGCGTCGAGCAGCGCGTCGTCGTTGTAGATCATGAGCATGAACTGCACGTGGAGTACCTCTCCGTTCGGGCCAATGTCATAGAAAGTGTGCCAGACCGGATCATCGAGCTACGGGCTACCGAAATAGTTTTTCCGCGAACCGACCGCCGAAACTTGCCGCTCCGCCAGGGTCCCGCGCCAGCCCGGCCAAGTCCCTCGGCGGTCATCTCAGTCCACCGCATACTCGCTCTGGACCAGGCCGCTCGCGTACTGCCGGTCCCGACGTGCCTGAGGACGATGTCGCGAGTCAGGGCGCCAAAGAGCGGGATCCCCGCGCCCAGGAGCACGGGAATCCGGGTGATGATGAGCCGCTGGATGAGTCCGGCCTCGAGAAATCCCTGGATGGTGATCCCGCCATCGACGTAGACATGCCCGACGCCGCGCGCGGCAAGCTGCGCCACGAGCTCGGCCGGAGCCCCCGACAGGCGCTCCACGACGGCTCCGGGAGGAGCGGGGGCGAGCGCGTGGGTGCTGAGCACGTAGACCGGCTTCCCACCGTACGGCCAGGTGTCGAAGCCCAGGACCGTCTCGTAGGTCTTGCGCCCGATGACCAGCGCATCCACGGTCGCGATGAAGGCCTCGTAGCCGTGCTCTTCGCCGCCGCCGGCCGGCAGCCAGTCGAGTTCGCCGTTGGCTCGGGCGATGAAGCCGTCGAGGCTGGTGGCGATGAAGACGGATGCTTTCACGTCACGACCCTCGCCATGGGGTGGCGGTATATTTTGCGCCATGCAGAAGATCGCTGCCTCCAACAGATATACCGATGGCGCTGCCACGCCGCCTGTCTGGGTGCGGCCGGACCCGGCGCTCGCGGCCGCCGGCATCGAGGGAGAATTCGTCGTCGCCCGCGTGCGCCTGCTCGCGATGGCGCTGCTGATGCTGGCGCCCACCTGGAACCTCATTCACCATCCCGAAGACCCGATCCACGTCACCGGCTTCTCCGTGACGCTGGCCGCCAGCATCGCGGCCTTTGCCATCTGGCTGACGCTCCGCCGTGGGCGCTGGTGGCCCTGGATCGGCTTCGCGTCCAGCGCGTTCGACGTATCCATGGTGAGCACCGCGCTGGTCAGCTTCCTGGTCGTCAGCTCCCCGATGGTGGCGCTCAACTCGAAGGTCACCTTCGAGATGTATTTTCTGGCCATCGTCGCCACCAGCCTCCGCTACGATGCGCGCATCTGCCTGATGGCGGGGCTGCTGGCGCTGGGCGAGTATGGCGGACTCTGGGCCTACGCCGCGGCGCGTTATGACCTGCAGGATCCGGCCTACGTGAGTGCAGTCGGGGCCCTACTCCCCCGTCGACCTCTCCACCCGCCTGATCCTGATCGGGATCGCCACCATCCTGGCCGCCACGATCGTCCGCCGCGCCCAGCGGCTGCTGTACCTCGCCTCGCACGACCGGCTCACGGGCCTGTTCAACCGCGGCCACTTCGACCGGGCCCTCGGCGGGGCGATGGAAAGCGCGGCGCGCAGTGGCCAGCCGCTGTCGCTGGCCATCCTCGACATCGATCATTTCAAGCAGATCAACGATCTCCACGGCCATGCCGTGGGCGACCGCACCCTGTGCCAGGTGGCCGATTGGCTGAGCCGCGCCATGCGGCGCACCGACATGGTGGCCCGCTACGGAGGCGAGGAGTTCGTCATCCTGATGCCGGGGACGTCGCCGGGGGCGGCACTGGTCCGGATGGAGACGCTCCGGCGCGAGATCGCGGCCACGCCGATCGACCTGAGCGACGGTCAGACGCTCAGGGTCGACTTCAGCGCGGGCATCGCCGGAACGCCCGCCGATGTGGAGGCGACGACCCCCAAGGCGCTGCTGACCTGCGCCGATGCACGGCTCCTTGCCGCCAAGCGCGCCGGCCGGGGGCGCTGCATCGGGTCCGAGACGTCATCGTCCCTGCTGCAGGTCCGCGTGACGGCGGGCTAGCGGGCTCCTGCTCGGTCGTTTGAGCACCCAACTGCTCGAGCAGTCGCTCCACCAGGTCCTGCCGCTGCACCATGAGATGCCGGAGCGCGTGCTGCTCGGTCCGCGCCGTTTCCCGCTCCAGCGCCGGCAGGTAGTCGGCCAGCAGATCACGCAGAAGGACCGTCTCATCGTCTGAAAGAAGTAGCTGCATAACGTTGATTCTCCAGGTTGTAGCGCGTCACGCCACACCTCCCCACCCGCCATCGATCTCCAAGCCAGGGTCAACCAGGCGTCCAGCTCCGGCTAGCGCACGACCGGCGCGAGTCGCGCGCGCCAGAGCAGGTAGCCTGCCCGTGTCATGTGGAGGCTATCGGCCACGAACAGCTCGGGCCGCGGCTGCCCGCGGCGATCGAGCATCGGCGTGAAGACGTCGACGTAGGTCTGCAGGGTGTCGCGCGCGATGATCGCCCGGATGCGTTGGTTCGTCTCCCGCGCCCGGGCGATGAAGGTGCGGCGCGAGGGGCTCGGCTTGATCGAGACGAACACCACACGTGCGGCAGGCAACGCGGACCGCAGGCGCGCGACGAACGCTCGGTAGTCGGCGACCACTCGCTTCGGTGTACGTCCCGCCGCCAGGTCGTTATCGCCCTCATAGAGGACGACGAGGCGGGGGCGGTACGGGAGCAGGATCCGGTCCATGTAGTACAGGATGTCGGCGAGAGTGGACCCGCCAAAACCGCGATTCAGGACGGAAACGTCCGGGAAGTCGGCAGCCACGTCGGTCCAGTTTCGGATCGAAGAGCTGCCGATGAAGACGACGCCGCCCCGAGGCGGCGGGTTCGCGCTGTCGGCCGCGTCGAACGCCCGGATCTCTGCCTCGAATCGCGTGGGGTCGAGCGCGGAGTCGCCGGCCGCGGGGGCTCGCTGCCACGCCACCTCTCCGACCGCTCCGTCACCCGTCGTCGGGGCCGGGACGATGTACTTCAGATGATCGCCGACGAGGGTGAATGCGCGCGTCTGCTCGGTTCCCTCCCAGTTGGGAAACGAGGCGTGCTCGATCCGAAACGTGATCGTCCCCTTCGCCTGGTCGACGGCGTAGGTGCCGAAGTGCGCGTTGCTCCCCTGGACCGCGGCCTGATACTCGTCCGCCGTCCCCCGGCTCTTGTCGTTGGCGGCGAATGCGGGCCGTCCGGCGCTCACGATCTGCAGACCGTACCGGCCTCCCGCGTCGAACATCAGCAGACCGCTCGGGCTGGGCCCGTAGAGGTGGACCCGGCTCCCATCCGGGCGCACGTTATCGACCAACACCAAGGTCCACGTGCCGACGAGCGGATTGGCAGCGGTCGGCCGCTCTTGGCCCGATGCATCACCCCACCGGAGTGTGGCAAGCAGAAGGAGTAGCGGAAGGGTCGCCGCTCGAACGCTCATGTTGTCGACAGTATCAGCCAGCAGGTTTCCCGGCAACCACGCCCCCGGGGACCAGAATGAGCTTTCCGTGCGTCTCCCGACCCTCCAACTGTCTGTGTGCCTCCGCGGCTTGGTGCAGTGGGAAGCTCTGTCCGACCGTGATACGGAGGGTCCCGTCCGCCACCCATTCCTGCAGCTCGCGGCGGGCCGTGTCCCAGCGCTCCGGCGGGTCTGCCCCGAGCCAGAAACAGCTCACCCGGAGACACCGACCATAGAGCTCCTCGAGATCGATGGGCGCGGGTGGGCCGCTGGCCTCACCGAAATAGGCCAGATGGCCATAGAGACCCAGCACCGCAAAGCTCTCGGCGCGCGTGGCCTGACCGACCGAATCGAACACCGCGTCCACTCCGCGGCCCGCCGTCGCCTCCAGGATGAGAGCGGGCAGTCCGGGCCCATAGGGAAGGGAAACGGCCCCGAGCGCGCGCACGAGCTCCCTCTTCGCTGGGGTAGAGGCGGTGCCGAAGACCCGGACGCCGCGCTTCTGGAGGAGCTGAACGAGCAGGGCCCCGACCCCACCCGCGGCTGCGTGCACCACGGCGGTCTGCCCCGGCGCCAACGCTGTCGCCACATGGCTCAGTCCGTAGGCCGTCAGAGCCTGGACGGGTAGTGCTGCCCCGACCGAGAAGTCGAGGTCGTCGCGGAGCGCGAAGAGCGCCGCCGCCGGTGCCGCGGCATACTCCGCATAGGTTCCGCTGGTGCGCGGGGCCCAGAACGCCACCCGGCTGCCGAGCCACCCGGCGTCGACGCCCGTGCCCAGACCCTCGACGACGCCGGCGGCCTCGTTGCCCGGAATCCAGGGCAGCTGCGGGGGATCATAGACGCCGCGGCGGCGCTCGGTGTCCGAGAAGTTCACGCCGATGGCGTGGATGCGGACCAGCACCTCGCCGGGACCGGGCTCGGGAGTCGGATGAGCGCGGAGCGTGAGGACTTCGGGGCCGCCCAGGGCGTCGACCACGATGGCCTGCATATGGCGGCGGTCAGCGCGCCTGCACCAGCGGCAGCTCGATGAAGCTCGCCCGCCCGGGGACGTGATAGATCCGCTGCACCGCCTTCCGGTACTCCGCCGGTTTCGCCCAGAAGATGTTGGGAACGAAGGTCTGCGGGTTGCGGTCGTAGAGCGGGAACCAGCTCGACTGGATCTGCACCATGATCCGATGGCCGGGCAGGAAGACGTGGTTGGCCGTGGGCAGGGCGAACCGGTACAGCAGTGGCTGGTCGGCGGCGATCGGCTTGGGCGTCTCCAGGCTCTCGCGGTACCGCCCGCGGAAGATGTCGGCCGACACCATCAGTTGATACCCGCCCATCTCCGGCTGCCCGGCGACCTCGTCGGGATAGACGTCGATCAGCTTCACGACCCAGTCGGCGTCGGTCCCGCTGGTCGAGGCGATCAGGTTGGCGACCGGCTGTCCGCTGATCTTGACCGGCGCGGTCAGCGACGTCGGAGGTGAACACCAGCACGTCCGGCCGGCCGGATGCCTCGCGCTGATCGTCCACCAGCCAGTCGGGCCAGGTCAGTCCGTTGTCGTACCCGACCGGCTGGATCGGCCGCGCACGGAAGGGCACGGGCCTGGCGGGATCGGAGACGTACTCGTCGAACGGCGTGTCGCCGCTCTTTGGCGCGTGTGAAGCCGAGCCTCGAGCCGGCCAGCAGGTAAAGCGGCTTCGGCGCGATCGTGCAGCCGTCGGCGCAGCCGGCGGGCCAGGCGTCGAGTCGCCGCCAGGTGTTGGTGCCGGTCTCGAATGCGGAGACGGGCGCGACATCGGCCCTGGGCGCGTCGTCCTTGAGGTAGTGGTCGAGAAACGGGCGCAGGATCTGCCGCTGGAAATAGAGCGCGTGTTGGTCTCGAAGCGGAGGGCGCCCAGCGTGCTGCCGTCCTCGATCTCCCCGCCGTGGTGCCACGGGCCCATCACCAGGAACACCTTGTCGTTGCCGGTGTCCTTCGGCTCGAGCGCCTTGTAGACGGCGATGGCGCCATAGATGTCCTCCGCGTCCCAGAGGCTGTGGACCAGCATCGTGGGGACCTTGAGCGGCTGGCCGGCCAGCACCTTGTCCACGGCCTGGTTCTGCCAGAACGCGTCGTAGCTTGGGTGCGCCAGGAGCTTGCGCCAGAAGCCGACCTGCTCGAGCCCGCGGATCCGGCCCAGCTCGCCCGCCGAGCCGGCCTTCATGAACATGTCGTAGTCGTCGAAGTCGCTGGTGTACCACTTGGCCGTGTTGTCGCGGGTGGCCTCCTGCTCGTAGATGTAGGACATGTTCTGCTGGCGGAAGGCGCCGTTGTGGAACCAGTCGTCGCCCATCCAGCCGTCCACCATCGGGTTCATGGGCACGGCCACCTTGAGCGCCGGATGCGGGTTGACGAGGGCCATCAGCGGCAAGAAGCCGTCGTAGGAGATGCCGAGGATGCCCACCTTCCCGTTGCTCTCGGGCGTGTGCTTCACCAGCCAGTCGATAGTGTCCCAGGTATCGGTGGAGTGATCGACCGCCGTCGGGTTCTGCGGCCCGTGCAGCGGGCGATTCATCACGTAGTCGCCCTCGGAGCCGTACTTGCCCCGCACGTCCTGGACGACCCGGATGTAGCCGCCCTCGACGATCACCTCGGTGGCGTTGTCGTAGCCGCTCAGGATGGGGCCGAGGTGGGAGCTCTGAGCGTGCGTCGTGAGCTCGTCGGCGCTGTAGGGCGTGCGGGTCAGGAGAATGGGCGCGCCGCGGGCGCCACGGGGCACGAGGATGACGGTGTGCAGCTTGACTCCGTCGCGCATTGGAATCATCGCTTCGCGCCGGACGTAGTCGAACCCGCCGGTCGCGGGACGGAGCGTATCCGGCGTCTCGCTCGGCAAGGTGGCCGGCGTCTGGGCGGCCGATACTTCGGCGAGCGTCAAGCCGCCGACCAGGACCAGGAGCGAAGTAGCGCGGGCGGCCAGTATCATCGGGGCTCTCTCGAGTGTGGGGCAACAGCGGCATGATGCAGGTGTGCCCACAATCTACGTGACCGGGGTTGTTCTATGCCGCGGGCATGACTGGCGAGCCCGGTCACTGCTGGAGGCGACACTGTGGCACGGAGGGGAGGCCAAGCGCGCGGGTCGGTCTCGCGTCAGCCGAGTAATTCGACGGGCGGCTCCGCTGGCAGCCGCCCGTCGCGCTGCGACTAGAGGGCGGTCGCGAACTCAGATTGCGTTGGCGGAGGCGGCCGCAGCAGCCGACGCACCGCCGCCTTCAGCGCGACTAAATCGAACGGTTTGAGCAGGGTGGGCACATCAGCCGGCAGCTGAAACAGGGAATGGGTGGCCTGGGCGAGGTCGTCGAGGTGCAGAATCGGAATGCCGGGGAGATGCCTGCGCAGGGCGGTGATCAGCTCGGCGCCATTGAGACCAGGCATGCGAGTGTTGGTGACGACCACATCGACGGCCTCGTTCAGGGTCACGTCGTACGCGGTCTGCCCGTTCGACACGGCAATCACCTCATGGCCCTCGTCCCGCAGCGCCCGGGACACCACGGCCAGCACGGACGGCTCGTCGTCGACTACCAGGATTTTCGCTGCCATACGCCCTCCCGCGGCTGAGGGGGCAATGCTGGGATGGCCTAAGACTGGATCGCAGTGCCCACTAGCATCGCAACTTGGGCCCGCGCCCGCGGTGCGCGCCATCACCCTCCGACCGCGATGCACGGCCGTGTGGCACCGCTGACGCCCAACACCTAACGCTGCCGCGCCTTCGAATACTGCCATAAGGCTCGGTCCACCGTCCGGATCGGGTGTCCGCTCTGGCGAGCGAACGCACGCACGTACGCGACGTGGCCCAGCCAGAACGGCATCGTGTTGCAACAGGGTGGACGCGGTGGGCCACTCCACTCCGTTGAGCCGCCGAAGGAGGTCCATCTTGAGGGCTTCGACTCGCGTCGCGAGGGCAGCCTGGGTCAAGACACGGATTTCGTCGGCAGTGTTCTGCCGGCACCGCGACTGGGATCGTGGGGTCTTCCAATAACAGATCTCCCGAAACTCGGCGACCGTGAGATACCCCCGACTCCGTACGGCCGGACGCACTTCGCGTAGGAAGCGCGCATCGCTTCCATCATAGGAGTAACCCGGACCACTTCGGGATGTCTGCAAGGCCGAATCGCAGCCTGAACAAGTGAACCTCGTGGGGTGACCAATCCGGCCGGTCGACCGTGGTGCACATGTGACCGCGCTGAATTGTGACATTCCTATGTTCACATCCGGGACATTACGAGGTTGCCGATGCACGCCGGAATTCCAATATTGGCGCTCCTACTATTCACGGTGGCAGGAGGCTATCATGGCGAAGCAAGTGCAGGCGATTCCCAAGGGATATCACACCGTCACGCCGAGTATCTTCGTCGCCGGGGCGGCGAAGGCTATCGACTTCTACAAGAAGGCGTTCGGGGCCGAAGAAGTGATGCGGTTCCCGGGCCCGGACGGCAAGATCATGCACGCGGAGATCCGGATCGGCGACTCGAGCATCATGCTGGGAGACGAGATGCCCGAGCATGGCGGCAAGGGCCCGAAGTCGTACGGTGGCACGCCGGTCAGCTTTTTTGTGTACGGAGAGAATGTGGATGCGGCCTGGAAGCGGGCGGTCGATGCCGGCGCCAAGACCATCCAGCCGCTCGAAGACCAGTTCTGGGGTGATCGCACCGGGTGCCTCGAGGATCCGTTCGGCCACCACTGGTGGCTCGCCCAACATATCAAGGATCTGACCCCGGACGAGCTGAAGAAAGCTGCTGAGGGGGCCTTCTCGCAGATGCAGCCGTCGTAAGGCCGCATCGAAAAGGCATGACGGGCACGGCGAGCTCATTCGTTGGTTCGGTGAGCTCGCCTGCCTTGGTGTCCATCGTCAGTACGTGGCTCGCTCCGCCTCGTGCTTCAGGTCATTGGCGTAGCGCTCGAATACCGGCCCGAAGTCGGGCATCGAGCCTTTGACCAGGGACAGGATCAGGCCGGAGAACCGCTCCTCCATCGAAGATGGAGCGAAGCCGCCGGTCCAAGTCATTCGCACGTTCGGTACTACGCCCGAGACTCTCGGTGTGAAGACGCGATCGGTGCCGGGGACGCGTAGTCGAAGGCATTCGCCTTCCCGGATCTGGCCCTCGACGCCGCTGACCGTCGAGTTCCAGCGAGGGAAGCCCTCCGCATCGGTCAAGAGTCTCCCTATGCTCTGGGCGTTCACTGCACCTTGAAAGCGAGCGGCCTTTTCAGAACGTCAACTGGGTTGCTGGTAGAGACCGACTACGCTCCCGGCTTCTCGATAGAAGATGGCCGAGCGGGAAACGTCAGTGGCGGGAACCTCGACGTAGCAGATCTTCCCGTTCGCGAGTGTGGGAGCCATACGCCTTCCTTGTAGAAAGCCGGACCGCTTCACCACCCTCAAGTCAACCCACGTCCGCAGGGTTCTCAAGTGACTCGGCGGCCCGCCGGCCCCCGGGTCCCAAGGCCCCCGACACCTTTCCGGGCGATGGTTCGTCGGGATAGTAGCTCCGCACCCCTCAGCGCACCGTCCGCGCCCCGAATGAAGGACAGCGATGACGCACAGAGCCCGACGCATCCGTGCCGGCACGGCAGGCATCCTGCTCGCCGGCCTCACGGCGGTCGTCGCCGCGGCGCAATCCGGGAAGGTGCCGCTCTCCCCCGAAGCCTGGATCGCGACCGACAGCATACGGTTTCTGCCGTACCTGGGCCGTCCATCCCTCTACATCAACCGAGGTGTGGCTCTCGCGCGCGGCGCATCGATGGAGAACGGCACGCTCGACCTCGACGTGGCCGCCAGCGACACCACGAACTTCCTGGGGGTGGTGTTTCGGGCCGCCACGCCACGCTTCTCCAACGTCCTGTTCCTGCGCCCCGGATCCAGTGGTACGGCGGAAGCCGTGCAGTATGGACCGGCATTCAACAGCGTGGGCGTCGCCTGGCAGGTTTACCATGGCGACGGCGCCAACGCGGTCGTGGATGTGGCGCGCAATCGCTGGGTTCATATCCGGGTCGAGCTGGAGGGCGCCGTAGCCCGCCTCTATGTCGATACGGCGACGGCCCCGACGCTCGTGGTCCCTCGGGTGGTGGCGTCGGGTGGCGCGGGCCTGGGTGTCTGGGCCGGCGCCTTTGGACACGGCGCGTACTTCTCCAACATCCGCTATACAGCCGCGCCGGGGACCTCCGGCGCGACATCGACATCGGCCCCCCCGGCGGGTCCGATGCTCGGCTGGGAGATCTCCAACCCGATCGAGGCCGCCGACTTCACGCCGGCCGCCCTGCCCGACCTCGACCGGCTCAGCTGGCAGCCCGTCGAAGCGGAGCCGGAAGGGTTCATCCTGATCAATCGCTACCGGGAGGCCCCGATCGGCGGCGTGCCGACCGACAGCTCAGGAGCCGTCCTGATCGACAGTGTGATGACCGGCAAGATCGCAGGGTCGCGGATCGTGTACGCGCGGACCACCATCATGGCGACGCACGATGAGATTCGACGGATGCAGTACGCCTATGGCAACGGCGTCGTCATCTACCTGAACGGCCGGCCACTCGTGTTCGCGATGAACCCGGGCGGGCTGCGAAACAATCTGGGCGTGATGGCGAAAGTCGGGGACGCCGTCTACCTGTCCCTGAAGAAGGGAAAGAATCAGCTCGTCTTCGCCGTCATCGAATGCACCGGGGGATGGGCCTACTCGGCGCGGCTCGATGCGGGCGAGAAAGCTGGTCGGGCGGTGCGAGACGGTCAGGCGAAGCTACCCACTTTCGCCGAGGTCGTGAACGGGCATACGGAGTTGGTCACCTATCGCGGCGTCCGGGCCGTGAAGCTCGTCCCGGCGCCGGAGACCGACGGCAAGGACGAGGATATGCTGGCGCTCCTCGACGGCGCCGACTTCAAGGACGGCACCATTCAGCTCGACGTCGCCGGGCCCCGCGTCCCGGCATGCCCGCGGACTCACGGGGATTCATCGGTGTCAGCTTTCGCACCGGGGCGCACGGCGCGTGGTCCGAGGTGTTCTACCTGCGACCGACCAACGGGCGCGTGGACGACCAGCTCAGGCGCAATCACGCCGTGCAGTATGCCTCCGATCCGGAGTTCCCGTGGTACCGCCTTCGAAAGGAGAGCCCCGGCGTCTACGAGTCCTACGCCGACATGGAGGCCGGGGCGTGGACGACGATGAAGATCGAGGTGACCGGTACGAAGGCGCGGCTCTATGTGAATGGTGCGTCGCAACCATGCCTGGTCATCGACGACTTGAAGCATGGGGATCACGCCGGACGCATCGCGCTGTGGGCCCATGTGCAGACCGAAGCCTATTTCGGTCCGATCAGTATTACGCCTCGATAGGGAGCTTGATACCGATGATGACCCGGAGAAAGGCGCTCGGCCTGCTCGGTTCGTTGTCGGCCGGAGCAGCTGTTGCCCTTATCGCTCCTTCGAACGCAGCAAGCCGATTCGATTCCTCCACTCGCGCCGGGCGCGCCCATGTCCCCGGAGAGGCTCGCCCTGATCGCCGTGTTCAGGCAGCGGTCCGAGGGGGTCGAAACGACGTTCGAGGCGCGAACACACAAGAGTGACTGGATGATGCCCTATCGCCTGTTCCGGCCGCACGCGTCCGGCAAACTACCGCTCGTCGTGTTCCTGCACGGCAGCGGTGGACTGGGCGACGACAACCTGAAGCAGATGGGCCTGGGCAATATCTTTGGCACTCGCGTCTGGGCGCTGCCGGAAAACCAGAAGAAGTTTCCCTGCTACGTAGTAGCACCGCAGACCGACCGGGGATGGGTCCGCTACGCCCCGGCAAATCCGGGCGACTCGGTGGCACGCGTCGCGCCAGGCTTGGGTGACGGGGCGCGACTCGTCTTCGAGATTATCGACGGGCTGCGCCGCGAGTTCGCCATCGATGAACGGCGTCTCTACGTGACCGGGCAATCGATGGGGGGGCAGGAACGTGGCACATGACCGCCCAGCGCCCGCGGCTCTTTGCGGCGGCCGTGGCCTGCTGTGGCAGCCGCGCGGCTGACGCCGCCGTGGCTTCCGTCGGCACGCCCTTGTGGAACTTCCACGGCGACGCCGACGCCTCCGTTCCTCCAGCGGTGTCGCGCGACCGCATCGCGGCGCTCCGGAAAGCGGGCGGGCACCCTCTGTTCACCGAGTACGCCGGGGTGGGCCACAATGTCTGGGAGTGGGCGTACACCGAACCGGCGTTGGTGAGCTGGGTATTCTCCCAACGCCGGGCGACTTGAGCCGACGCCTACTCGAGGCCGCCCCCGAGCAAGCCCACCGTGATCAGGAGCGCCAAGCTGCCCACCCCGGTGGCGTCACTAGCCTTCCGATCCCGAAATAGTGCCCACGCGATATCCTGCCTTCCATACTGGGCCGGGCCCAAGTGGCGACCCCAACGTCATTCCGTAGACAGGCGCTAGGGCTTCGGCGCCGGAACCATCATCGGCGCCTCCTCGACCAGCCGATAGGGATGACCTGTGCACTTCACGTCGGGGTTGGTCGGCGCGAAGGGTCCCAGGGGATTCGGCTTGTAGAGCCACACGTGAAGGTCGTAGTGGGTCAGCTCCATCGGGAGCAACGGCGGATGCCCCGTCATCGGACCGTCGAACGGCCGGTTCCAGAGGGTGGGGCGTTCCTTCACACCAGTCGCCAACGGGATGAACCACTCGGCGGCCACAAGTCGTAGCTTGTCGCCGTCGGGTTCGTAGATCAGCACCGGGGGTTTCGCGGGATCGGGAACAGGACCGATGAGGCTGACATTGAGGAAGTGGACCCCCATGCCACCCGGCTTGTAGGGAACCTGCCCGGCGCCGCCGGCGCGCTCGAATTCGACGCAGCCGAGTGTTGAGAAGTATCCATCATGGATGGCAACGTACGGGTCCTTGTACTTCTCGAGCGCCGATCGCAACGACGACAAGTCTGGCGCTGCTTCTGGCTTGGCCTGAGCCACGACCGGCCGCGCGGCGACGGGGAGCAATAGTACCACTATCCAATGGACCGCTGTCCATGTGAGGCGCTGGTTGCGGCGGCGGCGCTTGATGGCATGCATGGGACCTCCGAAAGGGGGCGCGTCGAGGGACGTCGTAGGCAGTGGAGACAAGGAATCGGATCGGTCGAGTAAGATGGTATCGCCCCGCGCGTGAATTGTCGAGCAGACTGACGTACGTCAGGTGCCCGACAGCTCGATCGCGTGCCCCGCGATTGGCCAGCGAAGCCGATCGGCGAGTCCCGCCGCGGCGAAGGCGCGGTCGATCTCCGCACGGGATTCCGAGAAGTGCGCCCAGCCCTCGAAGTGCAGCGGCACGATGAGGGCTTCGGGAAACGCCCGCGCCGCGGCGACCGCCTCCACAGCGGTCAGGGTCAGATTCGCCGGACCCACCTCTCGAACGCGCGCCGCACCCATGAACAACATCGCCACTACGGGCGTGAAGCGCCGGCTCACTTCGGCGATCCCGTCGTACCAGACCGTATCGCCTGACACGTAGACGACGCCCGCGGGCTGGTCGGTGGGTGCCAGCACGAACCCGACCACCGGCCCGCGATCTCCGTCGGGGGGGCCGTGCCGCGCTGGCGTGGCCGTGATGCGGAGCACGCGACCATCGCGCGTCGGCAGATCGTGGCTCTGCCAGGGAGCCAGGCCAATGGCGTTGTCGCCAAGCCGGCCGGCCCCCGCGACCGTGGTCAGCACTCGCGCGGCCGTCGCCAGCACACGACGGCCCGCGCCGTCAAGGTTGTCGAAGTGATGGTCATGACTCAACAGCACGACATCGACGGCGCCGACTGCCTCCGGGGCGAGGGCGGGGCCCTGCGTCTTCCGCAGCATGTAGACGGGCGTGCGGTACTCGCTGCCGGCGGGATCGAAGGTGGGGTCGGTCAGCAGTCGCAGCCCGCCAAGCTCGAGCAGGGCCGTGGGGCCACCGATGTACGTCACTTGGAGGCGCGAGCTGCTCGTCGTCACCCGCAGAGCATCCGACGCGGCTGCCACACCGCCCGAAATCCCCCGCTGACCGCGTCGTTCGGCCCAAACCGGAGCGTCAGCGTTCCCTCCAGCGCGCTGTCCGCACGGGGGGCGCGGAGCCGTATCTCACCCGCTACGGCCGACTGGCACGAGTCGCCGGCGCACCGACTTCCGGTCGCCATCTCCGGCTCAGCCGGCCAGGTGTAGGTCCGTCCGGCCACCTCGATCTCACGAGGATAGATGGCGAGTCGCAGCTGCGGTCGCTCGTTCTCGGGATCTGGCGTCGGCTTCGTCGTGAGAAGGATCTGGACCGCGCGCCCGTCCCACGGCGCGCAATCCGGCGCGGCATAGGCATATGCGAAGTTGCCCGGTGGGCTTCCAGCCGGCGCGAGTGACGCACCGGATCCACAGCTGATCAAGCTGCTTGCCAAGGTCACGCTTCCACATGCCATCACCTGCTGAAGTGTCATGGGACCTCCACTGCAGATCGGCTTACTGCCAAGGGACTCCCATCTGAGACTGGGATCCCGACAGCAGGACCGTCACCGTGCCCGACATGCCGAGTCCGCCCGATCCGCCGTGCACGGCACAGTGGTAGTGGTACACCCCCGGGATCACAAACGTGAAGCTGAGGAACTTGGGATAGCTGGCTGGAGCCCCCGACGTTGCCGGCGCGTTTCCGTCGTCTGGTACGATGTTGTGGCCGGTACTGCCGACCGTCCAGACCCAGTTGACCGTGGCGCCCGCGACCACGGTGATGCTCGCGGGCTCGAACCGGTTGCCGCCCTCGTTCAGGACGTGGACGGTATTGGGGCCGTCAGGGTCGGGGTACGCCAGGGCCGTGAACATGATCATGCCCGGCAGGACCGAGCCCGGAACCCTGGGACCAAGCACCGGCTCCAGGCTGGCGAACGCTTCCTGCTCGACATAGTCGAACTTGGTGGTCCACCTCGACGCGGTGATCCCGTCGGCGTCGGTGACATCGGACGTGGGATTCATCGAGCCCTGCATCGTGGTCCAGTACACGGTGACCCCCTCGGCGGGCTTCCCGTCTCGCGTCACCCGGGCGCGGAAATCCTGGTCCAGCGGCTTCCCCGCGACGCCCACCTGCTTGTCGCCGCTGCCGTCAGGGGCCTTCTCGAGCACGAAATCGGCGATGGTCGGGGCCTGACGATCTTCCGAGCCACACGCGCCGAGGAGGCCGGCCGTGAGTGCGAGCAGGAGACAGTATAGCAGTCCCGACCCATGGGCGTGCTTCGGCATGCAATGATCCCCCGCTGTGTGGTTCTGAAGGGCTGGTCACACGGGAGACGTTCGAAGGTCGCCCAAGCAGACGCCTCGGCGCCATTCTCTGCCGCGAAGGCGTCCGCTGGTGGCGACAACATGCGAACCGGTGACTGCAAGAGCCGCGAGCAGGGCGAAGGCGTAGCCGCCGACGACAATGAGTATTCCGAAGACCGGGTCACCTCGCGTTTGTCGGCTGCATGCGCGGGTCGGTCATCTGCTGACGAGGACGGGGGTACAGCAGCAACCAACCCGCCACAAGCGCGGTCCCGTAGAGCACCACCCCCAGGAGGAAGACGGCCCGGCCGATGGCCTGATCCCGCTCCAGCCAGCCCCACTGGTCCAGCAGGATCGCCCAATCGTGCTCTCCGCCGCCAACCAGGGGGAGTACCTGCGCTTGGGCATCTTTGATGTACACCGAGATGTTCCAGCAGTTTTGCCCGAGCCACCACAGGGGTACGGTGGCGCCGTGCCGGTCACCCTGACGCCAGAGGGCCACGACGAATGCCGCCGGGACGAGGAGTTGAAACAGCGTGCCCCCGAGGAGGGTGAGGGTTTCGCCGCCGAAGGCGAAGACCAGATGGCCGGTCTCGTGGATCGCGAGGTCGAGGCTGTCCAGCCAGCGGTAGTTGTCCGGTGCCCGAAGGCACTGCCATCCATAGACCGCCAGGACCAGCGTGAGCGCGGTGCGCCAGCGTCGTTCCTGGACGGAGTATTGGCTTGGCAACAGCATTTGCTCAGCCGCGCACAGCCGCTTCGATGGCGGCGACGTCGATCTTCTTCATCGGCATCATCGCCTGGAACGCACGCTTGGCCGCGTCGCCGCCCTTGGCGAGTGCGTCGGTCAACACCCGCGGGGTGATCTGCCAGCTAATGCCCCATTTGTCCTTGCACCAGCCGCACTGGCTTTCCTGCCCGCCGTTGCCGACGATTGCGTTCCAGTAGCGGTCGGTCTCTTCCTGATCGTCGGTCGAGATCTGGAAGGAGAAGGCCTCAGTGTGCTTGTAGTGCGGCCCGCCATTGAGACCGATACAGGGTATGCCCACGACGGTGAAGGCGACAGTCAGGGCATCGCCCGCTTTGCCGTCGGGATAGTCGGCCGGCGCACGATGTACGGCACCGACGCTGCTTTGCGGAAAGGTTTTCGCGTAGAAGCGTGCGGCCTCTTCGGCATTGCGTTCATACCACAGGCAGATCGTGTTCTTGGCCATTTGACTAACTCCTTTTGCCAATCAGTCAGAAAGTGACAATCGTGTCCCGCGCGATGGGGTAGGTCCCCGGCCAGGAGCGCGGAGATGCGCGGTACTCAGCGGGCGAATCCGCAGACGCCCCTGGCGCAGCAGGTCAGGCGAGCGGGCAGACCATCAGCGCCTCGTCCAGAAAGTCATCCCCCACTTTGATCGCCCGCGGTTCGATCCCATAGACGGAAAACCCCCAGCGTTCGTACACCCCCCGCGCACGCTGATTCTCGGCCGCTACCGTCAGAATCACCTGTGCAATCCCTTGGCTTCGAGCCTCGGCCAAGAGCATGCGCATCAGCTCGTCCGCCAAGCCCCGGCCCCGGGCTCCTTCTCGCACGTACATACCCCAGAGTAGGGCTCGGTGCCGGAGCTTCGCCCCGTCAAAGCGGGTCAGGCCGCCGATGCCCACCAGTTCGTCGTCGTGGAAGCCACCGACGACGAACGTAGTTACGAGGCGCCCACCCACATCCTGGAGCGGGAGACCACTCTCATCTTCGGGCGCCACTCGGAACTGCAGCGGGTGAAGAGCGAATCCCTCCAGGCGGAGAGCCTGGTAGGCGGCTGCGTCCGCTGCCGTGAGCCGCCGGACAACCCACGTTGACGCCTGCGAACGAGCCTCGGCCACACGAACTCCCCTGTCCTCGAAAGTCGTCGGTCCGCCTACCGAAGGGCGCACCAGGTGCAAACGACCATTACAAGACAAACGCTTGCTTTGTCTGGCCACGCGGAGCGAGGCCCGCGGGCCGTCACTCTAGCCTTGCGTGCGTCGGAACAATCCTCGACCGGCGAGGATCACGCACGCGAGGCCGGCAACAATCAGCGGAACGGCAGCAGCTCGGCTGAACCTGGGAAATACCACGCCACCATGATCCCCAGACCCAAGGCCACCAACGGAATGCGCATCAGCTGCGGCCCGTCGGCTGCATGCGCGGGTGAGACGGCGCGCGTGACGTGCTCAGCGCCTCCCGCCCTGTGCGAAGGACTTGCCACGGCTGGCAAGGGCTGCCGCCAGCAACCGGAGCGCCTTCGGGCCGAAGCCATGGAGCTGCAGGAGTTCGGCTTCACGGGCGCGAGTCAACTGCGTGAGTCGCGTATAGCCAGCGCCCGCCAGGGCTCGGAGGGCCGGCTGGCCAATGCCCGTAGGAAAATCTGAAGAGTCGCCCGTCTTTTTCGCTGGCATCGCTCGTCCTCGTGTCAGAATCACGCGATCCTCATTGCGCAACTCCGTTGTGGAGATCATGATGGTTGGCATCCGTCTAACCAAAATGCTAGTCAGCTCCAAAACGAGGTGTGAGAACCTGAGACTAACATCCGACCCTCAAATCTCTTCTATCCTCCTCCACACCAGCACCTGCCACCGCCATCACCGTTCATCTCGCCCAGGGAAACCTGCAATCGCCGCCGGCTATCTCCGCTAGCGTGTGAATCCTCTCCAAACTTGCTCCCTCCGCCCGCCACCGTAAGGCCGCACTTGCGCCACCTAAGCTCGTCTTGCGACGTCGCCCAAACCTTTCCATCCTCCAGCCCCCTCGTTTACGTACGTGTATCCGGGCAGCTTCCGCCAATCCCGAGGTTCCCGTGGCCGAAACCAAAGCCCGCAAGAAAGCCGCCCCCCGCCGGAAGAAGCGGCCCGAAGGCGCACCCCGCTCCCGCGGCATCGCGCCCGACGCCCTGAACACTGGCGCGCCCCCGCCGGCCGTCGCCCGACTGGCCGAGGCGATCGGGGCCGATGGCGGCACCGCCCTCGCCACGTATCGCGATCCGCTCGGCGGCCATTGGCAGATCTTCGCGGGACTGCCCATCGATCTGGTCGAGCCCACGCCCTACCAGCGTGACCTCTCCGACGCCCATGTCGCCAAGCTCTGCTCCGCCATTGACCGCCTCGGCCGCTACCTCGACCCGATGGTGGTCGTCCGGACCGAGGACGGCCACTACTGGACGCCCAACGGCAACCATCGCCTCGCCGCCATGCGCACCCTCGGCGCCCACGCCGTCGTCGCGATCGTGGTGCCCGAGCCCGAGGTAGCCCACCGCATCCTGCTGCTCAACACCGAGAAGGCCCACAACCTCCGCGAGCGCGCACTCGAGGTCGCTCGGCTGGCCCAGGGACTGGCCGAGGTCGACGATCGCCCCGAACGGCAGTTCGAGACCGAGTTCGAAGAGGCCGCGCTCGTGACGCTCGGCCTGTGCTACATGGAGAACGGACGCTTCGCCGGTGGGGCCTATCACCCGGTGCTCCGGCGCATCGACAAGTTTCTCGGCGCCGCGCTGCCCAAGGCACTGGAGATCCGGCGCGAGCGCGCCGCGCGGGTGCTCGAGCTGGAGGAGGCGGTGAGCGCGGCGATAAAGGCGCTCAAGGAACGCGGGTTCGAGAGCCCCTACCTCCGCGCCTTCGTCGTGGCCCGGATCAACCCGCTTCGGTTCCAGCGCGGCACCAAGGCCGAGTTCGACGAGACCATCGACAAGATGCTCGCCTCGGCGAGGCGGTTCGACCCCGCCAAGGTCAAGGCGGATCAGGTGGCCCGGGCGGCCGGCCCACCGGAGGAATCCGCCTCCGGCTGACGGGTGGACCCTCCTGCCTGTGGCGTCGCCGCAACACTCGGTGCCATCGCGGCCTGCAAATCTCAGCATAGCAACGACATACATCTGCCAGTCGGGCCCGTTCGCGGCCCGAAACGTGCATAGACGCGCGCGTACATGCCCGCCAAAATTCCTTCGACCTCCGCGCGCTCGCCTCGGCGAGCGCGCAGGTTCGGCCTCGCGGCGTTCGCCGTACTGCTCTCCGCCGTGTCCGTGCAGTGCGGCGGGGAGAAGATCGGCCCGCGTCCGCCCGCCGCGGTCATCGAGAAGGCCGGCGGCGACGGCCAGGTCGCGACGGTCAACGAGCAGCTGTCCGATCCGCTCGTCGTGGTCGTCACCGATGCGGCAGGCGACCCCGTCGAGGGGGTGTCCGTCCAATGGGACGCGGACGGCATCGGCGGCGTGTCTCCCGAGGTCGTCGAGACCGACGCCGACGGGCGGGCGGCCTCCATCCGGATGCTGGGCGACACGCCGGGCCAGCAGACGACTACCGCATCGGTATCGGGTCTCCAGGGCTCGCCCGTCACCTTCACGGCTACGGCCACCGACGGGCTCACGCCCACGCTCGCCATCACCACGCAGCCCTCGCTCGCGGCGCAGAGCGGCGTGCCCCTCGCCGTGCAGCCGGTCGTTCAGCTCAAGGACGGCGCGGGTACCGACCTGGCAAAGAGCGGCGTGACGGTGACCGCCGCGCTCACCGGCGCCAGCGGCACGCTCGACGGTGATCTCACCCGCACCACCAACGCGGCGGGCGTCGCGAGCTTCGCCGATCTCGCCGTCACCGGCGGCGACGGCAGCTACACGATCACCTTCACCGCGCCGGGCTACGTCCAGGTGACCTCGGCGCCGATCGCGCTCGGCACTCCGACGCTCGCGATGAAAACGCAACCGTCCTCCGCCGCGGTGAGCGGGACCGCGCTGGACCAGCAGCCGGCGGTGCAGCTCGTGGACGGCACGGGGGCCGACGAGGCCCTGAGCGGCGTCGTGGTCACCGCGTCGCTCACCGGCGCCGCCGGCACGCTCGGCGGGACGCTCACCCGAACCACCGACGGCACGGGCGCCGCGACGTTTACCAATCTCGTCATCACGGCCGACCCCGGCGATTACACCCTCAGGTTCATCGCGTCCGGTTACGCGCAGGTCACGTCATCGACGATCGCGCTCACCGCGGCTCCGTCCACGATCGCGATCACGACCAACCCGCCCACCTCGGCGCTGACGGGCGAGGTGTTCGATCCCGACGTCCAGCCGGAGGTCCAGGTGAAGGACGGCACCGGGCAGCCGGCGGCCGGCGTGGTGGTCACCGCCCGCATCGCCTCGGGCGGCGGGACACTCGAAGGGACGACGACCGAGACGACCGACGCGTCGGGCTTCGCCAAGTTCGGCGACCTCGGCATCAGCGGGACGGGCGCCCAGACCCTCGAGTTCGCCATCGAGGCGGACACGGTGACCGCGGCCCCCATCGAGCCTCTCGCCGCTGCCGGCCGAAGCCACGACGGGCAAGTGGGGCCCGTTGGTGAACTGGGACATCGTGCCGCTCCACCTGAGCCTGATGCCGGACGGCAAGCTCCTCGGCTGGGGCAAGTTCGAGGTCGGCGGCGGGATGGGGGTGCCGCGACTGTGGAATCCGGCGAGCGGAGCGCCGTCGAGCGCGCCGATGGTCCAGGTGGACACCATGCTCTTCTGCTCCGGGCACGCCTTCATGGCGGACGGCCGCCTGATGATCTCCGGCGGACACAAGGCCGACGGCGAGGGTCTGGACATCACCACCATCTTCGATCCGGTCGGCGAGACCTTCATCCAGAACCTGCCCAAGATGGCGTTCGGGCGCTGGTACCCCACGGTCACCGAGCTGACCGACGGCCGGATGCTCACCATGGCCGGGCAGGATTCCGCCGGCAGCGTGGTGACGACGCCGGAGATCTGGGAGAGCAATCAGTGGGTCAAGCTACCAGGCGCCGGGACGCTCCAGATCCCGTACTACCCGCGCAACTTCATCGACCCGAAGAACGGGCTCGTCTTCATGGCCGGCGAGCGGATCGTGTCGCGCTGGTTCGATCCGGACGGAACAGGGGTCGGCGGTGGGCGTGGGCAGTGGATCACGGGACCGTCGCACATCTGGCATTTCAACCGGGAGTACGGCTCGGCCGTGATGTACGAGCCGGGCAAGATCCTGGTGGTCGGCGGGGGCGGAGACACCAGCTGGGGCACGCCCGACGCGAAGTCGGGGGCGCCCACCGCCACGGCGGAGAAGATCAACCTCAACGTCGCTTCGCCCGCGTGGCAGAGCGCCGGCTCGATGTCGGTGCCGCGCCGGCACATGAACGCCACGATCCTGCCGGACGGCCAGGTGCTCGTCACCGGCGGCACCAGCGGTGGCGGCTTCGTCGATCTCAACGCCGGGGACGCCACGCGAACGGCCGAGCTCTGGGATCCGGCGACGAACGGCTGGACCACCCTCGCGGCCAACAGCGTCATGCGGACTTACCACTCGGTCTCGCTGCTCCTGCCGGACGGCACGGTGCTTCATGGCGCCAGCGGGAACGCGTCGGTGGGCAGCGTCCCGATGCCCGACCAGCGGAATCACGAGATCTTCTCGCCGCCGTATCTCTTCAAGGGCGCGCGACCGACGATCACCAGCGCCCCGGCGAGCGTGGACTACGGCGATACGTTCACGCTCGCCACGCCGAACGCGGCTCAGGTGACCGAGGTGCGCTGGATCCACATCGGCACCGTCACCCACGCATTCGATTTCGGCCAGCGCGCCAATACCCTGAGCTTCACGCGTACCGCCACCGGCGTGACCGTGACGGCACCGGCATTCCCGGCGAGCGCTACCCGGGGGTATTACCTGGTGTTCGTCCTCAACCGGAATGGGGTCCCATCGAAAGGGAAATTCATCAAGTTGCAGTAGCAATCTTCAAGTTGCAGTAGCGATCTTTCCAAAGTGATCCAGATCGTAGTTTCCGCGCGGGCACTTGCTTAGGATGAACCAGTACTCATGACTCCTCGCCTGTCGCGCCGACGCAACGGGTCGGGGTGGGTCGGCGTGCCTAAGTCATATTGCTACAACGACATAAGATGAAGAAGAGGGGGCACTCCCGGCGCGGAACCTGCTTCGTCGTGAGCCGTGGTGCGACCAGTTTCCCCAAATCAGTGGCGGCCCAGGCATCCGCCGTCTCGAGCGATCATGACGCGACTCCGTAAACTGAACCTCGCGGCCCTGGCCACCCTCATCGCATCCGTCTCCGTGCGGTGCGGTGGCGGAGACGTCGGCCCGCCGCCCGACGCCGCAAGCATCGAAATGGCCGGTGGGAACGGACAGGCCGCCCAAGTCGGCACGCCCCTGCCCAATCCGGTCACGGTGCTGGTGACCGACGACGCCGGAGACCCCGTTTCGGGCGTCACCGTCCAGTGGAGCGTCGATGGCGGGGGCGACGTGTCGCCGGTCCAGCGGGGCGACCGGGTCCGACGGCAAGGCCTCCGCCACCCGGACGCTCGGCGGCACCGCCGGCCAGCAGCTCACGATCGCCGCCGTGTCGGGTCTCCAGGGCTCTCCGGTGAGCTTTACGGCGACCGCCACCGAAGGCGCCGGGGGCGAGGGCATCACGATCACCAACAACCCTCCGACGGCGGCGCTCACCGGTGAGGTGTTCGATCCCGTCGCCCAGCCGATGGTGCAGGTGAACGGCACGGGCGGACAGCCGGCCGCGGGGGTCGAGGTCACGGCCAGCGTATGCCTCGGGCGGAGGGACGCTCGAAGGCACCACTACCGCCACGACCGATGCCTCGGGCGTCGCGAAGTTCGGCGACCTCGGCATCCAGGGCACCGGCGCGCAGACGCTCGAGTTCACGGTCGGAACCAGCAGCGTGACCTCGGCCCCGGTCAACCTCTCGCCGCTGCCGGCGGAGGCCACGACGGGCAAGTGGGGCCCGCTGGTGAACTGGGACATCGTGCCGCTGCACATGCATCTCCTGCCCAACGGCAAGCTGCTGGCGTGGGGCAAGTTCGAGCCCGGCGGCACGGTGATGGGGATGCCGAGGCTCTGGGATCCCGCGAGCGGGCCGCCTACGAGCGCCATCGAGGTCCCCGTGGACACGATGCTGTTCTGCTCCGGGCACGCCTTCATGCCGGACGGCCGGCTCCTGATCTCCGGCGGCCACAAGCAGGATGACAAGGGCATCGACGTCACCAACATCTTCGATCCGGACCAGCGGAGCCTTCGTCCCGGGTCTGCCCAAGATGGCGTTCGGGCGCTGGTATCCCACGGTCACCGAGCTCCCCGACGGCCGGATGCTCACCATGGCCGGACGGGACTCCGCCGGCGAACGTGGTGACGACGCCGGAGATCTGGGAGAGGAGATCAGTGGGTCAAGCTGCCGGGGGCCGGCACGCTGCAGATCCCGTACTACCCGCGCAACTTCATCGACCCGAAGAACGGCCTGGTCTTCATGGCCGGCGAGCGGATCCAGTCGCGCTGGTTCGACCCGGACGGGACCGGAGTAGGTGGCGGGCGTGGGCGCTGGATCAACGGGCCGTCGCACATCTGGCCGTTCAACCGGGACTACGGCACGGCCGCGATGTACGAGCCGGGCAAGATCCTGGTCGTCGGCGGCGGGGGGTACACCGGCTGGCCCACGCCCGACCCGAAGTCGGCGACGCCCACCGCGCACGGCGGAGAAGATCGACCTGAACGCCGGAACGCCCGTGTGGCAGAACGCCGGCTCGATGTCGGTGCGCGCGGCGGCACCTCAACTCCACGATCCTGCCGGACGGCCAGGTGCTCATCACCGGCGGCACCAGCGGCGGCGGGTTCGTGAACCATCAACGAGGCGCTGGCGACAAAGGCCGCGGAGGAGTGGAACCCCAGCACGAACCAGTGGACCACGCTGGCCGCGAACAGCAGTGATGCGGGTCTACCACTCGGTGTCGATCCTCCTGCCCGACGCCACCGTGCTGCACGGCGCCAGCGGCAACGCGATGGTCGGGGCGGTGCCCGTGCCGGACGAGCCGAACCACGAGATCTTCTCGCCGCCGTATCTGTTCAAGGGCGCGCGGCCGACGATCACCAGCGCCGCCGGCGACCGTGGGCTACGGGCAGACCTTCACGGTCGCCACGCCGAACGCGGCGCAAGTGACCACGGTGCGCTGGATTCACATCGGCACCGTCACCCACGCATTCGACTTCGGCCAGCGCGCCAACACGCTGAGCTTCACGCCCACGGCCACCGGCGTGAGCGTGACGGCGCCCAGTGGCCCCAACCTGGCGCCGCGGGGGTACTACATGCTGTTCATCCTCAACCGGAATGGCGTGCCGTCGACGGGGCTGATGGTCAAGGTGCAGTAGCAGCGGCGGCCTGGCTTCGCCCAGGGTAAACTACCGCGAAGGGGGCATGCCTGCGGGCATGCCCCCTTCGCGTGCGCTCAGGGTGACTCGTGGCGGGGCCCGCCGCTATCTTGACCGACAGAGCCATCTGGTGCAACGATCAAGTGCACGATGGGGTGCAACGCCCAGGTGCAAAGCGAACAACTCGAGGAGCGACGCATGTCCCGATCACGCTGGGCGCTTGCCGTCACCGCCCTGACCTTCACCTTTGCCTGCGGGCGCGGCGAGCGCTCGAGCACCGCCGCCGATTCGGCCACCGCGCACCCGGCCACCACCGACTCGGCCGCCGCCGCGTCGAGCGGCCCTGCGCGCGTCGAGGGCTTCCAGGCCCCCGAGTCCGCCAAGTACGACGCCGAGCTGGACGTGTGGTACGTGTCGAACATCAACGGCACACCCGTGGCCAAGGACGGCAACGGCTACATCTCGCGCCTCAAGGGCGACGGGACCGTCGATTCGCTCAAGTGGATCGTCGGCGGGGCCAACGGCGTGAAGCTCGACGCGCCCAAGGGACTGGCGCTGCAGGGCGACACGCTCTGGGTGGCCGACATCACCCGCGTGCGCGGCTTCAACCGCCGCACCGGCGCGCCCGTCGCCAGCATCGACGTCAAGGGCTCCAAGTTCCTGAACGACATCGCGGTCGGCGCCGACGGACTGTACGTGACCGACACCGGCGTCGAGGGAAGCGCGAAGGGGATCGAGCACACCGGCCCCGACCGGATCTACCGCATCGCCCCCGACCGGGCCGTGAGCATCGCGATTCAATCCGACAGCCTGGCCGGCCCGAACGGCATCACCTGGGACGGCGCGCAGGGACGGTTCATCGTCGTGCCGTTCGCCGGCAAGGTCATCCAGGCGTGGTCGCCCGGGGCCAAGACCACCGTGCCGCTGGGCCCGACCAAGGGCCAGCTCGACGGGGTCGAGCTGCTCGGCGAGAACCGCCTCCTGGTCACCAGTTGGACCGACTCGAGCCTCTTCGTGTTCCAGAACGGCACCGTCACGCCGGTGGCCAGCGGGCTCCCGTCGCCCGCCGACATCGGCATCGACACGAAGCGGAACCGCGTCGCCATCCCGCTCCTGCTCGAGAACCGGGTCGAGTTCCGCGCCCTGCCGGCCCCCGGCAAGGGCCTGCCCTGAGGTACGCCATGACCGATCTGCCCCGCCGCGTGCGCGGCGCCGCCACCTACGCCGCCGTCTTCGGCGTCGCCCTCGCGCTGGGCGCCGGCGGCGCCTGGGTGGCGCGCGGCCACGACCGCGGCCACATCGCGAAGGACGCCGTCACCACGCACGGCGAGTGGGTCAAGATCCCGCGCGGGTCCGAGGTCATCCGCGCCTACGTCGCCTATCCCGAGCGGAAGACCAAGGCGCCGGCGGTGATCGTGATCCACGAGATCTTCGGGCTCACCGACTGGGAGCCCACCGTCGTCGACCGGCTCGCCAAGGAAGGCTTCGTGGCGGTCGTGCCCGACCTCCTCTCCAGCAAGCACGGCATGAGCCCCGCCAACCCCGATTCGGGCCGGAAGCTGATCGCGGAGCTCGAGCCCGAGCGCATCACCGCCGACCTCGACGCGACCTACGCCTGGGTCAACGCGCTACCGGCGGTGCTCGCCGATCACGTCGGCACGATCGGCTTCTGCTGGGGCGGCGGCCAGAGCTTCCGCTATGCCACCAACAACCCCAACCTTCGCGCCGCCGTCGTCTGCTACGGCCCGCCGCCCGACTCCGCCGCGATCAAGCGGATCAAGGCCCCGGTGCTCGGCATCTACGGCGAGAACGACGCCCGCATCGACGCGACCCTTCCCGCCGTCGTGGCCCAGATGCAATCGGCTGGGAAGACGTTCACGCAGGAGGTCTACCCGGGCACCGGGCACGGCTTCCTCAAGCCCGGCCGCGAAGGCTCCGACGGCCCCCAGCCGGCCAAGGCGTGGACCCGGATCCTCGAGTTCTACCGCGCCCGGCTCGGCAAGTGAGGGGACGCGGGCGCAGTAGCCTGGCGGCGGTGGGCGCGCTGGCGGCGCTCGCCGCCGCCGGCCCGCTCGCCGCCCAGGCCGACAGCACGCCGCCGCCGCACACGCCCACCAGCTACGACATCATCCTCGCCACCAGCGACACCGGAACCCACTTCGTCGGCGAGGTGCAGACCGGATGGCGCCTCCAGTCGGGCCGGCCGGTCGACATGAGGCTCGACTCCACGCTGCGGGTCGTGCGCGTGCTGATCGATGGCAAGCCGAATACCCGGCTCTCGCGCACGATGTACGGCCGCGCGGGCAGCGATGTCGTCGTGCCGCACGAGAAGGTAGCGGGCGACACGCTCTCGACCCGCGTCCGCTACCACGGCATCCCGCGCGGCGGCCTCCGGGTCGGCCCCGACCGCACCGGCGCGCGCTCGCTCGCGGGCGAGACGGCCGAGGGGCGGGCGCCGCTCTGGCTGCCGTCGCCGGAGGGGAGCGGCGGCCGGGTGACCGTCGCGTGGCACGTCCAGGCGCCCGCCGGCCAGCGGGTGGTGGCGAACGGCACGCTGACCAGGGTCGACACGCTCGCGTACGGCCATACGACCTGGCACTACGTCCTCGACACGCCGGTGCCGCTCGCGGCGCTGGCGGTGGCGGCGGGCAGGTTCGCGGTCACGTCGCTTCCGCGCGCGAGCTGCGGCGACCCATGCGCTCCGGTGACGCTCTGGACGCCGCCCGAGGACTCCGCGGCCGCCGCGGCGGGCGCGTTCCGCCGCGCGGGCGAGATGGTCGACTACCTGAGCGCCCGCCTGGGGCCGCTGCCCTACCCGGGTCTGGCGCACGTGGCCGTGCCGCTCGCGCCGGCGGGGCGTCCGGGGGCGTCGGTCGTGCTGTACGACGGTGCCCGGGTGCACGCGGGCCAGGTCACCGAGCGCGAGGTGGCGCGGGCGACGGCCGCCCAGTGGCTGGGCAACGCCGTCGACGAGGCCGGGCTCGAGGCCGAGCAGCCCTCGACGGCGGCGGCGGCGTACCTGGCGTGGCTCTGGTCGCACCCGGCTGCCGATCGGGGCAAGAAGTCCTCGAAGAAGTCACCGGAGGACGTGTTGCCGCGGGCGTGGAAGCGTTCCGGCGGTTGCACGCGACCGTGGGCGACTCGGCGTTCTTCCACGGGCTCCGGCGCTACGTCGAGGAGAACCGGAACTCGACCGCAGCGCCTGGCGCCCTCGAGCGGGCGATGGCCGAGGCGGCGGGGCGCCGGCTCGACTGGACCTTCGACCGGGCGCTCGGGGCGCGGTGAAGCGGGATGGGCGGTGCTTGGCGGCCGCGGCGCTGCTGGCGGGAGTCCTCGCGTGTAGCGGCACGCTGCCGCCGCTCCGCGGCCAGATGGAGGTGGGCCGGGACGGCTACGCGGTGTTCGTGGCCGGTGGCGGGGCGGCCGGCGGCGATCTCTACGCGGTGCGGACCGAGGGCGGCGCCGTCGTGCCGATCACGTTCAGCACCGTGGGCGAGATGCGGCCGGCGCTCTCGCCGGACGGCGTGATGCTGGCGTTCCTCCGCGGTGCCTCGCTCAGGGACTCGACGCCGGGCACGGTGTGGGTCATGAACCTGCTGAACGGCGCCGAGCGCGAGGTCGAGCTGCCGCGAGGGGCGGGCGTGCCGCGGCAGGTAGGGTGGTCGCCCGACGGGCAGTCGCTCGTGGTGGCGGCCGGCGCCGGCCTTTACCGGTCGAGTGCACCGCCCGCCCGCCTTGGATGCCCGGCCGGTCCCGGCCCCCGACCGGCCTGCGGCGGAGTCGGCCCTGGCCGTGCTGCTCGGCAGCCCGGCGTTCGCGCGGGCGGTGCCGTGTGCCGAGCCGGGTGCGCTCTGCGTCGCGGGCGACACCGGGCGCACCCGGCCTCCTGGCCCGCGACGCCCGCGACCCCGCCCGGTGGGGCGACGACTCGGTCATGTTCTTCCGGGGTGACGCCGTGGAGATCCGCCCCCTCGGCCCCGGCCGTGCGCGCCGGCTGGACTGGGACGGCGTGCCGCACGCGGCCGCGGCAGATGACGGTGTTTTTGGGGACGGAAGGAGGGAAAAGACGGAAGGACGGAAAGAGGGAACGAGGAAGATGTGACCTCCCACCGCCTTCTTTCCGTCTTTCCGTCCTTCCGCTCGTCTACCGAGCCGCTATCGCATCCCACGCCGCGTCCAGCGCCATGCCGACCGGCGGCGCGTCCGGGGCCCAGTCCCGGGCGCCGACGCGCTCGGCGATGAACGCCACCAGCGCCAGCCACACGTCCGCCCAGAGCTCCGTCGGTCCGGTCCGAACCGCGCCGTCGGACCGGCCTCCGGCCACGACATGCTGCAGGGCGTCCCGGAATTCCCGCTCGGCCTCCCGGCTCTTCTCGTCGAGGTGCTGCTCGTCGCGGCGGCGGAGCAGCATGCGGGTGAGGGCGGCATCGCGGGCCGCCGTGTCGAACAGGGTCCGCGCGATCCGGTGCAGGCGGTTGGGCGCGCCCTCGCCCTCGGTCTCCCTCACGATCGTGGCACCCCATCGCTGGGCGCCGCGGAACACCTCGTTGAGGAGGTGCTCCTTCCCGCTGAAGTGGCGATAGATCGTGCCTTCGGCCACGCCCGCACGGGCCGCGATGGCGGGCGTGGTGGTGGCCCGGAAGCCGACGGTGGTATACAGCTCGAGTGCTGCACGAAGCAGGCGCTGGCGGGTGGCCTCACCGTCGCGGCGCGTAGGCTGAGTAGAAGTCATCTCGCAAAATAGTTTGCGGTGCCGTTGAATCGCGACCCCATCCGAGGCTATTTTCCGAGGCTTTGCACCCGTTTCCGGAAGCTGCTCTCGCCGTCAGTGGGGTCGTCGATGAAAATGCTGGTCCTCGGTGCCGGCCTGCAGGGCTGTGCCTGCGCGTACGATCTCCTCCAGAACCCCGCGGTGACCCAGGTGACCCTGGCCGATCTGCGCCCGGACAACCTCCCGCCGTTCCTGGCGGAGCGCGGTGACTGGGACGGCCGTCTCCGGACGGTCCGGCTGGATGTGACCGACCCCGTGGCGGTGCAGGAGACGCTCCGTGGCCACACCGCCGTCATGAGCGCCATCCCCTACTACTACAACGGCCCGATGGCCCGCGCCGCGGTCGAGGCCGGCTGCCATTTCTCCGACCTCGGCGGCAACACCGAGATCGTCTTCGAGCAGAAGAAGCTCCACGACCAGGCGGTGGCGCGGGGGGTGTCGATCATCCCCGACTGCGGCCTCGCGCCGGGCATGGTCAATATTCTCGCCGCCGAGGGCATCCGGCGGCTGGACCAGGCGGAGCAGGTGAAGGTGTACGTCGGCGGTCTCCCCCAGCAGCCCGAGCCCCCCCTCAACTACCAGATCGTCTACTCCCTCGAAGGCGCGCTGGACTACTACACCACGCCCGTCGTGGGTGCTCCGCGGCGGGAAGCGGGAGCAGGTGGACGCGCTGAGCGAGCTGGAGGCGGTGGACTTCCCCCATGCCGGTCGGGACCCTCGAGGCGTTCCACACGGGCGGCGGCATCAGCACCCTGCCGTTCGCGTACGAGGGAAAGGTCGACGTCATGGAGTACAAGACCCTGCGCTATCCGGGCCACGTCGCGATCATGCGGCCGATCCGGGAGCTGGGCCTGCTCGACATCAAGCCGATCGAGGTGAAGGGGAAGAGTGTCTCGCCGCGCGACGTCTTCATCGCGACGGTCCGACCGAAGCTCCACAAGCCGCTGGGGCGCGACCTCGTGGCGCTGCAGGTGATCGTGACCGGGCGGAAGGCCGGCAAGCCGGCCCGGGTCTCGTTCCGCCTCATCGACCGGTACGACGCGGACCACGGCATCAGCGCCATGATGCGGACGACCGGCTACTCGCTCTCGATCACCGGCCAGATGCAGGCCGACGGCCGGGTCACCGCGAAGGGCGTCCACACCCCCGACGAGGCGATTCCGTTCGCCGCTTACGTCGAGGAGCTGGGCCGCCGCGGCATCCGGATCGAGGAACTCCAGGCCCCCGGCGGGTGTTAGGTACGCGTCTCTAGCGGTGGATGATGATGCTGGATTTCAGGACGCTGTGGGGCGACGCGCTGACCTATGAGGCCTTTCTCGCCGCCAGCACGAAGCACAAGGGATTGTGGGAGGGGATCTACGGCATTGCCCGGCTGCCCGCCTGGGCCATCGCGGCGCTGCCGGCCGGCGTCGAGCGGAAGCTGCTGGTGATCGCGGAGGACTGGTGCGGCGACGCGTCGAGCACGGTGCCGGTTCTCGCCAAGCTGGCGGCCACGGTGCCCGGACTCGAGCTCCGGGTCATTCTGCGCGACCAGCATCCCGAGGTGATGGACCTCTATCTGACCAACGGCTCGCGGTCGATCCCGATCGTGATCGCGCTCGACGAGCAGTTCCGGGAGCTGGGCCACTGGGGCCCGCGGCCGCGCGAGCTGCAGGCGTGGGTCATGGCCAACCGCCTCACGGTGCCCAAGGCCGAGCTGTATCCGCAGGTGCGGCAGTGGTACGCCCGCGATCACGGCGAGACGACGCTGCGCGAGGTGCTGGCGGCGGCGGGGTGGCGAAGGTGGCGTGATGCGCCTGCCCGCCCGTCAGAACATCCACCCATTCCCCACCGAGAACTGGAATCCATCCGGCCCGCCCGCGAAGTTGAACTCCAGGATGGTGCTCCGGAGAATGCGGAGCGCCACCGCGCCGCCGCCGCCGACCTTCATGTCCTTGGTCGTGAGCTTGAAGCCCTCCTGCTCGAACACCCGTCCCGCATCCAGGAATGCCACCAGTGTGATGGCGCCGAGATCGCCGAACGGCAGCACGTCGTGCCGCACCTCGAAGTTCCCGAACAGCACACCCCGTCCCGTCAGCCGTCCGTAGTCGATCCCGCGGTGGGAGTTCTGCCCTCCCAGCACGGGGACTTCCTTCTCCCAGCCCGGCAGCGTGAAGCGCGCGTCGAGCGATGAGGTGCCGCCCATCCCCGCGCCGGCCAGCCGCGCCGCCAGCACGGTGCCTTCGCGCACCTGGAGGTAGCCGCGAAGGATGGCGTACTGGCGACTGTAATTGTCTCCGCCGGTGCCCGCCTGCGTGCCCGCCTCGAGCAGCAGTCCCTGATGGGTGTTGTACTCGTTGTCGCGGGTGTCGTAGATCAGCGCGAGCCGGCCGGACACGTCGTGCTGGGTGAAGTCGCCCGAAGGAAAGTCGGTCTTGAACACCGAGGGGCCGGGCAGCGAGGTGAACCTCGCGCGCGTGTACGCCGTCAGCAGCGCCACGTGCAGCGGGCCCTTGATCTGCCGCGTGACCTCCGCGGTGACCCGGTAGCGCGTGCGCCGCATGCGGTACAGGAAGGGCATCTCAGGGGTTATCCGCGTTCTTGTCGAACACGGTGTTGTTGCCCAGCCCGAAGTAGCCGAGGCGCGCCTGCCGCTCCGCCGCGCCCAGGACCACGAGCCGCCAGCCCTTCCAATAGTCCGGCGCCCTGTACGAGGCGCTCACATATCGGCTGCCCTTCGGCGCGATGCCCGCGTCGGCGTTGAACGCGGCGGTGTAGGTGCTGCGCGCCTCGTAATCCGCCGCCTGCCAGTGCCGCAGGCGGAAGGAGAGCACCGGGGAGTCGTTGGCGCCGCCCGCCAGATACGGGAACCAGCTCGTCCGCCAGCGCGCCGCCGGCTCGGGGGGCTCAGGGGGCCTCTCCATGGTCGGCGTGCTGTCTGTCCTGGTGCTGTCCGTGCTGTCCACCGCGCTGGCCGCAATGCTGTCCGCCGGGGTCGCCGCGGTACTGTCCCTCGTGTCCGCCGCGGTGCTGTCCGTCGTGTCCGCCGCTGTGCTGTCCGCGGCCTTGGGTGTCGGCGGCTTCTCCGGCACCTGTGCGCTCAGGGGCGCCCCGGCGAGGACGGCGGCGGACAGCACGAGCAGCATGGGGATCCGGAACGACCGCATCAGCTCGGCCTCTCATAGGTGTAGGCGGTGTCGCGCGTCGCGGCTTCGCGTCCGTCCTGCGTGGCGACGTGGACGGAGGACGACGACGGGAAGACCTCCGGGCGGGCCGCCCGGGAGGGACGAGTCCGCCCTGTACGGGCTCCGGGATTTAGGGAAACCCCGGGCGGATGTCAACTGTGGTCGCGCCGGTCGGTCCTGCGGCAGATGCTGGCATGCTGGCGCCCCGCCTGCGGTCTGTTCCCGAGTGATACGCCCGGCGACGCGGGTTCGGTTTCGTCGAACTTTCGTGTTGGCCTCGGTGTTGTGAGAATCGAATGAATGAGGCGCCGGCGACGCGGGTCGCCTGTGACGGTCGATGGAGCGAGGCACGACACGTCCGGTGTTCTGGGATGTCGACACGCTCTACGATTTCATGCGGTCGGACGGGAAGCCGTCGTGCCGGGGAGCGAGAGATCATCCCGGCACTCGAGGCGCTGACCGCGTTTGCCCGCGCCCATCGGATCATCGCGCACGAGCACGCGGAACCGATCGTCCAGACCGCGCTCGTGGATCCACTGGCTCAGCGAGCACGAGCTCGGATGATGTCTTCTCCAACGCCAATGTGTCGACACTGCTCGCGGCGCTGGCGCCGAAGGCGATCGTGGTCTACGGCGTGGCGACTGATTTCTGCGATCGCTACACCATCGAGGGTCAGCTGCGGGACAGGGCGGATCCTCGCGGATCCCTGCCGGCCGACGTGTGATCCACGCCACAGCAGGGACATTCTGGCGCCCTATCTTGCTGTCCTAGTGGGAGTATGGCCGGATGGCACTATGCGAGACGTCCGAGTACAAGCCCTGAGTCCCCTGCTCTGAGGCCGGGCGCGCCGTTCGATCCGCTGCTCTCGCTGTATATCTCCTCACATTCCCCTTCTTCATCTATCTCGCGGGAACGGGCATTCGTGCCCGTTCCACCCACCTTTTTTTCGCTCCCCGCTTGTGACCTTCGGCACCGCCGCGCGCGTTCCGGCGATCGATGTTCGTCGGCGACTTCATCACCGAGGAGGCATCATGCCGCGGGGAGACAAGTCGGCCTACACTGCCAAGCAGAAGCGGCAGGCCGAACACATCGAGGAAGGTTACCGGGCGCGGGGCGTGCCGGAGAAGGAAGCGGAGCGTCGCGCATGGGCGACCGAGAACAAGATGTCCGGCGGCGGCCGGAAGAGTGGGGCGGGGCGGGGAAAGAAGACGAACAAAGCTCCCGCGCGGAAAGGCGGACGGATCGGCGGGCGGGCTTCGGCGTCGCGCCCGAAATCGGCGCGGTCCGCCTCCGCGCGAAAGGCCGCCGCGACGCGGAAGCGGAGAGCGGGGGCCGGGCAAGCGCTAACGCGCTGACCTATCGGGCCTTCGGTTCCGCGAGGTGACTCACTTCACACCATCGGACGCCCCGGCTTCACAGCATCCCAAGCCCTGATATGGCAATGTGAAGCACCGGGAACTCCCCGGTGCCGAGCGCGGTCGCGCGCGGTTGACACCGTTCTCCAGTGGAGTGTGTATGTCGATCAAGAACCTTACGAAGATTCCGGCGTTCCTGGTTGCCACGGCGCTCTGCGTTGCCGCGCCGCGAGCCGCCCAGGCGCAGGGCGGCGTCAGCCTCGCGCCGTGGGCCGGCGTCTACATTCCGACGCGCAATTCCGTCGGCGATCTCGACAACGCCTTGAGCCGCGACGTCAGCGTCATCGGCGGCGCCCGTCTCACCTTCTGGGGTACCGGCGTCCTGGGCTTCGAGGCCACCGGCGGCTACGCCCCAGCCAAGATCTCGGGCGAGACGCTCAATGAGACGAACACCAATCTCTTCGTCGCGAGCGCCCGGCTGATGCTGGCGCTGAGCCCGGTGACCAATCGGGTGGGCTTCTACATCGCCGCCGGTCCGGCACTGCTGACCCGCGGCAAGAACACCTTCGACGACGACAAGAGCCGCACCGACTTCGGCGCCAACGCCGGCGCCGGCTTCCGCTTCGGCCTCGGCGAGCGCAACAATGCCGCGATCCGGCTTGATTTCGAGGACTATCTGTACAATGGCGATTTCGGCGGTGGCGACGACTTCCAGAACGACCTGGTGGCGTCGCTCGGCGTGGAGATCCCGCTCGGCGGGAGGGCTGGGGACAAGTAGGTTGGTTTGATCAGCAGAGTTGATCTGCCGGGGGCAATCCCTGGTAGGAGTCAGCCTGAGCGAAGCGAGGGGGCATGATTCAGATCATGCCCCTTTGCCTTGTTCAGCGTTACTGCGTGGGCGTCGGGGCTTGCCATGTTCCGGCTTCGCGTGTTCGGAGGATCGATGTCCATCAGTCCGAGCTACAAGGCCTACGTCCTGGACCAGCTCTCCGCAGCCGGCGCGGTGACCGCCAGGCCCATGTTCGGCGGCGTCGGTCTCTATTGCCAGGGACTCTTCTTCGGGCTCATTGACGACGATACCCTGTATCTCAAGGTGGACCACGCGACCCGGCCCGAATTCGAGCGACTCGGGTCCCAGCCCTTTCGTCCTTTCGGTGACGATTCGCATGGCATGCAGTATTACGAGTTGCCGGCGGATGTCCTGGAGGATCGCGCGGAGGTGCTGCCATGGGTGGAGCGCTCCCTCGGCGCGGGCCGACGGAAAGCTGCGGGGAAGCGACGGCGACCGAAAGCGTGACGTTTCCGACGACACTGCTCGGCCGCCTCAATGCCCCAGCCAGCCCGGTGTTCGTCGCGATCACCCGGGCGAAGATCGATGCCGACCCGCGGCATCCCGCAGGCCTGACCGGCTCGACTGCGGGTGTGCGTCCCCTCGGACTCGGACCTCCGCTGGCGCGGTCCGGGGAACCTACCTGCCCCTATCCATCGCTGTCAAGTGGTTTCTGCATAACATGCACTAGGATTGGTTATTCTATTCGTCATCTGGCGTAAAAATCGGGTTTTCGTCGCTCAAGATTTGCCAATTCCGCTCAAAACGGGTTACACTTCGCCCACGATGGCCGTCAGTTTCCCGTTGCAGGTTTGCCTATGCCTTCGCCCAGCAAGATCGTCTTCAACGTTCCCTCCCTCATGCCCGAGGATGCCGCGCGCCGCCGCCCAGGCGCCGGGCCCGTCAGGCCGGCTCCGGCGTCCCCGGCGCCGCGCGAGAGCGCGGAGCTGATCGAAGACGGCGACGTCCGGAAGCTCGCGACGCTGCTCGAGGTCAGCCAGGCCCTGGCCGGCAGCCTCAACCTCGAGACCAGCCTCTACGGCGTGCTCGAGGTGCTCGAGCGCCGCTGCGGCGCCCGGCGCGGGGCCATCACGCTGATCGAGGAGGCAAGCGGGCTCCTCGTGGTAGAGGCCGCCCTCGGCTACCCGCGCACCGCGGGGCGGGTGCGCTATCGCGTGGGCGAGGGGATCACCGGGGGCGTGGCGCAGCGGGGCACGCCGGCCGTCGTGCCCCGTGTCAGCGAGGAGCCGCGGTTTCTCCACCGCGCCGTCGCCCGCGACGAGCGGCACGACGAAGGGGAGATGAGCTTCCTCTGCGTCCCGATTCTCATGGAGGGGTCCAGCGCCGGCACCCTGGCCGTCGAGATGCCGTTCATGCCCGAGCGGGACAGCGAGCGGATGATCAAGGTCCTCCGCATCACGGCGGCGCTGATCTCGCAGGCGGTGCGGATCCACCACCTGGTGGAGGGCGAGCGCCAGCGGCTGGTCGAGGAGAACACCCAGCTCCGGGAAGAGCTGCGCGAGCGCTATGAGTTCTCCAACATCGTGGGCAACAGCGGCACCATGCGGCGGGTCTACGAGCAGGTGGCCCAGGTCGTGGGCACCGGCGCCACGGTGATGATCCGGGGCGAGAGCGGCACCGGCAAGGAGCTCATCGCCCACGCGCTGCACCATCACTCGCCGCGGGCGGGGAAGCCCTTCGTCCGCGTCAACTGCGCCGCGCTGCCCGAGACCCTGGTCGAGACCGAGCTGTTCGGCCACGAGCGGGGCGCGTTCACCGGGGCGCAGGCGCGTCGCAAGGGCAAGTTCGAGCAGGCCGACGGCGGCACGCTCTTCCTGGACGAGATCGGCGAGCTGAGCCCGTCGACCCAGGCCAAGCTCCTCCGCGTGCTGCAGGGGCGGGAGTTCGAGCGGCTGGGCGGCAACGAGACCGTGCGGGTGGACGTCCGGCTCATCACCGCCACCAACAAGGACCTCGAGAAGGCGCTGGCCGAGGGGACCTTCCGGGAGGACCTGTACTACCGGCTCAACGTGTTCTCGATCTTCGTGCCGCCGCTCCGCGAGCGGAAGTCGGACGTGCTGCTCCTGGCCGACCATTTCGTCGAGAAGTACGCCCGCGTGCACCAGCGCACGATCAAGCGGATCTCGACGCCGGCGATCGACATGCTGATGGCCTACCACTGGCCGGGCAACGTCCGCGAGCTGGAGAACACCATCGAGCGCGCCGTGCTCGTGGCCGACGGGGACGTGATCCACGGCCACCACCTCACGCCGACGCTGCAGACGGCGGAGGCGTCGGGCACGGTGGTGTCGCGCTCGCTGGGCGAGGCCGTGGGCGTGTTCGAGAGCAACCTGATCCAGGACGCGCTCAAGAGCACGCGCGGCAACCGCGCCAAGGCCGCCCGGTTGCTCGATACCACCGAGCGGATCCTGAGCTACAAGGTGCGGCGGTACGGCATCGACCCCCGGCGATTCCGGGGCTGATCGTAGGCCGCCGCGCCTCAGACCGCCGCGGCGATCTCGAAGCAGCAGCTTGGCCGGTCGCCGTGGTGGCAGCACTGCCGCGCCGGTGCGCCGACCACCTCGCTCACGAGCGCCTCGAAGGCCCGGCAGACCTCGGGGCGGCGCGCCACGGCCGAGGCGAGTGGACATCCGCAGCCTCGAATGATGGCCCCACCCTCCCCTTCCTCCAGCGACGCCGCACCACCCAACGCGTTGAGCACTCCCACCGCTGCTCGGAGCCGGGCCGCCCGGCTCGCGGTCCCCGGCGGCAGTAGTGGCCCGGCGAGCCGGCGTCCCGTCCCCACCAGGATCGCCTCCATCTGCTCGCTCGGCAGCCGGCTCATGACCTCCTCCAGCAGCGCGCCCAGCACCGGCGGGTAGGCGCGCGAGAACACCATCTCCGCCTCAGGCGGCAGCTCGTAGACCGTAGAGGGCTTGCCGGCTCCCGGCCCGCGGCGGACTCCGCGCCGATCGAACCATCCCGTCCCGCTCGAGCGTCGAGAGGTGGGCCCTGACGGCGTTGTCGGTCAGGTCCAGCGCCTGGGCCAGCTCCTCGACGGTGTGCGTCTCGCAGCGCAGGAGGCCCAGGATCCGCCCTCGGGTGGTTTCGAGAAACCGTTGGCTGTTAACGGGTTGGCCCATTGGATGGCTCCGAGAGCGAGTCCCTCGAATATATCGCGGGAGCGTGCAGTTTGGCAAATATGTCAATAAAAACCTTGACAAATTGTACTAGTTGCGCAATATGAGGGAGCCTGTCCGCCAGTTCTCAGCCACTCATCGGAGGCTCGCCATGCGTCGTCCCTTTCCCTCGCTGCACTCCTGCTCTTTCCTGCCGCGCTCCTCCTGCCCGCGCCACGCCGCAGGCCAAGCACTCGATGACCCGACCATCGTCGCCATCTTCGACGCGGCCAACACTGCCGACATCGAAACCGGAACCCTCGCCGCCAAGCGCGCCCAGTCGAAGGACGTGCGCGACTATGGCGCGATGATCGCCCACGATCACGAGGCGGTCCGCCAGATGGGTCGTGATCTGGCCAAGAAGCTCGGCGTCACCCCCACGCCGCCGGCCGGCGACGCGAGCGCCAAGACGCAGGCCGAGACGATGGCGGCACTGGGGCGAAGCACGGAGCCGATTTCGATCGGGCGTTTGTGGAGCATGAGGTCGCCTTCCACAAGAGCGTCATCGATGCCATCCAGACCACGCTGCTGCCGGCCATCCAGAACAAGGAGTTGAAGGCGCTCGTGGAGAAGGTGGTTCCGGCCTTTCAAGCGCACCTGATGGTGGCTCAGCGGCTCGAGCGGGAGCTCCACCAGACCGGACCGACGGCCGCGAAGTAGGGAGCCGTGAGCGAACGACATCGCTGCGCGGCCCTGGCGGCGGGGCCGAACGAAATTGTCGTCTCCTGAAGACGCCGGCGCCCGAGACGGGGCGCCGGCGTCTTTCGCTAAGCGACATCCGCCACGTGAGTTGGGTCTCGGGGAACCGGGTCTGGCACGCGAGCCGGTACGAGGCACGCGACTTGTCATACTGATCTGCCGTCGCGTGACCTTCACGCGACACCGCGCTCGCCGTTTCGATGCGGGTGCGGACGAGGTTCCAAACGACCGCTGAACCCTTCAGGCACTTCAGGCGCAGTCAGGAGTAGTCATGTACCATCGAACGATCACCCGCTGGCCGCGGCGCTCGCGCTCGCCGGCCTGACCCCGATGGCCGGAGGCCCCCAGAGCGCGCCTCGCACACTTGCCCTCACGCTCACGGAGGCCGCCATGCCCGCGCGCCCGGCGCTGAAGCCGGCCTACCACGTCCGCCTGACCAGCACGTGGCCCCAGGAGGCCGCCGGCGGCGGCTGCCGCAACGGCGGCGAGGAGACGATCGAGGGAACCCTCGCGCGCGAAGCCGATGGGACCTACACCGGCACCTTCGCCCGCCGGACCGAGCTGCTCTTCTGCGGCACGCACGGCAGCCACCAGGAGCACCGAGACGGCAGCCTGCGAGCTCGCGCTGACCGGACAGGGCGACGTCAGCGCGACCGGCGTGGTGCGGGACGACGCAGGCGAGTCCGAGCGGGCAGGAGGTGCGGCTGGTGTGGACGCCGGCCCCCGCCCACCAGGCGTCGGTGCGCGGTGCCTGCGCCCCGGCGTTCAAGCAGGCGATGAAGGAGATGTATCTCTCGACGCCGCACGCGGTGGAGTTTCCGCTCACATCCGCGGGCGCGGGCCCGCGGACGGAGCGGCTGGAGAACTACGCGTGGAAGGTGGAGCTGGAATAGGCGGGCTCCGCTAGAGCTTCAGGTTGACGTCGATGTCCACCATGATCGCGGGCGGCGTGTCCTCGAAGACGATGCGGCGCTCGACCGTGCGGATGACCATCTTCTGGACCGGCCCCTTGCCCTTGCCGCGGCCGCGGTTGCCGGCGCGGTAGTAGACCACCTGCGTCGCGCCGACGCGCTCGATGCGGACGACGTCGTAGCCCTGGCGCACGAGCACGTTGCGGGTGACGGTCACGGCGCGGTCGTTCGAGACGGCGTAGTGCTTGTCCTTCCCCTTGCCCTGGGCTGGGCGGGGGCGACGGACACGGCGAGAGCGAGAACGGCGAGCGCGAGGCCCGCGGCGAAGCGGCGAGGGTGCATGCGACCTCCATGGAGCGACGGTGAAGTGGGCATCCGGGGAGGGGCAAGAACCGTGCGGCGCGACGGGCTGTCGCCTTATCCTGTAAGCGGGTTGAGTGTTAGCGTGCAGGTGTTGGGCGACGCTGCCAGATCTTGCAGGTCGGAGCGAAGAGGATCGCGAGAGCGGGTCGCACTTTGGTAGTGCTGGAGCCTCGCCGACATCGATCACCCCTCCTTCCGCACCTCCGCCGCCGTCTTGTCCTCCCGGATCCCCAGGTACCGCGGATGCCGGAGCAGCCCCGCCGGCGTCCACTCCCCGAACCCGATCTCGACCACGAGCTTCGGCGTCACCCACTGCACCTCGCCCGCCGGCGCCGGCCCCGGTGCGAACGGTGACGTCCGCCGATGGAGCGGCGCCAGCTTCCGCTGCAGCATCTCGAGTGTCGCACGATCGTACCCGGTGCCGACCTTGCCAGCGTACCGAAGCGCGCCCTGCTCGTAGTAGCCCACCAGCAGCGCCCCCAGATTCTCGCGCGAGCCCTTGGGCGCCGTGTACCCGCCCACCACGAGCTCCTGCTGGTGGACGCACTTGATCTTGAGCCAGTCGGTCGACCGGGCACCGATGTACCGGCTCTCTGCCCGCTTCGCGATGATGCCCTCGGCGCCCTTGGCGCAGGCCTGGCGCAACATCGCGGCCGAGCCGGTGGTGCGGAACGGCGTGAACCGGATAGGCTCGTCGTACCAGACCACGTCCCGCAGCACCGCCTTCCGGTCCACCAGGGGGAGATTGGTCAGGTCGACCCCTTCGTAGAACAGGCAGTCGAACAGGTACAGCTCGACCGCCACGTCGCTCGGCCCGGGCGCGGATCTCGTCGCGGAGCTGCATCCGGCGCTGCAGCCGGGAGAAGCTGCTCTGGCCGGTGTGCGGATCGACCGCGACGACCTCACCGTCGAGCACGGCATCGCCGCGGACCGCGAACGAGAGCGCGTCGACCAGCTCGGGATAGGCGTTGTCGAGCGGCTTCCGGTTGCGCGAGAACAGCCGCACGTTCCCGCCGTTCGAGTAGACCAGCACCCGCACGCCGTCGAGCTTGGGCTCGTACACCCAGTGGCCATCACGCGGCGGGGACTCGACCAGCGTGGCCAGCATGGGCGCCATCCAGGCCGGCTGCGCGCGATAGCGGAGCCGGGCGTTGGTCGCCTTCGAGAGCGCCTCCAGGCGCCGCTTCATCGGTCGCTCGCGGCGCCGGTCGCGCTGAGCGCGCCGGCGGGTTTCGTCCGGCGCTTCGTCATGGTTCGCCACAATGCCCGCCAGCAGCGATGCACGGGTGTCAGCTCGCCTTCCGCGCGCGACGCGCCGGCCGGGTCTGACGACGAGCGGGCGTCTTGGCAGCCGCCCTGGTGCGGCCGCCCTTCCGGGCTGCCTCGACGCTCTTCCTGAGCGCGTCGGCGAGGTCGATGACCTTGGTCTCGCGCGCGGCCGGGGACTTCACGACTTCGCGGCCCTCGAGCTTCGCGTCAATGAGCTTCGCCAGCGCCTCACGGTAGTGGTCGTGGTACTCCTCGGGCTCGAACGGCTTCCGAAGTAGCTCGATGAGCGTGAACGCCATCTCGAGCTCGCGCTCGCTGACCTTGGCGCGGTCCAGGTCGACGCCATGCTCTTGCCGTACCTCGTCCGGGTAGAAGAGCGTCTCCAGCATGACCACGCCGTCCCGGGGGCGCAGCGCGCAGAGCTGCTCCTTCTTCCGGATGGTGATCGTGGCCAGCGCCGTCAGCCCCTTCTTGTCCAGCGCCTGCAGCAGCAGCGAGTACGCCTTTTCCGCCCGCTCGTCCGGGGCGAGGTAATAACTGCGCTCGTAGTAGACGGGATCGATCTCCGTGGCTTTCACGAACGCGGTCAGATCGATAGTGTGCTTGCTCGGGAGCGGGAGCTTCTCGAAGTCCTCGTCCGTCAGCGTCACGTACTCGTCCTTCGCGTACTCATATCCCCGCACCGTCTCGCTCCACGGCACCTCGACCTCGTCGTGGGGGCACCAGCGCACCTGCTTGAGCCGAGTGCCGCAGGTCGCATGGACCAGGTGGAAGCTGATGTCCTTGCTTTCCGTCGCTCCATAGAGCTTGACCGGGATGCTTACCATCCCGAAGCTGATCGAGCCGCTCCAGATCGCTCTGGCCATGCGTCCCTCCACGAGCCGTGAGAATACCCCCGCGGGAGTTTTCCACACCGTGAGGGAGGTTTCCACAGGGTTGTCAACATAAGTTGTTGATAACTAACAACTTACGCTCCCGGATAATCTATAACTCTGGAAGGTGCTGCTGTGGGACGGGTCACACCGGCGGGCGGACTACTTGGGGTTCTGTCCTCCGTTCACGGCGCGGAGGATTCGCTTCATGGCGGAGTCGGTCTTCGAGCGCGGCTGGGCGACGAGGGAGTCGCCACCCGGCAGGGCGGGTACGTCCATCTGCATCTCGACCGGCGCCGGCGCGATCGGCCCCGTGACAGCGATCGAATCGGTCGTAGGCGCTGCCGCCGGCTGTCCGGCCGCGGTCGCAGGAATGGGGGCGGGCCCGGTGGCGATCGCGCGGGGCTCGAGCGCCGCGGCGAAGCCGGACGAGGCTGGCGCGGTCGGAGTGATGACGGCCGGCCGATTGGGCGACGGCTTCGTCGTCACGGCGCTTGATGCAGGCGCTGGGGCGTCATCGGGAAGCGCGGGCCGGTCAGCCACCGCGGCCGCGGGCGTCGAGGGATTGTCGACGTGGGAGCCGCGCACCGGCGAGTAGAACGACCTGGCCAGGTAGCCGCCGGCCGCCAGCACCAGCAGCGCCAGGGCCACCTGCACCGGGCGGTGCCCGCGCGACGAGCTCGCGCGTTCCGGAACGGGCTCCTCCGCCGGGGTGAACTCGGGATAGGAGATCGTCGGCAGCTCCGGCGCTGGCTGCAGGGCGGGCATCACCGGCCACGCTTTTACCGGTTCGGTGGGAACGGGCGGCGCCATCGCCGGCTCGGGTGCGGTCGCGACGTACGGCTCGTCGGGGACGACGCGTACCGACAGCGGCAGGTACGAGTCGGGCCGGTAGGACGATTTTGATTTCGGCGTGGACGCCGGCGCTGCAGCGCTGAGCGGCGGCGCCATGTCCGCGTGAGGTGCGAAGCGATGCTCGGTCGCCCAGTGATGCTCGGCCGCGGCTCGACTCGCTGGGAGCGGCTCGGCCGCGTGAGGCTCGGGGTTGGGGCTCCAGGTCACGGGGTGCTCGGCCGGCGAATCATCGCCCGACGGATGCTCTGCGACCGGCTGCTCCAGCGCGGCCCGGGCTGCGGCCTCATCCGCGGCCGTATGCAGCACGACCAAGTGAGTCGTGGCTGCATGCTCCCTGGCTGGATGGTCCATCGCCGGATGCTTCGGGGCCGGATGCTCTGGGGCGACGTGCTCCGGGACGACGTGCTCCGGGACGACGTGCTCCGCGACCGGATGCTGTGCGGGTGAATGCTGCGCGGCCGCACGGCCCGTGGCTGCATGCGTCTCGACCGCATGCTTTGTGACCGCATGACTCGTGACCGGATGTTCTACCCCCGAGTATCGCGCGTCCAAAGGATCAGTGCCCGAGTACACAGGGCCCGAGTGCTCAGCGCCCGAGGGCTTCCCTCCCGCGTGCTGCCCGGCCGCGAGTTCCGCAGCCGAGTGCTTCTTGGGCGGATGTTCCGCGCGCGAGGGCTCTTTGGGCGAATGCGACTTGGGCGAATGCGCCGTGGCCGAATGCTTGGTGGCCGCAGGCTCGGTGGCCGCAGGCTCGGTGGCCGCAGGCTCGGTGGCCGCGTGCTCCATCCCCGGGTGCTCCGTGCTCGAGGGCGGCGTGCCCGGCGAGTTCTCGATGCGCGCTCGCCCTGAGACCGAGTGTTCAGCTCGTTGACGCTCCGTGCCCCGTTGCCCGACTCGCTGTATTCCGAGGGGACGCTTCGCTGGCGAATGATCCTCGGTCGCCCGCTCCGCCTGTGGACGCGGCTGCACCGGTGGTTGCACCGGATGGTCGCCCGCCGGCGTCGCTGCCGTGGGCTCCGCCACCGGTTCCGACGCCGGCGTGGACTTGGCGGCGGGCGCGACGGCGAAGCTCAACGTCTCCAAGGGCGGGGGATGTCCCGACGTGCGTGGTGCCACCGCCTCCGCTATCCGTGCGGCCGGCAGCGAAAGGGCCTGCTTATAGTGGGGATGAAACTCGATCGGCAGCCACTTTTGAGTCGCGCTGTGGTAGATGCGGCACCGGGGCGTGACGAGACCATTCCGCACGGCGACGGCGAGCTCCTCGATGGTGCGGAAGACCGTTTCCTCGCCTGGGGCCAGCTCGATCCGGTACATGCCGCATCCTTGGGTGTGCTGGGGAGACTGTTCACGATGCCAATTTCATGCTCGGGGGACGTGCATGTTTCTGCATGACGCTGCGGCAATAGAGTGGCGTCGGAAGGGGCGAGGGTCGAAGCGGTGACGCACTCGTAGCCAGCCGGCGAAGCCATGGCCGTCGATGGGGTTAGCGGCGGCAATCCGAAGGTGGCCAAGCCGCCATCCCGGGAATGCCTCGGGCCGCTCGCTCGAGAGTGGGGAGAGGCTGTGGCATGGCAGGCTCCATCCGCCTCGTAGTTTGCGAGAGTGGTGGGTAAGTTGACCCCATGCCCGACCCCATCGCCCTCGAGGCGCGCGAGGTGTCCAAGCGCTACGGCCCGGTCACCGCGCTCGACGGCGTGTCGCTCGTGGTGCACCGCGCTGAGTGCGTCGCGCTCATCGGGGAGAGCGGCTCGGGCAAGACGACGCTGCTCCGCTGTTTCAACCGACTGACCGACCCTGACGCAGGCGCCGTGCTGGTCGACGGCGCCGACACCGCCGCGCTCGACCCCGTGGCGCTCCGCCGCCGCATCGGTTACGTGCCGCAGGAGGGGGGCCTGATGCCACACTGGCGCGTGCGCCGGAACGTGGCGCTGGTGCCCTGGCTCCGCGGGCAGGACGACACGGCCGCCAGCGCGGAACGCGCGCTCCAGCTGGTGGGGCTCGAGCCGACCACCGTAGGCGATCGCTGGCCGCGCGAGCTCTCCGGTGGCCAGCGCCAGCGAGTGGCGGTGGCCCGCGCCCTCGCCGCCCGGCCGGACCTCGTCCTGCTCGACGAGCCGTTCGGCGCGCTCGACGCGATCACCCGCGCCGATCTGCAGGCGTCGTTCCGCGATCTCCGCCGAGAGCTCGCGATCACGACGCTGCTCGTGACGCACGATCTGTCCGAGGCGTTTCTTCTCGCCGACCGGGTGGCAGTGATGCACGCCGGCCGGATCGAGCAGGTGGCCACTCCCGACGAGCTGCGCACCGCGCCGGCGACGTCGTACGTGCGCACGCTGCTCGCGCGGGCGCGGGTGCCCGCATGAGGAGGGCGCTTGGCCGGGCTACGGTGCTGGCGCTGCTGGGCTCGTTCGCGGGAATGGGCGTCGGTCGCACGCAGGAGGCCACACGCGGCCAGGAGGCTGTTCGCTCGCAGGACGCCGTAGGCTCCCGGCAGACCGAACGCTCCCTGGTCGTGGCCTCGAAGCCGTTCGGCGAGTCCTACCTCCTGGCCGAGATGTTCGCGCAACTCCTGGAGGCGCGAGGGATCGCCGTGGAGCGGCGGCTCGGGCTCGGCGCCACCGAGATCGCGTTCGGCGCGCTCCGCACCGGCGCCATCGATGTCTATCCGGAGTACACCGGCACCGGGCTCCTCGCGATTCTGCACGAGCGGCCGAGCCCGGACCCGCGCGCCGTGTTCGCGCAGGTCGCTCGCGAGTTCGAGACCCGGTTCGGCGTCCGGTGGCTCCCGCCGCTCGGCTTCCAGAACACCTATGCCATCGCCGTTCGCCGCGAGACCGCCCAGCGGCTCGGTCTGCGCACGTTGAGCGACCTCGTGCACGCAGGTCCGACGCTCCGGGCTGGACTCACGCCCGATTTCATCGGCCGGGAGGACGGGCTCCCCGGCCTCGGCCGCGCCTACGGGCTCCGATTCCGCGAGGTCCGCGCGCTGCTGCCGGCCGTGAAATACCAGGCGCTCGCCGCCGGCCAGGTCGACGTGATCGACGGATACGCGACCGACGGGCTGATCGCGCGCTACGACCTCGTCGTGCTGGAGGACGATCGCGGCTTCTTCCCGCCGTACGAGGCAGCCGCCCTCGTGGCCCCTGGTCTCGCCGAGCGCCGGCCCGCGGCGGTGGCGGCGCTGACCGAGCTGAGCGGCCGCCTCAGCGAGGCGACGATGCGGAAGCTCAACCGCCGGGTGGAGGTCGACAACGAGCCCGTGGCGCGCGTCGCGCGCGATGCGCTGGGGACGCTCGGCCTGCTCGCACCGGCCGCCGCGGACAGGGACGCGACCTCCGAGCGGCAAGCGCGCCGGCCTCGCCGCCTATCTCTGGGCCGAGCGCGGGACGCTGCTCGGCCTCACCGGGCGGCACGTGTTCCTCGTGGTCGTGTCGCTCGCAGCGGCGATCGCGGTGGCGCTGCCGCTGGGCCTCGGGCTCGAGCGGCTTCGGGGCGGCGCCGAGGCGGTGATCCGCGCGGTGGGCGTGCTCCAGACCATGCCGGGTATCGCGCTGCTCGCGTTCATGATCCCGCTGCTCGGCATCGGCGTGGTGCCGGCGCTGGCGGCGCTCTTCCTCTACTCGCTGTATCCGATCCTCCGGAACACCTACACCGGGGTGCGGGACGCCGCGCCGGACGCCGTCAGCGCGGCCACGGCGCTGGGAATGACGCCGCGGCAGGTCCTCCGATACGTGCGGCTGCCGCTCGCGGCGCCGCTGATCATGGCCGGGATCCGGACCGCGGCGGTGATCAACGTGGGGACGGCCACGCTCGCGGCCTTCATCGGGGCCGGCGGGTTGGGCGATCCGATCGCATCAGGGCTCGCGCTGTCGGACACGCGGATGATTCTGTCGGGGGCCTTGCCGGCGGCGGCGCTGGCGCTGGTGGTGGACGCGGCGCTCGGTGCATGCGAGCGGTTGGTGCGGCCGGGGGGTGGGTAGGGCGGGCGGGCGGTCAGGCGGTCAGGCGGTCAGGCGGTCAGTTCAGAAAGTCGCGAGTCCTTCTAAGCCCGTCACCCTGAGCGCAGCGAAGGGGACATGCGTTGAGGCATGCCCCCTTCGCTGCGCTCAGGGGTGACGACGCCTTGGGGCCGCGCACCCGGAGAGCGCCCGTCCGCCCGTCCGACCGCCTGCCCGCCTGACCGCCTGCCCGCCTGACCGCCTGCCCGCCTGCCCGCCCGCCGCGCTTGCATTCGCCCGTCGTCCGCGGATAGGATGCCGGTCGTTTCGCGCCACCGTCTCTCTCATCCGGGCCCCGCCGCATGCGTCTCCACCCCTTCCGCGCCGTTCGCCCCGCGTCCGACCTCGCCGAGCGGGTGGCGGCGGTGCCGTACGACGTCGTGAGCCGTGCCGAGGCCGTGGCCCTGGCGGAGGGCAATCCCTACAGCTTCCTCCACGTCGGCCGCTCGGACATCGATCTCCCGGCCGACGTCAATCCGTACGATGCCCGCATCTACGCGAAGGCCCGCGAGACCCTCGACCGGTTTCAGGCCGAGGGCACGCTCATCCGCGAGGCCACGCCGTCGCTCTACCTCTATCGCCAGATCATGGACGGGCGGGCGCAGACCGGGATCGTCGGGTGCGTGCACATCGACGACTACGAGCAGGACATCATCCGGAAGCACGAGAAGACCCGGCAGGACAAGGAGGACGACCGCACGCGGCACGTCCTGACCCTCCGCGCGAATGCGGAGCCGGTGTTCCTGACCTATCGCGGGCGGCCGGAGATCGAGGCGCTCACCCCGCCTCTCCTGGCCGGGGCGCCGCTCTATGACTTCACGGCGCCGGACGGCGTCCGCCACACCGTCTGGCGGATCGCCGAGGCGGGACCGTTCCTGGACGCCTTCCGGAGCGTGCCGCACGCCTACGTGGCCGACGGGCACCATCGCTCCGCGAGTGCCTGGCGCGCGGGCCGTGAGCTCCGGAGCGCCCCGGCGCAGCACCGGGGCGACGGCGAGTACAACTGGTTCCTGGCCGTGCTCTTTCCGGCCGAGCAGCTGCGCATCCTTCCCTACAATCGCGTCGTGCGCGACCTCGGCGAGCTCGGGCCAGCGGGCGTGCTTGCCCGGCTCTCGCGGCTCGGTCGCCTGGTGACGACGGACGAGCCCGCGCCCGACCGGCCGGGCAGCTTCGGCATCTTCCTCAAGAACGCGTGGTACCGGCTCGAGCTCGATGAGAGCGACGATCGACCGGACCGACCCGATCGGCTCGCTCGACGTCTCCCTGCTGCAGGACCGGGTGCTCGGCCCCATCCTCGGCGTCGGCGACCAGCGCACCGACAAGCGGATCGATTTCGTCGGCGGCATCCGGGGCACCGCGGAGCTCGAGCGGCGGGTGCGCTCGGGCGAGATGGCGATCGCGTTCTCGCTCTACCCCACGACGGTGGACCAGCTCATGGCGGTCTCGGACACGGGCCAGATCATGCCACCCAAGAGCACGTGGTTCGAGCCCAAGCTGCGCAGCGGGCTCTTCGTGCATACCTTGTAGGCTCACGACCACCCGGCGGAGCGATTTCGGATGAAGGTGTTGATCGCGGACAAGTTCGAGAAGGTGGGAATCGACGGGCTCAAGGAGCTCGGCTGCGCCGTGGTCTCCCAGCCGGACGTGAAGGCCGAGGAGCTGCCCGCGGCCATCCGGGCCACCGATCCGCACATCCTGATCGTCCGCGGCAAGAAGGTGAGCGCCGACGCGCTCAAGGCGGGAACGGCGCTCACGCTCGTCATCCGTGCCGGCGCCGGCATCGACACCATCGACGTGGATACCGCGTCGAGTCTCGGTGTCTTCGTCTCCAACTGTCCGGGCAAGAACTCGATCGCCGTGGCCGAGCTGGTGATGGGGCTGCTGCTCTCGTGCGACCGCCGCATCCCCGACCAGGTGGCCGACCTCCGGGCCGGGACCTGGAACAAGGGCGAGTACTCGAAGGCGCACGGGCTGCACGGGCGGACGCTTGGCATCGTGGGGCTGGGCCAGATCGGGCGGGAGATCGCGGCCCGCGCGCGGGCGTTCGGGATGCGGGTCGTGGGCTGGAGCCGGAGCCTGACACACGAGGAGGCCGACCGGCTCGGCATCACCTACGCGCAGACGCCGCTGGAGGTGGCGCGAGTCTCGGACGCGGTGTCGGTCAACGTGGCCGCGAACGCCGAGACGAAGCAGCTGGTGAACGCGGAGTTTCTGGCGGCGATGCGGCCTGGCGCCTACCTGATCAACACGTCACGCGGCTCGGTGGTGGACGAGGCGGCGCTCGAGCAGGCGGTGCGGGAGAAGAAGATCCGCGCGGGCCTCGACGTCTTCGCCGACGAGCCGGCCGGGAACACCGGCCACTTCGCCAACGCGATCGCGCGAACGCCCGGCGTCTACGGCACGCACCACATCGGCGCGTCCACCGACCAGGCGCAGGTGGCGATCGCCCACGAGGTCATCCGGATCGTGCAGACGTTCCTGAGCACCGGCGAGGTGCCGAACGTGGTCAACCGGCTCGCGCGGAGCTCGGCGACGCACGTGCTCTCGATCCGGCACCGGAACCGCCCCGGCGTGCTGGCGCACGTCTTCGGCGTGCTGGCCGGCGGCGCCATCAACGTGGAAGAGGTCGAGAACATCATCTACCACGGCGCGCAGGCGACGCTGGCGCGGATTCATCTCGATGGCGTGCCGGACGGCGCCGCGGTCGAGCGGATCCGGACCGGCAATCAGGACATCATCAGCGTGGAGCTGAGCGAGATCGACGGGAAGGGGAGGTAAGGCGGGCGGGTCAGGCGGTCAGGCGGTCGGACGGTCGGAGAGGCCAGCAAGGTTCTGCGCCTCCGCTCGACTCGAGATGACGCGGTCGTATATCGATGACCGCCTGACCGCCTGACCGCCTGACCGCCCGACCGCCCGCCCGCCCGACCGCCAAACAAAGGATCCACCCATGACCGACCGCATTCACAACTTCAGCGCCGGCCCCGCCGTGCTGCCCGAGCCCGTCCTCCGCAAGGCGCAGGAGGCCATCTGGAACGTGGCCGGCAGCGGCATCGGCATCATGGAGCACAGCCACCGCGGCAAGGTCTTCGACCGGATCCTCGACGAGGCGGAGGCCAACTGCCGGGCGCTGGCCGGCATCACCGACGACTACGCGGTGCTGTTCCTCCAGGGCGGCGCGTCGCTCCAGTTCTCGATGGTGCCGATGAACCTCCTCCCCGCCGGCCGCACCGCCGACTACCTGCTCACCGGCGTATGGGCGCAGAAGGCGGTCAAGGAAGCGAAGATCCTCGGCGGCACGGTGCACATCGCGGCCAGCAGCGAAGCCACCAGCTTCGACCGGATCCCGAAGCCGGACGAGATCGCCTATTCGCCGAACCCGGCGTACGTGCATCTCACGACCAACAACACGATCTACGGCACCCAGTGGCGGAGCGAGCCCGCGGTGCCCGCCGGCGTTCCGCTCATCGCGGACACGTCGAGCGACATGTACAGCCGGCCGATCGACGTGCGGAAGTACGGGCTCATCTACGCCGGCGCGCAGAAGAACCTGGGCCCGTCGGGCGTGGTGCTGGTGATCATCCGGAAGGACCTGGTCGAGGCCGGGCCGAAGACGCTGCCGACGATGCTGCAGTACCGCACGTTCGCGGCGGAGAAGTCGCTCTACAACACGCCGCCCACGCTGGGCATCTATCTGGTGGGCGAAGTGTTCAAGTGGATCCAGGAGCAGGGCGGGCTGGCGGCGATGGCGGAGCACAACGCGAGCAAGGCCAAGCTGCTCTACGACTACATCGACGGCAGCGACTTCTTCCGCGGCACGGTGCAGCCGGACAGCCGGTCGCTGATGAACGTCTGCTTCCGGGCGCCGACCGAGGAGCTCGAGAGCAAGTTCATCGCGCGAGGCCACCAAGCGGGGCCTCGACGGGCTCAAGGGCCACCGGTCCGTCGGCGGCATGCGGGCGAGCATCTACAACGCCTGTCCCCGGGCGGCGGTCGAGGCGCTCGTCAAGCTGATGAAGGAGTTCGAGCAGGCGAATCGGGGGGCGGTGGCTGGCGCGCGCTAGTTCGGCGTTGGTTGCCGGCTACGCGAGGAGGGGGATCGGCAGCGCCACAAAAGAACGCAGTGGCGCCACCGATCCCCCCTCCTCGCTTCGCCCGCATGCTTCTACCGTCCGCCTGACCGCCTTACCGCCTGCCCGCCTGCCCGCCTGCCTCGCCTATCCCGCCTTCGCCAACGTCCTCACCAGCTCCTCGTTGGTCTTGTTCCGCTTCATGTCCGTCAACAGGTCGTTCATGGCGTTGATCGCCGACATCCCCGCGATCCGCTGGCGCAGGAGGCGGGTCACCGCGAGGGCCTCCTGCGACAGCAGGAGCTCCTCCCGCCGGGTGGCGCTCGCCACGAGGTCGATGGCGGGGAAGACCCGCCGCTCGGCCAGCTCGCGGCTCAGCACGAGCTCGCTGTTGCCGGTGCCCTTGAACTCCTCGAAGATCACCTGGTCCATCTTGCTGCCGGTGTCGACCAGCGCCGTGGCGATGATGGTGAGCGAGCCGCCGCCCTGGGCCGCGTCGATCTTGCGCGCGCTCCCGAGGAAGCGCTTCGGCCGCTCGAGCGACTGGGCGTCGAGCCCGCCGGAGAGCGTGCGGCCCGTGCCCTTCTCGACCGTGTTGTACGCCCGCGCCAGCCGGGTGAGCGAGTCGACGATCAGCACCACGTCCTCCCCCAGCTCCACCCGCCGCCGGGCGCGCTCGAGCGTCAGCTCGGCGATCTGGACGTGCTGCGACGCGGGGTTGTCGAAGCTCGACGCGATGACCTCGCCGACCCCCAGCGCCTCCATCTCGAACACTTCCTCGGGCCGCTCGTCGACCAGCAGCGTGAGGAGGGTGGCCTTGGGGTAGTTGGCGGCGATCCCCTCCGCGATGGCCTCCAGGACCATCGTCTTGCCCGCCTTGGCCGGCGCCACGATGAGGGCACGCTGGCCCTTGCCGAAGGGACAGAGGATGTCGATGACGCGGTTGGTGTAATCCGGCTGGCCCTGGCGCGTGTGCCCGAACTCGAGGCGGAGCTGCTCGTTCGGATGGATCGCGCCGAGCTGGCTGAACTCCACCCGCCGGCGAACGTCCGCGGGCGGGCGGCCGTCGATGGCGGTGACCTTCTCCAGCGTCGCGCCCCGGCCCTTGCCGCCCGGGCGCGCCTCGCCGTCGATCTCGTCGCCCGCGCGGAGCTCGTACTGGCGGATGACCCGCTCGCCGACGTGGACGTCGGCGCGATCGGGGAGATATCCCGCCTCGCGCCGTCTGAGAAAGCCGTTGCTCTTGCCCGCCAGCTCGAGGACGCCGAGCATCAGGCGGCAGCGGCCACGGAGCGCTTGATCCGGTAGAGGATGGCGGTGAGTCCCTGGGTGCGGTTCATGCCGAGCGTCTCGCTGAGGCCGAGCTGGTCGAGGAGGTCGTCGGGTATGCGGGCCACATCAGCCGGCGCCGCACCGTCGAGACTCTTCGCGAGCAGTGAGATGAATCCGCGCACCGTCGGTGATTCCGGCGGCACGTCGGCGTGGATGTGGACCTTGCCCGACTCGACCTCGACCCAGAGGAACACGGGCGTCTGGCATTCGGGTACCCGGTGCTCCCCCCGCTGCTTCTCGTCCTGGTAGCGCTCCGGAAGCGGCGCGAGCTTTCGCGAGTAGTCGAGCAGGGTCTCGAGCCGGGTGGCACGATCCGCGGCCTTGAAGCGCGGGATCAGGGTGTCGAGCGTCGGCATGTCAGGGGCTCAGCCGGGCCGGCACGAGCGCGCCGGCGTCTTGGAAGTTCCGCATCGGTCGAATACTGCCACGGTCCGCGCTCGGAAGGTACCCCCGGGGCCCCGGCGCCTTAGCCGTCGGCGCGCTCGGCACGGCGTCGGCGAGCCTCGGTCGCGAGAATCGGCGCCGCATAGAACGCCGCGTCCGCGACGATCTTGCCGGCGATCACCCCGAGCCAGGGGCCCAGGTACCGGCCGCCGAGCCCCATGCAGAGCGGGCGGAGAACGAGGGTGTCCAGCAGCTCGATGGGCCCGAACTCGATGAAGAGATTGCGCCAGGTCCCGCCGATCTCGCGCAGGCCGTACCGGGCCCGCCGGGCGCCGGCGGCGTACGCGTCGCGCACGACGTCGCGGAGCAGGAGCACCGTGTAAAACCCGGCCGACTCGCTGAGGGCGGCCGCGAACGCAGAGAGGACGAGGCTGCCCGTGAGCGCCTGTCCCGCCCAGTACCCGCCGAGGGCCGCGGCGGCGCCCGTCAGCTCGGCCACTCCGAAGCGGCGAACCCATTCCAGCCAGCGACTCCGACCCGGCGGCAGATCGTGGATCAGGGCGCTCTTGCCCGTTGCCCAGCGCCGGCCGTGAGGCCGGGTGGGCGGAAGCGAGGGGACGGCGACGGGGCCGTCGGCCTCCGAGGCCGGGGCCAGCGGCTCGTCCGGCAACTGGAACTCGAACACCTGCGACCCGATCTCGATCAGGTCGCCCGCCTGAAGCACCCGCTGCGCCGCCACCGGCTCCCCGTTCACCAACGTGCCGTGTGAGCTGGTGTCGATGACAACGTAGCCCGTCGGGGTCCGCATGACGCAGGCGTGCTGGCGCGAGACGTCGTCGTCCACCACGACGATCCCGCTGTCGGGCGCCCGACCGATGATCAACGGAAAGATGCCGACCGCGTGCACGCGCTGGTGCGCGCGGTCGAGCAGGCGGCCGTCTGGGCTCACGCAATCGACTCGGCGAAGTGGGCGGACGCGAGGTGGTGGACGCTCTACGATCCTGCCATTAATGCGGGTTGTCAATCGCCGGCCCGATCCCAGCCGTCTGTCGGCATCGCCTTCCGCACGATATCGTTGTGGGCATGCCACTCTCCCGACTCCCCGGCCGGACACTCCTGTTCGTGCTCGCCACCGCCGCGCCGCTCGCCGCCCAGTCGCACCGGCTGGGCACGATCGCGTTCCCCAACTCCGGTCCCAAGGCGGCCCAGCCGCCGTTCATCCGTGGCGTCCTGCTGCTGCACAGCTTCGAGTACGACGATGCCGCCGCGGCGTTCCGCGAGGCCCAGCGACTGGCCCCCGGCTTCGCCTTGGCCTACTGGGGCGAGGCGATGACGCAAACGCACCCGGTCTGGAACCAGCAGGAAGTCGACTCGGCGCGCGCGATCCTGGCACGCCTGGGACCGACGCCCGAGGCGAGAAGCGCCCGGGCGCGCACGCGTCGAGAGCGGGGATACCTGGAGGCAGTCGAGATCCTGTATGGCGACGGGTCCAAGCCCCGGCGTGATACGCTCTACTCCGCGGCCATGGGCCGGCTGGCGGCTGCCTACCCGAGCGATCTCGAGGCCCGCGCGTTCTATGCGCTCTCGCTCCTGGGGCTGAGCCAGGGCACGCGCAACGTTCCGACGTACATGCGCGCCGGCGCGCTCGCCGAGGAGGTGCTGCGCCGGAATCCCGACCACCCCGGTGCCGCGCACTACGTCATCCATGCCTTCGACGATCCGGCGCACGCCCCGCTCGGCCTCCCGGCCGCGCGGGCCTACTCGAAGATCGCGCCCGGCGCGGCTCACGCGCAGCACATGACCAGCCACATCTTCGTCGCGTTGGGGATGTGGGACGAGACGGTCGACGCCAACGTCGCGGCGCTGGGCCCGAACCGTCCCGCCTGGACGCCCAACCACGTCTCGGCCTGGCTGGATTACGCCTACCTGCAGCAGGGCCGGCATCGCGGAGGCCCGACGGCTGCTCGAGAGCGTCCGGGGCAACCTGGGTACTCCGCCTCGCCGGTACGCCCGGCTCCACGTTCTGACGATGCGTGCGCACTACCTCGTTGCGAGCGAGCGCTGGGCCGACTCGAGCACCTCGTGGGCGGTGGACACCACCGGCGTCGGGCCCATCCCGCAGGCGATGGACGCCTTCGCGCTGGGCTACGCCGCCCTGCGCCGGGGCGATCGTGCCGCGGCTGACAAGGGGCTCCGCCAGCTCGCCGTGCTCGCGGCCCGGCCACCGGCGGCGGACGACGACGACGGCACCCAGGAGGTGGTCACCATCCTCGAGACCGAGCTGCGGGCCGCGCTCCGGGCCGCGGACGGCAAGGCGGACGAGGCCGTGGCACTGCTCCGCCAGGCGGCATCCGTGGAGGACACGATGGCCGTCGCGTTCGGGCCGCCCGACGTCGTGAAGCCCACGCACGAGCTGCTTGGCGAGCTTCTGCTGGCCCAGGGGAAGGCGGCCGAGGCGCAGCAGGAGTTCGTGCGCGCGCTGGCGCTGGCGCCGCGGCGCACGGCGTCGCTGCTCGGCCTCGCTCGCGCGGCGACCGCGGCCGGCGATGCGCCGGTCGCGGAGCAGGCCCGCGCCGATCTGCGGGCGATCTGGCATCAGGCGGACGAAGACCTGCCCGGTCTGGCTGAGATCCCGAGGCCGTCGGCGCAGGCTCGCTGAAGTGGCCGGCGCGACGCGCTGGGGTGACAGACGACGCGGAGTCCACGGCTTCGTGCTGCGTCCCGCGATCGCGGTGCCGTCGGACTGCGCCCGCCATCGAAGCGACGCCGGCGTAAGCCCTGGCGATCGAGGCGCCGTCAGCCACCGGCGGCTCGACACCAGCCACGCCGGACTGAGTCCAACCGCAGCCGTCTCTTCCCCTCCCCCAACCCTGGCGCGGGCTCCTTCCCGTCCTGCCGTGCCCCCGGCGGCTGCGACAGCATGCCCACATGCGCGCCAACCGCCGAGCAAACCTTGACGCATCCCCACCCCGCAATGTATAGATATACAGTCCTATGAAAGCTCCCCAGACCGCCCCGCGCGAGCATTATCAGCCTCCGACTCCCACTCAGAGGCGGCGCGCGAGCACGCGGGTAGCACATCCCGAGCACAGCAGCGAGACGCGGCCTCTCCCACCGAGAGGCCGCTGACGTTTTCACCCCTGGAGTCCGAGCCGACGATGACGCTCCGCCTGTACGACACCACGCTCCGCGACGGCACCCAGCGCGAGGGCCTCTCCCTGTCGGTCGAGGACAAGGTGAAGATCGCCACGGCGCTCGACCGGCTGGGGGTGAGCTACATCGAAGGCGGGTGGCCGGGCTCCAACCCCAAGGACGCCGAGTTCTTCCGCCGGATCCGCACGCGTTCCGCTGGTGCACGCGAAGGTGGCCGCGTTCGGCAGCACCCGGCGCGCCAACGTCCGCTGCGAGGAGGACGCGAGCCTCCGCGCCCTGGTCGACGCCGAGACGCGCGGTCGTGACCCTGGTCGGCAAGAGCTCGACGCTGCACGTGGAGCGCATCCTGGAGACCACGCGCGCGGAGAACCTCCGCATGATCGGCGAGAGCGTGGCCTTCTTCAAGCGGCTCGGCCGCGAGGTGATCTACGACGCCGAGCACTTCTTCGACGGCTACCGCCTCGATCCGGCGTACGCGCTCGACTCGCTCGCCGCCGCGGCCGACGAGGGCGCCGACTGCCTCGTGCTGTGCGACACCAACGGCGGCGAGCTGCCGGACGTCGTCGCCGAGCGGGTGCACGAGGTCCGCGGCCGCTTCGCGACGCCGGTCGGCATCCACCCGCACAACGATGCGGGGCTGGCCGTCGCCAACGGCCTCGCCGCGGTGCGTGCCGGGTGCGTGCAGGCGCAGGGCACGATCAACGGCTATGGCGAGCGCTGCGGCAACCTCGACCTCGTGCCGCTCATCGCCACGCTCCAGCTCAAGCTCGGCTACGCCGGTCCTGCCCGAGGCGTCACTCCGGCGGCTGACCGAGGTGTCGCAGTTCGTGGCCGCGGTCGCCAACCAGCATCCGGATCCGCACGCGCCGTACGTGGGACGGAGCGCGTTCGCGCACAAAGGCGGCATCCATGTCGCGGCCATCGCCAAGCTGGCCGAGAGCTATCAGCACGTCGATCCGGCGGCCGTGGGCAACGAGATGCGGGTGGTCGTGAGCGAGGTGGCCGGGCGGCGGAACGTGCGGCTCCGCGCCGAGGCGCTCGGCCTCGAGGCCGGCGAGACCGAGGCCGCGGTGCTGCAGCGGATCAAGGAGCTCGAGCACCGCGGCTTCCAGTTCGAGGCCGCCGAAGGCTCGTTCGAGATGCTGCTCCGCCGCGCCGCGCCGGGCTACCAGGCACCCTTCGAGCTGGAGGAGTTCACCGTCATCATCGAGAAGCGGGGCGGCGGCGGAAGCCGCGCGCAGGCCACCGTCCGGCTCCGCGTCGGCGAGGAGATGATGCACACCGCCTCCGAGGGCGACGGGCCCGTCAACGCGCTCGACCGGGCGGTGCGGAAGGCGCTCCTCCCGCACTATCCGGCGCTCGCCGAGGTCCACCTGGTGGACTACAAGGTGCGCATCGTGGACGAGCACCTCGGCACCGGTGCCCGGCCCCGGGTCATCATCGAGTCGGCGCGCGGCGCGGAACGGTGGAGCACGGTGGGCTGCTCGGAGAACATCATCGAGGCGAGCTGGCTGGCGCTGTGCGATGGGCTGGAGCTGGCGCTGCTGCGGAATGCCGTGGCGACGGATGGGGCGTGGCCGCGAGCGTCTCGGCGTCATCCTGAGCGGAGGTCATCCGAAGTGGCTTGATGCCGGATCGTGGTTCTGGCCTCACTCGACCACCGGGCCGATCCTTCGCTCCGCTCAGGATGACGCGCCGGCCCGCTTCTCCTCCTCAGCAGCTCCCGCTTCCGCTCCACCCCCCAGCGGTATCCGCCCAGGCCCCCGTCCCCGCGCACCACCCGGTGGCACGGAATCACCAGCGCCAGCGGGTTGCTCGCGCACGCCCGCGCGACCGCCCTGGCCGCCGACGGCTGGCCCAGCTCCCGCGCGATCTCGGCGTACGTTCGGGTGCTCCCCTTGGGGATCCGCTGCAGCGCGTCCCACACCCGCCACTGGAACGTGGTCCCCCGGACGTCGAGCGGGAGGCGCTCCGCCTCTTGGCCCGCCATCCGGGCCACGACCGTCCCCGCCCACCCGCGGAGCTCGTCGTCGTGCCGCTCGACCGTGGCGGCCGGGTACTCACGGCGGAGCGCGGCCTCGAGCGCCCCGGCGTCGTCCCCCAGCGCCACCGAGCAGAGCCCCGCGTTCGGTGGCCGCCACGAGCACCTCGCCGAGCGCGGTCGGGAGGGTCGTGAACCGGATGCGCACCCCGCGGCCGCCGCGCTGATAGGCGCCCGGGGTCATGCCGAGCCGGGCGCGGCTCTGATCGTACACCCGGCTGGGGGAGGAGTAGCCGGCGTCGTACGTCGCCCGGGTGACGCTGTCGCCGTCCTTCAGCCGCGATTTCATCCGCTCCATCCGGCGCGCGCCCGCGTAGGCGCGGGGCGTCACGCCGGTGATCCGCTTGAACGTCCGCTGCAGGTGCCACGGGCTCAGGCCCACCGCGCGGCCCAGCCGGTCCAGCGTCACGGTCTCGTCGAGGTGCTCGTCCAGGTACCGCCGGGCCTCCCGCACCTGCCGCACGGTGTCGGGCTCGGGCTCGGCCGGCCGGCAGCGCCGGCAGGCCCGGTAGCCCTCGGCCTCCGCCGCGGCCGGCGTGGCGAAGAACCGGACGTGGCGGCGGTGCGGGCGCCGCGACGGGCAGGTGGGCCGGCAGTAGATCCGGGTGGAGGCCACGGCGTAGACGAACCGCCCGTCGGCGGCCGCGTCGCGGTCGAGGACGGCCGTCCAGCGCCAGTCTTCCGTAGGAGAGGCATCGAGCAGCATGAATCGGATGGTAGCATCCGGCCGGCCAGGGCACCATCCGGATCTTGCGCTCGAATCCGTTGAAACCGGGCCGCGGGTCGCGACGTTGCGCCGGGGGGCCGAGGGTAGCGGGGAGTCGATTTTGGCGGAAGATTTTCGGACTCGGGAACCTCCGGCAGCCCGCTGTCGTTACATCCCCAGTCCGAGGGCCGTTTCACCCCCAACACACAACCCGAGCTCATGAGCGCTGCCGAGCGGTACGATGCCATCGTCATTGGAGCCGGCCAGGCCGGGGGTCCCCTGGCCACCGCGCTTGCCCGGAGCGGGCGACGCACTGCGCTGATCGAGCGCGAGCACGTCGGCGGCACCTGCATCAACGAGGGGTGTACGCCCACCAAGACGATGGTGGCCAGTGCCCGGGTGGCCTACCTCGCCCGGCGCGGTGGAGACTACGGCGTGAGCACCGGCCCCGTCACCGTCGACATGGGCCGCGTGCGCGAGCGCAAGCGCGCCATCGTCAAGAGCTTCCGCGCGGGCAGCCTGCGGCGGATCGAGGCGGCCGAGGGGCTCGACCTCGATCTGCGCCGAGGCGCGATTCACCGGGCCGAAGCGGGTCGCGGTGGACGGAAGGGTGCTCGAGGCCGACCTGCGTGTTCATCAACACCGGCTGCCGGCCGGCCGCCCCCGACGTCGAGGGTCTCGACCAGGTACCGTCGCTCGATTCCACCTCCGTGATGGAGCTCGATCAGCTCCCGGAGCACCTCCTCGTGCTCGGCGGCGGCTACATCGGGCTGGAGTTCGGGCAGATGTTCCGCCGGTTCGGCAGCCGGGTCACCATCGTCCAGCGCGGCCGCCAGCTCCTGCCGCTGGAGGATGCCGACGTCGCGGAGGCGGTGCTCGGGATCCTGCGGGAGGATGGGCTCGAGGTCCTGCTGGAGGCCGAAGCGGTGCGCGCCGAAACCGCGGGCGACGGCGTCCGTCTGACGATCCGCACGCCCGCCGGCGAGCGTATCCTGGAGGGGTCGCACGTCCTCCGGGCCGCCGGGCGGGTGCCGAACACCGACCGCCTGGGTCTCGAGACGGCAGGTATCGCCATGGATGCCAAAGGGTTCGTAGTCGTCGACCAGACGCTGGAGACCAGCGTGCCGGGCGTCTATGCCCTGGGCGACGTGAAAGGCGGCCCCGCCTTCACCCACATCTCCTATGATGACTTCCGGGTGATCCGTACCAACCTGTTACAAAGTGGCCGTGCGTGTATCACAGACCGACTCCTACCCTACGCGGTATTCATCGATCCCCAACTGGGCCGGATCGGACTGTCGGAGCGGGAGGCACAGAAGCAGGGCCGGACGGTGCGGGTGGCCCGGATGCCGATGAACTACGTGGCGCGCGCCCTGGAGCTCGACGAGGCACGCGGCTTCATGAAGGCACTGGTGGACCCCACCTCCGGACAGATTCTAGGCGCCGCGGTGCTGGGCATCGAAGGCGGCGAGCTGATGGCGGCCTTTCAGCTCGCGATGATGGGACGGATACCGTACGAACGGCTCCGTGACGCGGTGTTCGCTCACCCCACGCTGACCGAATCGCTCAACAACCTCTTCTCGTCGCTCGAATCGTGACCACGCAAGTCACGGAGGCATCCATGACGCTCGTCGCCGCGGCCAGCCGCATCGATCCCGAAGTCATCGCCGACCTGCTGCTCGAGGCGCGCGCCCGGACGCTGCTGCTCGTGGCGCCCCTGAGCGACGAGGAGCTTCGGATGCAGCACGATCCGCTGATGAGCCCGATCCTCTGGGACCTGGGCCACATCGCCCACTTCGAGGAGCTCTGGCTCACGCGCAACCTCGACGGGCCGATCGAGTTCGTGGAGATGCCGGGCCTGTACAACCCGTTCGAGCATCCGCGGAGCACCCGCGGCGGCCTGGCGCTGCCCGACCTGGCGCACTCCCGCGAGATCATGAACGAGATCCGCGGCCGGGTGCTCGGCCGGCTCGTCACCCTGGATCCGGACGCCTCCAATCCGCTGCTTCGCGACGGCTTCGTCTACCAGATGGTGCTGCAGCACGAGTACCAGCACAACGAGACCATGCTCCAGACGCTCCAGCTCAAGCGCGGCGTGCCGTACATGCCGGTCATGCGGCTCGAGCCCGGCGTGAATGCGCGGCCCGCGACGCCCAACGGCGCGGTGCCCGAGACCCGTGGCGAGATGGTCCGATTCCCCGGCGGCCGGGTCACCATCGGCACCGACGACCGCTCGGCCGCCTATGACAACGAGCGGCCGGCGCACGCCGTGGACGTGGCACCGTTCTGGATCGACACCCATCCGGTCACCAACCGGGACTTCCTGATCTTCATCGCGGCCGGCGGCTACGAGTCGCCCGAATACTGGTCGGCGGCGGGCTGGCGGTGGCGGACCGACTCGAGCGCGGTCGCGCCCAAGTACTGGAACCATCGTGACGGCGTCTGGCGCACGCGGACCATGGACCGGAGCGGTCCGGTGGATCCCGCGCATCCGGTCTGCCACGTGAGCTGGTACGAGGCGGAGGCGTTCGCGCGCTTCGCGGGCAAGCGGCTGCCGACCGAGATCGAGTGGGAGGCCGCGGCATCGTGGGATCCGGCGTACCGGGGCCAGCCGCGCCTACCCGTGGGGTGACGCGCCGCCCGATCTCACGCTCGCCAACGTCGATCAACTCGCGTTCGGCACCGCGGCCGTGGGCAGCTATCCGGCGAACGTCTCGCCGATCGGATGCTCCGGCATGATCGGCGACGTGTGGGAGTGGACGTCGAGCGACTTCGGCCCCTGGCCGGGGTTCGAGAGCTTCCCGTATTCCGAGTATTCCGAGGTCTTCTTCGGCAGTGAGTACAAGGTCCTGCGCGGGGGCTCGTGGGCCACGCGGCCAGGCGCCGTTCGCAATACGTTCCGCAATTGGGATTACCCCATCCGCCGCCAGATCTTCAGCGGCTTCAGGTGCGCCCGCGATGCCTAACCTTGCCCGTACCCTTGGCACGCGCCCGGTCGAGCGCGTTCCGAACCCCGGCATGCTCGCCGAGGTGGCCGCCGGCCTGGCGGCTCCCCAGAAGGAGTTGTCGCCCAAGTATTTCTACGACCAGCGGGGCTCCGAGCTGTTCGAGGCCATCACCCGGCTGCCGGAGTATTACCCGACCCGCACCGAGCGCGCGCTGCTCGAGGGCTGGATGCCGGAGCTGATGGCCCAGCTCGGCACCCGGACGCTCATCGAGCTCGGCGCCGGCAACGCCGAGAAGAGCCGCATCATCCTCGACGCCATGCGCGCGACGGGCCTGGCCGAGCTGTACGTGCCGATCGACGTCAGCGCCACGTTCCTGAGCCAGACCGCGGCCCAGCTCCGGCGCGAGTATCCCGGGCTCACCGTCGAGCCGGCCATCGCCGACATCTCGGTGGAGCTCAACCTGCCGCGCCGGATGCCGCGCCCGGCGCTGTTCGCCTTCCTCGGCGGCACGATCGGCAACTTCTACCCGCCGGCGGCCATCCGGCTGCTCGCGCGGGTGCGGGCCGCCATGGAGCCGGGCGACCGGTTCCTCATGGGCGTCGATCTCCGGAAGGACATCGCGCGCATCGAGGCGGCCTACAACGACAGCCAGGGCGTCACGGCCGAGTTCAACCGGAACATGCTGCTGGTGCTGAACCACGAGCTCGGCGCCGACTTCGATCCGCGCGCCTTCGAGCACCGCGCCTTCTACGACACGGTGGCGCACCGGATCGAGATGCACCTCGTCTCCTCGCGCGACCAGGTCGTCGAGATCCCCGGGCTGGGCCCGGTGGCGTTCGCGAAGGGCGAGTCGATCCGGACCGAGATCAGCACCAAGTACGATCGCGCGAGCGTCTCCGCGCTGTTCGACGCCGCGGGGCTCCGGATCGAGGCATGGCCCATCGATCCGGCGACGCCGTTCGGCCTGGTCGTGGGAGCGCCCGCATGAGCACGCTCACCCGCGCCGCGCTCGCGGCCGATCTCGAAGCGCACACCTTCGCCGCGCCGGCCAGCGCGTCGCTCACGCCCCGGCGGCTCGGGGCCGAAGTCGAGTTCATCCCGATCGAGACCGCCACCTGGCGGCGATGTCCGCTGGAAGGCGATGGTCCGGCCGCCCTGCTCCCGTTCGTCCGCCGGTACGGCGCCCGGCAGGGGTGGACCGAGACGCGCACCAGCCAAGGGGACGCCCTGCTTCACGCTGCCGGGCGGCGGCACCATCACCTTCGAGCCGGGCGGCCAGCTCGAGTACAGCGCGCCGCCGTGCCGCTCGCCGAGCGCGCTGCTGGCCGTGCTCCGGTCGGTCGTCCTGCCGCTCCGCTCCGCGGCCGCGGGCGACGGGATCACGCTGCTCGCCGTGGGCATCGATCCCACGGGCGATATCGACGCCGCGCCGCTGCTCCTCCCGACGAAGCGCTACGAGCGAATGGCGGACTACCTCGGCCGCCGAGGGCCGGCGGGCGCGCGGATGATGCGGCAGACCGCCGCGTTCCAGGTGGCGCTCGACTTCGACGACGAGCCGTGGCTCCGCTGGCGCGTGCTCAACGCCGCCGCCCCCTACGTGGTGGCGATCTTCGCCAACTCGCCGGTGTACGACGGAGTGGAGACCGGCTGCCCCAGCACCCGGGCGCAGGTGTGGCGCGCGCTGGATCCGGCGCGGACGGGCCTGCCCTGGAACGGGCGGGATCCGGTCGGCGCCTATCTCGATTTCGCGCTCGAAGCGCCGGCGATCCTGCTGCCGGCCGTGGATGGCGAGCACCGGCGCTTCGGCGAGTGGCTGGTCCGCACCGAGGTGACGCTCGACGAGTGGCACGATCACCTGACGACGCTGTTCCCTGAAGTGCGGCCCCGGGGGCACTTCGAGCTCCGCTCGGCGGATGCGGTGGCGCCGGAGTGGTACGCCGCGCCGCTCGCGCTGGCCGCGGGGCTCACGTACGACTCCGGGTCCATCCGCGCCGCCGCCGACCTCCTCGGCGCACCCGACCTCGGCGTGCTCGATCGCGCGGGACGGCTGGGTCTTCGTCACCCGGAGCTGGCGCGGGTCGCGGCCGATCTGGTGCAGATCGCGATCGAAGGGTGCCAGGGATTGGGGCCGGGATACTTTCACCCGGCCGATCTGGAGCAGGCGCGGGCGTTCTTCGATCGCTACACGCGGCGGGGGCGGTGTCCGGCGGATGACCGGCATTCGAGGGAGGTGGCGGCGTAGGGATCCACGTGACTCGCCGGGACAGGCCCAGTCGCCTTCGTTAGGCCCGGAGACCGCCCGTGTGAGGGGTGTCACGAATTGCACTTGGCGCCCACCGTAACTTGGCCGCGACTCGGGCTGTGCTGGATCCGTGGACGCCAGGCGCAGCCTTGGCTCCGACTGCGAGGAATGTCTATGAAGAACCACGACTCTCGCGACGTCGCCGCCGATCAGGACACGACCGGCCGCACCGTCGTCGGCATGTTCACCAACCGTCCCGATGCCGAGGCGGCCATCCGCGAGCTCAAGGCCGCCGGGTTCGGCGGCGACCGGATCGGCGTGGCGCTTCAGGACCGGGAGGAGCAGCGCGATCTCATGGAAACCACCAGCCGGGAGGCGGCCGGGGCGCGGCGAAGGGTGCCGTGAGCGGTGGCCTGGTTGGCGGCCTCATCGGCCTGCTCGGCTCACTCCTCATTCCGGGCGTCGGCCCCATCGTGGTCGGTGGTGTGCTCGCCTCGACGCTCACCGGTGCCGGGATCGGCGCCGCCACCGGCGGCATCATCGGCGCGCTCGTGGCCCTGGGCGTGCCGGAGGCGGATGCCCGGCACTTCGACCAGGGCTCCGGAGCGGCCGGACGCTCGTGACGGTCGATGCCGGCGCGCGCACCGCCGAAGCGCTGGTGATCCTCGATCGCCATGGCATGGACTTCGGACCGTCGGGCGCGCTACGAGTCCGGCAGCGACGCGCCGCGAGCGGATCCGCGTCGCGGAGCGCCGCACCACGCAGGATCCGGCGTACGCCGGGCCGGAGCGCCGCCTCGTGGGCGTCTGAACGATCGCGGTGAGCAGCGTGGCGGGGGAGGGCGCATGGCGCTCTCCCCCGTCGTGCTGGCAGATTACCGCGTCCCCCGCAAGGAGCAACCGTGAAGCTCGTCCGCGTCCATGCCCACGGCGGCCCCGAGGTCCTGCAGGTGGAGGAGGCCGAGGTCCCGCACGCCGGACCCGGCCAGGCCCTGCTCCGGATCGAGGCGGTCGGCGTCAATTTCGTCGAGATCTACCACCGCACGGGCCTCTACAAGATGCCCGTCCCCTTCACGCTTGGGCACCGAAGCGGCCGGTACGGTCGAGGCCGTCGGGCCAGGAGTGACGACCGTCCGGCCCGGCGACCGCGTCGGCTCGGTCAACGTGCTCGGCGCCTACGCCGAGTATGCGCTCGCCCCGGCGGATCGGCTCGTGCCGCTGCCCGACAAGGTGAGCACCCGGCAGGCCGCGGCCGTGCTGCTCCAGGGCATGACCGCCCAGTATCTCACCAGCCTCGACCTTTCCGCTCGAGCGGGGCCAGACGTGCCTGGTGCACGCCGCGGCCGGCGGCGTCGGCCTGCTGCTCTGCCAGATGGCGAAGCGCCGCGGCGCCCGGGTGATCGGCACGGTCTCCACCGAGGAGAAGGCGGCGCTGGCGCGGGAGGCCGGTGCCGACGAGGTGATCCTCTACACCCAGACGGACTTCGAGACCGAGGTGAAGCGGCTCACGGCCGGCGTGGGCGTCCACGTGGTCTACGATTCGGTCGGGCGCACCACCTTTGCCAAGGGACTCAACTGCCTGGTGCCTCGCGGCATGATGGTGCTCTTCGGGCAGAGCAGCGGGCCGGTCGAGCCGTTCGAGCCGCAGGTGCTGGCGCAGAAGGGCTCGCTGTTCCTTACCCGGCCCACGCTTGGCCACTACACCGCGAACCGGGCCGAGCTGCTCGAGCGCGCCGGCGAAGTGCTGGGCCGGGTGGCGTCCGGCGCGCTGGCGGTGCGGATCGGGCACGAGTTTCCGCTGACGCAGGCGGCCGAAGCGCACCGGGAGCTCGAGGGACGCCGCACGACCGGCAAGGTGCTGCTCATCCCATGAGCGGACTCCGCCCGGCGGCGCGGAGCCGTTGCCCGCGCTGGTCTCCACGGCCTGGCTCGGTCAGCGGCTTGGTCGGCCGGGACTCCGCGTGCTCGACGCGTCGTGGTATCTGCCCACCGCCGGCCGCGACCCCGCCGCCGAGTACGGCGCCGCCCACATCCCGGGCGCCCTCTTCTTCGATCTCGACGCCGTCAGCGATCACGCTTCGCCGCTGCCTCACATGCTCCCGGAGCCCGCCGCGTTCGCGCGCAGCGATGTCCGCGCTGGGTCTGCACGACGGCGACGATCTCATCGTGTACGACGGCTCCGGCACGAACATCAGCGCCGCGCGAGCGTGGTGGACCTTCCGAGTGTTCGGCCATCCGCGCGTGGCGGTGCTCGACGGCGGGCTGCTCAAATGGCGGCGTGAGGGCCGGCCGCTCGAGCCCGGCGCGGTGCGCCTCCCGCCCGGCCGCTTCTCGGCCTCACTCGACCGCGCCGCGGTCCGGGACCTCGCGGCGGTGCGCGCGCTCGTGGCCGAGCCAGTCGAGCAGATCGTCGACATGCGCTCGGCGGGACGCTTCGCCGGGACGGAGCCCGAGCCTCGGCCCGGCCTTCGCGGCGGCCACATTCCCGGCAGCCGTAACCTGCCGTTCAACGAGCTCGTCGCCGCCGATGGCACGCTGCTCCCGGCGGACGCGCTCCGCCGGCGCCTCGAGGCGGCGGGCATCGACACCTCGCGGCCCGTCGTCGCCACCTGCGGCTCGGGCACCAGCGCCTGCACGCTCATCCTGGCGCTCCACCTGCTCGGCCACGATCGGGTGGCGCTGTACGACGGCTCGTGGGCCGAGTGGGGCGGACGCGGCGACACGCCCGTCGCCACCGGTTCGTGAGCGACGCACAGGTCGGTCGGCCCGCCGGCGAGCGTCCGGACGGCCGTCGGCTGCGCTGTCCTCTTCCTGCTGCCGTTCGCGGCGGTCGGTGTCGGCACCGCGGTGGCCGCCGTCCGCGCCGCGGCCATGCGCGATTGGGGGCAGGCCGGATTCCTGAGCATCTTCGCGCTCACCTTCGGCGGCGTGGGCATCGGTGGGATCGTGACGGTGCTCCGTGGCCGCGGGCGGGCGGAGGCGGCGCTCGCGCGCGAAGCGCGGCATCCGGAGGCGCCCTGGCTCTGGCGGGAGGACTGGGCGGCGCGCCGGATCACCGACGCCTCCGTGGTCGAGATGAGGTTCGCGTGGGCGTTCGCGATCCTCTGGAATCTGATCAGCATCCCCGGCGCGGTGCTCGGCCGTGCGCGCCGCGCTGCGGGAGGGGAATCGCGCGGCGCTGATCGCGCTGCTCTTTCCCGCGGTCGGCGTGGGCCTCCTGGTCTGGGCGGTCCGGGCCACGATCCGCCGCCGGCGCTACGGGACGTCGGTGCTCGAGCTGGGGACGCTGCCCGCCGTCGTCGGCCACGCGCTCGAGGGGACGCTGCGCACGCCCGCCGGGCTCCGGCCGCCCGAGGGTTTCCGGGTGGTGCTGAGCTGCATCCGGCGGGTCACGAGCGGCAGCGGCCGCAACCGGTCCACCTCGGAGAGGATTCTGTGGCAGGAGGAGCGGCGCGCCACCGCGAGTGGTGTCGGCGTCCCGGTCGCGTTCGCGATTCCCACGGACGCGACGCCGAGCGACCCGGGCCGGAGCGACGATCGGACCCTCTGGCGGCTCGAGGTATCCGCCGAAGTGCCCGGCGTCGACTATGCGGCGGGGTTCGAAGTGCCGGTCTTCCGTACGGCCGAAAGCGCGCTCCCACGGACCGAGACCGAGCAGGCGGTTGCCGCCCGGTCCGCGGTACCGGCCGACTACCGCCAGCCGGCGGGCTCGCGCATCCTGGTGAGCCGGACGCGGCGGGGCACGGAGATCTACTTTCCGCCCGCGCGCAATCCGGGCATGGCGGCATCCCTTACCGTGTTCACGCTGATCTGGGCCGCGGCCATATGGGCCACGATCGCGTTCGACGCGCCCCTGATCTTTCCGATCGTGTTCGGCGGCATTCGGCGCGCTGCTGCTGTTCCTGGTGATCGACCAGTGGATTGGCGTGGCCCGGGTGACGGCTGGCCGCGACGGGGTGACGATCGCGAAGGGCTGGCTGGTGGCGGGGCGCGAGCGAACGCTGCGTGCGGCCGACGTGGCGGAGGTGACGACCAAGATCGGCAGCCAGGCCGGGCCGCACGGCGTACTACGATGTGACCATCGTGACGACCGCCGGCAAGCGGGTGACGGCGGGCGGGGGTATCCCGGACAAGCGTGAAGCCGAATGGCTGGCGGCTACGGTGCAGAGCGGCGCTTCGGACCGGCTGACGCCTCGGCCGCACCGACGAGCTAGCGCCGCGGGCGAGCTCCGCAGGCGCGCAGCAACTGCTGCGGCGCGGGGTGGTTGGGAAAGAGCTCGCGCGCGTCCCGCGCCAGCGGAATCGCGCGGTCGCAGCGGCCGGCGCGCGCCCACGCGCGGGCGAGCAGCATCCGGATCCGGTAGCTCCCCGGATCGATGGCGGCCGCACGCGCCATGTCGGCGCGCTCGCCGCCGGCGAACACGCTCATCGCGACGGTCTGCGCCGCGCTCCGGCCCACGAACAGCACGCCGATCAGCGCCACGCCGGCGAGCGCGGCCCGCCGGGCCCGCGGGGTGACGGGGATCTCCCGGATCGGCCGGGCGGACGACGCAAGGGCGCCGATGATGGTCCACGCGAACAGCGTCGGCACGGGCAGCACCAGCACCGCGTCGAAGGCGCCGACCACGGTGACGGCGAGGACGGTCGCGATGATGGCCAGGTCGGTGAACTCGGGCGCCTGCCGGGCCCCGCGGCGCACGCGGGCCCACGCGCCCAGCGCGATGAAGGCGCCGACCAGCCCCAGGAGCCCCGCCGCCACGAAGCCACGCTCGGAGACCATCGCCATCCAGTCGCTGCTCGGCCAGGGGTTGGTCGGGATGATGTCGTCGGTGTCGAACGAGGGATCGGCGGGCGACTTGTAGCGGGGATAGTAGACCGGCCAGTTCCCCGGCCCGACGCCGAGGACCGGATGGTCCGCGGCCATGGCGAGGGTGTTCCCGTACTGGATCAGCCGCCCTCGCCCGCTCCCCTCCTTGTAGTTGGCGACGCCCGTCAGCGACTCGAGATACGGCGAGTCCGACCGCCAGTTGAGCCGGTTCGGCAGGGCGAGCGCGAGCGCCAGACTCACCAGCAGCACCGCGGCCACCTGCAGCACGCGCCGCTGCACCCGCTCCTCCATCCAGAGCCGTCCCAGCCAGAGCCCTTCGACCACCAGGAAGAGGCCGCTCGCGCCGGCGCCGAGCCACGCGGCGCGCGACCGCGAGAGCACCAGCGCCGCCACCGCGAGCGCAACGCCGAGCGCGGCCACCAGGAAGCGCGTGCGCGAGCGCGCCTCGAGGGCCAGGTAGAACAGCACCGGGAGCCCGATGGCCACCAGGTGCGCCATGAAGTTCCGGTTGCCGAAGGTGCCTCCCGGCGCGCGGCTCAGGCTCGCCAGGTTGGTCTCTACCAGTCCGTAGGCCTGGACCAGTCCCGTGAGCGCACCGAGCACGACCGCCGCCCCGATGCCCACGAGCACCGCCTCCCCGCGGCCGGCGCGGGCCACGGTGCGCGCGCACCAGAAGAGCGCCGCCCCCGCGAGGCTCACGCCCAGCGAGCGGAACGCCAGCCAGCCGTTGGTCGCGAGCAGCGCCGAGAGCGCCGACACGCCGAGATAGGCCAGCAGCAGCGCGTCCACCACGAACAGCGTCAGCCGCCGCGCCGAGGCGAGGCAGAGCAGCGTCGTGGCGAGCGCGGCGACGCACAGCACCAGCTCTTTCGGGAAGGTGTAGCGATCGAGCTCGAACACGGGGTAGGGAAGCGCCGCCAGCACCACCGCGAAGGCCGCCACCTGGAGGACGACCGCGGCGAGCCGGGTCGTCGCCGAGGCGTCCGCGGCCAGACCGGACGCGAAGCGCGGCAGAGGCGTGGGGAAGCGCCGCGGGTGGTGCTCGATCGGCAAAGGCCCTCTCCTGGGGAACGAACGGGTTGGCGGCACCAAGTATAACACGGGCGGTCAGGCGGTCGGACGGTCGGAAGAACGCTTCAGCCTTGCGCGGCCGATGTGTCGCAGGATTAAGGATGCAGTCCACGCGGGTGGCTTGTCCCTTACCGGGAGCATGGTTCGAGGTCGGCCGGCAAGATCCCTCCTCCGCCCGGATGAGGTCCTGACGATGATGTCATGATGGAATCGATCACCTTGATGATGTCGATCACCTAGACGAAAGGCGGAGCCCCATGCGCCCCATCAGCCTGACCCTTCTTCGCCGTCATGCTCACCGCCTGCCCGAGCCCCCGCGCGTCCGGAACCGCCGACTCCGCCGGGGCATCGGCCGCACCCGATACCTCGGCCCCCGCCGCCCCCGAGGCCCCGGCCCCCGCAGCCCCAGCCGCCGCGCTCGAGGGCACCGAATGGCGCCTGGTCGACATCGGCGGGCAGCCCTCGCCGGCCGGCGCGGACTCGACGCGTCACCCCGGCTTCACCCTCCTCGCCGAAGGGCGAAAGGTTCAGGGCTCGGCCGGCTGCAATCGGATGACGGGGACGTACCAGCTCGATGGCCAGAAGCTCAAGTTCGGTCCGCTCGCCACCACCCGTATGGCCTGTCCGGCCATGCAGACCGAGACCGCGTTCCTCAAGGCCTTGGAGGCAACGACTCGCTACGAGGTGAGCGGGTCGAGTCTGACGCTCTACGGCGCCGATACGGCGGTCGCACGGCTCGAGGCGGCGGCCAAGGCCCGGTTGAGGGCCGATCCAAACCGCGAACCGTTCGTCTGCCTACACTCGTTGCGCGATCACAATGTCCGCCAGCGGACGTAGTCGGCGGGCGGATCCGGGCGGATCATGCTCTCCCGGTGACATGGCGCACCGCACGCCCGTCGCTCAAGGCGCATCCTACGGCCCGCTTGGATGTGAACTGACGAGCGCGGAGGCCGCAGCACCGCCGCGCAGAGGAGTGAGACGATGACGATGTCCTATGATCCGACCGCGTCGCCCGGCGACAGCCCCGGCGCGGAGCTCGATACCGAACACAGTAGCGGCAGTGCCCGGGCGCAGATCCGGGAAGTGAAGGACCAGGTGGTGGACCAGGCAAAGACGTCTTTCCGGCAGGCCCGCGACAGTGCCACTTCCAGCCTCAACGACAGCCGCCACCAGGCCGCCGACCGCATGGCGGCATCGCCAGCGCGGTACGCAGCACCAGCGAGCACCTCCGCGTCGGAGAATCAGGCGGGCGTGGCCAATCTGACGGACTCGCTCGCCGAGCAGGTCGAGCGGCTCTCGTCCTACCTGCGCGACCGGGATCTGCGCGCCTTCCGGGACGACATCGAGAATTTCGCCCGCCGGCAGCCGGCCGTTGCGGTCGGGGTCGCCCTCGGTCTGGGCATGCTCGGCGCGCGCTTCTTCAAGAGCTCGCGGCGCACGAGCGGATTCGAGGGCCGGCGCCTCCCCCCGGGACAAGCGTACGCTAGCGGACAGTCCGGCTGCCGGTCGGTACGACCGGGAGCCGGATCGTGGCGGCTACGGCACGGGCTACGGGCCCTGCCGGCGGATACGGCATGAGCTCGCAGCCTGCAGGAGGCGGTTATGGAGCAGCTTAGCCGGCGGACCGCCGAGGAGCGCTCGATCGGTGCGCTGTTCGGCGAGCTCTCCCAGGACGTGGCGCTGCTGGTGCGGCAGGAAGCCCAGCTCGCCAAGACCGAAATGCAGCAGAAGCTCTCGAAGGTCACCACCGACCTCGTGTCGCTGGCCACCGGGGGAGTCGTGGCGCTCGTGGGCGGGCTGGCGCTGACCGCCGCGCTGATCCTGCTGCTGATCGACCCTGTCGGCATCGAGCCGTGGCTCGCGGCGCTCCTGGTGGGCGCGGTGCTGGCGATCGCCGGATGGGTCATGCTGCAGCGCGGAGTGAAAGACCTCAAGCGGACCGACCCCACGCCTCGGCGGACCGTGGAGAGCATCAAGGAAGACATCCAGTGGGCGAAGGAGCAGCGGCCATGAGTGACCTCGAGCGGCAGGATGCGCTGCAGCCGGATCTCCTCCCGGACGAGCGGTCTCCGCAGGAGATCGAGCGGGAGATCGAGCGCACCCGTGAGCGGATGAGCAGCAATATCGATGCGCTCGGCGACAAGCTGAGCCCCGACGCCTTGAAGCAACAGGCGAAGGACGCGATTTCCGGGAAGGCCCGGGACGTCGCCGCGAATGTCGGCGATCAGGCGCGCCAGACCGGCTCCCGGGTCATGGACTTCATCACCGAGAACCCGCTGCCCGTGGCGGCCGTGACGCTCGGCGCCATCTGGCTCTTCACGCATGCGGAAGGGGAGCCAGGGAGAAGTGTCGGGCGATCGCATGGCGCGGTTCGCCTATACCGGGCCCGAGCGGCGCGAGCCGAACGGGCGTCCCGGTCTCGGTCGGCGGGTGATGGACCGCGCGAAGGACAGCGCGGAATCCGTGCGCCATACCGTCGGCGACAAAGCGCAGCATGTGTCTGAGCGGGCCGGCGAGCTCACGCATGAGCTCCGGAGCGGGCCGGCGAGCTCACAAGCTCGGCCAGGGAGCGCGCCCGCGACGCTCGCGGGGGCCTCGAGCGGATGATGCACGAGAACCCGCTGGCCCTGGCGGCCGGCGCGGCGGTCATCGGGTTGGCGCTCGGGATGCTGCTCCCCGAGACCGAGCCGGAGCGTCGGGTCATGGGAGCGACCCGGGATCAGCTCGTCGACCGGGTGTCGAACGTGGCCGACCGGGTGAAGGATGCCGCCGTGGAAGCCGGCCGCGAGGTCAAGGACACGCTGCAGGAAGAGATCTCCGCTGCCGCACCTGGCATGAAATCCACGCTCCAGGAGGCGGCCGCGACCGTCAAAGACCAGATCAAGGAGTCGGCGGGCCGAGTGGCGGAAGAGGCCAAGCAAGAGGTGCGCAAGCAGTCGAAGGGCGGAGCCGGGTGAGCGTATGGGATTGAAGGAAGGTTTTGCCCTGGTTCGGGACAGCGGGAAGGATTTCATCGAGGACGATTGCCCGACGCAGGCCGCGGCGCTCTCGTACTACACCATCTTTTCGCTGCCCCCGCTCCTGGTCTTGATTCTGATGATCCTGGGGGCGCTGGTCGACCCCCAGGACATCCGGGGCCAGCTCGAGACCCAGATCGGTGCGCTCATGGGTCCCTCGGCCACCGAGCAGATCCGCACCATCCTGCAGCAGGCGCATGAGCCGGGCTCGGGCGCCTTGCTGCCGACCGTGCTGAGCATCGTCGCGCTGATTCTCGGCGCGTCGCGGCGCGTTCGGGCAGTTGCAGGCGGCGCTCAACCGCGCGTGGGAGGTGGCCCCCGACCCGCAGCAGGGCGGGCTCAAGGCCTTTCTCCTGAAGCGGGTCTTTTCGTTCGGCATGATTCTGAGCGTGGCGTTCCTGCTGCTCGTGTCGCTGGTGTTGAGCGCGGCGCTCTCGGCGTTCGGCGGCGCGCTCGGCGGGATGCTGCCGGAGGGCCTGTCCGCCACGCTGCTGCAGGTAGTCAACCAGGTGGTCTCGTTCGCGGTGATCACGGCACTGTTCGCGGCGATCTTCAAGGTGCTGCCCGATGCCACGGCCGCCTGGCGGGACGTGTGGGTCGGCGCGGCGGTGACGGCGTTCCTCTTCGTCGTCGGCAAGTTTCTCATCGGTTTCTACCTTGGCCGCAGCAATCCCGGCGAGGCGTTCGGCGCGGCGGGCTCGCTGGCGGTGATGCTGGTCTGGATCTATTACTCGTCGATGATCCTGCTCTTCGGCGCGGAGTTCACGCAGGCCTGGGCCGAGGCGCGGGGCGGTGGCATCGCGCCGGAGCGCGGCGCCGTGCGCGTGGTGCAGGAGAAGAAGGCGATTCGGGAAGGCCGGCCGGTGCCGACGGGCTGACACCGGGCCGGCATTGCCCGAATGACGTCGAACGACCAGTAGCCCTTCCCGCACGCCCGGGTAAGTTTCCCCCATCATGCTGCGATTGAGCACGTTGGGCGGGCTGGTCCTGCATCAGGACGGCCAGCTGCACACCGGTCCGGCGGCCCAGCGCCGTCGGCTGGCACTGCTGGCCGTCATCGCGTCCGCCGGCCGGCGCGGTGTCGGCCGGGACCGGCTCCTGGCCCTCCTGTGGCCCGGCAGCGAGGCCGAAGCCGCGCGCCACTCGCTGTACCAGGCGCTCCATGCCATCCGCCGTTCCCTCGGTGGGGACGACGTCTTTCTCGGCAGCGCCACCCTCCAGCTCAACCCCGAGCGCATGACCAGCGACGTCGCCGAGTTTGTCGACGCGGTCGAAGAGGGCGCGCACGAGCGGGCCGTCCGGCTCTACCGCGGCCCCTTTCTCGACGGCTTCCGGCTCGACCAGGCACCCGAGTTCGAGGAGTGGCAGGATGCCGAGCGGGTGCGCCATGCGCGCGAGTTCGCGGCCGCGCTCGAGCAGCTGGCCGCGGCGGCGGCGGCGCGCCAGGATCACGCGGCCGCGGCCCGCTGGTGGCGGCGGCTCGCGGCGGCGGAGCCGGTGAGCACCACCGCGGCCGTCGGCCTCATCGAATCGCTCGTCGCCGCGGGCGACCGCGTCGGTGCGCTTCAGTTCGCGGGCGTGCACACGTCGCTCGTCCGGCAGCACCTCGAGACCGAGCCCGACCCCGCCGTCGAGTCCTGGCTGGTCCGGCTCCGCTCGGGCGAGGCGTTGGCGCCGGCCGACACCCGTCCCCTGCCGCTCCGGAGCCGTGCCGCGACCGGCGCGGACGAGGCGAGGGCCGCCGCCGCGCGTGAGCTGCAGGAGATCCGCCGCGCCCTCGCCGAGCGGTTCGAGGTGACCGACCGCGCGGCGGAGAGCACCATGCTGCTCAGCTTCACGGCGCGCGACCGGCGGGACACCCGCCCGGTCGAGCTCCACGTGCTCACGCCGCGGCTCGCGTCGCTCGCGCCGGTGGATCGGGTGCTGGCGGCGCTCGAGCGGGTGACGGCGCTGCACGACCCGCGCATCGTCCCGATCCGCGACTGCGGCCTGCTGCAGGGCATCGTCTGGTTCGCCACGCCGCCGGTCGAGGGCACGTCGCTCCGCGACCGGATCGCGCGCGACCGCCAGCTCCCCCTCGACGAGGCGCTCCGGCTCACCCAGGATCTGCTCGAGGTGCTGGTCTACGCCCACGGCCGGGACGTCCGCCACGGCGATCTCCGCCCCAAGCACGTGATGCTGGGCCGCACCGGGCTCACCGTGGCCTCCTTCGGCCTGGTCGAGGCGCTCGACGCGGCCGCCTCGCGGGGCACCGCCGGGAGCACGGCGGTGACCATCGGCGCCCCGGCCTACCTCTCCCCCGAGCAGCTCGCCGGCGAGACCACCGCCGACGAGCGCAGCGATCTCTACAGCCTGGCGTGCGTGGCCTTCGAGATGCTCGCCGGCGAGCCGCCGTTCGGCGGCACCAGCCTGGCCTCCGTGCTCAGCCGCAAGCTCACGCAGGCCGCGCCGTCGGTGCGCTCGCTGCGTGACAGCGTCCCGCCGGCGGTCGACGCGCTGCTCGCGCGCTGTCTCACCCGGCTCCCCGCCGACCGCTACCAGAGCGCCCGCGAGGCGTACGAGGCGCTGCAGGCGGCTCGATGACCGACGAGGTCATGCACCGGCTGTCCGACGCCCTGGCCGATCGCTACCTGCTGGAGGAAGAGGTGGGCCGCGGGGCGGCGGCGACCGTCTATCTCGCCCAGGACCTGCGCCACGGACGCCGCGTCGCGCTCAAGGTGCTCCACTCGGCGCTCGGCCAGGCCCTCGGCGTCGAGCGGTTCCAGCGCGAGATCCGCACGCAGGCCCGGCTCCACCATCCCCACATCCTGCCGCTGTTCGATTCCGGCAGCGCCGTCGTCGACGACGCGGAGGGCGGCCGGCTCTTCTACGTGATGCCCTACGTGGAGAGCGGCTCGCTCCGCGACCGGCTCTCGCGACACGGCCCGCTGACGGTGCCGGCGGCGGTGAAGCTGGCGTCCGAGGTGGCGTCGGCGCTGGCCTACGCCCATGCGCTCGGCGTGATCCACCGGGATCTCAAGCCCGAGAACATCCTGCTGTCGGTCAGCGGCCACGCACTGCTCACCGACTTCGGCATCGCCTACGCCGTCGAGGAAGGGGTGGGCCAGGCGTCGGCGCAGCGGCTCACCGAGACCGGCGTCACCCTCGGCACGCCCGCCTACATGAGCCCCGAGCAGAGCGCCGGCGACGAGGTCGTCGACGCGCGAAGCGACATCTATGCCCTCGGCACCGTCGTCTGGGAGGTGCTCGCCGGCCGGCCGCCGTTCGAGGGGCCGAACGCGCGCGCCATCATGTCGCGGCGGCTCACCGAGGCGCCGCCTTCGCTCGCGCTACTGCGGCCGGACGTGCCCGAGTTCGTGGACCGCGCGTTGACCCGGGCGCTCGCCCGCCGGCCGGAGGACCGCTTCGAGAGTGCCGAAGCATTCGCCGCGGCGCTCGCTCCGGCGCGCCCATCGTATCACGCCGCGCCGCTGCCCGAGGAGCCGCCGGACGCGCGTTCGGCCGCTCCCGTGCCGACGGCCCCGCCCGAGTCCGCCGGCGCCGCGTCGCGGAGCCGTCACCGCCGGACGCTCGTGATCGGCGTGGCCGGCGCGCTGCTGGTCGCGGCCGGGATCGCGGGCCTGCTGCGATACCGGCAGGCCGCCTCGGCGGCGGCGAGGGCCCGCGGGTCGTGGCGGTGCTGCCGTTCAAGAACCTGGGCGCCCCGGGCGACCAGTACTTCGCCGACGGGCTCACCGAGGAGATCACCAGCCGGCTGGCGGGGCTCTCGGGGCTCCGGGTGATCAGCCGGACCAGCGCCGACCAGTACCGGGCGAGCGCCCAGTCGGTGCGGGTGATCGGGGGGGAGCTGGGGGCGGACTACGTGCTGGAGGGGAGTGTGCGGTGGGCGCGGGACGGGGCGGGGGCGGGGCGGCTGCGGGTGACGCCGCAGCTGATCCGGGTGACGGACGACAGCCACCTGTGGGCGGCGACGTACGATGCGACGCTGGGGGAGGTGTTCCGGCTGCAGTCGGAGATCGCGGAGCAGGTGACGACGGCGCTGGACGTGGCGCTGCGGGCCCCGGAGCGGGCCGCGCTGGCGGCCGCGGGCACCCGCAACCCCGAGGCCTACGACCTCTACCTCCGCGGAATGGACTACCTGGCCCGCACCAACCAGCAGCCCGACCTCAGGAACGCGGCCCGTTTCTTCGAGCAGGCAGTAAAGGCCGATCCCTCGTTCGCCCAGGCGCACGCGCGCCTGAGCCGGGTGCACGCGCAGATCTACTGGCACCACTACGACCGGACCGACGCCCGCCTCCGGCTCGCCAAGCAGGAGGCCGAAGCCGCCCAGCGGCTCGCTCCCGACCTGCCCGAGACCCACATGGCCCTCGGTTTCTACCACTACTGGGGCGAGCTCGACTTCACGAGCGCCCTCCGTGAGTTCGAGGCCGCGCGCCGGCAGCAGCCGAGCAACAGCGAGCTGCTGCAGGCCATCGGCTACGTCGAGCGCCGGCAGGGACGGTGGGAGGAGTCGCTGGCGCGGTTCGTCGAGGCGCTGCGGTACGACCCGCGCTCGGGCATCCGCAACTTCGACGCGGGCGACAATTACTTCACGCTGCACATGTATCCCGAGGCCGAGCACTATCTGGAGCGCGCCCGGACCCTCTCGTCCGACTGGAGCAACCCCTACATCTACAAGGCGTAGCTCTACGTGAGCTGGCGCGGCGACCTGGCGGCCGCCAGGGCGGTCCTGCACGAAGGTCTCTCGCGCATCGAAGCCGGCCGCTTCGCGCCGGGGCTGTTCACCGGCGACCGGATTTCGGCGTCGCTCGTGACCGCCGACTCCAGCTTCGCGCCGATGCTGGAGTCGCTCTCGCTCTCCAACTACACCGGCGACAGCGCGCGCTACCACATGCTCAAGGCGGAGGCCGGCGATGTTCCGGCACGACCGCCCGGCCGAGCTGGCCCATGCCGATTCCGCGCGCAGGATCCTCGAGGTGCGCCGCCGCGCCCGCCCGGACGACGGGAAGCTGCTCGCGATTCTCTCTCTGGCCTATTCGCGTCTGGGCCGCCATGAGGAGGCCATGCGCGTCGCCGAGCAGGCGGCCGAGCAGATTCCGCTCGAGCAGGACGCCGTCTCCGGGCCCTTCATCCAGAGCAACCTGGCACTGATCTACATGGCGGCCGGCCGGCACGACCGGGCCATCGCCATCCTCGAGCGCCTGCTGAACGTCCCCAGCTGGATCACCCCCGCCGAGCTGCGTGCCGACCCCATCTGGACACCGCTCAGGTCCCACCCCCGCTTCCGCGCGCTCACCGCCGAGCTCGGTTCTCCCGAATCCGCTGAGGTCGGCGCGCCCGAGTCGCCTCGACCGTCCCCGAGCCACCCGCGCCAAACTCCTCCCGAGTCACCCTGAGCGCAGCGAAGGGGGCCATGCCTGGAGGCATGTCTCCTTCACCCCCCAGAGTTGAGATCGCATTGAGATCCCCGTGAGCAGCCTCTCCTAGACTCTCGTCCATCAAAGCGGCCCACGACACCAGGGTGGCCGCCGGACCCCGAGAGATCAGGAGAGCCCGTGACCGCCAGCCGTTCCACCTCCCGTCGCATCGCGCTGCTCGTCCTGGGCGCCGGCCTGACCCTCAGCGTCGCCGCCCTCGCGGCGGGCGCCGGGCGCGCCACTCCCGCCGCGATGGCGATCGTGAGCCCGACGCCCGCGCGGCTGCCCGACACGCTCGCATTCGAGGTCGAGTACGCCGGCATCGGCGCCGAAGGGATCGACCTGGTCTGGCGCGGCCAGGCGGAGGGCTCCGTGCCCGGCCAGGTCACGATCCGGATGGAATACGCGGGCGGGAGCGAGGACCACGCGATGCCGGTCTGGCCGGTCAACGTCTGGCTGTTCTACTCGGCCGACGACTATCGGAGCTCGTTCGCCGCCGAGTTGAGCGGCAGCATGAACTGGCGCAACGGCGAGCTGCGGGTGAGCGGGCTCGTGAGCGATGGCCTCCGGACAAATGTCCCGCTCGAGCAGCGGGTCCAGCTCCACCGCCCGGGGCTCGCGGGCGCCGTCACCGTGGTCTTTCTGCCGCGCATCGCGCTGAGCGATGCCCTGGCTGCCGGATTCTGATCCCGAAGGCAACGCAGGTCCTACTCACACCGCAGTCCGGAGGATTCACCCATGTTCTCGATGATCCGCACCATCGGCCGCCGCTCGCTCCCGCTCGTCGTTGCGCTGGCCACCCTGGCGACCGCCGCCTGCGGCGGCGGCGACGACTCCCCGGCCGGCCCCGGGCCCTCGACGTCGGAAGCGACCGTCACGGTCGTCAACCACGCGGCGACCGGCACCGTCCTGTTCCTGCGCTACCGCCCCTGCGGCACCAGCGGCTGGAGTGCCGACCTCCTCGGCTCGGGCGTCCTCGGAAGCGGCGAGACGCACTCGTGGGATGTGGCTCCGGGCTGCTACGACGTCCGCGCCACGCCGGGCGAGACCGGGCTCGGCTACCTGTTCTTCAACGGCGTGCAGGTCGGCGCCGGCGAGGCCAAGACGCTCGAGATCACCGCGTTCCCGGCGGAGTAGGCTTCCCCCGAGTCTGACGAGCGAGGGACCTTGTCCGGAAATGGCTCGAGCCATTCCCGAACAAGGTCCCTCGCTTCGCTCGGGATGACGGGACGTGTAAATTCGTCCCATGCGCCCTCACACCCTCGTCGGTCTCGCCCTGCTGGTCCTCGGAGGGTTTGTCCTCTTCCGCGGCCTCAGCTACACCTCGCAGAAAAGCGTGCTCAAAGTCGGCGACTTCAACGCCACGGTCGAGGAGCGGCAGGCCGTCCCTCCGTGGGTCGGGGCCGTGGCCATCGTCGGAGGGATCGCCCTCCTCGTTGCCGGCAGTCGCCGGCGCGGCTGATGCCCGCGCGTGTCGCGCGCCACGCCCGCCTCGGCGCCGGCACGTATGCGCGGATCTACGCCGTCGTCCGGCGCATCCCGCGGGGCCGGGTGGCGACCTACGGTCAGATCGCCGAGCTCGCCGGTCTTCCCGGCCATGCCCGCCAGGTAGGCTACGCGCTCCACGCCCTGCCCGATGGCACCACCGTGCCCTGGCATCGTGTGCTCAACGCGGCAGGCGCCTTGAGTCCGAGGGCGGTCCCGGGCGCTGAGCTGACGCAACGGCAACTGCTGGAGCAGGAGGGAGTTCCGTTCAACCTCCGGGGCCGCGTCCCGCTCGAGCGGGTCCGCTGGCGCGGCGCTCGGATACCTCGGTAGCGACTCAGAGGTCGCCGGTCACGCACTTCTTCGCCAGCGCCTTGTACTGCTTCTCGGTGAAGGCGATCGGGTTGCCGCCGGCCGAGGGGTCCTTGATCGCCATCGCCGCGACCTCGTCGAGACGCTTCGTATCGATGCCGATCTCGGCGAGCGTGTGGGGGATCCCGATCTCCTTCCGCAGCGCCAGGATCCACTTGAGGAACCCGTCGAAGCCGCCCTTGATGCCGAGGTACGCCGCGGCACGCTCGATGTCCTTCTCGATCTTCCGCCGGTTCGCCTTCACCACATACGGCATGATGATGCCGTTCAGCGTGCCATGGTGCGCGTCGTACAGCCCGCCGAACGGATGCGACAGCGCGTGGATGGCGCCCAGCCCGCGCTGAAAGGCGGTGGCACCCATGGTGGACGCCATCAGCATGTGGCCGCGCGCATCGAGATCCGTCCCCTTCTTCACGGCCCGTGCGAGATTGTCCTTGATCAGCCGCATGCCCTCGAGCGCCACACCTGCCGCCAGCGGATGATAGAAGGGCGCGCAGTACGCCTCGACAACGTGGGCCAGCGCGTCCATCCCGGTGGCCGCCGTGAGCTTCGCCGGCAGGCCGACGGTCAGCTCCGGATCGAGGATCGCCACCTTCGGCATGATCGCCGGATGGAAGATGATCTTCTTCTCGTGGGTGACCGGATGGGTGACGACGCCGGCGCGGCCCACTTCCGACCCCGTGCCCGCCGTGGTCGGCACGGCGATGATCGGCGAGATCCTGGACGCGTCGGCCCTGGTCCACCAGTCGTCCACGTCCTCCAGCTCGAAGACGGAGAGCTGCTGCCCGTGCATCAGCGCGACCATCTTGCCGACGTCGAGCCCCGAGCCGCCGCCGAAGGCCACCACGCCGTCATGATTGCCGGCCCTGATACGCCTTCACTCCCTCGACGACGTTGGCCTCGACCGGATTGGGCCGCACGTCGGAGAAGACCCCGATGCCGAGCCCGGCCCGCTTCACGTCCTCGACGATCGCCCGGACCATCGGCATCGCCGCCAGGCCCGGATCGGTGACGAAGAGCGGCCGGGTGATGCCGTTCGCCCTGCAGTGCTCGGCGAGCTCCTCGATGCGGCCCGCGCCGAACTTGATGGCGGTCGGATAGTTGAAGTTCCGGTTCGGCAGGGTCATGTCCTGGTTCTCAGGTGATAGCTCTTGGGCCTGGTCAACGCTTCGTATCCGAGCGTCGATAGCGTGGCGCCGCGGCCGGTGTCCTTGACCCCGGTCCAGGTGAGCGCCGGATCGAGATAGTCGCACCGGTTCATGAACACCGTGCCGGTCGCGATCTCCTGGCCGATGGCCTGGGCGGCATCGACATCCTGGGTCCAGATCGCGGCCGTCAATCCATAGGGCGAATCGTTCATCAGCTCGATCGCCTCGCGATCGCCGGACACTTTCATGATGCCGATGACGGGGCCGAAGCTCTCCTCCATCATCACGCTCATCCGGTGGGTGACGCCGGTGAGCACCTGCGGCGCCATGTAGGGTGTGCCCGCCTTGTCCATCGGAAAGGCCCGGGCATCGATATGGGCCTTGGCCCCGGCCCTCACGGCCGACGCGATCTGCTTCCGGACGAACCCCGCCGCCTCGGGGCGCACCATGGGGCCGAGCGTCGTCGCCTCGTCGAGCGGCGAGCCCAGCACGTACTTCTTCGTGAGATCGACGAAGCCGTCGAGGAAATCGCCCCACACCTGCTTGTGGACGTAGATCCGCTCGATGGCGCAGCAGCTCTGCCCGGAATTGAAGAAGGCGCCGTCGACCAGGTTCTCGATGGCGTGGGCCATGTTGGCGTCGGGCCGCACGTAGGCCGGGTCCTTGCCGCCGAGCTCGAGTCCCACGTTGATGAAGCGCCCGGCCGCCGCCTCCTCCATGGCCTTTCCCCCAGCCACCGACCCGGTGAAGCACACCATGTTCGCCTGACCGCCGGCAATGATCTCGGCCGTCTGCGGGTGGGTGAGGACGAGGTGCTGGAACACGCCCTTCGGCAGCCTGGCCCTGTCGAACGCTTCCTGGAACCGCTCCGCCACCAGCAGCGTCGAGGCCGCATGCTTCAGCACCACCGTGTTCCCAGCCATCAGCGCCGGGATGATCGAGTTGACGGCGGTGAGATAGGGATAATTCCACGGCGCGATCGTGAAGACCACACCGACCGGGTCGCGCCTGACGTAGCGCACGAAGCCGTCCTTGGGGCCGGGATACATGTCGGCGAGCGCCTGCTGGGCGATGCCGATCATGTAGCGGGCGCGCTCCTCGAACCCGCGCACTTCGCCCGCGCCATAGCGCACCGGCCGGCCCATCTGCCAGGCCAGCTCCGGCACGATCTCGTCCTTCATGGCGACCATCGCGTCCACGGCCGCCGAGCAATACGCGGCGCGCTCGGCCAGCGGCAGCCGCTTCCACTTTTCCTGCGCCGCGTGGGCCGCCGCGAACGTCGCGGCAATCGTCTTCTTGCTCGCGACCGGCCGGCTGGCGTAGACGCTGCCGTCGACCGGTGAGATACAGGTGATCTTTTCGGGCATTCTTGTGTCCTTCGTGCTGCTTCGTGTCTGCATCGGTCACGCTGAGCCACGGCATCACCACGGAAACACGGAAGGCACGGAAGACTGCACCACGAAGGCACAGGACACGAAGGTCGAAGCCGCCGCACCCACAACATTCCTTGTGCGTTCCGTGGCTTCCGTGTCTTCCGTGGTGAATACGTCTACAACGTGATCCGATCTGTCCGTACAATCTCATCCGCTCCTCAGTACCGCTCGAACCCCCGCTTGAGCTCCAGATCGGTGACCCGCCGGTCGAATTCGAACTGCTCCCAGTCCGCCGTGTGCACGTAGTGATCGATCACGTCGTCGCCCATCACGTCCCGCAAGAACCGCGAGCCGTCGAGCAGCGCCCTCGCGTCACGCAGGGTCTTGGGGACCTCGCGGAGCTGCTTCGCGGGATCGTAGGCGTCGCCCGAGAACGCGGGTTCGAGCGTCATCTTCTTCTCGATGCCGTCGAGCCCGGCGGCGAGCAGCGCCGCGAAGGCCAGGTACGGGTTGAGATCGGCGCCGCCGACCCGGCATTCGAGCCGTATGCTCTTGGTCTCGGCGCCGCAGATGCGATAGCCGGCCGTCCGGTTGTCGAAGCTCCAGATGGCTCGCGTCGGCGCGAAGGTGCCGGCCATGAAGCGCTTGTAGGAATTGATGTAGGGCGCCAGGAAATAGGTGATCTCGCCGGCGTGCTCGAGCTGGCCCGCCAGGTAGTGCTTCATCGTCTCCGACATGCCGTGCTCGCCCGCCTTGTCGAGGAACAGCGGCGACGCGCCGTCCGCCGACCAGAGCGACTGGTGGACGTGGCAGGAGCTGCCCGCCATGCCATAGTCCCACTTGGCCATGAAGGTGACGGCCCGTCCGAGGCCGTAGGCGATTTCCTTGCACCCGTTCTTGATGACGGTATGCCGGTCGGCCATCTCGAGCGCCTCGGCATACTGGACGTTGATCTCCTCCTGGCCCGGGCCCCATTCGCCCTTGGAGTTTTCGACCGGGATGCCCGCGCCGTGGAGCCCGTTGCGGATGGCCCGCATCACGCTCTCGTCCTTGGTCGTCTGGAGGATGTGGTAGTCCTCGATGTAGTGCCCGCTGGTCTTGAGGTTGCGATAGCCCTTCTGGTTGGCGATCTCGTAGCTGTCGTCGAACAGGAAGAACTCGAGCTCCGACGCCATGTAGGCCTTGAGCTTCATGCCCTCGAGGCGCTTGAGCTGCTTCTTGAGCATGGCGCGCGGCGAATGCGGCACGTCCTCGTGCGTGTGATGATCGAGCACGTCGCAGATGACCAGCGCGGTGCCGGGAAGCCAGGGCACGCGCCTGAGCGTCGCCATGTCGGGCTTGAGCACGAAGTCGCCGTACCCCTTCTCCCAGCTCGTCGCCTTGTAGCCGGGCACCGGCTCCATCTCGATGTCGACGCCGAGGAGATAGTTGCAGCCGTGGGTCTCCTCGTGGCCGCTCTCGGCGAAGAACTGCGCATGGAAGCGCTTGCCGATGAGCCGGCCCTGCATGTCCACCATGGCGGCGACGACCGTATCGATCGTGCCGGCGGCGATCTCCCGCTTCAGGTCGCCGAGCGACAACATGCCGTTGGCCATCGTCCCTCTCCTTGGCTAGTGCGCGGCCGCGTGAACGAGCGCGGCGCACAGCCGCTCGGCCCACTCGACCTGTCCCGGTTCGTCCAGCAGGAAATCGTTGCGGATCTCGATCATGGCGTGCCGCAGGCCGCGCGGCGCGGCGTGCAGATTGAGCGTGTGCAGCACGCCGTCTTCGGGGCCATAGGGCTCGTTGAGGCGCGCATCGACGGTGGGAAAGCTCGTGATGAGCTCGTCCGCAAGCTCGCTGTCCCGGTCGTGGAGAATGCCGAGCTCTACGGCGCGCGGCTTGCCCTTGTAGACCGGCGTGAAACTGTGGATCGACACCACCACGGACTGCGTCCCTTCCGCCGCCCGGCGGTCGAGGAGATCGGCGATGGCGGCGTGAAACGGCCGGTAGATCTCGCGCGTGCGCATCAGCTTGTCGTCGGGCGACAGGTGCCGGTTGCCGGGAATATGGGTGGTCTCGCTGATCTCCGGCATGGCGTCGGCCGAGTCGGGTGGCCGGTTGCAGTCGTAGGCCAGCCGCGAGTAGCGCTGCAGCACCAGCGGCGCATCCATGAGCTCGCGAGAGCAGGCGGGCCACCTGCTCCGCACCGATGTCCCAGGCAATGTGGCGCTGCAGGTCCGACTCGGGCAGCCCCAGGGTCCCGAGCGACTTCGGCAGCCGGTTGGACGCGTGTTCGCAGACGAGAACGTAGCGGCTCCGGCCGCCGCCGTTCACCAGGAGGGCCGGAGTCTCTTCATCCTCGAGAAGGCAAGCCACCATGCGAAACGAACCTAACGGTCGCGGCCGACACCGCTAGTCGTCGGTGACCACCGTCGTTCCGCGGCAGGTCAGTGAGCCACCGTCATCCCTCGCGCGCTCGGGATACCATGCATCGCCCGTTAGCACTCGGTCTCCGACGCCATTAGATTCGTGCGATGACCAGACCCTCCCCTTGGAAGCCCTGGCTGCGCAGGCTGGCCTCGTGATCGTCCACGTCCTCGGCGTCCCCATGGACCTCGGCTCCGGCAGGCGGGGCGTGGACATGGGACCGTCCGCCATCCGGATTGCCGGGATCGAGGACCGCCTGCGCGAGCTGGGGCACACGGTCGTGGACGACGGCGACATCGCCATCAAGAACATGGAGGAGCTCAAGGTCGGCGACGTGCACGCGCGCTACCTCGCCGAGATCGTCCGTGCGTCGGCGGTGGCGTGCAAGAAGGTCGATCGGATCATGACCCGCGGCCACTTCCCGCTCGTGCTCGGCGGCGACCACTCGATCGCCGCGGGCACCGTGTCGGGCATCGCCGCCTTCTGCCGGCGGCAGGGGAAGAAGGGGAAGAAGCTGGGCCTCCTCTGGGTGGACGCCCACGGCGACATCAACACGCCCGACTCGTCGCCCTCCGGCAACATCCACGGCATGCCGGTGGCGGCGCTGCTCGGATACGGGCCGGCGGAGCTGACCGGCATCGGCGGGAAGTTCCGGAAGGTGGAACCGGGGAACGTCGCGCTGGTCGGGATCCGGAGCCTCGATGAAGGCGAGAAGCACCGGCTCAAGGAGACAGGCCTCCAGGTCCACACCATGGCCGACATCGACCGGCATGGCATCCACCGCGTCATGAAGAAGGCGCTCGCCCGGGTGACCGACGGCACCGACTACGTGCACGTGAGCTTCGACCTGGACGCGGTCGACCCGACCGTCGCGCCGGGCGTCGGCACGCCGGTCAAGGGCGGCCTCGACTATCGCGAGGCCCACCTCATCATGGAGCTGCTGCACGATTCCGGGGTGATGACGTCCCTCGAGATGGTCGAGGTGAACCCGATCCTCGACCAGGGCAACGCCTCGGCGGCGTTCGCGGTGGAGCTGGTGCAGTCGGCGTTCGGGAAGAAGATTCTATAGGGGACTGATTGTGTCGCCCGTCACACGCCGGGACCGTGCTGGAGCGGAGCGCCGCCGCGCTCCCGGGTGAAAACTTGATGGAGGTTTCGTAGCCGAACACGGCACCAAGGAGGGCCCGTGCTTTCTCACATCCGCATCCCCCTTCTCGCCGCGCTGCTGCTGGGCGCCGCGGGAACGCTCGCCGCCCAGTCGAGGACCTTGTCACCCAGCCCGACGCTGCCCAGCGATACGCTAGAGGCCAACTTCGCGCCGCGGAGTGCCGCGGGACCGATGCCCGACCTCGCGCCCACCCTGCCGAGCGATACGCTCGAGGCCACCGAGCCGGTGGACTCGTTCCCGACCGAACCGTTCCTGGAAGACACCACGTCCGGCGGGGCCGATTCCGAGGGGCAGTACCAGCCGGACACGTCCCCGACCCGAGGCGACAGCGCCGCGCTCCAGGAGCTCAAGAGCTGGATCGAGCGTCATCCCGGCCTGATGGCGCCGCCGCCGGTCCGGGCGGTGCTGGTGCGGGTGTGAGCCATCCGTCGAGTCAGCCCCGCGCAGACTCCCGGGACGTTCCCCGCCCGCATCGACTTCAGATAGCGCAGCATGTCGGACGTCCGCTCGAACACGCGGACCTGCGGGTCGGCGAGCGCCCGCTCGCGCGGCTCGAGCTTGAGATCCAGGTGCGGATAGCGGCGGTTCCCGAGCTGGAGCGCCTGCGGCGGTGCGCCTACCCGCTCGCGGAAGCGGTCGAGCTCGGCCACGTCGTTCGTCGTCGACAAGCACGTGCGACCAGCCCGGCGCCGACAGATTCCTCCGATCCATCACGATCACCGGCCGTCCGCCCCACGCAGGAACGCCACCGTCTCGCGCACCGTGTCCGGGTCGCGCAACAGCCCGCGGTGGCCGAGCCCGGTCGTGGCGATCAGCCGCGCGCCCGGCCACGCGGCGGCGATCTCCTCGGCCTGAGCGTAGGGGACATCCTCGTCGTCGCGGTCGTGGAGCAGGAGCGCCGCGGCGGTGAGCGAGCGCGCGATCGTCGGCAGGTGCAGCTCGTCCCAGCGGATCTGGAGCCGGGTCTCGAGGTTCCGGCGCATGACCGCTCGCGTGCCTGCCGGAAGCCGGAGATGGTCGGCGAAGGCGGTCGAGAAGCGGGTGACGTCGGCCGGGGCCGCGAGCAGCACGATCCGCTCGGCTCGGAGCCCGTCGCGGAGCGCCAGGGTGGCCGCCGCGCCGCCGAGCGAGTGCCCGACGAGCCCATGCACCGGGCCCACCGCGTCGCCCACCGCACGGAGCGCGCGCGCGAACTCGGGCAGCGACGATGACCGGCCCGTCGAGCGCCCGTGCGCCGGCGCGTCGTAGGCCACCACACGGAAGCCGCCCTCTCCGAGCGCCTGGGTCAGCGCGCTCGAACCGGCCGGCGCGGCTGCCCCACCCGTGCACCAGCACCACGGTCGGCCCCGCGCCCCACTCCCACGCCGCCAGATCCTCCTCTTCACCCTGCACCGTAAAGCGACGGCCGGACGCGAGGAACGCCTCCTCGCCGGTCCGCGGCTCGTTCCGCGGGGGCGTGCAGAAGATCGTCTCCGCCCACCGGGCCGCGATGCCCGGCGCGACCGATCCCACCGTCGTGAACACGGCGCGAAGCGCGAGGACGCGGGCCGGCGCGAGGGTCATCGGGATCTGGGCGTTCGGAGAAGGCATCGGTAGCTCCGGGTGCAGGATCGGCGCGTGCAGCGCCGGAACCCGGAGTATCGCGGGGGAAGGCGGACCGGCGCAAACGATTCTAGGCGGACCCACGGGCTCGCATCAGTGCCCTAACTGCAGAAAAGCCAAGGCACGAAGGGCACGAAGGACACGAAGAAGAGCACCTACCAAAAAACTTGTTGTTGGCTCCGGTGCAGCGAGCCTTCCGTGTCCCAGGAGTTCCTTAGTGCTCTTCGTGCCTTCGTGGTGAAGGGCCAGCGGTCTTAAACCTGCCGCGGAGAATGAGGGCTTGATGTCTTGTCCTATCATGCTGTCCCATAATGCCTTGAGTGCGATGGCGGATAGCGCCCCATGACTCTCGAGAAGGGGCCGCATTGAGATGAAATGGAAATTTCACAATCGTCGGAAATCGCCAGGTGATTCGGTGACTCGCGTCACCCGATGCGGCCAGACAGCGATAGCTTGAGGCGTCCGCACGCCAGACACGATCGTCGCCACCGGGAGGATGCATGGCTGACCACGAGAAGGACCGCCGCGACAGGCGGGAGCCGGACCAGGACGAGCTCGGGATCGATTGGAAAGCGGCCTGGGAGACCGAGGACAACTACTGGGAAGAAAACTTCAGCAGCCGCCCCTACGCGCTGGGCCCGGACTACTACGACAGGTTCCGTCCGGCCTACCGCTACGGCTTCGAGTCCGCGCGGGACAGCCTCGGCCGGAGCTGGGACGACGCCGAGCCGGATCTGCGCTCGGGATGGGAGCGCTACCAGGAAGAGAGCGGGACGCCGTCGGCCTGGGATGAGATCAAAGCCGCGGTGCGCGACGCCTGGGACCGGGTGGCCAGCGGCCGGACCGCCGACAGCGAGGTGCGCCATCCCCAGATCCGCGAATAGCGCCGCGCCGGGCCCCGTCCCCTATCTTTCGGCATGGCCGACTCCATCCGCGATCTCTTCTTCGGCGCTACCGCCCGCGAGCTCGTCGTCGCGGTCGAACCCCAGCGCTCGTTCGACGATGTAGTCCTGCCGGAGCGGACGCTCCGCGCGCTGGACCACGCCCTGGCGCTCGTGCGGAAGCACGACCTCATCTTCCGGCAGTGGGGGCTCGCGGAGCGGCACACGTCGGGGCTCGGGCTGGCCTTCCACTTCGCCGGGCCCGCCCGGCACGGGCAAGACCATCTGCGCCGAGGCGCTGGCCTACACGCTCCATCGGAAGCTGCTCGTGGTCCGGTACTCGGAGCTGGAATCGCGGTGGGTGGGACAGACCGCCAAGCACGTGGCCTCGGTGTTCCGCGCCGCCGAGCGGCAGGACGCCGTGCTCTTCTTCGACGAGTCCGACACCATCGCGGGGCGGCGGTTCGCCTCGATGCAGGCGGCCGTCGATCGCGAGGCCAACTCGGTGGTCAACGTGCTCCTGCACGAGCTCGAGACCTTCCCCGGCATCGTCATCTTCGCGACCAATCTCGCCGCCAACATGGATCCGGCCTTCGAGCGCCGGATCCGCACCCATATCCTGTTCGAGATGCCCAACGCGGCGGAGCGGGAGCGGATCTGGCACGTCCAGCTCCATCCGGAGAAGACGCCCCTCGCCGACGACGTCGATTTTCACGTGCTCGCCGAGCGCTACGCGCGGAGCGGGGGCGACATCAAGAACGCCGTGCTCAAGGCGGCGCAGATCGCCACGACCGAGCCCGGCCCCGACGCGGCCAAGCAGATCCACCAGCGCCACTTCGTCCAGGGGATGGAGGAGGTCGTCGCGGGGACGTCCGTCATGGCGCAATCGCTGTTCGAGGAGAACGGCGCCGCCCCGCCCGCGGGGTTCCTCGAGGAGATGTCGGAGGCCCAGGAAGCGCTCCGCGCGGAGCTCGCCCTGATCGTCGAGCGCATCGACGGCCTCGAGCGCAAACAGACCGGCGCGCTACAGAAGCTCGATGATCGCCAGACCGCGGCACTCGCCGCGGCCACCGAATCCGCCGCCACCGCCGCCCAGACCCGGATGCGCATCCTCTGGATCGCCGCGACGGCCGCGTTAGTACTTGCTGCGGCGGCCCTGCTCGTACCCTCGTCCTGACCGCCTGACCGCCTGACCGCCTGACCGCCTGACCGCCTGACCGCCTGACCGCCTGACCGCCTGACCGCCCGCCCGCCTACCTCTTCTTCAACAACACATCATCACTCCGCACGTTCGGCCCCACCATCAGCACCAGCAGCCGCGACTCGTAGCCTGGCGCCGTCACCCGCACGTACTGCGTGCGACAGTTGTCCACCAGCGACAGGTCGAAGCGGAAGCGGTACTCGCCCTCGTCGCTGGTGAAGCTCACGAATGGCGTGCCGAGCATCTGGAGGTGCGCTCCCGCGAGCGGGAGACCGTTGTCCTGCCGGAAGATCTTGCCCGTCACCACCCCGTACTGCGGCGCGGCCGCCGAGTCGCGCGGAGGGGCCGGCTTCGGAACGCATCGCTCCGGCCGATCGGGCAGGTACGACTTCCATCGGTCGCGACGCTCGCGGGCCCGCGCCCGGCTGCGTGCCGAGCCGCGGGCGGCCGAAGATGCGGCGCGCCTCGGACTCCATCGTGGCGGCGGCGTCGGTGGCCGGCGCGGGTGAGCCCTCCTTGGGATCGTTCGCGCCGGTGCGCTCGCCGCCGGCCGGGTCGTCGTTGTCCGGCTCCCGTCCCTCCGCGCGGGTGGCCTCCGGCGGCGCGTTGGCGTCGGGCTCGGGCGTGCGCTGCTCTTTCGCCGGCGGCGGGGCCGATCGCTGCGGCGGTGGCTGCTGCTGCGGGGGCGGCGTGGGCGGTGGCGGTCGGCGGTGGCGGCGTGGGCGCCGGTGGTGGGGGCTTCACGGCCGGTGGCGGGGGCAGGTAGACCATCTGCACCTCGCGCGCGGCTTCCGCCGCCTGTGGCGAGTGATCCGCCGCCGGCGGCTGGACGGGCTCGCGCGTGAGGTAGACCGCCAGGGTCAGAATCGCCGCGTGCAGCGCGGCGCTGAGGCCTAGGGAGATCCAGGGGCGTTGGGGGGAAAGGGGGTCCGTCGGCTTGGGCAACCCTGCGAGTCCTTGGGCGATGAGGAGCTGGGTGCAATCTAGCCGCGGAGCGTCGCTTGAGTGGAGCTCGCTCGGCTGACGACGCCCCTGGGTCCGCCGCGACGCCCCCGGCACCGCCTCCCCCGCCCGCCACCCCTCCGCCCGAAGCCGCTCCAGCAGCGCCATCACCGCCGGCCGGTCCTGGTGCACGGTCAGGAGCAGCACGTCTCCCGGCCTGGCCCACGCGAGCGCGTCCCGTACCGCCGCCACCTCCCCGCCCGGACGGCTCACCGCCTCCGGCGCCATGCCGAGCCCGATGAGCTCGTCGGCCATGAGATCCAGGATCTCCCCCGGCCGGCGCCCCCGCAGGTAGCGCTCCATCTCCTTCAGCACCACCCGGTCGGGCCGGAGGCCGAATGCGGCGCGCGCGAGCGCCCGGATCGCTCCGTCCGGGCGGTCGCCCGCCTGGCCGATGAGCACGAGCCGGCGCCGGGCCGGCAGCGCGGCCATGAGCTCCCCCAGCGCGGCCAACCCATGCGGATTGTGGGCATAATCGATGACGAGCTGTACACCGCCCAGCTCGACCATGTTGGCCCGGCCCTCGTTGTCGCTGGCCGCGCGGCCGAAGCGGCGGAGCTCGCGCCCGATGACGTCCGGCGGAACTCCCAGGACCCACGCCGCGGCCGCCGCCGCGAGCGCGTTCGCCACGTTGTGGCGCGCCGCCCCGCCCACCGTGATCGGCATCTCGTCGACCCGCGCCAGCGGCGTCCGCGTCGCCCCGTCGGCCAGCTCGAGCCGGTCACCGTCGCACACCGCCGCCCGGCCACCCGCGGCCAGGTGCCGCGCCAGTCCGGGCGCCGAGGCGCGAGCGCGAACCAGACCACCGGAACGCCCACCGACCCGGCGCGCTCGCGGAGCAGGGGATCGTCCGCGTTGAGCACCACCGCGCCCCCTGGGCGGACGGCGCGGGCCGGCAGCAGCTTGACGTCGGCGAGCTGGTCGAGCGAGTCGACGCCGAACTCGCCCAGGTGGTCGTCGGCCACGTTGGTCACCACCGCCACTGACGCCCGATCGACACCGAGCCCCCGGCGCAGCAGGCCGCCGCGCGCGGTCTCCAGCACGGCCGCCTCGACCTCGGGCCGGCGGAGCAGCAGCCGGGCGCCGCTCGGCCCGCTGTAGTCGCCCTCGGCCAGCCGGACGCCGGCCACGCTCACGCCGTCGGTGGACGTGTGGCCCACGGTCAGCCCCTGGCCGGCGAGGATGGCGGCCAGCAGCCGCACCACGGTGGTCTTGCCATTGGATCCGGTGACGAGCGCCACCGGCACGTCGTGCACGCGGCTCCAGTCGATGGCCGCCGGGTCGGGCAGGGCGCCGGCAGGCCAGACGAGCGCACCGCCGCCCAAGCCGACCGACACGAGCTCCTCACCCGCGAGGAAGGTGACGTCGCGCGCGCGGGCGGCCTCATGCAGTGCCACGAGCGGGGGGTTCCGCTCGCCCGCGATGGCCGCGCGCAGGCGCGCGACGACCGTGGCCACGGGCTCAGGCCGCGCGGCCCGCGAGCTCGGCGGTGGCCATCTCCCACGCCGCCTCGTTCAGCTCGGTCGCGGCGTTGAGGGTGTCGATCGGGGCTGTCAGTGCGAGGCTGGCGCCGCCGGCGAACGGCCGGACGGCGAGCGTCTCCGCGGACCATTGCACGGCGTCGAGCAGGCGGCGCGCGGCGGCGCGCCAGGCGGCGATCGCCCGCTCGCGCGCGCCTCGCCTCCAGCCGGACGTCGAGGATGGCGCCAGGCCGGTCGAGCAGCAGGGACGGTCCGGTGAGCCGGCGCGAGTCGGCGACGATCATTTCAAACTCCGCTGGCTCTTCACCACGAAGGCACGAAGGACACGAAGGACCACGAAGCCCGGCCACCCCACAAACAGCTTGTGCTGTTCTTCGTGTACCTTCGTGCCCTTCGTGCCTTCGTGGTGAAGAGCACTCTCAGTCCGCGGTCTCCTCGCGCGGCAGCCAGACGCCGCGCACGTCGCGCACGAACTCGCGGCGGCCGTCGTCCATCATGAGCGCGGGCGCGGAAGCGGCAGGCTCGGGGCGGGATGGCCGGGGCCGTTCGGCCAGTCGCGCCGGCGCCTCGGGACGGAACTGGATGACCTGCTTCCAGCTCCGGGTGATCGCGTCGGCGAAGATCAGCAGCAGGTCGCCCGGCTGCGCTTCGCGAAGCGCGGTGTCGGTGGCAGTCTGTTCGTCGGAGATCACCAGGATCTGCTCGGCCGGCACGCCGCCGGCGAGCAGCGCGTCGCGGAGCAGGTGCGGCACCTCGTCCGGTTGCCGCCCGCGGAGGTGATCGTCCCGTCGCAGGATGTAGCGCTCGAAATATCCCGCCGCGATCCGGCCGATGTCGGTGATGTCCTCGTCGCGCCGGTCGCCCGGTGCCGCGAGCACGACGATCCGGCGGCCGGTGACCTCCAGGCGCTCCACCAGTTGGCACATCGCCTCGACCGCGGCCGGGTTGTGGCCGTAGTCGAGGATCACCTTGAACGGATGCTCGTCGTAGATGTTCATCCGGCCCGGCGCCTGGAAGAACGTCGTGTCGAAGGTGCGGAGCCCGTGACGGATGTCCTCGAGCTTGAGGCCCATGCTGAACGCCATCGCGGCGGCGAACATCGCGTTCTGCACGTTGTGCAGTGCCCGGCCCTCGAGCGTGGCCGGAATGAGATGGGTCCAGAGCAGCGGGATGTGGGACGCCGTGATCGTAGATCGTGATCATCTGCCCCTTGATCCCCGACTCGAGGACCACGCCGCGGCCGCCGGCACGGATGTGCTCGCCCACCAGCGCGTGCGTGGGGTCCATCGTCACGTAGCACAGGTGCTTCGCCGAGGTGTAGTCGGCCATCTTGAGGCAGAGCGCGTCGTCGGCGTTGAGGATGGCCGTGTCACGCGCCACCTCGACCACGATGCGCTTCACCTTGGCCAGGTCCTCGAGCGTGCCGACGCCGCGAAGGCCCAGGTGGTCGGCCTTCACGTTGAGCACGGCGCCGACGTCGCAGTGGCGGACGCCCATGCCGGCTCGCAGCAGGCCGCCGCGTGCGATCTCGAGCACCGCTACGTCCACGTTCGGGTCGCTCAGCACCATGCGGGTGGCGACGGGGCCCGTCATGTCGCCCGACACCGTGCGCTGGCCGTCGATGTACACGCCGTCGGTGCTCGTGAGGCCGACGTGGTGGCCGGCCAGCTTCTGGATGTGCGCCAGCATGCGCGCGGTGGTGGTCTTGCCGTTGGTGCCGGTCACCGCGGCGATCGGAATCCGGCTCGGGCTTCCCGGCGGGAACAGCATGTCGAGCGTCGGGCCGGCCACGTCGCGCGGGCGGCCCTCGCTCGGCGCCATGTGCATCCGGTAGCCGGGCGCGGCGTTGATCTCGCAGATGGCGCCGCCGATGTCCTTGTACGATTCGGTGATGTCGGTCGTGAGGAAGTCCACGCCGCCGACGTCGAGCCCGATCGCCTTCACCGCCCGCTCCGCCATCTCGACGTTGTCGGGGTGCACGAGGTCGGTCACGTCCGTGGCGGTGCCGCCGGTCGAGAGGTTGCCGGTCGAGCGCAGGAACACCCGCTCGCCCTCGGCCGGCACCGTGTCCTTCGTGTAGCCCTTCTTGGCCAGCAGCGTCTCGGCCTGGTGGTCGAGCACCAGCCGGGTGAGCACCTTCTCGTGGCCGATGCCGCGGCGTGGGTCGCGGTTCACTTCCTCCATCAATTGCTCGACGGTGTGCACTCCGTCGCCCATGACGTGGCCGGGCACCCGCTTCGACACGGCCACCAGCTCGCCGTTCACCACCAGCATCCGGTGGTCGTCGCCGGTGATGAAGCTCTCGACGATGACGCTCCGGCTGTGCTCGCGCGCCACCTCGAACGCCGTGCGCACCTGCTCCTCGGTCGTGAGGTGGATCGAGATGCCGCGGCCGTGGTTGGCGTTGAACGGCTTCACCACCACCGGGTACCCGATCCGCTCCGCCGCCGCGACCGCGTCGTCCTCGCGCTGCACCAGCCGCTGGCGCGGCACCGGCAGGCCGAGGTGGGCGAGGATGCGGTTGGTCTCCTCCTTGTCGGAGGCCAGCTCGACCGCGATGTGCGACGTGCGGCTGGTGATGGTGGCCTGGATGCGCTGCTGGAACCGGCCGTGGCCGAACTGGATCAGGCTCTGCTCGTTGAGCCGGATCCAGGGGATCCGCCGGTCCTCGGCCGCGCGCACGAGCGACATGGTGCTCGGCCCGAGTGCCCGCCGCTGGGCGAACCGGATGAACTCGTCGCGCTCTGCGGCGAAGTCGAAGTCGCCGGGGACGGAGCCCTCGGGCTGAAGGTCGGGGGGCAGCAGCGAGTGCAGCAGGGTGATGCCCAGCCGGCCGGCCTCGAGGCCGACGTCCTCCTGCTCGTACTGGTAGAGGACGTGGTACGTCCCCTCCGCGCCGGCGCCGCGGGTCTTGCCGAAGGTCACCGGCTCGCCGGCCACGTTCTGCAGCTCGATGGCGACGTGCTCGAGGATGTGCCCCATCCAGGTGCCCTCGTCCTCGCGGAGCCGCCGGATGAACCCGCCCGGCTCGCCGTAGGAGCAGCCGTGCTCGTGCAGCCCCGGCAGCGCCTCGATGAGACGGTCGATGAAGGCCGGCCCGAGCTTGGCGGACGGCCACGCCTCGAGCGGGCCGAGGTCCACCTCGAGACGGATGACGGGGAAGTGGGCGTACAGGCTGGGGCCGACGTAGACGGCTCTATCCAGAATGCGCATAGCGAATCCTCTTAATCAGCCGGCATCGGCTGGAGACTGAGCTTCGGCTTCACTACAGAAACGCGGAAGACACGGAAAACGAGGACACGAAGACAGAACAGCAAGGACTATGTGGGTGTGCTGTTCACCTCGGCTGTCTTCCGTGTCAGGAGTTCTTCCGTGCCCTCCGTGTCTTCCGTGGTCAGAGCCGCATCCAACCCGCGAACCGATCTCTGCCTACGCCCGCTTCGCGATCACCGGCGCCGGCGCCGCCACCCGCGTCATGAGGTTGAACGTCGCCCCGTGATCCAGGATGTGCAGCCTGAGCCCGATGAGGCACACCGGATCGTTCTTCCGCACCCGCGCCATCGAGCTGAACTGGAGCTCCGACGGATCCACGATCGTGAGCGCGCCGCCGCCGACCACCTCCAGCGTCTCGTCCGGCCCGATGAACGCCGCCGTGTTCTCGTCCAGCCCGATGCCCACAGCGAACGGATTGTAGCTGAGCGCGGTGAGCAGGCGGCCGAGCCGGTCCCGCTGGCGGAAGTGCTGGTCGATGATCACCCGGTTGGTGAGCCCGAGCCCCGGCGCCAGCGTGACGATCCGCGCCCGCGGCGACGCGCCTTCCCTGCCGAACGCGATCATGTGCTCGCACAGGAACGCGGCGCCGGCGGACGTCCCCGCGATGTGGACCCCTTCCGAGTTCCGCCGCCGGAGCGCCTTCGCCATCGAGGTGCCGCCGATCATGGTGCTGAGGCGGAGCTGGTTTCCCCCCGTGAGGAAGACCCCGTCGGACTCGTCCAGGATGTCGAGCAGCTCCTGCCGCTCGGCGTCCTCGCGCTCGTGGATGGGGAGGAAGCGGGCCTGGGCGGCGCCGAGCTCGCGGAACAGCGCCTCGTAACGGCCGCCGGTATCGCTCAGCTCCGAGGCGGTGGGAATGATGGCGATTCGGCCGCCGGCGCACAGCGAGGCGAACCGCCTGAGGATCGTGACGTCGCCGATCTTCTCTTCCGCTCCACCCACCGGGATGATGAACCCATGGCCAGCCGCCACCCGCGCCCTCCCGCCAAGAGTATGGCCGGCGGCGCCCGCCGCCGGCCTCCAAGTCCTCCGCGCCGCCTAAGATACACCGCGGCGGGGGGTCCGGCAGGGGCGGTGCTCAGGCCTCCTCGAACACCCCCCGCACCACCGCCTGCCCCTCCCGCACGACCACCGCCCCCGCGCCATCACCTCCGCCACCGCCCCCGCCGCGTCCAGCACCACCAGGTCCGCATCCGCCCCCGGCCGCAGATGCCCCTTCCGATGGAGCTGCAGCACCCGCGCCGGATTCGCGGTGAACGCCGGCAGCACCCGCTCGAGCGCCTGGCCGCGGCCGAGCAACACCCGCAGCGTCTCGCCGCACGCCGACGGGCTCCCCACGTCGAACGACGCGACGCGTCCTTCCCCGTCGAACACCGGCAGACACCCGCCCCCGTCCGAGCTCACCGTCACCCGCGACGGATCCGCGCCCGGCGTCGAGGTAGCGCACCAGCGCGTCCTCCGCGCTCCACGCGTCCTCGCCCTCCGCGACCGGAAACGCGGTGATGTCGATGCTGCACCCCCGCTCCGTGAGCGCGAGCGCCTCGTCGAACAGCGCCCGCCGGCGGTTCACGTGCGTGGGGTTGAACACCGCGGCCGGCAGCTCGCTCCGCTCGAGCGCCTCGCGGACCGGCTCGAGGCCCCGCGGCCCGTCGCCCACGTGCAGGTGCACGATGCCCGCCTTGCCGCTCATCAGCCCGCCCACGTGCGCGTCGCCCGCGATGCGGAGCAGCTCGTCGAGCGTCGGATGGCTGGAGCGGTGGTCGCTGATCGCCAGCTCGCCGACGCCGAGCACGAGGTCGATCAGCGCGATGTCCCCCCGGACGCTGCCGGTGGCCGTGGTCGGCGGGACGTGATAGCCGCCGGTGTAGCACCAGGCGCTCAGCCCCTGCGCGATGAGCCCGCGCGCCACCGTCACCAGCTCGCCCGTGGTCCGCACCGTGTCGTCGGTGCCGAGCACGCCGATCGCCGTCGTGACGCCGCCGAGCGTGAGCCGGCTCAGCGCCACCGGCGGCACCCGCGTCTCGGGGCCGGCCTCGCCGCCGCCGCCCGTCAGGTGCACGTGGCCGTCGATCAGCCCCGGAATCACCCGCCGGCCGCCGAGGTCGAGCTCCTGGACGTCGAGCGCATGGTCGAGCGCCGGCACGTCGCGGCCGATCCACAGCACCTGCTCGCCGCCCACGACCAGGTGCCGCCGTCCGCACGGCGCCGGATCGTACAGCTCGGCGTTCCGGAGCAGGGTGATCATCGCGTTCCGAGCGTCACGACAGCTTGAATCCGCCGACCGCTCCCGTGAGCCGCTCGGCCGCGTCCGCCAGGTGCGTGGCCGACGACGAGATCTCCTCGGTCGAGGCGTTGAGCTGCTGCGCCGCGGCCGCGATCTCCTCCGCCGCCGCCGCGTAGTCCTCGGTGCCCGCCGAGACCTCCCGCATGCGGCCGGCGATGCCCTCGATCAGCCCGCGCACCTCGCCCGCCGAGTCGGAGATGCGGCGGGTCCAGACGTCGTTGGCCTCCGCGTCGGCCGCGACGTTGAGCAGGCCGGCCGCCGCCTCGTGCGCCGCGTCCTTGGCCGCGAGGCCGCCCTTGCCCAGCCGGAGCAGCCGCTCGCGCGCCGTGCGGACGCGCGCGACCACGACCTGCACCGTCTCGCTGGTCGTCCCGGCGGCCCGCGCCGCCTGGCCGGCGAGCTTTCGCACTTCCTCGGCGACGACGCTGAATCCCTTGCCCTCCTCGCCCGCGCGCGCGGCCTCGATCGAGGCGTTGAGCGCCAGCATGTGCGTCTGCTTGGCGATCGCCTTCGTCTGGGCGACGAACTTCTCGATCTCCTCCGAGGCCGCCGCGAGCGCCTCGGCCTCGACCGCCGCCTGCTCGACCTCTTCGGCCAGCCGGGCGAGCTCGGACGTGCTCACGTCCAGCCGCTCGCGGTGCGACCGCGCCAGCCGCGCGAGCGCCCCGTTCCGCTCGGCCGCCTGGGTGGCGCCCGCCGCCAGCTCCTGGGCGATGTCGAGGATCTTGCTCGCGTCCTCCGCCGCCGCCCGCACCACCACGGCCTGCTGGTTGGCGCGCTCGGTCAGGTCGCCGGTGGTGCTCGCCACCTCCTGCGTGGACGCTGTCATCTGTTCGGTCGACGCGGCGATCTCCTGCGACATCGCGGCCGCCTCGTGCGCGTGCTGGCGAATGGTCCCGACCAGCTCGCGCAGCTTGTCGAGCATCGTGGCGAGCGACGTCGTGAGCGCGTCCTTGCCCGCCTTGCCGTCGGCGCCCGTGTCCAGGCTGAGGTCGCCCAGCGCGATGCGGGTGGCGAGGTTGGTGGCGCGGCCGGTGGGCTTGAGGACGTTCTCGAGCAGGAACCGGGCGACGATCTGCTCGACGACCAGCGCGACGAGGAGGAAGATCAGCGTCCCTTCGAGCGTCGGGTCCGTCCGCGTCGGGGGCCGCCGTGCGCGCCCGAGCAGCACGGCCACCACCACGCCGAGCACCAGCACGACGCCGAGGCCCATCAGGTGCAGGCGGAGGACGAACTTCTGGCGCGCGGAGGCCATAGACGGGTCACGGGCTAGGGTGAGCGGTACGGCAAGGTAGAGAAGCAGCCGAGCGGAAGGAAGCCTGCCTGAGCTCAGGAGCAAGTGACAGCGCCCCGGCCGCGAGCCCGCCGATCCCTGCCACCAGCACCAGCACGCCGACGCACCCCTTCTTGCCCGCGGCGGCCGGCCCGCCAGCCGCTGCTCGGCACTGCCTCCGCCGGCTTCGGCGGCGGTGCGCGGCGTCGCCCGCCCGGCCAGCGCGTCGGCGAACTCGTCCGCCGTGGCGAATCGCTCGGCCGGATCCTTCGCGAGCGCCCGGACGATGGCCGCCTCGACGTATTCCGGGATCTGCACCATCGGCCGGAGCGGCCGCGGCGGCCCCATGAACCGGCGCATCAGCGTCGCCTGCGGGTTCGGGCCCTTGAACGGCGGCTCGCCGGCCAGCATCTCGTACAGCACGCAGCCGAGCCCGAAGATGTCGGAGCGGCCGTCGATGGCCTTGTCGCCGCTGGCCTGCTCGGGGCTCATGTAGGTCGGCGTGCCCACGATCATGCCGGTGGCGGTGAGCTTCTCGGCCACCTCGCTCACCGCCCGGGCCACGCCGAAGTCGGCCACCAGGACCTCGTCGCCCGAGAGCAGGATGTTGTCCGGCTTCATGTCCCGGTGCACCACGCCGTGCTTGTGCGCGTACGCCAGCGCGCCAGCCACCGCCGTGGCGATCCGGAGCGCCTCGGCCGGCGCGAACTGCTGCTCGCGCTGGAGCCGCTCGTAGACGTTCTCGCCCTCGACGAACGGCATCGTGAACCAGAGGTGGCCCTGCTCGGTCTGGCCCGCGTCGATGATGCCGAGGATGTTCGGGTGCTGGAGACTGGCGGCGACCCGGATCTCGCGCTTGAACCGGTCGGCCCCGACGGTGGACGCCAGCTCGGGGTGCAGCACCTTGAGCGCGACCGCGTGCCCGTGAACGACGTCCCGCGCCAGCACCACGCTCGCCATGCCGCCGCGGCCGAGGTCGCGGTCGAGCGTGTAGCGCGAGGCGAGGGACTCCTGGACCTGCGCGCGGAGCTCGGGCTTCATGGCGTCGCGGCGACGAGCCGCTGGAAACGGGGGTTGCTAGCGGAGCGGATCGAATGTGGGGTCGATCCTGAGCCACGCGGGCGAGAGGTAGTACGGAACCTTGAGCAGCGGCTCGAGCTGCGTCGATCGCCTTCTCCGGCTCGCCGACGAGGATGTAGGTCCGCGCCAGCTGATGCTGCATGTACGCGCCGGTGACGGCATCCTTGCTGGAGCGGCACCAAGGCGCACGGCCCGGCTGGCCTCGCGCGATGGCCTCCGACTTCCGCCCGAGGTACGCCAGGGCGGTACCCAGATAGGCGTGAATCCCGGGATCCGTAGGAGCATCGCGTACCTGGCCCTCGAATGCCATGCGGGCGGAATCGGCGTAGCGCGTGCGTGCGGGCACGGTCGCCGCGCAGGGCGTAGGTGCCCGACCAGCGCCAGCCCCCACGAGCCGCGGTCGTCGTCGAACTGGTCGGGGCCCAGCCGGAGCAGCAGGGCCTGCTGGTCGGCGTCGAGCACCCAGAAGAGGTCGTAGTAGGTCGCGAGGTAGGCCACTAATGCGGCAGGCTCGATCGGCTTGGGCGCGCTTCGAATCTGCGCCCTCGCGCCGGCCAGGTCTCCCTCACCCAGATACGAGGCCAACTTCCATTCGAAGTTCTGCACGCTCCCCGGCACCGAGCGCCAGCGCCCGGTCCGCCGCCTCCCGCGCCTCGGGATACCGTCGCAGGTAGATGAGGGTGGTCGCCATCAGGCTGGCTATCGTGGCCGAGCGCGGATCGAGCGTCTGCGCCTGCTGCAGATGCACGAACGACGAGTCCCAGCGACCGAGAGCCTGCTCGGCGAGGCTGGTGCCGCGGAGCAGGTCTGCGCTCGACGGGCGCCAGCCTCTGTCCCCCGGCATACTCCTCGAGCGCGCGAGCGTGGTCGCGGTCGATCCGGCGGTAATAGTCGCCCAGCGCGACGTGGCCCTCCGGACGGTCGGGCGCCAGCGTTAGCGCCCGCTCAGCGGCCACGCGGGACCGGGCGGCCACCGCCGGCGACGGCGTGGCCACGCCGTTCAGGAGCGAGCCCGCCTGCGAGAGACGCGCCCACGCCACGGCGAACGTGGTGTCGAGGGCCACCGACTGCTCGAAATACCCCAGCGACTGGCGTAGCGAGGCCGGGTTGGTGCCCAGGCTGTAGGCCTCGACCCCCTTCAGATAGGCGTCGTAGGACGCGAGGTTCTGCGTCGGCTTCTCCGCCAATTGTTGCTGCACACTGGCGCCGAGCGCCACGTCCAGCGCCCGCGCCACCCGCCCCGCGATGTCGGCCTGCACCTGGAAGACGTCCGTCAGCGAAGCGTCGAACGGCTGCTGCCACTTGGTGGTGGGCGGCGCGCCGCCCGCGACCTGCACCAGCTCCGGACTCACCCGCACCCGACTCTGGCCGCCGCCGCCCTTCTCCCAGCGAATCTTGCCGATCAGGAGGTATTGGACGCCCAGCTCCTGCGCGATCTGCTGCGGCGTCTTGGTCGAGCGCTTGTACTGCCCGGCGCTGCTGCCCGCGATCACCTGCAGCCCGGGCAGCGTCGCCAGCTTGCCGCGCACCTCGTCGGTGATGCCGTCGGCGAAGTACTCGTCGCTCGCGTCGCCCAGGTTCTCGAACGGGAGGACAGCCAGCAGCTTGGCGGTGCCCGGACCGGCCGGCTCGGCGACACCGCGCGAGCGGATCCACCCGAACAGCACGCCGAGGCCGAGCAGGAAGCCCAGGCTGAGCGCGAGCGCGAGGGGGCGGCGCAGGAGCGCCGGGCGGGATGGAGCAGTGGCAACGGTGGTCGTCGCCGCAGGCGCCCGGGGCCGATCCTCAGCCGCCGCCGCGCGCACCGGCGCGGCAGGCGTCGCCGGGTCCAGCGCCCGTGCGAACTCCGCTGCCGTCGCGAACCGGTCCGCCGGCGCCTTGGCCAGCGCGCGCGACACCGCCTGCGCCACCGCGTCCGGCACCGTCTCGCGGACCAGCTGCAGCGGCCGTGGCGTCTCGGTGATGCGCCGCGCGATCATCGCCTGCGCGGTCGGCGCCGAGAACGGCGTCTCCCCCGCGAGCATCTCGTACAGGACCGTGCCCAGACTGTAGATGTCGGTCCTGGCATCGAGGCTCTTGTCACCGACCGACTGCTCTGGGCTCATGTAGGCCGGCGTCCCGATCGACACCCCGGTCTCCGTGAGCTGCGGGTCGTTCCCGCGGTCGAGCGCGCGCGCGATCCCGAAGTCCGCCACCAGCGCCTGCCCGTCCACCAGCAGGATGTTCTCCGGCTTGATGTCCCGGTGCACCACGCCCTGCCGGTGTGCGAAGTCGAGCGCCAGCGCCGCCTCCCGGGTGAGGCGGACGGCATCGGCGATCGGGAGCTGCCGCTCGCGCCTCAGCCGGTCGCGCAGCGACTCGCCTTCGATGTACGGCATGGTGAACCAGAGGTGCCCGGCGGACTCCCCCGAATCGAGCACGGTCATGATATGCGGGTGCTGCAGGCGGGCGGCCAGCTTGATCTCGCGCAGGAACCGCTCTGGGCCGAGCGAGGCGGCGAGCTCCGGGTGGAGCACCTTGAGGGCGACAGGACGGTCGTGCTTCAGGTCCTGCGCCAGGTAGACGGTTGCCATGCCGCCGCGGCCGAGCTCGCGCTCGAGCGTGTAGCGCTCGCCCAGCGCGGTCTGGAGCGCGGACCGGACGTCGGCCACTAGTCTTTCCCGACCGGCTTGAACGAGAACTTCTGCCCGCCCACCGACGCTTCGTACATCAAGCCGCCTTTCGCCATCGTGACGATGGCGACGCCGTTCCGGTAGGCCAGATCGGCGGAGGCGCGGGCGGTGAGCGCGACGGCAGATGCCTGCGCGTCGAACTTGAGATGGCCGAGCTTGAAGTTCTCCAGCGCCTGGTTCGTCTGGAAGAATACGATCTCGCTGTACGCCTGGCCGCCGAACTGGAACCCGAAGCTCACCTGGGTGAGCGTCGATTTGCCGATCAGCTTGCCGCCCTCGTACACCCAGCCCTTGCCGCGCGCACCGCCGAGGCCGATGCCGCCCTTGCCGACGGTGGGGAAGACGACGTAGCCCACTGCGTCGGCGAAGATCTTGGCCATGCCGGGGTCCTTGGCCTTGAACTTCTCGATGACCGGCGGCACGTCCGCTTGCGCCACCGCGCGGGCGGTGGGGGCGGCGCAGAGCATGAGGACGCCTGCCGCAAAAACATTCCTCATCATGTTCCCTCCGCCAGCTTCTGAAACCGCGGGTTCTTCCGCAGCGGGTCGAACGCCGGATCGATCCGGAGCCACCCGGGCGAGAGATAATACGGGATCCGCCGCAGCTCCTCGAGCCGGTCGAGCGCCTTGTCGTGCGCGCCGGTGAGAATGTAGATCCGGACGAGCTGATGCTGGATGTACGCGCCGCCGTAGGCATCCTTGCCGATGGGGAGCATGGCGACGCCCTTCTCGCCCATCTTCTCAGCCTCCGCTTTCCGGCCGAGATAGGCGAGCGTGACGCCGAGCAGCACGCTGCGCTGCGCATCCATCGGGCTCGCCTGGAGCTGTGCCTCGAACGCGACCCGGGCCGAGTCGGCATAGGCCCGGCTCGAGGCGAAGTCGCCGCGCAGGGCGTAGGTCTCCGCCATCACCTCACCCCAGTTACCCCGGTCGTCGTCGAAGGCGCTCGGCCGGAGCCGGAGGAGCAGCCGCTGCTGAGCGTCGTCGAGCAGCCAGTACAGATCCCAGTAGCTCGCGATGTATCCCACCAGATCCGTCGGCTCGATCTCCGGGGGCGTCTGCCGAATGACCTGACGCGCCTTCTCCAGATCGCCCTGGGCCAGGTAGATCATGGCCCTGGTGGATCGAGCCTGCAGGTTGGAGGGACCGAGGCCGAGTGCCTGGTCGCTCGCCGCCAGTGCCTCGGGATACCGGCGCATCCACAGGAGGGTGAAGGAGAGCCGGCGGGCCGTCGTGACCGACCGCGGATCGAGCGCCAACGTGCGCTTGAGCTGGGCCACCGACTCCTCCCACCGGCCCAGGCTCTGCGCGGCCAGCGCCGAGCCGGTCAGGAGGTCGGGGTCGTTCGGCGCGGCCTGCAGACCCTCGGTGTACTCCGTCAATGCCGCTCGCGTTGTCGTTGGCGATGTTGCGCTGGTAGTCGCCCCGGGCGAGCCGGCCGGCCGGTCGGGAGGGCGCGAGCGCCACGGCGCGGTCGGCGGCGAAGCCGGCCCGCCCCGCATCGGCCGGGGTGGGCGTGCCGATGTAATAGGCGTACGAGAGCACCCGGGAGAGCTGGGCCCAGGCGAGCGCAAAGCTGGAGTCGAGTGCCACCGCCTTCTCGAAGTGCTCCGCGGCGTTACGCAGCTCGCCGGGGCTGATGCCCCAGATCCCCTGCGCGGCCTCCTCACCCTTGAGGAAGGCATCGTAGGCTGCCAGGCTGGTGGTAGGCCGCTCGGCGAGCTGCTCCTGCTTCGGTGCCTCGAGCGCGAGGTTGAGCGCCTCCGCCACCCGGCCGGCGATGTCCGCCTGCACCTGGAATACGTCCGACAGCGCCGCGTCGAACGGCTGCTGCCAGCGGCTCGAGCCCGTGGCCACGCGGATCAGCTCCGGACTCACCCGCACCCGACTCCCGCCCGCGCCCTTCTCCCATCGCACCGTGCCGGTGAGGAGATAGTCCACCCCGAGCTCCCGCCCGATCTCGGCCGGCGACTTCTCGGTTCGCTTGTACTGGCTGGAGCTGCTCCGGGCCGTCACATCGAGTCCCGGAAGGCCGGCCAGCTTGCCGCGGATCTCGTCGGTCACCCCGTCGGCGAAATAGTCGTCCTCGTGGCGGCCGAGGTTCTCGAACGGCAGCACGGCCAGACGCCTGGTCCCGCCGGCAGCGGAGTCGTCGCCGCTTCCACGCGAGCGGAGCCAGCCGAACAGCACGCCCAGCCCCAGCAGGAAGCCGACGGCGAGCGCGGCGGTGACCCGGAAGCGGTGCGCGGAGCGGTGAGCCGGCCGGCTGCTCGCAGGCGCGCCCTCGGGCACGGCGGACGGCGTGACAGCGCGCGTCGGCTCCGTGGCTGGCACGCCGCGAACTCCCTCGCGCAGCGCCTTGCCGAACTCTCCCGCGCTCGCGAACCGATCCGCGGGCGACTTCGCCAGCGCCTTCGCCACGGCGCGCTCGATCCCCTCGGGCACGGTCTCCCGCACGTCGCGGAGCGGGCGCGGCGTCTCGGTGAGCCGGCGCATGAGCACGGCCTGCGCCGTCGGCCCCGTGAACGGCGGCTCGCCGGCGATCATCTCCCACACCACGCAGCCCAGCGAGTACACGTCGGACCGGGCGTCGAGCGCGCGGTCCCCCGCCGCCTGCTCGGGGCTCATGTAGGCCGGTGTGCCGACCGTGGTGCCCGTCTGGGTCAGCTTGCTGTCGCTGCTCTCCGACAGCGCGCGGGCGATCCCGAAGTCGGCCACCAGGGCATGGCCGGTGCTGAGCAGGATGTTCTCCGGCTTGATGTCCCGGTGGATCACGCCGTGCTGGTGCGCGTACTCCAGGGCGTCGGCCACCTCGCGCGCGATCTGGATCGCGTCCTCGAGCGGGAGCTGGGTCTCGCGGGCCAGCCGGTCGCGCAGCGACTCCCCTTCGATGAACGGCATCGCGAACCAGAGGATCGCCGCCCGGTTGGCGTCGCCGGGTACGTCGCCAGAGTCGTGGACCGAGAGGATGTGCGGGTGCTGGAGCCGCGCGGCCATCCGGATCTCGCGCTGGAACCGCTCAGGACCGAGCGTGGCGGCGAGCTCGGGGTGCAGCACCTTGAGCGCGATCGGCCGGTCGTGCTTGAGGTCGTGCGCGAGATACACCGTGGCCATCCCGCCGCGGCCGAGCTCGCGCTCGAACGCGTACCGGTCGCCCAGCGCCGCCCGGAGCTCGGCCAGGCGATCGCCGGCCGCGCCGGTCACTGCGTGGCCTCCGCCAGCTTCTGGAACCGCGGGTTCTTCCGCAGCGGATCGAACGCCGGATCGATCCGGAGCCAGCCCGGCGAGAGGTAGTACGGAATCTTGAGCAGCATCTCGAGCTGTTCGATCGCCTGCTCCGGCTCGCCCACCAGGATGTAGATCCGGGCGAGCTGGTGCACCAGGTAAGGCCCGGTGAACGCGTTCCGGGAGATCGGACCGCAGCTCCACGCCCCGGCGGCCCTCGCGGATCGCGTCGTCCTTGCGCCCGACGTAGGCCAGCGCGACGCCCAGCAGCGCGTGGAGCTGGGCATTGTCGGGGGTGGCCCGGATCTGGTCCTCGAGCGCCGCCCGTGCGGAGTCGGCGTAGGCCCGGGCCCGGGCCCCTTCGCCCTGCAGCGCGTACGCGCCGGCGAGCGCCAGGCCCCAGCTCCCGCGGTCGTCGTCGAAGTCCGCCGGCTTGAGCTGGTAGAGCAGCGCGCGCTGGCTCGTCGTCGAGCAGCCAGAACAGGTCGTAGTAGCTGGCCACGTACGCCACGAAAGCGGCCGGCTCCACGTGGGCGGGGCGCGCGCTGTGCCGCCGCGCGGGCGCCCGCCAGGTCGCCGCGGGCGGCGAAGATCATGGCGCGCGTTCTCCAGCAGGCCGAGATGCGTCGGATCGATCTGGAGCGCCCGCGTCGCAGGCGGCGACCGCCTCATCGTAGCGCCGGCGGAAGAGCAGGCTCCGCGCGAGCCGCCAGCCGGTGACGACGGAGCGCGGATCCACGGCCTGCGCCTTGGCCAGCAGCTCGCTGGCCGCGTCCCAGCGGCCGAGTTGCTGCTGCGCCAGGGCGGCGACGACGAGGAGGTTCACGTCGGTCGGCGCGATCTTGAGGCCCGAGCTGCGCCTGCTCGAGCGCGCGGGTGCCGTCGGCCGTGACGTTGCGGTGATACTCGGCGAGCGCGAGATAGCCTTCGGGACGGCTCGGGCCCGAGCGCCCGCGCCCGCTCGGCCGACTCGAGCGCCGTCTTCGCGATGGCCGGCTCGGGAACGCCGTTGGCGTACAGCACCGCGTAGGCCCGGGCCCGCTCGGCCCAGGCGGCGATGAAATTCGAGTCGAGCGCGACCGCCTGCTCGTAGTACACCATCGCCCGCCGCAGGGTCGGCGGGTCGCCGACGTTGAGACTCCGCGACACCTCCTCGCCCTTGAGATAGGCGTCGTACGCCGCCAGGTTCTGCGTCGGCCGCTCCCCTAGCGCCTGTTTCGCTCCGGCCCCGAGCGCCACGTCGAGTGCCTGCGCCACCCGCCCCGCCACGTCCGCCTGCACCTGGAACACGTCCGTCAGGTTGGCCTCGAACGGCTGCTCCCACTTGGTGGAGCCGGTGGACATCTGGATCAGCTCGGGACTCACCCGTACCCGGCTCCGTCCCGCGTCGCCCTTCTCCCAGCGGACCTTGCCCACCAGGAGATAGTCCACGCCCAGCTCCCGCGCGATCGTCGCCAGGTCCTTGCCGCTCTTCTTGTACTCGGCGGCGCTCCGGCTGGCGGTGACCTGGAGGCCCGGGATCGACGCCAGCTTGCCCCGGATCTCGTCGGTGACGCCGTCGGCGAAGTACTCGTCGTCCGCGCGCGCCGAGGTTGTCGAAGGGGAGCACGGCCAGGCGCTTGACGTCGCCGCCGCCGCCGGCCGGCGCCTCGCCGTGGCGCCGGAGCCAGCCGAACAGCACGCCGAGGCCGAGGAGGAATCCGAGTCCGAGGAGCACGACCGAGCGGTGGCGGCGGGGGCGCGTCACGGTGGCGGACGTGACGACGGTCGCGGGCGTCGGCGCGCCGCGACGTCGTGTCGGTGACCGTCGGCGCGAGCGCCCGCGCCAGCTCGCCCGCCGACGCGAACCGATCCGCCGGCACCCGCGCCAGCGCCTTCCGCACCGCCCGGTCCACCGACTCCGGCACCGCCGGCCGGTACTGCCGCACGCTCGGCGCCTCGCTCGAGAGCCGCCGCGCCGCCATCGCCTGCATCGTCGGCGCCGGCGAACGGCGGCTCGCCCGCCAGCATCTCGTACAGCACGGTGCCGAGCGAGTAGATGTCGGTCCGGGCGTCGAGGTCGCGCTCGCCCGCGGCCTGCTCCGGGCTCATGTAGGCCGGCGTGCCGATCGCCATCCCGGTCTCGGTCAGGTGCTCGTCGCCGCCGAGCGCGCGGGCGATGCCGAAGTCGGCCACCAGCGCGTGGCCGTCGCTCAGCAGGATGTTCTCGGGCTTGATGTCCCGGTGGATCACGCCGTGCCGGTGGGCGTAGTCGAGCGCGTCGGCCGCCTCGCGCGCGATCCGGACCGCGTCCTCCACCGCGAGCTGCTTCTCCCGCACCAGCCGGTCGCGGAGGCTCTCGCCCTCGATGAACGGCATGGTGAACCAGAGCCGGCCGCCGGCGTCGCCCGAGTCCAGCACCGTGAGGATGTGCGGATGCTGCAGCCGGGCGGCCAGCTTGATCTCGCGCAGGAACCGCTCGGGGCCGAGCGAGGCCGCGAGCTGCGGGTGCAGCACCTTGAGCGCCACCGGGCGGTCGTGGCGGAGGTCGGTCGCGAGGTAGACCGTGGCCATCCCGCCGCGGCCGAGCTCGCGCTCGAACGCGTATCGGTCGGCCAGCGCCGCCGCGAGCGCGCCGTACGAATCCGCGCTCACGCCGTGCCCTCGGCCAGCTTCCTGAATCGCGGGTTGGTCCTGAGCGGATCGAACGTCGGATCGATCCGGAGCCACGCCGGCGACAGGTAGTAGGGCATCCGGAGCAGCGGCTCGAGCCGGTCCAGCGCCTTCTCGGGCTCGCCGGCCTCGATGTAGATGCGGACGAGCTGATGCTGGATGTAGGTCCCGAGGTAGGTGTCGGTCGTGATCGGCTGCAGCGCGACGGCCTTCTCGCCCTCCGCGATCGCTTCGGCCTTGCGGCCCAGGTACGCGAGCGCGAGGCCGCGGAACACGTGGCTCTGGGGATCGCTGGGGGTGCCGCGAATCCGCTCGTCGAAGGCCGCCACGGCCGAGTCCGAGTAGGCCCGGGTTCGCGCCCGGTCGCCCTGCAGCCGGTACGTCTGCGCCAGCACGATGGCCCACGTGGCGCGGTCGCCGAACGCGGACGGTGTGAGCCGGAGCAGCAGGTCGCGTTGCTCGGGCTCCAGCACCCAGTAGAGCTCGTAGAAGTTGCCGAAGGTGGCCACCACGGCGGTCGGGTCGATGTGGGCAGCGGCCTCGCTGATCACCCGGCGCGCGCCCTGGAGATCGCCCTGGCCGAGCCTGGCCATGGCCTTGGTCTCGATGATCCCCAGGTTCTCGGGCGCCAGCACCGAGGCCGCGGTCGGATGCGGCGAGCGCCTCCGGATAGCGGCGCAGCCGGAGCAGCGTGTAGGCCAGCCGGCGGGCGATGGTGACCGAGCGCGGGTCCAGCGCCTGCGCTCGGGTGAAGTGGGCGCAGCGCGTCTGCCCACTTCCCGGTGCTGATCTCGACCACCGCGCTGGCCCCGAGCAGGTCCGCGTTGCTGGGGGCCAGCCGGAGACCCGCCTCGTAGGCCTCGCGTGCGCGACCCTGGTCGAGAAGGATGCTCGAGTAGTAATCCCCCAGAGCGAGGTGGCCGGCCGGCTGGTTCGGCGCCAGCTTGAGCGCCCGCTCCGCCCCTTCGCGCGCGCGGCGGTCGCTCTCCGGACTGGGCGTGCCGTTCACGTAGAGCAGCGAGTGAGTCCGGGACAGCTCCGCCCACGCCTGGGCAAAGGTCGAATCCAGCGCCACGGCCTGCTCGAAGTACCCGATCGCCGACCGCATCTGCGAGGCATCCGCCGGTTCCGACCAACAGCGGCCGCCTCCCCCTTGAGGTAGGCGTCGTACGCCGCCGAGTTCGTCGTCGGCCGCTCCGCCAGGACCGCCCGCTGCGCCATGCCGAGCGCCACGTCGAGCGCCTGCGCCACCTGTCCCGCCACGTCGGCCTGCACCTTGAACACGTCCGTGAGGGTCGCGTCGAATGGCTGCTGCCACTTGGTCGAGCCCGTCGAGACCTGGATCAGCTCCGGGCTCACCCGGACGTGGCTGCTGCCCGCGGCCTTTTCCCAGCGCACCGTGCCGGTGAGGAGATAATCCACCCCGAGCTCCCGCGCCGATCTCCTGCGGACTTCTTTGTCGCCTTCTTGTACTGGTTCGAGCTGCTGCGGGCGGTGACCTGGAGGCCGGGCAACGCGGCGAGCTTGCCGCGCACCTCGTCGGTCACGCCGTCCGAGAAGTACTCGTCGTCCGCGCCGCCCAGGTTCTCGAATGGCAGCACCGCGAGCAGCTTGGCGCCGCCCGGCACCGGACGCCTCGCCGTGCCGGCGGAGCCAGCCGAACAGGAGCCCGAGGCCCAGAACGAAGCCGAGGGCGAGCGAGGCCGCGGCGAGCGGGAAACGGCGTCGAGCGGCGACGTGAGCGGAAGCCGTCTCTTGCGGCGCAACCGCCGGGGCCGCGGCCGCCGTGACCGCGGTGGCCACGGGGACCGAACCGGGGCCGGCGGGAGCCAGCGCCGCGGCGAACTGCGCCGCCGTCGCGAACCGATCGGCCGCCGTGCGCGCCAGCGCCCGCTGGACCGCCTGCTCGACCGACACCGGCACCGCCTCGCGGGCCTCCCGAAGCGGGCGCGCCGTCTCCATGAACCGCCGGGCGATCGTCGCCTGCGCGGTCGGTGCGGCGAACGGGGTCTCGCCTGCCAGCATCTCGTAGAGCACCACGCCCGAGCGAGTAGATGTCGGTGCGCGGGTCCAGCTCGCTTCCCGCCCGCCGCCTGCTCGGGGCTCATGTAGGCGGGCGTCCCCACCGCCATGCCGGTCTCGGTGAGCTTCTGCTCGCCCGCCGCGTCGAGCGCCCGCGCGATGCCGAAGTCGGCCACCAGCGCGTGGCTGCCGGTCAGCAGGATGTTCTCCGGCTTCACGTCCCGGTGGATGATGCCCTCGTCGTGCGCGTAGCCCAGCGCGTCGGCCGCTTCGCGCGCGATCCGGAGCGCGTCCTCCACCGGGAGCTGGGTCTCGCGGGCGAGCCGGTCGCGCAGGCTCTCCCCGCGGATGAAGGGCATCGTGAACCAGAGGAGCGGCGCCGCGCCCGGCACTGGGACCTCGCCCGAATCGAGCACCGTGAGGATGTGCGGATGCTGCAGCCGGGCGGCGAGCCGGATCTCCCGGAGGAACCGGTCGGGACCGAGCGGACGCGGCCAGCGCCGGGTGCAGCACCTTGAGCGCCACCGGGCGGTCGTGTCTGAGGTCCTGTGCGAGATACACCGCGGCCATGCCCGCCGCGGCCGAGCTCTCGGTCGATCGTGTACCGATCGGCCAGGCCCTCCCGCAGTCCCAGCCGGCGATTGCCGGCCACTCAGGAAACTCCCACGCCGTCCGCGAGCTTCTGGAACCGCGGGTTCTTCCGCAGCGGATCGAACGTCGGGTCGACCCGGAGCCATGCCGGCGACAGGTAATAGGGCATCCGGAGCAGCGGCTCGAGCAGGTCCAGCGCCTTCTCGGGCTCGCCCGCCTCGATGTAGATGCGGACGAGCTGATGCTGGATGTACGGGCCGACGAAGGTATTGGTCGTGATCGGCTGCAGCGCCACGGCCTTCTCGCCCTCCGCGATCGCCTCGGCCTTGCGGCCCAGATACGCCAGCGCCAGGCCGCGGAACACGTGGCTCTGGGCATCGCTGGGGGCGCCGCGTAGCCGCTCGTCGAAGGCCGCCACGGCCGAGTCCGAGTAGGCCCGGGTTCGCGCGCGGTCGCCCTGCAGCCGGTAGGTCTCCGCCAGCACGATGGCCCACGTGGCGCGGTCGCCGAACGCGGACGGTGTGAGCCGGAGCAGCAGGTCGCGCTGCTCGGGGTCCAGGACCCAGTAGAGCTCGTAGAAGTTGCCGAAGTGGGCCACCAGGGTGGTCGGCGTCGATGTGGGCTGCGGCCTCACTGACCACCCGGCGCGCGCCCTGGAGATCGCCCTGGCCGAGCATGGCCATGGCCTTGATCTCGATGATCCCCAGGTTCTCGGGCGCCAGCACCAGACCGCGATCGGATGCGGCGATCGCCTCCGGATACCGGCGGAGCCGGAGCAGCGTGTAGCCCAGTCGGCGGGCGATGTTGACCGAGCGCGGGTCCAGCGCCTGCGCTCGGGTGAAGTGGGCGAGCGCGTCCGCCCACTTCCCCGTGCTGTTCTCGACCACCGCGCTGGCCCCGAGCAGGTCCGCGTTGCTGGGGGCCAGCCGGAGACCCGCCTCGTAGGCCTGGCGCGCGCGATCCCTGTCGAGGAGAACGTTCGAGTAGTAGTCCCCCATGGCGAGGTGGCCGATGGGCTGGTTCGGTGCCAGCCTGAGCGCCCGCTCCGCTCCTTCGCGCGCGCGGCGATCGCTCTCCGGACTGGGCGTGCCGTTGAAGTAGAGCAGCGAGTGCGTCCGCGACAGCTCCGCCCACGCCGGGGCGAAGGTCGAATCGAGCGCCACGGCCTGCTCGAAGTACGCGATGGCTGACCGCGACTGCAGGACATCGCCTGTTCCAATCGACAGGGCGGCCTCGCCTTTGAGGTAGGCGTCGTACGCCGCCGCGTTCGTCGTCGGCCGCTCCGCCAGAGCCGCCCGCTGCGCCGTCCCGAGCGCCACGTCCAGAGCCTGCGCCACCTGGCCGGCCACGTCGGCCTGCACCTTGAACACGTCCGTGAGCGTCGCGTCGAATGGCTGCTGCCACTTGGTCGAGCCAGTCGAGACCTGGATCAGCTCCGGGCTCACCCGGACGTGGCTGCTGCCCGCGGCCTTTTCCCAGCGCACCGTGCCGGTGAGGAGATAATCCACCCCGAGCTCCCGGCCGATCTCCTGCGGGCTCTTCGTCGCCTTCTTGTACTGGTTCGAGCTGCTGCGGGCCGTGACCTGGAGGCCGGGCAACGCGGCGAGCTTGCCGCGCACCTCGTCGGTCACGCCGTCCGAGAAGTACTCGTCGTCCGCGCCGCCCAGGTTCTCGAATGGCAGCACCGCGAGCAGCTTGGCGCCCCCCGGACCGGACGCCTCGCCGTGCCGGCGGAGCCAGCCGAACAGGAGCCCGAGGCCCAGAACGAAGCCGAGGGCGAGCGAGGCCGCGGCGAGCGGAAAGCGGCGTCGAGCGGCGACGGGAACGGAAGCCGTCTCCCTGCGGCGCAACCGCCGGGGCGGCGGCCGGCGTGACCGCGGTGGCCACGGCGACCGGCACGGGGCCGGTGGAACTCAAGCGCCGCGGCGAACTGCGCCGCGGTCGCGAACCGGTCGGCCGCCGTTGCGCGCCAGCGCCCGCTGGACCGCCTGCTCGACCGGCACCGGCACCGCCTCGCGCGCCTCCCGAAGCGGGCGCGCCGTCTCCATGAACCGCCGGGCGATCGTCGCCTGCGCGGTGGGTGCGGCGAACGGGGTCTCTCCTGCCAGCATCTCGTAGAGCACCACCCCGAGCGAGTAGATGTCGGTGCGCGGGTCCAGCTCCTTCCCGCCCGCCGCCTGCTCGGGACTCATGTAGGCGGGCGTCCCCACCGCCATGCCGGTCTCGGTGAGCTTCTGCTCGCCCGCCGCGTCGAGCGCCCGCGCGATGCCGAAGTCCGCCACCAGCGCGTGGCTGCCGGTCAGCAGGATGTTCTCCGGCTTCACGTCCCGGTGGATGATGCCCTCGTCGTGGGCGTAGCCCAGCGCGTCGGCCGCTTCGCGCGCGATCCGGAGCGCGTCCTCCACCGGGAGCTGGGTCTCGCGCGCGAGGCGGTCGCGAAGGCTCTCCCCGCGGATGAAGGGCATCGTGAACCACAGGAGCGGCGCCGCGCCCGGCACCGGGACCTCGCCCGAATCGAGCACCGTGAGGATGTGCGGATGCTGCAGTCGGGCGGCGAGCCGGATCTCCCGGAGGAACCGGTCGGGACCGACGGACGCGGCCAGCGCCGGATGCAGCACCTTGAGCGCGACCGGGCGGTCGTGCCTGAGGTCCCGTGCGAGATACACGGCGGCCATGCCCCCGCGGCCGAGCTCCCGCTCGATCGTGTACCGATCGGCCAGGCCCTCCCGCAGTCCCACGGGCAGCTCATCCATCCGCGTGCTCCCTCAGGCCGTGTCCTCCACCAGCCGAAGCCCCCGGTACCGGTCGGCCGCGAGCAGCTCCCCGATCCCGGCCGCCGGCAGCGCCGCCCAGAAGTGATGCCCCTGGCCCAGCGTGCAGCCCAGCTCGATCAGCGCCGCCCGCTGCTCCGCCATCTCGATCCCCTCGGCGATGGTATCCAGCCTGAGCGTGTCCCCCAGCCCGATGATCGCCCGCGCCAGCGCCGAGCGGTCCGCCCCGTGCGCCACCTCCTCGACGAACGGCTTCGCGATCTTGAGGATGTCGATCGGAAACCGCTGCAGGTAGCTGAGCGACGAGTAGCCGGTGCCGAAGTCGTCGATCGCCAGCCGCACGCCGAGCGCTTTGAGCTGCTGCAGCCGCTCGAGCACCGTGTCGGTCTGCTGCATCAGCACGCTCTCGGTGATCTCCAGCACCACCGCCGTCGGGTCCACCCCTGAGGTCGCGACCGCCTGGCGCAGCGCCTCGTCCAGTCCCGTCCCCTGCAGCTGGCGGCCGGAGATGTTGATGGACATCGCGAGCTTGAGGTGCGGATACTGCGCACGCCACTCCTGCAGCTGCCGGCAGCCCTCGCGCAGCACCCAGCCCCCGAGCTGCACGATCAGGCCGGTCTCCTCCGCCAGCGGCACGAAGTGCTGCGGCATGAGGCGCCCGTATTCCGGATGGTCCCAGCGGACCAGGGCCTCGACCCCATAGATCGCGCCGGTCTTGAGCTCCACGATCGGCTGGTAGTGCAGCACCAGCTCGTTCCGCTCCATCGCGAAGCGGAGCGCGGCCTCGAGGTCCAGCCGCTCGCGCAGGTCGGCGTACATCCGGGACTCGAAGTTCGCCGACCGGCCCTTGCCCCGCCGCTTGGCGGCGTACATGGCGACGTCCGCGTTCCGGAGCAGGTCGTCGGCCGTATCGTCGCCGGACGCGGTGGCGACTCCGATGCTGGCCGTCACCCGCACCTGGTTGCCGCTCAGGGTGAAGGGGTGGGCCATCGCGTCGCCCAGCCGCTCGGGCAGCCCCTCCCGGCCGTCGGCGCCCTCGATCAGGATCGCGAACTCGTCGCCGCCCAGCCGCGCCACCGTGTCCGCGGTCCGGGCACAGGCGAGGAAGCGCTCCGACGCCGCGATGAGCAGCCGGTCGCCCTCGTGGTGGCCCAGGCTGTCGTTCACCGTCTTGAAGTCGTCGAGGTCGAGGAACAGCACCGAGATCTGATGCCCGCGGCGGCGGGCCACCGCCAGCGCGTGGCTCACCCGGTCCCGGAACAACGCGCGGTTGGCGAGCCCGGTGAGCGGATCGTGGAACGCCTGGTGGGTGAGCTGCTCCTCCAGCCGCTTCCGCTCGCTCACGTCGCGGGTGTTGAGCACGATGCCCTTGACCGTCGTGTCGTGCAGCAGATTGGTCGCCAGGATCTCGGCGTGGAGCCACGAGCCGTCGGGCTGGCGGAAGCGCCACTCCACCGGGCCCGTGACCCCCGGGGCGCCGGCGGCGTCCTTGAAGAAGGCCGCGGCCCGGTCGCGATCGTCCGGGTGCAGCAGGTCGGGCACCGGCTGCCGGATCATGGCCGCCGGATCGTAGCCGAAGACGCGCGCCGCCGACGGGCTCACGAACCGGATCGTGCCGTCGGTGCGGGTCACCAGGATGACGTCGGACGAGTGCTGTACCAGCGAGCGGAAGCGCGCCTCGTTCTGCCGCGCGGCGGTCTCCGCCAGGAGCCGCAGGTTCTCGCGCACCGTGAGGAGCTGCCGGATCACCACGAGGGCGGTGACCAGCAGTGCCCCGATGGCGAGCCCGCTCACCGGATCGGTCCACGGCCGGAGCGCCACCAGCAGGAGCAGGCCGTAGGTGGTGCCGACGGCGAGGTAGGGCAGGGGGCTGATCGCCTGGAACCGTCGCGGTCGCCACGGCCGACGTGGTCCGGCCCGGCACCGGACGGCGCCAGTAGCGCTCGCCGCTCGCGATCAGCAGCCCGTAGCATACCACGAAGACGCCGTCGGCCCAGCTCGCGCTGCGCCCGCCCGCCGAGAGCTGCACCAGGTTGAACGTGAGGTCCGCGACCACGCCGACCGCTATGCCGGTCAGCAGCAGGCCGAACGCCAGCCGGTTGCCGTCGGTCGGCCGGCGGAGCAGCACGGTCGTGACGCCGAGGAGCACCAGCATGCTCACCAGCGGATAGGCGAACGCCAGGAGGGTGACGACGACCGTGCTCTCATGCGACGCGGCGGTCGGCCGGATGGAGAAGTACCAGATGACCACGCCGCCGCCCACGAGCACCATCGCGGCGTCGAGCACGAACTTCCACCGCTCGAGCCGGGTGCGCCGCGCCAGCGGGAAGACCAGCAGCGCGGTGAGCGTCAGCAGCGAGTCGGAGAGATAGAACGGATCGGCCCAGGAGACCGGCGGATTCTCGTGCCGGGCGAGCACGTACCAGGCCGAGATGGCGTTGCCGATGAACACCATGCCGCTGCCGATGCCGTACAGGCGGAGCGCCCGGCGGACGCGCGGATCCAGGACCTGGTTCCGCGAGGCGAGCACGAACAGGACCAGCACGCCGAGGTTGAGCGGCATGAAGGCCACGTTCCCCACCAGGTCGCGGACGGCCTCGCTGCCCCAGTGGCTCTGCTCCCAGACCAGGTAGAGCACGCCGTACAGCGCCGTCAGGAACGCGATGGTGCCGACAGGGACGCGGAAGCCGCGGCGGCGCTCGGGCTGGGCCTTCGGCGCTGCGCTCACGCGGAGCCCTTCAAATGCGAAGGTCCTCCCAAAGGCCGAGCAGTGGCTCACCCATCCGGGTGCTCCAGGGGCTGGATATTGATAGTGGGGTCCGGTGCTACAAGTAAACGAGTGGTAAGCACCTGCGCTAGCGGCGGGCCGGGCAGGCGGGCAGGCGGTCAGGCGGTCGGACGGTCGGACGGTCGGACCGTGACGCGATGATGACGCTATGCCGTCACCCCTGCACCGCCTGGCCGCGCCACCGCCTGCACGCCCACCGCCCGCCTGCCCGCCCGCCCTACCTCACCTCAAACTCCCCCCGGCACCCCTTCGTCACCCAGATCATCCCGTACCCACTCCCCCACGTGTTGTTCGCCGTGCACGGAATCGTCCCGATCTGCCGCACGAGCCGCACCTGCCCACCCACGCGGATCCTGCACTCCGCCCGCTCGCCGCCCTTGGACTCGCAGACGACATGCTCGGGAAGGCCGGTCCCGTTGCCCCCACCCGTGCCCGCCGGCGTACCACCGGTCACCACCTCGAATTCCCCTCGGCAACCGCTGCTCACCCACATGTGCCCGAACGCGATGCCGAAGCTCTGAGTTGAGCCGGCACGGATTGGTGCTGTACTGCTTCACCAGGCGAATGGCCGTAGCGCCGGCGACCGGGCACTGCACCCGCGCCGCCGTGCGCGACTCGCAGACGATCCGGGTGATCCCGCCCGGCCCCCCGTTGCCGCCCTGCCATCCCCCGGTGCCCGTCACCTCGAACTCGCCGCTGCAGCCGCGGGTCACCCAGACGAAGTCCGGGCCAACCCCCCAGGTCTGGCTCTCCTGGCACGGCACCGCGCTCATCTGGCGGACGAGCCGCGCCTTGGCGCCGGGCGGAATCGCGCACTGCCGGCGCGTGTTCATCGACGAGGCGCAGACGACCTGGCTGGACCCGGCGCCGCCGCCGCCGCCCGCCGTCACCACCTCGAACTCCCCTCGGCACCCCTTGGCCACCCAGATGTACCCGGCGCCCTTCCCGTAGGTGTCGTTGAGGCGGCAGGGGTCCTGGCCGGTCTGGCGGAGGAGCCGGATGCTGGCGCCGGCCGGGATCGGGCACTCCTCCCGGCCGTAGCGCTGGGATTCGCAGGCGATGCGCGTGGGGCCGCCGCCGCCACCCGCGAGGTTGGTGGTGAACTGGAGGACCCGGCCGTTGGCGGCCACCGCGCAGAGGCCACCCGTCGAGCCGACCCACCACCGCACGTAGGCGACGCTGCCCTCCCGGGAGTCGGGCTCGACCGAGATCTGGTCGTAGGTGTAGTTCGCCAGCCGGCGGTCCGCCTCGCTCCGGCAGGCCCGGAGCTGGTTCCGATTGGCGCTCGCGTTGCCCTGGCCCTGCTCGTAGCCGGTGGTCGTCACCGCGAACTCCGCCCGGCAGCCGCGGTTGACCCAGATGAAGCCGGTGCCCACGCCCCAGTTGTAGCCCTCCCGGCAGGCTACCGGACTCAGCGGGCGCGTGAGCTCCACTCGGGAATTCGACGGGATCGGACACTGCTCCTGGGAGGTGCCGCGCGACTCGCACCGCACGGTGCTGGTCTGGGCGAGGAGGCGCGGGGCGGACAACGTTCCGAGGACGGCGAGCAGGGAAAGGGCGACCGTACACCTGGTGAGCCGTTGCATCGGCATCCTCCTATATAGTCAGGGCGCTCCCGCCACCAGCTTCTGGAAGCGCGGGTTGGCGCGCAGCGACTCGAAATTGGGGTCGATCCGGAGCCAGCCGGGCGAGAGGAAATATGGCGTCTTGAGCAGGGCCTCGAGTTGGTCGACCGCCTTGTCCGGCTGGCCCGCGACTGTGTAGATCCGGGCGAGCTGGTGCTGGATGTAGGGGCCGATGTAGCCGTCGCGGGAGGTCGGCGAGAGCGCGACGGCTCGTTCGCCCTCCTTCACGGCCTCCGCGTTCCTGCCGAGGTAGGCGAGGGAGAGCCCGAGAAAGGCCACGCGCTGCCCGTCGTCCGGGGTCGCCTTCAAGGTCTCCTCGATGCCCAGCCGCGCCGAATCGGCGTAGGCGCGCGCCAGCGTCTTGTCGCCCCGAAGGTAGTAGGTCGACGCGCGCACGATGCCCCAGGTTCCCCGGTCGCCGTCGTACAGCGCCGGCCCGAGCCGCAGCAGGAGCTGCTGCTGGGCGTCGTCGAGCACCCAGTGGAGATCCCAGTAGTTACCGATGAAAGCCACCAGCGCGGTGGGCTCGACCTCGGCGGGTGCCGCGTGGATCGCCGCCCGGGCGCCGGGCAGGTCGCCCTGGGCCAGGTGGATCATGGCCTTGATCTCGATCAGGTCGAGATTGTCTGGCGCCACGGCCAGGCCCCGATCGGCGGTGGCCTCCGCCTCGGCGTAGCGCTTGAGCCGGAGCAGGTTCTGCGCGAGGCGCCGCGAGGTGGTCGCGGAGCGAGGGTCGACCGTCCAGGCCCTCTCCAGGTGCTTCGCGGCGGCGTCCCACCGGCCCAGGCTCTGCTCGGCGAGCGCGGCGGAGGTGAGCAGGTCGGTGTTGTCCGGCGCGATCCTCAGGCCAGCGTCGTAGGCGACGAGCGCCCTGGCGTTGTCGGCGCGCACCTGGCCGTAATAGCTGCCCAGCGCCAGCTGCGATTCGGCCCGGTCCGGTGCCAAGGCGATGGCCCGCTCGGCGGCGCGCCTGGCGGCGTCGGCGCTGGCCGGGTTGGGCGTGACGTTGAAGTAGTAGGCCGCGTTCGCCCGGCCAAGCTGGGCCCAGGCCAGTCCGAACGTGGAATCGAGCGCGACGGCCCGCTCATAGTACGTGATCGCGCCCCTGAGGCTCGGCGGATCGAGGATCACGAGCCCGTGGGTCGCGTCGCCTTTGAGGAACGCATCGTAGGCCGCCAGGTTCTCGGTCGGCCGCGCGGTCAGCGTCTGCTTCTGCCCCGCGCCGAGCGCCACATTGAGCGCCGAGGCCACCTGGCCCGCGATGTCGGCCTGGACCTGGAACACGTCGGTGATGGCCGCGTCGAACGGCTGCTGCCACTTGGTGCGGGGCGCGTGCCCTGCCGTCACGTCCACCAGCTCAGGACTCACCCGGACTCGGCTGCTGCCGTCCGGCAGCTTTTCCCACTGCACCGTGGCCGTCAGCAGATAGTCCGCTCCCAGCTCGCGGGCGATGTCCTGCGGCGGCTTACTGGTACGCCGGTACTGGTTCGAGCTGCCGCTGGCGATGACCTGGAGGTGGGCCAGCTCGCTCAGCTTGCCGCGGAGCTCGTTGGTGATGCCGTCGGCCAGGTAGGCGTTGGCCGAGTCGCCCACGTTCTCGAACGGGAGCACCGCCAGCACCTTCGAGCCGCTCGCGTCGTCCGCCGGCGGATGCGAGCGCCGCCAGGCGAACAGTACGCCGAGCCCGAGCATGAACCCCAAGAGCAGGGTGATTGCGAGCACCGGCGGCCGGCGGTCCCCGCGTGCGCCCGCGGACGTGGCCGCGATCGGCGGAGGAGTCGCCGGAACGACGGCCGTCGGCACGGTTGTGGCGGCGGTCGGGGCCGTGCCTGTCCCCGTCGCCTGCAGGGCGCGGGCGAAGTCGCCCGCCGTGCTGAAGCGATCCGCCGCCACCGGCGCCAGCGCGCGCCGGATCGCCTGGTCCAATCCCTCCGGCACGTTGTTCCGCACCCGCCGTACGCTCGGCACCGGATCCATCAGTCGCTTGGCGATGACCGCCTGCGCCGTCGGGCCGGTGTACGGCGCCTCGCCCGCCAGCATCTCGTACAGCACGGCGCCGAGCGAGTAGATGTCGGTCCGCGCGTCGATGCCCTTGTCTCCGCTCGCCTGCTCCGGGCTCATGTACGCTGGCGTCCCGATCACCATGCCGGTCTGGGTGAGCTTGTCGTCGCTCTCCAGGGCGCGGGCGATCCCGAAGTCCGCCACCAGCGTCGAGCCGTCCCGGGTGAGCAGGATGTTCTCGGGCTTGATGTCGCGGTGGACGATGCCGTGCTGGTGGGCGTAGTCGAGCGCGCGCGCTGCCTCCCGCGCGATCTGGAGCGCGTCATCGAGCGGAAGCTGGCGCTCGCGCCGGAGCCGGTCGCGAAGGCTCTCGCCCTCGACGAACGGCATGGTGAACCAGAGTCGGCCGCCCGCTTCGCCTGAGTCGAGGACGGTCAGGATGTGGGGATGCTGCAGCCGGGCGGCGAAGCGGATCTCGCGCTGGAAGCGGTCGGGCCCGAGCGAGGCGGCCAGCTCGGGGTGGAGCACCTTGAGCGCGACCGGGCGGTCGTGGCGGAGATCCTGGGCGAGGTAGACCGTGGCCATGCCGCCGCGGCCGAGCTCGCGCTCGAGGGCGTAGCTGTCGCCCAAGCCTTCCTGGAGCTGCGCGCGCAGATCGGTCAATGTCGGGCCGGTATGGGACGTGTGCGGGGCTACGTCATTATAGTAGGGCCGACCGCTGGCCGGGGGAAGGTAGCGGCGTCAGCAACCTCGCCGCCGGGCGAGCTTTAGCGCTGTCCGGCCCAGCACCTCGACGCGGTGGCGACGCACCGCATTGGCCCCGTGCACCGGCCGAGCCATATTGCGCCACCTCTGATGACTCGACTCCTCGTGAACGACGCCTCCCCCGTCTCCAAGGTCCCCGCCGTCACCCTGCTGTTCTGGGTGCTCAAGATCCTCGCCACCACCCTGGGCGAGACCGCCGGCGACACCCTGTCGATGACCCTGAACCTCGGCTACCTCGCCGCCACGGCCGTGTTCGCCGCCGTGTTCGCGGTGGCGGTCGCCGCGCAGATCGTCGCCCCGCGGTTCCATCCCTGGATCTACTGGGCCACCATCATCGCCACCACCACCGTCGGCACCACCCTGGCCGACTTCGCCACCCGCTCGCTCGGGATCGGCTACGCCGGCGGCAGCGCACTGCTCCTGGCCTTCCTGCTCGGCTCGCTGGCGGTATGGTACCGCACCCTCGGCACCGTGTCGGTCGAGTCGGTGCGGACGCCGAAGGCGGAGATGTTCTACTGGATGACGATCATGTTCTCCCAGACGCTGGGCACCGCGCTGGGCGACTGGACAGCCGACACGGCGGGGCAGGGCTACGGCGGGGCGGCGGTGATTTTCGGCGGGCTGCTGGCGCTGATCGCGGCGGGGTACTTCTGGACCAGCGTGTCGCGCACCGCGCTCTTCTGGGCCGCGTTCGTGCTCACCCGTCCGCTGGGCGCCGTGCTGGGCGACCTGCTCGACAAGCCCGTCGCCCAGGGCGGTCTGGCGTTCAGCCGTCCGCTGGCCTCGGCGATCCTGCTGGCAGCGATGGGGGTGTGCCTGGTGGCCTTTCCGCAGCGGCCGGCCGAGGCGGGACGGCACTGATGCAGAGCGAACCACTGATCACCTGGCCGAAGCCGATCTACGAGCTGCTGGAGTTCGTCGCGGCCTTCCTCGCGATCGGACCCCTGGGGTTCCGCTACGGCGTCGCGCGGCCGGCAGCGGCCTGGGCCGCCAATGGGTCCGCCGTACGGGGCATCGCGCTCCGGCGGGCGGCGGCGATCGGGGTCGTGGGAGCGGTGCTGGCGCTGGCGCACCTGGCGCTCGTGCTGCCGGGGCTGGCCGTGCGGCGGCACACCGACGTGGCAGGCGTAATCGCGGGCGACCCGCTGGTCGCGGCGCGCGTGCTTCTCACCGCCCTCGCGGCGCTCGGGTATCTGCTCGCCTGGCGTGGCCGCGCGGCGGGATGGGCGCTTGCCGCCGTCGGCGTGATCGGCTCGATCCTCCGCAACGTGGTGAAGGGGGACTGGACCCAGCTCGTCAACCCAGTGCACCTGCTCGCCGGCGGGCTCTGGATCGGGACGCTGTTCGTGTTGGTGGCGGCGGGCCTGGCGACGCGTCCTGACGATGGAGCCCTCGAGCGAGCGACGCGGCGAGCTCGCGGCTTCGATGGTCAACACCTTCTCGCCGCTGGCGCTCGCGGCGGCAGGCAGCCTGGTGCTCTTCGGCGTCATCACCGCCTGGCGCCACCTCAAGACCCTGCCGGCGCTGTGGACGACGCCGTACGGCTACGCCCTCCTCGCCAAGCTCGCGCTCGTGGCACTGGTCTTCGGCTTCGGCGCATGGAACTGGCGGCGCCAGCGGCCGCGGCTCGGCAGCGAGTCCGCCGCGACAGGGCTTCGTCGGTCGGCCTGGTGGGAGCTGGGGGTGGCGGGTCTCGTCCTGCTGGTGACAGCCCTGCTGGTCAGCCTGCCGGCTCCGAAGCATTAATCCTTCGGGGCGACAGCAAACCCTCGCGTTACGTCGTCTTGACGCCAATTCCTCCGGCGCGGGTGGTGCAGACGGGCAGCCAGCGCACCAAGGGCTTCGAGTTCAGCGTGAACGGGGCGATCACGCCCGCATTGCAGGTGATCGGCGGCTACACCAACCAGGACGCGGAGGTGACGAGCGCCACGGCCGCCGCCTCATTGGGCGCCAAGGTGGCGCTGGTGCCGCGGAACACGGTGTCGCTGTGGAACCGCTACCAGGTAGTGCCGAGCCTCGGCTTCGGGCTGGGCGTGATCTACCAGGACGAGATGTTCGCCGCGATCGATGACGCGGTGACGCTGCCGAGCTTCGTGCGGGTGGACGCGGGGGCGTACTACACGGTGAACCGGTGGGTGCGGCTCCAGGCGAACGTGGAGAACGTGTTCGACCGGTCGTACTTCCCCACGGCCAACAGCAACAACAACATCACGCCGGGCTCGCCGCGGGCGGTGCGGGTGACGGTGACGACGGGATTCTAGGCCCTCGGGCAACCGCCGGGCGGCGATGTGGGCATGCCGCCGCGGCGGGCGTGGGCACGGCGGCTCCTTCGCTCGCTGCAGTGCGCTTCGCACACGGGGATCGCGCAGGGACCTTGAAGCGCACTGACGCTCCCTGCGGAGCCACCGCGCCCCCGTCCCGCCGCTCCGCTCCAATCCCTCCTTTTAATCGCCGCGCCCCCTGTCGAGCGGAGCCTGCCCTTACGCGGTAGGTCAGTAGCCAATCGGGAAGGCGGGTTGGCGGGGCACCTCATATGTGTTCACATAAGTAATCCTGTAGGGCCCCGTGAACGTGACGCGCACGCGCGTCATGCCTTTCGCGATGGTGAAGTGCGGCTGGCCGGCCGGCGCGGTGCCTGTGTCGCCCACCTGAGCGGGCATGGTCCGCTTGGGATCCAGCTTGTTGCCGAGACCGATCAGGAGCGTGCCCTGGAGAACCTCCACGTGCTCGTCGCCGGGATGCGAGTGCGGCGGCATGCGATAACCATCCGGCATGAGGAGCTCGATCGTGACGGGACCTGGTGCGGTGGGGTCGCCGGAGACGATGGCGATCTGCGCGCCCGGGGCTAGGATCGGCGGCACGGCCACCCATGTGAGCGGCCGGGGAGCGGTCGAGTCCTGCGCCGCGAGCGTTCCGGCGAGGAGGAGCGGCATGGCGATGGCACAGAGGTATGGGCGCATCCCCAAGCATAACGCCCGACTCGTGTCTCCGCCGGGCCGATGCGCTCTCGAGGGCGGTCGGCCCTGCGCTCATCCCGCGTGGACGCGATCAGGTCGGTACATCCCCCAAGTCTCCAGCCCCCGCGCGATCGTCCCCCGGCCCACCACCTCGTACCCCACGTGCCGGTACAGCTCGACGTTGGACTCGACTTCGGTGGTGAGCGTGACACCCCGCGAATCCTCCCGCTCCCGCGACAGCGCGTGCACCCGGTCGAGCAGCGCCCGCCCGAGCCCCTGCCCCTGAAAGCGCCCCGGCACAGCCAGCATGTTGAGGTGCACGTTCGGCTCGGCCACGCCGAGCGGCGTCCACACCTCGACGCAGCGGTCGTAGCGTGCCCGCGCGTCGGGACCGAGCGTGGCCCAGGTCCGCTCCCGGAGCTGATCCATCTCCGGCGGTGACACCCGGTCGGGCAGGGAGCAGAGCGCCACGCCCCGGAGCTCCCCGTCCACCGAGACGCCGATGATCGCGTCGTTCCGGAGGAACCGGTTCCCGGCGAAGAAGCCGATCAGCGTCCGGAGCCGCCCGGCGTAGTCGCCACCGTCATCGAGGACGTAGCGCATGATGGGGTAGTCGGCGAAGCCGTCGCACAGGACGTCGATGACGTCGTCGGCGCGGTCGGGACCCGTGAGGAGGGAAGTGGCGATCATGCCCGCAGAGTAGAGCGGTGCAGTAGAGCTGGGAAGGGCGGCTCCGGACGGATGGCGCGGGGATATGCCCACGTGCCCGCACGAAGCCGAAGCCCTGGCGGAGGGTACGGCCTAGGCGCGTTGCTGGCGTTCCGGTGTCCCCGACGTTTACTTACCCGTCGTTCCCACCCACCATTTCAGGCTGGCCCGTTCCTCGCCCGCGGAGACCCGATGGCCGTGCCGGATGGCTTGCGCGACGCACTGGCCGACCGCTACGCGCTGGAGCGGGAGCTCGGTCGTGGCGGCATGGCCACGGTCTACCTGGCCCAGGACCTCCGCCACGATCGCCCGGTCGCCCTCAAGGTCCTCCTCCCCGAGCTCGCCGCCACCCTCGGTCCCGAGCGGTTCCAGCGGGAGATCCACTTCGCCGCCCGGCTCCAGCATCCCCACATCCTGACCGTGCTCGACTCCGGTGAGGCCGCCGGCCAGCTCTGGTTCACCATGCCCTTCGTCGAGGGCGAATCGCTCCGCGACCGGCTCCGGCGTGAGCGTCAGCTCCCGGTGGACGACGCGCTCCGCATCGCGGTCGAGGCGGCCCGCGCCCTCGACTACGCCCACAAGCACGGCGTGGTCCACCGCGACATCAAGCCCGAGAACATCATGCTCACCAGCGACGGCAGCACGCTCGTCGCCGACTTCGGCATCGCCCGGGGGCTCGGCGGCGACGACGGGCTGACGCAAACTGGTTTTGCGATCGGGACGCCGGCCTACATGAGTCCGGAACAGGCGGCGGGCGACAAGACACTCGACGCCCGGACCGACCTGTATTCGCTCGGCTCGGTGCTCTACGAGATGCTGGCCGGCGAGCCGCCGTTCACCGGTCCCACGGCCCAGGCCATCGTGGTCAAGCGGCTCACCGAGCCGCCGCCCAGCGTGCGGGCCGCGCGGCCGGCGGTCCCACCCGCGGTGGACGAAGCCATCCGGCGGGTGCTCGCGCCGCTGCCGGCGGACCGGTTCGCCACGGCCGGACAGTTCGCCCAGGCACTGCACGTCTCGACCTCGACCGTAACGCCTGCCGCGACGGTGGCGACGCCCGCCGCCGTCCCGCCGGCGTCAGCCCCCGCCGCCGCCCCGCGGCCCCGCCCCGTCCCCGTCGCGGCCATCGCCCTCACCGTGGGCCTCCTCATCGGCGGCGGCCTGCTCTTCGCCTGGCGGCACTCGGCGGCAGGCGGCGATTCGCCGGCAGGAACCCGCATCGTCGCCGTCCTTCCCTTCGAGAATCTGGGCGACTCGAGCGACGCCTACTTCGCCGACGGTGTGAGCGACGAGGTGCGCACCAAGCTCGGCCAGGTCGGGGGCCTCGAGGTGATCGCCCGCGGCAGCTCCCTCGAGTATCGCCGGAGCACCAAGCGGCCGGCCGAGATCGCGCGCGAGCTGGGCGCGGAGTACCTGCTGACCGGGACCGTGCGCTGGGAGAAGTCGGGCGGCACGAGCCGCGTGCGGGTGACGCCCGAGCTGGTGGACGCGCGGCCCGGTCAGCCGGCCCGCTCCCGCTGGGGGCAGCAGTTCGACGCCTCGCTCACCGACGTCTTCCAGGTGCAGGCCGACATCGCCGCCAAGGTCGCCGACGCGCTCGGCGTGGCGCTCGCCGACAGCGCGCGGCGCGAGCTCACGGCCAAGCCGACCGAGAGCCTGGCGGCCTATGACGAGTACCTGAAGGGCGAGGCGGCGTCGCAGGCGATGAGTGCGCAGGATCCCATATCCATGCGGCGGGCGATCGGGTTCTACGGGCGCGCGGTCGCGCTCGACTCGACCTTCGCCATGGCCTGGGCCAGGCTCTCCCACGCCCGAACGCGGCTCTACGGCAACGGCGTCCCCGACCCCGCGCTCGGCCAGCAGGCGCGCCTCGCGGCGGAGCGCGCCCGCCGGCTCAAGCCCAACGAGCCGCTGGTCTTTCGAGCCTTCGGGGCCTACTACGCCAACGTTCATCCGCGCGACCCCGAGCGCGCGGTTGCGGAGCTGCAGCAGGGAGTTCGGCTGTTCCCCGACAACGCCGGCCTGCTCGCGGCGCTCGGGAGCAACGAGCGGACGCTGGGCCGCTGGGACAGCGCGGCGACGCGGCTCGCGCGCGCGGCGCTGCTGGATCCGCGCTCGGCGGCTGTTGCCGCTCAACTGGCCGACGTGCGCACCCTGCTTCGGCAATACGCCTCGGCCGACTCCGCCGCGGATCGGCTGATCGCGTTCGCGCCGACCGATCCGAACGCGTGGTGGCAGAAGGCGATGATCGCGCTTGCCAGGGGCGATCTCGACAGTGCCCGATCGGTGATCCGCGCCGGCACGCGGCAGATCGATCCCGCGGCGCTGTTGGCCTACTTTGCGGTGTACAATGATCTGTACTGGGCGCTGGACGACGCAGAGCAGCGGCAGGTACTCGCATTGCCGCCAAGTGCGTTCGACGACGATCGGGGCAACTGGGGGATCGTCCGTGGCCCAGCTCTATCACCTCCGGGGCGACCGGGTCCGGGCGGCCGCGTATGCCGACTCGGCGCGGATCGCGTTCGAGGAGCAGAGCCGCGCGGCGCCCGATGACGCGCAGCGCCACGTGCTCCTGGGCTTGGCCCTGGCCTATCTGGGGCGGAAGGCGGACGCGCTACGGGAAGGCCGGCGGGCGGTGGAGCTGTTGCCGATCAGCCGTGACGCCAACAATGGCCCCTACATTCAGCACCAGCTCGTGCGGATCTACCTGCTGGTCGGCGAGCCGGAGCAGGCGCTGGATCAGCTCGAGCCGCTGCTCAAGATCCCGTATTACCTCTCGCCCGGCATGCTGCGCATCGATCCCGCGTTCGATCCGCTGCGGAAGAACCCGCGGTTCCGGAAGCTGGTCGAAGGGACGGCCTGAGCCCCCGGAGTCACCCTGAGCGAAGCGAAGGGGCCAGCCCCCACGCATGCCCCCGCCCTCAATCCGGCCGAAAGAAGTCCCACGTCTCGACCCCCGCCGCGATCGTCGCCCGTCCCACCACCCGGTACCCCAGGTGCCGGTACAACGCCACGTTCCGCTCGCTCTCGGTGCTGAGCGTCACCCCCCGCGAATCCGCCCGCTCCCGCGACATCGCGTGCACCCGCTCCAGCAGCACCCGCGCGAGCCCGCGCCCCTGATGCTCCGGCACCACGGCCAGCATGTTCACGTGAATGTTCGGCTCGTCCACCCCGGTCGAGTCCCACGCCCGCACGCAATCGTCGTAGCGCGCCCGGGCATCCGCGCCGAGCGCGGCCCAGGTCCGCCCGGCGAGCAGGTCGAGCTCCGGCGGGTCCACCCGGTCCGGGAGCGAGCAGAGGGCGACGGCCACGAGCGCCTTGCCGTCCGAGACGCCGAGGATCGCGTCCTCCCGGAGCACCCGCGCGCCGTGGAAGAACCCGATCAAGGTGCGGAGCCGCTCCGGGTAGTCGCCCCGCTCGCCCAGGATGTAGCGCATCACGGGGTAGTCGGCAAAGGCCTCGCATAGCACGCGAACGGCGTCATCGGCGGTGGCGCGGCCGTCGAGCAGGGCAGGGGCGTCGGTCATGGCGTAGAAACTTAGGGCCGACCCGCTCGGCTTTCCTCTTGACAATCTAGAGGGAGCCTCGCATCGTCCCTCCAGATTATCTGGAGGACGACCATGGCCCCACCCGCCGATCTGCTCCCCGGCACCCTCGAGCTGCTGGTCCTGAAAGCGCTGTCCCTCGAGCCGATGCACGGCTGGGGCATCGGACAACGGCATCGATCAGCTCTCCCGCGACGTGTTCAACGTCCAGCAGGGCTCGCTCTACCCCGCGCTCCAGCGGATGCTGCGGAAGGGCTGGATCCGGTCCGACTGGCGCCCGAGCGAGAACGGCCGGCGCGCCCGGTACTACGCGCTCACCGCCAAGGGCCGGCGCCAGCTCGAGGCCGAGACCGCCGCCTGGCGCCGCACCGCCGCTGCCGTGGATGGGATCCTCCGGGTCCGGCTGGCCGACCTGTGATCGCCGACCTCCTGGAGCGGCTCCGGGCGCTGGTCTTCCGACGCCGGTGGCAGCGCGATCTGGACGAGGAGATCCGCTTTCATCTCGAGCAGGACGAGGCCGCGCGTGTCCGGGCCGGCGCCGACCCCGCCGCGGCCCGCCGGGAGGCCCTGCTCGCGTTCGGCGGCGTCGAGCAGTGGCGCGAGGCCACGCTCGACGCGAGCGGCGTGCGCCCGCTCCACGATCTCGCCGCCGACGTGCGCTTCAGCCTCCGCGGCCTCCGGCGCAATCCCGGCTTCACCGCCACCGCGGTCATGGTGCTCGCGCTGGCCATTGGTGCCGCCACCGCGGTGTTCAGCGTGGTGCGCACGGTGCTGCTGAGTGACCTGCCGTATCCCCACGCCGACCGGCTGGTGCGGGTGTATCAGCAGAACTCGCCGGCCAACCGCTGGACGCTCTCGGTGGTGGACGTCCAGGCGATTCGGGAGCAGCAGCGGAGCTTCGATGCCTTCGGCGCGGCGCGCGTCGGTGTCACCGCGCTGGCGGGTGGCGGCGAGCCGGAGCAGGTCCCTGCCGTCTGGGTCACGTCCGGCCTCTTCTCCGCGCTCGGCACCCGGCCGGCCGCCGGGCGTCTCATCGAGCCGGGCGACGAGCGCCCGGACGCACCCCCCGTGGTCGTGGTCTCCGCGCGGCTCGCGGCGGAGCGGCTCGGCGGAGTCCGGGCGGCAGCCGGCCGTACCCTCTCGCTCGATGGCGTGAGCCACACGGTCATCGGCGTGCTGCCGCCCGGCCTGGACGAGCTCGCCGGCATGCGGGCCGCGGCGTGGCCGGTGCTCCAGACCTCCACGCCCACCCGGCGCGGGCCGTTCGGGCTTCGCGGCATCGGTCGGCTCAAACCGGGAGTCACCCCCGCCGGCGCGGCCCGCGATCTCGCCGGGATCAGCGAGCGCATCTACCCGCTCTGGCGCGCCGGCTTCCGGGACAGCGTCGCCCGGCTCACCCCGTATCCGCTCCGCGACACCATCGTGGGCGGCGCCACCCAGCAGCTCCGGCTCTTTGCCGGCGCGGTGCTGCTGGTCCTGCTCGGCGCGCTCGCCAACGTCGCCACGCTCCTGCTGGTGCGGGTCTCGTCGCGCGGTCACGAGCTCGCGGTCCGCGCCACCCTCGGCGCGTCCCGGCCCAGGCTCGCCCGGCTGGTGCTCACGGAAGGGCTGGTGCTCGCGGCGTTGTCGACGCTCGCCGCCATCGGGCTTGCCGCGCTGGGGCTCCGGCTGGTGAACGTGATCGCGCCGAACCTGCCGCGGGCTCACGAGATCGTGCTGGATGCCCGCGCGGTCGCCGTCGCGGTGGCCCTCGGCGTGACGAGCGGGCTCCTGGTGAGCCTCTCGCCGGTGGCCGCCGTCCTCGGCGGCCGGCTCGTGTCGTTGCGCCCGGAAGGCCGCCGCGCCGGAGGAACGCGGTGGACCGGCGCCGTGCGGGGCGCCCTGGTGGCGGCGGAGTTCGCGCTGGCCATTCCGCTGCTCCTGGCCGCCGCGCTCCTGGCCAACAGCCTGCTGCGCCTGCAGCGGGTGGATCCCGGCTACGACGCCGGATCGAGCCTCACCGTCTGGCTCGCACCGCCGCCGGCGCGCTATCCGGACACCACCGCTGTCCGGACGTTCTGGCGCCGCGCGGTCGCCGCGGCGCTGGAGACGCCGGGCGTCGTCGCCGCGGGCCTCGCGACCTCGGCCCCGCCCGACAACCAGGGCGACGTCAACAACTTCAACCTGATCGCCCACCCGGTGCCCGAGGGCGGGGCCGAGCCGACCTCGCCCTGGTCGTCGGTCACGCCGGGCTTTTTCGCCGCGCTCGGCATCCCCCTGCTCGAGGGGCGGCTCTTCACCGACGCCGATTCCGCCAGCGCGCCGCCCGTGGCCATCGTGAGCCGCTCCTGGGCGTCCCATTACTTCCCGCGCGAGAGCGCGATCGGGCAGCAGATGGTCGAGGGCGGATGCTACGAGTGTCCCCGCACGACGATCGTCGGCGTCGTGGGCGACGTGAAGTACCAGGGCCTGGCCGGGAACGGCGAAGGGGTGTACGCGCCGCTGCTCCAGTCGGAGTCCCGCACCGCGGCGTTGTTCGTGCGGACCGCGCGCCGCGCCCCAGAGCGTCATCGGCCCGGTGCTCCAGCGCCTCGGGCCCTGGATCCCGAGCTGCCGCTCTCGGCCCGGCTCATGACCGACGAGCTGCGCCGCGCGCTCGCCGATCCGGCCCGCTGGACGGCCGTGCTCGTCGGCCTTCGGGGCGGCGGCGCTCGCGCTCTCGGCGCTGGGGATCTTCGGGCTCGTGTCCTACCTGGTGCGGCGGCAGCGGCGGGAGATCGGCGTGCGGCTCGCGCTGGGCGCCGAGCCGCGCACCATCCTCAGAATGGTCCTCGCGCGCGGCATGCGCTACGTGATGGCGGGAACCCTGGTCGGCCTCGGCCTCACGGCGGTGAGCGGGCGCTGGCTGGGCTCGCTGCTCTACGAGGTGGGGCCGAACGATCCGCTGACCTTGGGCGGCGTCACGGCGGTGTTGTTGATCGCCGCGCTGGCAGCGTGCCTTCTCCCGGGCCTGCAGGCGTCCCGGATTCGGCCGGTCGAGGCGATGGCCGAGGAGTAACCACCTTCACCAGCGTCTCTGCTTCAGCTCCATCGTCCAGATGTCGCTCATGCGGTCGGTCACCGTGAAGTAGAAACGCCGTCCGTCGGTGGTGAACTCCGGTCGGCTCGAGGGTCGGGCGTCGTCGAAGTGCACCAAGATCCTCGGCGGGCCGCCGGCCGCGTCCACCGACCAGAGGCTCGAGCGGCCTTCCGCGTCGAACGACTTGTAGAAGATCGTGCGGCTGTCGGGGCTCCAGACGGCGAGCTCCGGCGCCGGCAGGCCGATGCCCCGCACATCCACCAGCTGCCGCGCCGCGCCGCCGTCCGGCGCGATGAGCCACACCCCGTCAGGGCGGCAGTACGCTATCGCGTGGCCGTCGGGCGCCCAGCGGCCCGCCCAGCCGCCGCGCGAGGTGAGCCGCGTCGGCGCGCCCCACGACACACTGCCCGTCCGCTTCGCCACGTAGAGCTCGAGCTGCCCCGAGGCGTCGGAGGTGAAGACCAGCCGGCGACCGTCCGGCGAGAGCCCGGGTGACCGCTGGTTGGGCGGGGAGTCGCCGATCGTGTGCAGCGTTCCCCCGTCCGCGGAGACCAGCTCCACGTGTCGGGCGCCGCCATGGTACGAGTGGAGCGCGAGCTCCCGGCCGTCGCCCGACCAGGTGGAGACGAAGTCGTCGTCGGGACCGCTCGTGAGCTGGACCGTCTCGCCGCCCGCCACCGGCACCTTGTACACGTCCTGGTTGCCGTCCCGGTCGGAGTCGAAGGCGAGCCAGCGGCCGTCCGGCGAGAGCGCCATCCCCTCGATGATCTGCGTGCCCTGCGTAAACGGCCGCGCGTCCGCCGCCGAGACGCTCCCGCGCTCGGGCAGGTCCATCGCCCAGATGTTCGCGGTCGAGGCGAACTTCGAATAGGCGAGCCGGTCCCCGCGCGCCGAGAGGCTGAAGCTGTGTACACTCAGCCCGGTGGTGAGCCGTACCGGCGCGCCGGCCGGCCGGCCCGACGCGTCGAGGTCCAACCGGTAGATGTCGCGGCTGCCGTCGCGGCTCGACACGAACAGGAGCCCGCGGCTCCCCGGCAGCCAGACCGGCCCGGTGTTGAGCACGCTCGCGTCGGTCAGCCGCACCGGCACGCCGCCGCCCGCCCACACCAGCCAGAGCGCACTCGGCGCGATGTTGCCGAGGTTGGTGCGAGTGCCCTGCGGCGACTCGCCCGACGCGAAGGCCGGGTTGCCAGAGGCGAAAGCGATCCAGCGCCCGTCGGGCGACCATGCGAGCGAGTACGCCGCTGGCCGCTCGGCGATCAGTCGCGACGGGCCGCCGCCCGCGGGCCGCGCGCGGATGGCCCAGTTCTCGACGTAGGCGATCGTGCCCCCGTCGGGCGACCACGCCGGCGAGGCCACCCACCCCTCCGCGCGAGACGAGCGGATGAGCGGCGTCGGGGTGCCGCCCTCGGCCGGCACCGTATAGATGGCGCCCCACGCCTGGAATGCGATCCGGCGGCCGTCCGGCGACCAGCGCGGGTGCCAGTGCGAGCCCGGCAGCGCCTCCGCCACGGCCACGGCCCGCCCGCCGTCCGTCGGCCGGACGAAGATGTGGAGGCGGTCACCGCGCTCCCCCGCGTAGGCGATCCGGCGCCCGTCGGGCGAGAGCTCCGGATCGAGCTCCAGCTCCGGCCCGAGCGTCACCCGGTGCGCGGCGCCGATCACCAGGTCCGCCGACCGACCGCGCACCACCTTCGCGACGGCGACCGCCACGAGGACCGCCGCCGCGGCGCCCGCGATTCCGCTCAGCACGACCCCGCGGTGGCGCCGCACCCAGCGACGGACCAGGTATGCCGGATTCGCCGAGCGCGCGCGCACGGGCTGCCCCGCGAGGTGGCGCCGCACGTCCGCGGCGAGCGCCGCCGCCCCGGGGTAGCGCCGCTCCGGCTCCTTGCTCATCGCCGTGAGCACGATCGCGTCGAGGTCGCCCTTGAGCCGGCGGCGAAGCGGCTCGCGCTTCGCCGCATCCGACGGGCGGGTCGGGTCCTCCTCCAGCACCGCGCGCTCCAGCTCGTGCGCGGTCCGTTCCGCCCGGCGGAACGGCCGCTGCCCGGTGAGCAGCTCGTACAGCAGCACGCCGAGCCCGTACACGTCCGAGGCGACGCCCACCGGCTCGCCCTTGATCTGTTCCGGGCTCGCGTACTCCGGGGTGAGGAACCGCTCGCTGCGCCGGGTGAGCGAGGAGGCATCGCCGTCGGGCGCCAGCAGCTTGGCGATGCCGAAATCGAGCAGCCGGGGCTCGCCTTCCGCCGTCACCAGAATGTTGGACGGCTTCACGTCGCGGTGGACGATCTGTCGCTCGTGCGCGTGCGCGAGCGCGTCGCACACCCGGACGAAGAGCGAGAGCCGCGACTCGACGTCGAGCCCGTGGCGGACGCTGTACTTGGTGATCGACTCGCCCTCGACGTGCTCCATCGCGAAGTACGGCAGACCGTCCTCGGCGATGCCGCCGTCCAGCAGCCGGGCGATGCCCGGGTGGTTGAGCGCCGCGAGGATCTGCCGCTCCTCGCGGAACCGGCGGACCACCCGGGCGTCCAGGTGGGGCCCACGCCGCACCAGCTTGAGCGCGACCCGCTGGTCGAACTGGCCGTCGTCCCGGTGGGCCAGGAACACGGTGCCCATCCCGCCCTCGCCGATGACCCGCTCGATCCGGTAGGGCCCGACCCGCTCGGGCAGCGGTACCCGCGTCTCGCCGGTGAACTCCTGCATGGCGGACGCGACTTCGGTGAGCGGCTGGTCGAGCAGCGGCGCCGGCTCCTCGCCCGCCGCCAGGATTTCGAGCACTTCAGTCCGGAGCGCGGGATCGTCTGGGCACGCCTGCTCGAGGAACGCGCGCCGCTCGGTGTCCGGCAGGTCGAGCAGGGCGTCGATCAGCTCCTCGATCCGCTCCCACCGGTCAGGGCGCATCCGCCCCCTTGAGCTCCCGCATCAGCCAGCCCTTGGCCTTGATCCAGTCGCGCCGCACCGTCCGGTCGGTGACGCCGAGCGCGGCTGCGACCTCCTCCTCGGTCATCCCTCCGAAGAACCGGCATTCGACAACGCGGCTCAGCCTCGGGTTGAGCTCCGTGAGGCGCTCCATCGCGGCGTCGAGCGCCACCAGCGCCTCGGCGCGTTGCTCGACTGGAATGTCCACGCTGTCGAAGTCGAGCCGGTGCCAGCGGCCCCCGCGTTTGTCGGCTTTCACCTTACGGGCGTAGCCCACGAGAATCCGCCGCATCGCCTGGGACGCCACCGCCAGAAAGTGGGATCGGTTGGCAAACCGGGCGCGGGTCTGGTCGGCCAGCTTGAAGTAGGCCTCGTGGACCAGGGCGGTGGTGGAGAGGGTGTGACCTGTGCGCTCCGCGCCCAGGTGACGGTGCGCGATGCGCCGGAGCTCATCGTACAGCTCGGGGAACAGGGCTTCGGCCGCCGCAGGGGTGAGCGGCGTTCCGGTTGGAGGCGGGCCCGTCTTGGCGGGCTCGGAGTCAATTCCCACGCCGTCTCTGAAGTGAGGGACTCCCAAGAAGGTAGTCCGCTGGAACGGGTTGGCAATCAGTCGGCGCGGCCGCGCCGCGGCTGCGCGTCCGGGAGTGCGGTGTCCGGTTTTCGCCGGCCACAGCGCGATGGAGAGTGTAGGGTCCACTCGACAGCCGACCTCACTTCGCACCGGGACCCCGGGGTCCCAGGAGATCCCGATGGCGCTCTCCCTCACCGAGATCATCGCCCTGCGGCGCCTGGCCAGCGTCTACCGTCGCATCCTCGTGCTCGCCGTCCCGGCCGTGCTCGCCGGCTGTCAGGACGGCGGCGACGCGCTCGCCCCCGAGTCCGCGGACGCCGCCGGCGAGGTCGCGGTGCCGGTCACGGAGGCCGTGTCCTCCGCGCTCACCATGGACCGGATCGTTTTCTCCAGCGAGGTGGCCGAGGAAGAGGCCGATCTCTGGACTATGAACTCGAATGGCGGCGGCGTGACGCACCTGACATCGTTCGCCGGCAGCGAGAGGCACCCGGTCTGGTCGCCCGATCACCAGCGCGTCGCCTTCCAGCGCGCGCGGAACGGCAAGCTCGATGTCTTCCTGATGAATGCCGACGGTACCAACAAGCACTGGGCCATGCCCACGCAGTCGTCCTACTCCCTCACGACGGCCTCCTGGTCGCCGGACGGCACCAACCTCCTCGTGCAGATCCAGCCTACGACGTCGACGTCATACGTGGGCAAGATCGACCTCGCCTCGGGGAAGCTGCTGATCCTGGCGCCGGCCAATTCCTACAACCGGCCGGGCAGGTATCCGATCTACAGCAAGGACGGGAAGTGGATCTACTATGTGGCCGGCACGGTCCCGAGCCAGATCCGCAAATTCCAGCCGTACGGAGGAGACTACTACGTGAACGGGTTCCCCGCCTTTGTTGGAGAGCTGGCGCTGTCGCCCGATGGGAACAAGATCGCCTACGACATGATTTACGAGAATGCCGACAACGCCACCCACCGCGAGATCTTCGTGATGGACCTGGCGGCGCACAAGACCACGCGCCTGACCTTCACCAGCAGCAGCAACGAGATCCATCCCGCGTGGTCGCCTGACGGCACCCTGCTCGCCTTCGTGAGCGACCGGTCGGGCAAGTGGCAGATCTACACCATGAACAGCTCGACCGGCGGCAACGTGCACAAGCTCACCAACAAGGCCAACGGAGCGGGCGATCCGTCGTGGTATCGGTAGGGCGGCCTCCCCCGCGAGTCACCCGGAGCCAGAGCCGAAGGATGGGCGAGGTGGCCATGAGCCGATCCTCGCCCATTCGGTGTGTACTCAAGTAGGAGTCATTCCGAAAACCTTTGCTCCGGAGCACCCATGCCCGCGCTCCGATGCCCCGGCACCACGGCCACGCCAGCGCCCCGCGGGCCCGATGTCCGGCTTTCGCCCCCTACGGCGCGATGGAAGGTGTAGGGCGGGCGCCATCGAACGCTCGCTCTCGATATCCATCCGACATCCGAGCCCACTCTGCACCGGGACCCAGGTCCCAGGAGACCCCGATGGCACGCTCCCTCAACGAGGTCATCGCCTTGCGCCGCCTGGCCGCGGTATCTCGCCGCATCCTCCTGCTGGCCGTCCCGGCCGCGCTCGCGGGCTGCGGGGACGGCGGATGCACTCGCGCCGGAGTCGGCCGGCGGTTCCGCCGAGCGTCTCGGCGCCCGCCGTCGAGGGCCTGCTTGCGTCGGCTAGCCTCGACCGGATCGCCTTCGTGACCAGGACGGACGACGGGTCCGATATCTGGGGCATGAGCCCCACCGGTACCAACCAGAAGCGCATGACCTCGTTTTCGGGGCAGGAGTTCTACCCGATCTGGGCGCCGGATCACGGTCGCATCGCCTTCAACCGGATGCGCAACGGGCATCCTGAGATCTACCTGATGAAGGCCGATGGCACCAATGGGCACTGGGCCCTGCCCACGGCCTCGAGCTACTCCATCAACGTCCCGTCCTGGGCGCCCGACGGGAAGTCCATCCTGGCGCAGATCTGGCTCAACGGCCCGTACATCGGCAAGGTCGACCTGGCCACGGGGCAATGGACGCACCTGGCGCCCGCCGGTTATTACGGCCTCCCGGGCAGAAACCCGATCTACAATAAGGACGGGACATGGATCTACTACCTGACCCAGACGGGCAAGCAGAGTACGCCGCTTCCAGTACCTCGGGCAGGACCTCCTGGTGAAGTCGTTCACCAGCGCCGTCAACGGACTGGCGCTCTCGCCCGATGGGAGCAGGCTGGCCTACCTCTCCGCCATCACGGGGAACAATGAGATCTACGTGCTGACCCTGTCCAACGGCCAGATCAAGCGCCTGACCAACGACAGCCATCAGGACGTGGACCCCGCGTGGTCGCCCGACGGCTCCAGGATCGCCTTCGCCAGCGACCGGTCGGGCAAGCGGCAGGTTTACACGATGAACAGCTCCGACGGCAGCAACGTGACCAAGCTGACCAGCAAGACGAATGGGGTGGACCATCCGTCCTGGTATCGCTAGGACCAGGCCCTGAGCACGTTGCGCGCGCCGTATTACCTCTCGCCCGGCATGCTGCGCATCGATCCCGCGTTCGATCCGCTGCGGAAGAACCCGCGGTTCCGGAAGCTGGTCGAAGGGACGGCCTGAGCTCCCCTACTCGCCGGCCTTCCGCGCGAAGAACTCCTGCTGGAGCCGCCGGATCAGCGGGAGGGGGGCACTCGCGTGGGTCACCAGTACCGCGGCCCCGCCGCCGAGGTACACCAGGGCCATGAAGGGCACCAGGATCACCGCCGCCGAGATCACCACCAGCACGATCCCCACGACCGGCGGCGCGAAGCCGAAGCTCGACTGGAGGCTGTGGGCGACCGAGTTCGCCTGCACCATGTTCCCGATCCCGAACGCCGCGAGCGCGGACTGCACGCCGCCGGTCACCACCGTGAGCAGGAGCCCGATGCCGACCAGCAGCACCAGCATTGGCGGGCCCCAGATGAGGCTGTTGAGCCAGGCGTTGGCCCGGGCGAGGAAATCGATCATGCCGGTGGCCCCGTGGCGATGACTTGGGGTCGGGGCGCGGGCTCCGGTGTTGGGGGGGCGCGCCAAAGATATCCGCCGGCGGAGGTCGCGGGAATGGTCTCGCCGGCGACCTAGTGCCGCGCGCACCTCGACCCTCACCTCGTTGGCGCTAACCCTCAAGCCCGGATAGCTTTAACGCTCGCGCCGACATCAGTCCCGAGGCCAAGGCATGCCCGATGGCGAAGACCGACTCCAAGACGACCGCCCCCGCGACCGACCCCGCGGCACCGCCCGCCGACGCCTACCATCCCCAGGCCGTCGAGGCCAAGTGGCAGGCCCGCTGGGCCGAGCGCCACACCAACGAGCCCGACCTCGACCGCGCCGAGCGGCCGTTCTACAACCTCATGATGTTCCCCTACCCCTCGGCCGAGGGCCTGCACGTCGGGAACATGTTCGCCTTTACCGGCAGCGACGTGAACGGCCGGTTCAAGCGGCTGCAGGGGCACGACGTCTTCGAGCCGATCGGGTTCGACGCGTTCGGCATCCACAGCGAGAACTACGCGATCAAGGTCGGCATCAACCCCGGCGTGCTGATCCCGCAGAACATCGAGAACTTCCGCCGCCAGCTCCGCCGCATCGGCGGCATGTTCGACTGGCGACACGAGCTGAGCACCACGGATCCCAAGTACTACAAGTGGACCCAGTGGATCTTCCTCCAGCTCCTGAAGGCGGGGAAGGCCTACAAGAAGTCGGCGGCGGTCAACTGGTGCCCGCACGACAAGACCGTGCTGGCCAACGAGCAGGTCATCAACGGCCGGTGCGAGCGCTGCGACACGGTGGTGGAGCAGCGGACGCTGGAGCAGTGGTTCTTCCGGATCACCGACTACGCCGCCGCGGCTGCTGGCCGATCTGGACGACAAGACGAAGATGGACTGGTCGGACACGACGACCACGGCGCAGCGCAACTGGCTGGGCCGGTCGGAGGGCGCGGAGCTCGAGTTCCCGACTCGCCGGCGCATCGGACGGCCGGCGAGACGATCCGCGTCTTCACCACCCGGGCCGACACCATCTTCGGCGCCACGTTCATGGTGCTCGCCCCCGAGCACCCGCTGGTGGACCGCCTGGTCTCGGCCGGCCAGCAGCGCAAGGCGGTCGACGCCTACCGCAAGGCGGCCGCGTCGCAGGACCTGGTCTCCCGCAAGGTGGGCGAGCGCGAGAAGACCGGCGTCTTCACCGGCGGCTACGCCGTCAATCCGGCGACGGGCAAGCAGATCCCGGTCTGGATCGCCGACTACGTATTAATGGAATACGGCACCGGCGCCATCATGGCCGTGCCGGGGCACGACGAGCGCGACTTCGAGTTCGCCGCGAAGTTCGGCCTGCCGATCGTCCAGGTGGTGGCGCCCGCGCCGAGGCGCATGCCGGCGCAGCCCGTCGGCCCAGGGCGACGGCGACACGGGCGACGACGCCGTCCTGCCGTTCCTCGACAACGAGAGCGGCGTGCTGGTCAACTCCGGCCAGTTCGACGGCCTGACCGTGCCCGAGGCCAAGCGCGCCATCACCGACTGGCTCGAGCAGAAGGGCGCGGGCAAGGCGGTCGTCAACTTCCGCCTGCACGACTGGTGCATCTCCCGCCAGCGCTACTGGGGCCCGCCGATCCCCATCATCTACTGCGACGACCACGGCGCCGTCCCGGTCCCGGAGAAGGACCTCCCGGTCGAGCTCCCGATCATCGACGACTTCAAGCCGGACGACACCGGCGTGTCGCCGCTCGCGCGCCACGAGAGCTGGTACCACGTCCCGTGCCCCGTCTGCGGCAAGCGCGGCCGCCGCGAGACCGACGTGAGCGACACGTTCCTGGATTCGGCGTGGTACCACCTGCGCTACCCGAGCACCGAGTTCGACGACCGGCCGTTCGACCCGGCGCGGACGAAGAAGTGGCTCCCGGTCACGACCTACATCGGCGGCAACGAGCACGCCGTGCTGCACCTCTTGTACGCGCGGTTCATCACGATGGTGCTGCACGAGCTGGGGCACGTCCACTTCGACGAGCCGTACAAGCGGTTCCGCGCGCACGGCCTGATCGTGAAGGACGGCGCCAAGATGTCCAAGTCGCGCGGCAACGTCGTCATCCCCGACGAGTACATCAACAAGTGGGGCGCGGACACGTTCCGGATGTACCTGATGTTCCTGGGCCCGTTCCAGGAGGGCGGCGACTTCCGCGACGAGGGCATCAGCGGCCCGCGGCGGTTCCTGGACAAGGTCTGGGCGCTGGTGGGCGACGCCTGCCGCACGCACGCGGACGACGAGGTCCGGCACGAGACGCTGGTCAAGTACCACCAGACGGTGAAGCGGGTGACCGAGGGGATGGAGGAGCTGCGCTACAACACCAGCATCGCGGCGCTGATGGAGCTGGTGAACGCGCTCCGGGCGGATACGCTGCACCCAGCGGACGCTGGTGGAGGGGCTGATCATCATGCTCGCTCCCTTCGCGCCGCACTTCGCGGAGGAGAGCTGGGAGCGGCTGGGACATGCGACGTCGGTGTTCGACGCGCGCTGGCCCGAGTGGAACGAGGGGCTGACGGTCGAGGACAACGTCGAGGTGGTGATCCAGGTCGAGCGGGAAGACGCGGTCGCGGGTGACGTGCCGCGGGATGCGGAGCAGGGGACGGTGGTCGAGGCGGCGCAGCGGGATGCGGCGGTGCGGAGGTTTACGGAGGGGAAGGAGGTTCGGAAGGTGGTGTATGTGCCGAATCGGTTGCTGAATTTGGTGGTCGGCTAGTTTCTCACGCGACATCTCGAACAGAAAACCGCCGCCGAGAGTTGCGTTCTCTCGGCGGCGGTTTCACTGCGGCGTCGGTGGCGGCTGCCCGGCACCCGGCTGGCGCCGCCTAGTGGCACCAGAACGGCTCCGCTTCCATCGTGGAGGTGTGGGTGATGCGAACGGGATTTTCCCCCGTGGCGCTCATGACATACACCTGGTACTGCCCGGACCGCTCGCTGGCGAACGCGATCTTCGTCCCGTCGGGCGACCAGCTCGGCTCGAGGTCGTGGGTCCCGGAATAGGTCAGACGCGTGGTCGCGTCGATCACCAGGTTCCTGACGAAGATCTCCTCGTTGTAGGTGCCGGGGATCATCCTGCTGTAGCCGATCTTCTTCCCGTCGGGCGAGAAGGTCGGCCCGTTCGGGAGCGTGGTCGAGGTGACCAGCACCTTGTGGTTCGAGCCGTCGGCGTTCACCTGGTCCACGCTCTTGTTGTAGTTGTTGATGTAGACGATCCTCTGGCCGGTGGGATCGTACTTCGGCTGCAGCCCCATGATCCCACCGCCCACCGGATGGATCAGGGTCACCTGCCCGTCGGCCACGGTCATCGTCGCCAGATACACGAAGCCTTGGATGGACATGGTCAGCACCAGGTGCGAGCCGTCGGGAGACCATGAGGGGTTCCACAGGTTCCACGGTGACGCCTCCGGGCGCACCCAGTGTCCGTTGCTGCCGTCCGCGTTCATCACCCAGATGTCGTCGTGGATGACGTTGCCGATGTCGGCGCGCTTGCGCATCACCGCGATCCGCTTGTTGTCGTAGGACCAGGCCGGCATCCGCTCCTGCGCGCCCGCGGTCTTGGTGAGCCGGACGAGGCTGGTACCCTGCGGGTCCATCTTGTAGGTCTCGGCGTTGCCCAGCCGCCAGGACGTGAACACGATCCGCTGGGCCGTGCTCACCAGCAGCGCGTCGTCCGCGGCCGTGGCCTCGCTCGCGGCCGGCTCGCTCGCCGGGGCGATCGGGTCTTCAGTGCTGCTGGGGGCGAGCTGGTTGTCGGAGCCGTCGCAGGCGCCCAGCGCCAGTGAGCCGGCCAGGGCGATCCCGGATAGCAGGAAGCGGAGCGGCCGTGACGAGACGGCCTGGGTATCAAGGAATGACATTTTTTCTCCTTGGGACCGGCGGTCCCGTGCGCGTGAGTCGAGGGGTACGGGTTCAGGAACGCGGCGAGTATACGGGCAGGTGGTCACGCTGGAATCACCTGGGAATCACGAGGCTCAACTCGTGGTGAATCAGCGGGTTCCCCGCCGGGGAGGGGCAATCGAAAGCGCCGCGATCGGGGTCTCTCCGATGCGGCGCTTTCTCGTATCCGGACTGGGTGATCGGGAGAGCCGGCCTGGCCCGCTCGCTACCTCGGACGCCGGTCCACCACCCGCACCGCCTTGCCCTCGCTCCGCGGCACGCCTCGCGTTCGAGCACCTGGACCGCGATCGAGATCCCGGTCTCCTCGCGCAGCGCGTGCTGGAGCCGGGATTGCAGCAGGCCGCGGTCGAGCCTTCCCGCGCCGGCTCGCACAGCACGCTCAGCTCATCGAGCGCGCCCGGCCGATCCACCACGAGCTGGTAGTGCGGCGCGACATCGCCGACGCCGAGCAGAATCCGCTCCACCTCCGACGGGTAGAGGTTCACCCCGCGGATGATCACATGTCGTCGTACCGACCCTTGATCCGGCTCATTCGCACCGTGGTGCGACCGCAGACACACGGCGTCACCTCGAGTGACGAGATGTCACCCGTGCGATAGCGGATGAGCGGGAGCGCTTCCTTCGTGACGGGCGTCAGCACCAGCTCACCTTCCTGTCCCGGCGCCAGCGGCTCGCCGGTCTCCGGATCGACGATCTCGGGCAGGAAGTGATCTTCCTGAATGTGTGAGCCGTTCCGTGCCTCGATGCACTCGGCCGACACGCCTGGTCCGACGATCTCCGCCAGTCCGTAGATGTTGACGGCGGCCAGGCCCAGCCGGCGCTCGATCTCGCCCCGCAGCTCCTCGCTCCAAGGCTCGGCGCCGAAGATGCCCACCTCCAGCTCGAGGGTCCGCGGGTCGATCTGTGCCGTCTCGAGCGCCTCGGCGATGCACAGGGCGTAGGAGGGGGTGCAACAGAGCACCTGGCCACCCAGATCCTGCAACAGCGTCGCCTGGCGCTGGATCAGACCGCCCGAGATCGGCACGACCGTACAGCCCGCCAGTTCGGCGCCCTGGTGGATGCCGAGTCCACCGGTAAACAGACCGTAGCCGTACGCGTTATGGACCACCATGCCGGGCCGAACGCCCGCCAGCCCGAGGCAGCGCGCTACCACCTCCGACCACATCGCAAGGTCGTTGCGGGTGTAGCCCACGATCGTCGGCTTGCCCCGAGTGCCGCTCGTGCCGTGGATCCGGACCAGCTCGGCCACGGAGACCGCGAACAGCCCGAAGGGGTAGTGCTCGCTGAGGTCGATCTTCCTGGTGAAGGGCAGGCGGCGCAGGTCGGCGAGCGAGCGGATGTCATCCGGGGTGGTGATTCCGGCGGCGCGGAGCCGGTTGCCCAATGGCGGGACCCGCGCAAGCACCCGCGCCACCGCGGCGCGGAGCCGCTCGAGCTGCAGCGCCTCCATGCGTTCGCGGGGGAGGGTCTCGACCTCTGGGTTCCACATCATGTCGACCAAGTCTACACGATGGCTGCGGCGGCTCAACTGGCATACTTGACAGGTCGGTCAAGAATGGCTACTCTGCAGTCATGCCGCGCCCCAAGTCCTTCGACGAGCACGCCGTGCTGGAACGAGCCGTAGAGTTCTTCCGCGCCCGCGGCTACGAGGCCACCTCCCTCGCCGATCTCGAGACCCACCTCGGCCTCGGCCGCCAGAGTCTCTACAACACCTTCGGCGACAAGCACACCCTCTTCCTCAAGGCGCTCGACCACTACCGCCAGACCATGGGCGAGACCATCGTCGAGCGGCTCGGCCGGCCGGACGGCGGCCTGGAAGCGATTCGCGAGTTCTTCCAAACCACCATCCGGAACCTCACCGGGGAATCCTGCCGGAGCGGCTGCCTCGTCGCCAACACCATCACCGAGCGCGGGTCGGACGATGCCGCGTCCATGCTCCGATGCAACCGTTCCCGCGAACAGCTCGAGCGGGGCTTTCGCCTGGCGCTGACCCGGGCCAGGGATCGGGGGGAGCTGCCGCCGCACGTGCAGGTGGACGCCACCGCGACGCTGCTGGTGATCCAGAACTACGGCCTCAACGCCATGGCCAAGACCGGGGCCACCGCGGAAGAGCTCGAGGCGGCCATGGAGGCGCTGCTCGCGGGGCTTGGATAGGCTTTTTGTGACCTGTTTTTGACCGATCGGTCTTTAACTCATGCGGAGGATGTTATGTCTGACGGAATCAAGATCAAGGGACGGGTGGCGCTGGTAACCGGGGCCAATCGCGGGATCGGGCGGGCGCTGGTGAACGCCTTGCTCGCGAGGGGCGCGGCGAAGGTGTACGCCGCGGCGCGGCGGACCGAGTCGCTCGCCGACCTGGTGGCGGGAGCGCCCGACCGCGTCGTGCCGCTCAGGCTCGACGTCACCCAGCCCGCGCAAGTGCGGCAGGCCGTGGCCCAGGCGGGCGATGTGGACCTGCTGGTGAACAACGCGGCGATCCTGGGCCATGCCTTCGCCGGATTCGAGGATCCCGTCTGGCTGGACGCGGCCCGGCAGGAGTACGAGACCAACGTGGTCGGTGCGCTCCGCGTCTCCCAGGTGTTCGCTCCCGTCCTTGCCGGGAACGGCGGCGGGACGATCGTCAACGTGAGCTCGGTCGCCGGCCTGGTCGGCATGCCACCGATCCTCACCTACAGCTCGACCAAGGCGGCGCTCCACTCTGCTCACCCAGAGCACCCGGCAGATGCTGCGCGAGCGGGGCACTCGGGTCGTGGGCGTCTATCCCGGCCCGGTCGAGACCGACATGGCGGCGGAGCTGCCGATGGACAAGACGTCGCCCGAGGCGGTGGCGGAGGCCATCCTGGATGGACTCGAGCAGGGGCTGGAGGAGATCTATCCCGATCCGTTCGCGGTGGCTTTCAGCAGCACCTACGCGGTGGACCCCAAGGGAGTCGAGCGGGGCTTCGGCCAGCCCGCCGCGGCGGCGTGAACGGAAGGGTAGAGGCGCGCCAACCGTCATCCCGAGCGCAGCGAGGGACCTTGTCGGGCCGAGTTCGAGCCATCCCCGGGCAGGTCCCTCCGCCGCCCGGGATGCACGGAGCTCGCTCGCTCAGGCCTCCGCCCCAGCCGCTCGAGCGCCCCTCGCAATCGACCCAGCGCCTCGCCGATGGCGCGCTCCGACACGCTGCCGACCGAGAGCCGGAACCACCCCGGCTCCCCGTCGAAGCCGAACGCCTCGAACGGCACCACGGCCAGGCCGGCCTGCTCGAGCAGGTAGCACCGCATGGCCTCCGTCGAATCCAGCGCCCGACCTCCGGCACCACGCCCCTTCGGCGGGCCGAACCGCACGCTGAGGTACATGCCGCCCTGCGGCGCGACCACCTCGACCGGCAACCCGTCCTGCCGCATCGCCAGCATCCCGGCATGCAGCTGGTCGAGCCGCGCCGCGAGACCGGTCTGCATCGTGCGGCGCGCCGCGGCGACCGCCTTCGCGTCGGCCAGCATCTCCGCCGTGCCGACCTGCCCCGGCCGCGGAGCCCAGGCGCCTACGTGACCCAGAAAGGCGTTGAACTGGGCCGAGAGATTCGCTGGGGGGCACACCCAGCCAACCCGCAGACCGGTCGCCGCGAACACCTTGGAGATGCCGTCCACCAGAATGGTGTAGGGCGCCGACCTCAGGGCGAAGCACCTGCGGCACGACGTGCTAGAGCCCGCCGAACGTCAGCATCCAGTACACCTGATCGTAGAGCAGGTAGAGCGGCGGTTCTTCCGGGGACCGCCGCGCGTTCTCCGCCACGACCGCGTCGCAGATGGCCCCCAGCGTCGCCGCGTCGAACGCGGTGCCGGTGGGGTTGAGCGGGGAATTGAGCACCAGGAGTCGCGCGCCCGGGAGGGCGGGTGCCAGCATGGCCGCGGTCGGAAGGAAGGCGGTGTCGCTGCCGCACTGGATCGGAACCGCGGTGGCTCCGGCCAGCTCGCAGTAGCTGTCGTTGTTCCACGACGGTACCGTGAACACGACTCGATCGCCTGGTTCGATCGTGAGCTGATACGCGGCGAACAGGGCGGGCCGGGAACCGCCGGTGATCACGATCGAGCTGGCGGGAATCGCGAGGCCGAGCTCGCGGGCGTAGAGCGCCGAGACCTGCTCCCGGAGCGCCGGGATCCCCACCGACGGTGGGTAGTTCGTCTCTCCGCGGCGAAGCGCGGCCTCGATGCGCTCGAGCAGCAGCCGCGGAATCGGGAACTCGCGCGGGTCGAAGTCGCCGATGCTCAGGTTGCAGATCTGCCGCCCGCCGGCCTGGAGCGCCCGAACCTCGTCGGCGATCGCCAGAATGCGCGACCCGACCAGGCCGGCGAAGCGGCGCGGAGTCCGGGTCACGCCGCGGACGCCCGCTTCACGAGCGTGAGGATGGTGTAGACGGCGACCGGCTCGGCGTTCTGGTTGGTCACCTCCACGTCCCACGCGACGACCCCCTGGGGCACTTGCCCGTCAACGGTGTCTTTCGCCGTCTTCTGCTTGCAGGTGAGCCGGGCACGGATGGTGTCGCCGGGGTAGACCGGCTTCACGAAGCGGAGATTGTCCAGCCCGTAGTTGGCCAGGACCGGTCCGGGCGCGGGGTCCACGAAGAGCCCCGCGGCGGCGGAGAGGACGAAGTATCCGTGGGCCACGCGCCGCTCGAACAACGAGGCCTTCGCCGCGAGGTCGTCCATGTGGGCGTAGAAGAAGTCGCCGCTGATGCCGGCGAAATTGACCACGTCCGCCTCGGTCACGGTCCGGCGGTGGGTGACCCAGGTCTCCCCGATGCGCAGCTCCTCGAAGTGCTTGCGGAACGGATGGACACCGTCGCTCAGCTCGGGGCCGCCCTGGACCCACTGGCGTCCGACCGCCGTGAGTGTGGCGGGGGTCCCTTGCAGCGCGGAGCGCTGCATATAATGAAGGACACCCCGTACGCCGCCCATCTCCTCACCACCTCCGGCGCGCCCGGGCCCGCCGTGGATCAGCGAGGGCAGCGGCGAGCCGTGCCCGGTGGACTCCTTGGCGTTGTGGCGATTGAGCACCATGAGCCGGCCGTGGTACGCGGCGGTGCCCAGCACGACCTCGCGGGCCACCACATCGTCCGCCGTGACCACCGACCCGCAGAGGCTGCCGCGGCCCAGCTTGGCGAGCGCGACCGCCTCGTCCAGCGTGCGGTACGGCATCACCGTGTTCACCGGACCGAACGCCTCCACGTCGTGCGGCGCCGTCTTTCCGAACGGCGCGTCACAGTAGTAGAGGAGCGACGGGAAGAAGGCGCCCTTCGCCGCGTCGGCGCCCACCACCTCGAAGTTCTCCGGATCGCCGTACACCCGCTCGCACGCCGCGCCGATCAACGCCGCGCTCCCGCCGACCTCGCCCACCTGTGCGCGGCCGGCCAGCGGCCCCATCCGGACCCCGTCCACCGACGGGTCGCCCAGCTTCGCGCCGGCGAGCCGCTTCGAGAGCGCCCGGACCACGTCCTCGGTCATCCCCTCCGGCACCATGGTTCGCCGGATCGCGGTGCACTTCTGCCCCGCCTTGACGGTCATCTCCTTCGTCACCTCTTTGACGAAGAGATCGAACTCCTCCGAGCCCGGCGCGGCATCGGGGCCGAGGATGCAGTAGTTGAGTGAGTCGGCTTCGAGGTTGAACCGGACCGATTCGGCGATCACGCGCGGGTGACTCTTGAGCTTGCGGCCGGTCGCGGACGAGCCGGTGAAGGTGACGACGTCCTGGCAGGTCAGGTGGTCGAGCAGGTCGCCCACGCCGCCGCAGATGATCTGGAGCGCGCCCTCCGGGAGGATCCCCGCGTTCACCATGCTGCGCGCCATCCGCTCGGTGAGGTACGACGTCACGGTGGCCGGCTTGACGATCGCCGGCATCCCGGCGAGGAAGGTGGGCGCGAGCTTCTCCAGCATCCCCCAGCAGGGGAAGTTGAAGGCGTTGATGTGGACCGCCACTCCCTCGAGCGGCACGCACAGATGCCGGGCGAGGAAGCTGCCCCCCTTCGAGATCCGCTCGACCGATCCGTCGACGTAGAAGGTCTCGTCGGGGAACTCGCGACGCCCCAGACTGCCGTACGCGAAGAAGGTGCCGATGCCACCCTCGATGTCGACCCAGGAATCGGCCTTGGTCGCCCCGGTGCCGGCCGAGACCTGGTAGAGCTCCTCCTTCCCGGCCATGAGATGCTGGGCCATGGCCTTGAGCATCCGGGCTCGCTGGTGGAACGTCATCGCCCGCAGCTTCGGCCCGCCGACCCGGCGGCCGTACTCCAGCATGCCCTTGAAGTCGAGGCCCTCGCTGGTCGACTCCGCGATCTTCTCGCCCGTCACCGCGTGGAACAGCTCGGTCGCCCGGCCGGTCCCGGTGACCCATTCACCCTGCGCGTAACTCTGCAGTCGCATGCCTTACTCTCCGTCGGCCGGGGCCGCCTGCCTGGTCTCGTGCCATGTCTGGTACGACGCCTGCTGCTCGGGGCGCTCGGCCGGCATCTCGCGGAGCGGCTCGGCCGGCCGGAGCGAGCCCCGCAGCCGCTCCGGCAGCCCCTGGTAGAGGCGGGTGCCCTCGGTCTTCCACTGGAGCATGTCGTCCGAGACCTGCTTCACTGCTCGCGCCGGGTTTCCGGCGACGACCGTGCGTGGCGGGATGACCATGTCGGCCGGAACGAAGCACAAGGCGCCGACGATCGATTCCGCGCCCACCACCGCCCGATCCATCACCACGGCGTTCATCCCGACCAGCGCGTTCCGGCCGATCCGGGCCCCGTGGACCACCGCACCGTGGCCGATGTGCGCGCTGGCCTCGAGCACGACGGTCACGCCGGGGAACATGTGAATCGTGCAGTTCTCCTGGATGTTGCAGCCGTCCTCGATGATCACGCCACCCCAGTCGCCGCGAATCGCCGCCCCCGGTCCGACGTACACGTCCCGCCCGATCACGACGTTGCCAGTGACCGTCGCGTTGGCGTGGATGAAGGCCGACTCGTGGATGACGGGGATGAAACCTTCGAACGCGAAGACGTTGGGCACGCGCCCTACACCCGGGCGATGATCGTCGCCATGCCTTGCCCCACGCCGACGCACATCGCGCAGAGTGCGTACTGCTTGGCCGTCGCCTTGAGCTCGTGGGCCGCGGTGAGCAGCAGCCGGGCGCCGGACATTCCGAGCGGGTGCCCGAGGGCGATGGCGCCGCCGTTGGGATTGAGTCGGGGATCCCGGTCGTCGAGGCCGAGCTGCCGGACGCAGGCGAGCACCTGGGCCGCGAAGGCTTCGTTGAGCTCGATGACGTCCATGTCGGGGAGGGTGAGCTTGGTCTTGGCCAGGATCCTGCGCGTCGCGGGAACCGGTCCGAGTCCCATGGTCCGGGGCTCGACGCCCACGACCGTGCTCGCGACGATGCGCGCCAGCGGCGTGAAACCGAACTCGCCCACCGCGCGCTCCGAGGCCAGCAGCAAGGCGCACGCGCCGTCGTTGATCCCCGACGAGTTGCCCGCGGTGACGCTCCCCTTGCCGTCGGTCCGGAACGCGGGCTTGAGTTTGCCGAGCCCCTCCAGGGTCGAGTCCGGGCGGGGGAACTCGTCTTGCGCGAAGAGGCGGCCGGGCTCGCCCCGGGAGGCACCGGGCACCGCGACCGGGACGATCTCGGACTGGAACCGGCAGCGCTGCTGGCTGGCGGCGGTCTTCTGTTGCGACCAGAGGGCGAACTGGTCCTGGTCCGCCCGGCTGATCCCGCACTCCGTCGCCACGTTCTCCGCGGTCTGGCCCATCGAGTCCACGCCGTAGAGCTCGCGCATCCTGGGGTTCACGAAGCGCCAGCCCAGGCTGGTGTCGAACAGCTCCGCGTTACGGGCGAACGCCTGACTCGACTTGGACAGCACGTACGGCGCGCGCGTCATCTGCTCGACACCGCCGGCGATATAGACGTCGCCGTCGCCCTCGCGTATGGCCCGGCTCGCGTTCGCCACCGCGCTCATGCCGCTGGCGCACAACCGATTCACGGTCTCGCCCGGCACCGAGACCGGCAGCCCGGCGAGGAGCAGCGCCATGCGGGCGACGTTGCGATTGTCTTCGCCCGCCTGGTTGGCGCACCCGAGCATGACATCGCCGATACGCTCCCGATCCAGACCCGGGTGACGCTCGAGCAGCTTGGCGATCACGTGCGCCGCCAGATCGTCGGCGCGCACGTGGGCCAGGCTCCCGCCAAAGCTGCCGATCGGCGTACGCACTCCGTCGACCAGGTATACGGGCTTCATGGGCACTCGCACAGTGAGGTCATCCGAGGTGAATTATAGACGGATGACGGGGAATGAACCACGGAGGGGAATTCACCACAGAAGCACAGAAGACACGGAGGTCGCACGGAATTCTTGGCGACGTACCTCTCATGCTTCTGATGTACTTAGGGGTGCCCCACCACCCCACACCAAAAACATTGCTGCAGTGATCTTGCAGTTTCCGTGCGGCCTCCGTGTCCTCCGTGCTTCCGTCGGTGAATTGGTTGCTGCTCTTGAAATCCCTGCACCCCCGCCGCTCCCGCCGGGCGCATGTCCCAGCCGCGCCCGGGCGCCAGCCTCACCCGCGACGTGGTGTCCTACGGTCGCCGTTCCGATGTATTATCCACCCTCGCCAACGCGTCGAGAGGACCATCGATGGCCTATCAGTTCATTCTGTTCGAGGTCGATCAGGGCGTCGCCCGCATCACCTTGAACCGACCCGACGTCCTCAACAGCATCCACACCGCCATGTCGGGCGAGATCCAGGAAGCCCTGGCGCATGCCGCGCGGGAGCGCGAGATCCGCGCCGTGCTCCTGACCGGCAAGGGACGCGGCTTCTGCGCGGGCCAGGACCTGGACGAAGTTCGCCCCGGCGGGACCGTGAACGACTTCGCGGCCCACGCCCGGAACGCGTACACGCCGATCGTCCGCGGGCTTCGAGCGCTCGAGAAGCCGGTGGTCTGCGCCGTCAACGGGGTCGCCGCCGGAGCCGGGGCGAATCTGGCCCTGGCGTGCGACCTGGTCCTGGCCGCGGAGGAAGCCTCCTTCGTGCAGGTGTTCGCGAAGATCGGCCTGGTACCGGACACGGGTGGGAGCTTCTTCCTGCCCCGACTGGTGGGGATGGCCCGAGCGACGGCGCTCGCGATGTTGGCCGAGAAGATTACGGCGGCGCAGGCGGTGGAGATCGGGCTGATCTACCGGGCGTACCCGGCCGCCTCCCTCGACGAAGAGGCGTCGAAGCTCGCCGTCCACCTCGCCACCCAACCGACGGTCGGCCTCGGCCTCACGAAGCGGCTGCTGAACGCCGCCTGGGTCAACGACCTGGAGACGCAGCTCGAGCTCGAGGCCGAGTGCCAGGGCGCCGCCGGCCGCAGCGCGGACTACGCCGAGGGAGTGGCGGCGTTCCTCGCGAAGCGGAAGCCGGTCTTCACGGGACAGCTGACGCGTGCGAGCCTCGGACCCAGAGATCGCTGACCCAGAGACCCCTTGCGTGGGTGTCCTCGGGGCGGGGCCCATGGGCAGCGGGATCGCGCAGGTCGCCGCCGTCGCGGGACACCCGGTCATCCTGCAGGACCTCGATGAGGGGGCGATTGCTCGCGCGCGCGCCGGGATCGACAAGGCGCTGGCGCGGGAGACCGAGAAGAACCGCTTGACCCGGTCGGCCGCCGACGCGGCGCGGGAGCGCATCCGGTACGTCGTGGGCGGCGACCTGAGCACGTTCGCGTCCTGCCGGCTCGTCATCGAGGCGATCGTCGAGCGGCTGGGCCCCAAGCGCGAGAGCTTCGCCGCGCTCGAACGGGTGGTCGCACCGGAGGCGATGCTCGCGACCAACACCTCGGCCCTGTCGATCACGACCATCGCCGCCGCCTGCCAACGCCCCGAGCGGGTGGTCGGCCTGCACTTCTTCAATCCCGCGCCGATGATGCCGCTGGTGGAGGTGGTCCGCGGGCACGCGACGTCGGGCGCGCTGGTCGATGCGGCCTGCGCCCTGGTCCAGCGCTGGGGCAAGACCACCGTCGTCGCCGCGGATACCCCGGGCTTCATCGTGAACCGGATCGCCCGACCATTCTACGGCGAGGCGCTCCGGATCCTGGACGAAGGCATCGCCGATTGCGCGACCATCGACTGGGCCATGCGGACGCTCGGCGGCTTCAGGATGGGACCCTTCGAGCTGATGGACCTGATCGGCAACGACGTGAACTTCGCGGTGACGTCGGCGGTCTACGAGGGGTTCTTCTTCGATCCGCGCTACAAGCCCTCGCTCACGCAGCGACGCCTGGTCGATGCCAATCTGCTCGGACGCAAGACCGGCCGGGGCTGGTACGACTACCGCGACGGCGCGGCCCCACCGGCACCGAGGGAGGATCCGGCCCTCGGGTCGTCGATCCTGGACCGGATCCTGGCGATGCTGATCAACGAGGCGGTCGACGCCGTCTTCTGGGGCGTCGCCACGCCGGCGGACATCGACCTCGCGATGGTGAAGGGGGTGAACTACCCCAGAGGGCTCATCGCGTGGGCCGAGGAGCTCGGGTATCGGGTCGCGCTCGAGCGCATGGAACGCCTGCAGGCGGAGTACGCGGAGGATCGCTACCGGCCGAGCCCGCTCCTCCGGCGCCTTGCCGCATCCGGTGGAACGCTCCGCGGGTGAGCGCCCTGCCGGCTGACCCCGAGCTGCGCGCGGCGGCCATCGTCCGCCACATGCTGGCGCACGACGTCTTCAGTCGGTGGCTGGGCGTGGAGATCGTCCGACCTGGAACCGGCCCGGGTGACGCTTCGCATGGCCGTGCGCCAGGATATGACCAACGGATTCGGGGTGTGCCACGGCGGGGTCACGTTCGCCTTCGCCGACAGCGCCTTCGCCTTTGCCAGCAACACCGCAGGGCAGGTGAGCGTAAGCATCGAGAACAGCATGACCTATCCAGCAGCGGTCCGCGTGGGCGACGTGCTCCTGGCCGAGGCGGAGCAGGAAGCGAGCAGCCGGCGGCTGGGATATTACCGGGTGCGAGTCACCCGCGATGACGGCACCGTGGTCGCCCTCTTCCGGGGCACCGTCTACCAGACCGACCGGGAGCACGAGGTGGGGCCAGATGGGAGTGAGTGAAGCGCGGGCGCCCGGCGCCGCCGGAGTCGACCCCGACGATCGACTGGAAGCGGGTGCTCTACCTGAGCCTCGCCTCGCGGGCGCTGGACGACATCGAGGAGACCCGTCTCGTCCCCGAAGGGAAGGTGCTCTACCAGTTCTCGGCTCGCGGGCACGAGATGGCGCAGGTCATCCTGGGCAGCCTGCTGGACCGCCCGCACGATGCCGTGGGCGCCTACTACCGGTCGCGACCGATGCTCCTGACGCTCGGCCTCTCGCTGGAGGACGCGTTCGCGGCCCCCATGGGAAAGTCGGGCGGCTTCAGCAACGGCCGGGACATCGGCGTGGTGTGCAATCTGCCGAAGGCGGACGGCCCCATCGTGCTCCCGATGTCCGGGGACGTCGGCTCCCAGTACACGCCGGCGGTCGGGTGGGCCCAGGGCGTTACCTACCATCGTGACGTGCTGGGCGACCGCGGCTACGACGGCTCGATCGCGGTGGTGCTGGGCGGCGAGGCCTCCGTCGCGACCAATGGCTTCTGGTCGGCGCTGACGATCGCCACGACCCTCACGCTGCCGCTCCTCTTCTATATAGAGGACAACGGCTACGGCATCTCGGTTCCGTCCAGCTTCCAGACTCCAGGGCGGCAACGTCGCGGCCAACCTTGCGTCGTTCCGCGATCTCCTGGTGCGAAATGGCGATGGCACCGAGCCGGCGAGCGCTGCCGGTCTGCTTCAGGAAACGGTGGCCCACGTTCGTGCCGGGAATGGCCCCGCCTTGCTCCGGCTCACGGTGCCCCGGTTGAGCGGGCATTCGGCCCAGGATACCCAGGCGTACAAGAGCCAGGAGCGGCTGGCTGTGGAGCAGGCCGACGATCCGCTGCCCAAGCTCTATCGATTCCTTGGCGCCGGAGTGCTGTCGGAGTCGGACATCGCGGCGATCGAGGCTCAGGTCAAGGCGGACGTCGATTCCGCCCTCGCCGCCGCGCTCGCCCGGCCGGAGCCCGCGCCGTCCGATGTGACCCGCTACGTGTACTCCGAGACGCGGCCCGACGGGTCGCCCGAGCTCCCGCTCGTCGGCGGGCTCGCCCCGGCCGGACACCAGTTCCCGCCGGGCAGCGAGGTGGCGGTACCCGAGCCCACTCGCATCAACCTGCTCACCGCCATCCGGCGGACGCTGGAGCACGAGCTCGCCACCAACCCCAGGATGCTGCTGTTCGGAGAGGACGTGGGCCCCAAGGGTGGCGTGCACGCCGCCACGATGGGGCTGCAGGCGGCCTTCGGCGAGCGGCGGGTGTTCGACACCAGCCTCTCGGAGGAGGGCATCATCGGTCGCGCGGTCGGCCTGGCGCTCTCCGGTCTCCTGCCGGTCGCGGAGATCCAGTTCCGCAAGTACGCCGACCCCGCCACCGAGCAGCTCAACAACTGCGGCACGATGCGGTGGCGGACGCACAACCGCTTCGCCGCCCCCATCGTGGTGCGGATGCCGGGCGGGTACGCGCCGAAATGCGGGGATCCGTGGCACAGCGTCTGTGGCGAAGTGCTCTGGGTGCACGCCACCGGATGGCAGGTCTGCATCCCGTCGAACGCGGAGGACGCCGTGGGTCTCCTGCGCGCGGCGCTCCGGAGCAACAACCCGACGATCTTCTTCGAGCACCGGGCGCTGCTCGACGGGGCATCGGCCCGACGGCCCTATCCGGGGGACGACTTCGTGCTTCCGCTCGGCAAGGCCAGGGTCGTCCTCGGCGGCGACAAGCTCACGGTGGTCACGTGGGGCGCCATGGTGGAACGATGCGAGCGCGCCGCGCGCGAGCTCGAGGAGTCGATCGAAGTGCTCGACCTCCGCACCGTGGCGCCGTGGGACCGGGCCGCGGTGCTCGCCTCGGTCCGGAAGACCCGGCGCTGCCTGATCGTCCACGAAGACACGCTCACGGCCGGATTCGGCGCGGAGGTCGCCGCGGTGGTCGCGGAGCAGGCGTTCCTGAGCCTCGACGCGCCGATCGCCCGCCTCGCGATTCCGGACGTGCCGACGCCGTACAATCTCCGACTGATGAACGCCGTACTTCCCAGCGTCGAGGGGATCGCGGCCAAAATGCAGGAACTGCTCGAGTTCTAGCGGTTAGCGAAGCCCGGTGACGAAGCCCAGTGACAGCTAGGAAGGAGCCGGAATGGCAGAGTTGGTCGCGATCGCGGCACCGGCCGACCAGGCAGAGGGCACCGAGATGGTCGTGGGGACGTGGCTCAAGAAGCGTGGGCGAGTCCGTCACCCAGAACGAGCCCCTGCTCGAGATCACGACCGACAAGGTGACGGTGGAGATCGCCGCGCCCGCCACCGGCATCCTGCGCGAGATCCTCAAGTCGGCGGACCAGCCGATCCAGGCCGGCGAGGTGCTGGGCCGGATCGAGGTGGGCGCGGTCGAAGCGGCTGGGCGTGCGAAGGCAGACGGGGCAGCACCGGCGCGCGAGTCGACCGCGGCAGGCACGCCCGCGGCAGGCACGGCCGCGGCCGCGGAGCTGACTGCCGCGGTTCGCCGGTTGCTCGCCGAGCATGGTCTCGAGCCGTCGGCCATCAGCGGCACCGGCCGAGGCGGGCGGATCACGGTGCAGGACGTCGAGGCACACGTCGCCTCGCGCTCGACTCCACCCGCCAACGCCGAGCCGGGCGCCTATCCCAGCCGCAAGGTTCCCCACACCGGGATGCGCCGCAGCATCGCCCAGCACATGGTCCAGAGCGTCGCGGTCGCGCCGCACGTCACCACGGTCTTCGAAGCCGATCTCTCCGCGATCGTCGCTCACCGTGAAGCCCACCGCGCCGGGTTCGAGGCGGACGGGATCAAGCTCACCTACACCGCCTATTTCGTCCGCGCCAGCGTGGCCGCGCTTCAGGCCGTGCCGGAGGTCAACAGCCGCTGGCACGACGACGCGCTGGAGCTGTTCGACGACTGCAACATCGGGGTCGCGACCGCGCTCCCGAAGGGCGGCCTCATCCTGCCCGTCATCCATCGCGCCCAGACGCTCGACCTGCGCGCCACGGCTGAGCGGTTGCAGGATCTGACCCAGCGGGCCCGAGACGGTGCGCTCAGCCCGAACGAGGTACGGCACGGGACCTTCTCGATCTCCAACCACGGCGTGAGCGGCAGTCTCGTCGCCGCGCCGATCGTCATTCCGCAGCCGCAGTCAGCGATTCTCGGCGTCGGCAAGCTGGAGCGGCGGCCGGTGGCGCGGGAGCGAGCGGGAAGGAGGTGGTGGAGGTGCGGCCGATGTGCTACGTGACGCTCACCATCGACCATCGCGTGCTCGACGGCTATCAGGCGAACGCGTTCCTGGCCCGCTGGGTGGAGGAGATCGAGGGCTGGGGTTGATGTAGCTGCGTGGCTTACCTGCCGTCGGCCGGCTGCTGACAGGGAATCACTTCCCATGGCGGGCCCGGCGCGAGTCGAATGCGCGAGCCTCTTCCTCCGAAGGCGGCCGAAGCTGGTTTGGGCTGGCGAGGGGCCGCTCTGGATTGAGCCGACACTCTGTTGTAGCATGATGCATCCCGCCCAGGATCCCCGCTTGACTGAGTTGCAGGATCGCCTTTCCGCGGCTTTGGCCGACCGGTACGTGCTCGAACGCGAGGTCGGGCACGGTGGCATGGCCGTGGTATACCGTGCGCAAGATCTCAGACACGATCGAGTAGTGGCTCTGAAGGTGTTGCGCGCGGAGCTCGCCAACGCGTTAGGTCCCGAACGATTCTTACGTGAAATCAGGATCGCGGCCCGTCTGAGTCACCCCAACATCCTGCCGCTCTACGACTCCGGCACTTGGGCGCCCCAAGATGGCACGCTGGGTTTCTACTACGTGATGCCACTGGTCGAGGGAGAGTCGTTACGCGCCCGGCTGACGCGGGAAGGCCAACTGCCGTTAGAGGAGGCGCTCCGCATTGCCCGTGAAGTCGCAGCAGGGCTGTCGTACGCGCATGAGCAAGGCGTCATCCATCGAGACATCAAGCCCGAGAACATCCTGCTGTCCGGTTCCCCCAACCATGCTGGGATCTCAGGCGACTGGCCCAGTCCTCCTGGCGGACTTCGGCATTGCGAAGGCCGTCGAGGCTGCCGGGGCGGAACGGCTGACAGAGACGGGACTCGCGCTGGGGACCCCGTCCTATATGAGCCCCGAACAGGCCAGTGCGGATTGCCACGTAGATCAGCGGAGTGATCTCTACGCGCTCGGCTGCGTCCTCTACGAGATGCTGGCCGGACAGCCCCCGTTTACGGGGCTAACGGCTCAGGCAATTGTGGCCCGGCACATGCTTGACCCGGTTCCATCCCTTCGTAGCGTACGGCCGACCGTGCCGGAATTCATCGAGCGGACCATCAAAAGGTGCTGGCCAAAGTGCCCGGCCGATCGGTTCGCAACGGCCGCCGAATTAAGCCAAGCGCTTACGGCCGGCCATCACTCGACGAAATCAGAGCGCATGCCTCGGTCGCGCGCGCGTGTGCTCGTGAGAGCAACAATCACCGGGATGATCGGTGCGGCCGCACTGAGTCTCCTGCTCTGGCGCCATCAGGTACGCTCCGCCATACCGGCAGGCCCGGAGATTCCGGTGCTCGTCGTACTCCCGTTCAGGAACCTCGGTCCTGCCGCCGACCAGTACTTTGCCGACGGGCTAACCGTGGAACTGACCAGCCGCTTGGCGAGGCTGCCGGGGCTTCGGGTCATCGCCGCTACAACCGCTGCGCAATACGGCCCGCAGCCCATCGCTCCCGCCAGCTCGGCCAAGAACTGCGTGCGGGTTACGTGCTGGAGGGGACCGTGCGTTGGGAACGCAGCCGCGCGCGTGGGAGTCTAGGGCAGCTCCGAGTCACCCCTCAGCTCATACGAGTGGCCGATGAGAGCCAACGCTGGGCCCAGGTGTACGACGCGGAGCTAACTGAGGTGTTTGGGGTGCAGTCCCGAATTGCCGAGGAAGTCGTCCAAGCGCTGAACCTGACACTGGGCGCACCGGCCGGAGCGGCCCTGACCCAGGGGGGCACCCGTCAGCCCGAAGCCTACGATTTCTATCTCCGCGGCAACGAGTACCTCGGTCGAAAGCAACGCGGAGGCCGATCTCCGGAGCGCGGTAAGCCTGTACCGCCAGGCAGTGGCGCTCGACCCGGCCTTCGCCGAGGCACAGGCGCGCCTCTCCCGCGCGCACGCCCAGATCTATTGGCACTATTTCGACCACACCGACGAGCGGCTCCGGCTGGCGAAGGTGGCCGCTGAAGCGGCGCGCGCAATCGCCCCCGATCTGCCCGAGACCCACATTGCCTTGGGGTACTACCACTACTGGGGCGAGCTCAATTACGAGGCTGCGCTTCGCGAGTTCGAAGCCGCACGCAGGCAGCAGCCGAGCGACGCGGACCTGCTGCGCGCTATCGGTCTCGTCGAGCGACGTCGCGGTCGGTGGAATGAGTCGGTTGCCTGGTTCATCGAGGGGCTGCGCTACGATCCTCGATCAGGGAGTAGAGCTTTCGATGTGGGAGATAGTTACTTGATGATGCACATGTTTCCGGAGGCCGAGCATTATCTCGATCGTGCGATTGCGCTCTCGCCCGACTGGGCCGGTCCCTATGTAGTCAAGGCGTGGCTCTACGTTTGCTGGCGGGGGGACCTGCCGCGGGCACGCGCCACCCTTCTTCAGGCCCTTAACCGGGTGGGTCCAGGCCCTCTCGCGGTCTGGCTTCCGACCGGCGACCGCATCTCGGCATCGGTGGTTACGGCCGACAGCGCTTTCTGGCCTATGATCGATGGCCTTTCGCTCGCCGATTATCCCGGCGACAGCGCGCGCTACCACCTTCTCAAGGCTGAGGCCGCGCAGTTTCGGCACATCCGCGTCGCGGAGCGGGCCCACGGCGACTCTGCACGGGCTTTGCTCGAGCCCCGGCTCCGGGCCAGGCGGAGATGATGCCAAGCTGCTCGCTGCCTTGGCTCTTGCTTATTCGTACATGGGCCGTCAGGCTGACGCCGTCCGGGTTGCGGAGCGGGCGGTCGCGCGGCTGCCACTCTCGGTGGATGCAGTCTCCGGCCCATTCCAGGAGATATGGCTCGCGCGCGTGTACATGGCTGCCGGCAGGCCGGAACAGGCGGTCGCTATTCTCGGCCGGCAGTTGACGATCCCCTCCTGGGTCACCGTAGCCGAACTGCGGGTGGATCCGACTTGGGGGCCGCTACGTAACCATCCTGCCTTTCGTAAGCTGACAGACTCCACATCCACGTCCTGACCCTGTCCGAGGCTGTGGTGTGGGAGGGGCGGGAAGGAGGTGGTGGAGGTACGGCCGATGTGCTAGTGACGCTCACCATCGACCATCGGGTGCTCGACGGCTATCAGGCGAACGCGTTCCTGGCCCGCTGGGTGGGGGGAGATCGAAGGCTGGGGTTGAGGTAGATGCATGGTTTACGGCCAGCACGCGGTGCCGCAATCCGTCCTAGCCGGGTCGGTCCACTGGCAGGTACTATGCCCCCATCTCCGCTCGCCACCACCGCCACGGGAGACGCCGGATGATCCTCTCGATCTTTGGTCGTGGTCGTCGCGCGCTACACGAAGCACCTGAGTGGGCGGTGGCGGACGGTCTACGTGGTGGGCAGCGTGGTGGCGCTCTACTTCAACGTGTTCGTGCTGATCGCGCAGCTGTTCCACCGGATACCGTCGCTCATTGTGCTCGCGCCGAAGCAGATGGAGCCGCCCTTCCTGGTCACGCAGCTCGTCGTGATGGGAGTGTTCGTCTGGCTGGGGGTGGTGGCGGTCAGGGGGTTCCGGGCGTAAGGGAGGCGGGGGCGCAGCCCACCCGCCGGGCGCAGCCCACCCGCCGGGCGCAGCCCACCCGCCGGCGCAGCCCCCGCCCTGTGGCGCCGCCACACCGCACCCCCCCGCCGAAGCTTTGTCCCTCCGCGGTACATGGTTGCCCGATAACGAGTTGCCACCCGTGCCTGCCGGGCGCGTGACTTGCGCTTCTGTGCCGTGCCTCTCGCAGTGCAATTCCTACCCAGCAATCGCCGTCTATTCCGGCCGGCACCCGGAGAGGGTTCTAAGGATGCGTGCATCTTGGTTCACCGATGTCAGGGTGTTGGCCGTCGCCGGACTCACCGGCTGCGCCATCCCGACCGGATCCACTCAGCTCGCCACCGGCCCCGAGCCGGTCGAGATGCGGATGACGCCGGACGTCATCTCCAGCGCCGGACGCTCTCAGGTCGTCATCCGCAGCCCCGGCGCCGACAGCATCGTGCTCCAGTCCGAGAACGGCGTGGACCGGTACTGGCGCGCCGACTCGGTGCTCACCGTCTCGCTTGGCCCCGATTTCGGCGAGACCGAGCCCGTGGGCCGCTATGCTCCGATCTACGACGGCCAGGTGCTGGCCTACCTCAAGAAGCCGGTGCGGGTGACTGCCTGCCGGCAGGGCCACTGTCGCGATTTTCGCCATGAGATCGCGGTCAAGCTGCCCGAGCACAACGATCGCGTCGTGGCGGTGACCGCCGGCTGGAGCACCGTCTTCGCCCGGCGGTCCATTCGCGGGGCCAACCAGACGGTATTTCTGCAGGATGCGCTCAACAGTGGTGTGTGGTCGCTCAACGGCGAGTGGTCGGCCGGCCGGTGGAATGGCCGGGTGCAAGGCTTCGTCGCCGCGGATGACCGGGGCGCCTGGCTCGACCTGTCCCGGGTCATCAAGGGCGGCGACGACATGAGCTACGGGCTGGCCATGCACGCCGGGGTGACCCACAGCGACTGGCTGGACGCGGGGCCGGGACGCCTCTCCGCCGACCGGACCGTGTATCGCGCCGGAATCGGTCCCAGCATCATGGTGAAGGGCATCACCGCCAGCACCCAGTTCGGGATCTACACCGACGGCATGGAGACGCTTCAGATCGCGAGTACCCGGCTGTCCTTGAACGGCAACCTGACCTCGATCCGCAGTCCGGTCACCATCACGGCGGAGAAGACCTTCGCCTTCGGCGGCGGCGCCATCATCGCCCGGCGGCGCGACGCCCTGGAGCGGCTCACTGCGGCGGTCCGCCTCTACGACGACTTCGCGCTGAACGTCGGGGTCAGCAGCCACCGGAGCGCCTGGCCGGACGACGATTCCCCCGGGGACATCCGCGCGTCCGAGACCCGCATCATTCTGGGAGGCCAGTACACGCTTACCTGGTAGGCGGGGGCGGGGGCTGCGCCGGCGGGTGGGCTGCGCCCGGCGGGAACGGCGGGGGGCTACGGGGCCGTCAACTAATCCCGCCGCTCCCGCCGGCGCGTCAGCGCCCCCGTCGGCGCAGCCCCCGCCTGCCGCCGCTTGACACCCGCCAAACATCTTCGTCTTTTGTTCGCCATGGACACCGGCCACAATCCTTCACGCCGACCTGGACGCGTTCTACGCCTCCGTCGAGCAGATGCTCGATCCGTCCCTCAAGGGGAAGCCGATCGCAGTCGGGGGCGGCGTGGTGCTCGCGGCGTCCTACGAAGCGAAGGCCTTCGGTGTCCACGGCGGCATGCCGGGTCGGCGGGCGCGAGAGCTTTGCCCCGGCCTGGTCTTCGTCGGCGGGCACTTCAAGGAGTACCAACGGCTCGGCGACGCCGCGATCAGGGTCCTGGGCGACTTCACGCCGCTGGTCGAGCGGATCTCGATCGACGAGGCTTTCGCCGACGTCGCAGGCTGCACGCACCTCTTCGGCACGCCGGCCGAGATCGCCGCGGCGATCCGCCGACGCGTGCGCGACGAACTGGCCCTTCCCATCTCCGTCGGCGTCGCCAGCACAAAACACCTCGCCAAGATCGCCTCGCAGGTCGCCAAGCCCGACGGGCTGGTGGTCGTCGACCCGGGGACCGAGCTCGCCTTCCTCCATGATTTGCCGGTGGAGATGATGTGGGGCGTCGGCCCGGCGACCAGGGCGCGACTCGCCGAAAGCGGCATCGCTACCATCGGCGACCTGGCGAAGAGCTCCCCGGGCGCGATTGCCCGGCTTCTCGGCTCTGCCGCGGGCGAGAGGCTGGCCGCCCTCGCCTGGAACCGCGATCCTCGCGCCATCCGAACCCATGTCCGCACCCGCTCGGTCGGAGCGCAATCGGCGCTCGGCCGAAGGCCCGTCGAGGACCCGGTCATCCGCCCGGCGCTCCGCCACCTTGCCGACCGGGTCGGCTCGCGCCTGCGGGCGAAGGGCAAGTCCGGGCGGACCGTGACGGTGCGGGTGCGCTTCGGCGACCTCCGCTCGGTTACACACGCCGTGACGCTGCCGCAACCCGTCGCCGCGACTGCCATCCTCGCGGAGATCGCCGAGGACCTGGTGCGAGCCGTCCTCAGGAGCCATCCCGAAGAACGCGCGATCTCTCTGCTTGCCATCTCGGTATCGCATATCGAGGAGCAGCCCGTGGTGCAGCTCGATCTGCCGCTCGGCCTCGCCGACGAGGCGCGGCGCCCGGGCGCCAGGAGAGGGATGGCGCACCTCCTCGCGGACCGCGCCATCGACGCGATCCGCGACCGTTTCGGCTGGGAATCCGTCGGC
>CAWHZQ010000003.1:0-285435 GCA_963833905.1 uncultured Gemmatimonadales bacterium | reverse complement strand
CCACTGCTGCCTCCCGTAGGAGTCTGGGCCGTGTCTCAGTCCCAATGTGGCTGGCCATCCTCTCAGACCAGCTACCCGTCGTTGCCTTGGTGAGCCGTTACCCCACCAACTAGCTGATAGGCCGCGAGGCACTCTTTCGGTGCATTGCTGCTTTCACCAACCGGGGATGTCCCCGAGAGGTCGTACGCGGTATTACCCGGCCGTTGGGCCGGCTATCCCCCGCCGAAAGTCATGTTCCTCACGTGTTACGCACCCGTCCGCCACTGAACCAGAGTTGCCCCTGGTCCCGTTCGACTTGCATGTGTTAGGCACGCCGCCAGCGTTCGTCCTGAGCCAGGATCAAACTCTCCAATGATTTGGAAATTTGAACAGCTCGTTCCGAACGACCTGGTATATCTTGTCGTCCGAATCACTTTGTGAATCAGAGTAAAACCCTATCTGGTCGGTCTCTGTGCCCGTCCAGATCAGAGGGTCCGCACTCCATCACTTCTAGCTCACATCACTTGTCAAAGAGCATTGGGTCACGCTGCGGCAGCAAAACGGCTTTTGCCGACAGCCCCCCATACTAACCGGGTTCGGAGCCCGGGTCAAGTGCGCTAAGCCTCGGAATGCGAATTGATTCGCCCGCCTTGCCCGCCACCTGCCCATCCCCCTCGGCTGCGGCAAGCCGCAAACGTCGGGAGCCCGATAATTTGCCGAATGTGCGTGGGCTTGTCAACCGGTTGGACGTACGGAGATCGACCTGGTCTTCGCCGCCCAGCCACCCCACCCTGACACCGCTCGGTGCCGTACACCCTCGGCCCTCACCGCCCTGCGCGACCTGGATTCGTCGGCTGCCCAACGAGCCCGAGGAGTCGTGCGCGTGTGGGCAATTTGGAGGACCGCAATTCTAACAGTCGCCTCAGGGGCCCGCAAGAGTCCACACCCACAAACTCGAGCGCTCAATGTTGCCGCGTCGATACTTCCACTGCTGCGCCCAAGTGATGCACAACACGGCAGCCTCCTGCGCCGCGGGTACCTTCTGAGCGGTGGCCCGCTGCGCCTCTCGCAAGGAGATCCTGATGCCCCAGCTCGCATCGCTGGACGATCTGCTCGTGCACGAACTGCAGAGGATCTATCACGCGGAGACGCAGGTCCTCGAGGTGCTGCCCCGGATGGTCGAGGCCGCCACCCACCCCGATCTCAAGCACCTGCTCGAAGACCATCGCCAACAGTCCCTGGATCAGGTACGGCGGCTCGAGCGGGCGTTCATGCTGCTCGGCGCCCCGGGCAAGCGCCGGACCTGCGACGGGATGGCGGGACTGCTGAGGAAGCCAGGCAGGTCCTGGACGAGAATGCCGCCTCATCCGTGATGGACGTGGCCCTCATCGCGGCGGCGCAGAAGGTCGAGCACTACGAGATCGCCGCCTACGGCACCGTCTGCACCTACGCGGAGATGCTGGGCTACGATCAGGTCCACGAGCTGCTCGGCCAGAATCTCGACGAAGAGGAGACGACGGACCAGAAGCTCACCGCGCTCGCCGAGACCGCCATCCAGCAGCACGGGGACGACCTGGCGCTGGAGACCTGGGCGCGGAGCGCCAGGCGTGAAACCGGCGGGCACGCCCGAAGGGTCGGCGGCGCTCTGCGCACTGGTCGACGCCTGCAGGGACGCCGAGCTCGGCTTCCATGCCGCAGCCGCCAGATGGCGGACCCCCTGCTTCGCCAGCTCTGCGAGAGCTACGCCGACCAGCGCGCCGAATTTCGCCGGGAGCTGGGAGGCGAGCTCGCGCGGCTCGGGCGTCGCGCCGGTCGCGAGCGAGCCGGTGGACCCGGCCAGTGACGGGGCGCCGTTGCCGGCCGCACCGGACGAAAGCGCCACTCTCGCCGAGCTTGCCAGGCGGGATGCGTCCGCCGAAGCCACCTACCGGGAAGCCCTCGACCGCGGCATCCCGGGACCCATGGCCGAGATGGTGGAGCGGCAGCACCTCCAGGTGCGGGACGCGCTCAAGCACCTGGGCGAGTTGGAACGGGCGCTCGCCGGCGACATCTGAGCGCTTCGCGGGCTTACCGGTCGCCCATCTTCGCGACGGTCGCCGGGACGGTAGTCAGTCCCGGGCGCCCGGCGAGGGGATGGGCGACCACTCGTTTGGCCTGCCCGACGCGGCGCCCGGGTCGATGATCACCCGGCGCTGTTGCCGGCCGAGCGCGATGCGGACGCGCACCAGCAGCACCGTCGCCACCACCGCCAGGCCCAGCACCAGTCCCCACCACAGTCCCACCGGCCCCATCCCCAGCCTGAAGCCCAGCAGGTAGCTCACCGGAAGCCCCAGCAACCAATAGCCGAGGATGTTGACCAGCATGGCCACGCGAGTCTCGCCCAGGCCGCGCAGGATGCCGCCGGCGACGACCTGTAGGCCGTCGAACACCTGGAACACTCCGGCCAGCGGAATGAGGATCGCGGCGACCGCGAGCACCGAGACGTCCGGGGTGTAGAGTCCCGCCAGAAATCCCGGCACCGTCAGGAACAGGAGCGCCGTGCACGACATGAACGCCGTGCCGCAGACGAGCGCCGCCCGGGCCATGGCGCGAGCGGCGGCGGGATCGGCGCGGCCGACGGCGTGCCCGACCAGGACCGAGGCCGCGTCGCCCACGCCGAGCGGGACCATGAAGGTGAGCGAGGCCAGGTTGATGGCGACCTGATGCCCCGCCATCTGGCGAGTGCCGAGCCACCCCATCATCAGGGCCACCAGGGCGAACGCGCCGAACTCGAGCACGTACTGGAACCCGATCGGGAGGCCCAGCCGCAGCATCCGTCCCAGCGGCGCGGGGTCCCACACCTCGGGCAATCGCTGGCGCAGGTGCGGCCGCAGATGCTTCCAGGAGAGGACCACGAGGAGACCGGCCAGCAGCCACCGGCTCGCCGTCGTGGCCCAGGCGGAGCCGAGCACGCCCATCGGCGGCATCGGGCCATGGCCGAAGATGAGCACCCAGTTGAGGCCCGCGTTGACCAGGTTGGCGACGAGGATGGAGATCAGGATCGCGGCGGTCCGATGGAGCGCCTGCAGACTCTGCCGGAACACGATGAACAGGAAGAACGGCAGCACCCCGGGAGCGAGCCGGACCGTGTAGGCCGCCGCCAGGGGTACCACCTCGGCTGGCTGGTGAGCCAGCCCCAGGACCGGGCCGGCCACGAGCAGGATCCCAACCGAAGGCAGGGCCAGGATGACCGCGAGCAGCACCCCGCGCTGGATGCCGCGGGCCACCGCGGCGGGGTCCTTCGCGCCGACCGCCTGGGCCACGACGGGGTCGAGCACCATCAGCGTCCCCATGCCGAAGACGCCGATGCCGAAGAAGTAGAGATGTCCCAGCGCGACGGCGGCGAGGCCGACCGACGAGTTACCCGGCGCCAGGTGCCCGACCATCACGGTGTCGACGACGCCCATGAGCATCATGCCCACCTGCACGAGCACGACGGGCACCGCCAGGCGGAGCATCGCGCGCAGCTCGCCGGACCGGGGGAGGATCCGGCCGGCCAGAGTTCCCGGTGTCATCGGTCAGGAGGGAACGGCGGGACGGACGGTGTCCTGGGCGGGACGCGGGCTCGCGAGCAGGCGCTCGGCGAAATCGACCCGCTCGGCGAGCTCGGAGACCTGCTGGCGGAGCTGGTCCAGCTCGTCGAGCACCTCGGCGGGCATGGGGCCGCCCGGCAGCGATTCCTCGGGGTCCCACCGCCGGACGAGGCGGCCCTGCGCGTCGCGGAACGAGCCGCTGGCGATGAGGATGAGATCGTACAGGTACCACATGCCCAGCCCGCCGATGCTCACGGCCATGAGCACGCCGGTGCCGGTCTTCCCGACGTAGAAGCGGTGGCCGCCGAACAGCCCGAGAATGGTCCCGAGCGCCAGGGCCACGCCGCGGGACTTGTCGGACGTCTCGGATGACTTGAGCGGGTATCGGCCGGTGGTTTCCATGGTGGGAGAATATCCGTGGGCGGCGGCTTGGTGTCCACGGTGACGTCCCGCCGCCGAGGAGTTCTACGACGAGCAGCGGAGGACCGGGCGGCGGATAGGCAGCCGAGGGATGCCGAGCAGAAGTCGGAGACGGAGTGAGTGCGCCCGGGTGGACTCGAACCACCGACCCACAGCTTAGAAGGCTGTTGCTCTATCCAGCTGAGCTACGGGCGCAGGTGTTGCACGTCAACAGCTTAGCTCAGTCTCCGTATCGATGGCAGTGTCACAGTCACATCCCGCGGTAACAGACCGGCCCTCTCCTCCAACCAACACCAGCCCTCCAGCGTTGGCAGACCCTCCCCGGATGCCTCTCCGGGACACGAACCCAAGTCGTGGCCTCCAAGCCAGAGCGGGCCGCACGCGGGCCCAGCGTTACGGGGGTGAAGTCATTGGTCACCGAGCCCTAGCTGTATCCGAGGAATCCGCTGGGACGGGGACAATCGCAACTGGTTGGCAGTCCCGCTCGTCGTCGGGCGTGGTGTCCGGACAAACACGGATCAGCGGACCAATCTGCACGGGTAACGGCGACCGTCCCGCCCGCTCACTGGGGCCGAGCCCGGCGCACCCGGCGAGCAGCAGGGCTATTAAGGGCCAGCGTGGAAGGGGCGTTGTGGGGCGTACCTCAGCGATCATAGACGGACCGGACCACACTGTATCCCAACCAGAGAAGACCGAGCAACAAAGCACCCACGGCTAGGGCGATGACTCGATTCGCGATGAGCTCGCCCTTGCGACTGCGGCGGCGACGATCGGGGCCGTCGTAGGGTGGATGAGGATCAGCTGATGCCATGCCTCCATCTTAACCCCCGTCTCGTGGCGGAGGTCAAGGGCGTGGAGGGAGGATCGTGGGGATTCGAGCGGTGTCGCTTGAGGAGCACCAAAGGGCGAACAGAGATGTCTGTTCGCCCTTGGGGCCACTTGATGCCGGTGTACAGTCAGTCGCTACTCAACCACAGCGACTGGCCGGAGGAGCTTTTCGCGGGCACCGAGGTTGATACGTAGGCCAGCCGTCACCTCTCCAGCGACCCGTTCCTGGCGCCCGCTGACATGGTAACGCTCGGCTGCTGCACCGTCGACCGCATAGCCGAGGTCCTGCATCGAGCCAATGGTCATGATGCTGAGCGGGCTCTCCCCCAGGGCGATGAAGCCGGTCATGAGCTCCGCGTCGAAGGTTTCCTCGTCCCAGTGGCTAAGCCTCGTGCCGGGACCGCCGTCCTCCTCGACCGGTATCGAGCTGCCACGTCCGCCAACGTCGTGGAATCCGGCAATCGCGTTGGGCCCGACGAAGCGAGGATCCGCTGTACTCCCTTGCAGCAAGGTGCGGCCGAAATTCCAGAGCGTGCCGAATCCGAGGACGTGCCCCATTTCGTGGGTCACCACCTCATCGAGAATGTTGTTCTGTTCCAGAAAGGCAAGGTCGTCTGTATCGAAGAACATCAGACCGTAAACTGTGAGCAGGTCCGCATTCCGGATCAGACAGGGGCCGGCGGCTCCGAGTACGGCCCCAGCGCCATCGATCGGTTGGAGCAACACGTCGATCAGGATATCGTCAATCGTACCGCTGAAGCTCGGCGTCTTGAAGGAGTTTCCGCAGCTTCTGGCCGGAATGGTTCCCGAGACGTCCGGCACGTCGCCGACGATGATGCTCTGCCACTTAGCAGCGGCGGTCTCGAAGAAGGCTCGCTGCGCTGTCGTCGGCGGGTTGATGAATCGCAATGTGATCGTGAACGCCCCAGCGGCTGGCCGCTGGAGCCGCGACCCGAATCGTTTTCATGACCGGTAGGGATGTCTTGGGAGCGACTGCAGGCGTAGTGGGGGACTGTTCGGGGGCCTGGGTATCGACGCAGGCGGCGATTGCGAGGAGGGCGAGCGGCGCCCCGAGGCGGTGTATGGGCTTCAAGGGGTCCTCCGAGAGCGAAATGATGACCTAACGGGAATGCTAGGTCCGCGACTGCGGTGCGGCAGGTGCCCTTACGATTGCCGCTGGATTGGATGGATGTCAAGTCCGGCTTGGCCTCCTGCCGAAACCCTTCAGCCACACGGGCCAACCGGAGGCTCTGAGCGTGCGGGCAGCGAACAGCCCCGCAGCCGCGAAGTGGGCACGGGGCGAGACGATACACCATCGGGGCGCCGGGATTCGAACCCGGGACCTCCTGCTCCCAAAGCAGGCGCGCTACCGGACTGCGCCACACCCCGACAAACTGACTCCATGGTAGGCGACGACGTTGAACATAGTGACCTCGTCCGCCCGCTGCTAGGAACACAGGGGCATCTTCTCCGACTTCCGGCCTCCTGCCGCCGCCACGTCCGTTAAGGGGCGCTGCTCTCGGGCGCTGCCCCCTTCGGGCTACAGGGGTGCCAAACACCTTGCCTCAGCTTCGCCAAGCGCGTCATTCGCGTCCAGCGGGTACTCCGAAGGACCACCTATGACGACTCCTCCCGCAGCCGATACCCCACTCCAGGCTCAGTGGCGAGTAGACGTGGCCGAGCTGGGTCACGCTCAAGCTTGTGGCGGAGCTGTGTCATGTAAACCCGCAGGTAATGGGTTTGGTCTGCATAGTTGCTACCCCAAACCTCACTAAGCAGTTGCCGATGGGTGACCACTCGTCCCGCATGACGCACCAGTGCGGCAAGCAGTTTGTACTCGGTAGGGGTGAGATGGACCTCCTCGTGGTCGCGTAAGACCTCTCTCCGCAGCAGATCAACACGAATCCCGCCCGCTTGAAACACCGGCTCGGGCGGAGCGTCGACGGATACGGCGGCGTGCCTCAGCGCGACACGCATTCGCGCGAGAAGCTCCGGCACACCAAACGGCTTGGTCAGGTAGTCATCCGCGCCGAGGTCCAGCGCCGTCACTTTGTCGTGCTCCTGTCCACGCGCCGAGATGACGATGATTGGGGTGCGAGCGGAGCGGCGGATCGTACGGGCGACCGCAAGCCCGTCACCGTCAGGCAGCCCAAGATCGAGCAGCACCAGATCCGGATTTCGCCCGGCGGCCTGAGCCAGGCCCTCCCTCGCGGTGGCGGCCTCCACGATGTGGTAGTCATGCGCCCGTAAGGTCGCGGAGAGAAACCGGCGCATTTGGGGCTCATCCTCGATGAGTAGGACTACAGGAACCGGCACGGGCATTTGGCGACCCCCTACCCTTCGGGAAGGTCGGCCGGAAGGTCGGCCTTGGGCGGACCTTGCAGCGGGAGTGTGAAGCGGAAAGCGGCACCGCCGCCTGGTCGTGGTTCCATCCAGATCTGTCCGCCGTGTGCCACGACGATCCCCCGACAGATGGCAAGGCCGAGCCCCGCCCCGCCCGAGTGCACCGCGCGTTGGACGCGGTAGAACTTCTGGAAGATCACTTCCTCTGCATCCTGTGGTACACCGGGTCCGTAGTCCGCGACTTCCACCACAACCGCAGCGCCATCAGCCCAAGCGGAGACGGTGATCGGCGTCCCGGGTGGGGTGTGCTTCGATGCGTTCTCCAAGAGGTTGATGAAGACCTGCTCGACTAGGAGTTCGTCAACCGCGACCAGCGGAAGGTCGTCCGGAAGTCGGGTGTCGACCGGGTGGAGCTTGAGCCGGTCCTCTAGCCTGAGGAGCGCTACCCCGAGCACTTCTTCGAGCGGTTGCCAAGCTTTCCGAACAGCTAGCCCTCCCGTCTCGACCCGAACCATGTCCAACAAATTGGCCACCAACCGGGCCATTCGACGCGATTCCTCCAGGATGGTCTCGACCAAGTCCCGCCGCACTTCGACCGGCAACGCCTCAGGTTCGTAAAGCAGGCTGCTGGCCGCTCCCTCGATGCTTGCCAATGGTGTCCGCAGGTCATGGGAGAGCGAACTCAGTAACGTCGTCCGGAGGTGCTCGGCTTCGACCTCAAGCCGGGCCTGCTCGTGGCGCTCGGCCCAGGCTGTGCGCTCCAGCGCTCCCGCTGCCTGATCCGCGAGCGCCTCAATGGTGAGCCGTTTCGCAACGTTAACTACGTCCGGGGGCTCTGCGCGCACAACCGCGACCCCGAATCGCCTGGCAGGCGTCCGGAGAGGCACCGCCAATGCCTCCGCCTCCGCGCAATGGGCCGTGCCAGCTCCTGCAGACTCGCCGTGCTGGTACGCCCACCTGGCAGCGACACTCACCGCAACACTGTCGAAGAGTCCTTCGGACGGCCAGCTAGACACCCCGGCGTCGGGCGCTGACTCGTCAACGAGGGCCAAGACAGCCTCGCCACTCACAACGCGCCCCAGATGACTGGCAGCGACCGCGAGCTGATCGCCGCTGCTCTTCGTATCCGTAAGCTCGCGGCTCATCTCGTAAAGCGCCGCAGTTCTCTGCTCGCGCTCTCGGGCCTCCTCGGCCTGCGCCCGAATGCGTGAAGTGAGCCTGCTCATGATCAGTGCGACCGCGAGCATCACGGTGAATGTCAGCAGGTATGCCGCGTTGTGGACGTTGAACGTGTAGTAGGGCGGGACGAACATGAGGTCGAACGCGGCGATGCTGAGCACTGTCGTTAGGATCGCGACCCCTTGCTTGTACCAGGAGGCTGCCGCCACGACCGCAAGCAGGTACAGCATCGCCACGTCGGTGGCTTGGAGATGCGGACGGATTGCAAAACATATGGCCGTGGTGAGGCCGACAAGCCCCACCGCGCTCAGGTACTCTCGCCACTCCGGATGGCTACGCTCGCGCACCGCTGCCTCGCTTTCGGGCCTGATCCAAACCTACGCCAACCCCGCATCAAGATTCCATAAAGATTCCCCAGTGGTGGCTGACAGACTCTGCTATGGCCTCCAGTATTCGCGGCATCCGTAACCTTTGCCACTGGAGCACCGGATGTCGCCTGGCACAACGGGTCGGACCGCCGCATCGCCCCCCGAGCCGCGCACGCCGCGCGGCCGCCGACTGCGCAACCTGATCGTCGGCAGACCACGCGACCTTCGGGACCGTCGCCTCTTTCATCAAGTCTCCCTCATCGCCTTCCTCGCATGGGTTGGCCTGGGCGCGGATGGCCTTTCCTCGTCCGCGTACGGCCCGGAGGAGGCATTCAAGGCACTTGGCGATCACACGTACCTGGCCGTGGCCCTCGCGGCGCTGATGGCAACGACAGTGTTGCTCATCTCGGCCGCGTACCGACGGATCATCGAGGAGTTCCCAAGCGGCGGCGGCGGCTACGTGGTGGCGACCAAGCTGCTCGGTCCCACCGCCGGGTTAGTGTCGGGATCGGCACTGCTGGTCGATTACGTCCTCACCATCACCATTTCCATCGCGGCAGCGGGTGACGCGCTCTTCAGCCTCCTGCCGTACACCTGGGTCACAGCGAAGCTGCCGGTCGAGGTTGTGCTCATCCTGCTCCTCACGAGCCTGAACATCCGGGGCATCCGGGAATCGGTCATGCTTCTGCTGCCGGTATTCCTGCTCTTCGTGGTTACGCACGTCATTCTCATTACCGGTGGCATCATCGGCCACCTGCCGGAGATCCCCCACACCGCCGAGACCGTGACACACGGATTCCGACACGGCGTCAGTACCATCGGCATCGGCCGGCTGGCGCTCGTCTTCTTCCGAGCGTATTCCCTTGGCGGCGGCACGTACACCGGTATCGAGGCCGTGTCCAACGGCCTGCCGATCATGCGGGAACCTCAAGTGGAGACCGGCAAGCGCACCATGTTGTACATGGGCACCTCGCTGGCCTTTACTGCCTCAGGTCTGCTGCTCTGCTATCTGTTATGGCACATCGCTCCCGTACCAGGCAAGACCATGAACGCCGTACTGATCGAGCGCTTGGCGGGCGGGCTCCCGTTCGGTCCCATTATCGTCACTCTGACGCTCCTGTCCGAGGCGACCCTGCTGGTAGTCGCGGCACAAGCGGGATTCATGGATGGCCCCCGCGTGCTGGCGAACCTGGCAGTCGACTCCTGGGTTCCGCACCGCTTCGCGGCGCTCTCCGAGCGGCTCACGACCATGAACGGCATCGTGCTGATGGGTCTGGCTGCTCTTGCCGCGCTCATCTACACTGGCGGCGACGTGGGGCACCTGGTCGTCATGTACAGCATCAACGTGTTCCTCACGTTCTCGCTTTCCATGCTCGCCATGTTGTCGTTGTGGTTTACCCAGCGAGGCACCAGGCGGCAGTGGAAGCGTCGCGTAACGCTGTTTGCGGCGGGCTTCACACTGTGCCTCACGATCCTTCTCATCACGGTGTACGAAAAGTTTGCTCAGGGCGGCTGGGTCACCGTCGTCATCACCACGCTCGTGATTGGGCTGTGTTTTCTCATCCGGCGACACTACCGGTACGTGTCTGCCGAATTGGATCGCTTGTACAGCGAGTTAGGCGACCTGCCCCAGGTGATCGCAAGCCCTAGCGCTGCTGCGGTCTGGCCGCTCGATCCCCACATGCCCACTGCGGCGGTGCTTGTCGGCTCTTACGGCGGGGTCGGCATGCATACTGTACTGAACATCGTCCGCGCGTTTCCCGGTCACTTTAAGAACCTGGTATTCCTCTCGGTGGGAGTCGTCGATTCGGGGGAGTTCAAAGGTGAGCACGCGTTGGAAAACCTCAGACAGCGTACCGAGAAGATGCTAGCCCGGTACGTGGCCTTCGCCAATAGCCTCGGCATGCCTGCCACGGCACGGGTGGGTATCGGCACTGAGGCAGTCGCCGAAGCGGAGAAGCTTTGCGTCGAGATCGCCCGGGAGTTTCCGCACATCGTTTTCTTTGCGGGGAAGATGATCTTCCAGCGGGAGAAGTGGTACCACCGCCTCCTGCACAATGAGACTGCGCTCGCGGTCGAAACCCGGCTCCGGTGGTTGGGTAAGACCATGGTGACATTGCCTATCCGGGTTCGCGAGGCGGCGTGAAGGATGCACCTGGCCCCGGCACCAGTTGAGGGAGACATCTCTGGAAGGGGTGAGAGCATCAGCCTGGAAGTGGTCTTTACCGCCCGCAGGAGCGGCTGGAAACTCGGCTTCGTAGGGAGGAGAGACCTGCCACGCCAGTGGCTGGCGTGGTATCCCGGTGTGCAAGAATGTGTGCAAGGTCGGATGCGGAAGGGGTGCGAACTTCACAGGCGAAGTCCACACCCCTCAGGTCTGTGCCCAACAATCTTCACGGCCTCCGTGAGACGCGGGCGCGTGCAGCAGGCTCCCAAAGCAGGCGCGCTACCGGACTGCGCCACACCCCGTTGTTACTCAGCCAACAACTTAGACGCTCGCAGGCGCCTCGCCAAGCCGAGTGTGCACGTTTCTGTGCACGTTGTGGTGTTCTGTCATGCCTTCCGAACCTCGCGGAGCTGAGCCCCGCTCATCACCACCGCGAGCATCGTCTCGTCATCCGCGTGGAGATAGCACCGCTGCAGCGCCTCGGTGCCCTTCCAGCCGCCAGCGGCCGCGATGTCCGGCAGCGGGAGATGCTTCCTGGCCGTGGCCCACCCGCGCCGGTACGCGTGCCAGGCACTGCCCTGCTGTGGCTCGAGCTCGGCGAGCCGCTCGGCCTGCCGCAGCCACTGTCGGACCAGGTCCTTGTTCACCGCGCGCGCCGGGTCGATCGGACTCGGGAATAGATAGCCGGCGGCGATCCCGCGGCCTTCGAGCGTCCGGATGAGCGCGGCGCGCACCGTGGGCGAGATGGGGACTGTCGACTCCCGCCCAATCTTGTCGGTGTCTGCCGGCCAGTGGATCGCGCCGTGGGGCGCCGCCGGCGTCGCGACGAGCCGTAGGTGCCGCCGGTCAAGGCTAGCGAACGGTCGTCGCCTCGACGCCGAGAACGAGATCGGTGAAATCCGGCTCACCTGGTGCGCCCGGATGGTCGCCATCCTCGTAACTGATCGTCCAGTTCGGGAAGGTTCCCTCCAGGCGGCCCTCCGCGGGATTCAGCGCGCGATTAGAAACCCCCTGGTGGAACCATATCCGCGCCTGAGTGCCCGCCTGGTACAACCAGCGGCCCTGGTCGTTGCTGGCCCATATCCAGTCCGAGTCGCCCACCATTTTGTCGCACACGTTTATGAATAACCAGTCGTAAATTGGTGGGGGGGTGCTGACTTGTTGCCCCAGGTCGCAGCTGACGCCGCGTATCGTGACTCGCAGGTTGGACCGCGCTGGAATGTCGAGGACGCACTCCACGATCTTGTCGGAGGTGGTGCAACCCTGAACGGCGGGAGGCAGGGGGGTAACGGTGACCTGCTTGGTTGCGACGGCAACCGCGCCCTGGTTGTCCGTCACGGTGAGTGTCACCGTGAAGGTCGTCTTACCGGTAATGCTGTAGACCACCCGGCCGGCTCCACACAGTTCAGTCCACGGGAAGCACTTATCCCGAATCGAAGTCCCACCGTCGCCGTAAGTCCAGGCATGGCTTACAATGGCACCCGGGGATGCGTCGGTGCTGTTGTTGATGAAGATGCACCCCTCTCCGTAACAATTTGCAGTGAAGCTCGCGGTGGGTGGAGTGTTGACCGAAGCGTCCGGATTTACTGTTATCGCCTGCGAGGCGACAGCAGTAGCGCCCTGGTTGTCCGTGACCGTTAGCGTAACGGTGAATTCCGTAACGGCGGAAATGGTGTAAGTATGCGCTGGATTATTTCCAACGGCCTCAGCGCCGTCACCGAAGGTCCACGCAAACTTAGCGATCGGCGCACCGTCCGGGTCCTTGGCGGTGCTGATGAAAGTGCAGGCGGCGGCGGCACAATCGTAGCTGAAGCTGGACGTTGGTGGATTATTCAACGGTGGTATCGGATCGACGGTGATGGTCCGCGTCGCGACGGCGGTGGCGCCCTCGTTGTCGGTCACCGTGAGTGTCACCGTGAAATCGGTGCGCCCCGTGACGCTGTAGGTATGGGACGGGTTCTTCACTGCCGCTGTGCCACCGTCCCCAAAGGCCCAGGCGTAGCTCGCGATCGTTCCGGGCGCCACGTCAGTGCTGGTGCTGACGAACGTACAGACCGCCAGCGTACACGCATTGGTGAACCCGGCGGTCGGCGGATTCACTGGAGCGGCGGGGGTGACGGTGATGGTTTGAGTTTCGGCGTCGGTAGCGCCCTCGTTGTCGGTTACGGTAAGCGTCACGGTGAACTCCGTCGGAGCCGTGACGGTGTAGGTGTGAGTTGGAGACGCCTGGTCCGACGTCGCGTTGTCGCCGAAGGTCCAGGCATAGGTCGCGATCGTGCCCGGCGCTGCGTCGCTGCTGGTGTTGGCAAAAGTGCAGTCCAGCCCATTACAGCTGTAGGTGAAGCCCGCGGTCGGCGGGGTGTTGACAGCTGGATCGATGGTGATGCGGCTGGTCTTCCGGTGGCTCAATCCCTCGGCATCGAACACGGTCAGACTGACGTCGAAAGTACCCGCCGTCCGATAGGTGTATTCGGCGGTCGCGGTGTTCGCGTCGGGAGTGTTATCCCCGTTATAGTCCCAGCTCCACCCGGTCACGGCGGCATCGTCGGTGCTGGTGCTGACGAACTCGCACGGCTCGTCGATTGTGCATGCCGGCAGCCCGAAATTCGCGACCGGCGCTTCGTTCTCGGGTCGGATCAGGTCTCTGCTCTCACTGCACGATGAGCCCAGAACCAGCGTTCCAGAAACGACGGCCAGCAGACCAATCGATCGCATAGAAACATCCAGTCGGAAAAACGAAGATGTGCCCAGGGAGCAACGGGTTCGAGCGGCGACACGATACACGCGCTCCCTTGGCGCATGTGCCAGAGTCGTGCCAGTCGCATGGGGACTTGCGCCCGCCCACTATATGGTTCACAACGCCATATGGTGTACGGCATTACAGCTGACAGCCCCGCCATCATGGCTGTGCTGCAAACCTGCAACTGTGGCGACCGCGCATAGTTGCTGTACGGGAGTTTGTGTTGGGGTAGCGTTGGGGCAGCCTGGGGCAACGAATGCGGAAGTCCTACGCCTGCGTCTCGACGTCCTTCCTGCTGGTCGGACTGGTTCTGGGTTGTGGGGGAGACTCCGTCGGCTCCCCGGGAACGGCCATCCTCGAGATCACGACCACGACCAGCGAAGTCGAGCCCGACGCCGACGGATGCCTGGGCAAGTCGATGCCGGCGGACCGGAGGCGATCGAGACGGGAGGAACCTATCGAATCCCGGACCTCGCCGCCGGCAGTCACACCATCCTCCTGGCAAGGTTTGCCCCCAACTGTACCGTGGCGGGTGACAACCCCCGCACCATCGACGTGCCCGGGGGGCTGACCGTGGCGGCAAGCTTCGCGGTAACGTGTGCCCCCACGACCGGCAGCGCGTTCGCTCCGCGCTCCAAAAACCTTCCGAGCCGTAGTTCCCTGCGCACTACTAGGATCGTCCCCTGGCGGGCCTCATGCGCGACCTGGCAGCGTTCCGGGGACAGCTCGCGGGTTTCTAAAGCCGCTAGGGGTTAAGCAACCGCGAAGAAGCCAAATGTAGGGGACCGTGTACGTTTCTGTGCACGTTGGGATACGGAAACGGGCGCAAAAACCATTCTTGGCTTTCGCACCCGTTCTGTCTTTCCGAGGGGAACGTCGTATCCGATGCGAACGTCCACGCCTCTGGATGGGCTCCCAAAGCAGGCGCGCTACCGGACTGCGCCACACCCCGTTGTCAGATCAGCGTTCAACATAGCGGCCCGCTATGGCTGCTGGTAGCAGTGCCGGCTCCGAGATGCTCGCAGCGCGCCGCCCACAACTACCCTGCGCCAGCCTGCTGTCAGGAACGCCTTGGCCGCTCCGGAATGCTCAGGGCGCCGAAGCGCTCAGCGCCTCGGCGAGCGCTCGGAGCGCCCGGCCGCGGTGGCTCACCGCATCCTTCTCCTCCGCCGTGGCCTCGCCGAACGTCCGGCCAAGCTCGTCGCTGAGGAAGAGCGGATCGTATCCGAACCCGCCCTCGCCGCGCGGGGCATCGAGGACGAGTCCGCCACAGGCGCCTTCGAATACCCGCGGCACCGCGCCGGGCTGAGGCAGATAGACGAGCACGCAGCGATACCGGGCACGGCGCCGCGCCTCGGGCGCGCCCAGCAGCCGGCGCAGCAGCTCGGCGTTGTTGGCCGCGTCGACCTCGGGCCCCGAGCCGGTGACGCCGGCCCACCGGCGGGAGCGGACGCCGGGCGCGCCGCCCAGGGCGAACACCTCGAGCCCCGAATCGTCCGCGACGGTAGGGAGTCCGGAGAGCCGCGCGAAGTGCTCGGCCTTGCGGCGCGCGTTGCCCTCGAAGCTCTCGGCCACCTCGAGGGTCTCCTCGATCGGGCTCTCCCACAGCCCCACATCGTCGGGGAACACGACCTCCACGCCCGCGGGCTCGAGCACGCGCCGGATCTCGGGCTGCTTGCCCCGGCTCCGGGTAGCGGCCAGCAGTTTCACCAGCCGAGGACCGCGCGCTGCGCCTGGAACAGCTCGGTGATGCCCTTGCCGGCCAGATCGAGCAGGACGTCGAGCTGCGCCCGAGTGAAGCTGTCGTGCTCGCCGGTGCCCTGCACTTCCACGTAGCGCGCGGGCTCCAGCATGACGACGTTGGAATCGACGTGGGCGTCGCGGTCCTCGAGGTAGGCGAGGTCGAGCCGTTCTTCGCCGGCAACCACGCCGACCGAGACCGCCGCGACGAGCTGGCCGAACGGCGAAGGCCCGCCCGTCCGCTCGGCAAGCCAGGCGCAGGCGTCGGCCAGCGCCACGCAGCCGCCGGTGATGCCGGCGGTGCGGGTCCCGCCGTCGGCCTGGAGCACGTCGCAGTCGATCCGGATGGTGTACTCGCCGAACGCCATCGTCGCCATGGCGGCACGGAGCGAGCGGCCGATGAGCCGCTGGATCTCCTGCGTCCGGCCGCCGGGCCCGTTGCGCTCGCGCGAGGTGCGCTCGACGGTCGCGCGGGGCAGCATGGCGTATTCGGCGGTCACCCACCCTTCCCCGCTGCCCTTCTTGAACCCGGGCACGCCGGTCTCGACCGACGCGGTGCAGTGAACCAGTGTGCCGCCCATGCGGATGAGGCACGAGCCTTCGGCGTAGGGGTTGGCGCGCCGCTCGAGGACGAGCGGACGGAGCTGATCGTTGGTGCGGCCATCAGGACGGGGCACGGAGTTGCTCCACGAGGGCGGTGGTTGAGAAGCCGGCGACGACCGGGACGCGGACGACCCGGCCGCCGCGAGCCTCGATCCAGTCGGCGCCCACGATGCGGTCGCGCGGGTAGTCGGCGCCTTTCACGAGCACGTCGGGCGCGAGCGCCTGCATCAGGGCCAGCGGCGTGTCCTCGTCGAACAGGACCACGCAGTCCACGGCGGCGAGTCCGGCGAGCACGCGGGCGCGGGCCTGCTCGCCGGTGACCGGCCGCTCGGCGCCCTTGCCGAGCCGGCGGACCGAGGCGTCGGTATTGAGGCCGACCACGAGCGAGTCGCCCTCGCGCCGGGCGGCCTCGAGCAGCTCGACGTGGCCCGGATGCAGGAGGTCGAACACGCCGTTGGTGAACACGACCGGACCCGTCCGGCCGCGCCGCCATTCGACCGCTTCGGCGAGCGGGCGAATCTTGACGGCGCTGCCCACACGGGGCGCGTTCACCCGGCCGTCTCCGCGGCCGCGGCCCGGCCAAAGAGCGCCTTGAGCCCCGGCGGGGCGATGAAGGTGGTCACCATGATCATCAGCAGCACCGCGCCGAACACCTCGGCCGACAGCACGCCCGACCGGCGGCCGATGTCGGCGAAGATGAGCCCCACCTCCCCGCGGGGCACCATGCCGACGCCGACGACGAGCCGGCGCATGGGCAGCCACGGCGCCGCCCAGCCGGCCGCGACCTTGCCCACGACGGCGATGGCGGTGAGCGCGGCGGCGACGACCAGGGTGCCGCGCGCCGTCGGCGAGGTCGGGTCGAGCAGCCGGAGATCGACCGACGCGCCGACGCTCACGAAGAAGATGGGCGCGAAGATCGCGCCGAGCGGACGGACCTCGCGCTCGATGGTGTCGAACTGGTTCGTGCCCGAGAGGATGATGCCGGCCGCGAACGCGCCGACGATGAGGGCCGATCCGGCCAGCGACGCCACCGCCGAGAGGCCGAGCGCGAAGGCGATCGCGAACACCAGGAGCACGTAGCGCACCCGCATCCGCACCACCACGTCGAACAGGCGCGGCACCAGGAAGCGCCCGGCCAGCACGGCGACGACCAGGAACCCGACCGCCACCGCCAGCGTCCCCAGGATGCCCAGCATCGTGATGGACGCGCCGGCGGCGACGCCGGAGACGACGCTCAGGATGACGAGCCCGAGCACGTCGTCGATGACCGCCGCGCCGATGATGATCCGGGCCTCGGCGGTGGCCATGCGGCCCAGATCGGAGAGCACCCGCGCGGTGATCCCGACCGAAGTAGCCGTGAGGGTGGCGCCGACGAAGATGGCGGCTGTGGTCAGGTTGCCTTCGCCGCTCGCCGGATGCGGCAGGTAGGCCCAGTAGGCGTAGCCGAGGCCGAAGGGCACGGCGACGCCCACGAGCGCCACGGCGAGTGACGCGGGCCCGACGCGGAACATCTCGCGCAGGTCGGTCTCGAGCCCGATCTCGAACAGCAGCAGCAGGACCCCGAGCTCGGCCAGGACGTGCAGCACCTCGCCGGCCGCGCCGGCCGACGGCACCACGCCGAGCACACTGCCCCCGAGCAGGACACCGGCGACCAGCTCTCCCAGCACCGCCGGCTGTCCGACGCGCTCGGCGAGCTCCCCCAGCAGCTTGGCCGCGACGAGGATGGCGGCCAGCGCCAGAAACAACTGGGCGACGTCGAGCCCGCCGTCGGCGGGACCGGTCACCTTACAGCGGCTCCTCGGCGTGGGGCCGCAGCATGAATGTGTGGTTGAAGCCCGGCAGGGCGACGGTCTCGGTGTACTCGGTCTGGATGGTGATCCGGTTCGGCCGGCCGCCGCGCTTGATCTGGAAATCGGGCGTCTGGCCGAGGACCGAGTCGGCCTGGGCCGCCAGGTGCGCCTGGATGGCGTCGTCGGTGAACTGGTCGGCATGCCGGGCCTGCTGCCGCATGTCGTCGAGCAGCGAGTAGTAGCGCCAGTATACGCCGCCGATGTGGACCCCGTAGTAGAGCGCTCCCAGGAACAGCACGACTGAAACGAGGCAGCCGAGCATGCTGGCCCCTCGTCGTCCGCGGCGGAGACTCACCATTGGGACTGGGCTCCTTCCACGATGTTGGTCACGAGCTTGTCCAGCGCGGTGTTGCGTCCCTCCAGCTCCTGCCCGGGATCGTACTCCCCCTCGAGCACGAGGCCGCTGCGCTGCCAGAGCGGCTTGTTCGACTTCTGATCCATGATCTCGACCGACACGGTGATCTGGACCAGGCGGCGGGTGACGTTGACGGTGCGGTCCTCGCCGCCGATATACTGGACGGGCAGGTCGGGCTCGTAGCGGACGATCGTGCCTCGGACCACCGCGTCGGCCTGGCTCTCGGATGCCTGGCCGGAGGCCCAGCCGGCTCTCGACCGCTTCGCGCACCGAGGACTGCACTTCCTGCGTCAGGGTCGGCTCGGCGGTCTGGTTGTCGAACGGCAGGAGCGCCACCGTCTTGATCGACGGCGGAAGCCCGCCGCCGGCGAAGCCGTAGAGACAGCCGGTCAGGCCGGCGGCGAGGAGCAGCGGGGCGAGCAGCCTACGGCTTGCGAGCAGTCCAGATCTCCGGAGCAAAGTCGGCCCGCGCGGTCGAGAGGAAGGTCAGGTTGAGCTTGGCCGGCACGCTGGGCACGACCAGCCGGGCGGTGAGCGGGACGCCGGTCGAGTCGAGCGTCGTCTCGGCGCGACCGACGACCTTGCCGCCCTGGCGCACCTCGGCCACGAGCCGGCCCGACTTGCCGGTGGTGCGCACGTAGCTCACCGTGTCGGTCGCGTTGGCGTACTGCCAGGCGGTAGTCTCGCCGTCGGCCAGGCCGCGGAGCGAGTCGCCCGGCTCGGGCAGTCGCGCGACGCCGAACATGGCCCACATGAGCGGGTAGTTGGGCACCAGCTTCTTCACGGCATCCGGCGGCTCGGCCCAGAGCGGCTTGGACCCGATCACCGCCGCGGAGGCGGCGCCGGAGCCGAACGGCCCCGCGACATCGAACCGCATGCGAGTCGGGCGGCGCGATCCGCGCGCTTCCCCGCCCGCCCGCGCTGGAGCGCTCGTCCTGGAACAGCCACTTGAAGCGATGGAGCCGCTGCTCCGGCGGCACGGTGGCTTCCACCCACCGGGCCACCTGCTCCCGGCTCACGGGCGCCGCGGCGACCGGCACCAATGCGCCCGGCGCGCTCCGGCATCCGGCGAGCGCCAGGGCAAGATAGGCCACGAGCACTCGACGGTCAACGAGAAGGCGTTGTGGCATCAATAGTTATAGCCAAAGAAGAAGCTGACGAACCCGGGTTTCTTCTGGTCCGAGGCGAGCCCGTAGCCGCGGTAGTCGTCGTTGCTGAAGCGGCGGCCGACGTCCAGGCGGAGGACGGCCAGCGGGCCCATCGCCATGCGGAAACTAACGCCATAGCTCCCGAGCAGCGCGCGGTCGGTGGTCGTCGAGAAGCTGCGCCTTGCCCACGTCGGTGAAGAGGCCAGCCTGAATTTCCGGGAAATCGACGTCGCCGAACGGCGTGCCGAGGGTGAGGTGTGTGAGCAGCGGGAAGCGCACCTCCTGATTGAACATGAAGGCCTCCGAGCCCACGATGTAGCCGAACTGCGGATAGCCGCGGAGGCCGAGGGTGCCGCCGATGTTGACGCGGCGCGGGCGATCGCCGGCGCTGTAGAAGCCGTAGGCCCGAAGCGCCCACGCGCTCCGGCGGCCGAGCCGCAGATACTGGCGCCAGTCGCCCGAGATGAGGTAGCTGTCGAACCGGCTGTTGGAGAAGTCGCTCGAGAGCCCGGCCGTGACCGCGAAGCGGCCGCCGTCGATGGGGCCGCTCGGCACCCAGAGCGAGTTGTCGCGCACGTAACTCATGTAGTGGGACGCGATCCAGCCGATCCGGCGGGGGTCGTCGACCGGCAGCGTGAAGTCCACGCGGTCGGAGTGCTCGACGACGACGGTGGCCTCGACCCGGGTGAAGCGCGTGAGCGGGTAGCGCAGCAGGCCGATCCCGCCGTAGGCGGTCTCGTCGTAGGCGATGACCCGGTCGCCCTCGAAGTTGCGGCTCTTGGTGCGGAAGGCGCCGACTCCCCAGTTCACCCGGCGGCTCTGATTCAGGTAGACGCTGGTGGCGCTGAGGTTCGAGAGGATGCTGCCGAGGCGGCGGCCCTGGTACGAGGAGACCGACCCGAACAGGAGGTTGTCGCCGAGCAGATCGCTCGCGACGAAGAAGATGCCCTGCGCGCCGCCGTAGCCCGGGATCACGACCGCGTCGCCGGCGGCGAAGTCGAGCGAGAGCCGCCGGCGGTAGGGCTCGCGGCGGGCGGCGATGCTCGTCACGGTGTCGCCGGGGGCATCCCAGCTCCACTGCGCGGGGGCGGCCGCGTCGGGCACCCGCGCGAAGCGCTCCCGGTGCGCGGAGGAGTCGACCGGAATCCGGTAGAGGTTCCAGCTCAGGTCGTGGAACCCGCCGACCACGCAGGCCGCCTCCGGCCAGCGGCACGGCGTCGAAGGCGCCGGTCCAGGCGGAGGTCTCGCGGCGGCCCGCGCCGGCGGAATCGACCGAGAAGACGTTGAGCACGCCGTCGCGGTCGGAGGTGAAATAGATGCGCCCGTCTGCCGCCCACAGCGGAGACTCGTCCCGCCAGTCGCCGGACGTGAGCTGGGTCGTGGCACCGGAGGCGAGGTCGAGCAGAAACAGATTCGCGGCGCCGCCACGCCCGTCGGCGGTCCGGTCGGAGGCGAACACCACCTGGCGCCCGTCGGCGCTGGGGCTGGGGTCGAGGTCCTGGTAGTGATCGTTGGTGAGCGGCGCGAGCTCGCCGCCGGGCAGTGCGATCCGGTAGAGATCCGAGACGCCGCGCTGCGAGAGGCCGCTCACGACGATGCTCTGGCCGTCCGGCATCCAGTGGGGCGAGAGCAGCGATACGAGCTCCGGGAACTGGTACCGGCCCGTCGCCTTCCGGCGCTTCGAGATCCCAGACGAAGAGCGCGTCGCGGTCGCCGTAGCGGGCGGTGAACAGCAGCAGGCCCGGGCGGGACGCGTCCATTCGGGAGTCGAACGGGTGGAACGACTCGATCTCCGCCTTCCGGCCGCCGGTCACGATCGAGTGCCCCTTGGACCTCGGCGCGAGCGACTTCTGATAGATCGACACGTACCCGTTGGCCGGCGACACGTAGGCGATCCGTCCGGGCGACTCCACGTCGGCCGTATCGGGCTCCGTCTCGGCGATGACCGCGGCCTTCACCCCCAGCCGGACGACCTCGGTCCCGAGCAGCGGCAGCGGCGCCAGGGTGTCGACCGACGGATAGAACTGCCGCCGCATGGCGAGCTGGAACTCGTCGCTGAGCTGATCGATCGTGCGGCCGTAGACCGCCTGGATGGCGGTCTCGAAGCTCTCGTGGCGGTTGAGCTCCTTGTACATCAGGGCCGCCCGCCAGTCGCCGTAGGTGTCGGCGAGCCACCGGTGGATCTGCCCGCCGATGGGATATACGATGCCGCCCGTGGTGTAGGTGAGCTGCTTGAACGGCGGCAGGCGGCCGCTCAGCGTGAGGTCCCGCATCACCATCTCGTCGCGCGCGTCCTGTCCCGCCGACCAGAGCTCCGCCAGCCCCTCGCTCCACCAGAGCGGGAAATTGAAGCGACGCGCGCGGGGCGCCAGGTTGTAGTTCTCGACCAGCATGTCGAGCTGGAACACGTGCACCATCTCGTGGCGCATCGTGTGCCGGAACTCGGCGAAGTTGCCGCGGAACGGCAGCGCCACCCGGCGCTTGAGGAAGTCGGTCGCGCCGAGGAGGCCCTCGGGCGGCGTGAACGGCAGGATGTTGGTCTGCTCGAAATCGGTGTGCGAGGCGTACACGATCAGCGGGATGCGGGTCGGCACCGTGTGGCCGAACTGCACGCTCAGCGTGTCGTAGCTCGCCTCGGCGTAGGCCAGCGCCGCGGGCGCCAGGTCCGCCTCGGCCGAGTAGTAGTACAGGTCGACGTGCGGTCCCTTCATCACCCGCCAGTCGAGCTTCCGGTACTGGATCTTGTTCTGGCCGAAGGCGAAGAACTGGGCTCGGGCGGGGACGGCACCGCGCGCAGAGCAGCGCGAGCACGGCGAGGACCAGCCGGCGCGCGCCGAGGAGTCGCGAAAGGCCTTGGGTCATCGGGCTACTTTCTGGCCACCGTCCGGATCGCATCTCCCTGCGTGATCCGGAACGAGGTGCCCGCGCCGCCGACGACCTTGCCGAACACCGTGTAGGTGCCGTCGAGGTGCGGCTGGGCGGTGAGGTTGATGAACCACTGGCTCATGCCGGTGTCGGGGCCCGAGAGCGCCATGCCGAGCTTCGGGGCGTCGTAGCGGTTGCGGTTGATCTCGTCGCGAATGGCGCCGCCCGGACTGCCGAAGCCATCGCCGCGCGGATCGCCATCCTGGACGACGAAGTTGGGCACGACGCGATGCCAGCGATTCCGGTCGAAGAACCGGCGGTCGACCAGCCGGAGGAAGTTGTCGACCGTGAGCGGAGCGTCGGGTCCCGAGGAGCTCGACCTCGACCGGCCCGCGGCCCTCGGTCTCGATGATGACATGCGGGCGGGCCAGCGAATCGGGGCCGGTGAGGTAGCGGCGGACGAGATCACGATAATCCTGCAGCGACCGGCCGGTGGCGATCGGGCGCACCGGTCCCCAGCGCGCGGCCGCCTCGGGCCAGTTGTCCGCGGCCCACCGCCGGAGCAGATAGTTCTGCGGCCGGGTCGCGCCGAGCAGGAACTCGCGGTCGACCCGCGCCTGCGCCGCCGGCCCGGTCTTCCGGATCGCGAGGATGGCGTCCAGGGCCGAGAGGGCGGCCTCCGGAAAGGAGTCGCGGCCGGTGGCGGCGTACATCCGCACGAGGGCCGTCAGGTCGGCCGGATCGGCCGCCCGCGCCACGGCGTCGGCCGCGACGCTTCGCACGGCGGCGTCCGGGTGCGCGAGCAGCGGCCGGGCGGCCGCGAGCAACGCCGCGTCGGGGCCCTCGACCTCGCCCGCCCACGCCTGGAGCCCCGCGGCGATGACGCGGCCGTCGCGGTCGGCCAGAAACGCCGGCGAGCGGCCCGGTCCCGCGAGGGCCGCACCCTCCGCGGCGGCGGCTCGGTCGCGCCAGTCGCCACTGGCGCGCCAGCGGGCCGCCGCCTGCGTGAACGCGGCGGAATCGGCGCGACCGAGGGCCACCAGGGCGGCTCGACGGAACGCGAAGGTGCCCTTCCCGCCGGCCGCGCGGACGAGCCCCTTGACCGCCTCCTCGCCGCCAAGCTCCCCGAGCGTCTCGGCCGCCTGCACCTGCACGCCGGCCAGCTGATCGTCGAGCATGAGGGCGAGCCTGGCCGAGAGCCCCGGACGCGAGCGCCGGGTCCGTGTAGCTGCCGAGCGAGCGAATGGCGTTGATCCGGACCTGCGGGCTCGGGTCCTCGGCCGCGCGGAGCAGAAGATCCGCCACGGCCGAGGGCGCCAGACGCGCCGAATCGGCGTAGGACCGGGTGAGCGCCTGGGCCGCGAGCGAGCGGATGTACGCCTCGGGATCGCGCAGCTCGAGCAGCATCCGGTTGCCGGCCGCCCCCGCCCGCAGACGCCCGAGCGAGTAGCGTCGCCCGGAGCCGCGGCCCGGGATTGGTGTCCTCCATGAACGGCAGCAATGCCGTCACCGGGGCGTCGTCGCCGAGCCGCCAGGCTTCGCTGAGGACCTGATTGAAGGCCGTGCGTCCGGTCCTCCTGCGACAGCACCACCCGTCCGCCCAGGACACCGCCGAAGAAATCGCGCGCTCCGCCGGCCGCCGATCTTGGCCAGGGCGGTGACGGCCTCGGCGGCCGTCGGCGCATCGAGCGCTGGCATGCCGGTCAGCCGGTCGATGAGCGGCTGGACCGCGGCGCTGTCCTGGAGCAGACCCAGGGCGAAGGCCGCGGCCACCCGCACCGTCGAGTCGGGATCGGACAGGAGCCGGACCACGATCGGCGTCGCGCGATGGTCGCCGATCCGGCCCGCGGCGAGGGCCCCGATCCTGCGCACGAGCGAGTCCGGCGCCACCAGGGCGCGCCCGAAGAGATCGGCCTGGAACTCACGGGCGTCTTCGGCTGCGAGCACGGGGGCCAGCTGCTCGACGACGCGACTGCTCCTGTGCGGCGAGCTCGGACGGGATCGCACCCGCGGAAAGCAACAGCACACCACAGAGGCACAGAGGCCACAGAGCGCGACACGAGGAGGAAGCGAATGAACGGTGCTCTATGTCTTTTTCACTCTGTGTCCTCTGCGCCTCTGTGGTGAATCCCATCTGGGCCTCCGATGTGAACCCCAACCGGGTCGAACCCGAGCCGAACCGGATCGGGAGCAACGGTGAGCACGCGCCCCACCTCGGCCGGCAGCCGGCGCAGCGCCATCGCGGTGTCGAGCGCCAGCAGGGCCACCGTGGCCGTGGCGAGCAGCCGCCCATCCGTCCGCATGGTCCACGGCATAGCCGAATTCGACGCGGCGCGACTCGAGCCGGCGCACCCAGCAGCGGATCCGGAGCAGGTCGTCGAAGCGGGCCGGCTGCCGATAGCGCACGCGACACCTCGCTCACGACCAGCCGGAGCCCCGCGGCCTCGAGCTCGCGGTAGCTGGCCCCGCGGCGCCGGAGGTGCTCCGTGCGCGCGACGTCGAGCCAGACGAGGTAGCGCGCGTGGTACGCGACCCCCATCTGGTCGGTCTCGGAATAGTTCACGCGGACCAGGGTTTCGGTGACGGTCGGAGCCGTCATGCCGGCCTCTCGGGGTTGGTGACGCTCGGCGGGGCGATGTCGTGACACCCCGGCCGCGGTTGCCACGCCGGACGGAGCGGCCCATCTTTGGCGCCGTGCTGGGCCATGCGCTCGTCGTCGTGTCCGATGCCCACCTCGGCGGAGGGCCTCCCGCGGTCGAGGAGGCGCTGCTGTCGTTTCTGGAGGCGGTCCCCGACCTGGGCGATTGCCTGCTCGTCAACGGCGACCTGTTCGACTTCTGGTTCTCCTACGGCCGGGTCATCCCTCGCCGCGGCTTCCACGTGGCGGCGGCGCTGGCCCGGCTCCGCCGGCGGGTGCCGATCGTGATGGTCGGGGGGAACCACGACCGCTGGGGCGGCGACTTCTGGGAACGGGACGTCGGGGCGCGGTTCGACCCGCACCGCGTGACGTTCGACATCGGCGACCGGCGGGTGGCCGCCATCCACGGGGACGGGCTGACGGAGCCCCGGATGCGCGCCACCCTGCTCCACCGCGCGATCAACCATCCGATCACCGCCGCCGTCTATCGCGCCATCCACCCCGAGATCGGGCTCCGGATCGTCGACTTCCTGAGCCCGCGGCTCGGCGACCACACCCCCGACGCCGCTCGCCTGGCGGAAGCGGCGGTCCGGCAGGCCGAATGGGCCAGCCGGCTGCTCGCCGCGGAGCCGGAGCTGGGGCTGGTCGTCATGGGTCACACGCATCTGCCGGCGCTGGCGGCGCCGATGCCGGGCCGCCAGTACCTCAATCCCGGTGCCTGGTTCGACGGCTTCCGGTACGCCGTCGCGACCGAGCGCGGCGCCGAGCTCCGGACGTTCAGTGCAGCGGCACCACCTCCGCCTGTCCCAGCCGCTCCCCGATGAAGCGCGCGCCGACCTGACGGAAACGAGCCTCGTCGTCGCTCACGGCGAAGCGGTGCGTCGCCGCCGCGCCCTCGGGCGCGGACAGTGACGCCCGCTCGAGCACCTGCGCCACGGCCGCCGCCGTCTCCTCACCGCTGTCGATCAATCGCACCTCCGGCCCCATCACGCGCTGCAGCAGCGGCTTGAGCAGCGGATAGTGGGTGCAGCCCAGCACCAGCGTGTCCACCCGCGCCTGCCGCAGCGGCTCGAGATACTCGCGGGCGATCAGCTCGGCCGCCGGGTGGTCGAACCAGCCCTCCTCGACCAGCGGCACAAAGAGCGGACAGGGCTTCTGCTCGACGCGGGCGCCGGCACGCCTCCGCTGGATGGCGCGTGCGTAGGCGTTGCTCGCGATGGTGCCGGCGGTGCCGATGACGCCGATGGGCCCGGCCGTCGACGCCGCGGCCGCGGCGCGCGCGCCGGGCTCGATCACGCCGATGACGGGCACGGGCGACTGCTTCTGCAGGGTCTCGAGCGCGTGCGCGGTGCTCGTATTGCAGGCGATCACCACCGCCTTCACCCCCTGATGCAGCAGCCAGTCGAGGATCTCGAGGCTGTAGCGCGTCACCGTCTCGGGCGACTTGGGGCCGTAGGGCACGCGGGCGGTGTCGCCGAAATACACGGTGGACTCGTGCGGCAGGCGCTCGTACACCGCGCGGGCCACGGTGAGCCCGCCGATGCCGGAATCGAAGATGCCGATCGGGTGCGGCGTTCATCGCACGCGGAACGGGATCGAGATGCTGCGCGCCGAGCCCGCCCGGCATCGCCTGCACCTGGAGGTCGGGCGGGAAATCGGTGAGGTGACCCGAGACGTAGGCCTCGAGGCCGGCCAGCAGGTGGTTGAAGCCGAGCAGCACCAGCCAGTCCTCGTGCTCCCGGCGCTTGTCCTCGGCGCGCCCGGAACCGGTGCGGCGGAGGTAGGCCAGCTCGTGCCGGGTCTTGAGGCTCATGCGCGAGCGTAGTCCCTTCCCAGGCGAGGAAAATGCCCGCCGTGAGCTTGCGGCCGACGCGCGCCTGCCCCCAGCCGGGCAGCAGGAACGAGCGCCAGAAGGCGGCCATCGGGCTGGTGCGGAGCGCGAGGGAGTCGGCGGCGGTCGCCGGACGCGGCGCGACGGCGGCCGAATCGCCCGGCGTGACGACGGCGGAATCGGGCGCCGCGGCCGTCGAATCCTGGGCCGCGGCCCGGACCGGCGCCGCCAGAAGCGCACCGAGCCCAGGGCGAGCCACGCGATCGATCGGAGTGGCGCCAGGGAAAGGTGGCGGGAGCGTGTGGGAATCGAACCCACCGGAGCCACCGTAGGCGTCTCCGTCGCGGTTTTGAAGACCGGCCAGACCACCAGGCCCGATCCGCTCCCGTCAGATGATGGCGGCAGGCTGGCGACTCCCTCGGTTGAAGGGGTAGCTGCGGAGTGCGTCGGCGGAAATATAGGGCCTTCGGGTGCAGTCAGGGCGCGGCGATCGCCTCGATCTCGACGCGGGCCCCGCGGGGCAGCGCCGCGACCGCGACGGTGGAGCGCGCCGGGCGGTGGTCGCCGAAGGCGCTGGCATAGGCGGTGTTCATCGCCGCGAAGTCGGCCATGTCCACCAGGAAGACCGTCGTCTTGATCACGTTGGCCATGTCGAGCCCGCTGGCCTGCAGGATGGCCCGGAGGTTCAGCAGCACCCGCTCGGTCTGCTCGGCGATCCCGCCGTCCACCAGCTCGCCCGTCGAGGGATCGAAGCCGACCTGGCCGGCGGTGAAGAGCAGTCCGCCGGCCCGGGTGGCCTGGCTGTAGGGGCCGATCGCGCGGGGGGCGTTCGGGGTGGCGACGAAGTCGATCGGCATCAGAACAGCCCCTCGATGGTGCCGTCGGAATGGACCCGGATCGCCTCGGCGGACGGCGTCTTGCTGAGGCCGGGCATGGTCATGATCTCGCCCGCGAGCGCCACGACGAAGCCGGCGCCGGCGGAGGGGGTGACGTCGCGGACGGTGAGCCGGAAGCCGGTCGGGCGGCCGAGCTTGGTGGCGTCGTCGCTGAAGCTGTACTGGGTCTTCGCCATGCAGACCGGCGTGCCGCCCAGGCCCATGGCCTCGCACTGGGCGATGTTCTTCTCCGCCGCCGCGGCTGTAGTCGACGCCATCGGCGCCGTAGATCTCCTTCGCGATGGTCTCGATCTTGGCCTTGATCGGCAGGGCGACGTCGTAGATCGGCTTGAAGTCGGCCTTTCCCTCGTCGAGCAGGGCCAGGATCTCCCTGGCGACCGCCTCGCCGCCTTCCCCGCCCTTGGCCCACACGTCGCTCAGCGCCGCGCGCGCGCCCCAGCCCTTGGCCGCCCGCAGCACGACATCGATTTCCTCCGGCGTGTCCGAGATGAAGCGGTTGAGCGCGACGACGACCGGCACGCCGAACTTCTGGACGTTCCTGACGTGCGCCTCGAGGTTGACGATGCCCCGCGTGAGCGCGGCCACGTCGGCCTTGCCCAGCGCGTCCTTCTTCACGCCGCCGTGCATCTTGAGCGCCCGGACCGTGGCGACGACGACGGCCGCCTCGGGCTTGAGCCCCCCGAACCGGCACTTGATGTCGAAGAACTTCTCGGCGCCGAGGTCCGCGCCGAAGCCGGCCTCGGTCAGCACGATCTCGCCGAGCGACAGCCCGAGCCGGGTGGCGACGAGCGAGTTGCAGCCATGGGCGATGTTGCCGAACGGCCCGGCGTGCACCAGCGCCGGCCCGCCCTCGAGCGTCTGCACGAGATTGGGAAGGATCGCGTCCTTGAGGAGCAGCGTCATCGCGCCGGCGGCCTTGAGCTCGCCCGCGGTGACCGGCTTCCGGTCGCGGGTGAGCCCCACGATGATCCGGCTGATGCGCGCCTCGAGGTCGCTGAGGTCGCTCGCGAGGGCGAGGATGGCCATGATCTCGCTGCCGGGCACGATGACGAAGCGCTCCTCGCGCACCGGCCCCGCGTTGATGCCGCCGAGGCTGATCACGATCGAGCGCAGCGCCCGGTCGTTCATGTCGATGGTGCGCGGCCAGGTGATCCGGCGCGGATCGAGGTTGAGCGCGTTGCCCTGGTGCAGGTGATTGTCCAGCATGGCCGAGAGCAGGTTGTGCGCCGAGGTGATGGCGTGAAAATCACCGGTGAAGTGCAGGTTGATCTCGTCCATCGGCACCACCTGCGCGTACCCGCCGCCGGCCGCGCCGCCCTTGACCCCGAACACGGGGCCGAGCGACGGCTCCCGGATGCAGACGACGACCTTCTTGCCGAGCCGGCGGAGGGCCTGGCTCACGCCCACGGTGACGGTGCTCTTCCCCTCGCCGGCCGGCGTGGGGTTGATGCCGGTGACCAGCACCAGCCGCCCGGTCGGCTTGCCTCGCGCGACCGCTTCCGCGCTGATCTTGGCCTTGTAGCGGCCGTACGGCAGGATATCGTCCGGACCGAGGCCGAGCTCGGCCGCCACGTCCTGGATGGGGCGCATCTTGGCGGCCTGCGCGATGGCGATGTCCGAAGGCACGGTCACGGCGGATGCTCCCGCAGCTAGGGGTTTGGAAAGCGAAAGACGCGCGCCGCGTTGGCGGCGCTCGCACGGATCAGGTCCTCGACCGCCAGCCCACGGACCGCCGCGATCCGCTCGGCCACCTGCCGGACGTACGCCGGCTCGTTCCGCTTGCCGCGGTGGGGCACGGGGGCGAGATAGGGCCCGTCGGTCTCCACCAGGATCCGGTCGAGCGGTGTGTCCAGGATCGCCTGGTCCAGGCGCCAGTTCTTGAAGGTCACCATCCCGCTGAACGACACATAGTGGCTGAGGTCCAGCCCCGCCCGCAAGAGCCCGGGCCCGCTGCTGAACGAGTGCAGGATGGCGGGGACGTCCCCGTTGCCCCTGAGCACCGCGGCCACGTCCTCGTCCGCCTCGCGGGCGTGGATCACCGCCGGCTTGCCGGCCTCGCGCGCGCGAGGCCGAGCTGGGCCTCGAACACCTGTCGCTGCACGTCGCGCGGGCGAGTAGTCGTAGTGGTAGTCCAGACCCATCTCGCCCGCCGCCACCACCTCGGGGCGCCGGAGGGTGGCGCGCAGCCAGTCCCCGGCCTCGTCGGTCCAGCCGCTCGCGTCGTGGGGGTGGATGCCGGCGGTCACCGACAGCCGCGGCTCGTCCGCCGCGAAGCCCAGCGCGCGCTCGGCCGACTCGCGCGAGGCGCCGATCACGACGATCCGGGCGAGCCCGGCGGCCCAGGCGCGCGCCAGGACCTCGGCGCGGTCGGCGTCGTAGTCGGCGTCGGCGAGGTGGCAGTGGGTGTCGATGAGCATGGGTGGGTGGTGGCGGGGGATGGTGGCCGAAGTCGTCACCCTGAGCGAAGCGAAGGGGGCATGATTCTGGTCATGCCCCCTTCGCTCGCGCTCAGGGTGACTCGCGGTGAATCCGCCGGCGCTCGCGCTCAGCCGCCCCTAGCCACCGGCGCCGTCTTCCGCCCGCCACCGGTCGCCGGCGCGGCCGCGGGGCTCGGCGCGACGTGGCCGCGGGCGAGCTGGCCGGGCCACCGCTTCTCGATCGCCATCAGGACCGGCGAGGCGATGTAGATCGACGAGAACGTCCCGGTGAAGACGCCGAAGAACATCACCAGGGCGAACGGCCGGATGACCTCGCCGCCGAAGATCGTGAGGGCGAGCAGCGACGAGAGCGTGGTCCCGTGGGTCAGCACGCTTCGCGGCAGGGTCTCGTTGATCGAGCGGTTCAGGATCTGCTCGAAGCTGTCCTTCTTGTACTTCTTGAGGTTCTCACGCACGCGGTCGAAGATGATGATCGTGTCGTTGAGCGAGTAGCCCACCATCGACAGCACCGCCGCCACGACGGTCAGGCTCACCTCCAGCCGCAGCATCCCGATGAACGCGATCGTGGCAAGGATGTCGTGCGCGGTGGCGAGCACGGCCGCGAGGCCGAACCGCCACTCGAACCGGTACGCCAGGTAGGCCAGCACCGCGAAGAACGAGAGGAAGATGGCGAGGAACGCCTTGCTCCGGAGCTCGCCGCCGACCTTGGGTCCCACCGCCTCGGTGCGCTGAATCGTGAAGTTGCCCGCGCCGAGCACGCCGGTGAGCGCCTGGTTCACCGCGTCGGCGGTGGCCTGGGTGTCGTTCGCGTCGGTGCCCGGCTTGGCCACCCGGGCGCGCACGACGAATTCGTTGGCGTTCCCGAAGCTCTGGATCTCGGCGCCGTGGAGCCCCTGGCGGTCGAGTCCGGCGCGGAGCGCGCCGACGTCGGCCGGGACCTTGCTCTGCACCTGGACCAGCGTGCCGCCGGTGAACTCGATGCTGTAGTTGAGCCCGTGCACCATCAGCCAGACGAGTCCGGGGACGATGAACAGCGCCGTGACGGCGTAGGCCCGGTTCCGGAAGGCGATGAAGTCGTAGTGGGCGTTGGCGAAGAGTCTCAGCATGTCAGATGCTCAGGGTAGTCATGGACGGCCGGCGCTGCAGCCAGATCATGAAGAACGTGCGGGTGACGAAGACGGCCGTGATCATCGAGGCGATGATGCCCATGATCAGCGTGACCGCAAACCCCTTTACCGGCCCGGTCCCGAACTGGAAGAGGAACAGCGCCGTCAGCACCGTGCTGACGTTGGAGTCGATGATCGCGTTCATGGCGTGCTTGAAGCCCTCGTCCACGGCCAGCCGCACGGTCTTGCCGTGCAGAAGCTCCTCGCGGATGCGCTCGAAGATCAGCACGTTCGCGTCGACCGCGATGCCGACCGAGAGCACGATGCCGGCGAGCCCGGAAGCGTGAGCGTGGCCTCGATCATCGACAGCCCGCCGAGCGTGAACAGGATGTAGAGCGCCAGCGCCGCCACCGCGAGCACGCCGCTCATGCGGTAGAACACCAGCATGATCAGGATGACCATGCGCCGTGCCCACGACGCCGGCGGTGATGCCCTTCCGGATCGAATCGCTGCCCAGGCTCGCGCCGACCTGCCGCTCCTCGACGATCTTGAGCGGGATCGGCAGGGCGCCGGCCTTGAGCGTGAGCGCGAGGTCCTGCGCCTCCTGGAGGCTCTTGTTGCCGAGGGTGATCTGGCCGTTCCGTCCGATCCGGCTCTGGATGACGGGCGGGCGGCCCTGGACGCGTCCGTCGAGCAGAATGGCCATGTAGTCGCCGACGTGGCGTCCGGTCTCGTCGCCGAATTTCCGCCCGCCGGCGCGGTCGAGCTGGAAGGTGACGATCGGCCCGTTGGTCAGCTGGTCGAGCTGGGCTCCGGCATCCTCGAGGTTGCTGCCGGTCACGATCGGCCGGTCGTCGAGGGCGTAGAGGTAGCGGTACTGCTGCACGCCGATGCTCGTCGGGGCCGCCGACCAGCGCAGCACCACGCCGCGCGGGAGCTGCCGGGCCACGGCCGGGATGTTGATGAGGCTGTCGACCCGCGGGAACGCCGTCTCGGGCACGACGTACTCGCCCGGCGTGGCCGTGCCGGCGACGGCGCCGGCCTCCTGGATCAGGCCGCCGAGGACCCCGCCGGGGACCGGCGTGGTGTCGGCGGCCGCGGTGTCGACGCCGGCTTTGGCCGCCGCGCTGTCGGCGCCGGGCTTGGCCGCGCCCTTCTTGGCGCCTGGCTTGGTCGCGGCCTTCGCTGTGCCAGGCTTCGCGGGCGTGGCGGGTGCTGCCTTCTTCTTGGCCGAATCCCCGCCGAGGAGCTGCTCCACGGCGGACGGCTTGCCGGCACCGGGCGCTGTCTCACCCTTCACGCCCAGCCCGCGGAGCACGCGGTCCATGGCGGGAAGCGACTTCTCCAGCGCGTTGGTCTTGTTCGTGATGCGGAACTCGAGGAAGGCGCTCCGCTGGACGATCGCCTTGGCGCGGGCGGGATCGGTGATGCCGGCCAGCTCGACCACGATGCGGTCGTCGCCCGCCTTCTGCACCAGGGGCTCCTCCACGCCGAACTCGTCGATCCGCTTCCGGAGGACCGTCAGCGCCAGATCCAGGTCGCGCTTGGGATCGGCGGAGACCTGCTTCGACTGGTCGAGCTCGAGCGCCAGGTGCATGCCGCCCTGGAGATCGAGGCCCCGCTTGAGGGGGACGCGGGTCACGGTGGTGTCGCGCATGACGCCGTTGGCGCCGCGCTCGCGCAGCTCGACCGTCCGCGGGAACAGGAAGTAGATCGAGCCGATGATGAGCAGCGCGATCACGATCAGGCGGGAGCGAATGGATGCGAACATCGTCAGGTCTGGGTCTCAGGCATGGGGTCCCCGGCTGGACGCCGGCCCGGCCGCGGCGAGCACCGCCCGCGCCCGGGACTGATCACGCTCCAACTGCTGCTGCAACGCCTCGACGGAGGCGAACCGCTTCACGTCCCGCAGGCGCTCCACCCACTCGATCCGCACCCACTCGCCGTACAGGTCGCCGTCGAAGTCGAAGAGGTGCGCCTCGAGGCTCCGCCGCCCGTCCTGAGAAGGTGGGCTTGGGGCCCTGGTTCATCATCCCCCCGGCGTGGCCGCCGCGCCATTCGACCCGGACCGCGTACACGCCGTCGGGCGGCAGCAGCTTCTGCGGCGGCACTTCGGCCAGGTTGATCGTCGGCACGCCGATCAGGCGTCCACGCCGCTCGCCCGTGGACCACGCGCCCGCTCACCTGGTACGGCCGGCCCAGCATCCGGGCCGCGGTGGCGAGGTCGCCGCCGGCGACCGCCCGGCGGATCCGCGAGCTGGAGACGTGCTGCTCGCCGACATCCACCACGTCGACCACGTCCACGTCGAACCCGCGCTCGGCGCCGAGGCGGCGGAGGGTCTCGACGTCGCCGCTCCGCCCGCGGCCGAAGCCGTGATCGTGCCCGATCACCAGCTCGCGCATCTGGCAGCGGTCGAGCAGCACCTGCTGCACGAACTCCTCGGGTGTGAGCGACGCGACGCGCCGGTCGAACCGGAGGAAGAGCACGTAGTCGAGCGGCAGCTGCGCCAGGATCTCGCGCCGCTCGGCGCCGGTGGTGAGCAGCGGCGGTGCGGCCTGCGGGTTGACGATCTCGAGCGGATGGGGCTCGAAGGTGACCAGCACGCTCGCCCGCCCCGCCGCGTCGGCCCGCCGCGCGATCTCCCGCAGCACCGCCTCGTGCCCCAGGTGCACCCCGTCGAACGAGCCGACGGTGACGGTGCTCCCCCGCGACAGCGGCGGCAGCGCCCCGGTCACGGCGTACCCAGCACGACGCTCGGTCGGAACCACCCGTCGCCGGCGCGCGCCACCGCCACCAGCTCGCCCTCGTGCACCAGGGCGACGTCGCCCTGGGCATCGGCATCGGCCGGGACCGCCCGGCCGTGGCTCACCGCCAGGCGGCCGGGCTCGTCCAGCTCGACGGCCGGCAGGTGCCCGAGCACCGCCCGGGCCGGCCGGACCGCCGATGGGTCGACCTCCGCGAGCCGGACCGCGTCCTCGACCCGGAGCGCGCCGATCGACTCCCGGCGGAGGCCCGTCAGGTGAGCGCCGACACCGAGCCGCTCGCCGAGATCGCGCGCCAGGGCCCGGACGTAGGTGCCGGCGCTCACCGTGACACGGAAGACCAGCTCGGGCGGCGCATACTCCACGAGGTCGATCCGCGCACCACCACCGTCGTCTCGGCCGGCTGGACCGCGACACCCCGCCGCGCCAGCCGGTAGCTCCGTTCCCCATCCACGTGCTTGGCCGAGTAGCGCGGCGGGCGCTGGCGCTGTTCGCCCGCGAACCCCGCCAGCGCCTCGGCCACGCGCGCCTCGGTGAGCTCACTCAGATCGGCGGGTGGCCCGAGCGGCGCGCCCGTGGCATCGTCGGTGTCCGTCGCGACGCCCAGCCGAGCGGTGGCGAGATAGGTCTTGGCCTCCGCCTCGACGAACCGCGCGAGCCGCGTCGCCCGCCCCACCAGCACCACCAGCAGCCCCGTGGCGAACGGATCGAGCGTGCCGGTGTGGCCCACGGCCCGCGTCTTCAGCACCCGCCGGACGCGCTGCACGACATCGTGCGACGTCGGCCCCGCCGGCTTGTCCACCAGAAGGGCACCGATCAGCTGGTCTCCTCGCGCCGGAGGCCCGCGAGCAGCTCGTTGATCCGGGCCGCGTGCGCCAGACCCTTGTCCAGCTCGAAGTGGAGCTCGGGCACGATCCGGGTCGAGAGCTCCCGCGCCGCCTGCGAGCGGAGGAATCGGGCCGCGCTCTTGAGCCCCTCGAGCGCCCGCGCCTGCTCGGTGTCGTCGCCGGGCACGCTCACCATCACGCGCGCGTGCGACAGGTCGCCGGTCACGAGCACGTTGGTCACCGTCACGAATCCCACCCGCGGATCGCGCACCTTGCGCGCGAGCCCCTCGGTGATCACCTGCCGCAGCGTCTCCGCCACCTGCTCGGGCCGCCTGGAAGTCGATTTCATCGCCACACCGTCACCGTATCCACGATCCGCACGCCGTCCGCCTCCTCGATCGCGCGGTCAGCGGCCCGCAGCGTTTCCTCGACCACGGGCCGCGCCGACCCCACCGCCGCGCAGGCGATCTCGGCGCGCTGCCAGAGGTCCTGGTGGCCGGTTTCAGCCACGGACAGGTTGAGCTTCTGGCGGAGCGCCACGGTGAGCGGCTTGAGGGTCCCGCGCTTCTCCTTCAACGAATGACACCCCGGCAGATGCAGCTCCCACACCTGGATCCCGACGATCACCCCACCGCGCCGCCGGCCGCCGGCTGGAGGGTCCGCTTGATCTCCTCCATGCGGAACGACTCGATCCGGTCTCCGACCTTGATGTCGTTGAAGTTCTCGATCCCGATGCCGCACTCCTGCCCTTCCCGGACCTCGCGGGCGTCGTCCTTGAAGCGCTTGAGGCTGGAGAGCGCGCCGGTGTAGACCACGGCCCCGTCCCGCGTGACCCGCGCCTTGGCGGTCCGCTGAATGGTGCCGCTTCGCACCATGCAGCCGGCGATGGTGCCGACCTTGCTGACCTTGAAGAGCTGCAGCACCTCGGCATCGCCGAGCACGGTCTCCCGCTCCTCGGGCTTGAGCAGCCCTTCGAGCGCGTTCCGCACATCCTCCACCGCCTCGTAGATGATGCGGTAGGTGCGCACGTCCACCTGCTCCCGCTCGGCCGCCGTGCGGGCGTTGGAGTCGGGCCGGACGTGGAAGCCGAGGACGATCGCGCCGGAGGCCTTGGCGAGCAGCACGTCGCTCTCGCTGATGGCGCCGACGCCGCGGTGGACGACGTCCACCCGGACCTCGCTCGTGCTGAGCTGCGCCAGCGCGTCGGCCAGCGCTTCGGCCGGACCGCCCTGATCGGCCTTGATGATGATGCGGAGCGCGGCCACGCCGCCCTCCTTGAGCGCCCGGCTGAAGTCTTCCAGGCTGGTGCCCTTCTGGCTGCGCCGGTTCTGCGCTTCGCGCTCGAGCCGCTGCCGCTTCTGCGCGATCTCGCGCGCCTCGTTGGCATCGGTCACGACCGCGAACGTGTCGCCCGCGGCCGGCACGCCCTCGAAGCCGAGGATCTGCACCGGGATCGACGGGCCGGCCTCCTTCACCGTCTTGCCGCGCTCGTCGTACAGCGCGCGCACGCGGCCGCTGAACTTGCCGCAGATGAAGTTGTCGCCGCCGCGGAGGGTGCCGCGCTGCACCAGGATCGTGGCCAGCGGACCCTTGCCCGGATCGAGCGTGGCCTCGAGCACGGCGCCGTGACCCTTGGCCTCGGGATTGGCCTTGAGATCGAGGATCTCGGCCTGGAGCAGGATCTGCTCGAGCAGGGCCTCGATCCCGATGCCCTTCTTGGCCGAGATCTCGGCCGAGAGCACGTTGCCGCCGAACTCCTCGAGCACGACGTTGTGCTGCAGCAGGTCCTGCTTGACCTTCTGCGGGTTGGCCGTGGGCAGGTCGATCTTGTTGATCGCGACGATCATGGGCACACCCGCGTTCCGGGCGTGGCTGATGGCCTCGACCGTCTGGGGCATGACCTGGTCGTCCGCCGCGACGACGAGGACGACGATGTCCGTCACCTGGGCGCCGCGGGCGCGCATGGCGGTGAACGCCTGGTGGCCCGGGGTGTCGAGGAAGGTGATGGCCTTGCCGCCCGGGCAACGACACGTGGTACGCGCCGATGTGCTGGGTGATGCCGCCGGCCTCGCCGGCGACCACGTTGGCCTTCCGGACGTAGTCGAGCAGCGAGGTCTTGCCGTGGTCCACGTGGCCCATGATGGTGACGACCGGCGGCCGCGACACCAGCTGTTCGGGCGTGTCCTCGGTGGCGTCGGTCTCCATCTCCGCGGCGTACTCGTCCTCCCGCGTGGCCTCGAACCCGAACGCCGACGCGATCAGCTCGATCTGGTCGAAGTCGAGCCGCTGGTTCACCGTCACCATCAGGCCCAGCTCCTTGAACGCGAACTGGACGATCTGGGTGGCCGGCACCTTCATGGCGCCGGCGAGCTCGGAGACGCTGACGAACTCGTTGACCCGGATCCGGGTCTTCTCGCGCTCGCGCTCTTCGGCGATGCGGCCGGCCACGACGTCGCGATACGACGGCTCGTCGGAGCGGCGCACGCCCTTCCGGCCGGCCGGGCCCTTCATGCCCTGCAGGGTCTTGAGGATGTTCGCCTGCACCGCATCCTGATCGACCGACGAGCGCTTCCCCTTCTTGCCCTTCTTCCGGCCGCCGCCCTTTTCGGCGTCGGGGCCGAACTGCCGGGCCGGCGGCGCGCTGCTGCGCTCGGGCCCGCCGCCGGGACGCGACGGCGCGCCCGGACGCGAGGGCGCGGACGGGGCGCTGCTGCTGAACACCGGCTTGGGACCGCGCGGCGCCGCGGGTGGCGGACGCTGGATGCGCGGCGGAATGAACGGCGCCTTCGACGGCGCGCCGGAAGCACTGTGGGTGCCCATGCGCGGCGGCAGCGGCTCGGCCGGGACGGCGGGCGCGACCGGCGCGGTTGGCGCGGCGTCCTCGGCCGGCAGCGGCGGCCTCCTCCTCGGTCTCGACCGGGGCGGGCGGCAGGTCCCGGAACAGCGCCTTGGCACGCTCCTCGAGCGACTGCGTCGGCACCGGCTCCTCCAGCTCGACGATGGGACGCTCGAGCTCGAGTGCGGCCATCTCGGCTTCCTTCTCCGCCTGGGCCTGGGCCTCAACCACCGCCACCTCGGCGGCGGTGCGCCGGCGCTTCGTGGGCTTGGCCTCGACCGGCGCCGGCGGCGCCTCGGCCTTGACCGCCTTGCGGCGGCCCTTCTTGGCGGTGGGCTCTTCGGCGCTCTTGCGCTTCTCGCGCTCCCAGCGGACACGGACAGCGGACACCTGGTCGTTCTCCAGGGCCGACATGTGCGTGCGCACGAAGATATTCATGTCCTTGAGCATGTTCAGAAGCTGCTCGGGCGCGACGCCGAACTCCGCCGCCAGGTCGTGCACTCGTGTCTTGACCACTCAATCCTCCATCAGGAGCGTACGGGCGCCAGCGGCACCATGCCGTTGGCCAACGCGCGATCGCGTACGCCTACCGCCATGACCGGCGGCTTTCCCAGCTGCGCGCCCATCGCGACGGCGCGCGGGCCCGCGAGGATCGGCACTCCCTTCGCCGATGCCAGTCGGACCACCTTCTCGATGGCGCGCGGGCTGGCGTCTTCCGCCACCACCACGCACCAGCACTTCCCGGCCTGCAATTCCTTCCGTACCGCTTCCACCCCGATCACCACCAGCCGGCCCCGGTATCCCAGCCCCAGGAGGCCAAGCAGTCCGCTCATCGGGGCGGCCTACTTGGCCTCGCCGCCGTCCCCCTCGTCCGTCAGCTCGGCGAGGAAGCCGAGCAGCTGTTCGGCGCTCTCCGGTGTCATCCCCGGGATCTTGGCGATGTCCTCGCGCTCGAGGTCGAGCACATCGTTCAGCATCTTGTAGCCGGCGCCCTCCAGGATCGTCATCAGCTCGGGCGAGAGGCCCTTGAGCTCGCTGAGCGGCACCTGGGCCGCGGACTCGTCCTCGGGCGGGAGCGGGGCGAACAGCGGACCCTCGCCACCGCGCTCGAGCCACTCGCGGCTGGAGTAGAGATCGATCTTCCAGCCGGTCAGCTCCGACGCCGAGCCGGACGTTCTGTCCGTTGCGGCCGATGGCGAGCGACAACTGGTCCTCGTCCACCACCGCCTGGATGGTCTTGGCCTCGGGATCGCTGAACACCTTGGCCACGCGCGCCGGCGCCAGCGCCAGGCGGGCGAACCGTTCCGGATCGGGCGACCAGGGCACGATGTCGATGCGCTCGCCGCCGAGCTCGTTCACGACGGCCTGCACCCGCGAGCCCTTGAGGCCCACGCAGGCACCGACCGGATCGATGGCGTCGTCGCGCGAGATGACGGCGACCTTGGTGCGGCTGCCGACCTCGCGGGCGATGGCGCGGATCTCGACGATCTGCTGCTGGATCTCGGGCACCTCGAGCTTGAACAGCGCCTTCACGAACAGCGGATCGCCCCGGGAGAGAATCAGCCGCGGGCCCTTGGGCGTCTCCTCGAGCCGCTTGAGCACGGCGCGGATGGTGTCGCCCTGGTGGAAGTGCTCGCGGTGGTTCTGCTCGCGGTAGGGGATGATCGCTTCGGCCTCGCGGAACTTGTTCAGCATGATGACGAGCTTGCCGCGCTCGATCTGCTGGACCTCGCCCGAAAGCAGGTCGCCCACCTTGGAGGCAAACTCCTCGCGGATCCGCATCCGCTCGCCCTCGCGGACGCGCTGGATGATGCGCTGCTTGGCGGCCTGCACCGCGAGGCGGCCGAACTCGACGAACGGCACCTCCTCCTCGAGCATGTCGCCGATCTGGAAGTCGGGATCCTCGTAGCGGGCCTCTTCGATGGCGATCTGCCAGCTCGGGTCCTCGACCGTCTCCACGACCTGCCTGAGCCGCGTCACCTTGATACTGCCCTGCATCTCGTCCACGCTCAGCTCGAACTTGACGTTCGGGCCGAACTTGCGGACCAGTGCCGCCTGTATGCCGTCCCGGAGCAGGTCCAGAAGGTCGGAGCGCTCCAGCTGCTTCGCGGTGGTCAGTTCGCGGAACGCGGCCAACATCTCGGTCGATCCTGCCATGTGCGTCTCACTCCTCGTGATCGATCGCCTCGTGCGATCGCTGCTTCGATCCCGGCTTCCGCGGCAGCGCGAACTCCACTACCAGCGTCGCCTCGTGGATGTCGTCGAGTGCCACGATGATCTCACCGCCGCCCTCGGGCCTGAGCGTCACGTGCTCCTCGTCCGGCACGGCGACGATCTCGACCTGGCGCCGACCGCCGCCGAGCGCCCGCGACCGGACCCGGGCGCGCCGGCCGACGAATCGTCGCCAGTGCTCGGGCCAGCGCAGCGGCCGCTCGATGCCGGGTGAGGACACCTCCAGCACATACCGCGGCCCGACCATCGCGCTGGATTCCAGGAAGCGCTCGAGGGACCGGCTGATCCCCGCACAGTCGTCGGCCGTGATGCCCTGGCCGGGTCGGCTGTCCGGGCGGTCCACCCGCACCTGCAGGATGGGGCGCTCCAGCGTCCCGACGTGACGCAGATCGACGAGCTCGAACCCGAGGCCGGCGATGTGTTCACGAATCGGTGCGAGCAGCGCGTCGACAGACATCGGGGTTGCAGGAAAAAAAATGTGGGGGAACTCCCCCACATCGCACAGTTGGCCCGACCAAGCGCCCCCCGGGACAGCACGTAAATATTACCGCGGTCAGCGGATGGAGTCAATCCGAACGGGGCAGACCGAGATAGGCCACCATGCGCCCGTCAGCACCTCGCGACGCGCGGTGACTATAGAAGGAATGGCGGTCGTGGGCGCTGCACCAGCCGGAGACCGTGACGGCCCCGAGCCCCAGGCCTTCCGCGGTGGCGGCGAGCTGCCGCCGGAGATCGAGATGCCAGGGTCCCGGCCCCTCCGCCGGCAGGCCGCAGCCGGTGATCACCTCAGACCCCACTTCATAGCACAGCCCGCAAATGCCAACCCCACAATGCATTACGATGTCGGCTGGCTCGGCGCCGGTGGCGGCGAGCAGGCGCTCGACCCCGGCTCGCAGGATCCCGCCGGCCGTGCCGCGCCATCCCGCGTGCAGCAGCGCCACCCCGCGATCCGGCACCACCAGGTAGACCGGAACGCAGTCGGCTATGGTCACGGTGAGGAGCACGCCTCGCGCGGTGGTCACCCAGCCGTCGATGCCGTCGATCTGGATCCAGCCGCGGCCGGGGCCGATGGTCTCGACGACGACGCCATGCACCTGGTTGCCCAGGATCACGGCATCGAAGCCCGGCAGCGCCCGGCGGAAGGCACGCCAGCGGCTCATCACCTCGCCGACCGGGGCGTCGGACCAGAGGCCGAGGTCGAAGCCGCGGCCGGGGTCGGCGCCCCGGCCGGTGATGCCGGCGACGACGCGGTGGGGATGCCAGTCGGAGAGATTGTAGAGGGGAATCGGGCCCGGAGCGAGCTGCTCCGCGAACGAGCGATGGAGTCGTAGCCGTCATCCCGAGCGCAGCGAGGGACCTTCGCGAACGTCTCGGAGCGATGCCGCGGTCGTGGAGCGGCGGACAAGGTCCCTCGCTGCGCTCGGGATGACGGACGCATCAGCCATCCCCCAGCTCGAGCTACCCATCCGCCCGCTCGATATCCGCCCCGAGCGCCCGCAGCCGCTCGTCGATCCGCTCGTAGCCGCGCTCGATCTGGCCGACGTTGTGGATCGTGCTCGATCCCTCGGCCGCCAGCGCCGCGAGCAGCATCGCCATGCCGGCGCGGATATCGGGCGACTCGACCGTGCCGCCCTTGAGCGGCGACGGCCCCGAGATCACCGCGCGGTGCGGATCGCAGAGCACGATCCGCGCGCCCATCCCGATCAGCTTGTCGACGAAGAACAGCCGCGACTCGAACATCTTCTCGAACACCAGCAGCATCCCCGCGCACTGGGTGGCGGTGACGATCGTGGTGCTCATGACGTCCGCCGGAAACGCCGGCCACGGGCCGTCCTCGAGCTTCGGCACGTGCCCGCCGAGGTCGGGCCGGATGCGCCGCTCCTGATCGGCGTCGACGGTGAGGCGCGACCCCTCGATGCGCGGCCGGATGCCGAGCCGCTCGAAGCCGAGCAGGACGCTCCGGAGGTCGTCCGCGCGGACCGGGTCGATGGCGATCGCGCCGTTGGTAACCGCGGCGAGTCCGATGAAGCTGCCGATCTCGATGTGATCCGGGCCGATCGGTGTACGCGGCGCCGCCCAGCGGCCGCCCACCCTCGATGGTATAGATGTTCGAGCCGATGCCGTCGATCTGGGCGCCCATGGCCACGAGCGCGCGGGCCAGGTCCTGGACGTGCGGCTCGCAGGCGGCATTCCGGAGCATGGTCCGACCCTTGGCGGCGACCGCCGCCATCAGGGCGTTCTCGGTCCCGGTGACGCTGGGCTCGTCCAGGAAGATGTCCGCCCCCACGAGCCCCTTCTTGGCCTCGAGCTCGTAGCGGTCGCCGACGGTGACCGAGGCGCCCAGCTGCTCGAGCGCCAGGAAGTGGGTGTCGACCCGGCGGCGGCCGATGACGTCGCCGCCGGGCGGTGGCAAGGTCACGGTGCCGAAGCGGGCCAGTAACGGTCCCGCCAGCAGGATCGAGGCGCGGATGCGGGCGCAGAGCTTGGGATCGAGCGGCTTGGGGCGCACCCCGCGCGCGTCGACCCGCACGAGATTGGGCCCGGTCCACTCGGCCGAGGCGCCGAGATCGACGAGGAGGGCGAGCATGGTCTCGACATCCCGGATGCGCGGGATGTTGTCGAGATCCATCGGGCCGTCGGCGAGCACGGTGCTGGCGAGGATCGGCAGCGCGGCGTTCTTGTTGCCGGCGGGCCGGATCGACCCGCGCAGCGACTGTCCACCGCGAACGAGGAAACGTGGAGGCATGGCCAAAGCTGACGGGGTCGGTTGAGCGCGTCAAGCGGAACGAGGGGGTTGCGATGCTCCCCCGACCCCGTTGATTTACGCTGAGGCGCGAGTCGCCACCGTTTGGCCGGCGGTTCCGCCGGCCCTTTTGGGGAGGACACCGTGGGATCCCACACACTCGCACTGCTCCAGGTCGCCGCCGGTCCCGCGTGGGTCGGCCCGACCATGGCCATATCGCTCGCCGTCATCGCGCTCTGCTTCCTCGGCGTCACCGCCGCACTCGGCATCGCCGCGCTCCGGCTGGCCGCCGAGGTCAAGAAGCTTGGCGGGATGGTGGTGGGACTGCAGGACGACGTCGCCCAGGCGCTCGGGTCGGTTCGTCGCCTCACCGAGCAGGGCCAGGACCTGATGGTGCTGGTGCGGCACGAGGCGGGGGCGCTGGCCCAGACGAGCCGACGGGTACGGCGGAAGCTGGTGAAGGGCGTCGACCGGGTCGAGGACAAGTTGTCCGACCTGGAGACGCTCTACGATCTGGTCCACGGCGAGGTCGAGGACGCGGCGCTGGATGTGGCGGCCACCCTCCGCTCGGTGCGCCGGGGCAACGGCGTGATCGGCCGCGTGCGGCGCCTGCTCGTGGCCAGCCGGTCATGAGACCCACGCGCCTCGCGCTCGCCTTCGCGGGCGTGGGGCTCGTGCTCCTCGCGCTTCCCCATGCCCTCCACGCCTGGACTCCGGGCACGCACATCTACCTCGGCGAGACCGTCCTCTCGAGTTTGGCGCAGCTCAATGCGCCGATGGCCGACCTGCTCCGCGCCTACCCGTTCGACTTCCTCTACGGCAACATCGCCGCCGACTCCTCGATGGCGAAACGCTACGCTCCCCTGGGCCGGCATTGTCACTACTGGCACGTGGGCCAGGAGATCCACGACCTGGCCACGTCCGACGCGCTCCGGGCCTTCGGGCTCGGCTATCTCTGCCATCTCGCCGCCGATACCGTCGCCCACAACTACTTCGTGCCCCGCCAGCTCATGATCACGAGCAGTACCGCGGCCGTCGGGCACTCGTACTGGGAGGCGCGGGTGGAGAGCCACCTCGGCGACGCCTACTCGAAGTCGGCGAAGGACGTGATCCTGCTCAAGCACGCCGAAGCCGACGCGCACCTCGACCGGATCATCTCGCCGACGATCTTCAGCGTGCGCACCAACCGGCGGCTCTTCCGGGGCATGGTGCACCTCACGGAGAGCTCGAGCTGGCAGCGCGCCACGCAGGTCGCCCGGGAGTACAGCCGGTGGCCCCTCACCGACGACGACGTCGAGCGCCACCTGGGCATGGCCTACGACTACATGGTCGAGCTGCTCGGCGGCGACGACACGACGGCGCACCAGCTCGATCCCTCGGGCGAACGGCCGCTCAAGATGGCCAAGGAGCTCCGGCGCCGGGTGCTGCGCGACAGCGGGCGCCGGAACACCGCCCGGCTCGAGACCGCCGCCCTGGAGCACTTCGGCCTGCCCGACCGGCCGCTCTCGTTCTGGACCCGGGTGACGACACGGCTCCCGTGGCGGGCGCCGGAGAGCGCCGCGCCCTCGCCGCGCGCGCTCGTGAGCGGCGACCACTGAACCCCGACGAGGTGGTGCGGCGCCTGGGCCTGAGGCCGCATCCCGAGGGCGGCTTCTACGGCGAGACCTTCCGCAGCCCGCTCCGCCTCACCCTGCCCGATGGCCGCCAGCGCAGCGCCTCCACCGCCATTCATTACCTCCTCCCCTCGGGTGCCTGGAGCACCTGGCACCGCGTGCGCGCCGACGAGGTCTGGCATCACTACGATGGCGGGGCGCTCCTGCTCTACCGGCTCGGCGCCGAGGAGGTGCGGCTCGACCGGCTGACGCCGCAGGCGGTAGTCCACGCGGGAGTGTGGCAAGCGGCCGAGCCCGAGGGCGACGCGGTGCTCTGCGGCTGCACGGTCGCGCCGGGGTTCGAGTTCGAGGACTTCGAGATCGGATCGCCCGCGGCGCTGGCGGCGGAGTTTCCGTCGGAGGCCGCGCTCATCCGGCGACTGGGCCGATGACATGGGGATGGCGGCCGTGCTGCTGGCGCTCGTGGCGGGAGGCGGGCGGGTCGGCCTCCGCGCGCAGGCCGTGCCTTCCGCCCCGGCGCGGGACTCGCTCGCCCGCCCTGCTCGCACTCGAGACCGTGCCTTCACCGCCTGCGCGCGGCAGCGTGGTGTGGCTCGTCGTGACGCCGGCGGGGACGCCCGACAGCTCGCGCACGCTCGACGGCACCGCGGCGGGCGAGCCGCTTCACTTCGAGCGCCTGCCCAGCGGACGGTTCCGGACCCTGCTCGGCGTCCCGCTCGAGGGCGGCGACTCGCTTCCGGTCGCGCTCCGGCTCGCGCACGGCGCCATCTCGGACACCATCGTCGCGACCCTCTCGGTCACGCACCCGGTCTACGCCAGCGAACGGCTCACCGTGGCACCGCGCTATGCCGAGCCCGACAGCGCGTCCCGGGCGCGGATCGACGGCGAGCTGGCGCAGAGCCGCGCGATCTCCCGACAGGCGCACGACACGCCGCGGCTCTGGCAGGGGCCGTTCCTCCGGCCACGGCCGAGCCGGATCACGAGCGTGTACGGCACCGGGCGGGAGTTCAACGGGCGCGTGACCAGCCGGCATCTCGGAACCGACTTCGCCGGCGCGGTGGGCGCGCCCGTGCGCGCGGCGGGGCGCGCGGTGGTGGCGCTGGTAGCGGACTTCTATCTGGCGGGCCACGCGGTCTACCTGGACCACGGCGGCGGGCTGGTGACGGGCTACTTCCACCTGAGCCGGGTGGACGTGACGGCGGGCGACACGGTCGCGGCGGGCGCGGTGATCGGCGCGGTGGCCGGAGCGGCCGCGCGACGGGCCCGCACCTGCACTGGATCGCGCGGTATGGCGGGATTACGGTGGATCCGATGTCGCTGTTCGCGCTGCCGAAGGTGGAGCCGGGGGGAGTTCGGGCTCGTACTCCGAGGGTCCCCGAGCGAAGGTCCCTCGCTGCGCTCGGGATGACGAGGCTCGCAGAGCTCGTCGCCCGCTACCCCAGCTTCTCCTGCAGCACCGGCTGCACGCCCTTCGGATCGGCCTTTCCCTTGCTCCTCTTCATCACCTGCCCGACGAAGAACCCCATCAGCTTGGTCTCCCCGCCCCGGTAGCGCGCGACCTCGGCCGGATACGCGGCCAACACCTCGTCGACCCAGCTTCCCAGCGCTCCCTGGTCGCTCACCTGCACCAGCCCCAACTGCTCGGCCACGACCTTCGGCTCGTCGCCCGGCCGCTGGGCGAGCTCGGTGTAGACCCGCTTGGCCGCCTGATGGCTCACCACGCCCTCGCGCACGAGCGTCACGAGGCCGGCCAGGCGGCGGGCCTCGACGGGAAAGGCGCCGGTCTCGTTGAACGTGGTCATGACGTCGCCCATGACCCAGTTGGCCGCGATCTTCGGCTCGACCCCGGCCCCGACCACCGACTCGTAGTACTCCGCCAGCGCGACCTCGCTGGTGAGGACGCGCGCATCGTAGGCCGGCAATCCGTACGCCACCTCGAGCCGGGCACGGCGCGCCTCGGGGAGCTCGGGCAGGCCGTCGCGCTGGTCGGCGATCCACTCGGGCGCGAGCACGAGCGGCGGCAGGTCGGGGTCGGGGAAGTACCGGTAGTCGTGGCTCTCCTCCTTCGACCGGAGCGGCCGCACCTGTCCCGTGCCCGCGTTGAAGAGCAGCGTCACCTGTGCCACGCGCTCGCCGCGCTCGAGCAGCCCGATCTGCCGCTCGCGCTCCGCCTCGAGCGCCCGCTCGACGTTGGCGAACGAGTTGAGGTTCTTCACCTCGGTCTTGGTGCCGAGCTTGGGGTCGCCCGGGCGCCGGATCGAGAGGTTTGCGTCGACCCGGAGACTCCCCTGCTCCATGCTGCAGTCGCTCACGCCGGCGTAGATCAGGATCTGGCGCAGCGTCACGAGGTAGGCGCGCGCCTCGGCCGGCGAGCGGAGATCGGGCTCGCTCACGATCTCGGCGAGCGGCGTGCCGGCGCGGTTGAGGTCGACGGCCGTCTTCCCCGGGGAAGCGGTCGTGCACCAGCTTGCCCGCGTCCTCCTCCACGTGCAGGCGGGTGATGCCGACCTCGATCCGGCCGCGCTCGGGCGAGTCGAACGCCACCCGGCCGCCGGTCGCGAGCGGCTGATCGAACTGCGAGATCTGGTAGCCCTTCGGCAGATCGGGATAGAAGTAGTTCTTCCGGGCGAACACGCTGGTGGTGTGCACCTCGCAGCCGAGCGCCAGCGCGCCGCGCGTGGCGAGCCGGATCGCTTCGGCATTCGGCATCGGCAGCGCGCCGGGCAGGCCCAGGCAGGTCGGGCAGACGTTGGTGTTCGGCGGATCGCCGAACGTCGTGCGGCAGCCGCAGAACATCTTGGTGCGCGTGCGGAGCTGCACGTGCACCTCGAGGCCGACGACGGTCTCCCATGGCATCAGCGCACCTCCTCGGTGGCGGCCACCACCCGCTCGACCGCGGCCGCCGCCGCGAGCATTCGCTCGTCCTCGCAGAACGGCGCGATGATCTGCGCGCCGATCGGCAGCCCCTCGGTCCTGCCCACCGGAATGCTCAGCGCCGGCAGGCCGGCCAGGCTGATGGCGCACACGAAGATGTCGGCGAGGTACATCGACACCGGATCCTCGGTCTTCTCGCCCGCGCAGAAGGCCGGGGTCGGCGTGGTCGGCGTGAGCAGCAGGTCGACGCCGCCGGCGAAGGCGCGCCGGAAATCGTCCGCGATCCGGGCCCGGGTTCGCTGCGCCTTCCTATAGTAGGCGTCGTAGTAGCCCGCGCTCAGGACGTAGGTGCCCACCAGGATCCGGCGCTGGACCTCGGGGCCGAAGCCCTCGCCGCGGGTGGCCTGGTAGACGTCCCGGATATCGCCGCCGGGCCCGACCTTGCGTGGACCGTAGCGCACGCCGTCATAGCGGGCCAGGTTCGCCGCCGCCTCCGCCGGCGCCACGATGTAATAGGTCGGCACCGCGAACTTCGAGTTGGGGAGCGAGACCTCCACCAGCTCGGCGCCGAGGTCCCGGATGGCCTGCTTGGTGCGCTCCATGCCCGCCGCCACGCCCGGGTGGAGATCCGCCGGGAAGTATTCGCGCGGCAGGCCGATGCGAAGACCCTTGAGATCCGGCAGCGCGGTCGGCACCGCCATCGGCGGACGGTCGAGCGTCGTGCTGTCGAGCGGATCGTGGCCGCTCATCGCGCTGAGCACCCGCGCGGCGTCTTCGACCGTGCGGCCGAACGCCGAGATGCAATCGAGCGAGGAGCCGAACGCCACCAGGCCGAACCGGCTGACCCGGCCATAGCTCGGCTTCACGCCCACCACCCCACAGAAGCTGGCCGGCTGGCGCACCGAGCCTCCGGTCTCGGAGCCGAGCGCGGCCGGCACGACTCCCGCGGCCACGAGCGCGGCCGAGCCGCCGGAGGAGCCCCCGGGCACCCGGCTCGGGTCCATCGGATGCTTTACGCGGCCGTAGGCGGAGTGCTCCGTGGACGAGCCCATGGCGAACTCGTCCATGTTCGCCTTGGCCGCGATCATGGCACCCGCGCCTCGGAGGCGCTGGACCGCCGTCGCGTCGTACGGCGAGACGTAGCCTTCGAGGATCCGGGAGCCGCAGGTCGTCGGCGCCTGGATGGTGACGATGTTGTCCTTGAGCGCGATCGGCATGGCCGCGAGCGGACCGGCGGCCGCCATGGCGTCGACCCGCGCCGCCTCGGCCTCGAGCAGCGACTCGGACCAGTGCAGCGTGGCGTTGAGCCCGGCCGCGTCCGCCGCTGCCAGACGTGTGGCCGTCGCGTGGGCCACCGCGGCCGCGGTCACAGGTCCTCCATCGCGCCGTGACGCGGCACGAGGAAGAAGCCGTCGGCAAACTCGGGCGCCATCGCCGCCGGCGGCCGGGCCAGCGGCACCGAGCCGGGAACGTCCGCCCGCAACGCGACCTGCTCAGGCCCCGGCAGGAACACGTCGCCGGTGCCGTCGGCCGGCACCTGGTCGAGCTGCGCGACGTAGTCCACGATGCGATTGAGCTGGTCCACCAGCCGGGTCAGGTCCTCGTCCTTGACCGCCAGCTCCGCCAGCTTCGCCACGTGGATCACGTCGTCCCGACCGATGCTCATGCGCTCTCCCATTCGCGCTCGAGGCCCGCATAGGCCACGAGCAGTTGTTTGACGCCGATCTCGGCGTCGTCGAACGCCACCGACACCTTGAGATCGCGCCCGCCGCCGGTGAGCCCCTGGATCGTGCCGCTGCCGAAGCGCCGGTGCCGCACGCGCTCGCCTTTGACGTAGCGGGGGGTGTCTTGCGAGAGCTCCTCCTCGGGCGGGCGGGCGGTCGGGCGGTCAGGCGGTCGGTGTGATCCCATTCCCTCCGAGCCTCGTGCCGCCTGACCAGCCTGCCCGCCTGCCCGCCCGACCGCCTGCCCGCCCGCCCGCCTGCCCAGTCCGGCGCCCAGAGCGACGTCGTCCGGCGTTCCTCCACGATCGCCGGCGGCAGCGCCCGCAGGAAGCGAGACGGAATCCCCGGCCGGAGCTCACCCCCGCGCCGGCGGGCGCGCGCCCAGGTGAGATAGAGCTTGTCCTTGGCCCGCGTCAACCCGACGTAGCAGAGCCGCCGCTCCTCCTCGAGCCCGTCGGGCGTCTCCTCCGCGCGGGCGAGCGGAAAGAGTCCGTGCTCGAGCCCGGTCAGCACCACGACGGGCCACTCGAGCCCTTTAGCGGTGTGAAGCGTCATGAGGGTGACGCCATCCTCGTTTCCCACGACGGTGTCGGCCGAGGACAGCAGCGCCGCCTCGGCCAGGAACCGCTCGAGCGGCGTCCCGTCGGCCTCCTCGGTGACTTCCTCGGACCAGTTGGCCGCGCTGGCGACGAGCTCGCGCACGTTCTCCCACCGGTCGGCGCCCTCCGGGCCCTCGGCCAGGAGGAGGGCCTCGTAGTCGATCGCCCGGGTGAGCTGCTCGAGCACCTCGGCAGGCGCCAGGCTGCCGGCTCGCTGGGCCAGTCCGTCGATGAACGTCGCGAAGTTGCGGAACGCTTCCCGCACGTTCGGCCTGAGCTCGGTGATCCCATCGGCCCCGCGCGCGGTGTCGAGCAGCGGCTTGCTCCAGCGGAGGGCCGTCTGGCCGAGGGTCGCGAGGCTGGTCTCACCCAGGCCGCGGCGGGGCACGCCGACCGCGCGGAGAAAGGCCTCGTCGTCCGACGGATTCGCCACGAGCCGCAGATAGGCCAGCAGGTCCTTCACCTCGCGCCGCTCGTAGAAGCTGATGGCGCCCACCAGCCGATACGGCACGCCGGCCCGCCGGAACGCCTCTTCCAGCGCCCGTGACTGGGAGTTCGTGCGGTAGAGCACGGCCATGCCGCCGTAGCTCCAGTCGCCCGCGGCGCTCCGGCTCTGCAGCTCGCGGACGACCCACTCCGCCTCATCGCGCTCGTCGGCGGCGGCAAGGAGCGTCACCGACTCGCCGCCCCGGCGGCGGGTGGTGAGGGTCTTTCCGATCCGGCCGGTGTTCTCGGCGATGACCCCGTTGGCGGCGTCGAGCACGACCTGGGTGGACCGGTAGTTCTCCTCCAGGCGCACCAGCTTCGCACCCGGGAAATCCTTCAGGAACTCCTGCATGTTGCGCACGTCGGCACCGCGCCAGCCGTAGATGCTCTGGTCGTCGTCGCCGACCGCGCAGACGTTCCCGTGCGCACCCAGGAGTCGGATCAACTGATACTGCGCCCGGTTGGTGTCCTGAAACTCATCGACCAGCACGAAGGTGAACTTGGCCTGATAGAACTGCAGCCGATCCGGATGCTCGTGGAACAGCTTGAGCGGGTGCAGCAGCAGGTCGTCGAAGTCCATCGCGTTCGCGGCCTTCAGCGCCGGCCCCATGGCCGCGTACACGTCGGCGGACACCTGGGCCAGGCGGTCGAACTGCGAGACGCCGGCCGCCAGCTCCGACGGCGGCATCATCCGGTTCTTCGCGCCGGAGATGAGCGCCTGCACCGCGCGCGGCGGGAACACCTTGGTCGAATGCCCCCGCTGATCCATCAGCCGGCGGATCAGGCTCAGCCGGTCGTCCTCGTCGTAGATCGTGAACTGGCGAGTGAACCCGAGCAGCGGGGCCTCGCGCCGGAGCAGCCGCGCGGACAGCGAATGGAACGTGCCGATCCACAGGCCGGACGGGTCGCGGTCCAGCAGCCGGCCGATCCGGTGCTTCATCTCGCCCGCGGCCTTGTTGGTGAAGGTCACGGCGAAGATGCGGTCGGGCGGGACGCCGTGCCGGTCGATCAGGTGGGCGATGCGGGTCGTGAGCACGCGCGTCTTCCCCGAGCCCGCGCCCGCGAGGACGAGGATCGGGCCGTGGACGTGGTCCACCGCCTCCTGCTGCGCCGGGTTGAGCGCGTGGCTCAGCTCGGGCCCGGAGGTATCGATCACGTGGCGGACTCCACCAGCGGAAGACGAATCACGAAACAAGCTCCCTTCTCGGTCGGTTCGAGCACCAGCTGGCCGCGGTGGGCGTCCTCGATCACCCGCCGCGACAGCGCGAGGCCGATGCCCCAGCCGCCGCGCTTGGTGGTGATGCCGGGCTCGAACAGCGTGCGGCGAATCTCGCGCGCGATGCCGGGCCCGTCGTCGATGACGCGGATCTGTCCCTTCCCGCTCTCGGCGCCGACTCGCAGAATAATCGTGCCGGCGCGCCCCTGCAGCGCGTCGATGGCGTTTTTCACCAATGCCTCCAGCACCCACTCGAGCAGCACGGCGTCACCCAGCACCATCGGTCCCATGCCCGGCGCTTCCAGCTTGAGCTCGATCGGGTTGGCGCGCTTGGGAAGCCGGGGCCGGAAATAGCCGGCCACCCGGTCGGCGAGGGCGCCGAGCCCGACCGGCTCGCTCTTGGCTGGATTGCCGATCCGCTCGAAGCGCTGGGCCACCCGGTCGAGCCGCTCGGCGTCGGCCGCCAGATGATCGGCGAGTCCCGGCGGCGGCGTCGGCCGCGAGCGCACGCGCTCGATCCAGCCCTGGAGGCTGGTGAGCGGCGTGCCCATCTGGTGCGCCGCCTCGCGCGCCATCGCCACCCAGAGCCGGTCGCGCTGCGCGGCGATCGCGCTGCGGTAGGCGAACACCGCCACCGCCACCATCACCGCGATCGTGAGCCCCTGCAGGATCGCCAGCGCGGCGAGGTTCCGCTGCGCGGGCAGCGGCCCGTAGTGAACGGTTCCGATCGCTTCGTCCACGATCGGCGGATTCCAGCGGTCGAGCCGCGCGGCGTACGCTTTGACCCGGGGATCGTCGATGGGAGCTTCGAACGGGAGGTTGGCCGCGGCGGTGACCCGCCCCGAGCGATCCGTGACCACCAGCGGCAGGCCCAGCGCCCGCACCTGCGCGCCCAGCCGGAGCAATGCTTCCGCCTCCGCGCCCGGCCGCGGATCGTTGAGCCCGCCGAACACGCCGGAGTAGAGTCGGCTGGTCGCGGTGGCGTCGGCCCTGAAGTGGCGGAGGACGAGCAGTCCCGAGCCGAGGCTCAGGCCGGCGAGCAGGGCCACGAGCACCACCGCGACGGTGGGCGCGAGGCGCTGCAGCCGATCCCTACGCACGGGGGACCAGGCGGTCGACGCCGAGATACGGAACCAGTGCCTGCGGCACCCGCACCGACCCGTCGGCCGCTTGGTTGTTCTCCAGGAGGGCGATGATCGTGCGGGGAAACGCGACGCCCGAGGCGTTGAGCGTATGCACGAACTCGGGCTTGGCTTTGGGCTCGGGCCGGTAGCGGATGTTCGCGCGGCGGGCCTGGAAGTCGGTGAACGTGCTCGAGCTCGACGCCTCGAGCCAGGTGCCCACCCCGGCCGCCCACACCTCGAGATCGTAGGTGCGCGCGCTGGCGAAGCCGGTGTCGCCCGCGGCGAGCTCCAGCACGCGGTACGGGATCTCCAGACGCTGGAGCACGGTCTCGGCGTGCCCGGTCATCCGCTCGTGCTCGGCCGCCGAGTCCTCGGCCCGGGCGAAGCGCACCAGCTCCACCTTGTCGAACTGATGGACGCGGATGAGCCCGCGGGTATCCTTGCCGTGCGCGCCCGCCTCGCGGCGGAAGCATGGCGTCCACGCGCAGTAGCCGCGCGGCAGGTCCGAGCCGTCGAGGATCTCGTCCCGATGAATGTTGGTGAGCGGCACTTCGGCGGTCGGAATGAGGAACAGATCGTCCGACGGCACGTTGTACTGGTCGTCCTCGAACTTGGGGAGCTGGCCGGTGCCGGTGAGCGAGGCGCGGTTGGCGAGATAGGGCGGCGCCACCTCCTCGTAGCCGTGCTCGCGGGTGTGAAGGTCGAGCATGAACCCGCTCAGCGCGCGCACCAGCCGCGCGCCCAGCCCGCGCAGCAATGGGAAACCCGATCCGGCGATCTTGGCGCCCGCGGAAAGATCCAGAATGCCGAGGGCCGCGCCCAGCTCCCAGTGCGGCCGGGGCGCGAAAGTCGAACGTGGGCGGCTCGCCCCAGGTGCGGACGACGCGGTTGGCCGACGCATCGCCGTCCGGCGTCCCATCGGCCGGGAAATTGGGCACCGCGAGGACGCGCCGGTCGAGCTCGGTCGTCGACGTCGCGAAGCCGGGCGTCGAGCGCCTTGACCTCGTCGCCGCTGCTCTTGAGGCGGGCCATGAGGTCGTCGGCCGGCTCCTTGGCGCGCTTCCGGCGCGCCACCTCCTCGCTCGCCGCGTTCCGCTCGGCCTTGAGGCTCTCCGCCTGCACCAGCAGCTCGCGCCGCTGGCGGTCGAGCTCGAGGATCGCGTCGAGCAGCGGCCCGACGGACGGGTCGCGGCGGCGCAGCAGCGAGGCGCGGCTCGCCTCGGGATCCTGGCGCAGGCGCTTGAGATCGATCACGCGCTCAATTTTCCGGCAGGCCGGGGAGAAGGTCCTTGAACCCGCAGTTCTTGTTGGCCAGCACCTCGAAGGTGACGGTGCTGTCCTGGAAGCCGAGGATCTGGAGCTTGGCGTAGTACGGCACGCCGATGGTGGTGCAGACCACGCGCGAGCGGACCACGTATCGCTCGCCCACCTGGACCGGGACGGCGGAATCGACCACGTACCCGTTGCTCGGGGCGCTGGTGATGTCGTCGAAGCTCTGCTCGCGCCGCTGCAGGCCGGGATCGGCCTGATTGGTCGAGGTCAGCCCGAGGGCGGCGCGGGGAAGCAAGACCCGCTGGTAGGATGCCGTCGGAGAGCTGGCGGATGTTGTAGGCGAACTCGAAGTCGACCGTCTGGTCGGTCCGCACCGGGCCCGTGGTGATGCGGTACCCGCTGGGCGTCGAGATCGGGGTGCCTTCGAGCGAGCCGAGGGTCATCGTATCGACGACGTTCAGCTCGGTGGCGTCGCCCACGCCGTTGTCGTCGCTGCAGGCGGCCGCGAGGGCCAGCGGGAAGAGCACGGAGAGACCGCGGATTGTTCGCATGGAGGGGGAAGCTTAAGGCCCACGTGGAGAGGGGTCAACTGCTGTTCGTTTCTTGACTTCGACCGGGACGGCCCCTACGTTGCGCAACGTTTCCCCCGGCCCCGGAGTTCAACCCCATGATCGAGTTGGGAGCGGTGGTCCAGAGCCTCGCCGGCCGCGCCGGCGTGGAGGCGGTGCTGCTTCTCAGCGGCGACGGCCTCCCGATCGAGCACGCCGCCCGCGGCGCGTTCGATTCGGAGACGGTGGCGGCCCTCGGCGCCACACTCGCCCAGCACGCCGGCCGGCTCGGCCAGGGCGCCGCGCGGGGCGAGCTCGTCACGGCGGTGCTCGAGTACGCCGGCGGGCTGCTGGTGCTGGCGCGCGCGGGCACGGCCGACTGGCTCGCGATTCTCGCCTCGGCCGACGCCGACATCGGTCCCCTGCTCTTCGATCTGCGCCAGCATCGTCCGGCGCTGGCTACGCTGCTCTGATGCGCTGGGCCGTCCTCCTGGCGGGAGGCTCGGGTTCCCGCTTCTGGCCGCTGAGCACCCCACACACCCCGAAGCAGTTGCTCCCGCTCTCGGGCGCCGGCTCGACCGCGGAGGAAGCCGTCGAGCGCCTCACCGGCCTGATCCCGCGCGAGCGCATCCTGGTGGTCGCCGGAGACGGGCTCGCCGGGCGGCTCCGCACGCTGCTCGAGTCTTCCGGCCGAGAACTATCTCGTCGAGCCGCGCGCGGCGTCGACCGCTCCCGCGCTCATCTGGGCCACCTGGGAGGCGCAGCGCCGCGACCCCGACGCGGAGGTGCTGTCGCTCCACGCCGACTGGGCCATCGGCGACGGCGCCGCCTTCCGGCGGACCGCCGACGACCGCGCTCACGACCGCGCGCGCCCACGACCGCCTCGTCACCGTCGGCGTGGTCCCCTCCCGGCCCGAGACCGGGTACGGATACATCGTCCCAGGCGTCCCGCTGGACGAGCACGCGCGCTCCGTGGCGCGGTTCTCCGAGAAGCCCGATGCCGCCACCGCGCTCGACCTGATGGCGGCGGGCGCGCTCTGGAACAGCGGCCTGTTCGCCTGGACCGCGGACCGCCTGCTGGCCGAGGTGGCGCGGCACACCCCCGAGGTGGCCGCCGCCCTGCCCCGGCTCCAGGGCGGCGACGTCGCCGGATTCTTCGCGGCGGTCACGCCGATCTCGATCGACGTCGGCGTGCTCGAGCGGAGCGGCGCCGTCGCGGTCGTGACCGGGGCATTCGCCTGGGACGACGTGGGCACGTGGCAGGCGCTGGCGCGCGTGCGCCCCAAGGACCCGAGCGGCAACGTGCTCGTGGGCTCCGGATTCCTGCAGGAGTCGCACGACTGCATCGTCTGGTCCGACCGCGACCCGATCGTGCTCTGCGGGGTGCAGGACCTCGTGGTCGTGCAGGCCAACGGGCGGATCCTGGTCATGCCCACCGAGCGGGCCGCCGCGATGAAGCAGCTGCTCGACGCGCTCCCGCCCGAGATCCGCGACATCGACCCATGATCGACCGATGAGCCTCGTGTGAGCGATCTCTACCTGCTCGAGCCGGCCGAGCCGGGCGCCGCGTGGGCCCCGTTCGCCGGCGTGCGGCCGATCGCGGAGCTCCGCGCGGGCGTGTGGCGCGTGCGCGAGCGCTGGGAGGCGGCGTGCGACCGCGAGGCGAGCGCGATCCTCGGCGCTCACGTCGACGGCTTCCACGAGGCCGACGAGCCGCGCCGTCCGGCCGGTGGGTCCCATCGACGGCCCCGCGATCGTGGCCGACTCGACGTTCGCGCCGGCCGGCGATCGCCTGCCGGCCACCGGAGGCGCGCGACGGCTCCAGCATCGGGGCGTCACGCGTCGGCTGGATCGTGGCCGCCGGGCGAGCGGTGGAACGGGCCGCACGATGCGGGCGACGCGGTCGAGATCGACGGCCTGCCGCTCCGGGGCGCGTTCGACCTCGTGACCGCGCTCGAGCGGTTCCTGGCCGAGGACTGCGCCGACCTGCGGGCAGCGCCCTCGACCGGCGTGCCCGAGGGCAGCCTCGTCCTCGGCGACCCGGCCGACGTCATCGTGCTCGGCGCGGCCGTCGAGCCCGGCGTGGTCTTCGACGTGCGCCAGGGGGCGGTCGTGCTCGAGCCCGGCGTCGAGGTGCGGCACGGCACCCGGCTCGAGGGCCCGCTCTACGCCGGCCCGAACACCAAGCTGCTCGGCGGCTTCCTCCGCGCCTCGGTGTTCGGCCCGGAATGCCGCGTGCACGGCGAGGTCTCGGCCAGCGTGTTTCTCGGCTACGCCAACAAGAGCCACGACGGGTTCGTCGGGCACAGCGTGGTCGGACACTGGGTGAACCTCGGCGCGCTCACGACGACCTCCAACCTCAAGAACACCTACGGTCCGGTGCGGCTCGACATCGCCGGCCACCGGATCGAGACCGGCCGCCAGAATCTGGGCACCCTGTTCGGCGACCACGCGAAGACGGCGATCGGGACCATGCTCGCCACCGGCACCGTGGTGTCGGCCGGCGCCAACCTGTTCGGCCCGCCGACCCCACCGAGGTACGTGCCGCCGTTCGCGTGGGGCGGCCAGGGCGACGCGCGGCTCACCGCCGACGGCTTCCTCCGCGTCGCCGAGCGGGTGATGCCGCGCCGGGGGGTCGAGCTCACGCCGGAGCGGCGCCGGTCGCTCGAGCGGACGTTCGCGCGAGGCACCACGCGATGATGCGACTCTACATGCTCGGGTCGGGCTCGGGCGGCAACTGCTGCGCGGTCGAGGCGGACGGCGCGGCGATCCTGCTCGATACCGGCTTCAGCGCGCGGGAGATCGAGCGCCGCGCGGCGACGGTCGGGCTCGACCTCACCCGCGTCCGGGCGATCGCGCTGACGCACGAGCACGGCGACCACGCCTGCGGCGCGCCCCGGCTGGCGCGGCGCCTCGGTGTGCCGGTGCTGACGGCTGCCGGGACGTGGGACCGGCTGGTGGCGGGCATGCGCAGGCGCCGCCCACCAGCCCGTGGGCCTTCGCGCCACCGTCGAGCTCGGCCCGTTCCGGATCGAGGCCTGTCCCACGAGCCACGACGCCGCCGACCCGGTGGCCCTCGTGGTGCGCACGGCCGACGGCACCGGCGTCGGCGTGGCGTACGACCTGGGCCGGCCGACGGCGGCCGTGCGCTATCTCCTGCGAAACCTCACGGCGCTCGTGCTCGAGGCGAACCACGACGAGGTGCTGCTCCGGACGAGCGGCTACCCGCCGGTGGTGCAGCGCCGGATCGCCGGATCAGGCGGCCACTTGAGCAACCGGGCGGCGGCCGAGCTGCTCGTCGAGCTCCATCATCCCGGCCTGGCGGTCGTGGTGCTCGCCCACCTGAGCCAGCGCTGCAACTCGGCCGACGACGCACGCGCCGCGGTCGCGCCGGCGCTCCGGCGGGCCGGGTTCAGGGGCGAGCTGCACGTGGCCGCGCAGGACGCGCCGCTGGCGCCGATCGATGTGGTGATGCGGGGGATGGTGCAGCTGCGGTTGGCGTTGTAGGGGACGGAAAGACGGAAAGACGGAAAGACGGAAGGAGGGAACGAGGGAGTTCTCGTCACCCTGAGCGGAGCGAAGGGGGCATGACTCAGGTCATGCCCCCTTCGCTCCGCTCAGGGTGACGAGCTTCCGGCACGCGGAGCGCGCCTACGACGGCTTCCCAGGCGTCAACGGCGACGGCGTATCCGGATCCGGCGGCACCGGCACCGTGTCGGGCCGTGGCGTTGCGGGGCCGACGCGCTGGAAGGTGACCGGCTCGTTCAGGTCGCCACCCGAGAGCGTCAGGTTCTTTCCCTTCAGCTTGAGCCGGTAGTTCACCCACTCGCCGCCCAGGGCGAGCGCCAGGCTGTCTCCCACGATGCGCCAGCGGACGGTCTGGGTGCCGTAGCTGGCGCTGCTGTCCGGCCGCACGATGACCGTTCGCGGCCCTTGCTTCTTCTGGTCCTGCTTGAGGTCGAACTTCCAGGTCCCCAGGATCGCGGCCTGCTGGGCGCCGGCGATGCGCGGGGCGAGCAGCATTGCCGCCACCAGGATACAACCGAACCTCACATGTCCCTCCGGGATGACGGAATCCGCATCATTGCGCTTGCGGGTATAGTCTAATTGCGGACTCCGTGCCAAACCAACCGAGCCGGTCAGCGGCCGAGCGGGATCCCGAAGCCGAACGAGAGGGAGCCACGCCGACCAAAGGAAACGCCCCGAGCTCTTGCCCGGGGCGCTTCTGTCACCAATCGCTCTATTCGCCTGCTTAGTACATCCCGCCCATGCCGCCGCCCGGAGGACCACCGGCCGAGGCCGGCTTGTCTTCCTTCTTCTCCACCACCACGCACTCCGTGGTGAGGAGCAGGCCGGCGATCGACGCCGCGTTCTGCAGCGCCGTGCGGGTGACCTTGGTCGGGTCGATGACGCCCGACTTGACCAGGTCCTCGTAGTTGTCGGTCGCGGCGTTGTAGCCGAAGTTCTTGTCCTTCGACTCGCGGACCTTGGCCACGATGATCGAGCCCTCGGCGCCCGCGTTCTGGGCGATCATCCGGATGGGCTCCTCGAGCGAGCGCCGCACGATCTCGACGCCGATCTTCTCGTCCTCGGTGCCGCGGATCTTCTCCAGCGCGGCCTGCGCGCGGAGCAGAGCCACACCGCCGCCCGGGACGATCCCCTCTTCGACGGCCGCGCGGGTCGCGTGCAGCGCGTCCTCGACACGGGCCTTCTTCTCCTTCATCTCGGTCTCGGTCGCGGCGCCGACGTTGATCACCGCCACGCCGCCGGAGAGCTTGGCCAGACGCTCCTGGAGCTTCTCGCGGTCGTAGTCGCTGGTGCTCTTGTCGATGGCGGCCTTGATCTCGTTGATGCGGCCCGAGATGTCGCCTTCCTTGCCCTTGCCGTCGACGACGGTGGTGTTGTCCTTGTCGACCACGGTCCGCTTGGCGCGGCCCAGGTCGTTGAGCGTGGCGTTCTCGAGCTTGAAGCCGACTTCCTCGGAGATGACCTGGCCGCCGGTCAGCACGGCGATGTCGCGGAGCATCTCCTTCCGGCGGTCACCGAAGCCCGGAGCCTTGACGGCCACGACCTTGAGCGTGCCGCGGAGCTTGTTCACCACCAGCGTGGCCAGCGCCTCGCCCTCGACGTCCTCGGCGATGATCAGCATCGGACGGCCGCTCTGCGCGACCTTCTCGAGCACCGGGAGGAGCTCCTTCATGGCCGAGATCTTCTTGTCGTGGATGAGGATGTAGGCGTCGTCGAGCACGGCCTCCATCTTCTCCGGGTCGGTCACGAAGTAGGGCGACAGGTAGCCGCGGTCGAACTGCATGCCGTCCACGGTCTCCAGCGTGGTCTCGAGGCCCTTGGCCTCCTCGACCGTGATGACGCCGTCCTTGCCGACCTTCTCCATCGCATCGGCGATCAGGTTGCCGATTTCCTTGTCGTTGTTGGCGGAGATGCTGCCGACCTGGGCGATCTCCTTCTTGCCGGCCGAGGGCACCGACATGGTCCGCAGGTGCTCGACGACGGCCTCGACGGCGCGGTCGATGCCGCGCTTGAGCTCCATCGGGTTGGCGCCGGCGGTGACGTTCTTGAGGCCCTCGCGGAAGATCGCCTGGGCGAGCACGGTGGCGGTGGTGGTGCCGTCGCCGGCGAGGTCGGAGGTCTTGGTGGCGACCTCCTTCACCATCTGGGCGCCCATGTTCTCGATCGGGTCGCTGAGCTCGACTTCCTTGGCCACCGTCACGCCGTCCTTGGTGACCGTGGGCGAGCCGAACTTCTTGTCGATGACGACATTCCGGCCCTTGGGACCGAGCGTGACCTTCACCGCCTCGGCCAAGGCGTCGACGCCCCGCTTGAGCTTGGCGCGGGCTTCGGTGTTGAACAGCAGTTCCTTCGCAGCCATCTGTGATTCTCCTTGGTGGGGTCGCGCTGATTTAGCCGAGCTTGGCGAGGACGTCGGACGCCTTGATGATGACGTACTCGTCGCCGTCGAACGTGTAGGGCGTGCCGCTGTACTTCCCGTAGATCACCAGGTCGCCGACCTTCACGTCGACCGGGACGCGGGCACCCTTCTCGAACCGACCCGGGCCCACGGCGATGACTTCACCCTGGGTGGGCTTTTCCTTGGCGGTATCCGGGATGTACAGCCCGCCGCGCATGGACTCGGATTCCTCAGCCGGCGCGATGACCACGCGGTCCTCGAGCGGGTGGATCTTGAGACCTGGCTTGGCCTTGGTAGCAGTCGCCATCTGTCCTCCACAGCTTGTTTTGTGGGTTGGTAAGACATTGTTTTACAGTAAGTTAGCACTCCAGTATGTCGAGTGCTAACGACTGGTCGCAAAGATAAGCCAGTGCGCGTGCCCTGTCAAGCGACCGGTTCGGCCGGTTCCGTGGGCAAGCGCGGGGCCGTGGGAATGGGCCAAATCGGCAGGGATGTTCGGGGGAGACCGGCGCGGTGGGGAGAAGCGGGCAGGAGACTCCGTCAGGGCGGCAGCATCGTCATCCCGAGCGCAGCGAGGGACCTTGCCCGGATTGGCTCGAGCTATCCACTGGCGAGGTCCCTCGCTCCGCTCGGGATGACGATCGCCGTGATCCACGCCGCGTCACGCGACCGCTACAGGTCGAACCGCAGCTCCGCTCCGATGTAGCGGCTCTCCCGCCGGAAGAACTGCCGCTGCGTCGAGAGCCCGTCATGGGCGATCAGCGCGATCCCCACTTCCCTGCCCCCCACTCCGCCCGCGACCGCCACGCCGAGCTTGGCCGAGCTGCTGATCCGCCAACTGGTGGCGGCCGTGCCCTCGAAGAACACGCCACCGACCGGCCGCACCCGTCCGCCGAGGAACGAGCCGAACGGCCGGCCCTCCCAGTCCGCCGCCAGCGCCGCGGCCGGGCGGTCGAGATCCAGCTCGTCGATGAGCACGTAGCTCAGGTTACCGGTCACGCTGACGGGGCCGCGTTCCGTACGTGAGCCAGGCCCCCGCGACCTCGCGGGTCCAGTCGAGCCGGGACGCGCCGAACCGGTCGCCGTATTCGTCGCCCAGATGGCTGCTCTCGTGATAGACCTCGCCGGTGAGCCGCCAGGCGCCGAGCACCGCGGTGGTGTTGATGCCGACGACCCAGTCGTTGCTGATCAGGGCGCTCTTTCGGTCGCCCAGGCTGAACCGCCCGTAGACCTGGGTGCCGAACCCGAGCGTCACCGGTCGCGGCCCGCGCCGGAGGGCCACCACGGGAAAATTCTCGCCGATCCCCACTTCGGCCTCGGCCTCGCGGCCGAAGTCGCTCTCGCCGCGGCGCGCCGAGATGAGCCGGCCGACGATCCCGTGCACCCGGGGCGAAGCCTGTGGCAGCTCGAAGCTTGCCACGTGAGGAAAGATGCGCGCCTGCGCCCCCGCCGGGGCGGCCGTCACCGCCGGCGCGACCAGCAGAAACAGGACCAGCATCTGCCGCCGCCGGCTGCTTGACATTGCTCTCGCGCCCTCAGAAGTTCCGCCTGCGTGCACCGGTCACGTGCTGATGCGTTGGACGCGCGTAACTTGTCCGGCGACCGGAAGCGGCGCAATGCCGTGTGCCCGGTCCCGTCCCTCGTCGCGGAGCTTGCATGATGATGTGGAGTCTGATCTTCGCCGCTTCGGCCCTGGCGGGCCCCGGGCCCGGCGACACCCGTGTCGGTCAGCGTGGCGGTCGACTCGTCGAAGCACGAGCTCACGATCACGGCCGGCCCATACGATCTGCCCAACATGCCGCCGATGGAAGACCACGGGATGATGGACCTGGGGATGTCGCACGACACCCCGGTCCAGAACTTCGAGTGGCCGATCGACGGCTGGTTCCGCGGCTTCCGGGTGGACCTGGTCGACGCCAAGGGCCAGCCCGTGCCCCGGCACGTCATGCACCACCTGATCATGGTCAACTTCAGCCGGCGCCAGCTGCTCTATCCGGCCGCCGAGCGGCTGATGGGCGCGGGGACCGAGACCGACGAGGAAATCAGCGTCCCCAAGACGATCGGCGTGCCGATGACGCCCGGGATGAACCTCGGCATGTACGTCGCGTGGCACAACGACACCGGCAAGGACCTCGAGGGCGTCTTCCTCAAGCTCACCATGCTGTGGACGCCCAAGAACCAGAATCCGCGTCCGGTCAACTCGCTGCCGATCTACATGGACGTGAACCTGACGGTCGGCGGGAGCAACACCTTCGACGTGCCTCCGGGCAAGTCGTCCAAGGCCTACGAGTTCTCCCTGCCGGTCGGCGGCCGGCTGCTCGGCGTCGGCGGCCACATGCACGACTACGGCGTCGGCGTGCGGCTGGAGGACGCGGAGACCGGCAAGGTGATCACCCGCATCGTCGCCACGCGCGACACCAACGGGAAGCTGATCAAGATGAGCCGGAAGCTCTACGGCGTGAGCGGCGAAGGGCTCAAGCTCAAGGCGAATCACAAGTACCGTGTCATCGGCGAGTACGACAATCCCACGGGCGAGACCCGCATCAAGGGCGCGATGGCCCACATGGTCGGGCTGTTCGTGCCGGACGACATGAGCGAGTGGCCCAAGATCGACCCCAAGGATCCCACCTACCAGCGGGACCTCGCGTCGCTCCAGGTCCGGGGCGAGGAAGTGAACGGCCACCACGGCGGGATGAAGGAAGGGATGAAGATGGATAGCACGTCGGCTGGCCACGACAAGATGGATCATGGCCAGATGGATCACAGCCAGATGGAGCACGGGGACGACCAGGACCACGTAGGCGGCGGTCATCACGTCGTCACCCTGAGCGCAGCGAAGGGGGCATGCTTCCAGGCATGCCCCCTTCGCTGCGCTCAGGGTGACCGCGCTAACGAGCCCCGACCTCCTACCGCTACTCCACGATCCGCCGCACCCCCACCCACCGGACGTACCACCACCGGCCGTACGGATCGTCCCCGCTCAGCACGCTCACCTGCACGCCGCGCGTGGCGCTGTGGATGAACTTGCCCTCGCCGATATAGAGCCCGACGTGGGTCACCGGTCCGCCGCGGTTGGAGAACGTGAGCACGTCGCCCGGACGGAGCGCCTCGTACTCTTGCCGATGGCGGTGCCCTCCCGCGCCTGGTCGACGCTCCGGCGCGGCAGCGTGATGCCGTGGCGGCCGTAGGCATACTGGATCAGGCCCGAGCAGTCGAAGCCGCCGCCGTCCTCGCCGGTCCCGCCGTACTCGTACGGCCGGCCCATCACCTCGGTCGCGGTCGCGATGACCGCGTCGGCCAGCCGCGCCGCGGGCGTGCAGACTCGAGGCGTGGCGGGGAGCGACGTCGTGAGCGGAGGAAGGCTCCCGTCGTCGCCACCGCGCGCCGCCGGCGACCGCGGGATCCGTCGCCTTCGACTTCGGAGACTTCTTCCCGCCGCCTCCGAAGCTGAACGAGAGCCCCGCCGCCAGCTCCATCCCGTCCCGCCTGTCGAGCGACATCTCGCGCCAGCGGGACTCGAGCACCGACGCGGAGGAACGATGCGGGCTGGAGCTCGTATCCGAGGCCGGCGGACCAGCTCGTCCACGTGCTGGAGAACGAGCGCGAATGCGGCGAGCCCATCCCCGCCCCGACGCCGGCGACGACATACGGGCCCGGCGCCCCGCCCTGGAATGCCGTGACGTCGAAGCCGAGCCCGGCGAACGCGCCCTCGCCATCGCCGACGCGCTCGAAGTAGTCCCCGTGGAACGTGGTGCCGATCGGGCCGACGAGCGGGCGCCGGAGCCCCAGCCGGTAGACGGTCCACCCGTCGTCGTCGTAGAACCGGCCGATCTTCCCCTCGATCCCCTGCGCGGCGAGCGGCGCGGTCAGCGCCGCCTGAGCCACGCCGGCGGGTGCGGCCAGGCACGTCAGGAACAGCGCCAGCCTCGGCCGGCTCATGGACGCTCCCGCACCGGACGGCCGGTCCGGAGATCCACGAGGTAGGCGTCGCCCGGGCGGCAGCCGTTCGAGAGGCGGGCGCGGAGGGTGGTGTCGTTCAGGATTTCGGGGCGTCTCGCCGGTATAGAGCAGCGGCACCGGCACGCGCGTGCCGCCACGGCGGATCTCGATCGCGCGGTCGACGCAGCTGCCGGCCGTCGGCGCTGTCCGGCCGCGCCAGCGTGAACCACACCTCCGCGCCACCGGGAGCGGTGGCGACCAGCGAGTCGGCCGGCGGCGGGGGGCTCGCGTGCTCGCCTGCCACCGCCGCGGAGTCCGACGGGCGTTCGGCGCAACCGAACCCGCCGAACACCACGGCACCGAGGAGGACGCGCGCGCTCACTCGGGCGCGCTCCCCGTACCCGGGAGTCCCAGGGCAACGGTGTCCGGCGTCCCGTCCTCCGTCACGGCGAGGACCTCGCGGACTTCCGGGCTCTGCCGGAGATAGTGGAGCCAGGCGATGATGGCCGCGAACCCTGTCGCGGCACCGCACAGCGCCGTGACGGCCAGCCCGTCGACGGGGTCCTCGATCCGCATGGCGATGAGCGCGCCGCCGACCGCGCCGAAAAACGAAGCTGCCCACGCCAGAAACGGCGTGAGCAGCCACCCGAAGATCCGGAAGACGAGCCGGAGCCACCGCATGCCTCAGGCGCGTTTCGCGCCCAGCCCCGAGATCACGGTGGCCAGGGCGAGCCCAGGCAGAAAGGCGACGCCGAAGGTGCCGAGGTTCCAGGCGGCACCGGGAAAGTGCGCCACCGTCCCGATGACGGCGAGGGCGACACCGCAGCCGAGCGCCAGAGCGAACGCCGCGCCGGGCGACACGGCGCTTCCCTTCACGAGCTGGTTGGCGAGCATCCACGCGCCCATCCACGGAAGGAAGGTGCCGACCATCCACCAGACGGGGTGATACCACCAGTTGCTGCCGCCGCCCAGCTCGAGCCAGCGGTGCCCGTAGGTGCCGATGTTCTGCAGCAGCGTGACGTCGACGAGCAGGATACACGATGGCCGCGGCGAGGCCGATGCCGGCGGCGCCGGCGATCCCCTCGATGGTGCGAGGCCGCGTCCAGAGCCCCGGCAGGAACGTGACGGCGAACAGCCCGGCAAGCACGATCACCCCGAGCACGGCGGTCTGGAGCACGCCGTTCGGGAGGAAGCGCGAGACGAGCGAGATCACCAGCACGAGGACCGATTCCAGCAGCCCGAGCTTCACCGCGCCGCGGACGATGGCCGGTACGTCCGTCAGGTCGTGGTCCGCGCGCAGTTCAACTGCCGAGTGCATGCCGTCTCCGGGAAAGTGAGGAGGTGTCGAAGTATACGCAGCCGCCGCGGGCCCGGCCAAGGGGCCGTCAGGTGCCCCACGCCAGCACGACGACCACGTCGGTGACGGCCCAGGCGCCGAGCGCCCGGTACATGCCCCGCTGGTGATCGGCCGGCGCCAGCCGCGCCTGGCGCAGCCGCCATGGGCAGCAGCACCCACGCCCACGCGGCGAGCGCCAGGCCGAGGCCGGCCCAGCGCCAGAGGTCCGTCCCGCCGGCCCGCCAGCCGGCGAGGATCCCGGCCGCGGCGAACAGCGCGAAGGCGAGCGCCGCCGTCGCGATCGCCGCGTCGAGGCTCCGCCGGACGCCGAGCACGCAGGCGAGCGTGCGGTCGCCGCGGCGGGTGTCCTCTTCGAGCTGGTAGAGTTGGGTGAGCGGATACAGCGCCGCGAACAGCGGGCAGAAGGCCAGCAGCACGAGCCAGCGCGCCATGTCGATCGGCAGCCCGGTCGCCGTCCAGCCCGCGAGCGGCGTGAGGGTGCCGAAGCCCCACATGTTGATGATCCAGTCGGCGCCCGCCACCGCCTTGAGCCGGAGCGGCGGCACCGAGTACGCGAGCGACAGCACGAAGCAGACGCCGTATGCCATCGGGTACGGCGCGGCCAGCCGGAAAGCGAGAATCTGTCCGACGCCCATGAGGGCGATGCTGAACGCCGCGAGGTAGCGCGGAGGCACCGGCGGGCGGCGGAGGTAGGCGATGTCGCCCTCGTCCCGGTCGAAGGCGCTGTTGAGCGCGAGCGTGCCGCCGTTGAGGCAGACGACCCAGAGCACGAGGCCCACGAGCGCCGGGCCGATGCGCACGCCTGCCGCGGCGCCGGCGAGGCCGACCGCCAGCAGGTAGCCGACCGCCGTGTGCGCCGCCATGATCGGCCACTCGGCCGGACGCAGATGGAGGAGATAGTCGAGCCGCCGGCCGAGGAGGCGGTAGCCGGCCTCTCGCGCCGAGCTCACCACGTCGAGGCCGAGGTGCCCGGCGGCGAGCCGGAGGCCCCGGAGCGTCAGGTCAGGATCGGTCTCCTCGATCGACGTGGTGAGCGGGGCCACGACCGTCGCGAGCCCGCCCGTCGCCACCACTTTCGGCCGCCGGCCGCCCGGCCACTCCGCCCGGATGCGCCGGATGATGCCGTCGACCGCCTCGGCAGTGCCGTAGAGCACGCCGGCCTGGATGCATTCCTCGGTGCGACGCCCGATCACGCGCTCCGGCGCGCGCAGCTCCGTGGCGGGCAGCTTGGCCGTGCGCTGGGTGAGCTGGTCGGCGGCGGTGCGAAGGCCCGGCATGATCACCCCGCCGATGAAGCGGCCTTCCGCGGTCACGCAGTCGAAGGTCGTGGCGGTGCCGAAGTCGACCACGATGGTATCCACGCCGTAGATCTCGACCGCGGCGAGCGCGTTGACGATCCGGTCGGCGCCGACGCTGAGCGGCTCGTCGACGTCGAGCTCCACGGGAAGCCGGCGCACGCGCGTCGATCTGGACGCCGGTGCAGCCGGTCACGCGCGCGATGCCCTCGACCAGCGCCTGGGTCACGCTTGGCGCCACCGAGGCGAGGCACACCGCGCGCACCTCGTTGGGCGAGTGCCCCGCAGCCGAGGATGAACCCGCTGACGGCGCTGCCCCACTCGTCCGGGGTGCGGCCGGGGTTGGTGGTCATCCGCCAGTGCGCCCCGAGCGTCGTCGCCCCGGAAGAGCCCGCGGTGATCTCGGTGTTGCCGATGTCGAGCGTCAGGAGCATGATCGAAGATCCGCCGTGGCTGAGGTCCCCGCCAGCGCGACGGTGCCCGAGCGCACCGCCGTCGTCGTTCCGTCCGGCGCGCGCACCAGCAGCGCGCCGTCCGCCGCCAGCCCGTCGGCGGTGCCGGCCACCGGCGCGGCGAGGGCACGTCCGCGGAGCCAGTCGCGTCGGGCAAACCGTGCGCGCTCCCCGTCGCCGAGCGGGCCGGCCGCCGCATCCACCCGGCGAAGCGCTTCCACCATCGGGATCGACGAGCGCTTCGGCGGTGACGGCCGGCAGCATCGACGCCAGCCCGGTGGCCGTCTCCGCCAGCGCCGGCGGCACCGCGTTGGTGACGTTGAGCCCGAGTCCGATCACCACCCAGGCGGGCGTGGCGCCCTGCCAGCGCGCCTCGCACAGGATGCCGCCGCATTTCCTGTCGTCGAGCATGAGGTCGTTCGGCCATTTGAGCGCGATCCGGCCCTCGGCGCCGAGCGTCTCCAGCAGCTCCGCCACCGCCAGGCCCGCGCGGAGACTCAGCACCTCGAGCGCGGCCGCCCGCGGCCGCGCGAGCACGCTGAGCCAGAGCCCGCCCCGGGGCGACGACCAGCTCCGCCCGCGCGACCCCCGCCCCGCCTCCTGGACCTCCGCCACGACCGCGGTGCCGGCCTCGGCACCCGCTTCGGCCAGCGCGTGCAGCGCGTCCATGGTGGACGGCGTGCTCGCGAGCCGGACGATCGACGGGCTCGCCGGCATCAGCGCAGGAGCAGCAGGAGCAAGACGCCCAGGGCGATTCGATACCACGCGAAGGCCGCGAAGCTGTGACGGGAGACGTAGCCCAGGAAGGCCTTGACCACGATCACGGCCGAGACGAACGCCACCAGGAAGCCGACGGCGAAGGCCGGGGCGTCGGCCAGGGTCAGCGCGTCGCGGCTCTTGAGCAGATCGTAGCACGTGGCCGCGACCATCACGGGGATCGAGAGGAAGAACGAGAACTCGGTCGCCGCGCGGCGCGAGAGGCCGAGGGCGTACCCGCCCATGATCGTGGCGCCCGAGCGGGATGTGCCCGGGACGAGCGACAGCACCTGGGCGAGTCCGATCCCGAGCGCGGTCGAGCGGCGGAACGTCGCCCACTTCGGGGACTCGTTCGCGGGGATGCAACCGCTCGATGAGCAGGATGACCAGGCCGCCGACCACGAGCGCCGATGCCACCACCGTAGGCGTGAACAGCCGCTGCTTGATCCAGTCGTGCGCCAGGAACCCCACGATGGCGGCCGGCAGGAACGCGATCAGCAGGTTCAGCAGGAACCGCCGGCTGGCCGGGTCGCTCCGCGCCGCGAGCACCGCGTGCGTGAGCCGCTGCCGGTAGAGCCACACGATGGCGAGGATCGCGCCGAGCTGGATGAAGATGTCGAACGTCTTGGCCGCCTCGCCGGTCTGGCCCAGCCAGTGGCTCGCGAGGATGAGGTGCCCGGTGGACGATACGGGAATGAACTCGGTCACGCCCTCGATCAGGCCCAGGAGCGCGGCCGTGAGCAAGGCCTCACTCGCCCATCGGCACGGCTCATCGCGGGGCTGCCACGCAACACCTCCTCGTAGAGCTGCTCGTACATCGGCACGATGCGATCGGCCGAGAACTCTCGCGCCTTGGCGATGGCCGCCTCGCGCATGGCGGCGTAGCGCGGCGGGTCACGCAGCAGCTCGACCGCGCGGCGCCCCATCGCCTCGACCGAGCCCACCGGCTCCAGGATGCCGCTGACGCCGTCGTCGACCACCTCGGGGAGGCCCCCGGCCCGAGACGCAACCACGGGTGATCCGCACGCCATCGCCTCGAGCGCGGCCAGGCCGAACGACTCCGTCTGGGAGGGCAGCAGGAAGAGGTCGGTCGCCTGGAGCAGCGAGGCCACCGTGTCGAGCCGGCCCAGGAACCGGACGTCCGCCGTGACGCCAAGCTCGCGGGCCTCGTTTTCGGCGTCGACGCGCTCGGGTCCGTCGCCCACCATGATGAGGGTCGCGGGCATCGCCCGGCGGATCCGCGCGAACACCCGCACCACGTCCTTCACCCGCTTCACCTCGCGGAAGTTGGAGACGTGGGTGATGACCTTGCCGCCCTCCGGCGCGAGACTGCTCCTGGCACCCGGCTCGGCCGGCTTGTACTCCTGCAGGTTCACGAAGTTGGGGATCACCTTGACATCGCAGCTCACGCAGCCGAAGGCGCGGTAGGTCTCGTCGCGCAGGTAGGCGGAGACGGCGGTGACCTCGTCGCTCTGCTCGATCGAGAACTTGGTGATCCCGTAGAAGCTCGACTCCTGGCCCACCAGGGTGATGTCGGTACCGTGGAGCGTGGTGATCACCTTGAGCGGCTGCTGGCCCTTGAGCATCTCGCGCGCGAGGTACGCGGTCGTCGCGTGGGGAATCGCGTAGTGCACGTGCAGGATCTCGAGCCCCTCGCTGAGCACGACCTCGTACTGCTTCGACGCCAGCGCCAGCGTGTACGGGAAGTGGTCGAACAGCGGGTAGCGGCCCATCCGCGTCTCGACCTGATGGAAGTAGATCCGCTCGGCGTAGCCGTGCAGCCGGAAGGGCGAGTCGTACGTGATGAAGTGCACCTCGTGCCCGCGCCGCGCGAGGTCGAGGCCGAGCTCGGTGGCGACCGCGCCGGAGCCGCCGTAGGTCGGATAGCAGGTGATGCCGATCTTCATGCGCCGCCTCTCTCCCATGCCTCGGCGATCTCCGCGGCCAGCCGCTCCGGCGGCCGCGTCGCGTCGAGGGTGAGCACCGCCCCGTCGAGCTGATGGCGGAACCAGGTCTGCTGCCGTTTGGCGTACTGCCGCGTGCTCAGCGTGATGGCCTCCGCGACCGATTCCCGCGTGCGGCCCCCGTGCAGGTACTCGACCGCCTCGCGGATCCCGATGCCGTCGAGTCCCGGCGCCTGCGGCGCGTGGCCCTCCGCCAGGACCGACGCCACTTCCTCGATCAGCCCGCGCTGCATCATCTCCTCCGCTCGCCGCGCGATCCGCTGATGCAGCACGGGCCGGGGCACGGTGAGCACAATGTACCACGGGTCCAGCACGCCCCGCGCGCGCGCCTCCTGCTGCCACCACGAGAGTGGGTGGCCGGAGAGGAGCGCGATCTCGATGGCCCGCGCGGCCCGCTGGCGTCCGCCGCCACGAAACCCGGGATCCAGCCGGCCGGCCCACCGCAAAAGCTCGATGTCCTCGAGCCGCGCCGTGAACGCGTCGAGGGCACGGCGCCGGGCCAGGTCGAGCGCCGGCTCGCGAAAGAGGCCTTCGGCCAGCGCCCGGATGTAGAGACCCGTACCGCCGACCACGACCGGCAACTGACCCCGGCCGCGTACGTCTGCCAGCCAGCCCTCGGCGTCGCGCGCGAAGTGCCCAGCGCTGTAGCGCGTGCCGGGATCCACGAGGTCGAGCCCGTGATGCCGCACCCGCGCGCGCTCCTTCCGCGTGGGCTTGGCCGTGCCGATGTCGAGCCGGCGGTAGACCTGGCGCGAGTCGGCCGAAAGAATCTCGAGCGGCCAGTGGGCCGCGAGCGCGAGCCCGACCGCCGTCTTCCCGACCGCGGTCGGCCCGACCACCACCGGGACTCTACCGCCGCCCAAACCGTCGCTCCAGCTCCTCGCGCGGCAACTGCACGATGGTCGAGCGCCCGTGCACGTCGTGCGGCGGGAGATCGGTGGCGAAGAGCCGGAGCAGCAGCTCGCGCATCTCGCGCTGGTCCAGCCGGGCGCCGCCCTTCACGGCCGCGCGGCAGGCATAGGTGGCCGCGAACCGATCGAGCCGGTTGGCCCAGCCGCCGAACCGGCCGCGCGCGAGGTCCGCCACCAGCTCGCGAAAGCAGGCGCCGGCATCGAAGCGCGGGTGCGGCGACGGCACCGCGTGCAGCACCACGGCCCGCCCTCCGAACGCCTCCGCCTCGAAGCCCACGCGCCGGAGCTGCTCGGCGTGCTGCTCGACGGCGTCGAGCTCCTCGTCGGTGAGCTCCAGCGTGAGCGGCAGCAGGAGCCGCTGCGCGGGCGCGTCGGCGCCGGTGAGCTGGGCCATCACCGCCTCGAACAGCACCCGCTCGTGGGCCGAGTGCTGGTCCACGATCACCAGCCCCTCGGGCGCTTCGTAGAGGATGTAGGTATCGAACAGCTGCAGCAGCGGCGCCTGGAAGCCGAGCGGCTCCGGCGCGGCGACCGCCCCGTCGCCACCGGGTGCGCTCGAGTCGCCGGCCGCGGCGAACAGCTCGTCGATCACCGCCGACGGAAGCCCGCCGCCGCCCGCGGCCGCCGGGAGCGGCCGCCAGTCTCCCACCGGCGCCGCGGCCACGAGGGCGCCCAGCGCGTGGCGCACGCCCTCCTCCACCACGCGCTCCACGCCGATCCGATCGCGAAACCGGACCTCGAGCTTGGCCGGGTGCACGTTCACGTCCACGTCCTGGGGAGCGGCCTCGACCTGGAGGAACACCGAGGGCCGGTCGCCGGGGTGAATGGCGGAGCGATACCCGGCCTCGGCGGCGCGCACGAGGAACGCATCCTTGAACGGCCGCCCGTTCACGAACAGCTGGGTCCGGCGGCCCGTCGGCTGCGCGTCGCCCGGGCGCTGCACGAACCCGCCGAGCCGGAACGCGCCGGCGGCATACTCCACCGGGATGAGCGTGCCCGCGAGCTCGCGGCCCCAGACCGACGCCAGCCGCTCCTCCGGCGCCTGGCCGGGCGGCACCGACAGCCGCGTCGTGGCGTCCACCTCGAGCAGAAAGCCGACGCTCCGGATGCGCCAGCGCGAGCGTCGCGAGCGCCTCCTGTGCGGCGCGCGTCTCGCTCGCCGCCGAGCGCAGGAATTTCCGGCGGGCCGGCGTGTTGAAGAAGAGCGCTCGCACGGTGATCGTGGTCCCCCGCTGGCGCACGGCATCGGCGACGCGGTCGAGCCGGCCGCCGGCGACGCTGAGCTCGGTGCCGGTCTCGCCGTCGTTGGTCGAGAGCGAGAAGCGCGAGACCGAGGCGATCGCCGGCAGCGCCTCCCCGCGGAAGCCGAACGTCGCGACGCCGACGAGATCGGCGGCGCTCCGGACCTTGCTGGTGGCATGGCGATCGAGCGCGAGGACCGCGTCCTCGCGGCCCATGCCGGTGCCGTCGTCGCTCACCTCGATCAGCGTCTTGCCGCCGTTCTCGAGCGTCACCCGCACCTGGCGGGCGCCGGCGTCGAGCGCGTTCTCGACCAGCTCCTTCACCACCGAGGCCGGGCGCTCCACCACCTCGCCCGCGGCGATCTGGTCGGCGACGGCGTCGGGCAGGATGGCGATGCGTCGCGTCATGGCGACAATCTATCCGCCGATCGCGGCCACCGCCGCGTCGGGCAGCCACCCCTCACGGCCGTCGGGGGCACGCACGAGCACCCAGCCGGGATCGCGCCGGATCAGCCGCACGGCGCTGCCGCCCTCCACGGGTGCCAGCGCCGGCGCGCGTCCGTGCGGGCTCAGGCGGAGCGTGACCGGATCGACTACGATGGCCAGCGGCACGCGATACCACGCGCGGAGTCCCAGCCCGCCCATGACCGCCACGCCCGCGAAGACCAGGAGGACCAGCCATCGCTCCCGCACGCGGGGCCGGAGAATCCAGCCGAGCCAGCCGACGAGCCAGCCGAGCCCGCCGACCAGGAGCAGCTCCTCGGGCGTCACCGGCGGCGACCAGGTCCAGCGCGCCGATGCGACGTCGGCCGGCGGCGTGAGCGCGAGCGCGCGGCGCACCGCGGGCCCGCGCGGATCGAGCCGCCGCGCCCGGAGCCACGCGGCCTCGGCGCGGCCGGTGGCGCCGAGCCGGTAGTAGGTGGCGCCGAGGTTGTACCAGTGTTCCGCGACGGCCGGCTCGTCGTCGGCGCGGCGGCCGAAGCCGTCGGCCGCGGCCCGGAGCGCGCCGCTCTCGTACAGGGTCTCCGGCGGGGGATTCTGTGCCGCCAGCCGGCCGAGGCCGCGCGAGCGCGAGCAGTACGAGCACTGCAGCCCCCCGCTGGCGCCACGCGCGGAGCGAGCCTCCGAGCCGCTGGGCCACCTCATGGGCCTCCGCCGCGAGGCTCGCATCGTCGGTCGCGGGCGCGGCCGGTCCGTACCGTCGGGCCAGTAGCCGGTCGCGCACGGCGGTGACGCGGGCCGCGAGCGCCGCATCGGCGCCGGCAGCGCGGACGGCGGCCGCCAGGGCTGGCCCGAAGCGGAGATCGGGATCGGGCGCGAGCGATTGCAGCAGGTCATCCAGCGCCGCCTCGGCGCTCCGGAGGTCGGATCGGGCTTCCCGCGCCACGCGGCGGCGCGGTGCGCGCAGCTTGCGACCGCGGAGCAGACAGCAGCAGCGGCGGGAGCCCGAGGAGCGCGAGCCACGCCCAGTCGGGCACGGCGTGGGCCATCCGTCCACGCTGCCGCCGGCCTGTCGCCGCTGAGGAGCGCGGGCGGAAGCGCGGCCGCCGCGGCCGTCTCGCCTCGCGCCGTCACCGGCAGCGAAGTGGCCGGGAGGTCGAGCTCCAGGTAGCGGTTTGTCGCCCAGGTCGAAGTAGGCGTAGTGCACCGCCGGCAGCGCGAGCGGTCCCGCCGAGTCGGCCACCACCAGGTAGCGGAACGTCTTGGTGCCCCCTACCCGACCGTCGGTGGTGGCGACCTTCTCGTCCACGCGCTCGAGATAGGCGCGGAGGTTGGCCGGCCACCGAAGCTCGGGATTGGGCCAGAGCGCCGTGTTGCCTTCGCCCGCTCAGCCGGATCTCGACGGCTACGCCCTCGCCGACGGTGGCCGTCGCCCGGTCGACGTGGCGGTCGAGCGTGAGCGCCGACGCGATCGCGCCGCCGAACCCAGCCGGGCGGCCCGCTGCCGGCAGCGGCCGCACGACGAGGGTGTCGGCCCGGCTCGAGAGCGCGAAGCGCTCCTCCTGGCTGAAGAACTGCATCGCGACCGGCGTGCTGTACTTGAGCGTCGCGCGCGGGATGTCGACGGTGCCGGGCACCAGCGGGAACACGACCTGGTGCGAGACGAACAGGTCGTACCACCGTCCGCGGATGCTGCGCGTGGCGGCGATGCCGCTGGGGGTCGCCTGCGGAAAGCTCCACACGCCGTCGATCACGGGCGGCTGGAGCGTCGGGGGCCGGCGGAGCTGCAGCCTGAGATCGCGCGGGAACCACGCGGCGGTGACCACGTCCACCTGCTCGCCCACCCGGACGCTGTCCGTGGACACGAGCAGGTCGACCGCGGGCTGGCCCGCCGGTGGCGGCGCCGCGAGGTCGAGCAGGCGGCGGAGTCTCGGGCTCAGCGTCGAGGCGGTGGCGGCCCGATTGGCCGCGACGTCCACCACGACCGGCGCGGCCTCGACCGTATCGCGTCCCTGCGCCGCCCGCGCCGGCCCGATCTGCCAATGGCCGGGGCGCACCGCGCGGAGGCGGACCTCGAGCACCGTCGTCCGGGTCGGTCCGGCGCCGAAGCCCACCTCCGTGCGCTCGCTCCGCGCCACGATCTCGAGCCCGGTGAACGGCGCCAGGGTGACCTGCATCGGCACCGGCGAGTGGCTCACCGCGCGGAGCGTGTACGTGAGCTCCTCCCCGACGGAGACGCGGTCCTCGTCGACCGACGCCTCGAGCTGGGGCCCGCTGTCCTGCGCCGCCACCGGCCCGACTCGCCCGGCGGCAAGCGCGACCGCGATCCCCAGCGCGCGAGGCCACGTGTCCGCCCTGCGACGCGCTCACCAGTCCTTCACTCCGCCGGAGGAGCCGGCCATGCGGCGCTGCTGCTCCTCGCGGGTCAACCGCTCCCGCCGCTCCATCGAGTTGAGGATCTGCTCGGCCTGGCTCTGCGACAGGTCCCGGGGCTCGGGCTGCGGCGGCTTCGGCTCCGGCGCCTTGGGTCCGCCGCTCGGCGGCGGCGGCGCGGCGCCTCCTCCGCTCTGCGGCGGCGGCGGAGGACGGCGGCGCTCGGCGAGCTCCAGGTTCCACTTGGCGCGGGCCGACGAGGGCTCCAGCAGGAGCGCCTGGCGCAGCCGGTCGGTGGCGTCGTCGAGCAGCTCCTCCTGCCGCGACGTATCCGAACGGGCCGCGAGCAGGCCCACCAGGCCGAGGTTGTACAGCGCCCGGTATCGCAGTCCCGGATCGAGCGACTTGGCCGCCTCGACCAGCGCGCCGCGCGCCACCTCGAGCCGTCCGGCCTGAAGCGCGGCGGTGCCCGCGTTGTAGAACGCGGTGTCCTTGGCGCGGCCGGTGCCCGCCTCCTTCAGGAACTCCGCCGCGGCGCGGGTCGGGTCGCCGGCGGCGAGCGCGCGCCCGCCGGCCGTCGGCCGCTGGGCCTCGGCGGTGCGGCCGAGCACGAGCAGGCCGGCGAGTCCGATGAGCGCGGGCCCCGGGCGCGCGATCGTGTAGGCGAGCAGCAGCAGCGCCGCGACCAGCCCAGGGATCCAGGCGCGGGGCACGAGGTCGGCGGTGCGCGTCGCCGAGGTCGGACTCCGCTTCATCGCGGACACGAGGTCGCGCACCGCCCCGCCCTGGTCGGCCGCCTCGTTCGGCACCAGCGTGCCCTCGGCCGCGTCCACGACGGCCCGGAGAATGTCGTCCCGGCGCTGGGTCTGAATGACGGTGCCGTCCTCGTCCCGCTTGTATTCGAGGAGCGTGCCCGTCGAGTCGCGGATGGGGATGCGCGAGGGGGCCGGCGTCCCCTCGGCCACCATGATCAGGTGGACGCCCGCCGCCTTCAGCGCCTCGGCCTGGCGGACGATGTCGGTCAGCGTGTCGTGGGCCTCGCCGTCGGTGAAGACCACGAGCACCCGGTCGGCCGCATCGGTGGTGGCGCCGAGGAGCTGGCCGCCCTGGGCGAGCACGCTCGAGAGATCCGAGCCGCCTTCGCTCGCGAGGTCCGGATCGAGCGCGTCGAGGTACAGGCGGATCGCGCTGCCGTCCACCGTGAGCGGCGCCAGGATGTAGCTCCGCCCGGCGAAGGCGATGAGGCCGAGCCGGTCGCCCTCCAGGTCCTGGATCAGCCGCCGCGCCTCGCGGATGGAGCGCTGCAGCCGGTTGGGCGACGCGTCCTCGGCGAGCATCGAGCGGCTGATGTCCATCGCGAAGACGAGGCTCAGCGCCCGCGACTCGGTGCGGATCTGCGTGCGGCCCCAGCGCGGGCCGGCCAGGGCCACGGATGCCGCGAGCCCGGTGAGGCCGAGGACGAGCGGCGCCCAGGTGCCGCGCGCACGCGCGAGCCGCCCGAGCGCGGGCGACCACCGCCGCGCGAGCCGGATGCGGCGCCCGCGGCCGAGCCAGGCCGCGAAGCCCAGCGCCAGCCCGAGCGCCGGGGCGAGCAGCAGCAGGAGCGGCGCGTCGAACATCATGGGACGCGCACCACCAGCGTGCTGCCGAGCACCAGCTCGAGCGCCAGGGCCGCGAGCCCGAGGAGGATCAGGGGCCGCGTGGCTTCCTCGTATTTCGTGTAGCGGGTCACCTGGATGGGCGACTTTTCGAGCTCGTCGATCTGGCGGAAGATGCGGCTCAGCGCCTCGCTGTCCCGGGCGCGGAAGTAGCGGCCACCGGTCTTCGAGGCGATCTCGCGCAGCGAGCGGCTCGTCGATGCGGACCGGCAGCAGCTCGTAGCGGAAGCCGCCGAGCCCCCGCCCGGTCGGGATGGGCGCCTCGCCGATGGTGCCGACGCCGATGGTGTACACCTTGATGCCGTAGGCGGCCGCCGTCGCGGCGGCGGTGCGCGGGTCGATCAGGCCCCGGTTGTTCTCGCCGTCGGTGAGGAGCAGGACGACCTTCGACTTGTCGGGCGCGCGGCGGAGGCGGTTGACCGCGGTGGCGAGTCCGCTGCCGATCGCGGTGCCGTCCTCGAGGCTGCCGATCTTGAGGTCCATCACGGCCTGCTCGATCACGGGATAGTCGAGCGTGACCGGCACCTGCGTCAGCGCCTCGCCCGCGAACGCCACCAGGCCGATGCGGTCGGCCGTGCGCCCGCGGATGAACGCCACCGCCTGGCGCTGTGCGACCGCGAGCCGGTTGGACGGCGCGAAGTCCTCCGCGAGCATGCTGCTCGAGATGTCGATCGTGATGACGATCGCGATGCCCTCCTGCTTCACCTCGACCGTGTCGCCGCCGACGCGCGGCCCCGCCGCCGCCAGGATCAGCGCCGCGATGCTCAGGGCACGGAACACCGGCGGCAGCGCGACCCACCAGCGCCGCGCGCTGACGGCGGCGGGAATCGACACGTCGCTGTACCGTGCCGCCGGCACCTCGCCGCGGCGCCGGCGCCACCACCAGACGAGCAGGCCGAGCAGGAGCAGCAGCAGCCACGGCCGGGCGAACGTCACGCGGCCTCCGGCACGAGCCGCGGCCCGAGCTCCTCGACCCAGCGCGCGAGGCCGATCGCATCCGGAAACGCGGTGTGGCCGAACCGGGCCTCGTCGAGCGAGCGCAGCACGTCACCCAGCTCGGCGAGCGGCCAGTCGGCGCGCGCGGCGACGGCCTGCAGCAGGGACTCGGTGTCGAGCCCGGCGTGCGCCGCGGGCATCCGGGCGGCGATCAGCGCCGCGGAGCCGCGCCGTGGCCACCGACGCGACGGCGCGCGTTTCTCCCGCGTCCGCCCAGCGGTCGAGCGGCGCCTCGTCCGCGTCCCGGCGCCGGGAGCGCGGGGCGCGGCCGCGGAGTGGCCCCGCCGCCGCCACCACCAGTGGAGCGGCGCGAGCAGCAGCGCGGCCAACGGCGAGCAACACCAGCAGCGGAATCGGCGTGGCGCTCGTCCGGGGCACGAAGTCGGCGCGCGGCTGCGGAGCGAGCACGGAATCCTGGGGCACGGCCGGCAGGACGCTGGCGATCCTGAGGCTCACCGAGACGCGGCGGCAGCGAGTCGATCGGCCCGCCGGCCCGGAGGACCAGCGGACCCGGGATGTCCACGGTGAGCGGCCCCGCACGCCAGACGACGATCGGATACGCCACCTCGGCCGAGTCGCCGCGCGCCGTCACCACCGGCGCGCCCAGCCGCTCGATCGGCTCGGGCGCGTCCCAGTCGGCCGGCCGGAGCGTGGCGCCCGCCGGCACCGCGACCGTCCGGGCGACCCAGACCGTGTCGCCCACCGTGGGCGCGCCGGCGTCTGCGCGAGGCCGGCGACTCATCCGCGGTTGATCCGCCGGGCGCGCGCCGCGAACGCCCGCCGGAGCGGGAAGGCGTACGGCACGCCGGTCTCCAGGTGCACCTGGTCGGTGCCCGCGGCGGCGAGCGCCCGGCTCCGCTCCTCGCGGCGCGCGCGGCTGAGCTCGCTCACGCGCGTGCGGACGTCCCGGCTCCCGGTGTCGACCAGCACGCGCCGGCCGGACTCGGCGTCCTGCATCTCGATCCAGCCGGACTCGGGCAGGTCGTGCTCGCGAGGATCGTCCACCGTGATCGCCACCACCTCGTGCCGCGCCGCCAGCCGGCGGAGCGGCTGTTCCCAGTCCCTCGGCGATGAAGTCGGACAGCACCACGACGATGCTCCGGTGGCGCAGCAGCCGGCTCGCGTAGGAGAGGCTCGCGGCCAGGTTGGTGCGCCGTCCCACCGGCTCGAACGCGACGAGGTCGCGAATGACGCGGAGCGCGTGGCGCCGGCCCTTCCGCGGCGGAATCACGCGCTCGACCTCGTCGGCGAACAGGAGCGCGCCGACCCGGTCGTTCTGGCGCGCGGCCGCGAGCGCGAGCACCGCGGCCACCTCGATCGCGAGCGACCCCTTGGTGAGCGGCTCGCCGAACCGGGTCGAGCCCGACTGGTCCACGAGCAGCATGAGCGTCAGCTCGCGCTCCTCGGTGAACGTCTTGACGTAGGGGCTCCCCAGCCGGGCCGAGACGTTCCAGTCGATCGAGCGGAAGTCGTCGCCCGCCTCGTAGGCGCGCACCTCGGCGAACTCCATCCCCTGCCCGCGGAAGACCGAGCGGTACTCGCCGGCGAAGAGCGAGCCGACGAGCCCCCGCGTGCGGAGCTCGATGCCCTTGACCTGCTTCAGGATTTCAGGGGATACGGCCGGCATGGTGGGCGGTTACGGCACCCGCAGGGCGGCGAGCACCTTGGTCACGACGTCGTCGCTGGTCACGTCCTCCGCTTCCGCCTCGAAGGTGAGGACGATGCGGTGGCGCAGCACGTCGGGCGCGAGCGCGCGGACGTCCTCGGGGACGACGTAGGCGCGCCCGCGAAGAAACGCGTGCGCGCGCGCCGCCTGCGCCAGCGCGATCGAGGCGCGCGGCGAGCCGCCGAACGCGATCAGCGGCTTGAGCTCGGCCAGCCCGACGGTGCCCGGGTCGCGCGTGGCGCGCACCAGGTCGACGATGTAGTCCACCACCTTCTGGTCCATGTACAGCGTCGGCGATCGAGGCGCGGGCCGCGAGGATCGACGCCGGATCGAGCAGGCGCTCGACCGGGATCTCCTGGCCGCCGCTCATCCGGAGCAGCACCTCCTTCTCCTCGTCGCGCGTGGGATACCGCACCCGCACCTTGAGCATGAAGCGGTCGAGCTGCGCCTCGGGCAGCGGATAGGTGCCCTCGTTCTCGATCGGATTCTGCGTGGCGAGGACCATGAACGGCTCCTCGAGCCGGTACGTGGTGCCGCCGATGGTGACCTGGTGCTCCTGCATCGCCTCGAGCAGGGCCGCCTGCACCTTGGCGGGCGCGCGGTTGATCTCGTCGGCCAGGATGATCTGGGCGAAGAGCGGTCCCTTCTTGACGTGGAAGTCCTGCGACTTCTGGTCGTACACCATCGTGCCGATGACGTCGGCGGGCAGGAGGTCGGGCGTGAACTGGATGCGCGAGAACGACGCGTGGATGATCTCCGCCAGCGTGCGCACCGCGAGCGTCTTGGCCAGCCCCGGCACGCCCTCGAGCAGGATGTGGCCGCCGGTCAGCAGGCCCACGAGGAGCCGCTCGACCATGGCGTCCTGCCCGACGATCCGGCGGGACACCTCCTTGAGGATGCGCTGCACGGGCAGCGTCTCGGCCGGCTTGTCGGTCAGCTTCGGCGCGCTCACGCTGGCTGGCTCCTGGGAGTGGATGGAGGAAAGATAGTCGGGACGGGGTGCGTGGTGGCGCGGTCACGCGACCGTCTCCTCGAGCGGAGCAGGGACTCTGAATCGCAGCGCCGGACTGACCTGCCCGCGGATGCGCGGAAGCCTCCGCACCTGACGGCTCACGCACGTCCGGGTGTCACCCCTCCTCCGGATCCATCCGGATCGCCTTGTACAGCGCCTTCTCCTCCTTCGGCGTGAGCGGCCGGTAGCGCCCGGACGCGCAGGTCCCCCAGCCGCACCGGGCCGTACGACAGGCGCGCCAGCCGCTCCACCTTGAGCCCCATGGCCTCGGCCCAGCGGCGGACGATCCGGTTGCGGCCCTCCGTCGAGCGTCACGTCGAGGATGCTCCGGCCCTCGGTGCCCGGCGCGCACCCGCACCTCGCGACGGGATCCACCGGCCGGCCGTCGATCACGACTTCTCGCTTGACCGCGCCCGTGATCTCCGCCGTGGACCGGCCATGCACCAGCGCGGTGTAGCGTCGCGGGATGTGGTAGCGCGGATGGGTGAGGCGGTGCACCGCCTCGCCGTCAGTGGTGAGCAGCAGCAGGCCCGTCGTCATCACGTCCAGCCGGCCCGACGTAGGTGAGGCCCGCGGTGCTCGGGGATGAAGTCGAGCACGGTGCGGCGGCCCTCCTCGTCGCTCGCGGTCGTGACCACCCCGAGCGGCTTGTGGAAGGCGAGCCAGCGCCGCTCCTGCAGCTTCACCGCCCGGCCGCCCACCGTGATCCGCTGCTTCGCCGGGTCCACCTTCATCCCCAGCGTCGCCGACCTTCCCGTCGACCCGCACCTTGCCGTCGGTGATCAGCTCCTCCGCCGCGCGGCGAGAGGCGACCCCCGCGCGCGCCAGCGCGCGCTGGAGCCGCATCTCGGTCACGACTCGGCCTCGACGTAGGCGGCCGCGTCGTCGTCGCCCTCGGCCATCGCCCGGTGCGAGTGGAGCGCGATCGTCAGCTCCTCCGCCCGCGGCAGGTCGGCCAGGTCGCGGAGCCCGAGCAGCTCGAGGAACATCGCCGCGGTGCCGTAGAGCAGCGGCCGGCCCAGCGCCTCGCTCCGGCCCACGACCTCGATCAGCCCGCGCTCCTGCAGCGAGCGCAGCACGCCTCCCGCCGAGACGCCGCGGATCTCCTCGATCTCGGCGCGGCCCACCGGCTGCCGGTAGGCGATCACGGCCAGCGTCTCGAGCGCCGCGGCCGTGAGCTTGGGCGTCCGGACCGAGAAGCTGCGCGCGCTCGATCGCGGCCGCGTGCACGGGCCGGCGTGAGGATCTGATAGCCGCCCGCCATCTCCAGCAGCTCGACCCCGTGCTGCTCGAAATCGAAGTGCTCGCGGATCTGCTCGAGCGCGACGCGGACGTCGGCGAGCGTCGCCTCCTGGTCGAGCGTGGAGAGCTCCTCGACGGTGAGCGGGCGGCAGGCGCTGAACAGCGCGGCTTCAAGCAGCTGGGCGAGCGGGGTCACGGGCGATCACCATCGGCGCGAAGGCGGCCGATTGCACGAGTCGGAGGGTGCCCCGCTTGGCGAGCTCGAGCAGCGCGAGCAGGGTGGACAGGACGTCGACGATCGTCGGCCGCGGACCGAGCGCCTCGAGCCAGCCGAACTGCTCCCGCTCGTCGAGCAGCTGCTCGATCCGGCGGGTGGCGGACTCGACGTCCAGCGGACGGGCCACGACCCGATGCAGCACGGGCGACGGAATCGCGGCGATGACCCGCTCCACCGCCTGCAGCATCTCCAGCAGGTCGAGCGTGAGCGGCGGCGGCGGCAGCTCGGGCGGCGGCGGCAGGTAGCCGCGCGCGTACTGCTCGGCGCGCCGCTCGGCCGAGCGTCCGCAGCCAGACGGCGATCTCCCGGATCTGCTGGTACTCGAGCAGCCGCCGCACCAGCTCGGCCCGCGGATCCTCCCAGCCGTCATCCTCGGTCCGGCGCGGCAGCAGCATCTGCGCCTTGAGCCGCACGAGCCGGCTCGCCATGTCGAGGTAGTCGGCGGCCTGGTTGAGGCCGAGCTCGTGGATGGCGTGGAGGAACTGATCGGCGATCCGCGCGATCGGAATGTCGGCGATCTCGAGCTGCTCCTCGCGCAGCAGGTGCAGCAGCAGGTCGAGCGGCCCGGAGAAGGCATCGAGCTGGACGACGAACCCGGGGCCCGCGCCGAGGGCGGTCGTCGGAGCTTCGGGGGCGGTCATGGCTAGGACATCCCCCCAAGGAGCGATGCGATCTGGTACGGCGCGGTCCAGCTCTGGAGCAGCCGCAACATGACGTACACCGGCATCAGGATCACTCCCATGGCGCCGCGGAACACGAACAGCATGAGGAACAGCGGGAGGTAGCCGAAGCGCTGCAGACCCCGATACCAATTCCCCGCCCTCGGCGGAAGGGCGTGATACAAGAGGTGCGATCCGTCCAGCGGTGGAATCGGAATGAGGTTGAAGAAACAGAGCAGCAGATTGATGTAGATCCCGAACATCATCATGCGCTGCGCCGTTTCCAGCGTCGGTCCCGCGGCGGGAAGCGCCTGCGCCAGCAAGGCCGAGCAGGATGAACACGAACGCCCACACGAAGGCCAGAAAGAAATTGGTCGTGACCCCCGCCGCCGAGACGAGGATGTCGCCACGCTTGAAGTTGCGGAACTTCCTCGAGTTGACCGGCACCGGCTTGGCACCCCCGAACGTGTACTGGCCGTTCGACGCGAACCAGAGCACCGCCGGCAGCAGCAGGCTCATGACCGGGTCGATGTGCGGTATCGGGTTGAGGGTGACCCGTCCAAGGGTGTAGGCGGTGTCGTCGCCCTGGTGGAGCGCGACGGCGGCGTGGGCATACTCGTGCGCGACCATGGCGAAGACCAGCATCGGGAGCGCGAGGATGAAATCGCTGATCTGGTTTTCCAGGGGTGCGGTCCTGTCGGTCGGGGTCGCGGAAGGTTAAGCACCCGCTGGAGCCAAGTCAAAGCCGGACGCCGCTTGACCTTGCACGGGTGGCGATCTATGTTTCCCGGCTCGTTGACCAGGTGGCTTCCCGGGTGTTATGGGCGGCGGAGCGTCTGGTCGCTCTTTTGGTCTGTCTCCGTTTTTTTCGAGGTCGTCGTGCCGCGAATCAAGTCCGCCAAGAAGCGTATGCGTCAGGCCAAGACTCACACGACGCTCAACCGCACCCACCGGAGCCAGCTCCGCTCGGCCATCAAGAAGGTGCGCACGGCCGCGGCGGGCGCCGCGCAGGCCGCGTACGATGAGGCCGTGAAGCTGATCGATCGCGCGGGACGCAAGCGGCTGATCCATCCGAACGCGGCGGCCCGGCAGAAGAGCCGGCTCTCGAAGCTGGCCAAGGCGGGCGGCACGAAGTAGCGCGACGACGCTCGGCGTTCCAACGACGAGGGCCCCGCCATCGCGGGGCCCTTTTTCGTCGCGTGCACGCTGCATCCGCCTACCTAGAAATCACTTTATCAGCTGCGCCGTAACTCCTTTTATCGTAGCGGCGTAGAGCAGCTCAACTCAGATGCCGGCGAGCTCCGCGCCGCAGCGCTCGCAGTACCACTCGGTCGGCCGATTGAGCGTGCCGCACTCCCCGCACTTGAGCGTCTTCGCTCCGCCCGCCGCGCCCGGCTTCCCGGGTGCGGCCGTCTGGCTCGCGGTTCCCGATCCCTCCGCCGACCTCGCACCCGACGGGCCAGGGTTGCTTCCCCGGCGGCCCGAGGTCTGCGCCGGCGCCGGCTTCCGTTCCTCCTCGGGCGCCACCGACTTGAGGAACGCCATCTCGTCCACCGGTGGCGGGCCATGGGTGATCTCGGCCTCCCTCGGCGCCGGCTTGGGCGCGGGCCGGGTCGCGGCGACAGGAGCGGCCGGCGGCGGCGCGAATCGCTCCGGCTCGGGTTCGGGCTCGGGCGCCGCCGCGACCGGCGGCGGAGGCGGGGGAGGCGCCGGGGCAGGAGGCTCGACGCGCTTTGGCGCCCCGCCGATCAACCCCTGCACTTCCGCCAGCCGTGCGATCTCGTCTCCGACCGCGCGCAGCTCGCCGCGGAGGCGGCCCAGCAGCTCGCCGCTCTGGTCGTTGATCCGCTGCCATTCGTCCTCGGAGTACTCGCCGACCGCGTGGCGCACCTCGGCCTCCGAGAGCGCCTCTTCGGCCTGCCGACGCTCGCCGTCGAGCCCGGTCTGCGTGCCCTTGTGACGATCGAGCTCTTCGGCGATCGTCGCCGCGAACCCGCGCAGCTGGTCGATCACGCCCCGCAGCCGCGCCTCGTAGTCGCTGCGCACGCGCGCACGGACGGCGGGCGGCGCCTTGTCGCCCGCGGAGTCGAGGCGGGCGAGCCACTGCTCGTACTGGGCCCGCTGCTGCAGGAGCGATTCGATGGTCGCGTCGGTATCCGAGGTCGGTTTGGCCATGATGGAAATTCCTCTCAGCCGCTCGAGGTCGTGCATCTGTTCGGGGGTGAGCTTGGTCGCGCCGTCGGCGATAGACCCGGAGATGCAAATCTAATTCGGTCAAGGCCATCCGGGAGCCACGGGTGCATATGGGCTCCTACCGCCCGGGCCCGGGTGTGGCAGGCGGGGGTCGCCTCGGAGACCGCGCGGGCATCGCTGGCGTCTTCACCACGAAGGCACGAAGGCCACGAAGGCCACGAAGAAAACCACCGTGTTGTTGCTTGTCTTCGTGTTCCTTCGTGTCCTTCGTGTCTTCGTGGTGAAGAGCCGCACACGCTCAAATTGAATCCTTGGACTGCACCGAGATCTCACCCCCCGCGCCGGAAGACCACCTGCCCGCGCACGATCGTCACGTCCGCCCGGCCCCGGAGGCGGCGGCCGGCGAACGGGGTGTTCCGGCTCTTGGAGTAGAAGGTCTCGGGCTCGACCGTCCACTGGGCCGCGGGGTCGATCACCACCACGTCCGCCGCCGATCCGCGCGCCAGCGTGCCGCCGGGCAGGCCGAAGATCCGGGCCGGCATGGTGCTCATCCGGGTCACGAGCGTGGCGAGATCGAGGAGCCCGCCGTCCACCAGCTCCGTGATCGCGAGGCCGAGCGCCGTCTCCAGCCCGATGATCCCGTTGGGCGCGTCGTCGAACTCGCGCTCCTTGGCATCGTAGTGATGCGGCGCGTGATCGGTGCAGATCACGTCGATCGTGCCGTCGCGCAGCCCCTGCCGGATCGCCTCGCGGTCCTCGGGCTCCCGGAGTGGCGGGTTCATCTTCGCGTTGGTGTTGTAGCCCTCGCACGCCTCGTGGGTCAGCGTGAAGTGGTGCGGGCAGGCCTCCGCCGTCACCCTGAGCCCCTTCTCCTTGGCTCGCCGGATGAGCTCGACCGATCCTCGCGTCGACATGTGGCACAGGTGCACGTGGCCGCCGGTCAGCTCGGCGAGCAGGATGTCGCGCGCCACCATGATCTCTTCCGCCGCCGACGGGACGCCCTTGAGGCCGAGCCGGGTCGAGACCAGCCCTTCGTGCATCGCGCCGCCCGCGGCGAGCGTGGGGTCCTCGCAGTGATCCGCCACCGGGATGCCGAACGTGCGCGCGTACTCGAGCGCGGTGCGCATGAGGTGGCTCGAGACGACGGGCTTCCCGTCGTCGCTCACCGCCACGGCGCCCGCCCCCACGAGCTCGCCGAACTCCGCCAGCTGCTGCCCCTGCTGCGCGAGCGAGATGGCGCCGATGGGATACACTCGCGCCTTCCCTGCCCGCTGCGCCTGGCTCACGATGAAGCCGACGGCCGCCTGGTTGTCGGTCACCGGATCGGTGTTCGGCATCGCGCACACCGCGCTGAATCCGCCGGCGGCGGCGGCCATGGCGCCGGTGGCGACGGTCTCCACGTCCTCCTGGCCCGGCTCCCGCAGGTGCACGTGGAGGTCGATGAGGCCGGGGGCCACCACCTTCCCCGCCGCGTCGAGCACGTCGGCGCCGTCGGGCCGGCCGAGGTTCTGGCCCAGCGCCTCGACCTTGCCGTCCTGCAGCAGGAGGTCGGCCACCTGGTCGGTGTTGCGCGAGGGATCGAGGATCCGTCCGCCCCGGATGAGAATCGGCCGCATGCTCAGTCTCCCCCGCCGCCCGGGTGGGCCCAGTCGGGCGAGCCGCCGGCCAGCAGGTAGAGCACCGCCATGCGCACGGCGACGCCGTTGGTCACCTGGGGCAGGATCACGCTGTGGGGGCCGTCGGCCACGTCGCTGTCGATCTCGACTCCGCGGTTCATCGGGCCGGGGTGCAGGATGAGGAGGTCCTTGGGGGCCTTCGCCAGCCGTTCGCTGGTGACGCCGAAGACGCGATTGTACTCGCGCAGCGAGGGCAGGAAGCCGGACTGCATGCGCTCGAGCTGGAGGCGGAGGATGTTGAGCGCATCCGCCCACTGGATGGCATCCTCGATCCGCGGGAGGATGGTGACGCCGAGCTCGTGGACGTTGCGCGGCAGCAGCGTGGCCGGGCCGCAGACGCCGACCTGGGCGCCCAGCTTGAGCAGGCCCCAGATGTTGCTGCGCGCCACGCGGCTGTGGAGGATGTCGCCGCAGATGGCGACCTTGAGGCCCTCGATCCGCTTGAACCGGTCGCGCAGGGTGAGGATGTCGAGCAGGCCCTGGGTCGGGTGCTCGTGCTTGCCGTCGCCCGCGTTGATGACGTTGGAGCGAATGCGCTGGCCGAGGAACTGCGCCGCGCCCGACGCGCCGTGGCGGATGACGACCATGTCGATCCGCATGGCCTCGAGGTTCCGCGCCGTGTCCACCAGCGTCTCGCCCTTGGAGACCGACGAGCCCGCCACGGCCACGTTCACCGTGTCCGCGCTCAGCCGCTTCTCGGCGAACTCGAACGAGATCCGGGTCCGGGTGGAGGCCTCGAAGAACAGGTTGACGATGGTCTTCCCGCGAAGCGCCGGCACCTTCTTGATCGGCCGCTCGCTCACTTCCTTGAACGGCTCCGCCGTGTCGAGGATGAGCCGGATCTGGTCCGCGCTCAGCGGCTCCAGGCCGACCAGGTCCTTGCCGAGGCTCGGGGTGGTCATCTCAGGCCCGCACCAGCTCGACCGCGTCCCGGCCGTCGAGCTCGGCGACGAACACATCCACCCGGTCCGCGGCTCCGTGCTCGCGGTGGTGCCTACGATGTCCGCCTGGATCGGGAGCTCGCGCCCGCCGCGGTCGATGAGCACGCAGAGCAGGATCCGGCGCGGCCGGCCGAAGTCGGCGCACTCGTCGAGCGCGGCCCGGACGGTGCGGCCGGTGTAGAGCACGTCGTCGACGATGACCACCGTGCGCCCGTCGAGGTTGGGCAGCCGGGTCTCGCCGACGACGGGCCGTGGCCCGACGGTCTGGAGGTCGTCGCGATAGAGGGTGATGTCGAGCTTGCCGACGGGAACGGCGGAGCCTTCGGATTGATCGATGAGGCGCTTCAGGCGGTCGGCCAGCTCGACGCCGCGGCGCTGGATGCCGACGAGTACCAGGCTGTCGGTGCCCCCGGCGCGCTCGACGATTTCCGTGGCCATGCGCACGAGGGTCCGGCCGAGTGCGCGCTCGTCGAGAAGGGGGATCCTGGAGGGCATCGGGGCGGGAAGCTAGTCCGGGGCCACCGACCGCGCAACTCGCGGAGCGCGGTAGCGTCCAGGGAGTTGACAGCTTACCGCGTACGGAGCGGGAGGGATTCGAACCCTCGTACCGGCTTTTGACCGGTAACTCGCTTTCCAGGCGAGCGCCTTCAACCACTCGGCCACCGCTCCCTCACCACCGACAGCGCGCAATCTATTGAGACCGGCGCCCGTTCGCACCACGAGTCACCAGATCCGTGGGCGGATAATCCTTGAGAAACTTCCCCCAGACGTGCTCCCCGGTGTTGATCCCGGCGATGATCGGATCCACGATGCGCGCGGCACCGTCCACGGTGTCGAGCGGCGGGTGGAAGCGGTGCTCCGCGACCTTCCGGGCGGCCACGTCCACCGGGTCTTCGTCCGTCACCCAGCCCGTATCCACGCTGTTCATGTGAATCCCATCACTCTGGTATTCGGCCGCCGATGTGCGCGTCATCATGTTCAGCGACGCCTTGGCCATGTTGGTGTGGGGATGGCGAACCGTCTTGAAGTTCCGGTAGAACTGGCCTTCCATGGCCGACACGTTGACGATGTGCTTATCCCGATCCGGCGTCCGCAGCATGAGCTGCTTGAGTCGCGCGTTCAACACGAACGGCGCGACCGCGTTGATGAGCTGCACCTCCAGCAGCTCGACCGAAGGCACGTCCGCCATCAGCATCCGCCAGGAGTTGTGCTCCCGGAGGTCGACCTGCTGCAGATCCTGATCCAGGCGGCCTTCCGGAAAGAGATGGGCCTGGACCTGATACTCCTCCGGCAGAAGCCTGACCTGGGAGAGCTCGGCCGCGTCCGCCATGCCCGGCAATGCTGGGAAGCCGTCGTTCGAACGCAGCCGGAGTGATGGCCGACGCGCCCGCCGGCGCCGGGTGCGTCTCGCGCCAGCCCTCGTAGTGGCCCAGGAGCCGGCGAGTTTGCGCCGGCATGCCGCGGAAGGCTTCCCGCTCGCGGACCATCATGTGCTCGTAGAACGCCGGCGGCCGGCGCACCGTCTGGCAGGCGTTGTTGATGATGAAGTCGAGCCGATCCCGGGTGTCGATCAGCTCCCGGCAGAACGCCTCCACGCTCGGCGTATGGCGCAGGTCGAGCCCGAAGATCTCGAGGCGGTGCCCCCAGTCGCCGAAGTCCGGCTCGGCGGCATACCGATCGGCCGAGTCGCGGGGAAAGCGGGTGGTGACGATGAGGTGCGCGCCGGACCGCAGCAGCTTGAGACCCGCCTGGTAGCCGATCTTCACGCGGCCGCCGGTGAGGAGCGCCACCCGGCCCCGAAGGTCGGCGAGCTCGGTGCGCTTGGCGAAGTTGAAGGCGGCGCACGGCGGGGCAGAGTTGATCGTAGAAGTGGTGCAGCTCCGTGTACTTCGCTTTGCACACGTAGCAGTGTTGCGGCTCGATGGCTTCCCTGATGTCCGGATCGCCGTCGCTGTCGCGGGCTTCGAAGCCGGGCGGCGGAAACACGTTGGGCGTGGTGATGACCGGCCGCCGGCGGAGCGTCCGGATCCCGGTCTGGTCGAGCACCTGGTCCTCGCGCCGCACCCGTTCGGCCTTCCGGCGACGCACACTCGCGCGCACGAGCTGTCGCCGGGCATTGGCATCCGGGGCATACACCTGGCCGGCGGCCTGCAGCAGCCGTCGCTGGTCGTCAGGCGAGGCCTGGGCCAGCAGCCCGCGATCCCCGACGATGGCCTCGAGGAACTCCGTGGTGACTCGAAGGCGATCGAAGAATTCGGCGCTGGTCATGGCGGGGTTGTCCACAGTACGCTCCAGGGAGAGCGCAATGGGCGGTCGACGTGTTCTCGGGCTGGTCGTCCCGGGCCCGCCGGCCACGATCGGCCGGCGGAGCGCGAGAGATGACTAACGGAAGGTTTGGACGAAGTCAATCAGTGCGCGACGAGGCGCTGAGGGTCCGCGCAGTTTCCACCATGCCGATGAACTCCCCGCGGTAACCCTGGGGATCTTCCCCGCGCGCGCCGCGGGCGAGCGACAGCACCTGCTCATAGCTGGCCTGGCCGCGATGCTCAGAGTCGCGGAGCAGCAGCGCGAACGCGGCGACCGCGGAGGCGAAGCGCATATCCTCCGACGCCGCGCCGACAGACCGGTCCCGCACCGGCTCCTCGAGCAGCCGGCTGGTCGACCCCTGCGGATCCTTGTAGCGGAGCCGCACGGTCATCAGCTCTCGGCTCCTGCTGGCCTCGGGCCGGATCGAGACCTGCTGGTAGGTCAAGCTGTCGTCACCCAGCGCCACCGGCGTGGCCCCCACCGGCACGATCTCGTACAGCGCCGTCACCGAGTGGCCCGAGCCGAGCTCGCCGGCGTCCTTCCGGTCGTCCGCGAAGTCCTCGCGCGCCAGCGTGCGGTTCTCGTAGCCTAAGCAGCCGGTAGGACTGCACCCGGGCCGGGTTGAACTCGACCTGGATCTTCACGTCCTTCGCGACGGTGAACAGCGTGCCGCCGAACTCCTGCACGAAGACCTTCTGGGCCTCGCGGAAGCTGTCGATGTAGGCGTAGTGGCCGTTTCCCTTGTCGGCCATCTGCTCCATCTTCGAATCCTTCAGGTTGCCGGTTCCGAAGCCCAGCACGGTGAGAAAGGTGCCTTCCTCGCGGCGCTGCTCCACCAGGCGCACCATCTCGGCGTCGGAGCTCACGCCCACGTTGAAGTCGCCGTCGGTGGCCAGGATGACGCGGTTGTTGCCTTCCCGATCGAAGTGCTGGCGCGCGACGTCGTAGGCGAGGCGGATGCCGGCGCCGCCGGCCGTCGACCCGCCGGCCTGAAGGCGGTCGATCGCCTCGAGGATCGTGGCCTTCTCGGCGCCACTGGTCGACGGCAGCACCAGGCCCGCCGCTCCGGCGTAGACCACGATGGCCACCCGGTCCTGCTCCCGGAGCTCGTGCACCAGCGCCCGGAACGCCTGCTGGACCAGCGGCAGCTTGTCGGGCGACATCATCGAGCCCGAGACGTCGATCAGGAAGACCAGGTTGCTCGGCGGCAGGTTCTCGCGTCGGCACGCGGCGGGCCTGGAGGCCGATGCGGACGAGCCGATGCTCCGGCGACCAGGGGCACGGACCGACCTCGGTCGAGACGGCGAAGGGATGGCGGCCGCTGTGGTCGGCATAGCGGTACGGGAAGTAGTTGACCAGCTCCTCGAGCCGGACCGCGTCCTTGGGCGGCAGCGTCCCCTGGCTCAGGAAGCGGCGGACGTTGCTGTACGAGGCGGCGTCCACGTCGATGGAGAAGGTCGAGACCGGGTTGGCTGCGGCCGCGAGAAAGCGGTGCTCGTCGACCGTGTTGTACGCCTCGGTGTTGCCCGGCTCCTGGGCCCAGCGCCAGGGCTCCGGTGCCGGGGTCGCCGCGACGCCGGTGGCGACGCCTCTGATTCGGGAATCTTCCCGGCGGAGCATGGCGGAGGCCAACGGCGAGTTGGCGGCCGCCTTGGCGGCGTCCTTCTCCTCCGCGAGCTGGCGCGCCGCGGCCCGTTGATCGCCGAGCGTGAAGTTGAGCGTGAGCGTGCTCCCGGCCCGGACGGTCCCGGCCAGCTCGGCCGAGCCGATCCCGACGCGGGTCGCACGGATCGTGACGGGACCCGCGGGCACCGCCGGCAGCAGGTACGCCCCGGCGGTATCGGTGAGCGCCGACAGCGCGCTGCCCACCACGATGACCTGCGCGTAGGGCACCGGTGTGCCCTGGCCGTCCCGGACGTGCCCGGTCACGCGGCCGGTCGAGGGCCCGTGACGAACCGGCGCGGCGGCCGCGGTGGCGAGCGAGAGACACAGCACGGCGACGAGACCCGGCACGCGCCGGGAACGGAGCCAGCGATCGGTTCGCATCGGATTCTCCAGCTGCAGGTGATGGCACGACTGGGCAGCGGTCCCCGGGCAGCGGGACGCAGGCGGGAGATGCCCGAACCCGCGGTCTTGCACACGCGGCGGCGGCGCTAGGCCTGGCGACGATGTGCATGGGGGTTGGACAGGGGATTGCGATGGTGGTGGAGTGGGTGTGAGCGGGTCGACGGTTCGGCACGGATGACGGCGGCGCTGCGGCGCGCCTGGCACGCTACACTCTCAGCGCCGCCGCTCGAACTCCTCCCGCGCCTGCTCGATCAAGTCCGAGCGCATGGTCCCGCTCCGCCACCGTATTCCAGTCCGCATTCGCCCGCGCCGCCGCCGCCAGCCGGTCGATCCAGGCCACGAAGTACGCCGCGTCCACCGGCGAACGAGCCGGCTTGCCGCCAACGGTCACGTACACCGGGCTGGTCGTCGCGTAGGGATACAGATCCAGCACCGGATAGATCGCCCGATCGCTCCGTGCCCGCAGCAGGAACCAGCCACTCGCCGTCACCGGCAGCCGGACCTCCACGTCGGCACGGGTGCGATCGCCCGCCAGGGGCACTTCCTTCACGACTTCACCGTTCCCCACGATCTCGAGATGATCGACCGGCACGTTCGACCGGAGCGACACCCGCGCGACGACCTCGTGTGTGCCATCCGCCGAGCCGGAGCTCATCGCCCACGCCGCGTCCGTCGATCGTCAGCTCCAGCAGCGGGCCGTTGGTCGCGAACGTCCGGCCGGCCTTGAGCGAATCGAGCAGCCGCCGCTGGTCGAGCCGCCCGCCGGTGCGAACGTAGACGCGGTTCATCCCCACCGGCCCGCGCAGCGAGGCGAAGTTGGCCATCGCGTCGGTGCCCGCGCCCGCCGGCAGGCGGAAGCCGCAGTTGAGCGCGCGGTACCAGACGTGCGCCGTCGCCATCGGGTCGTCGACGAAGCCGAGCGCCTCGTAGTAGTCCACTTTGCCGAGCGCCAGGTCGACCGGGAACTCGGCCGTGAGGGGATGCGTGGTGTCGGCGGGATCGGGGTCGCTGTCGAACGGATGCACGTAGCCGACCAGCGCGCCCTGCGCTCGCGCGAGATCCGCGACCTCGGCATTGGTCGGCGCGAGGCTGGCGGCCGCAGTCGCCGCGTAGCCGGCGTAGCCCGGCAGCAGCACGTGATCGCGGAGCCCGAGCAGGCCGATATGGCCCCAGACGCTGGTGTGATACTCCTGATCGTGCACCACGACGGTCGTGGCGGTGGAGACCGGGTCGCGGCCGACCGGCCGTTCGATGTCGGGGATGCGCCCTTCCTTGTTGACGATCAGGTTCTCCGACCAGGTCGAGGTCCTCCGCCCGCGCCTGGAACGCCAGCCGGCGCGGCGTGGTGCGGTAGGCGCCGCCGTAGTTCATGTGCACGTGCAGGTCGGCGCTGTACCAGCCGCGCCGGGCGAGGTCGCCGAGCGGCGCCAGGGAGACGCCGGAGCGCGCCGTCGTGGCCGGCGCGGATGGCAATCGTCCGCCGCTCGACCCGGGTCTCGGGGCCGCGCGTCACCTCGACGGCGTACTCGCCGGCCGGCAGGGTGAGCGAGTCCAGCCCGGTCGTGTGGAAATACCCGTATTCGAAGCGCCGCTCGCGCCGGTCGAAGCCGTCGTCCGCGTGGCGCCAGGCCGTCATCGGGCGCCCAGCTTCGGCCGTCGGGGCCCGTGACCGAGACCCGGGCCGGCACCGTGGCCCCGCGCGCGTCCGTCACCCGGAGCCGAAGCCGTCCCACCGGCGAGCGATAGTCGTCGCCGCTCCGCACGAATCGCGGTCCTCTTGCCGCCCGGCACATCGAGCACCCAGAGCGACGTGTTCCCGCCCTCGTTCGACACGTAGGCCACGTGCCGCCCGTCGAACGACCAGCGGGGCGCGGTGGCGTCGAACGCCCCGTAGGTCAGCTGCAGCGGATTCGACCCGTCGGGCGTCATCAGCCAGAGCTGGTTCCATTGGCCGCCGAGATAGGAGCTGTAGACCACGCGGCGGCCGTCGCGGCTCCAGTCGGGCCGCCCCTTCCAGGTCGTCTCCTCGTCCCGGATCTCCCGCGCCGCGCCGCCCGGGCGAGCCTCCATCCGCCAGAAGCCGCCCGAGCCCCAGACGTGGCCCCGGTTCGAGACCACGATCACCTCACGCCCGTCCGGCGACCAGGTCGGCGAGAGCGCGTGATCCACCGTGTTGTAGTAGTACCGCGGGAGGCCGCTCTCGTGATCCTCGCTGATGCGCTCGACCCGTTCGAGCCGGCCGTCCGGCGTGACATCGGCGGTGAAGACGTGCCATCGGCCTTCATACAGCGTGGACGTGAAGGCCAGCCGACGGCCATCCGGCGACCAGCGGGGCTCCAAGTGCACCGCGCCGCCGGCGAGGAGCTGCGTCGACTCCCGGGTGGCGAGGTCGAGCAGCCGAAGTTCGATCGCGTCGTCGCGGTATGAGGCGTAGACGATGCGGCGCCCGTCCGGGCGACCAGTCGGGCTGATAGTCATATCCGGGGCCGTCGGTGAGCTGGAGCGCCTCATTCGATCCTACGCGCTGACGCCAGAGCGAGCCCTGCATCGAGTACACCAGCTCGGTGCCGTCGGGTGACCACGCGGCCGCGCTCGGCCCGCTCGTCACCTGGGGAACAAACATCTCGCGGTAGTAGTAGGGGTGGCGGACTTTGATCTGCTGCAGGACGGGCGCGCGCTGGGCGGCGGCTGGAAGCGCGCAGACGACGAGGCCAAGCGCGCCGACGAGGAGACCGAGCGCCCCGATAGCGAAGCCGAACGCGCCGATCGGTCGACCGGGCGCGCGCGCGCTCAGACGCCAACGCCTCACCGGCGTCCCCGCCAGTAGATCAGCCCCCCGAGCACCACGAAGAACCCGGCGCCCCCGATGACCTTGAGCTGGAACAGCAGCGGATCGGCCGTTCCGCTCGGCGGCACCGTCGCGATCTTCATGGCGAACAGCGTCAACGCGAGGCCCGCGACGCCGATCACGACCCCCGCTGGCCGGCTCGCCGAGCAGCCCCTTGGCCGGCGAGGGCTCCTTGACCCGGACCACGAGAAAGCAGGTGAAGAGGTAGATGTAGGGGATGAAGTAGACCAGCAGCATCGTGTCGAGGATGACGAGGTACGCCTTCTCGACGGTGGTGCCGCGCCCGAGCACCGACAGCAGAAGAAAGACGGTCGCCAGCACGGCCTGCGTGAGGATGGCGACGTACGGTGTCTGCCACTTGGGGTGCACCTTGCCGAACGCCGGGGGGAAGTAACGGTCGAGCCCGATCACGAATGCCACCCGGGCCGGCCCGGTGAGCCACGCACCGACGCCGCCAATGTTGCCGACGACGAAGAACGCCGCTGCCACCGCGGGGAGCCAGGCCGCGCCCCACCCGATGTCCTTGGCCCCTTCCGCCACGGCCTGGAGAAACCCCGAGACGATGTTGACGTCCTTCGTCGGCACCAGCCAGAGCACCGCCGCCGTGCCGGCGATGTAGATGAACGCAATGAGCGGCGCCGAGATGAAGATCGAGCGCGGCAGCGTCCGCCGCGGATCCTTCACCTCGCCGCCCATCACGGCACACAGCTCGAGCCCGGCGAACGCGAAGGCGATCGAGGCCCAGAGGTTGAGCTCCGAGAGATCGCTGAGGTCCGGCACGAGCGATTGCGCCGTGAGTGGCGTGGCCGCCGGCCGGGTGAACGCCGCGTACACGCCCAGCGCGACGAGCAGGACGCCGGGGAGATAGGTGCCGATCGCGCCGAGGTTCTGCAGCCACCGTCCCGTGCGCACGCCGACGATGTTGATCGCCACGGCCAGCCAGAGCGCCACCAGCGTGGCGGGGAGCACGTAGGCCCAGTTGTCGGCGAGGCCGGTCTGCCCCCGACCGATGGCGTACGTGCCGACGACGGCCGTCGACATCAGCAGGTTGGGATAGTAGAGGATGTTGTTGACCCAGTAGCACCAGCCGCAGAGAAACCCGTGGCCCTCGCCGAACGCGCGCTTGGTCCACGCGTAGATGCCGCCCTCCTCGGGATAGCGGGCCGCCAGGTCGCTCACCGCCAGGCCCTGCGGCACGAAGAACAGCAGCGCCGCGAGCACCCACAGCGTGATCGAGCTCGGGCCCGCGGCGGCGGCCGTGGCGAACCATCGGAGGCTGACCACCGCGACGATGTTGAACAGCACCATGTCGCGGAGGCCGAGGACACGCGGGAGCGTGGGGTGCGCGGGCTCGGCGGGGGCGGGAGGAGCGGGTGCGGCGCTCATGGGCGGTCAGCCCTTCAGGTAGAGGCGATGGGGATCGAGCACGTCCCGGAGCAATCGCAGCTCGGCCGGGGAGGGAGGGTCGACCGACGCGAGTGCGGGGCGGCACTGAAGCGGCCAGCCGATGCCGGCGCGGACTTCGTCCACCTCGACGCCGGGATAGAGCGCCGCGAGCACCAGCTCGCCGGTGTCGGCGTCGGGCTCGAGGATGGCCTTGTCGGTCACGACCTTGACGGGGCCGGCGCCGGGCATGCCCAGCTCGCGGCGGGTGCCGCCCCGGGCGCGGTGGCCGGGGCTGGTGACGAAATCCACCGCCTCCGGAAATGCCCGGCGGCTGAGCCGGCTGATGACGACGGTGCGCCGGGCGTGGATGGCGATCTCGGCGGCGCCACCGCTCCCCGGCAGGCGGACGTCGGGATGATCGTAGCTGCCCACGACGGTCGTGTTGATGTTGCCGTACCGGTCGATCTGGGCGCCGCCGAGGAACCCGACCTCGATCCGGCCGTTCTGGAGGAACGACTGGAACACGTCGGCCATCCCGCACACCATGAGCGAGCCGGTCACGAGCGAGGGATCGCCGATCGAGACCGGCAGCCGCTCGGGCACCGCGCCCACGGCGCCGGATTCGTAGATCAGCACGAGGTTCGGCGCGTGCGTGGCGCGGGCGAGGTTGCAGGCCAGGTTCGGGAGCCCGATGCCGACGAACACGACTTCGCCGTCGCGAAGCTCGCGCGCGGCGACGACGGCCATGAGCTCCGCGGGGGTGTCATGCGGTCGCAGCGTGGGCATCAGAACCCATAGTTCACCCCCGCGCACACCCGCGCGTCCGCCCGCAGCCGCTCCAGCCCGCCGCACCGCTCGACGTACTCAGCCCGATCCTTCACGCCATACACGAACTCGTCCAGATACCGCCCGAGCGCCGCCGGATCCCGCGAGATCGCCTCCCATTGGACGTAGAACTCGTTGTCCCGGTCGTAATACCCCTGCGCGTACGATGGGTGCGCGCCCCACGGCTCGACCACCACCGCGTCGACCACGAGCCCCGGAATCAGCGTCCGGTTGGGATCGGCGCGGATGACCTGCTCGTCCACCAGCTCCTCGACCACGACGATCACCCGCCCCGACGCGAACGCCGCCTCCTTCTGCACGCCGAGCAGTCCCCAGATCTGGGTGTTGCCCTGCGCGTCGGCGCGCTGGGCGTGCACGATGGTGACGTCGGGATTGAGGGCGGGCACGGTGGCGAGCCGCTCGCCGGTATACGGGCACTCGACGGTGGCGATGCGCGGATTGACCGCGGGCAGGTCGGTGCCCATGTAGTTCCGCATCGGCCAGAACGGGAGCCGCGCCGCGCCGGCGCAGAGCCGGCCCACCATGCCGAAGTGGGAATACTCCTCCAGCTCGAGCGCGGGTGCCGCCCTTGCCTTCGACCGCGCGGCGGAAGGCGTGGAGCGAGCCCGCGCCGGGATTCCCGGCCCACGAGAAGACCAGCTTCCGGGCGCAGCCGGCCGCGATCATCTGATCGTAGATGAGATCGGGCGTGAGCCGGCAGAGGACGAGGTCGCGCCGGCGCTGCCGGATGATCTCGTGGCCCGCGGCGAAGCAGATCAGGTGGGTGAAGCCCTCGATCACCACCGTGTCGCCGTCGTGCACGTGGGCGGCGACGGCCTCCCGCATGGTGGTGACCTTCGAGCCGGGGCTCAAGCGATCTCGCTCAACCGGGCGTCGATCATGGCCAGCGCGGTGTCGATGTCCTCGGCGCCTACCACCAGCGGCGGCGCCAGACGGAGCGTGCTCTTCCCCGCGCCCAGCAGCAGGAGACCGCGCTTGAAGGCTCCCTGGACGAGCTGCTCGACGATCTCCGGGGCGGGCTCGCGCGTGGCGCGGTCCTTCACGAACTCCACGCCCACCATCAGCCCGACCCCGCGGACGTCGCCGATGCAGCGGTGCTTCTCGGCCAGCTTCCGGACGCCGGCCATGAGCCGCTCGCCCATGACGACCGCGTTGGCCATGAGGCCGTTCTCGACCAGGTCGAGTGTCGCGAGCGCGGCCGCGCAGCAGACCGGATTCCCGCCGAAAGTCGAGCCGTGCGAGCCGCTCTCCCACGTGGTGACGGATTCCTTGGCGATCAGCGCGCCGATCGGCATGCCGGAGCCGAGCCCCTTGGCGGTGAGGAGGATGTCGGGCTCGACCCCCTCGTGGTCGCAGGCCCACATCTTTCCCGTGCGGCCGACGCCCGACTGCACCTCGTCGGCCACCAGCAGGATCCCGTACTTGTCGCAGATGGCGCGCAGGTCGCGGAGCCAGCCGGCAGGTGGGACGACGTACCCGCCTTCGCCCTGGATCGGCTCGACGAAGATGGCCGCCACGTCGTGCGGGTCGAGGTGCCGCGCGAAGAGGTCCTGCTCCAGCACGTCGAGGCAGCCGCGCGTGCATGCCGGCTTGTCGGCGCACCACTGGCAGCGGTAGCGGTAGGCGAACTGGATGTGGTGCACGTCCGGCAGCAGCGGGCCGAAGCCGGCGTGCTGGCGGGCCTTGCTGCTCGTGAGGCTCACGGCGCCGGTGGTGCGCCCGTGGAACGCGCCCCGGAAGGCGATGATCGCAGTCCGCCGGGTGGCGTAGCGGGCGAGCTTGATGGCGCCTTCAACCGCCTCGGTGCCGGAGTTGGTGAGGAAGACGCGCTTCTTGCTCGTGCCGGGCGCGAGCCGGGCCAGGCGCTCGCACAGGACGGCCATCCCCTCGTAATAGAAATCGGAGCCGCAGATGTGGAGGAACCGGTCGGCCGCGTCCTTGACGGCGGCCACGACCTTGGGATGCCCGTACCCGGTGGAGACACCGCGATCCCGGCCATGAAGTCGAGATAGCGGTTGCCGTCGACGTCCTCCACCATGACGCCCTGTCCTCGCGAGACGACGAGGGGATACTCCTTGATGTAGCAGGTGGAGGTCCACGCCTCGTCGCGCTCGACGATCGCGCGGGCCTTGGGGCCGGGGGGAGGGACGACGATCTTGGGGTAGTCTGCCACTGGGGCTCCGTAGGCGTGTGATGTGGGTACTTCATGGTCTCGTCGTCATCCTCGAGCGCAGCGAAGGAGGCGTAACCAGGAATGCCTCGCTCGGCGCTCAGGGTGACTCACTTCGCTACCCTCAGGATGACTCGTGACTCCCCTCCGCTCCGCTACTCGATCACCGTCCGGCTCTGCTCCCGCGTGAACTGCGCGACGTAGTACGGCCCGCAGCCCCCCTTCCCCGTCGACCCCGAGCCCTTCCAGCCGCAGAACGGCTGCGCCCCCGGCCACGCACCCGTGGTGGCGCCCGTGCGCTTGTTCGCGTAGCACACGCCGGCCTCGATCTCGTCGAAGAACCGCTCGACCTCCGCGGGATCGCCGGAGAAGATGCCGGCCGTGAGCCCGTACTCGACCCCGTTCGCGTGGGCGAGCGCCTCATCCAGGCTCCGGACCTCGCCTACGGCCAGCAGCGGCACGAACAGCTCCTCCCGATAGAGCGAGCTCTCGAGCGGCAGCAGCGCCACCGTGGGCGCCACGAAGTGGCCGCGGTCGAACACGCCGCCCGTGAGCCGGGCACCGCCGTGCAGCACCACGCCCTCGGCCCGCGCCTGTGCCACGGCCCGCTCGTAGCGAGCCACCGCGCGCTCGTTGATGACCGGGCCGAAGAAGACGTCGCGCTCGGACGGGTCGCCCATGCGCATGGCGCGGGTACGCTCGAGCAGGCGCTCGACGAACGGGGCCGCCACCTCGTGATGGACGTACACCCGGCTGGTGGCGCTGCACTTCTGGTTCTGCAGGCTGAACGCCGAGCGCATCACCCCTTCCGCCGCCGCGTCGAGATCGGCGCTCGGCATGACGATCGCCGCGTTCTTGCCGCCCAGCTCGAGCAGGCAGGGCTTGATCCACCCGGCGCCCAGGCCCGCGTGGATCCGCATCCCGACCGTCTTCGAGCCGGTGAACACGACCCCGTCGACGCCGGGATGCTGCCAGAGCGCGTCGCCGATGGCCTCCCGGTGGCCCACGATCAGGTTGAACACGCCCGCCGGAAGCCCCGCGTCCCGATAGACCTCGTACAGCCGGAGGCCGGTCCAGGGCGTGTCTTCCGCCGGCTTGTAGACCACGGCGTTGCCCGCCGCGAGCGCGGCCGACGACATTCCCGCCGACAGCGCGAGCGGGAAGTTGAACGGCGCGATGCAGGCGAAGACGCCATACGGCCGAAGGAGGTCGGTGTTCCGCTCGACCGGCGTGATCCGCCCCATCGGGCGGACGAAGCCGTCGGCCTCCTCGACCTGCGCGCAGTAGTAATCGATCAGGTCGGCGGATTCCTCCGCGTCGCCCATGGCCTCGAGCCGACTCTTGCCTACCTCCAGGCTCATGAGGGCGGCCAGCTCGTACTTGCGCTCCCGGATCAGCGCGGCCGCCCGCCGGAGAATCGCGAGCCGCTCGCGCCAGGGGAGCCGGGCCCAGCCGCGCTGTGCCTCGTGCGCCGCGGTGACGGCGCGATCCACGTCCGCCGGCCCGGCGACCGCGAACCGTCCCAGCACGAGGCCGGTGTCGATCGGCGAGCGATCGACCAGCGGCTCGTCACCGTAGTCCACCGCGCGGCCGCCAACGTAGAACGGGTGCCGCGCGCCGGCCGCGGCGCGCACGGCCTCGAGCGCGACGTCGAACCGGTGATGGAATTCGTTGAGGTCGCCGGAGGCGGAGGTATAGGTGATCTTGGCGGGTGCGCTCACGCGACGGCTCCGATCCGTTCGACCGTGGCGCGGAGCGCCACGCCGAACCGCTGCACGATGAGGTCGATCTCGTCCTCGGTCACGATGAACGGCGGGGCGAGCATGGCGAGGTCGCCGTTGACGCCATCGGCCTGGCCGACATTGGGCCACACCACGAGCCCGGCCTCGAGCGCCGCCGCCGCGAAGGTCTCGGCGAAGTGGGCGGCGCGGGGAAACGGCGCCCGGGTCGCGGCGTCGGCCACGAACTCGACCCCGGCCAGCAGTCCGCGCCCCCGCACGTCGCCCACGCCAGGGAGCTCGCGAAGGGCGGCGAGGCGCGCGTGAAACGCGGGCGCGACGGCGGCGCACCGCTCGATGAGCGCGTGCTCCCGGAGATACCGCAGCGTGGCCACACCGGCCGCGCAGAGCGTCGCATGATGCGAGAACGTCTGGGCATGGAGCAATGCCCCCGAGCCCCGCGCCAGCACGTCGACCAAGCGCCGCGGGGCCACGACGGCCGAGAGTGGGACATATCCTCCCGCGATGCCCTTCCCCAAGGTCATAATGTCCGGCACCACCCCATACGGCTCGAGCGCGGACCAGGTGCCGGTCCGGCCGGCCCCGGTCAGGACCTCGTCGGCTACGAGCAGGACGCCATGGCGGTCGCAGGCTGCGCGGACGCGTCGCCAGTACTCCGGCGCCGGCACCGACGCGCCGGTCGACGACCCGCCGACCGGCTCGGCCAGCACCGCCGCGACCGTGCCGGGTCCCTCGCGAAGGATCGCCGCCTCCACCGCCTCGCCGCTGCAGCTCGGACAGAGCGGCGGGACGCCGCGGCAGGCACACCGGTAGGCGTAGGGCGCCGGCACGCGGACGAACTCGACGAGCCAGTCCTGAAAGTAGGTCTTGTAGTGCTCGCGGGCGGAGGCGGAGAGCGCCAGGAGGGTGTTGCCGTGATAGCTCGGCGAGAGCGCCAGGATTTTCCGCCGCGCCGGCTGGCCGGCCTCGACCCAGTACTGCCGGGCGAGCTTGAGCGCGGCCTCGATCGCCTCCGACCCGCTCGTGAGCGGATAGACCAGCTCGAGGTCGCCGGGGGAACGGCGCGCGATCTCGGCGGCGAACTCCTCGACCGGATCGCTGGTGAACGCGGCGCCGCTCACGTACGCCAGCCGCTCCGCCTGCCGGCCCACCGCCGCGGCGATCTCCCGAACCCCGTGGCCCACGTTGACGACGAAGGCGCCGCCCGAGGCATCGAGGTAGGCCCGCCCGTCGTCGCCGTAGAGCCAGCAGCCCTCGCCCCGGACAATGCGCGGGTATTGCCGCGTCAGCTTCCGGTAGAAGACGTGGGACGGCAGGGGGTCGTGGGTGGTCATGGGCGGGTGGTGATGGGTGGTGGCGGCCGGCCTCGGAACCGGGCCGTTTCGGCCGCGGGCGGAATGTGGCCGGGTCCCCGGGCGGGCGCCAGGGGCGGGAACGGCGGCCGTCTGGCCCGCATTCTGCAGAATATGGCGGTCAACGCTCCCCCTCTGGGCGGATACGGCAACCTTTTCCCCGCTGGTGGCCGCCATGCAATCGTCGCTCGTCGTCGACGTACTGAAAGATCAGCTCCTCCAGGTCCTGGACTGGTACCAGCACGGCCTGCCCCGCTTCCGCTGGGGCACCGTCATCCACTGCCGCAACGAGCGTGGCCGGTTGCGGTTCGGGGCAATCACCCCGCAGGGTGAAAGCCTCCTCCTGAGCGAGCCGATGCTGGACGGGCTGGCCGGGATGACCTGCTGGCTCGATGGCGCCGTCCGGGTCCGGCTGGAGAGTCGCCGAACCAACCCTCAGCATCCCTGGGTCGAGGCGCTGGCCCGGCCGGATCGTCCTCCCCTGGTCGAAGCGATGGCCGTCTACTTCAATCCCGACAGCTCGCCCGAGGAAGTGATGGCCTTCCAGGCGATGGCCGGGGTGCTGACGCCCGCGAAATGCCCGAGTGAGCTGTTCCTGCTGACCAAGGAGCGGCCGGCGGGGTGGCCGCTGTAAGTCTGCTGAGCATAGAGCTCTGAGCGATAGACCGTCATCCTGAGACGAAGCGAAGGGGGCAAATGCCTCGAGGCATTGCCGCCCTTCGCTTCGCTCGGGTGACGAACCTCTCCGGTCACATCACTTGAAAAACAGCAACGTCCGATAGCTCGGCAGCGGCCAGAGATCCGCGGCCACCACCGCCTCCATCGCATCACCGGTCTCCCGCAGGCGGGCCATCGCCGGCTTGAGCTCCCGGGCGATCTGGGCGGCATGCTTTGCCGGGTCCGACTCGTGATGGGCGGAAAGGACTTCGACCTCCGCCGTCCGGGCCCGGAACTGGGTCACCAGCTCGACGAACTCCCGGAGCGCCTGGGTGCTGTCGGCCGCATCGACCCCCGCGGCCTTGGTCGCCGCGACCGCTTCCGCCGTCCGCCGCTGGTGCTCCAGCGCCGCCGGCAGGATCTGGGACTTGGCGATCGATACCATCGTCTCCCCTTCGATGCCGAGCTGCTTGACGTACTTCTCGATCGCGATGTGGATCCGCGAATCGTATTCGGACTTGTTCAGCACGCCGTACTTCTTGAACAGATCGGAGTTCTTCCGGGCCTTGAGCACCTGGAAGGCCTCGACCGAGTCCTTCAGGTTCGGCAGCCCGCGCCGGTCCGCCTCGGTGTGCCATTCCTCCGAGTAGTTGTCGCCGTCGAAGATGACCCGCTTGTGCTCCTTGATGAGCCGCTTGAGCACCGTCAGCACGCCCTGCTGGAGCCGGGCCGGCGTCGGCTTGGCGCCCACCGCCTTCTCCAACTGGCCTGCCACGTAGTCGAGCGACTCGGCGACGATGGTGTTGAGCACCGTGTTGGGCCACGCGATGCTGGCCGTCGAGCCCACCGCGCGGAATTCGAACTTGTTGCCGGTGAACGCGAACGGCGAGGTCCGGTTGCGGTCGCCCGAGTGGCGCGGCAGCATCGGCAGGGTCCTGGCGCCAAGGTCGAGCGTGCCGCCGCGGATGGTGCGCTTGGGCAGCCCCTTCTCCACCTGCTCCAGGATGTCGGTCAGCATCTTCCCGAGGAAGATGGAGATGATGGCGGGCGGGGCCTCGTTGGCCCCGAGCCGGTGGTCGTTGGCCGCCGAGGCGATCGAGGCACGGAGCAGGTCGGCGTGGGTGTCGACCGCGCGGATCGTGGCGACCAGGAACACCAGGAACTGCATGTTGGTGTGGGTGTCGTCCCGCGGGTCGAGCAGGTTGACGCCCGTGTCGGTGCTCATCGACCAGTTGTTGTGCTTGCCCGAGCCGTTGACACCGGCGAACGGCTTCTCGTGCAGCAGCGCCTGGAGCCCGTAACGCGGCGCCACCCGCTTGAGCGTCTCCATGATCAGCATCTGGTGATCGCTCGCGATGTGGCTCGGCTCGAACAGCGGCGCGATCTCGTACTGGCCCGGGGCCACCTCGTTGTGGCGGGTCTTGACCGGCACGCCCAGGCGGTAGAGCTCCGCCTCCGCCTCCGACATGAAGGCCAGCACGCGCGGCGGAATGGTGCCGAAGTAGTGGTCCTCGAGCTGCTGGCCCTTGGGCGGCTTGGCGCCGAACAGGGTGCGCTCGCTGGTGACCAGGTCGGGCCGCTTGAAGTAGAGCTCGCGGTCGATCAGGAAGTACTCCTGCTCCGGGCCCACGGTGGTGTAGACCCGCCGCACGCCCTCGTCGGTGCCGAAGATCTTGAGCACCCGCATCGCCTGGTGCGACAGTGCCTCGACCGAGCGGAGCAGCGGGATCTTGGTGTCGAGCGCTTCGCCCGTCCAGGAGACGAAGGCCGTGGGAATACAGAGGGTGACGTTGTTGTTGCCCCGCATGAGAAACGCCGGGCTGGTGGCGTCCCACGCGGTGTAGCCGCGGGCCTCGAAGGTGGCGCGGAGGCCGCCCGACGGGAAGCTCGAGGCGTCCGGCTCGCCCTGCACCAGCTCGCTGCCGGAGAAGTTGAAGACCACGCCGCCGTTCCCGTCCGGGGCCGCGAGCGAATCGTGCTTCTCGGCGGTCTGGCCGGTCAGCGGCTGGAACCAGTGGGTGTAGTGGCTGGCGCCGTTCTCGATCGCCCAGTCCTTCATGCTGGCGGCCACGACGTCGGCCACGGCCGGGTCGAGCGGATCCCCCTGGTCGATGGTCCGGAGCAGGCTCCGATAGACCTCCTTGGGAAGCCGCTGCCGCATGACGGTGCGGGAGAAGGTATCGAGTCCGAAGATCTCGTCGATCCGCCCGAACGGAGTCGGTCCGCCGTCAGGGATGCGTGCAGGAGTGGTCACGTGTGGCTGCGCCTCAGTGGTGTGTGGGTGGAAAAGGTTGCGGCGGAGAACCGCTCTCCGCCGCGCGCCGTCATCCCGAGCGAAGTGAGGGACCTTCTCAACCCGGGCTCGAGACCCGCCGAGTAGATCCCTCGCTTCGCTCGGGATGACGATTCGTGCTCGCCGACGATTCGTCCTCACGCGACCACCGCCGGAGCGCGCCAGCGCGTCCTCGACGTCCGAGAAATCGGGGTCGGGCAACTCGGTGTAGACCGGATTGCTGAGATAGCGCTCACCGAAATCGCAGACGATCGAGACGATCAGCTTGCCCGCGTTCTCCGGCCGGGCCGCCACCTGGAGCGCCGCCCAGGTGATCGAGCCGCTCGAGATGCCGGCGAAGATGGCCTCCTCGCGAGCCAGGCGCCGCGCCGTGGCGATCGCATCGTCGTTGCTCACCCGGACGACCTCGTCGTAGATCTTGGTGTCGAGCAGGGCGGGAATGAAGCCGGCCCCGATGCCCTGCTGCCGGTGCGGTGAGGGCTGGCCGCCGGAGAGCACGGGGCTCTCGGCCGGCTCGACCGCCACGATGTGGATTCCCGGCTTCCGCTCGCGGAGGAACCGTCCCGCGCCCGTGATGGTGCCGCCGGTCCCGACGCCGGCGACGAAGACGTCCACCTTGCCCTCGGTGTCCTCCCAGATCTCCGGACCCGTGGTGCGGTAGTGGATCGCGGGATTGGCGGGATTGTCGAACTGGCGCGGCATCCAGGCGCGGTCGCCCAGCCGGGCCAGGATCTCCTCGGCCCGCGCCATGGCACCCTTCATTCCCTTGGGCCCCTCGGTGAGCACCACCTTGCAGCCCAGCGCCCGAAGCAGGTGCCGGCGCTCGATCGTCATCGTGTCCGGCATGGTGAAGATGCAGCGGTAGCCCCGCACCGCCGCGACGTACGCCAGGCCGATGCCGGTGTTCCCCGAGGTCGGCTCCACGATGAACATGCCGGGACGAAGGCGTCCCTTCTCGACCGCGTCATTGATCATCGCGGCGCCGATCCGGTCCTTCACCGAATTGTACGGGTTGTAGCCTTCGTGCTTGACGGCGATGCGCCCGGGCAGGCCCTGGCCGAGCCGGTTGAGCCGGATCAGCGGGGTGTTCCCGACGGTCTCGGTCACGTCCTGGTAGATCTTTCCGTGCGGCATGGATACCTCGGCTGGCGAGCGGTCTCGCGTCGGTCCTTGGCGACCCGGCAACTTACCACCGCGAGCCGGATCGTGTGAAGAGGTCAGCGCGCGTACCGCGCGCAGTCGGCGGCGAGCTGGGCAAGGTCGGATGCCGCCCCAGCTTCCGCGATCGGTGAGCCGGGCCAGCAGGTCCGGCGGCAAGGCGTCGGGACCGAGCCGGGCGCCCGCGAGCGCGCCCGCGATGGCGCCCATCGTGTCGGTGTCGCCGCCGACGGCGATCGCGGTGCAGACCGTGGCCCAGTAGTCGTCCGGGGTGCGCAGGAAGGCGTAGAGACTCCAGGCGACGCTCGGCGTCACGAAGGCGGAGATGCCGCGCCAGGGAGAGGGGTGGGCGGGGTCCGCGCCTTCGGCGCGGAGGCGGGCCGCGGCCGCGCGCCCGGCGCGAGCGGGAGCCACGCCTCGACGCCGGCGACCGCCCGAGCTACCGACGCGTCCTCTGCCTCCACCCAGACCGAGAGCTGACGCAGGACCTCGGCGCGGGTCGAGCGGGCCAGGCGCCGCGGCCAGCAGCGCGGCGCCGGCCACGGCCACCGCCCCGGCGGCGCAGCGCGGGTCGAGGTGGGTGATGCGGCTCTGCTCCCTGGCAGCGGCGCGGAGCGCGGCCGGATCACCGGCGAAGAGAAGGCCCAGCGGGGCCGCCCGCATGGCGCTGCCGTTGCCGGCGTAGGGAGGTGGAGTTCCCGACTCCCGCCAACTGGTGCCGGCCAGAAGACGTCGCGCCGCGCCGCGCGTGCCTTCACCGGCCCCGACGTCGGCTCCGGTCCGGAACAGCTCGGCGATTCGGGCCGCGAACGCCGCGGGATTCCAGCCGCCGGCCTCGCGAACGCTGATCAGCAGCTCGCGGGCGAGTTGGGTGTCGTCGGAGTATTGGCCGAAAGGATAGTCCGGGTGGGCTCGCTCCCCGGCCCGGCCGGCGAGGAGCCAGTCGCGCACGTAGGCTTCGGCCACGTCGGGCGGCCGGGTCTCGACGACGAAGCCGAGGGCGTCGCCCAGGGCCTGACCGAGGAGGCAGCCGGTCAGGCGGTCGGCGGAGTTGACGCCACCTCCCGGCCGCAGTGCTTGCAGACGCGCGCCCGGGCGAGAATCCGCTCGGCGCACCAGGGGCAGTCCCGCTCCACGCGGGCCTCACCCTCACCGCTGGTGAGCGCGGCGGCGGGCTCCCGTCCGCGCCGCTCGTCGAGGTCCACGATCTGGCTCTGAACGTGCCGGCGGAACTCGAGCGGCCTCGGAATCCCCGTGATGGACTCCCGGGTGCCGCCTGTCCCCGTGATCGTGATCGTGCCGTATCCCAGCAGTCGCCCCCAGAGGTCCTGCTCCACGCCGATGCCCTCGATCTTGGTCAACAGCGTCTCGAGCGACTGGCGATGGAGGATGCCCATTCGCGCCAACACCCGCTTGTCGGTGACGGCGAAATCGGAGCTGAGGTAGCGGATGGCGGGCGGTATGGCGATGAGCAGTGCCACACCCAGCAGGGCAGCACCGGCGTACCAGCCGGCGTATTGGTACCGCAAGTCGTTGACGGTGAGCTGGAGCATGACGCCGACGATGAGTCCGGCGAGTGCCACGAGGAGCGGGCCGCCGAACAAGATCCAATGCGGCCGCGTCCGGTGGACGATGCGCTCACCGTCCAGGAGCTGGTCATCGAGCGATGTCATTGATCGAGCACCTCGCCGACCCTGCGAACCAGCGCGTCCGGCGCGAAAGGCTTCTGAAGGAATGGAACCGTGGGCTCGGGATCGCCGTAGCCGGACATGAACACGACGGGGAGTCGGGCCGTTCCTCGCTCAGCCAGCGGGCGAGATCATGGCCGTCCATCTCCGGCATGCCGACATCGGTGACCACCACGTCGAGCCGTCCGGTATGGGCCCGGATCAGGTCCAGAGCTTCGCGCCCGTTCACCGCCTCGAGCACGTCGTAGCCGGCCTCGCGCAGCCCACGCGCCGCCATGGCCCGGACGACCGGGTCGTCCTCGACCACCAGCGCACCCGGCCATGTTCCCTGGCCGTGGCCCCGGTATCGACCGGAGGTTCGGACGCACGGCCCGCCGACGAGACCGGTAGGTACAATGTGAAGGTCGTGCCCTTCCCCGGCTCGCTCTCGACCCGGATGGAGCCGCCGCTCTGATTGACGATCCCGTGGACCACGGAGAGACCCAGCCCGGTGCCCTGGCCGACCCCCTTCGTCGTGAAGAACGGCTCGAACGCTCGCTGCAGGGTCGCGCGGTCCATACCATGTCCGGTGTCCTTTACCACCACGACGGCATACGCGCCCGGCGAAGGGCCTTCACTCTCCCAGACGATGTCCTCCGCCCGCGAGCTCCACGCTGTCCGTCTCGATGGTGAGTCGCCCACCCGCCGGCATGGCATCCCGGGCATTCAGCGTCAGGTTCAGCAGCACCTGTTCCAGTTGTCGCGGGTCGGCTCGAACCACCGCGTCCCGCAGCCGGAGCCGTACGATCAGCTCGTGGCTCTCCGCCAGGGAGCGGCGGAGTACCGGTTCGATGGTCTGCACGACGCGGTTCAGGTCCACATCCCGAAGCTCCAGCACCTGGCGGCGACTGAAGGCCAGCAGTTGCTGGGTGATCGACGCGGTTCGCTCGGCCGCCCGGCGGATCAATTCGACGTCCTCCCGGGCGGATGGAGCCAGGTCGGCCCGGCGGAGCAGAAACTGCGAGGCCCCCAGGACGACCGTCATCTGGTTGTTGGCCTCGTGCGCGATTCCCCCGGCGAGCTGCCCCACCGCCTGGAAGCGCTGGGTGTCGTGCAGGTGCTGCCGCATCAGCCTCGACTCCGTGACGTCGCGCTTGATGGACGCCGCGCCGATGATCATGCCTGTGGCGTCCCGGATGGGCGACACGCTCAAGGAGATCCAGATCCGCTTGCCGTCCTTCCGAATCCGCTCGGTCTCGGAGAGCTCGACCGACTTCGCCCCGGCGCAGCCGCGCCAGCACCTCTCGCTCGGTATCGTGCAGCTCATCCGGAATCAGCTTGAACACCGACTGTCCCACCATCTCGGACCCTGTAACCGAAGGTCCGTTCAGCCGCGGCGTTCCAGCTCGTGACCACGCCATCCAGCGTCTTGCCAATGATGGCATCGCTGGACGACGACACGATGGCCGCCAGGCGGGCCATCGCCTCCTGCGCCTCCTTCTCCTCGGTGATGCTCTGGCGAACCTCGCGGGTGGCCTCCTCCGCCTTGGCGGCCAACTGGTCGGCGAGACGGCGCAGGCGCTCGCTCTCCCTGGCCTTCTCGTCGGCGCGCACCCGATGCCGGTGGGCGGTCCCCGCGATCCAGGTGATGACGATAGCCACGACCAGGAAGAGGATCAGCCGGGCGAGATCGGCCGGGTTGTCGAGAGTTGATGGGCGGAAAGAACCAGTAGCCCAGCGCGAGGGCGCTCAGGAGGGCAGGCCAGGGCGCCGGGCCCGATGCCCCCGAACAGCGCCGCCATGGCCACCGCCAGAATGAACGGCGGCGTCACGCTCGGCGCGCACCAGCGGCCGAAGGACCTGGGTCACGCCGGCGGCGGCGGCCGTCACCAGGACGGCCACGAGGTAGCCGACGGCTTGCTGACGCCGATCCTGAACCGGAGGTGACATCGTCTCCCAATCGTTAAGGTGGCGGTCGGCTCGACGGAGGCAGCAGGTGGGAAGGTCGTTCCAGGATTCGGCGAGTCGCCGGCGACAGGCAGCTTGGGCGACACGCGCTGCAGGAGCGAACGGCGTGCACTTGCTTTGACGGACAGGGAGGGATTCGAACCCTCGAAACCGTTGCCGGTTTACCGGTTTTCGAGACCGGCTCCTTCAGCCACTCGGACACCTGTCCAGGGTCCCGACGACGAATTCGGGTCGGAAGTGTACATCCGCCCGACCCGGTTCTCTACCCCTCCGCCCAGCGCGCCGCAGCGTCGTGCAGGGCCTTGAGCTGGCGGCCGAGTCGCGTCAGCCGTCCTCGAAGGAGCGGCGATTCCGTCCCTGACGCCAGCTCCGGGAGCTCGCCGAGCGGCGCCGGTGCGCGGCCCGCCGCGAGCGCGGCGGCCACGTCGCGCCCTAGCGTATGAAGGTGATGAACCCCGCCGCGTTGGTGACCGCGGCGATGTTCCCCTTCTGGCTGAACGCGATCCGCCGCGGACTACCGCCGACGTTGATGGTCTTGGCGAGTTTCCGCGATTGCAGCCCGAAGATCTGGATCAGTCCCGCGCTCGGAAGCGTCAGGTACGCCTGGCTATCATCCGGCGTCACCCCCACGCCGAATGCGCCCGCCTGCAGCGTGATCCGGTTCGTCAGGTTGCCCGAGGCCAGGTCGAACTCGTCGAGCCAGCCGTCCTCTTCGTTGGCCGCGTCCTCGTTGGCCGCTTCCTCGGTGGCCACGTAGAGGCGGGTCCCCTTGCGGTTGAGCGCCATCTCCTGGGGCTTCCCGAGGGGCTTCCCGAACGGCGTGAACGTCCGCAGCACCTCCCCGGTAACCATGTCGATCTCGCTCACCGTGCCCGCGTCGAAGCTGCTCACGTAGAGCAGGCGGCCACCCGGATGCACCGCGAAGCCGTTCGGCGCGGAGCCGACCTCGACGGTCCTGACGATGCTACAGGGTCGCGATATCCACGGTCACCACGACCGTGCCGGTCGTCGCCACGAAAAGCTGCGAGCCGTCGGGCGAGACCCGCAGCGCCTGCGGGGAGCCGATGTCGACGGAGCCCGTCACCTGGCGCGTCGCGACGTCGATCCGGCTCACGTTGCCGAACTGATTGGCGACGTAGGCCGTCTCGCCATCGGGCGAGAGGGCGATCCCCGTGGGAGTCACGCCCGTCGGAATAAAGCCATCGACGGTCCTGGTCTTGGTGTTCGTGATTCCCACGCCACCGTTCGCCAGCTGGGTAAAGAGGGCGAGCCCATCGTCCCGCACCGCGACGCCCCACGGCACGGGAGCGTCGACCCTGTCCACGACGCCGCGGGGATGCACCCGGGAGTCGGCGCAACTGATCGGTCGGCGTCGACGTCGGCGTGTCGCCGCCGCAGGCGGCCAACAGGGTCACGAGACCACACAGGAGCACACCCGCGCGAGCAGCCCGGCGCATGACGACCTCGTGGATTGTGGGTTGGAGAAGGCCGAAACGTGCCCTGCCGCGACGCGCTTTGCAAGTCTCCCGCGCCGACGAACCGTCTACAGCGCCATCCGCCGGCTCTCGAAGAACCGCTTCAGCAGCTCGGCGCAGTCCTCGGCCATGAGGCCGCCGACCACTTCCGGCCGGTGGTTGAGGCGGGGATGGCGCAGCAGATCGTACACCGATCCGGCCATCCCGCATCGGAGGTCCTGGGTGCCGTACACCACCCGCCCCACCTTGGCGAGCACGATCGCGCCGGCACACTGGGCGCACGGCTCGAGCGTCACGTACAGCGTCGCGAAGGGAAGCCGATCCTCGCCGGCTTTCTCGAGCGCGCGCTGGATCGCCAGCAGTTCGGCGTGGGCCGTCGGGTCGTGCCGGTGGACCGTCTCGTTGTGCGCCTCGGCCAGGACCTCGCCTTCGGCCACGATGACGGCCCCGACCGGCACCTCCTCCCGCACGGCGGCCGTCCGGGCCAGCCGCAGGGCCGCCTGCATGCCCTGCAGGTCGCTCGGGGACGGCGTGCCCCTACGCACTGGCGAGCTCCGGTGCCGCCGCGACGCGCACCATCCGGAGATGATCGCCGGCGCGCTCCACCCGGACGGTGTCGCCTTCGTGGAACTTGCCGTCCAGCAGCTCGAGCGCGAGCGGGTTCTGGAGCTCGCGCTGGATCACCCGCTTGAGCGGCCGGGCCCCGTAGACGGGATCGTAGCCCTGCGCGGCCAGCAGCTCCTTGGCCTCCGGCGTCACGTCGAGCCCGATGGTGCCGCGCAGCCAGCATCGTCTCCAGGTGCCGGAGCTGGAGGTCGACGATCCGCACCAGGTCGTCGCGGCTCAGCGGCCGGAAGACGATGATGTCGTCCACCCGGTTGAGGAACTCGGGGCGGAAGTGATTGCGGAGCTCGTCCCGCACCCGCTGCTCCACGCGAACCCACGCCGGGTCGTCCGGCTGGTTGCCGAGCTGGGGCGAGGCCTGCGCGCTCTCGACGATGATCTGGCTGCCGATGTTGCTGGTCATGATGATGACCGAGTTCCGGAAGTCCACCAGCCGGCCCTGGCTGTCGGTCAGGCGGCCGTCGTCCAGGATCTGCAGGAGCACGTTGAACACGTCCGGATGCGCCTTCTCGATCTCGTCGAACAGGATCACGCTGTACGGCCGCCGGCGCACGGCCTCGGTGAGCTGTCCGCCTTCCTCGTACCCGACGTAGCCCGGCGGCGCCCCGATGAGCCGCGCCACCGAGTGCTTCTCCATGTACTCCGACATGTCGAGCCGGATCATCGCCCGCTCGTCGTCGAACAGAAACTCGGCGAGCGCGCGGGCCGTCTCGGTCTTGCCGACACCGGTCGGGCCCAGGAAGATGAACGACCCCGTGGGACGATTGGGGTCGCCGAGGCCCGCCCGGCTCCGCCGCACGGCGTTGGCGACGGCGGCGACGGCCAGGCGCTGACCGACCACGCGCTCGCCGAGCTCGTCCTCGAGCTTGAGCAGCCGCTCGCGCTCGCCCTCCAGCATCTTGCTCACCGGAATCCCGGTCCACTTGGACACGATCTCCGCGATGTCCTCGGCGTCGACCTCTTCCTTCAGATACTTGGCCTTGCTCTGGGTCTCCTGCAGCTTCTTCTCGTCGGCCAGCAACCGGCGCTCGAGCTCGGGGATCCGGCCGTACTGCAGCTCGGCCGCGCGCTGGAGGTCGCCCCGGCGCGTAGCCTGGTCCATCTCGGAGCGCAGCGTGTCGATCTCGGCCCGGATCCGCTGGATCTCGCCGATGGCGCCCTTCTCCGCCTGCCACTGCGCCTTCATCGCGTTGGCGCGCTCGCGCTGCTCGGCGATCTCGGCCTCGAGCGCCTCGCGGCGCTCGACCGCCGCCTTGTCCTTCTCCTTGAGCAGCGCCTGCCGCTCGATCTGGAGCTGGACGATGCGCCGCTCGACTTCGTCGATCTCGAGCGGCAGGCTGTCGATCTCGATGCGGAGGCGGCTCGCGGCCTCATCCACCAGGTCGATCGCCTTGTCGGGCAGGAAGCGGTCGCCGATGTAGCGGTCGGACAGCGTGGCGGCGGCCACCAGCGCGTTGTCGGTGATCCGGACGCCGTGGTGCACCTCGTACTTCTCCTTGAGCCCGCGCAGAATGGCGATGGTGTCGGCCACGCTGGGCTCGCCCACCAGCACGGGCTGGAACCGCCGCTCGAGCGCCGGGTCCTTCTCGACGTGCTTCCGGTACTCGTCGAGCGTCGTGGCGCCGATGACGTGGAGCTCGCCCCGGGCGAGCGGCGGCTTGAGCATGTTGCTCGCGTCCACCGCGCCCTCGGCGGCGCCGGCGCCGACGATGGTGTGCAGCTCGTCGATGAAGGTGACGAACTTGCCCTCGCTCTCGGTCAGCTCCTTCACCACCGACTTGAGCCGCTCCTCGAACTCGCCGCGGTACTTGGCGCCGGCCAGGAGCTGGCCGATGTCGAGCGCCACGAGCTCACGGTTCCGGAGCGACTCGGGCACGTCCCCGTTCACGATGCGCTGCGCCAGGCCCTCGACGATCGCCGTCTTGCCCACGCCGGGCTCGCCGATCAGCACCGGATTGTTCTTGGTGCGCCGGGAGAGCACCTGCATGACGCGGCGGACCTCCTCGTCCCGGCCGATGACCGGATCGAGCTTTCCCTTCCGGGCGAGGTCGGTGAGGTTCCGGGTGTAGCGCTCGAGCGCCTGGAACTTCTCCTCGGGCGACTGGTCCGTCACGCGGTGCGACCCGCGCACGTCCTGGAGCGCGGCCTGGAGGTCGTCGGCCGAGATGTTGCGGGCGCTCAGGAGGGCCCGGAGGGACGTGCCCTTCTCCTCGGCCATCGCGAGCAGCAGGTGCTCGGTGGAGACGTAGGCGTCGCCCAGCTTCGAGGCGTCGGCGTCGGCGCGGTCGAAGATCCGCTGCACCTCGCGGCTGAACGACGGCTCGGCCGAGCCGCCCTCCTGCTTGGGAAAGCGCTCGATCTCGCGGTCGACGGACTCGGTCAGCTCACGGACGTTGAGGCCGAGCTTCTGGAGGAGAGGCTGCACCACGCCTTCGGCCTGGGCCAGCAGGGCGGCGAGCAGATGGGCGTCGTTGACGACGGGATTCCCCCGGCGGCGGGCGAGATCGCCGGCGTCGCGGAAGGCTTCCTGGGCTTTGATCGTCAGACGATCGGGTCGGATCATTGGTTTCCTCTGGTACGGTCGGGCTCATCCCGAGCGGAGCGAGGGATCTCCTCGCTCCGCTGCGCGAGCCATTCGCTGGCAAGGTCCCTCGCTCCGCTCGGGATGACGGGGCTACTGAGTCACGATAGCACATCTCGCCCACCGCGAAAGCAACCCGCGTACCCTCGATTTCTGCCACATTGGCAGTCCCAGTCCGCCTCCCACCAGAAAGCACGAAAGGGACGGCCCACCCGGGCCGCCCCTCTCACTGCTGACTGGTCACCTTCTTCTGGGCGATCATCTTCCGGGTGAACCGCTCGCCATCGACCGTGAGCTGGTAGTAATAGACGCCCGGTGTCGCCTCCCTTCGCCCGTCGAGATACTTCCCGTCCCAGAACGCGTGGTACTCACCGCAGCGCAGCCGCAGACTGTCCAGCCGCTCCGGCCCGCCCACCCGGGGGCCGCCCCCACTGTTGAGCACGGGTATCGCCACCACCTGCACCAGGACGTTGTAGATCTTCAAGCTGACGACCGGTTGATGCCCTCGCGCGCAGACCTCCTGGGCAATCACGAACGGAATCGTCGTCGTCGGAAAGAACGGATTGGGGTAGTTCTCCTTCAGCTCGATGCGAGGTGGCACGACGTTCGCCTGCGCCGCCACCGGGGTTCCGACACCCACCAGCAATCCGAGCCACCACCCCGGCCACGCCAAGCGGACCATGGGCGTACCTCATCTGACAAAGTGTCGAACGGTGGGCACCTCCACAGAAAACGAACGGATGCTGGTAAGCATGCGGAAGATGGCCGCTCAAAAGGCGAGGTGTCAAGCGTTTCGGAGCCGCCGCTGGTCCCCGACCCGCTCGGTGATGCCCTTGGCGTCGGCCCATTCGAGCAAGGGGATCATGAACTTGCGGCTGATCCCCAGGCGGTCGCGGATCTCGGCCGGCGCGATGAGGCTACCGCGGCCGATGTCGGCCAGCGTGGCGGTGAACCGCTCCAGCGCCGGCCGGGCGTAGTAGCGCTCCCGCTCGACCGCCTCGACCCGGCCGGTCTGGGCCGCCAGCCGGAGTATGGCCGCGATGTCCCGCCGCCCGGTCTGGCGCTCGAGCTCGGCCAGGCTTGGCGGGCTCAGCTCGGCCTCCTCCAGGATGCGGACCACGCGATCGATCTCCGCGTCGCCGCCCTCGACCCGGGGCGTGAATCCCGACTGCACCGCCACGCCGTCGGCGAGCCGGAGCCGGCCGGCCGCCGCTGCGTCGGCCAGGGCCCGCTCGACGAGCGCCTCCGGCGCGCGAAGCCCATGGCGCAGCGTCTCGAGCGGCATGCCGCGATCGCTCGGATGGGCGCGGTGGTACGCCTTGAGGCTCGCCAGGGCCCGGGCGCCGAGCTCGCTGAGGGTGGCCTCGCGCACCCAGCGATCGCCCACCAGGCGGATGTCGGTCCGGGCGCGGGCGACGGCCACCGCCTCGGCCGGCGGCAGACCCAGCAGCACGGGCAGCGCCGCGGTCGCGATTCCAGCGGGCCGGCGCTCGAGCAGCGCCGGCAGGCGCTCCGCCGGCGACCGGTCCGCCAAGGGCCGACGGCCACGCGGCGCGCCGGCGTGGCGGCTCGGGATCCAGAACCCGCCCGCCGCCGATCGTGGTGACCGGGACTGTAGCTCCGCACGACGAACCGGTCGCCTCCGCGCGCCACCATCGGGCGCTCGAGCACCAGTCGCGCGAGGCCGCGACTGCCCGGCTCGATCGGGCCACGCGGCTGCACCCGCGCCATCACTTCCGCCGTGCCGAGGTGGACGCGGACCCGGCTCCGGCTCACGAGCGGCCGCGGCGCGTCCGGCTGGAGCGCCAGCTCCACGTCGAGCGCCTCCGACGGCGGCCAGGCCGCGTCCGCGGCAACGAGCCAGCTGCCCCGATGGGCGTCGTCGCGCGTGAGCCCCGCGAGCCCGAGGGCGGTGCGGGCGCCCGGCTCGCTCTGCTCCAGCGTCCGGCCGTAGCTCTCGATGGAGCGCACGCGGCCCGGCCGGCCCGACGGCAGCAGCCGTCACGGCGTCGCCGATCCGGAGCCGTCCGGACCACGCCGTGCCCGTGACCACCGTGCCCACGCCGGCCAGCGAGAACGACCGGTCCACCGGCAGGCGAAAGAGGTCGGCCCCGCTCCGGGGCTCGAGCGTTGCCGCGCGCGCGGCCAGGCGCGCCCTGAGCTCGTCGAGCCCTCGCCCGGTTCGGACCGACGTGGCGACCGGGGCCTCGAACGACACGCTCGACCCGGCCAGCCGCTCCGCCACCTCCAGCAGCACGAGGTCGAGCCACTCGGGCTCCACCAGGTCGGCCTTGGTGACGACGGGGATGCCGGCCGCGATGCCCAGGTGCTCGAGCACCGCGAGGTGCTCGAGCGTCTGGGGCATGATCCCCTCGTCCGCGGCGACGACCAGCAGCGCCAGGTCGATCCCCGAGGCGCCCGCCACCATCGTACGCACGAAGTCCTCGTGGCCGGGCACGTCGACCATTCCCGCGATCGCACCACCCGGCAGCGCGAGCGGCGCGAAGTTGAGATCGATCGTGATCCCGCGCCGCCGCTCCTCGGCGAGCCGGTCCATCGGTCGGCCGCTCAACGCCGCGACGAGCGCGGACTTCCCGTGGTCGATGTGTCCCGCCGTTCCGACGATCATGCCGCCACCCACGGGCCGGCGAAGCCAGAACTCGAGGCCGGGAAGCTCCGCCCCCTCGGCCAGGTGATAGCGCACGTAGCGGGCGAGGAGCCTCCGGTGCGCGGCGCCATGACGCTCGTCGAGCGCCGGCAGCGCCGCGTCCGGATCGAGCAGCGCCACGAGATCGGCGCGCGCCTCGGCCGGGAGCTGCGTGGCCCCGTGCTGGGCGGCGCAGGCCGGGCAGAGCGCGCCGCCTTCGCGGGTACTGAACGGGAGGGCGCCGTCCTCGGGCAGCAGCGTCCCGTCCCGCACGCACGCATCGAGCGACGGCGCGAAGCCGAGCACGCTCACGAGGTGCCAGAGGGTCCGGAAGCCGAGCGCCTCCACCTCAACCAGCGGCGCCTCCTCGAGGGCATGGAGTGCGTTCCGAAACACGTCGTAGCTCTCGGGGTGCTGGTCGGCCGGCGCGAAGTGGATCATGACCTCGGCGAGCGCGGAGGCGGTGGCGTAGCGCCCCACGTCGGCGGTCAGGCCCACGGGGAGGTGCTGGAGGTCGAACGCCGTGAGCACGTGCAGCTCGCGGTGCTCCTTGGCGAGGTACTGGGCCTGACCCTCGCTCAGGAGCTGGAGGGCGGCGCCGAAGCGGCTCTTCGGCCGGAGCGCGCCCTTCGCGATGGCGCTCTGGACGCCGTGCTCCCGGGTGGCGAGTCGGACGATCTTCGACGTCTCACTGTAGCGAAGTGCCGACAGGACGATCGCCGGGGTGATGACCAGGGCCATGCGCTGAAATCTACACCCCGCCGGCACGCCCGCCGCGTCGCTTCACTCCGGCGGAATCTGCACGACGGCCGAGCCCGACCGGGCATTCGCCCAGCGCGATGGTACCGGTCTCCTCGAGCTTCGCGTCCAGCACGTGAGCCGTTCCCACCTGGCCGCCCGAGCAGGGGCCGGTCTCGATTCCGTACACGCGGCCCTTGCTGTCCACGGCGACCGTGGCGTTCGACTCGGGATGGCGACGCCCGTGCCCCGCCCCGCGGACGACCTTGTTGCTGTCGAGATTGAACTCCATCACGCCCTGGCTGTACGAGCTCACGAAGATCCGGGCGTCCGCGTCCGCCGCCACGTTGCCGGGGCCGGTACCGAAGCCGGCAAAGCTGGCCACCTCGGTGCGAGCCAGGGGATCGACCACCGAGAGCCGTCCTTCGCCGGAGAAATAGTCGCCGGTGCTCATGACGTAGAGCAGGCCGTCGGAGCCCACCGCCGCGAACGCGGCGTTGCCTTCGCCGGTGAGCGCGATCGAGTCGACGCCCGGCGCCACCCGCGTTGATGGCCGGGTCGATGACCGTGAGCCAGCTCGGCCCGGCCGGACTGAACGTCGTCGTCGAGGTTGGCGTTGATCACGAACACCTTGCCTCGGGTGAAGATCAGTCCCGACGGGTAAACGCCGGCGGGCACCTCGGACGTGGCACCGGTGAGGTAGTTGATCCGGGAGACGGTGTTGATGTTCGGATTCCCCACGTAGGCGATCGAGTCGTCCACGATCGCCGACCCGGTCGCGCCCGAGTTCTCGGGCAGGGGAATCGTGCGCATCACGGTGGCGGTGCGAAGGTCCACCACGGCCACCGCGTTGTCGAGGCCGAGCGGCACGATGGCCACGCCCTCGCGCGCGGACACGCCCGTGGGCGTGGGCGTCGTGCCGCCGAGCGGCACCGTCACGGCCGAGCTCGGCGCCTCGACTGGAACGATGCTGAGCGTGTTGGCGGTGCTGTTCACCGCCAGCAGGACCTCCTCCGGATCGGGAAGCGGTGCGTTCGTGTCGGAGCAGCCCAGTGCCAGGCCGGTGACGGCCAGCGCGGTGACGGCCAGGGCGGCGAACGAGTGCCTGCGCATCATGGAACCACCAGGGTGAGAGTGAGGAGGACGCTTCGTCCGGGCGTCGGATAGGCGGCGAGAAACTCGGCCCGCCGGTCGGTGAGATCGCGAACCTCGCCGCGGAGCCCGAGGCCCGCGCCGAGCCGGCGCTCGAGTCCGACGTCCAGGAGCGAGAAGGCCGGGCGCGGGTTGGTGCCCGCGCTGTTGGGAAAGCGCCGGCCGATCCGGTGCCAGCGCAGGTCGGCGGTCCACGGCCCCGGCGACCAGACCACGGAGGCGTCGTAGGTGACGCGAGGCCGATAGAGCACCTGGGCGCCACCGGGGATGTCGTAGGTGACGGCGCTGTACGTCGCGCTGCCGCTGGCGCGAAGGTTGGCGCGCGCGCGCCAGCCGACCGAAAGCTCGCCGCCGCGCCGCACCACGTCGAAGTTCCGCGGGCTCCAGATGAAGCGGAAATCCGGCGCCCAGATGATCATGTCCGCCACCTGGCCGACGAAGCCGCGGATGCCGACCGTCGAGCCGCCGCCGAGCTCGCGGCGAAGGCCCGCCTCCACCTCCCAACGGACCCGCTCGGGCCGGAGATCGGGATTGAGCCGGACGCCGACGCCTTCCCGGAAGAACAGATCGGCCAGCACCGGCGGCGTCACCGCGCTGCCGACGGCGAGCGTCAACGCGGTGCCGCCGCGCTGCCAGCCCGCGTCGATCCGGGCGCTCACGCGCGGTGTGGTCGAGCCGGTCCAGACGTCGAGCCGGGCTGCCGGCGCCACCGACCAGGGCGACGCGCGCGGCGGGCGCGAAGCGAGCATCGAGCTTGATGGCGGCCTGCGAGAACGAGGCATCGGCGCGGATGCCGTCGCCCGCGAAGCGGTTGCCCCTGCCCTCCCCGGCGACGGCCGCGCTGCCCCGCCATCCGGCGACCGACAGCGGCACCCGGTAGCCGAGCTCAGCCGTGCCGCCGACGCCGTGGGTGTAGGCGTCGTAGGCCGCGCCAATGGGCGGCGCCGGATCGGTCGCGCGCGTCTCGAGCCACTGCAGGGATGCGCTCGAATAGAGCCGTCCCGAGGTCCGTGCACCCAACAGCACCGAGCGATCCTGGGCGCGTGCATGAAGGGTCGGATTGGTAGTGGTCCCCGGAAGGCCGCGGTCCGAGAGACTGCCCCGCAACACCACCTCGACCGGTCCGGCGAGGGTAATACCCGCGGCCCACTGCTCGCCGCCGGCGTTCCGGCGCACGCTCTCGCCGCCACCGCGCACCTCGGGCACGGTGTAGGCGAAATCGGCCCCCTGTCGCTCCGCCGACGCGCTGGCCGTGAGCGCCCCGGTCGAACCGCCGAGCCGGAGCCCGAGCGCGCCATGGCTGCCGGTCCAGGTGGAGCCCTCGGGACGGACATCGCGCCGGGTCTCGACCATGAGGACGCCGCCGACCGCGCGGTTGCCGGCGCGGACGGTCTGGGCGCCGGGAAGAAGGGTGACGGCTTCGACCTCCCGGCTCGAGATGCGGCTGAGGTCGGCGCGCCCGGTGAGCGGATCGTTGACCGGAAACCCGTCGACCAGCACGAGCACCTCGTCCGGCCCGCTGCCACGCACCTGAGGAGCGGCCGGCCCATTGCCGGCGCGCCGGACGGCCACGCCTTCCCATCCGTCGAGCGCGCGCGCGAGATCACCGCCCCGGCGCTCGAGCTCGGCCCCGGCGATCGCGATCCCTCCCGGGGCCGCCGTGGCGGTGAGACTGTCGAGCCGGACCGGGAGCGGCTCGAGCGCCACGCCCACGTGGCGCTCGAGGCCCGGCAACAGCTCGAGCACCTCCCGCGCGGGCGCGTAGCCGATCCGCCGCACCCGCAGCTCGACCCGGCCCGGCGGGACGTTGCCGAGAACGAAGCTCCCATCGTTTCCGGTGATCGCCTGCTGCTCGCCGGCGCGGATCTCGGCGCCCGCCACCGGCTGCCGGGTGATCAGGTCAACCACGCGGCCGAGCAGGCGAGCGGGGCCCTGTGCGGCCGCGTGCGCGGGAACAAGCGCGGCGAGGAACCCAATCAGCAACGCCAGCAGGGCGTGAGATGCGGCTGGCGGCGTCCCGACTCGCCTGGCGAGACGCCGGTGGCTTACGGGCATCAGATTCACCACAGAGGCACAGAGGGCACAGAGAACAGCAAGAAGGTGTTGTTGCTGCTCACCCCGGCCTCGGCACGTCTCTGTGCCCTCTGTGCCTCTGTGGTGAAAACCAACCGCCAAAACGGATCGGCTCACGGGAGTCGCTCTCCCGGCCGGAGGGGCACCCCCTGTCGCTCCCCCGGTCGGAGCGGCACCACCTGCGGCGACCCGTCGGACCAGGTGGTCACCGCCACCGGCCACTCGAAGACGCGGCTGAGCGTCGCCTCCACGAGCACCTCCCGCGGCGTGCCCTCGGCGACGACCCGGCCTTCGCTCAGCAGGAGGATTCGGTCAGCGTAGCGCGCGGCGAGGTTGAGCTCGTGGGTGATCACGAGACCGGCGAGGCCCTGGTCGACCAGGCGCCGAATCAGCTCGAGCAGCTCCATCTCGTGCCGCACGTCGAGCGATGCCGTCGGCTCGTCGAGCACCAGGACGGCCGGCTCCTGGGCCAGCGCGCGGGCCAGACGGACCCGCTGCCACTCGCCGCCGGAGAGCGCGTCGATCGAGCGCGCGGCGAGCGTGTCCGCGTCGCAGCGCTCGAGGGCGGACCGCACCGCCGCCCGATCGGCCGCGCCCGGCGCCGCGAACGAGCCGAGCCGCGCGTAGCGACCGAGCATGACGGCTTCATCCACCCGGAGCGGGAACACGATCTCCTCGCGCTGAGGCACCACCGCGAGGACCCGGGCCAGCTCGGACCGTCCCCACTCCGCCAGCGGCCGCGCCTGCACGCGCACCACGCCGTGCTCCGGCTGCACCAGCCCCGACAGCGCCCGGACCAGCGTGGTCTTGCCGCTGCCGTTGGGCCCGGCCACGGCCACGAGCTCGTTCGCGCCCACCCGGCAGCTCACGCCGTCGAGCGCGGGGCGCGCGGTGGCCGGGTAGCGCACGGTGAGGCTCTCCGCCTCGAGGATCACGCGAGCGTCCTCCGAAGCAGCAGGGCGAAGAGCGGCACGCCCACGAGCGCGGTGATGACGCCGACCGGCAGCTCCAGCGGCCGCACCACCGTGCGGGCGACGACGTCGGACAGCACCAGGAACGACCCGCCGACCACGAAGACCAGCGGCAGCAGTGAGCGGTGCAGCGGGCGGGCGACGGTGCGGACGGCGTGCGGGACGACCAACCCGACGAACCCGATGATGCCGCAGGTGGCAACGCTCGCCGCCGTGAGCAGCGCGGTGCAGAGGTAGACCATGCGGCGCGTGCGGTGAACATCCGCGCCCAGGTGATGGGCCGGCTCCTCACCGAGGGCCAGCAGGTCGAGGCTCCTGGCACTCAGGCCGATGACGCCGAGCGGAAGGACGGCGTAGGCGAGGAACACGCCGAGCGACTGCCAGGACGCCGAGCCGAACCCGCCGAGCAGCCAGAGGAAGGCGTTCCGGATGCCGGCCGCGGGCGACAGCACCATGATGGCGCTCATGAGTGCGCCGGCGAACGAGCCCACCACGACGCCCGAGAGCAGCAGCACGCGCGGATCCAGTCGCCGGCCGGCCACGAGGCTCAGCCGGTAGACCAGCGCCACGGCGGCGGAGGCACCGAGGAAGGCGGCCACCGGCACGGCCCACGGCCCCGTCGCCCGGGTAGCGATGGCGATCACGGCGCCGAGCCCCGCACCGCCGGAGAGTCCGAGCAGGTATGGCTCCGCCAGCGGATTCCGGATCATCGCCTGAAGCGCCGCGCCGCACACCGCGAGGCTCCCGCCGACGAAGAACGCGAGGAGCACGCGCGGCGCGCGGAGGTCGCGCACGATGACCGACGCGCTCGCGTTCGCCCGCCAGAGGCCGTGCCACACCTCGGCCGGCGAGAGCGGGACCGTGCCCGCGGCCAGGCCCACCAGCAGGCAGAGGCCGACGGCCACCGGGAGGAGGAAGAGACCCACGCGCATCAGGCGGGCTTCCGCATCAGGGCGCGCTCCCGCAGCAGGCGCGCGAGCTCACGAATGGCGGCCGGCGCTCGAGGGCTGGGCCGGTTGAACTCCGAGCCGCTGACCGGCAGGAAGCGCCGCTCGCGGACGGCGCGGACCGTCCGCCACTCGGGCCGCTCGGCGAAGCCCACCGGGCCCGCGGTGGTCGTGAGGATCAGGTCCGGATCTCGCGACGCGACCGCCTCGATGCTCACGGTCCCCGCGCTCGACGTGACGTCCGCAAAGAGATTGCGCCCGCCCGCGCGCTCGACCAGCTCGCTCAGGAAGCTCCCGCGACCGATCGTCATCGGGGGCTGCTCCCAGACGAGCAGCAACACCTTGGGCCGGCGCGGTGGCGCCGGCGCTCGTCGCCGCCGCGAGCGCGGTGTCGAACACCGCCGCCACCGAGTCCGCGGCGCGCAGCGTGGCCGGTCAGGCGGCCGAGGAGCCGGCCGACGCGGTCGACATCACCAAGGGAATCGGTGTTGAGGCGGAGCGCCGCGATGCCGAGCCGGCGCAGGCGAGCGGCGATATCGGCATTCTGCGCGGAGTTGTACAGGATGACGAGGTCGGGGCGGCTCGCGAGGACGGCTTCGACGTTGGGCGCGATGCCGTCGCCCAGGTTCGGGCACCCTGGCGGCGGCGGCCGGATAGTCGCACCAGGCGGTGCGGCCGACGACGGCGGGACCGGCGCCGATGGCGAAGAGCAGCTCGGTCGTGGCGGGAATGAGCGAGACGACGCGACGCGCGGCCGCGGAGACCACGACCGTGTCGCCCGCGTCGTCCACGATGCGGGTGCCGGCCGCCGGAGACGCGGCCGGCCGGCAGGCGGCCTGCCAGAGCAGCAGTGCCGCGAGCGCGCCGAATCGAGCCAGGATGCCGGAAATGGAAACCGCCCATCCCCGGGGTCGAAGACAGGCGGTGCGCGACGGCAACTGACGCGGTCGACAACGCCACCAACCCTCCCCCGAGGGTATTACTGGTGGCGCGAACGGAGAGGTCTCCTGGCTTCGGGCCTTCGCTCGCCTTCCCGGTTACCCAGTGGCGTCATGAGCGAAGAGTTCGGTCCTCCTGAGAGGCCGTGCCCGTAACAGTGGCGGGGCCGCACCGGTATTGCACCGGTTTCCGAGCGTCCCCATTCGCGTATTTCGATTGTGCCTTGCGGCTCAAGAGTATGGGGACCGGCCGCGTGCCGCAAGAGCGCGCTTCAAGCTCCGTCTTGAGCCGCGCCCGCTCCGCTCGCGTAGCGCGCCCACTCGTCGGCGGCGGTCTCGGCCTCGCGTCCCGCATAGTGCGCGTCGAGCGCGGCGATGGCATCGAGCAGCTGCTCGGGCTGGAGCGCGGATGCCCGCCGGGACGGGCGGCCGAGCAGCCACCACGCGGCCGCGGCCAGCATCACCGCCACGGCGCCCACCAGCACCGGCAGGGCGAGGCGGGTGACAGCGGCCGCGCCGGCGGCGCCGACGGCGAGCACGACGCTCCCGCCCGCCGGGACGTTTCCCGTGTAGCGCCGGAAGCTCCGCCCCTCGATGACCTGACTGTCGGCCAGTGCGAGCGTGCCGCCGCTCACGCGCGCGTTCCGCTCCTCCACGAGGAGGTTGACCGGGCCGCCCGATCCGACGGGGAACTCGAGCCTCCCCCGGACCGGCGTGACGCTGTACTCGAGCGAGAGCTGCTTCTGCCCCGGTGCGAGCGGCGCCAGCACATTGACCGTGTCGCCCTCGCGCACGATGGCGTCGGGCGAGAGGTCGCTCTCGCCCACCTGCATGTCGCCGGCGCCGGGTGGCAGCACGAGGCGCCAGGAGGGCCGCGAGGAATCGGGCGCCACGCGCGCCACGCGGCCGTCGTTCCGGAGCACGATCAGGTCGAGCACCGACCGGGTCCCGTCCGCCCCCGCGCGCGGCACGACGATGTGGCGCGCCTCCACCCCGATCGGCGCGGTCGAGGACGTATCGTAGACGACGACGCCGCATCGCGGTGTCGGGCCGCGCGGGATTGGTGTGGACCGGCGGAGAGAAGTACTCGACGTCGCCCCAGCGCGCGCTCAGCAGGTAGATCGCCGCGGTGTCGGCCCGGAAGCGGAAACGGAAGCGGCCCGACGCGTCGGCCATCGCGGAGTCGAGCGGGCCCTGCCTGTCGCGGCCGACCCGGTGGAGCACCACGCGGGCGCCGGGCACCGGGACGGTGTCCGCGTCGCGGGGCAGGACGACGCGGCCGGCGACGATGGTGGTGGGGGCGGGGTTGCCTTGCGCGGGGCGTGGCTCTGCACGGCGTGGAGACCGGGCGCGCTGGCAAGGGCCAGCGCCACACCGATCGTCACCCTGAGCGCAGCGAAGGGGGCATCACCCAAGGCATGCCCCCTTCGCTGCGCTCAGGGTGACGGAGGAGGACATCCCCCGCTCAGGGATTGAACTTCCCGAAGTCCTGCGGATCCATGCGCTCGAGATACTCCTTGAGCTTGTCCGCCTCGAGCGACGGGTTCGGCGACGGCTCGTCGGCCTCGACGCCGCTCTGATCGAGCAGTTGATCGCTGGTGAAGATGGGCGCGCGCATTCTCAGGGCGAGGGCGATGCTGTCGGACGGCCGCGCGTCGACCTGGAAGACGTGGTCGTCGCGCCGGATGAGCAGCTCGGCGAAGTAGGTGTTCTCCTTGACCGCGCTGATCACCACCCGCCGGAGATCGCCGCCCAGGCCCACGAGGATCTGCTTGAGGAGGTCGTGGGTGAGTGGCCGCTGGGCCTTCATGCCCTGGAGCTCCATCGCGATGGCGCTCGCCTCCGCGGGCCCGATCCAGATGGGCAGCACACGCGACCCGTCCTTCTCCCGGAGGATGACGACGGGGGTGTTGGTGGTGCGGTCGAGGCCCAGATGGGCCACGGTGACTTCGATCATGCTTGAATCATAACTCCGGGCGGGGATGCCACGCCGCAACCGCCATTCTTTGCACCACACGCGACACCTTCACCACCCCGCGGCCCCTTCACCACAGAGACACAGAGGACACAGAGACCAATTATCTGTCGTTCTCTGTGTCCTCTGTGCCTCTGTGGTGAAAAACGCCTGCCGGAGGCTCAACTCCGCCCGGAGACGGCCCTCAGGTCCCCGCGTCCCAGCTGGCCAGGTACTGCACCTGCTCGGGCGTGAGCGTGTCGATCCCGATGCCCATGGTCTGCAGCTTGAGGCGGGCGATCTCCTGGTCCACCGCGACCGGCAGCCGGTGCACGGCCTTGGCCAGCGTCTTCCACTCCTTCGCGATCATCTCGGCGGCGAGCGCCTGGTTGGCGAAGGACATGTCCATCACGCTCGCGGGATGGCCTTCGGCGGCGGCGAGGTTGATCAGCCGGCCCTCGCCCAGCACCATGATGCGCTTGCCCTTGACCGTGAACTCCTCGACCATGTTCCGCACCTCGCGCCGCTCGCTCGCGATCTTGCCGAGGCCGTCGAGGTCGAGCTCGACGTTGAAGTGGCCCGAGTTGGCGACGATGGCGCCGTCCTTCATCTTCGCGAAGTGCTCGGGCCGGATGACGTGCAGGTTGCCGGTGAGCGTGACGAACAAGTCGCCGATCGCGGCGGCGTCGGCCATCGGCATGACGTGGAAGCCGTCCATCCGCGCCTCGAGGGCCGGCAGTGGATCGACCTCGGTGACCACCACGTGCGCCCCCGCCCCGCGCGCCCGGCTCGCGACGCCGCGGCCGCACCAGCCGTAGCCGGCCACCACGACCGTGCTGCCGGCCAGGAGGAGGTTCGTCGCCCGGACGATGCCGTCGAGCGTGCTCTGCCCGGTGCCGTAGCGGTTGTCGAACATGTGCTTGGTGTTCGAGTCGTTGACCGCGATGATCGGGAACTGGAGGATCCCCTCCTTGGCCATCGCCTTGAGCCGGATCACGCCGGTGGTGGTCTCCTCGGTCGAGCCCCGCACCCGGGCGACGAGCTCTTTCCGCTCCGCCTGGCTCAGGGTCTCGACCCACTTCCGGATCGGCGGCGCGAGGTCGTCGAGCCGGTTGAGCGAGATCATGTGGAGCGAGCCCACCAGATCCGCGCCGTCGTCCTGGGTCATGTCCGGACCGAACGCCAGCGCCGAGGCGATGTGGCCGTAGTAGGTCTCGTGGTCCTCGCCCTTGATGGCGTAGACGTGGACCCCGTGATCGCGCACGAGGTGAGCCGCGACGTCGTCCTGGGTCGAGAGCGGGTTGGAGGCGCAGAGCGCGATCTCGGCGCCGGCGGCCCGCAGCGTGCTCATGAGGTTGGCCGTCTCGGTCGTCACGTGCAGGCACGCCGAGAGCTTCTGACCCTTGAGCGGCTGCTCCTTGGCGAACCGGGCGCGGATCTGCCGGAGCACCGGCATCGAGCGCTCCGACCATTCGGTGCGGCGCTTTCCCTCGTCGGCGAGGGCAATGTCCTTGATGTCGTACTTGGCGATCGTCGCGGGTGCGCTCATCTGCTCGGGTGTCCTCATCAGCGGGCCGCCGACAGCAGTGCCTTCACGCGGTCGGTCTGTTCCCAGGTGAAAAAGTCGACTTTCTGCTGTTTCCCATTGTCCTTGTAGACGCCGCTCACCGGCTTGCGGCCGAAGTGCCCGTAGGCCGCCGTCCGGCTGTAAATTGGCCGCTTGAGCTTGAGAGCGTCAATGATGCCGCGGGGTGTCAGATCGAAGACCTCGTCGACGATCTTCTCGAGCCGCTCGTCGGGCATGACGCCGGTGCCGAACGTCTGGACCATGATCGAGACCGGCCGGGCCACGCCGATGGCGTAGGCGATCTGCACCTCGCACCGCCGCGCCAGCTTGGCCTCGACGATGTTCTTCGCCACCCAGCGCGTGGCGTACGCCGCCGAGCGGTCGACCTTCGACGGGTCCTTCCCGCTGAACGCCCCGCCGCCGTGGCGCGCCATGCCGCCGTAGGTGTCGACGATGATCTTCCGTCCGGTGAGGCCCGCGTCGCCATGGGGGCCGCCGATCACGAACCGGCCCGTGGGGTTGACGAGGAACTTGGTCCGCCCGCCATCGAGACCGGCCTTCTCCAGCACCGGCTTGATGACTTCCTCGATCACGCCTTCCCGGATGGTGCTGTAGGCCAGCTGCCGGCTGCCGTTCCGCTCGGCGTGCTGGGTCGAGATCACGACGGTGCGCACCGCGACCGGACGATCGCCCTCGTACTCGACCGAGACCTGGGACTTGCCGTCGGGCCGGAGCCAGTCGATCCGGGGGCCGTCGGTGCCTTTCCGCACCGCCGCCAACCGCTCCGCCAGCCGGTGCGCCAGCAGGATCGGCATCGGCATGCGCTCGCGGGTCTCGCTCGTGGCGTAGCCGAACATCATCCCCTGGTCGCCCGCGCCCTGCACCTTCTCGCCGTCCGAATCCACGCCCATCGCGATGTCGGGCGACTGCCGGTCGATCGACGTGAGCACCGCGCAGGTGCGGCCGTCCATGCCGTAGGTGGCGTCGGTGTACCCGATGTTCTCCACCGTCTGGCGGACCAGATCGGGAATGTTGACGTAGGTCTTGGTGGTGATCTCGCCCGCGACGACCGCCATCCCGGTGGTCACCAGGGTCTCACACGCGACGCGGCCCGCCGGATCCCGCGCGAGGATGGCGTCGAGGACCGCGTCGCTGATCTGGTCGGCGACCTTGTCGGGGTGGCCCTCGGTGACCGATTCGGATGTGAAGACGTGACGCTTGGGTGCGGCCATCAGTTCCTGGTCCGTTGCTGAAGTGAAGTGTGTTCTAGAGCGCGAGTTACAGACGCTTGACGGGTGGCAAGGTAGCGACCCGTCCGCGCCCGGGCAACGCCGAGCCCGGGTCCAGGAGCCGGACGTCGATGTATTCGCCGACCACGCTCCGGAGCGTCTCGGTCACATCCGCCGCGCTGGCGGCCGCGAGCGCGGATTCGGCCGCGCGCGCAGCCGCCGGCTCCGGCACCGTTCGCACCACCCACTTGACCAGCGGAAGCGCCGGCGGCGAGACGCTCAGCCGCTCGTATCCCGAGCCCGAGGAGCAGGACCGCGCTGAGCGGCTCGGAGGCCATCTCGCCGCACACGCTGACCGGAATTCCGGCCGAGCGCCCGACCTGCAGCACCGAGTGGAGCTGCCGGACGATCGACGGATGATGGGGCGTGAACCGGTCCGCGAGCCGCGCGTTGCCGCGATCGACCGCCAGGGTGTACTGGGTCAGATCGTTGGTGCCGATGCTGAAGAACGCGCTCACCTCCGCCAGCCGGTCGGCGATCAGCACCGCGGCCGGGGTCTCGATCATGACACCCACCGGCACCGACTCCGCCGCCTGGATGCCCTCGCGCAGGAGCGCCTGCGCCCTCCTCCAGCACGATCTCCCGCGCCATCTCCACTTCCTCCACCAGCGTGACCAGCGGCAGCATGAGCTGGACGTCGCGGCCGAGCGCCGCCCGGAGCACCGCCCGCACCTGGGGCCGGAACACGTCGGGCTCGTCGAGGCAGACGCGGATGGAGCGCCAGCCGAGAAATGGGTTGGCCTCCGCCGGTGCCTTGAACGCCACCGGGAACTTGTCGCCACCGAGATCGTAGGAGCGGATGATGACCGTGTGCCCGTGGAACGCGGTGGCGACACGGCGGAAATAGTCGGCCTGCTCGGTCTCGGTGGGGAGCGCCGCGCGGCCGGTGAGCAGGAACTCGGTGCGGAGCAGCCCGACACCCTGGGCGCCCATGCGGACCGCGCTCTCGATCTCCTCGGGCAGATCGACGTTGCCCATGAGCAGGATCGGCTGGCCGCCGGGCGTGACGGCGGGCGACTCGACCACGGCCTCGAGCTGCAGCTCCAGCTTGTGCCGCCGGCTGACCTGGGTCTTGGCCTCCTCGAGCTCGTCGCGGGTGGGATCGAGGACGATGCTGCCGCTCTGCCCGTCGAGCAGCACCATCATCCCCGGCGGGATCGCGGCCATGGCGCCCACCGCGCCCATGACGGCCGGAATGCCCAGCGAGTGGGCCAGGATGGCGGCGTGCGCCGTCCTGGTGCCCTCCTCGCTGATGAGCCCGACGACGTGCTCGCGATCGAGCTGCACGGTCAGCCCGGGCGAGAGCTCGTGCGCGACGACGATGACCTGCTCGTCCGCGGGCACCGACCAGAGCTCCGGGCCCGCGCTGCCCATCAGCCGGTTGATCATCCGGAGCTGGATCGCATGGAGGTCGGCCAGCCGCTCGCGGAGCCGAGCGGCGCCGGACCACAGGTTCCGGAGCTCGAGCGCCTTGAACTCGTAGGCCGTCTCGGCGCTCAGCGTGTTCTTCCGGATGAGCGTCTCGACCGAGCCCAGGAAATCCTCGTCCTGCGCCATCATGATCTGCGCGTCGAAGATGCGGGACTCCTCCGGGCCCGCGCGCTGCAGCACGCGCTGGCCGAGATCGTTCAGGTGGCTCACGACGTAGTCCACCGCTTCGCGCAGCCGGCGCACCTCGAGCTCGACGTGCTCCGGCTTGACCGCGCGGTCGGGGACATTGGGGAAGTCCCAGCGCACGACGAACGCCGGCGCGCAGGCCACGCCGGGAGAGACGCCGATGCCACGGAGCGAGCGGGTCATCGTCATCGTCTCCCCGAACCCGCTCGCCACGAGCTCGGCGAGCGCCTGCACGGCCTGCTCGGCGTCGGGGCCGTTGGCGCGGATGAGGATCGAGCTTCCGTGCTCGGCCGCGAGCATCATGACGCCCATGATGCTCTTGCCGTTCACCGCCAGGCCGTCCTTCGCCAGCTCGATATCGGCCGCGAAGCTGTTCGCCAGGCGCACGATGCGCGCGGCGGGGCGGGCGTGGAGCCCTTCCTGGTTCACGATGGTGGCCTCCCGCTCGATCACAGTCCCACCCAGCGGAAGAAGAGAAGGAGCGCCATGGCGAGCAGCGCGAAGCGCACGCTCGTCAGGGAGGGGCCGAACCACCGGGACACCGACGCCCCGACCGCGGCCACGGCCAGCGACCCGATGGCGCCGGCCCAGCCAAAGCCGCGTAGATACCACCCGGCCACCAGCGGAATCGCGAGCCCGATGCTCGCCCCCGCCACCGGACCGATGCGCGTCACGGCGCGCGGCAGCCACGAGGCGCCGATCGCCGTCCCGACGCGCATGCCCGCGTCGAACCCCGTGCTGCAGCGCCCACACGGCGGTTCCGGCCCGCACCAGGTTGTAGGCAACCAGCAGACCGAGCACCGCCCACCAGCCGGCGCCCAGCACGACGGCCGCCAGCGCCAGGCCGGCGAGCGCCGGAACGAGCCCCGCCCAGAACAGCTCGTCGCCCATGGCGCCGAGCGGGCTGCAGAGCGCGGTGCGGAGCCGCGCGATCTGCGCGCCGGGCACCGCCTCGTACTCCGCTCGCGCCGTGGCCCCGAGCGCCAGTCCGGCCAGGTTGGGATTGCAGTTGAAGAACTCCGCCGACCGCACGACCGCCTCCCCGTGACGCACCGGGTCGACCGTCTTGAGATCCTCCAGGAGCGGCTCCGCGGCGTAGCCCATCCCGACGCCGAGCATCCGCTCGTAATTCCAGGTCCCCTGCACCGCGAGCAGCCGGAGCAGCGCGCGCCAGCCGCCGGTCATCGGAGCACCGCCAGCACGGTGCCGGCAACAGCGCCGGCCACGAGCCACCTGAGCCGGGCCCCTCGGCCCGCGCTCCGCACCGCCCCGCCGGCCACCGCCGAGAGGCCGGCGCCGATGGCCACCAGCGTGAGGCCGACGGCGGTCTCGCGGTCGAGCACGGCCCAGCGCCCGAGCGCCCATGCGCCGACCAGGCCGAGGACGGTGAGCAGCGCGCCCCGCCCCGCGTCGCGGAGCGAGCCCGGCGTACTGCAGACGACGGATCGCGCCGGCTCTCGCCGGCGGCGAGCGCCGCCGCGCGGTGTTGGATCGAGAGCGCATTCCAGCGCCGCACCGTCTGCAGGCTCCACCCGCCCAGCGCCGCGAGCACCAGCGCCAGGCCGACGCTGAGCCCGAGCCCCAGCTCCCACGGCGCGCCCGCCGCGAGCGCCACGGCCGCGACGGTGGCCGGCCCGTAGTCCGGATACCGCACCGCGCCGATGGGGAGCACGTCCAGCGCGAAGAGCTCCAGCACGACGCCGACCCGGAGCCCGGCCTCCACGTCGCCGACGAGCCAGCCCGCGACCGTGCCGGCGACGAGCGGACGCGAGAGCATCGCCTGCGGCACGCTCACCAGATCGAGCGCGACCACGGTGCCCCAAAGGACGAGCAGGACGATCGTGTGCGGCGCGAGCTCGATCATGTCAGCGCCCGGAGCGCGACCGGTGCCGACGTGGGCAGGTCCTGCGCGGTCACCTCCGCGCCGTCCGCCGACAGCGCGACCAGCCCGCGCAGCTCCTCGTCGGTGAGGTAGAGGTACGGCAGCCGCTCGCGCCGGCCCGGCCGATGGTGCACGCCGCCGAGGTTGATCCGGTGCACCACCGCGGGGTTCGCCCGGTGGAGCGCCGCCATGGTGTCGAGATCGCCGGTGAGGAGCAGGCCGCGGCGCGTGCCCGCCTGCCACGCGGCCAGCTCCGCCGAAGCCTCCGCCACGGTGGCGAACCGGATCTCGATCTCGGGCGGCACCGCCATGCGGTAGAGGTCCTGCTCCCACGGGCTCGCCGACACGCCCTCGTCCACCAGCACGATGAACTCGACGCCGAGCGGCCGTCCCCAGCCGATCACGACCTGGCCGTGCACGAGTCGGTCGTCCACCCGGCAGAGCACGATCGGCATCAGGGAACCCGGATCGCCTTCTCGCCCGCGATCGCCGCCCGCGCCGCCGCCTCGTCGAGCGCGAGCGAGCGGTGGAACACGAAGTCCACCAGCATGGCCAGGTTCACCCCGGTCACGGCCTTGGCGGTGTTGCTGGCGCGGAGCCGGTTGAGCACCGCGAAGAGGCAGGAGCCGCTCGCCAGGTCGACGAAGACGACGGCCGGCCCTGGGCCGACCGCCTCGGCCACCCGCTCCTCGAGCGCGCCCCGGTCGCATCCCGTGTTCGACACCGCCACCAGGGCGCCGGTCACTCCGCTGATCTGCTCGGCCGCCTCCACCAGGGCGCCCGCGAGGCGCCCGTGACACACCACCACGCCCCGCAGCTCGTCACTCATAGTCTTCCTGGAGATACTCCCGGACCCCGCGCTGCTCCTTCATCCGCTTGATGAGCCGGGCGTTGAACGCCGCCGCGACGTCCACGCCGGAATAGCGGAGCAGATGCATCATCGCCACCACCTCCGAGATGACCGTGATGTTCTTGCCCGGGTTGAGCGGAACCACCACGCGTGGCACGGCGACGTCGAGAATCATCGTCTCCTCGCGCGCGAGCCCGGTCCGGTCGGTGTCCTTGGCCGTCTCCCAGTCCTCGAGCTGCACCACGACCTCGATCCGCTTCTGCTGCCGCACGGAGCGCACGCCGAACAGCGCGGGAATGTCGATGAGCCCGATGCCGCGGATCTCCATGTGGTGCGCCGCCAGCTCGTGACCCCGTCCGATCAGCACGTCGTTGCCGCGGCGGGTGACCTGGACCACGTCGTCCGCCACCAGGCGGTGACCGCGCTCGACCAGGTCGAGCACGCACTCGCTCTTCCCGATCCCCGAGCGGCCGATGAAGAGCAGCCCCACGCCGTACACGTCGGCCAGCGAGCCGTGCAGCGTCGTGCGGGGGGCGAACGCCTCCTCGACCACCGGCTTGATGCGGCGGTAGAACTCGGCCGTCTTGAGCTTCGAGCGGAACACGGGGACGCTCCGCGCGCGGGCCAGCTCGAGCATCTCCGGCGGCACCTCCTGCCCCTTGGTCACGAAGATGCACGGGAGGTCGAAGCCGAAGAACTTGTTCAGCGTCGCCTGGCGCTCTTCGGCGGAGAGCGAGTTGAGATAGGTGATCTCGGTCTCGCCGAAGACGTGGATCCGGTTGGGAGCGAAGCGGCCGGTGTAGCCGGCGAGGGCCAGCCCCGGGCTCGCGACCTCGGCCTCGGGCATCTGGCGGTCCAGCCCGAGATCGCCGGTCAGCGCCTCGAGCTGGAGCGGCTCGCCGCGGCGGGAGACGAAGTCGCGGAGTCGGAGCATCAGCCGATCTTGGGCTCGGCGTCGCGCGAGCGGCGCGAGCGGGGAGCGACCTTGTCGAGCTGGCGGCGGAGCCGCTCCTCGGCGCGGTCGAGCGCCGTGCGATGATCGTCGCCCTCGCCCCGGGCCACGAGCAGCTCGCCGCGCGAGGCGTGCAGCCGGAGCTCGGCCGTGGCCTGCAGGCCGTCACGGTCGAACACGATGGCCGACTCGACCGGCCGGTGGGCCAGCTCCCCCAGGCGCTCCATCACCGCGAGGGCGTGCTCGCGCAGCGCCTCGGAGATCTCGGAATGGCGGGCGGTGATCGTCGTCTGCATGGCACGTTCCTCCTGGCTCAGGCGCCGCCCGAGCCGGCGATGATGTCGCGGAGATGTCGCTCCGTGTCGGTCGCTGTTCGATCCCAGGTGAGGCCCTCGGCGAAGCGGCGCGCGGCGGCACCGAGCGAGGCGACGCGGTCCGGCGCGGCCGGCAAGCTCCAGCATCCGGCCCGCCAGGCCCTCAACGTCCCCGTGTGGCACCAGGTATCCGGTCTCGCCGTGGCGCACCGAGTCGCGCAGGCCGGGACTGTCCGAGGCAATCGAGGGCGTACCGCACGCGGCCGCCTCGACCACCGTGATGCCCCAGCCTTCCTTGGGCGACGGGAACACGTTCGCCCAGGCCCGCCTGAGCAGGCCGATCTTCTCGGCCTCGGTCACGAAGCCGTGAAAGCGCACGGCGCTCGCGAGACCCAGCTCCGCCGTCAGCCGCTCGAGCTCGCCGCGGTAGTCGCCGCTGCCGGCGATGTCCAGCGAGAGATCCGGCCGCCGCGCGCGGGCGAGCGCCAGGGCACGGAGCGCGGACCCGATTCCTTTATAACGCTTCAACCGTCCAACGTACAAGAAGCTCGGCGCGGCCGCGCGGCGGCCATCGGGGTCCGGCGTGTAGCGGGCGCTGTCGACGCCCGGATGGATCACCCGGATCCGCGCGGCGGGCACGCCCCGCGCGACGAGGTCGTCGCGCGTGCTCTCGCTGATGGCGTGGAACCCCGCGCGGGCGTAGGCCCGCGCCAGCGGCCGCTCGGCCGCCCAGACCGCGGCGGCCATCGGCCAGGGCGCCTCCTCGAACGCGGTCGTGCCGAAGAGATGCGGCACGATGGCGCAGAACGGGCGATCGGTCATTCCCGCGAGAAAGAGCGGCAGCTTGTTGATGTCCTCGACGACCACGTCGGCCGGCTCCGCCCGGAGCGCCCGGCGCACGGCGCCGCGGCCGAGCAGCGCGAAGCTGTTGCGGGTGCCGGTGCGCTCGACCGCGATCCCATCGAGCGTCGTCCGCGGGGCCGCGCCGGGCCAGCCCGAGCAGACGAGCCGCACCCGATGCCCCCGCGCCGCCAGCCGGCCGAAGATCTCGAACAAGTGGATCTCGGCTCCACCCGACAGCGGGTTCTCGCGGTCCTGCCAGTTGACCACGAGCGCATTCACAGCCGGCCGAGCGTCCGCGCGATTCCGTCGAGGACCCCGTTCACGAAGCCCGGCGCCCGCGCGCCGCCGAACCAGTGCGCCAGCCGCACGGCCTCGTCGATCGCCACCTTGGGCGGCACCTGCCCCAGCCGGAGCTCGAGGATTCCCAGCCGGAGGATGTTGCGCTCGACGACGGCGATGCGGCTCATCCGCCAGTTTTCGCTCGCCCGCGCGGCTTCGGCGTCGATCGCGCCCACGTCGGCGATCACCCCCTGCGCCAGCTCCTCGGCCCGATCGAGGATGCGGGGCTCCGGGCCGGTCAGCCGGGACAGGCCGCTCGCGACGCCGGGCACCGGCGGGGCGCCCTGCATCTCCCAGGCGTAGAGCAGCTGGAGTGCGCGGGCACGGCTCTTGGTCTCGGCTCTAAGCATCGACCACGGCCCGCAGCTGCGCGATGACGTCGGCGGCCTGGAGTGCCGCGGCCGCGGCCTCGTGCCCCTTGTTGCCCGCGCTCCCGCCGGCCCGGTCCACCGCCTGCTGCATGGTGTCCACCGTGAGCACGCCGAACCCCACCGGCAGCGCGTGCGCCACCGCCACCGCGTTGAGGCCGCGTGCCGCCTCGCCGGCCACGAAGTCGAAGTGCGGCGTGTCGCCCCGGATGACCGCGCCGAGCGCCACGAGGCAGGCATAGCGCCGGGTGCCCGCGGCCGCGGCCGCCGCCACGGGAAGCTCGAACGCGCCCGGCACCCACACGACGTCGACCGCGTCCCGCGCGAGTCCCGCCTCCGCGCAGCACGCGAGCGCGCCTTCGAGGAGCCGATTGGTGATCAGCTCGTTGTAGCGGCTGGCGAGGATCGCCACGCGCCCCACGGCGCGGAGGCGAAAGGAGAAATCGGGCACGGTCAGTGGGCGAGGAGGTGGCCGAGCTTGTCGCGCTTGACCTGCAGGTATCCGCGGTTCTCCTGGTTGGGGTCGGTGACGAGCGGCACCCGCTCCACGATCTGGAGCCCGTAGCCCTCGAGGCCGACGAGCTTGCGCGGATTGTTGGTCATCACCCGGATCGAGCTCAGCCCGAGGTCGCGCAGGATCTGCGCGCCGATGCCGTAGTTGCGGAGGTCGGGCGCGAAGCCCAGCCGCTCGTTGGCCTGCACCGTGTCGGCGCCGGCGTCCTGCAGCGCATAGGCCCGGAGCTTGTTGAGCAGGCCGATGCCCCGCCCTTCCTGGTCGAGATAGACGATGACCCCGCGGCCCTCGCCGCGCCACCATCTCCATGGCGCGGTGGAGCTGCGGGCCGCAATCGCAGCGCTGCGAGCCGAACACGTCGCCCGTGAGGCACTTCGAGTGCATGCGAACGAGGATGCCGGGTTGGCCGGCCACCTCGCCGAACACCAGCGCGATGTGCTCCGCCTTGTCCACGTCGTTCTGGTAGCCGATGATGGTGAACTCGCCGAAGTCGGTCGGGATCCGCGCCTCGGCGACGCGGTGGACCAGCTGCTCGGTCTGGAGCCGGTAGGCCACGAGCTGGGCGACCGTGACGAACGTGAGGTGGTGCTGCTCCGCGATCGTCTGCAGCTCCGGACGCCGCGCCATCGAGCCGTCGGGGTTGAGGATCTCGCAGATGACGCCGGCGGGCACGAGCCCGGCGAGCCGCGCCAGGTCCACGCTGGCCTCGGTCTGCCCTACCCGCTGCAGCACGCCGCCCGGGCGAGCGCGCAGCGGGAAGATGTGGCCCGGCCGCCGGAGATCGGACGGCACGGTGGCGGGATTGATGGCGACGTGGATCGTGGTGGCGCGGTCGGTGGCGGAGATACCGGTCGTGACGCCGAAGCGGCGCTCCGCGTCGATGCTCACCGTGAAGGCGGTCGAGAGCTCCTCGGTGTTCCGATCGGTCATCTGCGGCAGGCCCAGCTGGTCGCAGCGCTCGCCCGGTGAGCGCGAGGCAGATGAGGCCGCGCCCGTGCAGGGTCATGAAGTTGATCATCTCGGGCGTCGCGAGCTCGGCCGCGCAGACGAGGTCGCCCTCGTTCTCGCGGTCCTCGTCGTCGGCCACGATGATGATCTTGCCGTTGCGCAGGTCGTCGATCGCCTGCTCGATGGTGCCGAAGGTGCTCATGACGCTCCCAGATCGCCGCGGGCGCGAAGGAGCTGGGCCACGTACTTGCCGATCGTGTCCGCCTCGAGGTGGACCCGATCCCCGGCCTGCCGCTCCCCCAGCGTAGTATGCTGTAAGGTAAACGGAATCAGGGAGATCTGGATCACGCCCGGGGCCGGAATCGCGTTCACGGTGAGGCTCACGCCATCGACCGTGATCGAGCCGAGCGGGACCGAGACCCGGGCCACCTCCTCGGGCACCCGGAGGTCGAGCAGCCGCGCGTCCTCCCGCGTCGCCACCCGCTCGACCGTGCCGACGCCGTCCACGTGGCCCTGCACCAGGTGCCCGCCGAGCCGGTCGCCGACCTGCAGCGCCCGCTCGAGATTCAGCTTCCGGCCGACCTCGTAAGTGCTGAAATTGGTTCGGTCTAGCGACGTACGTATGATGTGAGATGTGAACTCGCCCGAAGCCACCGACTGGGCCGTCAGGCAGGCCCCGTCCACCGCGATGCTCTCGCCCGGCACGAGCCCTTCATAGGGACAGGTGATCGTGAGCTCGAGCCCGCTCTCGCCCGCGACGCGGCGGCGCACCTGGCCGATGGCGGTGACGATGCCGGTGAACATCAGGGCCGGTCCAGCACGAGCAGCGTGTCGTCGCCCAGCGCGCGGCGGTCGGTGACGCGCCAGCGCGCGGCCTTGTCGAGCGGCGTCGTCGGGAGGCCGGCGACGGCGGGCACCGCGCTCGGCGCCGAGCCAGAGCGGCGTCTGCACCCAGTAGTACCGGTCCACCAGTCCTTCGGCGAGCAGCGCCCCGGCCAGCCGTCCCCCGCCCTCCACCAGCAGCGAGGTCACGCCATCCTCGCGCAGCGCGCAGAGCGCCTCGACCAGGCTCCGGTGCGCGCACGAGGCCGACGCCCGCGGCCTCGAGCGGCGCCAGCCGCTCCGGCTTGGCGAGCGCCGACGCGACGACCATGGTCGGCGTCTCGCGCGCCGTGCGGACCAGGCGGAGCGACGGTGGCACGTCGCCATCGGCGGCGAACACGATCCGGCGGGGCGTCACCCGCGGCACCAGGGGACCGCGCACGGTGAGCGAGGGATCGTCGGCCCGGGCGGTCACGCCGCCGACCGCGATCGCGTCGAAGCCCGCGCGAAGCCACTGCACGAAATCCCGCGCGGGCTGCGCCGACAGCCAGCGCGAATGGCCGTTGGCGTCGGCGATCCGGCCGTCGATCGTGGTCGCGAGCTTGAGTGCGACATAGGGACGCGAATGGTCGCGCTGGGTGTGGAGGAAGATGGCGTTCTGGGCCGCGGCCTCATCGGCGAGGAGGCCGAGCTCCACGTCGACTCCCGCCGCGCGGAGCCGCGCGGCGCCGCCGGTGGCCACCGGATCGGGATCCGCGATCGCCGCCACCACTCGCCGCACCCCGGCGGCGAGCAGCGCCTCCGTACATGGCGGCTGCTTGCCGTGGTGATTGCACGGCTCGAGGGTGCAGACCATGCGTGGCTCCGCGGGCGCGCTCGCCGGCCGCGGCCAGCGCCATGGGCTCGGCGTGCCGCTCGCCGAACTCGGCGTGCCACCCCTCGCCCACGATCTCGCCGCCGGCCAGGACCACGGCGCCGACGAGCGGGTTGGGCTGCACGCGGCCCCAGCCCCGCCACGCGAGCTCGAGCGCGCGGCGTCATCGCGTCCTGCTCGGTCACGGTTCCGCGCATGCTGCCGGCGCCGTCAGGGACGGGCGAACCGCACCGCCGGGCTGCCTCGGCGGATCTCGCCCATCGGCCAGGTGGCGACGCCGGCCGCGCGCGGCCGCCGCCTGGGCGGCGGCCACGGCGTCCGCCGGCAGCACGGCGATGAGCCCGACGCCGAGGTTGAAGACCTCGCGCATCTCGTCGGTGGAGATCCGGCCCGCCCTGCTGCAGCGCGGCGAACAGCGGCGGCAGCTCCCAGGACGACGGATCGACGATCGCCTCGCAGTCCGCGGGCAGGATCGCGCACCAGGTTGCCGGGGATGCCGCCGCCGGTGATGTGCGCCAGCGCGTGCATCCGGCGGAGGACGGGCCGCACGCTCGCCGCGTAGCTCTGGTGCACCGCGAGGAGCGCATCGGCGACGCGTGCGGCCGGTCGCGCCGAGCGGGTCGCCGAGGCCGAGCTTCATCCGGTCGAAGACGATGCGGCGGGCGAGCGTGTAGCCGTTCGTGTGCAGCCCGGTGGACGCGTAGCCCGAGCAGCACGTCGCCCGGCACGACGGCGTCGCCGTGCAGCGCCTCGTCCTCCTCGACGACGCCGATGATGGTCCCTGCGAGATCGTAGGTGCCCGGCTGGTACAGTCCCGGCATCTGCGCCGTCTCGCCGCCGGCGAGCGCCATGGCGTGCGCCCGGCACCCGCGCGCGATCCCCTCGACCAGGCCGGCGATCTGCTCGACCGTGAGCCCCGAGCCCGCGATGTAGTCCATGAACGCGATCGGCGTCGCGCCGTGGACCAGGATGTCGTTGACGCTGTGGTTGACGAGGTCCTCGCCCACGGTGTCGAAGCGTCCGGCCTGGAGCGCCACCATGACCTTGGTGCCGACGCCGTCCGTGCTGAGCACCAGCGCCGGCCTGCGCATTCCGGCCGGCACCCGCACCATCCCGCCGAACGCTCCCACCTTGCCCACCGAGAGCGCGGTCCGGGTCCCGGCCACCGCCACGGCGATCCGGGCCTTCGCCTCGTCCGCGCTCGCCAGGTCGACCCCGGCAGCCGCGTACTCGCCGGCCGACGTCACGCCAGCTCCTCGGCGAGGCTCACGTGCGTGAGGTCGGCAAAGGCCTTCACCCGCGTCCAGACGTCGGCCAGGGTGACGGTCTCGAAGCCGCGGATGCCGAACTGCTCGACCGCGTAGGAGCCCATGGTGGCGCCCACGACCATCGCGCGGCGGATGTTGTCCTCCGAGACCGACCCGCTGCGGGCGAGATACGCCATGAACCCGCCCGCGAACGCGTCGCCCGCGCCGGTGGGATCGAACACGTTCTCGAGCGGAAAGGCCGGCACGTAGAAGGTGCGGGTGGGCTCGATCAGCAGCGCCCCGTGCTCGCCCTGCTTGATCACCACGCGCTTGGGTCCGTGCGCCAGGATCCAGCGCCCCGCACGGTGGATGTTCCAGTCGCCGCTCAGCTCGCGGGCCTCGCCGTCGTTGACCATCAGCAGGTCCACCCGGCTCAGCAGGTCGAGGAGCTGCGGCCTTCTTGCTCTGGATCCAGTAGTTCATCGTGTCGCACACGACGAGCTTGGGCTTGCGCACCTGGCTCAGGACCCCGAGCTGGAGCTCGGGATCGATGTTGCCCAGGAACAGAAACTCCGCCGACCGGAAGGCCTCGGGCAGCTTGGGCTGGAAGTCGGCGAACACGCCGAGCCGGGTCTCGAGCGTCTCCCGGCTCTGAAGGTCGTAGGAGTACTTCCCCTTCCAGCGGAAGCTCTCGCCGGCGGCGTGCTCCACGCCGCTCCAGTCGATGCCGCGCGGGGCGAGCCGCTCGAGCTCGGCCACCGGATAGTCGCTGCCGACGACACCGACGACCTGCACGGGATGCAGCAGCGATCCGGCCACGCTGAAGTACACGGCGGAGCCACCCAGCGCGTCGGCGGTCTCGCCGAAGGGCGTGAAGATGGAGTCGAGCGCGACGCTGCCGACGACGAGAAGGGTCATCCGGTCACATCCGGTCGGGAGCGGTGAGGCCCAGCAGGGCGAGGGCGTTGGCCAGGACGATGCGGGCGGCGCGGGCGAGCAGCAGGCGGGCCTGCTCGGTGGCCGGGCCTTCGGGCGCGCCGACCGCCCGCGTGTGGTGATACCACGAGTGGACCACGGTGGCATACTCGTGGAGGAAGACGGTGATGCGGTGCGGCTCGCGATCGCGCGCGGCCTTCTCCACGATCTCGGGAAAGGTCACCATCTTCTTGAGCAGCTCGGCGTCCTGCGCTGCCGGGAGCGCGGCCAGGTCGAGGGCGCCGCCCACGCTTTCGGGCGCACGCTCGGCCGTGCGGAAGATCCCGCTCAGGCGGGCGTGCGCCATCTGGACGTAGAACACCGGGTTCTCGTCGGTCTGGCGCTTGGCGAGGTCGAGGTCGAAGTCGAGCGGGCTCGCCCCCTTCCGCATCAGGAAGAAGTAGCGCGCGGCATCGACGCCGACCTCCTCGTACAGGTCGCGCAGCGTGACGAACTCGCCGCTTCGCTTCGACATCTTCACCTCTTCTCCGCCGCGCACCACCTTCACCAGCTGCACCAGGGCGACGTCGAAGAACTCCGGCGGGTAGCCGAGGGCCTCGAGCACGGCGCGCATCCGAGGGATGTAGCCGTGATGATCCGCGCCCCAGACGTCGATCACGCGGTCGAAGCCGCGATCGTGCTTGTCGATGTGGTACGCGATGTCGGGCACGAGGTAGGTGAAGCTGCCGTCGCTCTTCCGGAGGACGCGGTCCTTGTCGTCGCCGAAATCCGTGGTGCGGAGCCAGAGCGCGCCGTCGGCCTCGAAGGTGAGGCCGCGCTCGTGCAGCAGCTTGAGCGCGCGCTCCACCCGGCCGGAGTCGTAGATCATCTGCTCGGAGGACATGACGTCGAACCGGACGCCGAAGTCGGCGAGGTCGCGATCCTGCTCGACGCGCTGCATCCGGAGCGCGACGGCGCGACTGCGCCGCACGCCCTCCTCCTCCGGCAGGTCGGCGAAGCCCGGCCCCTCGAGGTCGAGCACCTCGCGGGCGCTCTCCTTGAGGTATTCGCCGTGGTACCCGCCCTCGGGGATCGCCGCCTGATGGCCGGCCAGCTCCCGCACGCGGGCCCAGAGGCTCTGCGCCAGCCGGTCGATCTGGACGCCGGCGTCGTTGATGTAGAACTCGCGGGTGACGCGGTGGCCGGTCCACTCGAGCAGCGCGGCGATGGCGTCGCCGAGCGCGGCGCCGCGGCCGTGGCCGACGTGCAGTGGCCCGGTGGGATTGGCGGAGACGAACTCGACGTTGACGTCGAGCACGGCGTCGGCGGTGCTTCGGCCATAGGCGGCGCCCTGCTCGAGGATGGCCCGGTGGGCCGACACGAGCTGGTCCTGCGCCAGCCAGAAGTTGATGAAGCCGGGGCCCGCGATCTCCGTGCGCGCCACGAGTGCCGAGGAGACCTGGAGCTCCTCGAGCACGCGCTCGGCCGTCTTCCGGGGATTGGCGCGCTCGCGCTTGGCGAGCACCATGGCGAGGTTGGTCGCCAGGTCGCCGTGGCCGGCGTCGCGGGGCCGCTCGAGCACGAACTCCACACCGTCGGCACCGAGTCGCGAGGCCACCCTCGCCAGCTCGGCGCGAAGCGCGTCGCTCACTCGGAGGCGGCCTTCTTGGCCGGCTTGGATTCGGCCTTCGTTTCGCTCTTGGCGGCGGGCTTGGCGTCCGCCTTGGCGGGCTCGGACTTCGTCTCGGCGGCCGGCTTGTCGGACTCCGCCTTCCGCGGGCCCTTGCCGTCCTTGCCGTAGTCGGTGATGTAGAAGCCGGTCCCCTTGAACACGAGCGCGGCGCCGCCCGAGATCTTCCGCGTGGCCGCCTTGCCGCAGGTCGGGCACTTGGCCCGCGGCTTGTCGGTCATCTTCTGGAACTTCTCGAAGCGGTGCCCCTCGGGGCACTCGTACTCATAGGTCGGCATGGACGCTCGCTGGGGGTAAACGAAATCAGCGGCTAAACTTAGCCTGCCGGGGCGGGGTCCTCAAGTCGGCGGGCACTCCGATTCACCTCCGGTGCGTGGTTCATGTGGTGGCGCCGGTGCTCTGTTCACCACGAAGGCACGAAGGCCACGAAGGACTCCTCAGCCGTTCAGGATGCGTCGCATGCCGTGCTTGAGGAGTACCGTGTTGAAGTTGAGCAGGAGGCCAACGCTGTAGGCCGGTGAGCTTGAGGTAGGTGAGGAGTTGGGCGCGGTGGATCGGGGCGAGCTTCTCTACGGCTTTGACTTCCACGATGACGGAGGATTCGACGAGCACATCGATACGGATCTGGCAATCCAGTTCCGAGCCCTTGTAGACGACGTCGACTGGTACTTGACGCTCCACCCTCAGCTGCCGGATCCACAGCTCGCGGCATAAGGCCATCTCGTACACGGATTCGAGCAGACCCGGCCCCAGCTCCCGGTGTACCTCGATGCGCTGCCCCGAGGACCGCCTGAGAGACCCCCAACGCGAAGGCCTTCGTGTCCTTCGTGCCCTTCGTGCCTTCGTGGTGAATCATTGCCGAACCATGCCACGCGCCCCGACTCCAGCCCAACCGGGACGCCGCAATCGCAGTCCATATCACGCCGGCCGATAGACGCCCCACACGTCCCGCAGAGTGTCGCTGATCTCCCCGAGCGTGGCCCGGGCGCGGACGGCGTCGAGGATGGGGGCATGAGCGGGGTGGTGCCGGCCGCGGCGGCGCGGAGGGTGGCGAGGGTGTCGGTGACACGGGACTGGTCGCGGCGGCGGCGGGACTCGGCCAGGCGCGCGCGCTGCTGGGCCTCGAGGGCCGAGAAGTCGGGGGCCTCGATGGCCGGCGGCGGCGAGCCGTCGGTGAACCGGTTGACGCCGACCACGACCATCTCGCCCGACTCCTGCGCCTTCTGGATCTCGTACGCGCTCCGGGCGATGGCCTCCTGAAAGAAGCCGAGCTCGATGGCGCGTGCCGCGCCGCCGAGGGCATCCACCTCCTCGATGAGCGCCCGCGCTCCCGCCTCGATGGCATCCGTCAGGCTCTCGACGTAGTAGCTGCCCCCGAGTGGATCGACGACCTTGGCCACGCCGCTCTCGTACCCGATCACCTGCTGCGTCCGGAGCGCGAGCGTCGCCGACTCGGTGGTCGGCAGCGCCAGGGCCTCGTCGTAGCCGTTGGTGTGGAGTGACTGCGTGCCGCCCAGCACGGCCGCCAGCGCCTGCACGGTCACCCGGACGACGTTGGCGAGCGGCTGCTGGGCCTGGAGGGTGACCCCGCCGGTCTGCGTATGGAACCGGAGCCGCGCGGTCGCGTCGCCCGCGCCGAAGCGCTCGCGAACCAGCCGCGCCCAGAGCCGGCGCGCCGCCCGGAACTTGGCGGTCTCCTCGAACAGATCGTTGTGGCTCGCGAAGAAGAACGACAGCCGGGGCCCGAAGCTGTCGATCGCGAGCCCCGCCTCCACCGCGACCCGCACATACTCGAGCGCGTTGGCGAGCGTGAACCCGACCTCCTGCACCGCCGTGGCGCCCGCCTCGCGCATGTGGTAGCCGCTGATCGAGATCGGGTTGAAGCTCATGCCTTCGTCGCGCACGAAGCGGAAGATGTCGGCCACCAGCCGGAGCGACGGCTCCGCCGGATAGATGTACGTCCCCCGCGCGATGTACTCCTTGAGCACGTCGTTCTGCACCGTGCCGGTGAGCGCGGCGCGCGGGACGCCCTGCTCCTCCCCGACCACGACGTACATGGCCAGCAGGATCGCCGCGGTGGCGTTGATCGTCATCGAGCTCGAGACCTGGTCGAGCGGGATCGCGCGGAAGAGGTCGGCCAGGTCGTCGACCGTGTCGATGGCGACCCCCACCCGGCCCACCTCGCCCTGCGCCATCGGATGGTCGGAGTCGTAGCCCATCTGCGTCGGCAGGTCGAACGCGGTCGACAGCCCCATCTGCCCCGCGGCCAGGAGCTGCCGGAACCGGCCGTTGGTCTCCTGCGCGGTGCCGAACCCGGCGTACTGGCGCATGGTCCAGAGCCGGCCGGCGTACATGTTGGGGTAGACGCCGCGGGTGAAGGGAAAGTCTCCCGGGCTGGCCGAGGTCCCGCGCCGGATCGCCGGCCCAGTCGCCGGGGCCGTAGACCGACGTGGTCACAGGGCAGGCTGCGAGACGGCGCCGCTCACGCGCTCGGAGCTGCTCACGCGGCGGATCGTGTCGGCCACGAAGCCCACGTCCTCCCGGCTCCCGATGACGAGCGGCGTACGCTGATGGAGGCTGTCGGGCACGATGTCGAGAATCCGGTTGACGCCGTCGGTGGCGCTGCCTTCCGCCTGCTCGGCGATGAACGCCATCGGGCTGGCCTCGTACAGCAGGCGCAGCTTGCCGTTCGTGTTCTTGGAATCGGCCGGATACAGGAACACGCCGCCGTTGATGAGGTTCCGGTGGAAGTCCGCCACCAGCGATCCGATGTAGCGGCTGTTCTTGGGCTTCACCCCGTCGGGGATGTCGCCCTTGAGACCGCGCACCGCCGCCTGCACCGCCCGGTCCCACCGGCCGAAGTTGCTCTCGTTGACGCTGTAGTAGGTCCCGACCCGCGGCGTCACGATCCGCTCGTGCGACAGCAGGAACTCGCCGATCGTCGGATCGAGCGTGAAGCCGTGCACGCCCTGACCGGTGGTGTAGACCAGCATCGTGCTCGAGCCGTACATCACGTAGCCGGCCGTGACCTGATGGCAGCCGGGCTGCAGCACGTCCGCCACCGTGCCTCGGCCTTCCATGCTCAGCCGCCGGTGAATGCTGAAGATCGTGCCGACGGCGGAGTTGACGTCGATGTTGGAGGAGCCGTCGAGGGGATCGAAGAGAACCGCGTACTTGCCGACCGCGCTTTCGGGAGGGACCGGGATGATGTCTTCGTCTTCCTCCGATCCCATGACGCACACCCGGCCGGTGTGCTTCAGGCAATTCTTGATCGTCTCGTTCGCCAGCACGTCCAGCTTCTGCTGTTGCTCGCCCTGGACGTTCTCGGAGCCTTGCTTCCCCAGGATGTTGACGAGCCCGGCTCGTCGGATGGCCGCGGCGATGATCTTGGCCGCCAGCGCGATGTCGTACAGCAGATTGGACAGCTCCCCGGTGGCCTCGGGGTAGCGGTCTTCCTGGTCGAGAATGAACCGCTCGATGGTCGTGACCGACGTCTGCACGAAGCCCCCGGGTGTCTGTGAGTCAGCCCTCATCGCACGTCGTAGCTCGTGGTCCCCGCGTTCGATTGTCACCGTCATGCGCCGGCCGTCGGTGACGACCGTGACCGTCCCCTCGCGATCGGTTCGGTGCACCGCCACCCCATGCGCCTGGAGGCGCGCCAGCGTGGCCGGCGCGGGATGGCCATAGTCGTTCCGGCCCAGCGAGATCACCGCCACCGCCGGCGCGAGCGCGGCGAGCCAGTCGTCGCCGGTGCTGCCGCGGCTCCCATGGTGCCCCACCTTGAGCAGGTCCACCGTCCGGAGCCGGCCGAGCATCGCCGACTTCGGCAGGGAAGCCGGCGTCGCCGGCGAAGAGCGCCTGGAAGTCGCCGTACTCGACCAGCAGCACGAGCGAGTCCTCGTTGACGTCCTCGCCCCATCCCGCCCAGCCGGGCACCGGATGGAGGACCGTCGCGCGGACGCCGTCGAGCTCGAATCGGTCACCGGCTCGTGCCGGGTGCCAGGGAACGCCGTCGGCGAGCAGCCGGTCCAGGAAGCGGGTGTATCGCGAGTCGGCCACGTCGGCGCCGGGCTCGATGACCAGGCCCGTCGGGAGGCGCGCCATCACGGACGGCAGGCCGCCGAGGTGATCGGCATGGGCGTGGGAGACCACCGCGAGCGTCAGGGAGCGGGCACCCTGCCGCTGGAGAAACGGCGCCACCACCCTTCGCCCCGCGTCCGCGCCTTCGCCCGCGGGGCCGGCGTCCACCAGGATCCAGTGCCCGGCCGGCGTCCGGATCGCCGCGGCGTCGCCCTGCCCCACGTCCAGAAAATGTAACGCGAGGCTCGGGCCGCCGTCACCCGCGAGCGGCGAGCGGCGTGCGCGCCAGCCCGACCCACACCACCGCCGTCAGTGCCCAGCCGGTCCGCCGTGCCGCCTCGCGCAGCGTGTTGCGCGGGGCGGTGATCCACAGGCCGACGACCAGCGCCAGCGAGCCAGGGACCGGTGCCGCTCACGCTGCCCGGCTCGAGGAGCTGGTGCCCGCCGGGGACCGCCGCGCCGAGCTGGGCGACGAGCTCGAGCAGGTGGAGCATCAGCCCCGAGCCGGCCGCGAACGGCCGGGCGAGCGGGGACACGACCGGCTGGAGCAGCAGGCTCAGCAGCGACGCCGGGCACGGCAACGGCCGCGATCGGAATGGCGGCGAAGTTGAGGAGCACGCCCACCGGCGCGACGGTCCCGAGCGACCAGGCGGTGATCGGCGCCGGTGGCGAGCGTCGCGCCCACCGACGAGCCGAGCGTGCGCCAGCCGAAGCTCCGGCCGAGCGCGCCGTCGGTCCAGCGGCTGAAGCGCGCGGCACCCCAGAGCGCCGCAGCCGAGAGCCAGCCGCCGAGATCGAGCGCCGCCCACGGATCGATCAGCAGCACCGCGAGGCAGGTCGCGGCGAGCAGCTCGTCGGCCGCGCACCTGCCGCTGGCGAACGCGGCAGCGGGCGAGCACCAGCGGCCAGCGCCGCGGCCCGCGTGGCCGGCGCGGGCCAGCCGAGGAACGCCACGTAGGCCGTGCTCACGAGAGCGGCGATGATCAGCGCGGGCTCCCGCCGCGCGCGGAGCAGCCGCGCCACCGAGGAAGACCCAGGCGCCGATGAGCCCGACGTGGAAGCCGGAGATGGACAGCAGGTGCACGAGCCCGGACTGGGCGAAGCGGTCCTGCAGCTCGGGATCGATGCCGCCGCGGCGGCCCAGCATCAGCGCGTCGACCAGCGGCGCGCGCGCGCCGTAGAGCTCTCGGCTGGCGCCGGCGACGACCGTGCGGAGCCGCTCCGGCAGCGTCGGGGAGCCCTGCCCCGGCCCGCCGCCGGCAACAGCCAGCGTGCCACCGGCCCGGCCGGCGGTACCTGGGCGCGGGATCCAGGTACCCTCGATCCGGCTGGTGATGCCCGCCGGTCGCGGGTCGCCCGCGGGCCAACGCGCGGCCACGCGCTCCGGTGCATCCGGCACCGATCGGGGTGACCTCGAGTCGCCCGCCCTCGACCGGCACCGGCTCGTGCAGCCGCACGGTCAGCCTGACGCGCCCGCGGGCAGCCGCGCGGCGCAGCTTCCGGCATCGACCACCCAGGCCAGCTCCGCGCTCGCGCGGCCCATGGTGACGGCCACGACGAGCAGGAACGGGAGCGGCCCGGTGACAGCCGCGGCAACCGGCGGTCGCCACCAGAACCAGGAGCGCGCCCACCGGCGCCCCGAAACGCAGGAGGCCGGTCGCGAGACCGGCCCCGTACGCGAGCGTGAGCAGGATCGCCGGCCGCGGCGTCACCGCGGCCGGCCCGCGGTCAGGCCTGGCGACCGCCGCGCTTCGCGCCGCAGCGCGGCGAGAGCGAGATCCGCCGGAGGCCGTCCATCATCGCGACGTCGATGGCCGCGCGGCTCTGATCCTTCTCCAGGCTGACCTCGGTGATCACCGATCCCTGCTGGCTGGACACGTACCGCGCCGGAACCCGGTTGAGCGTGTACACCATGGCATCCGTCCCGGCAGACGTCGCAGCCGCAGAAGTCCGGGAACGCGCGACACGCAGCGACTCGTACGAGGCCTGGACGTGCTCTTCGGCCAGGTTGTGGATCACAGGACCGCCAGTGCGGGCATGACGACCGCGCCGGTGAAGGTGGAGCCGGTGGTGCCGGTGAGCCGACAGGTATGGTACTCGCCGGCCGCGGAAGGCGGGCAGGTCGAGCAGGACGAGCTGATTGGTGCGCGTCCGCCCGAGCATGAGGTCGCCCCGGCGCGCGGGCCGCTCGACCAGCACCTCGTGCATCTCGCCCACGCGCGCGACGTTCTTCCGGCGCGCGTTCGCGCGGACGGCCTCGATGAGCCGCTCGAGCCGGGCCGACGCGACGTCGTCCGGCACGTGGTCGCGCAGGCGCACCGCCGGCGTGCCCTCGCGGACCGAGTACTTGAAGGTGTAGGCGTCGTCGAAATCCGCATCGGTGACGAGGGTGAGCGTCTCCTCGAACTGCGCCTCGGTCTCGCCGGGGAAGCCGACGATGATGTCGGTCGAGAACGTGATGCCGGGAACGGCGGCCCGGAGCGCCGCCACCACCTCGAGGTAGCGCGCGCGGGTGTAACGGCGCAGCATGCGCCGGAGCACCGCGTCCGACCCGCTCTGCACCGGCAGGTGCACGTGCTCGCACACCGCCGGCGTCGAGGCCATGGCCTCGATGACGCGCGCGGTGAACTCGGTGGGGTACGGGCTCGTGAACCGCAGACGGCGGATGCCACTCGACCGCGCCGACGGCGCGGAGCAGGTCGGCGAAATCGTGCTGGCCGTCGTGATAGCTGTTGACCGTTTGCCCGAGCAGCGTCACTTCGGTGGTGCCGCCCGCGGCGAGGGCCTCGACCTCCCGCACCACGTCCTCGAGCCGCCGGCTCCGCTCGGGGCCCCGGGTGAACGGCACGATGCAGAAGGTGCAGCGGTAGTCGCAGCCGCGCTGTACCGTGACGAACGCCGTCGGGCTCTTTTCGCGCACCGGCGGCACGTCTTCGTAGTGCTCCCAGTCGCGAAACTCGACGTCGGTGGCACGCTGGCCGTGGCCCGCCCGGTCGATCAGCTCCGGCAGGTTGCGATAGGCGTCCGGCCCGACGACCAGGTCGACCTTCGGGACGCGCTCGAGCAGGACGGGGCCGAGCCGCTGGGCCATGCAGCCGACCACGCCGAGCACGTCCCCGGGGCGCTTGTGGCGCTGCAGCTCGCCCATGCGCCCGATGACCCGCTGTTCGGCGTTGTCCCGCACCGCGCAGGTGTTCACCAGCATCACATCGGCCTCGGCCGGATGGTCCGCGCGCACGTAGCCCTCGCGCCCGAGGACGCCGAACATGAGCTCGGAGTCCGCGACGTTCATCTGGCAGCCGTAGGTTTCGATGTAGATGCGTTTCATGGGGTAAACATACCCGCCTACGGCCGCACCGTCACACCGAGGTTCAGCAGGAAGGCCCGTTCGGAGTAGGCGCCCGCCGAGCGCCAGACGTGCTCCAGCCCGAGGTCGATGCCGGCGCGCTCCTGCGCGAAACGGATCCCGGTGCCGAGTGACAGGCCGAACTCGTGGGGCTGGTCGCCCTCGATCACCGAGAACGGGAGCGAGCCGTAGCGCGCGCCGAACCGGAGCGGACGCCGGGTCGGCCGGCGAGGGTCCCCCGTGAACTCGCCGCCGAACGAGACCTCGGTGGTGTTGTCCGCGCCGGTGCCGCCCTGCGCCAGGAGATCGCTGTTGGCCCCCGACCAGGTCTTGACGAGCAGCTGGCTCGCCAGGTTCGAGCTTGGGACTGCGGACGCCACTGGAGCCCGAGCCCGAAGGTGTACGGCAGATCCACCGTCGATACCCGGGCCGAGTCGCGGTCGACGTTGGCGTGCCCGTCCGAGCGGACGGTCGCGGCCACGCTGAAGGTCGGTGCCGAAATTCCGGATCACGCCGAGCTCGACGCCGATGCCCGCGTACGACAGCTCCGAGCTCTGGGTCGCCGCCTGATAAGCTGGTGTCCGCGAACGACCGCCGGAACCGCAGGCGGTCGGAGCCGGTGATGACGTGGAAGGAGCCGCCGAAGATCCAGGTGTCGTGCACCCGATACGCGCCGGCGAACCGGAGGTCGCTGAGGCCGCCCCGGGACGAGAACGTGTCGCTCACCGGCACGAGCGCGTCGCGCAGCACGATGGTGTCGGCCGTGGCCTGCGTGAAGTCCCGGCTGGTATAGCTGGAGAAGCTGATGCCCACGACGCCGGGGTATTTCCGGATCGGCCCCGCCACCGACACGAAGGGGAACCGGGTCTCCCGGAGCGACTCGGTCCCGGCCGGGTTCTCGACGTGCCGGAAGTCCTGCAGGGAGCTCAGGCCCGCCGTGAGCGCGGTGAGCCGGCCCAGCGCGGCCGGGTTGAGGCCGGACGCCGGGTCGAACATGCCGAAGGCCCCGCCGGTCCCGAACGCGTAGGTGCTGAGCGACCGGCCGGGCATCCCGAGCCCGCGGACGCCGAACTGCGACGACTGGGCGGCGGCCACACCGGGCACCGACGCCAGACACAGGACGAGGAGGGCTCGGCGCACTTACGGATTCTCGAAGGGGAAGGCGCGCTGGAACGTGATCCGGAGGCGCGGCGCCACGCAGGACGCCACCCGACGGCGAGCGGGTCGAGAAGAAGACCGCGCGCGCGAAACTGGCGCCCTCGGGAGTCAGGCGGAGGAAGATGCTCTGCGGCCGGGTCCGCGAGCTCTGCCAGAGCTGCACGATGCGGGTCATCTCGATCTTCACGGTATCGCTCTGCACCGCAGGGAGGGTATCCTGCGCGGATGAAGTTCGGATCGGTCGTGATGCGGCGACTTGGCGCCGAGGTCGCCGATTACGGCCAGGGTCTGGATGGTCGAGGGATCGTTCGGGAGCCCGATGATCGGACGGACAGGCGTGAGCTCGAGCGTGGCGCGGACGATCGTCGTCGAGTCGAGGAAGGCATCGCTCAGGCCGAAGCGCACCAGCGCCCGCGATGACGGCTCGCCGCCCACGGTGAGCAGCGTATCGTCCGGAACGACGGGGTTCTGGGTCACGAAGGTGTTGAAGGCCGTCGTCCGGGTCAGCGACTGGTTGCGGACCGAGCCGGTGTCCGGCACGTCGACCGTGACGTAGCTCGTGTAGGTGGCCGCCGTGCCCGACCCCAGCGCGCCCACGCGGATCCCGGTCGGCGAGACCGCGGCCATCCGGAGCCCGAAGGCCAGGACGCTGTCGCCACCCGCCGTCAGCTTCAGCCGGTCCACGTCCGCGCCGCGCAGCGTCGTATGGAGCGCGCCGGCGTTGAGCGTGTCGGGCACGGCGATACTGTCGATGAAGTTGGCTGTCGACGAACTGCGATTCGACGCCGGCGAACGTGACGGTGCTGTCCACCGTGCTCGGCAGCCGGTAGAGGTAGACCTTGAGGCCGTCGACCAGCGTGTCGCGCGCCAGCGAGCGTCAGGGTCACCAGCACCGAATCGACCGCATATGCCGCGCAGCGTGTCGCGCACCGCGATCGAATCGCCCCGGGCGGCGAAACGGTAGACCGCCCGGTCCTCGCTGGCCGCGAAGCCGCTCGAGACCAGCAGCGCGACGCCCTGCCCGCGGGCGACGTACCCGTTGGCGCTGTCCTTGTGCGCGGGGAAGCTGCTGTCGCGGAGCGCGAGCGCGGGCACGACGGTGTCGAACACCTGCACCGAGCCGCCGGGGCAGAGCGCGGGACAGTCCGCCGGCGAGGTCAGCTTCTCCTGGCATGCCGTCATCACCCCGATCAGCCCCGCCACGCCCGCGACCCAGCGCCACGGACGGCTCACGCGAGCTGCTCCTTCCCGAACGCCGCCGGCAGCAGCTCGGCGATCGTCCAGGTCACGCGCGCCGGCCGGGCTGACGCCGTCCACCCGGAGAGTCGGGCCCGAACTCCGACAGCACCTGGCGGCAGGCGCCGCACGGCGCGGCAGGCGGGTCCGCGTCCGACACGACCACCGCGCGCCGGAACCGCTGGGCGCCGGCCGCGACCGCGGCGCACACCGCGGCGCGCTCGGCGCAGATCGTGAGCCCGTAGGAGGCGTTCTCGACGTTGCAGCCGACGAACACGCGGCCATCGTCCGCCTCGAGCGCGCAGCCCACGCGAAACCGGGAATAGGGCGCGTACGCGTGCTGCTGCGCGGCGCGAGCCGCGTCAACCAGGGTGTCAGTCACTCCAAACCTCGGGCAGAAACGACGTGCCCGCCGAGAGCGGCGGGACACCAAGAAAATCGGCCACCGTCTGGCCGACGTCGGCGAAAGTCGGGCGCCGGCCCAGTGGCACCGGCCGGACCCGCGGACCCACCGCCAGCAGCGGCACGACTTCGCGCGAGTGGTCGGTGGACGGGGTCGTCGGGTCGTTGCCGTGATCGGCGGTAAAGATAACGAGGTCCTCCTCCCGCACCCCGGACAGGAGCCGGGGGACCGCCCGATCGAGCGCCAGGAGCCCGCCGTGGTATCCGGGCACGTCGTTCCGGTGGCCCCAGGTCTGGTCGAACTCGATCACGTTGGCGAGCAGCAGGCCGCGCCGCATCGTGCCCAGCGCGCTCTCGATCAGGCCGTAGGCCTCGCCGTTGGTCGCGGTGTGGATGCTGGAGATGCCGCGGCCGGCGAACAGGTCGTCCACCTTCCCGACCCCCACGCGCGGCACGTGGTGCTCGGCGAGCCGGTCGAGCAGCGTCGGCCCCGGCGGCGGGAGGCTGAAATCCCTTCGGTTGGCGGTCCGGACCCACGCCCCGGGCTCGCCGACGAAGGGACGGGCGATGACCCGCGACACGCCGTGCTCCCCCTGCAGCATCGCGCGGGCGGCGGCGCACGCGGCGTACAGCTCCGTCGAGCGGCACCACGGCCTCGTGCGCCGCCACCTGGAAGACGCTGTCGGCCGAGGTATAGACGATCCACTTGCCGGTGCGCCGGTGCTCCTCGCCGAAGTCGGCGAGCACCTGCGTGCCCGAGGCGGGCGCGTTGCAGAGCACGCCGCGGCCGGTGCGCTCGCTGAACTCCGCCAGCGACGTCGTCGGGAAACCCATGCGGATACGTGGGGAACGGAATCGCCGATGACGAGGCCGCAGAGCTCCCAGTGACCCGTGATGCTGTCCTTGCCGGCGCTGGTGGGCTCGGCGACGCCCCACGCGGCCCGCGGCTGCTCGACGCACGCCACGCCCGGCCAGCGGGGCGCAGCAGCCGAGGCCGAGCGCCTCGAGATGCGGGAGCGCGAGACCACCGACGGCGCGGGCGACGTTGCCGAGCGTGTGGCTGCCGGCGTCGCCATAGGCGTCGGTGTCGGCCGCGGGGCCGATGCCCAAGCCCGTCGAGCACGATGATCGCGGCGCGGCGGCTCACGGCCGGGGCGTGGTCTGCACGTAATGGAAGCGGAGCGCGGTGAGCGCCTGGTCGAGCAGCTGGCGCTCGTCCTGGTCGAGCCGGCCCTCGGTCTTCTCCTGCAGCATGCCGAGCGTGTCGATCAGGGTCTGCGCCACCTTGCGCCCGTCGCCCATGCCCTCGGCGCCGGGCGGGAGCGACCCGCCGAGCGCGGCCTCCGCCTGATGGGCGAGGCCGAGGACGAGTGACGCGAAGTGTGCATTCATGGCTCCCTCCCGTAGCGCCGGGGTACCCGCGGGCTGAGCGCCGTGAGCAGCTCGTAGGCGATCGTCCCCGCCGCGGCCGCCTGCTGGTCGAGGGAGACGCGTCCGCCATAGATCGTCGCCACATCGCCTGGCACCGGCCGGCCCTCGCCCGCGTCGACCATCGTCATGTCCATCGTCACCCGGCCGACGACCGGCACGAGCGCGCCGTCCAGCTCGACTACCCGCGGCGGCAAGCGCCGAGGCGAGGCTCCCGGCGTCCTCGCGGGCGGCCCGGAGAAAGCCGTCGGCGTATCCCAGCGCGAGCGTGGCGACCGTCGTCGCGCGCGGCGCGCGCCAGGTGGCGCCGTAGCTCACGGTCTCGCCGGCGCCGACCGCGCGCACCGCCACGACGCGCGCCCGGAGCGTGGCCACCGGCTTGGGCGCGGGTCCAGTGGCACCCGCGGCACCGCCGTAGAGAAAGATGCCCGGGCGGATCAGGTCGCCCGCGAACCGCCGGCCCTGGAGGGCGGCGCCGCTGTTGGCGGCGTGCACCAGGGCCGGCCGGCGGGGCATCGTCGCCAGCACGGCCTGGAACCGATCCCACTGCACCGCCGACGGAGCCGGGATCGGTGTCCGCGCTGTGGAAATGCGTGAACAGCCCTTCCCAGCCTTCGGCCTCGCGCAGCAGCGCCGCGGCGGCCACCAGCGCCGGCGCGTCGTCCCAGCGGAGGCCGGCGCGCGACATCCCCGTGTCGATCTCGACGTGGAACGGCCGGGCGCCGCGGCGGCACCAGGCGGCGAGGGCCGGGAGATCGCCGATGGTGGGCCGGAGGTCGTGCGCGAGGTGGGCGTCGATGGCGTCGGGCAGCAGCGGACTCACGACCAGCACCGGCCGCGCGATCCCCGCGGCCCGGAGCGCCGCGCCCTCCTCGACCGACGCCACACCGTAGCCCCACGGATCGAGCGACTCGAGCGCCCGCGCCACGGCGACGGCGCCGAGACCATAGCCGTTAGCTTTGACCATCGGCAGGAGGCGGGTGCCCGTGAGCCCGACGAGGGTGCGCGCATTGGCGACGAGCGCGCGCAGGTCGACGTCCACCCAGGCCCGGGCCGTTTCGGGGGTAAAGGTCATGGCGAGCCGGCGGGTATCTTATTCCTGACGGGGGATAAATGCAAGACAATTCAGCGCTTGGACGCGCCCTGGCGATGGTGCGCGACCTCCGGGCACGGTGCCCCTGGGACCGGGCGCAGACCCGCGAGTCGCTCCGGCCGTACCTGGTCGAGGAGGTGCTGGAGCTCGACCAGGCGCTGGGCGAGGGCGAGCGCGACCCCATCCGGGACGAGCTCAGCGATCTGCTGCTCCATCTGGCGTTCCAGCTGGTGATCGCGGAGGAGCTCGGCGAGTTCTCGCCGGACGACGTGGCCGACGGGACTCGAGCGGAAGATGCGCCGGCGCCATCCGCATCTCTTCGACCTGGGCGACGCCGAGCCGTGGGAGCGGATCAAGCGGAAGGAGCGCCAGGGGCGGACGCTCGCCGGGATCACGCCAACCCTGCCGCCGCTGCTCAAGGCCTACCGGCTGCAGGAGCGCGCGGCGTCGGTCGGCTTCGACTGGCCCGACGCCGCGGGACCGAGCGCGAAGGTGCGCGAGGAGCTGGCGGAGGTGGAGGCCGAGCTCCGGCAGCGGCCAACCGCATCGCTCGCCCGCGCCGCTCCGACCGACCCGAACACGCCCACGCCACGCGCCGAGCGACGCGCTGGTGGAGGAGATCGGCGACCTGCTGTTCGCCGTCGTCAACCTGGCGCGAAAGGCCGGCGTGCAGCCGGGGCCGGCGCTCGACGGCGCCAACCGGAAGTTTCGGGATCGGTTCGAGGAGGTCGAGCGGTTGGCGGAGGCGCGCGGGATCGAGTTGCACGGCGCGGGGCTGGAGACGCTGGACGGGCTGTGGGACGAGGTGAAGGCGGACGGTAAGACGGAGGACGGTAAGACGGAAGGATCGAAGGCGGTGAGGAGCAGCGATGATGCGCGAACCCGACATCCGCACCATCTCGGATCCGTCTTTCCGTCTTTCCGTCCTGTCCGTCCGCCCTCACGGATACAACCGATGTATCTGCCGCGGAAACGCGATCGCCTCGCGGATGTGCGGAATCCCCGAGATCCACGCCACCGTCCGCTCGAGCCCGAGCCCGAAGCCCGCGTGCACGAACGTGCCGTACTTCCGGAGGTCCAGGTACCAGCGGTACGCCTCGGGATCGAGCCCCTGCCGATGGATCCGCGCGAGCAGCTTGTCGTAATCGTCCTCGCGCTGTGACCCGCCGATGATCTCGCCGTAACCCTCGGGCGCCAGGCAGTCGTTGTTGAGGACCGTCCGCGGATCGTCGGGGTTCTCCTTCATGTAGAACGCCTTGACGCCCTTGGGATAGTTGAAGACGAAGAGCGGCCGGTCGTACTGCTGGGCCAGCAGGGTCTCGTCGTCGCCGCCGAGGTCGTCGCCCCACTTGATGTCGGAGCCGAGCTGGTTGAGCCGCGCGACCGCGTCGGAATAGGAGATTCGCGGGAAGGGCGCCTGGACCCGCTCGAGCGGCGCGGTGTCCCGCTCGAGCTCGGCCAGCTCGTCCTTGCGCCGGTCGAGCACCCGTGCCACGATGTAGCTCACGAACGATTCCTGGAGCCGCATGTTGGCGTCGGAGTCGTTGAAGGCCACCTCGGGCTCGACCATCCAGAACTCCGTCAGATGCCGGCGGGTCTTCGACTTCTCGGCGCGAAAGGTGGGGCCGAAGCAGTAGACCTTGCCCAGCGCCGCGGCGGCCGCCTCGACGTACAGCTGGCCCGTCTGCGCCAGGTACGCCTTGCCCAGGTCGAAGTAGTCGGTGGCGAACAGGTTGCCCGCCTCCTCGCCGATCGCACCGGTCAGGATCGGCGTGTCGACGAGGGTGAAGCCTTCCTGGTAGAAGTAGTCCCGGATCGCCTGCTCGACCTCGTGGCGCACCCGCGCGATGGCCGCCTGCCGCCGGGTCCGGAGCCACAGGTGTCTATGTTCGAAGAGGAAAGTCGTCCCATGCTCTTTGGGGGAGATCGGGTAGTCGGGGCTTGGGCCGAGTGGCTCGAGGCCGGTGACCGACAGCTCGAATCCGCCCGGGGAGCGCGGGTCGTCCCGCACCACTCCCGTGACCGCCACGCTGGCCTCCTGGGTGAGCGCCCCGAACAGCGCCCAGGCAGTCTCCGCCACCTCCTTCTTGGACAGGACCCCTTGCACGGTGCCCGTGCCATCCCGCAGCACCAGGAACGCGATCTTCCCGCTCGACCGGGTCGTCACGACCCAGCCGCGCACGGTGACCGTTTCGCCCACGTGCCCGCGCAGCTCGCTGATCCGTACCGCCGTCATGCCCGATCCGCTGTGAAAAGGGGGATGTCGCTGGGAGCGTTGAGTCTAGCCCTCCTCCTGGGAAGCGTCAACGCGGCCTGCGGCCCCGCGCCGGCGGCGCCCGCCGCTCTGGCGCCGGAGCCGTCGTCCAGCGCCGCGCCCGGCGCAGGTCTGGCGTGCCAAGTCTGGCCGCCGCTACACCGGCCGGGTCGTGGTGGCCGGTGAGACCATCTACGCCGGCAGCGTCGACCGGAACGTGTACGCGGTGGATCTGGCCAGCGGGCAGCTGCGCTGGTCGTCCCGCCTGGGCGGCCTCATCGGCGGCGGCGTGCTCGTCGCTGGGAGATACCGTGTACGCGGCCAGCGGCGCGCCCCGAGGGCAGAGTGTACGCCCTCGACGCGCACACCGGCCACCGACTGTGGCGGACGACGACCGGGACGGTCAGCGCGCCGCTCGCGCTGGTGGACGGCACCCTGGTGGCCGAGACGCAGCGCGGCGAGGTATTCGGGCTCGATCCGGCGGCGGGAGCGGTGCGCTGGCGGCGGATGGTCGGGTTCTCCCGCATCCCGGCGGTCGCCGGTGACAGCGGCACGCTGGTGGTGGCCACCATCGACTCGCTGTTCCGCCTCAACGCGCGCGACGGCAAGATTGTTCGCCGCGTCCGGTCGCCGGGCGCGATCGTGTCGCCCTGGCTCCAGCACCGCGGACTGCTCGTGGGCGGGACGACGGACTCGGGAGTGGTCGCGATCGCCCACGGAGACCTCCGGCCCCGCTGGCGCGCGGCGCTGGACGCTCCGGTGCTCGGGACGCCGGCCGCCCAGGGCGACACGTTCTACGCGGCGAGCCGGCGGGGCACGGTCTATCGCATCGTGCCGGTCGCACCCGACACGGCGCCGGTGGCCACACCGATCGCGGAGCTCGACTGGCCGGTGACCTCCTCCGTGATCGTGCTGGACGGCCTCGTCCTCGTGGGCGGCGCCGATGGGACGCTCCGGGCCCTCCGACCCGACGGCAGCGAGGCCTGGCGCATCCAGCTCTCCTCGCCGGCCGAGCTCGGCCCGCTGCCCCTGGACGACGGGATGATCGCCGTCGGCGGGGACGGCGACCTCCACCGGTACCGCCGATGACCCGCTTCGCCGCGCTGGTGCTCGCGCTCATGGTCACCGCCGCCTCCGCCGCCCGGGCGCAGGGCACGAGCCCGCTCATCAAGTATGGCAAATGGGTGCTGGCCGCGGGCGCGGTTGGAATGAACTACCTGGCCGACCGGGCCCACGACCGGGCGGACAACCAGTTCGACATTCTCCGAGCCCGCTGCTTCGACAACCGCGACCTCTGCGCGCTCGACGGGTCGGGTCGCTACTCGGACGCAGGCACCGAGGAGCTCTATCAGGCGTCGCTGCGCTACGACGGGCACGCGCGGCGGTGGCTGTTCGCCGGAGAGACGGCACTGGTCGGCGCGGCGGCGATGTTCGTCTACGAGCTCACCCGCCACGCCCCGAAGCCCGACAACATTCCGTTCGAGCCGGAAGTGCGGAGCCTCCGCCAGGCGACGGGAGTGGGGGTGCGGATCGGGTTCTAGCCGCGCCGGCCACCCGAAACAGCTCCACCGCCCGCGGATACCGCGCCACCGCGCGCGCCCGCAGCGGCTGATTCTCCGCCCGCTGCAGCGCCGGGTCGGCGCCGATGAGATCGATCGCGAGCTGCCGCGCGCGGGCCAGCAGGTCGTCGTCCGCCGGCAGCTGCGCGTGACGCACCTCGACCCCCCCGCTCTGCCGCGCGCCGATCAGGTCGCCCATCCCGCGCTCCGCCAGGTCCAGCTCCGCGATCTTGAACCCGTCCTGCGTCCCGGCAAAGGCGTGCAGCCGGTCGGCCGCCTCGGTGTCCGACATGAGGATGCAGAAGCTCTCCTCGGTCCCGCGGCCGATCCTTCCGCGGAGCTGGTGCAGCTGCGCCAGTCCGAAGCGCTCGGGATGCTCGATCAGCATGATCGTGGCGTTCGGGACGTCGATGCCGACCTCGATGACCGTCGTGGCCACCAGCACGTGCAGCTCGCCCGCCCGAAAGCGCCGCATGACATCGTCCCGCTCCTCCGCCTTGAGCCGTCCGTGCACCAGGCCCACGCGGAGCTCGGGCCACCGCGCCGCGAGGCTCTGGGCCATCGTCGTGGCCGCGCGCAGGTCGGCCCGCTCCGACTCCTCGATCACCGGCAGCACCACGTACGCCTGGCGGCCCCGGCCGCAGGCCTCGCGCACGAACTCCATCACCCGCTCGCGCTGCGCGCCGGTCCGGACCGCGGTGCGGATGGTCCCGCGCCCCGGCGGACGGTGGCGGAGGGTGGAGACATCGAGATCGCCGTAGAGCGTGAGCGCGAGCGAGCGGGGGATCGGCGTGGCGGTGAGCAGCAGGACATCGGGTGCGGCGCCCTTGCCGATCAGCGCCGCCCGCTGCTCGACCCCGAAGCGGTGCTGCTCGTCGATCACGACGAGTCCCAGCCGCTGGAACGAGACGCTTTCCTGCATGAGCGCGTGGGTGCCCACGACCAGCCGCGCCTGGCCCGCGGCGAGACGCCCGCGAACGGCCTGCTTCTCCCCGGCGGACTGCCGGCCGAGCAGCAGCTCGGGCCGGAGCGAGAGCGGGGCGAGCAGCTGCTCCAGCGTCACCGCGTGCTGCTCGGCGAGGAGCTCGGTCGGGGCCATGAGCGCCGCCTGGAAGTCGTTCTCCACGGCGAGCAGCATCGCGAACAGCGCCACGACGGTCTTGCCGGTGCCGACGTCGCCCATGAGCAGACGGTGCATGCGGTCGGGGGCGACCATGTCGGCGGTGATCTCGCGGAGAGCGCGGTGCTGATCGTCGGTCAGCTCCCAGGGGAGCGACTCGCGGAGGCGGGTGGTCAGATCGCGCCGGACGGTGAAGGCCACGCCGCTCCGGCTCCGCTTCGCCACGCGTCCGGGCACGGATGAGCATGAGCTGCAGGTCCAGCAGCTCGTCGAAGGCGAGCCGACGCCGGCCCAGCTCCGCCTCGGCCGCCGTCGCGGGCCGATGGACGGCGCGGAGCGCGTCGGGCAGCGAGGGGAGGCCGAGCGAGCGCCGGAGCGGCTCGGGCAACACGTCGCCCGACAGCGCGATGAGCGCGTCCAGATGCCGATCGACCAGCCCGCGAATGACCTTGTGGCTCAGCCCCTCGGTGGCCGGATAGACCGGCAGCACCTTGCCCCCGGCCAGCGGATCGACCTCGCCGTCCGGCATCGGCGAGAATGACGAACTCGCGCGGCGCCATCTGCCGGCCGTGATAGAAGCGCACCGGCCCGGACACGAGGAGCGTCTGCCCGACGACGATGGTCCGGTCGAGAAACGCCTGGCCCGGCCACACGCACTCGAGCACGCCGCTGTCGTCCCGCAATACCGCGTGGAAGATCCGGAGCCCCCGCCGCGTCGGCACCACACCCTTGGCCACCACGCGCCCGATGCAGGCCACCTCCTGCCCGACCTCGGCGCGCACGAGCGGGGTGACGGTCGAGGCGTCGATGTAGCGGTGGGGGAGGTGCCACAGAAGGTCCTGCGCCGTCCGGATGCCGAGCCGCTCGAGCTGCTCGGCCCGGCGCTCGCCGATGCCCTTGAGGAACTTGACGGGCGTATCGAGGCGGACGGCGCCGGCGGTCGAGCGGGGATTTCGAGATCGCGACGTGGTCACGGGATTGTTCGGACTCCTGCGGCTCTTCCTACCAGAGCACGAAGGACACGAAGGACCACGAAGTCGCCCCACCCCATTGTGTTGTTTCGGTGTACCTTCGTGTCCTTCGTGCCTTCGTGGTGAATGGTCACGAGCCAGCGATCTCACTCCGGGCTTTCCGCCAGCAGATGCGCCGCGAACCGCTTGGCGTCGAACGCCTGCAGGTCGTCGAGCCCTTCGCCCACGCCGAGGAACCGGATCGGGAGGTCGAGCTCCCGGCGGAGCGCCGCCACGGCGCCGCCGCGGGCGCTGCCGTCGAGCTTGGTGACCACGATGCCCGTCGGGCTCACCGCCTGCGCGAAGAGCTTGCCCTGCTGCACCGCGTTCTGCCCCACGGTGCCGTCGAGCACGAGCAGCGTCTCGTGCGGCGCGCCCGGCAGCGCGCCGGCCGGTGACGCGAACCACCTTGCGGAGCTCGTCCATGAGGCCGTCCTGGGTGTGCAGGCGGCCGGCGGTGTCGATCGAGCACGGTGTCGAGCCCGCGGGAGACCGCGGCGTCGATCGCGTTGAACGCCACCGAGGCGGGATCGCCGCCCGGGTCGCCGGCCACGCACGGCATGCCGAGCCGTTCGGCCCAGACCTGGAGCTGGGCGATGGCGCCGGCGCGGTAGGTGTCGGCCGCCACGAGCAGGACCTTCCGGCCCTCGCGCTGGAGCCGGCGCGCGAGCTTGGCGGTGGTGGTGGTCTTCCCGGTGCCGTTGACGCCGACCATGAGGATGACCGTGGGCCCCGGGTCCGCGCGGGCGATGACGCCGGGATCGCTCCGTCCGTTGAGCAGGCTCGCGAGCCGGGTCTCGAGCGCTCCCCGGAGATCCGCCTCGGTCTTGAGCTTTCCGCGCCGGACCTCGTCCTCGAGGGCCTGGGTGAGCTCGACCGTGGCGGGCACGCCGAAGTCCGCCTCGATGAGGACCCGCTCCATCCGCTCGAGGTCGTCCGCGTTGAGCCCCCGCATGAGCGCGCCCACGTCCGTCATGGCGACGCGCTTGATGCGGCTCCAGAGGCCCTCTTTCCTGTCCGTCAATCTGCCGTTGGCCATGCCCAAACTTACACCCGTCCTAGCGCAGCCCCAGCCGTCTTCGCGCAATCCACTCGCCGGCGAGCCCCAGGACGCAGAGTCCGAAGAGCCAGAGCCAGTCGCGCGCCGCGCGTCGGCTCGACGAGGCCCGGGCCCGCGCCTGCGTGGTCCCGAAGCGCGACCGGTCTCGGCAGGAGCTCCTCCGAGTACTGCTCCACCGCCACCGTTCCGCCGCCTCCGCCCGACAACCGGTAGCGGTACTCGCCGGGCGGGAGCCAGACGGTGGCTCGTCCGCTTCCGTCGAACCGAAGGGTATCGGCGGGCGGCGCGCCCACACCGCTCCAGGCCACGCCTACGGCGGTCGGCGGCCCCGGCGCCGTCCACTCGAACGTCACCGGTCGCCCGTTCTCCACGACCGCCCTGAGGGGCCGTGCGCTGCCTCGAGCCGAGTCGGCGGCACCCAGCAGCCAGCTCGCCGTGGCGGCCACCCAGGTGCGGTAGCTCTGCTCGCTGCTCCCGCCGCGGAAGGCCCAGCGCCAGAGCCCGTCGACCGCCACGGTCACCCGGCGCGCGCGTCCCGCCTCGCCGCCGAAGACCGCCGGGCGCGGCGCGCCGCGGCGGCCGAGCTGCGCGCTCAGCGCCACCCAGTCGCCCGACTGGGGCTGAAGCGGCGTGATCTGGATGGCCGGCGGAAACGAGTCCACCGGCTGCGCCCAGGAACGCGCCCGCGACGGGCGACGCGTCGCCGGGACGGAGATACCAGTCCCCGGGCAGCGCGGTCGAATCCGAGCCCGCGCCCCAGCGCCAGACGCCGCGCGCGGTCGAGCCTTCCGCGACCGCGCCGACGCGCCCCATCTGGATCAGGAGATCGGCGCGCCTCGCCGCCTGGCGCACCGTCTCCGCCGGTACCAGCGAAAGATCCGCCATCGAGCGCCAGCGCTCCGGGTCCACCCGGACGAACCCGCGGACCGGGAGTTGGGCCACCTCGCGCAGGGTGCGATAGAGAAACCGGCTGTCCCAGTCCCCGGGCGCCGCGAGGAGGACGACGCCCGGCGTCGGCGCCACCGTGACGATGTGGAGCCGGGTGTCGGTGCGCGGCTCTGTGTCGCCATCCGCGCGGCGTGGGCGGAGAGGGTCACGGAGATCACGTGCTCGCCGGGACCGACCGCTCCCGAGCTCACCGTCAGGCGGCCGCGCGCGCTGCCGTTCCTGAGTGCGAGCCGCCGGATCCCGACGCGCTTCCCGCCGAGCGTCGCCTCGACCGCGACGCTGTCGGCCGTGGCGCCGCCGGTGGCCTCCACCTCGAGCTCGAGCGGGATCGAGTCGCCCGCGGTGACCCGCGCGGGGCCGCTCACGCGCGTGAGCGCCAGGTCGGGGCGGGCGGCGCGAGGAAAGAGCCGCACGCCGACCGACCGCAGGAGATCGGGAGGGATGTCGGCCGCGTCCTCGATCTCGCCGTCGGTGACGACGAGCACCGGCCGATCCGACGCCGAGGCGGCGGTGAGCGCGGGCGCGAGCAGCGATCGGCCGCGGGTCGGGAGCGTGTCGGGCGATCCGCGCTCGTCGCCGAAGCGGCGCACGTCGCCCCACCGCGCGGCGGAGTCGCGGGCCTCGCAGCCAGCGGCCGCCGGGCGCGGTCAGGCTGAGCGAAGCGTCGAGCAGCACCAGCGGGCGCCGAAGCGTGCCGGCCACGGGACAGCTGACGTTGAGGAGCAGGAGGCCGAGCGCGCCCCAGGCTACCGCGCGGCAGGCGAGCGGCACCCACCCGCGCCGGCCGGTCCGCTCCAGCCGGAGATAGGTGAACGCGGCCAGGGCGGCCGCGAGCGCCAGGACGACGACGGCGCGGAGGATCATCGCGGCGCCGGCGCGCGGCGGCCTCGAGCGCCTCCGCCAGCGTGAGCCGCCCCTCGTACAGCGCGCGCCCCACGATCGCGCCGGCCAGCCCCGCCTCGCGCGCCGCCCGGATGTCGCCGGCCCCGGCGACGCCGCCGCTCGCGATGACGCCGACGCCCGCGGCCTGCAGCCGGCGCGCGCCGTCGAGGTCGGGGCCGGTCAGCATTCCATCGCGCGCGACGTCGGTGTAGACGACCGTGCGCACTCCCTCGGCCGCCACGCGGCGCGCGAGGGCCTCGGCGGTGAGGTCGGACGTCTCGGTCCACCCGCGGATCGCGACCTGCCCGTCCCGCGCGTCGATGCCCACGACGATGCGCTCCGCGCCCAGCGCGGCCACCGCGTCGGGCACGATCGCCGGATCGATCGCCGCGGCCGTGCCGATGACGGCGCGGGTCACCCCCTGCTCCAGCCCCTCGCGTACGAGCGCCACCGTCCGGAGCCCGCCGCCGAGCTGGACGCGCACCCGCCCGCCGACCAGCGGCCACGATGCGGCGCACCAGCGCCAGGTTCTCGCCATCGCCGAACGCGCGGTCGAGATCCACCAGGTGGATCCACGCCGCGCCCTGCGCCGACGAACCGCTCGGCGACCGCCACGGGATCCTCCCCATAAACAGTTTGCCGCGTCGCCTCGCCCTGGCTCAGGCGAACGACGCGGCCATGTCGGATATCGATGGCGGGAAAGAGGTCCACTACGGGAGCGCTACGGGAGCCACCGGGCCTGGGTTTCGGCGGGCTGCTGTGCGATGGAGCGCGGCGCCTGCTCGTCCTGCTCCTGACGCCGGGGCGGGTGCAGGAGGAGCAGCAGCCGGTCGCGCTCGCGGTTGAAGTCGTCGCGGATGGCGTCGCGGATCGGCGCGCCGTTGCCGAGCTCGACTCGGCGCGAGTCCTTGGCGACGCCGTTGACCCGGAACTCGTAGTGGAGGTGCGGCCCGCTGGCGAGGCCGGTCGACCCGACGTAGCCGATCGTCTGCCCCTGCTCGACCCGCGCGCCCGCCCGGATCCCCCGCGCGAAGCCACGCAGGTGGCCGTAGCGCGTGGTGATCCCGTTCCGGTGCCGGAGCTCGATCAGGTTGCCGTATCCGCCGGCTCGGCCGGCACGGAGCACGACGCCGTCGCCCGCGGCCATCACCGGCGTGCCGGGCGCGGCGGCGTAGTCGGTGCCCTCGTGCCGGCGGGTGATGCCGAGGACCGGATGGAACCGGGCACGCGCGAAGCGTGGAGGAGATGCGCCGGAACTGCACCGGCGCCCGGAGGAACGCGCGCCGGAGCGAGCTGCCGGCGGCGTCGTAGAAGGCGGGCTGGCCGTCGGCCTCGAACCGGAACGCCGTCAGGCTCTTGCCGGACATCGTCAGATCGCTCGCGAGCACGCGGCCGAAGCGGGTCTCGCCGTCCTCGGAGACCAGGCGCTCGAAGACCACCTGGAACCGGTCGCCCGCGCTGGATGTCGCGGGTGAAGTCGACCTGCCAGGCGTACACGTCGGCGAGGTCCCACGCGAGCCGCTGGCGGTCGCCGCCGTCGAGCTGATCGTCCGGCACCTGCGCGTCGAGCGCCTCGTAGAGCGAGTTGTCGATCGCGCCTTCGATCCGGACGGGCTCCGCGGTCCATGCGATCGGCTCGACCACCGCGTCCCAGCCATCGGGAACCCGGTGGAAGATGACCCGCTGCTCGGGGCTGGTGCGGACGCTGATGCGGTTGGGCAACGTGTCCGGCGCCGTCGAGCGGAAGCTGAACACGAGTCCCGAGCGCATGCGGCGGGGATCGAGCGGGAGTGCGGGGTCGAGGCCGCCGAGGTCGAGGCCGACGATCCTGTGCCGGGCGAACAGCTCGGACACCGTCTCCCCGCGCCGAAGCGTGTCGAGGATCTCGATGGCGGCTGGCGCCACCGCCGCTTGGGCGACCGTCGGGGCCGCCCCGGCTGGGGCATGCGCCGCCACGGCCACCAGCCCGTCGTCGCGAAGACGGCGGCGGCCGAGATGACCGCGAAGGCAGCGCCCAGCCGGAGTCCCCGCATCAGTCCATCTGCCGCCGGATGAAGGTGGGGATCTCCATCTCGGGCACTTCGGTCGACCCGGTCTGAGGCGCCTGGCTCACCCGCGGGGCCGGCCGCTGCACCGGCTGGGGCGGCGGCGGCACGGGCGTGGCCATGCCGGGCGTCGACGCGCGACCGGTCCGCTGCGGGAAATTGAGCACGCCGACCGCGCCCGAGGCGCGCGTGAGCGGCTGGTCGCCGGTGACCGCGCGGTCGAAGCCGGTCGCGATGACGGTGACCCGGACCTCGCCATGCATGGCCGGGTCGTTGCCGGCGCCGAAGATGATCTCGGCGTCGTCGCCCACGGCGTCGTGGATGATGTCGTTGATCTGGGTGGTCTCGCCGAGGGTCAGGTCGTCGCCGCCGATGATGTTGATCAGGACGCCGGTGGCGCCGGCGATCGAGACGTTGTCGAGCAGCGGGGACGAGATCGCCTGCTGGGCCGCCTCGAGCGCGCGGTTCTCGCCCCGGCCGATGCCGGTGCCCATCAGCGCCGCGCCGCCGTTCTGCATGACGGTCCGGACGTCGGCGAAGTCCACGTTGATGATGCCGGTGCTGGTGATCAGGCTGGCGATGCCCTGGGTGGCGTGGAGCAGCACCTCGTCGGCCTTCTTGAGCGCCTCCTGGAACGGGATCCCCTTGCCGACGACGGCGAGGAGCCGCTCGTTGGGCACCACGATCATCGTGTCCACGTTCTTCCGGAGCTCGGCGATGCCCTGCTCCGCCTGCTTCATCCGCCGCCGGCCCTCGAACAGGAACGGCTTGGTGACGATGCCGACGGTGAGCGCCCCGGTCTCCCGGGCCATCTGGGCCACGACCGGCGCCGCGCCGGTGCCGGTGCCGCCGCCCATGCCGCAGGTGACGAAGACCATGTCGGCGCCCTGGACCGCCTGGGCCACCTCGTCCCGGGTCTCCTCGATGGCCTGCCGGCCGATCTCGGGCCGGGCGCCCGCGCCGAGCCCGCGGGTGAGCTTCCGGCCGATCTGGATCTTGATATCCGATTTGGAGATCGCCAGGGCCTGGGCATCGGTGTTGACCGAGATGAACTCGACGCCGCCCAACTGGTCCTCGATCATGCGGTTCACGGCGTTCCCGCCGCCCCCGCCGACGCCGACCACTTTCATCCGGGCGGTCTGGATGCCGCCGTCTTCCAGCTCAAAGATCATGGTTTGTTCCCTCGGCCCGACTCAGAAGAAATCCTGGAGCCACCGTTTCACCGGAGCGAGCACCTTCTCGACCGCCGGCGACTTCCGGGCACCCGTCCCGAAGCTGCCGCTCATCGTCACCTGCCGGGCGCCGTACAGGACCAGCCCGGCCGATACTGCCATTCGCGGTGATTCGACGCTGTCCGCCAGACCCCGCAGGCGCTGGCCCGGGACCCCGCACCGGGCCGGCATGGCGAAGACTTCGCGGGCGAGCTCGACGATCCCGGGGGTCAACGCCCCACCGCCCGTGAGGATGACCCCTGCGGGCAACCGCTGATGATACCCAGCGCGCGTGATCTCGTCGAGCGCGTACTCCAGGACTTCCTGGAGCCGCATGTGCATGATGTGCGCCAGCACCCGGCGCTGCGCGTTCCTCGCCCCCTGGCCCGGCGTGCTCGGCAGCTCGAACACGTCGCTCTCGGGGACCAGCGGCTCGAACCCGGCGCCGAAGCGCTCCTTCAGCCGCTCCGCGTCCAGCTGGGTCACCTGCAGCCCGTGAATGATGTCCGCGGTCACGTGGCCGCCGGCGCAGAGCAGCGATCCCGTGTGCCGGATCTTCCCGTTGTGGAAGATCGACACGTTGGTCGATCCGCCGCCCAGCTCCACCACGGCGCAGCCGAGCTCGATCTCGTCCGGCGTGAGCACCGCCAGCGACGCGGCCAGCGGCTCCAGCACGAACTCCTGGACGTGAAACCCGGCCCGCTCGACGCACTTCTTCAGGTTCTGCAGGACGCTCGAGAGCACCGTGACCAGGTAGACCTCGGCCTCGAGCCGGGAGCCGGTCATCCCGATCGGCTCGTTGATCCCGCCCTGCTGGTCGATCAGGTAATCCTGCGGGATGGCGTGCAGCAGCTCGTGGTCCCGCCCGAAGCTGATGTTGCTCGCCATGTCGTTGACGCGGGCGACGTCGCTGGTCCGGATCTCGTCGCCGGTGACGCTCACCATCCCGTGCGAGCTGCGGCCGGCCACGTGCTCGCCGGCGATGCCGCAGTACGCGGAGCCGACCTCGACGCCGGCCATACGCTGCGCGCCCTTCATCGCCTTGTCGATGGCCCGGGTGGTCTCCTCGATGTCCCGGACGACGCCGCGCCGGATCCCGGCGGTCTTCTCGGTGGCGACGCCGAGGATGCGGGCGCCCGCGTCGCGCGCGTCGCCGGTCACCTCGGCGATGGCCGCGACGACCTTGGTGGAGCCGAGGTCGAGCGCGGCGACCAGCCGCTGGGGCTGAGCGCTCATGCGCGGGTCCGGCGGACGATCACCTGGCCGGCGAACCGTCCGTCGAGCTCCTGGTATGCCCGCCCGCTCCGGGCGAGCGCCTGCTCCACCGCCATCACCGCTCGAATGTCCTCCGCGGAAACCTGTGCGCCGAACCAGAGGCGCCGCCCCCCGACCTCGAGTACCACGTCCGGCCCCACCCGCCAGGCCGCCCCGATTCGCGCGAACAGGTCGGGATCGCTGTCCCGCACCCGCGCGAGCACTCCCGTGACTACCGCGTCGCCGTTGGCCGCCACCGGCAGATCGGGCGCCGAGCGCAGCGGATCGAACGGCAGCACTCGTCCCCGCGCGTCCAGCAGCGCGAGCCCGTCGCCCCGGCTCGCGAGCGCCACCGGCGGCGCCTCGACCAGGTCGACCTCGAGCGTTCCCGGCAGCCGGCGGCCGACTTCGACCGCGTTCACGCCGGGCATCGCATAGACCCGGCGCCGGAGCGGCGCGGGATCGTCGAACACGCTGGCCGTCGGCGAGAGCTTGAGCGCCGCGATCACCTTTGCCGGATCAAGATACTGCAATCCGGCGATCTCCACCCGTCTTACCCGGAAAAAGTCGAGTCCGCGAAGCAGCCGCGGGAGACCGAACCAGAGCGCGAGCCCCAGACCGAGGCCGCCGAGGAGCTTCCAGCCGGACTTCAGGCCGCGTCCAGCCACCGGACGAGCTCGGGGCCGACTCGCGTGATGTCGCCGGCGCCGAGCGTGAGGACGACGTCGCCGGGCACGAGCGCATCGTACACCCGGCGGCCCACGTCCGCGCGCGTCGCCTCGAACGTCGCATCCGCGCCCGCGCGTCTGGCCGCGTCCGCCACCTGGCGGCCGCTCACGCCGTCCATCGGCTGCTCGCGCGCGGCGTAGACCTCGGTGACGACCACGAGATCGGCGGCGGCCAGTGCCTCGCCCATCGCCTGCCCGTGCGCCGCCGTGCGCGAATACAGGTGCGGCTGAAACACCGCCACGAGCCGCCGTCCCGGATAGGCCTGCCGCGCGGCCGCCAGCGTCGCGACCAGCTCCGACGGGTGGTGCGCGTAGTCGTCCACCACCGCCACGCCGCCGTGCTCGCCCAGCCGCTCGAACCGGCGGCCGACGCCGCCGAACTCCGCCAGCGCCGCGGCCGCCCGGACGACGTCGCCGCCGATGGCCTCGGTAGCCGCCAGCGCGGCGACGGCGTTGCGCAGGTTGTGGACGCCCGGCACCCGGAGGCGGATGGGGAGCGCCCGGCCCCCGCGCCAGTGGATCGTGGCCTCGGTCCGGTCGGCGTGCTGGGCGACATCGGCAATCCGGACGTCGGCGTCGTCCGCGAAGCCGAAGCGGCAGAGCCCGCGTCCGAGCCGGCTGGCGACCAGCCGTGCGCCGGGATCGTCGGCGCTCACCACCGCGGTCTCGGCGCGCCCGGCGAACTCGACGAACGCGTCCTCGAGCGCCGCCATCGAGCCGTAGCACTCCAGGTGGTCGGGCTCGACGTTGTTCACGATGGCGACGGTCGGATACAGCGTCAGGAACGCCTTGTCGTACTCGTCGGCCTCGACCACGAAGAGATCGTCGCCCGCCACGCGGGCGTTGCCGCCCCAGGCGCTCACCCGTCCGCCCGCGATTCCGGTGGGCGCGAGCCCGGCCGCCGTGAGCGCCTCGGTGGTCATCACCGTCGTGGTCGTCTTGCCGTGCGTGCCCGACACCGCCACCGAGCGCGCCTGGCCGATGAGCGCGGCCAGCGCCTCCTTCCGCGGCACCACGGGCAGCCCGAGCGACCGCGCGCGAACGAGCTCCGGATGATCGGCCGGCACCGCGGCGGTCACGACCACGGCGCGCGCGCCCTCGAGGTGGGACGGATCGTGTCCCTGCCAGATCCTGGCGCCCATCGCGGCGACGTCGGCCGCGCCGGCCGGATCGCTGTCGCACCCGCTCACGGCGACGCCTCGGCGGCAGGCAATCAGGGCAAGCGCGCTCATGCCGGCGCCGCCGATGCCTACGAAGTGGACCGGGCGACTATCCGTGGGGGTAAACAGGTTCATGTGGATGTGCTAATGTAAGTAATTGCTGCGAGTTCTCAAAGTCAGGGGCCTCCGGAGAGTGTCAATAATCTCGACACTATCTCGTCGGCGGCGCGGGGCCGGCCCCGGGCGAGCGCGCGCGCGGCCATGGCGTCGCGGCGGGGGCGATCGGTGAGCAGGTCGCCCACCTCCTTCGCCAGCCGCTCCGGCGTGAGCTCCGCCTGCAGGAGCATCGCCGACGCGCCGGCCTCGGCGAGCACCCGCGCGTTGTGCGTCTGATGGTCGGCCGCCGCGGTCGGCAGCGGCACGATCACGCTGGGGAGCCCCCACGCGCAGAGCTCGGCCACCGTGATCATGCCCGCCCTCGAAACGACCACATCGGCGACCGCATAGCCATCGGCCATCGGATCGAGAAAGTCGATGACCTGGACGGCGGGCGGCCGGTGGCGCCCGGCAAACTCCGCATGGGTCGCCACGGCCCGTGACCCAGAGGAGATCCACGCCCGCCGGCCAGCCCGCGTCGAGCCAGCCGGCGACCGCCTTGTTGAGCGCGAGCGCGCCCTGGCTGCCGCCGGTCACGAGCACCACCGGCCGCGTGCCGTCGAGCCCGAAGCGCGCCAGCGCCGCCGCGCGCCGATCGGGCGCCGGCGGGGCGATCGGGTTGCCGGTATCGAATACGCTGGTCTCGGGGCCGAAGCGGAGCAGCGACCGCGCCTCCGGCAGGCCCAGATAGACGTGCCGCACCCGGCGGCTCAGCAGCCGCGTCGCGAGGCCGGGATACGCGTTCTGTTCCTGCACCGCGGTCGGGACGCCATGCCGCGTCGCCCACCAGACCACCGGCGCCGAGGCGTAGCCCCCGGTGCCCAGCACCGCGACGGGACGCTCCTCGGCGAACAGCCGCCCGATCTCACGCAACAGGTGGCCGGCGATGAAGGGCCAGCGGACGTTCTTCCACCAGGTGCGGCGGTAGATCGGCTCGGACGGCAGGAGGTGGAACCGGAAGTCCCGGGTCGGGAGCAGGCGGGCCTCGACGCCGCGCACCGCGCCGATCAGCACCGGCTCCACGTCGGGCGCGTGCACGCGGAGCGCCTCGGCGATGGCGAGCGCCGGCATCAGGTGGCCGCCGGTGCCGCCGCCGGCGATGAGGATACGGCGGGGAGGGTCGATCACGCGTCGTGAGCCGCTCATGACTCGTCATCCCGAGCGGAGCGAGGGACCTCTCACCCGGGCTCCGAGTGCCGCCGGCAAGATCCCTCGCTTCGCTCGGGATGACGAGTTGCGAGGCATCGCGCCCGATGACGAAGTGCCATGCATTGCGCCCTCGGCCCATCGTCACTTGCCCTGCCCCGCCCGCCCCGCCACCGCCGCCCGCGGCTTCCCCCGCAGGCGCCCGATGTTGATCAGGATCCCGGTCCCGATCAGCGAGATCACCTGGCTCGAGCGCCCGTACGACATGAACGGCAGCGTGAGTCCCGTCGTCGGCATCAGCCCCAGCGAGACCGCCATGTGCATGAACGCCGTGAGCCCGATCGTGGCCGTGAGCCCGACCGCGAGATACTGCCCGAACGGATCCGACGCGGTCCGGGCAATCCGGAAGCCGAGCCAGCAGAACAGCGCGAACAGGAAGACCACGATCAGTACCCCGGCGAAACCCCATTCCTCCCCGATCGTGCTGAACAGGAAATCGCTGTACGCGTACGGCAGGTAGCCGAGCTTCTGCTGGCCCTGCCCGAAGCCGGTGCCGAAGAGCCCACCCGAGCCGATCCCGACCAGCGACTGGTGGATCTGGAAGCCGCCTTCGGTCGCAGCGTCACCCGGATTGAGGAAGGTCAGCACCCGCGCGAGCCGGTACTGCGCATCTCTGATCTGGTGAAAGACCAGGATCACCGCCACGCCGCCCAGCAGGAAGAAGTGGCCGATCTTCGCCCCCGACGTGAACAGCACGAGTCCGCCAAGCAGTGCGACGAGAGTCGCCATCGACAGGTTGGGCTCGAGCAGGATCAGCAGCGACACGAGGCCGAGGACGGTGACGAAGGGGAGCACACCCTTCTTGAACTCGCGCACCTGCACGCCCTTCTTCGACGCGAGCATGGCGCACCAGATCACCACGGCCAGCCGCGCGATCTCCGACGGCTGGAAGTTGACCGGCCCGATATCCACCCAGCGGCGGGCGCCGTTGAGCGATGGGGCGATCGCGCGAGTGAACGGCAGCAGCGGGATCAGCAGCAGCACGATCGTCCCCAGCAACAGCGGCCACGCCCACGTGCGCCAGCGGTAGTAGTCCTGCCGGGACGCCCAGAGCAGGAGGATGCCGCCGAGCACCGCGCCGCTCAGCTGCCGCGCCGCGAACCCGAGCCCCACGTTCTCGCCCCTCACCGTCACCAGGCTCGCGGCGCCGTAGGTCGCGGCCACCCCGAACGCCAGCAGCACCAGCGTCACCACGCCGAGGAGCCGGGTCTCCCACCGGAGCTCCCCTGGATGGCGGACCGGCCGGACGGCGGTCACATCGCCTCGACCGCGGCCCGGAAGCGCGCGCCGCGCTCCTCGTAGTTGTTGAACATGTCGTAGCTGGAACAGGCGGGCGACAGCAGCACCGCGTCTCCCGGCGTCGCGAGCCCGCGGGCGGTGGCGAGCACCTCGGCGAAGTCGCCGGCGGGCACGACCCGAAGGCGGTCGGCCCAGGTCGCGCACGATGAGCGGGCCGGCTTCCCCATACGCCACGACGGCGCGGCAGCGCCCCTTGAGCGGCTCGGCGCAGCCGGGTGTACGGCTCGCCCTTGTGCCGGCCGCCCAGCAGCAGGACGAACGGCCGGTCGAGCGCCGCCACCGCGACCTCGGTCGAGGTGATGTTGGTGCTCTTCGAGTCGTTGATCCAGAGCACGCCGTCCACCTCGCGCACCGGCTCGACCCGGTGCGGGATGGCCCGGAAGGTCCGGAGCCCGGCCGGCGACGCGGCCGGGATCGCCGCCGGCTCGTACCGCCACCAGCGCCGCGGCGAGCGCGTTGGCGACGTTGTGGTCGCCCAGGAGCGGAAGATCGGCGCGGCGCATGAGCTCGCGGTCGCCCAGCATGAGCCGGCCGCCGTCACGATCGTACCAGCCGTCCGCGCGCCGCTCGATCGAGAACCGGAGGTGCGTGCCCGGCACCGCCGCCACCATCGCCTGCACCGCCGCGTCGTCCGCGTTGCTGATCCACACCGAGCCGGGCTCGGCGTTCTGGAACAGCCGCGCCTTGTCGCCATAGTACTCCTCGAGCGAGGCATACCGGTCGAGGTGGTTGGGCGCGAGGTTGGTGAGCACGCCGATGGCCGGCCGGAGGTGCGGCACGTCGTGGAGCTGGAACGAGCTCAGCTCCAGCGCGAGCCAGTCCGGCGGATCCGGCGCGAGCGCCACGTCGCAGAGCGGGCGGCCGATGTTGCCCGCGGTCTCGGCGCGGAGGCCGGCCGCCGCCATCGCGTGGGCGATGAGCGACGTGGTCGTGGTCTTGCCGTTGGTCCCGGTGATGCCCACGCAGCGCGTCCGGTCCCCCAGCGCCAGGAACCCGACATCCACCTCGGCGTAGACCTCGAGCCCGGCCTCGCGGGCGCGCGCGAGCGGCGGCACATCGGGCGGTACGCCCGGGGCCACCACCACGGCGGCCGCCCGCGCGATGCGCTCCGAGATCGTGTCCGCCGATCTGCACGGTGGCCCCGAGCGCGGTGAGCGCCTGCGCCCACCGCTCGTACGCCGGGCCCCGTCCCGGTGTCCGAGGCGTACACCGGCAGCCCCTCGTGCCGGAGCAGTTTCGTCGCCGCCGTGCCGCTCTTGCCGAGTCCAACCACGGCGACTTCCCGGCCGGTCGCACGCCACTGCTCGAACAGCTCGACCGGCATCCTCAGCGCACCTTCAGCGTGGAGAGTGCCACCAGGGCGCAGAACAGCCCCAGGATGTAGAACCGGGTGACCACCGTGGTCTCCGCCCAGCCGAGCTTCTCGAAGTGGTGGTGCAGCGGCGCCATGCGGAAGACCCGATGGGCGTCGGCGTACTCCCGGCCGCGTGTGCGCTTGTACCACTTGAACACGGAGGTCTGCAGGATCACGCTCACCGCCTCGGCCGCGAACACGCCGCCGATCAGCAGCAGCAGGAACTCCGCCTTGAGCAGGATGGCCACGGTGCCGAGCGCACCCGCCGATGGCGAGGCTTCCCGTGTCGCCCATGAAGACTTCGGCGGGATGGGCGTTGAACCAGAGGAACCCGATCGCGGCGCCCATGAGCGCGGCGCAGAAGACGGCCAGCTCCCCGGCCCCCGGCAGATAGAAGAGGTTGAGGTAGGACGTGACGTCCACCCGGCCGAAGATGTAGGCGAAGGTGGCGAACGCCGCCGCCGAGATCCCCGCGAGCCCGGTCGCGAGCCCGTCGAGCCCATCGGTGAGGTTGACGGCGTTGCTGGCGCCCGTAATCACCACCGTCACGAAGACCACGTACAGCCAGGGCGCGAAGTTGGCGACCAGGTACTTGAAGAACGGCAGCGTCGTGGCGGTGGCGGGAATCGTGTCGCGGGGTACCACGGGGAAGTAGATCAGAAACAGCCCGAGCAGGAGCCCGAAGCTCACCTGGCCCACCAGCTTCCACTTGGCCACCAGCCCGCGTGACTTGCCCTGCACGATCTTCAGGTAGTCGTCCAGGAATCCGATGCACCCCATCCAGAGGATCGACAGCATCGCCACCACGACGAAGCGGTTGGTGAGCGGCGCCCAGAGCAGCGTCGGCACCACGGTGGCCATGATGATGATCAGCCCGCCCATGGTCGGCGTGCCGCGCTTCGTCTGATGGCTCGCCGGGCCCTCGGCGCGGATGATCTGGCCCACCTTCCGCGCGCGCAGCCGCGCGATGACCGGCGGGCCCACGACGAAGGCGAGGAGCAGGGCCGTCACGGTGGCGCCGGCGGCGCGAAAGCTGATGTAGTTGAAGAGGTTGAAAATGATGTACGTCTTGCCGAGCGGCGCGAGCCAGTGATAGAACATCTCGCCTCAGCGTGGGGGGGTCGCGCGGTTCGTGAGCGCCGGAAGTATACGTTCGAGGGCCACGCCGCGGGATGCCTTCAGCACCACGACCTCACCGCCCTGCAGCCGAGCGCGCCACGAGCGGCCCGAGCGCAATCGGATCCGGTGCCGTCACCAGCCGGTCGCCGAGCCTGCTCCGCGTAGGGCGCGAGCGCCGGCACGAACTCGCCGACCGCCGCCAGCAGGTCCGGATCGAGCGCCACGAGCGCCGCCGCGATCTCGGCGTGGAGCGCCGGCGAATCCGTCGCCCAGCTCCCGCATGGTCCCGGCGATGAACACGAGCCGCCGGCCGTTCCGGAGCGCCCGCGCCGTCGCGATCGCGGCGCGGAAGCTCTGCGGGTTGGCGTTGTAGCAGTCGTTGAGAATGGTGAGCCCGCCCTGCTCGAGCAGCTCGCCGCGGCCGGCGGGAATCGCGAACCGCTCGAGCGCGCGTGCTGCCGCCTGCCGGTCGAGGCCCAGCGCTTCGACCACGGCCCAGACCCGCGTCGCGTTGTCGGCCTGGTGCAGCCCACGCGCGGAGAGCGTGAATCGCGCGTCGCCGAAGGTGAGCACCGGCCGCGCATCGGGGCCGAGCTCGACCCGGTCCGGCACGAGGTCCGCCCGCTCGAGCGCCGCGGTCCGCACCGCGCCGGCGCGGCGGCGGGCCTCCTCCGCGAGCGCCGGCGGATCGGTGCCGACGATCGCGAGCGGCACGCCGTCGGCGAGCGACACCTTCTCCGCCACCACGCCGCTCGAGCGAGCCGAACCCCTCGAGATGGCCCTGCACCGCGTTGGTGATGAGGACGAGCGAGGGCTCGATGATCTCCCGGTAGCGCGCGATCTCGCCGGGCAGGTTGGCGCCGGCCTCGACCACGAGCGCGTCGGCGTCGTCCGGCGCCTCCAGGATGGTGGTCGGCACGCCCACGAGATTGTTGAGGTTGGCGCGCGTGGCGTAGACCCGGTAGCGCGTGCCGAGCACCGCGGCCAGCATCTCCTTCGTGCTGGTCTTTCCGTTGGTGCCGGTCACCGCGATCACCGGGCCCGTGATCTCCCGCCGCCGCGCGCGGGCCAGCAGGCCGAAGGCCCTGAGCGTGTCCGGCACGTGGAACGCCGTCACGCCCGCAGGCACCCGCGCGCCCTCGCGAACGACCACACCGGTGGCGCCGGCCGCCGACGGCGGCGTCCAGGTAGTCGTGGCCGTCGAAGCGCTCGCCGACCAGCGCCACGAACAGCGCGCCGGGCTCGATGGCGCGCGTGTCGGTCAGCACCCGGGTGAATGTCGGCTCGGCGGCGCCGCTCGCGGCCTCCCGCCCGTTCGCGCCCTCTGCGCGGCAGCCGGCAACCCCAGCGCCTCGCGCACTCGCGCCGCGGTCCAGCGTGTCACCGCCGTCATGCCCCGGCCCCCGTCGCGGCGCGGACGATAGCGCGCTCGTCGAACGGCACCTTCTCGGTCCCCAGCACCTGGTAGGTCTCGTGGCCCTTCCCGGCGAGCAGGAGGGTGTCGCCCGCGCGAGCCTCGTCGAGGGCCGCGTGGATCGCGGCCAGGCGGTCCACGATCCGGAGGTGCGGCACGCCGCCCATGCCCTGCTCGATGTCGTCGATGATGGCGCCGGGATCCTCGGTGCGGGGGTTGTCGGAGGTCGCGATCGCCAGATCGGCGCCCTCCGCGGCGATCCGGCCCATGATCGGGCGCTTGCCGCGGTCCCGGTCGCCGCCGCAGCCGAACACCACGATGATCCGTCCGGCCGTGAGCGGCCGGAGCGTGGCGAGCGCGCGCTCGAGCGCGTCCGGCGTGTGGGCGTAGTCGCGGAGCACGATGCACGGCGCCTCCGCGATCCGCTCCATCCGTCCCGGCACCTGCGGCGTGGCGGCGAGCCGGCCCACCACCTCGTCGAGCGGCCGGCCCAGGCCCAGCGCGCAGGCCACGGCCGCGAGCGCATTGCTCACGTTGAAGTCGCCGAGCAGCGGGAGCGACGCCTCGGCGCGGCCGAAGCGGCCCTCGAGCCGGAAGCGGCTGCCCCCGGCGTCGAGCACGACACCGGAGGCCCGCACGTCGGCGGCCGGGTGGAGGCCGAAGGTCACTCGCGGCGCCCGGGTCGGCAGCACGCGCCACGCGTCGTCGTCGAGGTTGATCACCTCGACGCCCTCGAGCGTGAGCAGCGTGGTCAGCTTGAGCTTGGCCGCGAGGTACGACTCCATCGTGCCGTGGTAGTCGAGATGGTCGCGGGTGAGGTTGGTGAAGACGCCGGCGGCGAAGCCGAGGCCGTCGAGCCGCCCCTGGTCGAGGCTGTGCGACGACGCCTCCATGGCGACATGCGTCCCGCCGCGCGCGACCAGCTCGGCGAGCGTGGCCTGAAGGTCGATGGGTCCCGGCGTCGTGAGCGAGCCTGCCGTCGAGTCGACCGGCTCGCCGTGGCCGTCGAACGCGCCGAGCGTGCCGATGCTGCCCGCGCTCTCGGACGCGTTGAACAGGTGGCGGATGATGCCGGTGGTGGTGGTCTTGCCGTTGGTCCCCGTGACGCCGATGAGCGTGAGCCGACGGCCCGGGTGCCCGTACCAGGCCTGGCCGAGCGCGAGCGCCGCGCGCCGGCCATCCCGCACGATGATCTCGGGCACGCCCGACTGCTGCGCGGTCTCGACCACCACGGCGATGGCGCCGCGGCGCACCGCGTCGGGGACGAAGCGATGGCCGTCGGCCTGCGAGCCCCGCACCGCGACGTAGAGCGTGCCGGGAAGGACGGTGCGGCTGTCCATGCCGATCGCGGTGGGCGCGGGCCCGTCCGCCGGCGCGCCGACGAGCAGGTCGTGGCGGCGGAGCTCGTCGAGCAGGTCGGACCAAGCTAGGGGCATCGGGTGCGACTCCCTGATCGTACGAGCATGAAACAATCGTCACCCGTCATTCCGCCAGCACCAGCACCGCGCTCCCCGGCCGCGCGTTCTCGCCCGCCCCGGGCACGGTCCGCACCACCCGCCCGAGCCCGCGCAGGTTCACCCGGAACCCCCGCCGGTGCAGCGCCAGCGCCGCCTCGCGGATCGAGCGCCCGGCAACGTCCGGCACCGGCCGCGCCGCGCTGCTGATCTGCGGCGCCCGGTACGGCAGCGTGACCACCACTGGCGGCGGCCCGGCGGGCGCCGCGGCCAGCGGCTTCGTCGCCTCGGGCCCCGCGGTGTCGCGCGCGGTGAGGCGGCCGCGGTCGATCGCCACCCGGCGCGAGGCGAGCGCCTGCTGCAGCATCGTGCGCGTCACCGGCGCGGCCGTGAGTCCGCCGTAGTAGTTGCCCCGCGGGTTGTCGATCTTGACGATCACCACGAGCTGCGGGTGGTCGGCGGGGAAGATCGCCGCGAAGGACGCCGTGTACTCCCCCCGCACGTAGTGGCCGTTCTGGAACCGGATGGCGGTGCCGGTCTTCCCGAGCACGGAGTAATTGGCGAGCTGCGCCATCTCGCCGGTTCCCCCTGCCCCTACCGCCTCGCGCAGGAACTCGCGGAGCTGCGCCGCGATGTCGGAGGGAACCACGCGCCGCACGGGCTCGGGCTGGTGCCGGTAGAGCAGATTGCCCGCCGGGTCCCGCACCTCGCGCACCAGCGTGGGCGCGAGCAGGATGCCGTCGTTCGCGATGGCCCCGTACGCCGCCGCGAGCTGCACCGGCGTCACCGCGAACTCGTAGCCCATCGCCATGCTGGCGCGGGTGTACATCGGCTGCCAGCGATCCGGGAACGCCAGGATCCCGCGGGACTCGCCCGGGAATTCCGCGCTGGTCGGCGTGCCGAACCCGAAGTCGCGCAGGGTCTCGAACTGCTCCTCGGGCCGGAGGCGCGAGGAGAACTTCGCCATGGCGATGTTGCTCGACACCTGGATGGCGCGCGCCAGCGTGAGCGGCTCGCGGTGGGCGTGGGCGTCGGTGATGCGACGGGTCCGCCCGGTCGAGGTCACCGGCATGTTCCACGCGCCATTCTCGCCGGACACCGCGTCGGCCGGCTTGACCCGTCCGCGCATGAGCAGCGCCGCCGCGGTGAAGAGCTTCGCGGTCGAGCCGGGCTCGAACGGATCGGTGAGCGTCGACGCGCTCGGCACCCCGCCGCCCGCCGCCTGCCGGGATGCCAGCGCCAGCAGCTCGCCCGAGTTCGGGTCGAGGAAGACGACGTCGCCGCCCTCGGCGTGCATCTGGGCGATGGCGTCGTCGAGCCCGCGCTCGGCGATCTCCTGCAGCTCCGCGTCGATCGTGAGGGTGATGTCGTTCCCCGCCACCGGGTCGCGCGTCTTCCGGCCGGGCGAGTCGTAGCGGCGGCCCGCGATATCCTTGAGCAGCACCGCCTCGCCGGCGCGGCCGGTGAGCAGCGAGTCGAGCGCCCCCTCGAGCCCCGAGCCCCCGACCGGCCGATCGGGCGCGAGCCCGCCGATGATCGGCCGGGCGAGATCGCGCGAGGGATAGAAGCGCTGGTACTCCCCCGTGAGGTGGACGCCGTTCACCCGACGGAGCGGCTGGACCTGCGTCGCGTTGAACGGGCCGTGGAGGTAGATCCAGCGCTTCCGCGCCTGGAACTCCCGATTGAGCGCCGGCGCCGACACCCCGAGGTTCCGCACCAGCAGCACGAACGCCGCCCGGACGTCCTCGAGCTCGTTCGGCGCCACGCCGACATGATAGAACTCCTGGGTGATGGCGAGCGGCGTCCCGTTCCGGTCGTAGAGCGCGCCGCGCCGCGCGGGGAGCACCACCTTCTCCGTCCGCTGGCGCGCTGCCTCGTGCTCCCAGTGCTCGGCCTCGACGATCTGGAGCTGGGCCGCCCGGGTCAGCACCGCCAGGATGCCGAGCGCGAAGCCGAACTGGATGGCGGCGATGCGGACGGTGGGCTTGGCCATCAGCGCCGCTCCGGGCCGGCGGGCACCGCGAAGAGCACGAACTCCGAGTCCACCGGCTCGTGCAGGCCCAGCGCGCGCTCGACGATCGGCACCAGCACCTGCCGGCTCGAGGCGAAACGGATGCGGCGCTCCAGGTCGCCGCGCCGCGCCTCGAGCGTCATCCGTTCCTCGCGCAGATCCCTGAGCCGCCGGGCCGTGCGGAATCCCGCCGTCTGGCGCGTGGTGATGCCCACCAGCACGCAGAGGAAGACGAGGAGCCAGAGCATCAGCCAGTGCCGCCCCTTAAGATGCATCGCCCGCCTGGAAGATCCGGAGGTGCGCGCTCCGCGCGCGTGGGTTCGCCGCCACTTCGTCGGGCTCGGGAACGATCGGCTTTCGCGGCACCAGCCGGCCGAGCGGCCGGCCCCGGCAGGTGCAGATCGGCTGCTTGGGCGGGCAGATGCAGGCCGCGGCCCACTCCCGGAACGCCAGCTTCACCAGCCGGTCCTCGCCCGAATGATACGTGATCACCGCGAGGCGGCCGCCGTCCACGAGCGCGTCGCGGAAGGCGGGGAGAGCGACGGCGAGGCCGGACAGCTCGTCGTTGACGGCGATCCGCACCGCCTGGAACAGCCGCGCGAATTCGGAGGGCCCGGCGCGCGGGCCCAGCGTGGCCCGCACGGCGTTGACGAGATCGTCGCTGATGGCGAACGGCTGGTTCCCGCGGCGCCGCACGATCTCCCGGGCCAGGCGGCGCGACTGCCGCTCGTCGCCGTACTCGTAGAAGACCCGCGCCAGCTCCTCCTCGGCGGCCGAGTTGAGGAACGCCGCCGCGGTCGGGCCCGCGTCGCCCATGCGCATGTCGAGCGGTGCGTTGGGTCGGAAAGTAAAGCCGCGGTCGGCCTCGTCCAGCTGCCGGGACGAGACGCCCGAGATCGAGCAGGATGAACTCGGGACGGAAGGCCGCCACGGCCGCCAGCGCCGAGGGCGCGCTGTAGGGTGCCTGAAGGTAGCGCATGCCATCGTCGCCCAGGCGGCGCCGGCTCACGGCCACGGCGGCCGGATCACGGTCGATGCCGAGCACCTCCGCCCCGAGCCCCCGGAGCGCCTCCGCGTGGCCGCCGTCGCCCAGCGTCGCGTCCACCGCACGGCTCGCCCCTGCCGCCGCGGCGAGGACCGGGGCCAGGAGGACCGGGACGTGTACTGGGTTCGCGGAGTCTGCCATGTCCGGGGCTGGGGGGATAACGAAACACCCCGTCCGCAGGGACGGGGTGACTCGTTCGACGTCACGTAACTCGATCACCAAATCGCGGTGAGCGGGGCTGACGGGGCTCGAACCCGCGACCTCCGCAGTGACAGTGCGGCACTCTAACCAAGCTGAGCTACAGCCCCTTACAACGGCGGGGTGAATATAGACAGCCCGGTGCCCCCACGGTACCCCCTATCCTTGCAGTACGCCTTGAGCATCGACGCCACGCGCGGCTTGTACTGCTTGATGATGCTCGAGGTTCTTGTCGACCGCCTCCTGGTTGACCGCGCGGCCGGCCGTCAGCGCCGTCTCGGCCTCGCCCAGAAGCGTCTCCTCCTGCCGGGCCAGGTCGCACGACTTCTGCTTCTCGGCCTGCGGATCGATCTGCGGCACCTGGAAGAGCGTCGCGAGACCGAGCAGGTAGTTCGCCGCCGGCTGCACCTTGCCCGCCGGATTTGCCGCGCTGACCGCCATCCGGAGCAGCTCGGCCGCGCCGAGCAGGTCCTGTGGCTGCTGCAGCAGCGGAGCGGCGCCCGTGTACAGGAGCGCGGCCGCGTTCTCCTTGGCCTGCGGGTCACCGTGCTTGATGGCGAAGTCGAGGAACGGCACGGCCTCCTTCGGCCGCTTGGCGTCGATCAGCGCCTTGGCCGGCGCTCAGCGCGGGCACGACCTCCGTCGTGTCCTTGGCCATGAGGCGATTGGTCACCGCGACCACGCTGTCGGTCTGCCCCGTCAGCGTGTAGGCCTTGTTCAGATATCCCAGCAATGTCGGGTTGTCCGGATACTTCCGCACACCGACCTGCGTCCATTTGAGCAGCCGGACCGAATCAGCAACCCCACCTGCCGCGGCATCTGCCCGCACCTTTTGCGAATCCGCCTGAGTCCGGGCCGATTTGAGCAGCTTCACCGTATCCGGAACCGCAGGCTCCGCGGCCGCGGCTGCGATCTTGGTGAAGAACAGCGTGTCGGCCTTGGTGCTGTCGGTGGCGTAGAGCGTCTCCAGCGCGTCGACCGCGCACTTGAAGTCGCTCAGGAAGAGGCAGGCGTTGCTCTTGAGGTCGTAGAGGTCGGCGTTGTACGGATCGAGCTTGAGGCCTTCGTCGGCCACCTCGAGCGCGGTCTCCGGATGGCCCGACTGCAGGAAGTACTTGAACAGCTCCTCGCGCAGCTTCTGGTTGGTCGGCGCGACCCGGAGCATCTGCTTGAAGGCCACCAGCGTGTTGGCCGTGTCGTTGGCCCCCTGGTACTGGGTGGCGAGCGCGGTCCAGACCGGCAGGCTCAGCGGATCGCCCTTGGCGGACGCCTGCAGGTGCTTCACGATCTCCTCGCGCGGCGCCTTCTTGCCCTGCGCCAGGAGCGCCAGGCAGTACTCGGCGAGCCCGTGGTTCGGCAGCGTCTTGAGGGCCTTGGCCGCGGCATCGGCGGCCTTGTCGGGCTTCGCGGTGCGCTGGTCGATGCACGCCTTCGCGTCGGCCAGCGACTTGACCGCCGGCTCCAGCGCGTCGGCGAGGCGCTTGCCGAACGCCTCCGGCGTCTCGCCCGCGTTCTGGGTGAGCGTGACCACGTTGCCGGCGTCGTCGCTCACGCCGACCAGCCTGGCCGTCACGGCATAGCGCCCGCCCTCGGCCTTGTTCAGCGTCGAGTTCACCACGAAGCGCGCCTGGATGTTCTTGGCGAGCGTGATCGCGAGCGCCGGGCTCAGGATGGCGTCCTTGGGATAGCCATACTGCGTCAGGGCATCGTTCATCTGGGTCTGTTCGATGACCTGATAGTCACGGCCGACCTTGTCCTTCATGCCCTCGCGGAGGGCCGTGCCGATCTTGACCGCGGGCGCGGAGTCCGCGGGCGCGAAGGCGAACGGATTGGCCACCATGAACCGCGGCGCCGAGTTCACGACTGACGACGGATTCCGCGAGCCGCGCGGGATGCCCTGCGCCGAGAGCGGCGACAGCACCGAGGCCCCGACGACGGCCAGAGTCACGAGACGGAACAGGAACATTCCTTAGCCTCCACAGAGGAGCTGCCCCGAAGGGCCGGCAACGACCGCGCAAGCGCGGAGACGAGTGGGCGAAGAGGGATTCGAACCCCCGACATCCTGCGTGTAAGGCAGGCGCTCTGAACCGGCTGAGCTATTCGCCCCGGATCGGTGAGGCCCCGCTCTACGACGATCGAAAAGACAACCATGCGCAGGGATTGTGCCGTGACGAGCGACACCCCGCTAGAGGGCGATACCGAGCGGCACGAGCACGCAGTACCCCACCACCAGCAGGGCCGCCGCCAGGCTGGCGTGCCCCGCGGCGAGGGTCAAATATCCCGCGACCAGGACCACCACCGCGGCGGCCAGGATGACGAGATTGCGTCGGGTCAACAGGAAGCGGCGTGCGGCCGGACCGCCACCTGCCGAGGTCACTGAAGGGCGAGAACTGGGCATAAGACAGGAGGCTACTACCGATCCGGGGTCGGGTCAAGTTCAGGTCCCTGCTCGGTTTCGGGCTCGACGTCCCAGCCGTCGTCGAGCGCCGCCCGGCGCACCCGATCCATCCGGCGCCGGCGCCGGACCTGCACCGCCACCAGGAGGGCCACGATCAGCCACCCGCCGCCCGCGATCAGCCAGTTGCCCAGCGTGTACCGCCGCCGGACGGCGCGCTGCCATTCCTGCTCGAACCGGCCGACGGCGAGGCCGGTCGTCGCCAGCACCGCCGCGTCGAAGTCCTCGCCCGATTCCAGCCGCCGCAGCAGGGGAGTGAGCGTTCCCGTCGGATTCCGTCCGCGCCAGCTCGGCCACGGCCGAGACGGCCAGGGCGTAGGCGGCGTCCGCGCTGGAGGCCGAGCCGCGGAGCGCGCCGTCGAGCCCGGTGAGCGTCGGCACGGCACCGCGGACGACCGTCAGGTTGAGCTCGAGCGTGCCCAGCCGATCCCATTCCCCAGCCGCCCAGGACGGCGTAGCCCTCGTCGAACCAGAGCGGGACCCGCACGGCGACCGCCTCGTGCAGCGCGAGATGGGCGAGCTCGTGGCGGAGGGTGCGGACGAGGTCGTCCTCGTCGGCGCGGAGGAGGATGGTCCGCGCGCCCGGCACCGCGATGGCGGCGCCCCACGACGGTGCGCGGCCGGCGGTGAGCGAGTCGAGCAGGTGGGCGTCGGGAACCACGATGAGCCGAAGCGGCCCCGGGTCGCGCAGGCCAAGCCCCGGCCACTCGGTCGGCCGGTCGGCGAGCCGCGCGAGGTCGGCCGCGACCGCTCGCTGGGCGGGCCAGGCCACGGCCGTGACCCGACCGACCTGCACCGCGGTGGGGCTGCCTTGAAGGAGGAGGAGGGCTAGGAGACCAGGCTGCGCGGGACGTCACCTCCGGACGCGGCAAGGTCGAGCATCTCTTTGCAGCGCTTGGCCCACGGATTGAACTTGTTGGCCTTGTGCCCCTCCGCCCAGGTCTGCATTGCCTCCTCGCGCTGGCCCGCGAACCACAGGGCGCGGCCCAGCTCGAAGTAGGCCTCGATCAGATTGGGCCCCAGCTTGAGCGTCTTCCGGAAGAAGGTCTGCGCATCCTCGAACATCTCGCGCTCGAGGTAGACCAGCCCGAGATAGTAGTGGGCGTAGAGCGTCGCCTTCCGGTCGTTGTCCAGGCGAATGGCCTTCGAGAGGTGCTCGATGGCCTCGCCGAAGATCCGCTTCTTGAGGCAAATGTAGCCGACGTTGATGCGCGCGAGCGCGTTGGCCGGCTCCTTCATCAGGACCCGGGAGAACGTCCCCAGCGCATCATCATAGTCCTCGTGCAGCATCTGGGCCCAGCCCAGGAGCGACTGCGCCTGGATCTCTCCGGGAGACAGCGTGAGGGCTTTCTCGAGCGACTGGATGGCGCCGGCATAATCGCCGAGGGAGATCAGGCTCCACCCCTTCTCGATGTAGGTCGAGGCCCCGAGGTGATCGGCGTGCACCGCCGGGCGGGCGCCGGTGAACTGGGGCGCCGTGGCTACTTCGGGTGCGGCGCCCTGCTTGTAGCGCTCCACCAGCCCGCGTATGTCTTCCTTCATCTGGCCGAGGTCACCAAGCGCCGCGTCCACCCGCTTGAACAGAGCGATGATGTCGCGCTTGAGCGCCTCCCGGTCGCCCGGTTGGGCCGTCGTTCCGAGGCGCGTTTCGATCGCCTGAAACTGGACCCGGAGCGCGGTGAGCCAGGGCTCGCTCACTGGCTGCTCCCGATGCCGGTCAGGGCCATGCGCTCGGAGGCGGAGAGCAGCTTCCGGGCATTCAGGATGATGATCGTGCGCGACGGGCGCGTGACGATCCCGGCGATGTAGGCGGCCGCCAGCCCGTTCACCATCGGCCCGGGCGCCGTGATCGTCGTGCTATCGACCCGCATCACCTCGCGGACCTCGTCCACCAGCACGCCGACGCGATGGTCGCCCAGATCGACGACCATGAGCCGGGTCTCCTCGCGGATCGGCGCTTCGAGGTCGAAGCGCTTCCGAAGATCGACCACCGGCACCGCGCCCCCTTCGTAGGGGACCACGCCCTCGAGGAAATCAGGCGACTTGGGCAGCGGCGCGGGCGTCACGTGCCGGAGAATCCGCTCGACCTGGAGGATGTCGAAGGCGAACTCCTGGGTCCCGACCCGGAAGGTCACGAGCTGGATGTCGTCGCCAGTGGTGGTCATGGGACAGCAGTCTCCGTGAAGCGCGCACCCAGCGCGGCGAGGTCCAGCAGGGGCACGAGCCCGCGATCGGTGCGGGCGACCGCCGCCGCCCACGGCAGCGCGCTGCCCGGGGGCACGGCGAGCCCCACGTCGTACAGCACCGACTCGGCCTCCTCGACTTCCAGGCAGAGTCGGCGGCCGGCCAGCTCGACCAGCACGCCGGTGTCGGTGCGCTCGGGCAGCGAGTCGCCCCCGTCGAGAAGCGTGCCCAGATGTACCAGAGGCAGAATGCGCCCCCGCACGATGGCGACCCCGCGCACGGCGGGCTCCTGCGTCGGAACCGGGAAGGTGGTGCCGGGATCTAGCACTTCGACCACCTGAGCTAGCGGCAGGCCGACCAGCCGGCCGCCGGCGCGGACCAGCAGGTGCCCCGCCCCGCCCTTCACGGCCGCGCTCACCGGGCCGCCATCCGGCCGAGCTCCTGGCCGACGCGATCCGCGATCCGGCCGATCGGCAGGACGTGGTGGACGCCGCCGGCCTGCACCGCCGCGCTCGGCATGCCGAAGATCGTGGCGGTCTCGCGGTCCTGCGCGATCCCGACGCCGCCGGCATCGTGGATCTCGCGGAGCCCGTCGGCGCCGTCCCGTCCGAGGCCGGTCAACACCACGCCGACGGCGCGCGGCCCGAAGATCTTCGCGACGCTCCGGAACAAGGGATCGGCCGCGGGCCGGACGCCCCAGATCGAGGGCTCCTGGTCGAGCTCGAGGCGGAGCCCGTCGAGGCCGGCGGCGACGCGCATATGATAATCCCCCGGCGCCACGTACGCGGTGTCCGCCAGGACCGGCGTCCCGTGTTGCGCCTCGACCACGTTGAAATGGCTCTGCGCCGCGAGGCGCTCGGCCAGGCTGCGGGTGAACTTGGGCGGCATATGCTGCACGATCAGGACCGCAGCCTGTTGCCCCGTCAGCAACGCCGGCACCACCTCCGCGAGTGCGCGGGGGCCGCCCGTCGAGGCGGCGATCGCCGCGCATTGCCGCGCCCGGCCCGGCAGCGCGAACAGGGCCTGCATGTGGGCGCCGCGCGCGGGCCGCGCGAGCACGGGCATCCGGAGGATGGCAGCGCTCCGCACCGTGCGGAGCACCGTGAGCAGCCGCTCGCCGAACCGCCCGATCGCGTCCTCGCTCCGGTCCTCGGCCTTGGCCACGAGATCCACCGCGCCCAGCTCGAGCGCGCGGATGGCCGCCGCGGTGCCCGGCCCGGCGTAGGAGCTCACCACCACGATCGGGCGCGGCGACTCGGACATGATGTAGCCGATGGCACCGAGGCCGTCGAGCTCCGGCATCTCGAGGTCCATGAGGACCAGATCGGGCTCCTGGTCGTGCACCTTCTGCACCGCGTCCATCCCGTTCCGCGCGGTGGCGACGACCCGGAACTCCTGGCTCCCGTCCACCACGTCGCTCAGCAACCGCCGAAAGAACGGGCTGTCGTCGACGACCAGGACGGTCCGCGGCTCAGATAATTTGGACACCGTGCGCCACCGACGAGACCTCGACCCGGCCGTCCGCCACCCAGAGTCGCACGGTGCGGCCGAAGTCGCCCCCGGTGGCCTCGCCGACGATGGCCACGCCGGCCAGGTGAAGCGCCTGCCGCGAGGCTACGATGTTGCGCTCGCCCATCTGGATCGTGCCGGGCGCTCCGAGCCCGCTGAACATGCTGGCCCCGCCGACGAGCCGGGCCGAGATCCGGCGGATGCTTGCGCCTCGCTGTCCCATCTCCTCGAGGAGAAGCGGCACGGCAGTCTGGGGGAACTTGGCTGGATTGCTGTCCTGCCGGCCCAGTGCCGGCGAGGGCAGCAGCACGTGCGCCAGTCCGCCGACGTGCGCCGTGGCGTCGTAGAGCACGATGGCGACGCAGCTCCCGAGCCCGATCGTCATCAGGATGTCCTGCCCCGTGCCGGACCGGAGGTCGGCGACCTTCACGATGATCTCGTCTTTCACGCGGGCCGCCGGTACACGCGCTCGCGCGGGTCGATCAGGGTGAGACGCTCGCGGGCGGCGCCGAAGAGGGTCTCGACCTTCCCCAGCACGAGATACCCGCCGGGCACCAGCGCGCTCGGTAAACGTCTGAAACAGTCGCTCCTGCATGATCCGGTCGAAGTAGATCACGACGTTGCGGCAGAGAATGAGATCGTAGTTGGTCCGGAGCGGAGCCTCGCGGCTCAGGTCGAGCGCCCGGACCTGCGACTCGGCGCCGGACGCGGTCGATCACCCGTCGCTCGTCGCCGGCTGGCTCGAAGTACGGTCGGACCAGGTCGTCCGGCATCTCGGTGAGCCCCTCGCTCCGATAGGCCGCGGCCTGAGCCCGGTCGAGGCTGATCCGGTCGATGTCCGTGGCGTCGATGGTGAGGCGGGAGAGCTCGTCACCCCGGCCGGCCCGGTCGAGGTGGTCGGCCGCGAGCACGGCGAGCGTGTACGGCTCTTCCCCCGACGAGCACCCCGCGCTCCAGACCCGCACCTCGCCCCGGCGCCGGTCGAACAGCGCCGGCAGCACGTCGCGCCGGAGCAGGTTCCAGGTCTCGGCGTTCCGGTAGAACCGGGTGACGTTGATGGTCAGCGCGTCCCGCAGCCGCTCGTACTCGTTGGGCGAGCGCTTCAGGAGCATGCGATAGTCCTCGTAGGTGTGCACGCCGCAGGCGCGCATTCGCACCGCGATCCGGCGCCGGATGCACTTGTCCTTGTAGGCATCGAGCGCGAAGCCGCTGGTCTTGGTGATCTCGCGCGAGAGCGCGGCGAAATCGAGATCGTCGGCGGTCACGGCGCCATGTCCAGCATTTCGAGGTTGGCCTTGGCCAGCTCGTGCGCCGGGTTGAGCGTGGTCGCACGGCTCCAGCTCTCGCGGGCGACCGACTTGTCGCGCCGCTTGTAGGCGAGGTTGCCGAGCTTGAAGTACAGGTCGTCGCCCAGATCGGGCGCCAGCTTGGCGGCGCGCTCGTACGCCTCGCGGGCCTCGTCGTAGCGGCCGTTCCGGTAGAGGACGTCGGCCAGGTTCTTGGAGACCTGCGGCAGCGACGGGTCTTCGGCGAGCGCGGCCCGGAGCGCCGCCTCGGCGCCGGCCACGTCGCCGCTCAGCTCGAGCAGCACGGCGAGATTGTTCTGGAGCACCGCGTTCGCCGGGAACGCGGCCACGCCCGCCTTGGCCGCGCGGAGCGCGCCCGACGCGTCGTCGAGCCCGGCATTCGCGAGCGTGGCGGCCCAGTACCAGAGCGCCGGGGCCGGCTTGCCGCCCAGCAGCTCGAGCGTCCGGGCGAGCCGGCCCTGCGAGACCTGGTGCTCGCCCCGCTTGAGCGCCACCACGCTCCAGCCGAGCATGATGCGCGCGTCGTCCCGGGCGCGGCCGGCGGCGTCGCCGTAGGCGGTCTCCGACTCGTCCAGCCGCCCGAGCCGCTCGAGGGCGTATCCCAGGTTGTGCAGCGCCGCGGGACGGCCGCCAGCCGCGTCGGCCGCCTGCCGGAACCCCGCGACGGCCTCCTCCCAGCGCCCCTGGCGGAGGGCGATGAGCCCGAGGTAGAACGGCGCGCTCGCGTCGGTGGGCCGGAGGTCCGCCACCCGGCGGAACTCGCGCAGGGCCTCGTCCAGCATCGCCGCCTTGTAGAAGGCCACGCCCAGGTTCCGGTGCTCCTCGACCCGGCCGTCGTGGACCTTCGGCGCCGCGGCGGCCGACGTGCCCGGTCCGATGGGCGAAGCCGGCGGTGATCAGGCCGAAGAGCGCCTTCCCGACCTCGAACTCCACCAGGCCGGACTCCTCGATGACCGCCTGCACGTCGCGCGAGCCGTCCAGCAGCGGCACGAGGCGCTGCTGCTCGGCCGAGAGCGTGGGGGCCGATTCGCCGATGTGGGCCGGGTCGACGGAGAAGATCAGGTCGAAGGACGGGATCTTCTTCTCGATCTGGCTCCACTCGTCCACCCGCCGCGCGCCCTCGAGCAGGAGGAACTCCGGGTTGATGCGGACGAGGAAATCCTCGAGCTCCGGCCGGACGCCCGCCTCGAAGTTGAAGGTCCCCGAGATCCAGGTGAACAGGTAGTAGACGGCCTCTTCGATCTGCAGCCGGATGTAGCTCTCGAGCTCCTCGCGTGGCAGGACGCCGCGCTCGACGAGGATCTCGCCGAGCTTGTGCTCCCGGTCGCCTTCCTGCGCCGCGATCGGCGTGCTGAAGCTGCTCCTGCGTGATGCGCCCGCTCCGGACCAGGATGTCGCCGAGCCGATCACGCCGGTTGACGATCGCGGCGTAGATGATGTGCCCTTCCTCGAAGTAGATCGTGCCGAAGTTGTGCCGGTCGGCGAGCGCGAGGCACCCCGTCCGGCGCCCCAGGAACAGGAGCTGGATGACGTCCGGGAGACTCGCCTCCTTGAGGCTGCCCTTGATCGCCATCAGCGCCACTCCTCGATCACGCGCTCGCTCACCTCGGGCCACTCCCACACCATCTTCTCCCGGCTCCGGGTCGCGCTCGCGCCGGCGGGGACGAGGCCGCTCGACCGGCCGGCGGGACGCTTGGGCGCCGTCGGCGCCGGGCGCCGGACCCTCGATCACCGTGCGCGCGAAGGCCGGCGCTCGGCGTGACGCCCTTGGCGGACGCGGCCTCGAGCACGCGGTCCAGCAGCGCCTGCGCGCCACGAATGGAGTCGGCGGGGCGCGAGGCGAGGTACGCCGCGAGCTCGGGGTCGGCCTCGCCGAGCTTGGACTCGCAGATCGCGCCGCAGCACGCACTCCCGCACGGCGGCATCGGGCGGGGACAGCTCGACCACCAGGCCGCCCTCGAGCCGCGAGCGCAGCCGCGGCTCGACGCCGATGAGCTCGTCGAGCGGCGCCGCCGACGTGAACACGAGCTGCCGCCCGGCATCGATCATCGCGTTGAAGAGCACGAACAGCTCGTCCTGCGTCCGGTCCTTGGCGGCGATGAGGTGGACGTCGTCGAGCAGGAACGCGGTCGCCCGGCGGTAGCGCGCGCGCCAGCCGGCGATCGCGTCGCGGTCGATGGCCTCGATCAGCTCGCCGGTGAACTCGGGCGCGCTGAGGCACGCCACGGGCCCGCCGCGCTCGGCGAGCGCGTTGCCGATCGCGTGCAGCAGGTGGGTCTTGCCGACCGCCGGCCCGCCGATGAGGACGAGCGGGTTGTACCGGCTGGCCGGCTCCGCGGCCACCGCGCGCACGGCCTCGAGCACGACCCGGTTGGCCGCGGTCTCGACCATGGTGTCCAGGCGCCAGAGCGGCGAGGGCGCCGGCGGCGGCGCGCCCTCCTCGCGGGCCTGCCGGAGCGCTTCCTCGGCCGCGTCCAGGTTGGCCGGGTCCCGGAACGCGGCCGACCCGGCGAGCTCGGGCGCGAGCGCGGCCGCCTCGGCCTGCATGTGCTGGAGCCGGACGACGTCCTCCTCGAACTCCCGGAGGATGCGCTCGGGATCGTTCACCATCTCCTGGGCCAGCAGCGCCTCGAGCTGGGCGGTGCGGAACCCCTCGCCCTGCCAGCGGAGCACGGCGGCGGTGACCTTGCCGCGCCAGGCGTCGACCTGCTGGGCGACGGTGGCGGCGATCTCCGAGAGAAAGTCCTCGAACTCGGACGGCGCGGCCGATGCCGGCGCCGGCGGCGGGCCTCGACCGGCGGTGGCGCCGACTCCACCGGCTCCGACGCCTCCACCTCGCCCCCCACGAGCATGCGGGCCTGCTCGGGACCGAGGGGTTGCTCGCTCACGGCCTGGAAGGCGATGAGCCGGTTGAGCGCGCCGAGCAGCTCGCGGACGTTGTCGATGGCAAGCGACGCCACGGCCTCGAGCACGCCCCCGCCGAACCCGGCGCGGCGCTCCTCGGCTTTCCGGCGCAGGATGGCGACGCGGGTCTCGTAGTCGGGCGCCGCGACGTCGATGATGAGCCCGCCGGCGAACCGCCGGATGAGCCGCTCGTCGAGCGCCTCGATCTCGGCGGGCGGCCGGTCGCTGGTGAGAACGATCTGGCGGTTGGTGGCCTGCAGCGCGTCGGTGAGCCGCAGCAGCTCCGCCTGCATCTCGCGCCGGTGGGTGAGGAACTGCACGTCGTCCACCAGCAGCACGTCGACGTCCAGGAACCGCTTGCGGTACGCCTCGCCGTGGCCCGCGGCGATGGCCGCGTGAAACGCCTCGACGAACTCGTCGAGCGTGAGGTATTCGACGGTGAGACCCGGGTTGATCGCGCGGGCCGCATGGCCGATGGCCATCAGCAGGTGGGTCTTCCCCAGCCCCGGGCGGGCGTAGATGAAGAGCGGGTTGTACACCGTCCCCGGCGACTCGGCGACCGCCTTCGCCGCCGTGACCGCGAGCCGGTTGGCGGCGCCCACGATGAGGGTGTCGAAGCGGTAGAGCGGATTGAGCGTGACGGTCACGCGACCGGGCTCCCCACGGCCAGGCGCTTGAGCACCAGCTCCGAGATGCCGCGCAAGGTCTCGAACACGCCGCTCCCGTGCAGCGCGTCGGCCGGGTAGCTCGGGACCGCGCGGAAGTTGAGGGCGTCGTCCATCTCGTCGTGCGAGAGGATCAGATCGCGCGGCAGGTCCTGCTTGTTGTACTGGAAGACGACCGGGAGCTGGCGGATGTCGACGCCCTGCGCCAGCAGGTTGTCCTGCAGGTTCTGCAGGCTCTCGAGGTTGTCGTCGAAGCGGCGGGCCTGGCTGTCGCCCACGAAGACGACGCCGTCGGCGCCCTGGAGCACCAGCTTCCGCGTGGCGTTGTAGTAGCTCTGGCCCGGGACGGTGTAGAGCTGGAACTTGGTGGTGAACCCGGAGATCGTCCCCAGCTCCAGCGGCAGGAAGTCGAAGAACAGGGTGCGGTCGGTCTGCGTCGCGAGCGAGACCATCCGCCCGCGCCGGCTCTCGGGCACCCGCCCGTAGACGTACTGCAGGTTCGTGGTCTTGCCGGACCGGCCCGGCCCGTAGTACACGAGCTTGCAGGTGATCTCGCGCGCGGTGAAGTTGACGAGAGACATGCCGATTACCGTCCGAAGAGAGCTTTGAGGCTGGCGTCGAGCTCGGTCTCGAAGTTCTCCGCCAGCATCGGCACCTGCGGCTGCTCGCGCGGCGCCACGGCGGTGAGTTGCTGCACCATCTGGTCGAAGAACAGCCGCACGATCCCCACCGACGTCTCCGGCCCGAACACCACCAGCCCGATCCAGCGGCCGCGCGGCGTCGCGAAGGCGGAGAGGAGGCAGCTCTGGCGTTGCCCGTTGTGCACCAGGGCCTCGAACCGCGAGGCGCCCATGAGCCGGGCCAGCTCCTCGGTGGAGGCCACGATGGCGGCGCCCAGAGCCGCCGCGGTCATGACGTCGAGCGAGCGGCTGAAGCCGTGCTGCGCCACGACCTGCCCCGACGAGGTCATGAGCAGCGTGAGCCGCGCCGCGCTCTCGGCGAGGAAGGTCTCCAGCGGCGGCACCACCCAGGGCTCGAGTGCCCGCATCAGGCCAACCGTCCCGCCGCCTCGATCATCTCCAGCCGCGCGAGGCCGAGGTTGGCATCCGGACCGACCACGGCGACGAGCACCAGGTCGTCGGGTCCGGGAGCCGCGAGGATGCTGCCCGCCTCGCCGCGGAGCTGGACGAAGACCGGTGGACGCAGGCCCGCGCTCCCGGCTGTGCGCCCCAGGCGCCCGACCAGACTCCCCGTGAGCGCGGCGGCGGCCTGGCCGTCGATGCCGTCCATGAGCTGCGCCGCCACGACGAGCCCGTCGGTCGACGCGACGACCAGCGCGCCGCGCACGCCGGGCACCCGCGTCACGCGATCGAGTGCGTCCTGTGTCGCCGTCATCACTGGGCCTCCAGCCACGTGCGCGCGGCGCGGGCGGCGCGCTCGGCCAGGAGTCCCACGCGGCCGACAGGTACCGAGGGGTTGCGGCTCGCGAGCAGCACGGTGTCCGCGGTGGGCTGCGCCAGCGCGAGATGGCCGTCGGGACACTCGATCGCGATGGCGTGCCAGCTCCCGAGGCCGAGGAGCCGGGTCGCCCGCGCCGCCTCCCGCGAGACGCCGGCAAGCTGCGCCGCCACGCGATCGCCGGCCTCCTCGCCGTCGGGTGATGCCAGCTCGCCGGCCAGACGGAGGCCATTGCCGTCGATCAGCAGGAGACCGCGCTCCCCGCCATCGACGCCGTCGAAGAGGCTGGGCGTCCGCTTGGTGGCCGCGGGCGCCGGTGCCGGGGCGGACGGCGCCTCGGCGCGACTGGCCGGCTCTGACGACGGCAGACCCGTCGCTCGCGACGATGGGCCCGTCGCGGCCTCCTGCGCGGGTGTGGGCGCCGACCGCGCGGCCGCCATCCGTCCGAATGCCTGGCGGATCGTCGGATCGTCGGGATCGACTTCCATCGCGCGCTGGAGGTGATCCAGCGCCGCGGCCGTGTCGCCCGCTCTGAAATAGAGGAACGCGATCCCCTTGAGCGCGCTCGTCCGCATCGGATCGAGCTGCAGCGCCGAGGACCAGGCGTCGAACGCGCCGGCCAGGTCGCCCTGGTCGCTCAGCACCCGCGCCATGAGATCGTGCGCGTCGGCGAGGCCCGGATACCGGGACAGCCCGCCACGCGCCACCTTGAACGCGGCCTCCAGCTGCCCCCGGCGCCGGAGCGCCTCGGCAAGCTCGAGAAACGCGAGGCTCCCCGGCTCCTCGGCCATCCTGGCGGTCAGCGCGCGGATATCGTCAGTCACGATAGCGCTCCAGCTCCTTCAGAATCGTCTCCACCGACTGCCGCAGGTGCTCTACGCCGGCGCCCTCCGACTCCTCGCCCGGTGTGCGGGTCCCGAGCCGGCTCCACGACGCCCAGCAGTCGAGCGCCTCGCTGTGGCGGCCGATCGCCGCGTAGCAGACACCGAGCAGCCGCCGCGCCTCCGGCATGAGCGGGTCGGCCCGCAGCAGCTCCTCGAGGGCACCGGCGGCCAGATCGTACTGCCCGTGCGCCAGCGCCTCGCGGGCCGGCACGAGCAGCGCCGCCAGGTCGCGGCCGGGCTCGGCTTCCTCGCCGGGGTGCGCCGGATCGTCCAGCACGACGATGCCGGCATTGGTGAGGCCGTACACCGTCCGCGCCACCTCGAACTCCGAGCGGCCCAGCACCTCGGCGAGCGAGTGGAGGTCCCGCGAGCCGTCCATCGCGGCGAGCACCTCCCATTCGAACGGGACCAGATCGAGCGTGTCGGTGCCCTGCTGCTCGGGCGGCGGGAGCCGCGGCACCAGGCGGAGGTGCGACACTTTCGAGCCGATGCGCGACCATTCGTCGATCCGGCGCGCCGCCTCCATCAGCAGCGCCTCGGTCGGAAACCGCACCGGCGACTCGACCGCCGCGTGGTAGGGCGCGCCCTCCTCGAAGCGGAAATACCCTTCCGACCAGCGCAGCAGCTCGAACACCGCTTCCTCGATCTGCGCCTTGAGCTGGCGGTCGAGCTCGCGCCGGGTGACGACGCCGAGGTCCACGAGGATGTCGCCAAGCCGCCGGCCGTCGCCGCCGTTCTGCATGCCGCGCGCGCGGTCGAGGTCGGCCTCGCTGATCCGGCCCGCGCGGATGAGGCGCGTGCCGAGCGGCTGCAGATCGCTTCCGACCGCCGCGGACACCACGCCTCCCCGGTCGAAGCAGACCGTGCCGGCCGTCTGCCGCAGCTCGGAGGTGACCCGCAGGACTCCGCTCTTCCGGCCCAGGTCGAGCAGCTGGAAGACGTCCTGGATGTGCAGGTCCTTGAGGGTGCCCTCGAGTGCCACGGCCTAGCCCGCCGAGGCCGCGAAGATGTGCTGGAGATCGCGCGCGGAGCGCGCGCGCGACCGGGCCTGCGAGGCGTACGGCCCGCCCGGATCGAGCTGCACGACCCGCTCCCACGCCTGCACGGCCTGGTCGAACTGCCGCTGACGCGCGAGGGCCGCCCCCTCGTGGTAGAGCGCCCCGGCGTGCTCCGGGTCGAACCGCAGCACCCGCTCGAACGCCTCGAGCGCCTGGGCGGTGCGGCCGTCCTCGAGCAGCGCGCGACCCAGCGCCGTGAGCGCTTCCAGCTCGTAGGGATCGGCCTCGAGCAGGCGCACGAGCACGTGGACCGCGGCGCGCGGCGTCTCGGTGCGCCGGAGCAGCTCGGCCAGCGCCAGGGCCGCGGCGCCGTAGGTCGGCAGGAGGTCGAGCGCCCGCTCGTAGGCCGCGCGCGCCGCCGGCCAGCTGCCGCGCTCCTCCTCGATCCCGCCGAGCTCGAACCACACCCGGACCAGCGACGGGTCGAGCTGCAGCGCGGCGTTGAACGCGGCGAGGGCGGCGGTGCGGTCGCCGAGCCGGGCGGAGACCTGGGCCTGGAGATGGAAGAGGTCGGGCCGGCCCGGGGCGAGGGTCTGCGCCTCGCGAATGCAGTCGAGCGCGCCGAGCGCGTCGCCGACCGCCAGGCGCACTCGCGCCCGCGCCACGAGCACCTCGACGTCGCCGCGCACCCGGCGCGCGAGCTCGTCGGCCAGCGGCGCCGCGTCGCCCGCCCAGCCGAGCGAGAGCAGCGCGCGGATCTCGCCCAGGGTGGCATCGGGATCGTCGGGCGCGGCCGCGCGGGCGGCCCGGTAGCGCTCGAGCGCCTCGCCGTAGAGCCCGCGCTTGGCGAAGATGTCGCCCAGGAGGACCGCGGTGGCGGCGGGCGGCGCACCGCGGGCGGCGGCCCGGCTCAGCTCCGCCGACGCCAGGTCGAGCAGTCCCTTCGCGATGTAATCGCGGGCGAGGTCGAGCGCGTTGCCGGCCACGGCGTGGGCACCGGCCGCCGGCGCGTCGGCCGCGAGCTCGGCAAAGAGCTGGTCCAGCGCGGGTGGATCGAACGCGAACTCGCCCGCGAGCTGGTCCCCGCCCACCTCGGCGGTCAGCTCGGGCGCGATCGCGATCGTCGGATCCTCGTACTGGAGGTCGATCGTGAGCGAGAACTTCTGGGGGACGTACAGCGGCTCGAGCTCCAGCGCGTGGCGAGTCTCCCGGAGTGCGCCGTCGAAGTCGCCGAGCTGGCTCAGGATGAAGCTCAGGTTGTAGCGCGCGCCGGCCATGCCCGGGTCGGCATCCACCGCGCGGCCGAAGGCGTTCCGCGCATCCTCGAACCGGCGCAGCTCCATGAGCACCAGCCCCACGCCGTTCCACGCCACGGCGCTCCCGCTCTCCTCGGCGAGGGCACCCTGGTACTCCTCGAGCGCCGCCCGGAGCTGATGCCGCTGCAGGAAGAGCAGGCCCAGGTTGAGCCGTGCGGTGAACAGCGGCCGGTCGCCGTCGAGCGCCCGCCGGAAGGCCGCGATCCCGGCGTCGCCCGCGTCGCCGGCCAGGATGACGCCGAGGTTGTTCCAGGCCAGCTGGTACTCGGAGTCGACGCCGACGGCGCGCTCGTAGGAGGCGATCGCCTCGGCTCGGCGCCCCGCCTGGTGGAGGCACACGCCCCGCTCGTTCCAGAGCTTCGGCGAGTCGGTGAATTCGTGGACGAGCGCGTCGTAGAGCTCGAGCGCCGCCGGCAGCTCGCGGCGCAGGAGGTGCACTTCGGCCATTGCCTGGAGCGTCATCCGCCGGTCCTCGCCGGCGTCGAGCGCCAGCCGGTACTCGCGGAGCGCTTCCTCGTGCAGGCCCTTCTGCCGGAAGGCCAGGCCGAGGTTGTAGTGGGCGAGCGCGCCGCCCTCGACGATCTGCGGACGCTCGGCACGGGCACCGGGCATGGGTGCCGTTCTGCGGGTAGCGGTCGAGCGCGAGGTTGGCCTGCGCCCGGGCCAGGGTGGGATTCAGCTTGATGGCGCGCCTGGTGGCGTCGCGGGCGTCCTCGTGCCGGCCCATGTCGCCGTACACGAAGGCGAGGAGATAGTGCGCCTCGGCGTAGTCGGGGTTGCGCTCGATCGCCTGGCGCAAGGCGTCGAGGGCCGGCTCGTTGAGTCCCCGGTTGTAGAGCACCTCGCCGAGATAGAAGCGCGCCACCGCGCTCGCCGGGTCCTGGGCACAGGCACGGGACAGCCAGTCGGTGGCGATGTCGAGGTTGCCCCGCGCCTTCTCGGCGAGGCCGAGCTGGAGCATGGCCGGGACGTCGCTCGGCTGCCAGGAGAGCAGCGCCTGGAACTCGGCGATCGCGTCGGGGTGGCGGCCGAGGGCCGCGTGGGCGCGCGCGAGCTCCCAGCGCGCGTCGCGGTCCTCGGGCTGCCGGCGGACGCGCTCCTTGAGGTCGGTGACGCGGCGGTCGTAGTGGCCGCTCTCGCGGTAGGCGATGTCGAGGTTGGTCTGCGCCACCTGCATCCGCGGGTCGAGCTCCAGCGCGCGGACGAACTCGGTGATCGCGTCCTCGATCAGCCCCTTCTGATAGTAGAGGACGCCCAGGTTGTTGTGGGCGCCCGCGTCGGAGGGGTCGATCCGGCGGGCAAAGGAGCGCAGGACGGCGAGGTCGCGCTCCGACAGCACGGGCCCGGGCATCGGATCAGGGCAGGCGGATGGCGTCGAAAATGGCCCTGAGCGACGGCGTGTCGGGCAGGAGCAGGAAGTGGCCGCGCAGCGGCTCGGTCGCACCCTCGACCCGGAACGACGTCTCGACGCAGAAGACGAAGTCGCGGTCGTGCCCGAAGTTGAGGTAGGTGGTGGTGAGGATCGCGGCGCTGATGTCGATGACCAGGCTGGGGACCGACGGCACCAGCATCATGCCCATGAAGTCGCTCAGCGCGTTCATGTACGCGCTGGCGAGAATGTTCCCCGCCTCCTTGAGCCCCGACTGCTCCATCGGGCCGAACTCGCCGGTCGTCCCGGCACTCCGCCTGAACAGTATATCACAAAGCGTTCGAGCCGACCCTTCCGGAAAGAGCACCAGGGTGCGGCCGGTGAGATCGCCCATCATGTGCATGAGGACCGCGGCGACCACCTCGTCGGGGCGGCCGACCAGGTCGGTCACCTCCTCGAGCGGCCGCACGTTGACCTCGGGCACCGCGATCATGATCGTATGGTTGGTCATCATGCGACAGCGCCGTCGCCGCGTGGCCGGCGCCGATGTTGGCCACCTCACGCAGTGCGTCGAGCTGCAGCTCCTTCAGGCCCCGCACGTCTTCCATGAGCTCTCTCCCTACAGCAGTGCGGCGGCGTCGAGTACGAGCGCCGGGGCGCCGTCGGCGAGAATCGTCGCCCCGCCCACGTACGGCGGCATGCCGCGCGGGGCGTCGAACGGTGCGACCACGATGTCCTGCTGTCCGAGCAGGGCGTCCACGACCAGCGCGGTGCGGCGCTCGCCGACTTCCAGGATCACCGTCGGCCGCCGGGCCGGCGCGGCGCGGCCGCGGCTGCCGACGAGGTCGCGCAGGTGCACGGTCGGGATGACCTGCTCGCGCACCACCAGCGCCTCCCGGCTCCGGAGCGCGGTGACCGCGCGCGGATCGAACTCCACCGTTTCCGCCACGTAGGCCAGCGGCACCGCGTAGCGCTCCCCGCCGGCGTCCGCCAGCAGCGCGCGCACGATGGCCAGCGTGAGCGGCACCCGGATCAGGAAGGTCGTTCCCTTCCCCATCTCGGAGCGGATCTCGATCGTTCCGCCGAGATGGCGGACGCGGGTCATCGCCACGTCCACGCCCACGCCCGCGGCCCGACACTCCGCTCACCGCCTGGGCGGTGCTGAATCCCGGCCGCGCGAGCACCCGCAGCAGCACGTCGTCGGTGACCGACTCACCCTCGCCCGGCGCGGTCACCACGTCCGTCGCGCCCTCGCGGCGGGCCTTGGCCGCGATGGCGGTGCGGTCGATGCCGCGTCCGTCGTCGCTCACGCGCAGCGTGACGCTGTTCCGCTCGCGCGTGGCGGCCAGCAGGATCCGGCCTTCGGGCGGCTTCCCGGCCTGGACGCGCACGTCCGGCGCCTCGATGCCGTGGTCGGCCGCGTTCCGGATCAGGTGGAGCAGCGGATCGCCGATCTCGTCCAGGATCGAGCGGTCGAGCTCGATCTCCTCGCCTTCGACGTCGAAGCGGATGCGCTTGCCGAGGTCCCGCGCGAGATCCCGCACCAGCCGCGGAAAGCGCTCGAACACCTCGCCGACCGGCGTCATCCGCGACGCGATCACCTCGGCCTGCATCGCCGACACCAGGCGGGCGATCCGGTCGCTCACCTCGGCGAGCGATGGGTCGTCGCCCGCGGTGGCCAGGACGCCGAGCCGGTTCTTGGCGACGACCAGCTCCCCGACCTGCTTCATCAGGCGATCGAGCCGCCGGAGGTCGACGCGGATCTGGCGATGCCGCTCCGCGCCGCCGTCCGCGTCGGCCAACGCGGGCTCCTCGAACCGGACGTGCTGCACCTCGCCGGCGGTGCGGATCGCCGCGGTCAGCTCCTCGTCGGTCGCGCGCGATTCGATCCGGAAGCCGACCCGGCCGTCGAATTCCTCGCGCTCGAGCTGCACCAGCGACGGCCGCACGCCGGACACCAGGCCCAGAACCTCGGCGCGCCGCACGGCCAGGATCGCGCGCGCCCCGCGCATCACGGCGTCGGGCCGGATCACGACCTGGACCGAGCGGCCGCGTGGCGCGTCGGACGCGCGGCGGCGGGGCGGCTCGGCCCTCGGCCGGCGCAGGGACCGGCGGGCTGATCGGAGCGCCGCCCGTGGCGGCCTCGAGCGCGGCCGCGAGCACGAGGTCCAGGGCCGGCTCCCGGCCGGCGGCCGCCTGCTCGACCCCCTGGCCGAGGGCGTCGACCGCGCGGAAGAGCAGCTGGAACGTGCCCTCATCGGCCGTCAGGTGCGCCTGCCGCAGCGCGTCGAGCAGGCTCTCCATCCGGTGCGCCAGCTCGGCGACGCCGGTGAAGCCCATCGTCGCGGCCATCCCCTTGATCGTGTGAATCGATCGGAAGAGACCGCCCACCGCGTCGGTGGCCGCGGGATCGCGCTCCCACTTGAGCAGCAGGTGGTTGCAGCTGCTCAGATGCTCCCGGCTCTCGGCCAGGAAGATCGCGGCATACTTCGAGACATCCACTCGTCAGCCCAGGACGCGCTGGACGGCCTCGAGTACGCGGGAAGGCTGGAACGGCTTCACGACGAAATCCTTGGCGCCGGCCTGGATGGCCTCGACGACCAGGGCCTGCTGGCCCATGGCGCTGCACATCAGGATCTTGGCGTCGGGATCGGTCTTGCAGATCTCGCGGACCGCCTCGATGCCACCCATGTCGGGCATGACGATGTCCATGGTGACCAGGTCGGGCTTCAGCGCGTGATACTTCTCGACCGCCTGGGTGCCCGACTCGGCCTCGCCCACGACCTCGAACCCGGCTTGCGTCAGGATGTCGCTGATCATCGTGCGCATGAAGATGGCGTCATCGCAGACGAGCACTGTATGGCTCACAGACCCCCTCCGTGCAGTTCCGGGTGATTCGTGCGGCGTCAGCTGCCGATGATCGGCGCCACCAGCGCATCGATGTCGAGCAGAATGAAGTGCTGGCCATCGCGGACCCCGACCGCCTTCACGAGCCGGGGGTCGATCCCCGGCAGATCCGACCGCTCGGCGACCGCGTGCCCGGGGACCTCGAGGAAGTCGATCACCTGGCCGACGCCGATGCCGTACCGGCGGCCCGCCACCTCGACGACCACGATGGCGCCCTCGTCGTCCTCCCGGCGCGACTGCTGGAGGAGGACGTGACCATCGAGCACGGTGAGCAGGGTCCCTCGGACGTTGACCAGCCCTTCGATCGCTTCCGCCACGCCGGGAATGCGAGTGGCCGGGAGGCGCGGCAGGATCTCACGCACGATCCCTGCCGGGGCAGCGCAAATAAGCGCACCGATGCGAAAAATGACGGCGTGCAGCGTCGGGGAGTTAGCCATCTCTATTGAAGAACAGAAGATAGCCAAGGGGGTCGGGGCGAGCAACCAAGTCTTCGCCACCCAGCGCAAGCAGTGCCGGGCGCAGATCGGAGGGCCATTCGGAGCGGAAGTCGAGTGGCTCGCCCGAGGCGGGGTGGCGGAATGCCAGAGCCGCCGCATGCAGCGCCTGCCTGGGGGTGGCCCGCTCCAGCGCCTCGGCCGCCCGCCGGGGAGGCCCGGAGATGCGCCGACTCCCGCCCCCGGCGTACACCGGATCGCCGACGATGGGGTGGCCCAGGTGCTCGAGGTGGACCCGGATCTGGTGGGTGCGTCCGGTGTGGAGCTCCAGTCGGAGCAGGTCGGCCACGCCGAAGCGGCCGACGACGAAGGCGTCGGTCCGGGCGGCACGGCCCGCGGCCGTGACGGTCATCCGCTTCCGGTCCTGCGGGTGGCGGGCGATCGGCGCCTCGATCACCGTCGGGCTCGCGTCGAGATGGCCCCATGCCAGCGCCGCGTAGGTGCGCCGGACGCGGCGCGCGGCGATGGCCGTCCCCAGCCGGCGATGGGCCAGGTCGGTCTTGGCCACGACCATGAGCCCCGAGGTATCGCGGTCGAGCCGGTGCACGATGCCGGGCCTGCCTTCGGCGCCTCCCGACAGCGTCGTCCCCCGGGCCACGAGCGCGTTCACGAGCGTGTCGTCCCAGTGGCCCGGCGCGGGATGCACCACCAGGCCGGCCGGCTTGTCGATCACGGCCAGGTGCTCGTCCTCGTAGACGACGGTAAGCGCGATGTTGGCGGGCTGGAGGGTGCGGGGCGGCTCGTGGTCGGGAATCCGGACGGTCACGCGCTCGCCGCGGGCGAGGAGCCGGGAGGCGCGGGCGGTCTTGCCCTCCACGTCGACGGCCTTCTGCGCCACCAGGCGGGCGGCCTGCGTGCGGGAGAGGCCAAGCTGGTCGGCGAGGAACCGGTCGAGACGCTCGGTCGCCTCGGCGGCGACCGTGAAGCTCAGCTCAGGCAGCCGAGGCGGACTCCGGTTCGGGGCGGCGGGCATCTTCCCGCCAGAGGGAGATCGCGAGCGCGATGGCGCCGCAGCTGACGGCGATGTCGGCGACGTTGAAAGTCGGCCACCGGAGCGCGCCGACGCCGACGTCGAGGAAGTCGACCACGCCGCGGCTGCTGCGGATCCGGTCGATGAGGTTGCCGGCCGCGCCGCCCGCCACGAGGCCCAGGGCGAGCTGCCGGAAGCGATCGCCCACGGGGGCGCTCCGGGACATCCGGGCCAGAACGAAGACCGCGACCAGCGCGACCGCGAAGAAGATCCAGCGGGAGTAGGGACCCACGTGCAGGCCGAAGGCGGCGCCCTGGTTGTACACCAGGCGGAGCTGGAACCAGTCGCCCACGACCGAGATCCCCGGGGTCCGGAGCAGTGTGGCCTCGGCGATCAGCTTGGTGATCAGGTCGAGCCCCACCGTGACCACCGCCGCCGCCCAGAACACCCGGCGTTCGGCGCCGGGTGCCAGGACGTCAGCGGCGCTTGCCATCTTCTTCTTTCTCCTTGCAGGTGATGCACAGCCGCGCGTGCGGCAGCGCATCCAGCCGCTCGAAGTTGATCTCCTGACCGCACTGATGGCAATGGCCGAACTTCTCCGGGGTCCCGTACATCCGCCGGAGCGCCTCGTTCACGTGCCAGAGATAGCGGCCCTCCTGCGACGCGAACAGGAACTGTTTCTCGCGCTCCATGGCGTCGGTGCCCTGATCGGCCATGTGGAAGGAGTACGACGAGAGGTCGCCGTCGGACGACTGGAGCGTCGCGTTGAACGACTCGTCGTAGTAGCCCAGCTCCTTCATGACGCGGGCCCGTTCCTCGAGGAGACGCTTCTCCAGATGTGTCAACTGTTTCTTGTTCATACCCTGTCCATGGGTTGAGGACCGTTGCCGGTCCGGCCGTCCCTGTCGCGCTGCACTCCCACCACCACTCCCTGGCCATCGATGTCGACCTGCTGCTCCAGATCCGGCGCCGGTGCCCGCGCGCCGATCTCGAGCCGCCGGGCGAGGGTCTCGCCCCGGATGAAGTCGGCGTGCGCGCGCGCCGCCTCGAGCACCGCCGGCCCGCCGTCCATCCAGACGCCGATCCGGTCGGTGTACACGTATCCCGCCTCCTTGCGGAGGCGCTGGATCCGGTTCACCACCTCGCGCGCCGTGCCCTCGTGGCGGAGCGTGTCGGTGAGATGCGGATCGAGGGCGACGACGAACGGCCCGTCGCTCGCCACCAGCCAGTCGCTCGTGACCTCGCGCTCGACCACCACGTCCTCCGGCAGGAAGCTCGCGGCCTCGCCGTCCACCTCCAGCGTGGCGGTCTGGCCCTGCTCGAGCCCGCGAAGCTGTTCGGCCGTGAGGCCGGCCGCGGCCGCCGCGATCACCGGCGTCCGCTTGCCGTAGCGCTTCCCGAGCGAGCGGAAGTTGGGCTTGGCCCGGAGCCGGACCAGCTCGGCGTCCGAGCCGACCACCTCGACCGCCTTCACGTTCACCTCGAGCCGCAGCAGCTCGAGCAGCTCGTCCAGTGCGGGCCCCCGCACCGCCGCCGGCACCGCCACCTGCAGCCGGGCGAGCGGCTGTCGCACGGGGAGCTTCTGGTCCTGCCGCGCGCCATGCGCCAGCGAGGCGAGCCGCCGCACGGCATCCATCGCGGCCTCGAGCGCGGGCTCGCGCCGCCCCGCAGGTTCCGGAAACCGGGTGAGGTGGACCGAAGTTCCCGCCAGCGACCGGTGGAGCCAGTCGCTGGCGAACGGCGCGGCCGGGGCGAGCAGCCGGCTGACCGTCTGGAGCGCCTCGTACAGCGTCGCGAGCGCCGCGGGATCGGCCGAGCCGTCGACCGCCCAGAAGCGCGACCGGTTGGCGCGCACGTACCACTGGCTGACGTCGTCCACCACGAACTCCATGAGCGCGCGGACGCCGTCGGTGGGATCGTACTGGGCCCAGGACGCGCCCACCGCCGCCACGGTCGCATCGAGCCGGCTCAGGAGCCAGCGATCGACCAGCGGCCGCTCTGCCGCGGCGGGCGCGCTGTCCGGCGTCCATTCGCCCGCGTACAGCGCGAAGAAGCCGTAGCTGTTCCGGAGCGCGTTGAAGAACTTCCCGGCCACGTCCTTGATGGTGCTCTTGTCGAAGCGCTTGGGCAGCCACACCTGGCTCGACGCGAGCAGGTAGAGCCGCACGGTGTCGGCGCCGAACTCCTCGATCATCGTCCACGGGTTGACGACGTTGCCCTTGGTCTTGGACATCTTCTGGCCCTCGGAATCGAGGACCATGTCGTTCACGATGACGTGCTTGTAGGCCGTGCTGTCGAACGCGGTGGTGGCGATGGCCAGCAGCGAGTAGAACCACCCCCGCGTCTGGTCCACGCCCTCGCAGATGTAGTCCGCCGGAAAGTGGGCCTCGAACTCGGCCTCGTGCTCGAACGGATAGTGCCACTGGGCATAGGGCATCGAGCCCGAGTCGAACCAGGTGTCGATGACCTCGGGTGCCCGGCGCAGGGTGCCGCCGCACGAGCACTGCCAGGTGTAGCCGTCGATGTGCGGCTTGTGCGGGTCGAAGTCGTCGGGCAGCGGCCGGCCCCACTGCTCGGCGAGCTCGGCATAGCTGCCGATCACCTGCACGTGCGCCGGGTCGTGGTCGCACACCCAGACCGGCAGCGGCGTGCCCCAGTACCGGTCGCGCGAGAGCGCCCAGTCGACGTTGTTCTCGAGCCACTCGCCGAAGCGGCCGGCGCCCACCTCGGGCGGATGCCAGTCCACCTGGCCGTTGAGCGCCAGCATCCGGTCCTTGACCGCCGACGTGCGGACGAACCAGCTGTCGCGCGCGTAGTAGATCAGCGGGCTCGAGCAGCGCCAGCAATGCGGATAGGTGTGCGTGTGCGGCGACGTCAGGTGCCAGCGGCCGTCCTGCTTGAGCCGCTGGATGATGAGGTCGTTGGTCTCGCGGGCCGTGACCAGGCGGCCCTCGATTTCCGGCCAGGTCGTCCCGAAGAGCGTGCCGTCGGCCGCGACCGGACGCACCAGCGCCAGGCCGTGCTCGATGCCGGCCTGGTAGTCGTCGGCGCCGAACGCGGGCGCCATGTGGACCAGCCCCGAGCCGTCTTCGGCGGTGACGAAATCGCCGAGCACGACCAGCCGCGACGCCCGGTCATCGGGCAGCGGCACGACCTCGAGCGGGCGCAGGTACCGGAGCCCGGCGAGCTCCCGTCCGGGGAACGTGCGCACCGCGCCCAGCTCCGCGAAGGTCGGCGCGCCCTTGGCGCTGCTGCTCGGGAGCTTGCCCGCGCGGGCGGTGGCCAGGATCAGGCGCCGGTCGCCCACCTGGTATTCGCCGTACTCGAGGTCGGGGCTCGCCGCCACGGCCACGTTGCTCAGGAGCGTCCAGGGCGTCGTGGTCCAGATGAGCAGCTGGCGCGACGGATCGTCGGCGAGCGGGAAGGTCACGTACACCGAATTGGTGGTGACCTCCTCGTACCCGAGCGCCAGCTCGTGGCTCGAGAGCACCGTGCCGCAGCGGGGGCAGTACGGCAGCACGCGGTGTCCGCGATACAGCAGCTCCCGCTCGCGGAGGCGCCGGAGCAGCCACCACACCGTCTCGATGTATTCCTTGCTGCAGGTGACGTACGGATGCTCGTAGTCGAGCCAGTAGCCGATCCGGTCGGACAGCGTTTCCCAGTCGCTCTGGTACTTGAAGACGCTGGCGCGCGCGCGGGCGTTGAACTCCGCCACGCCGAACCGCTCGATTTCCTTCTTGCCGTTGAGCTTGAGCTCCTTCTCGACCTCGATCTCGACCGGCAGCCCGTGGGTGTCCCAGCCCGCGATGCGGGTGACCTCCTGGCCCAGCATCGCGTGATAGCGGCAGATCAGGTCCTTGATCGTCCGCGCGAAGACGTGGTGGATGCCCGGGCGGCCGTTGGCCGTGGGCGGCCCCTCGTAGAACACGAACGGCGCGCCCGCCGCGGCCGGCCTCGAGCGTCTGCCGGAACAGGCCTTCGGCCTTCCAGCGCGCGAGCAGCTGCTGCTCGAGCTGGTCGGCGGCGAGATCGGGCCAGGACGGATACGCCATCAGGCCGCCCGCTCCACCAGCGTGGCGATGAGCCGGGTGAGCTGTGGCTCCGCCCGGCCGGCGGTCGCGATGATCCGGCCGATGTCGGCCGGCTCGAGCGCGTCGGGCAGGCACTGGTCGGTGATGATCGAGATGCCGATGGTCCGCATCCCCTGGTGCCCCGCGACGATCACCTCGGGCACCGTGGACATGCCGACGACGTCGGCGCCGAGGGCGCGGAGCATCCGGTACTCGGCCCGGGTCTCGAGGTTGGGGCCGGGCACCGCGACATAGACGCCCTCGCGCAGCATGATGCCGAGCTCGAGCGCGGCCTTCCGCGCCAGCGCCCGAAGCTCGGGATCGTACGGCGCCGACATGTCCGGGAAGCGGGGGCCCAGGCGCTCGTCGTTCGGGCCGACCAGCGGATTGTCGCCGAGCAGGTTGATGTGATCGCTCAAGAGCACCAGGTCGCCCGGGCCCCAGAGCGGGTTCATGCCGCCGCAGGCATTCGACACGATCAGCGTGCGGGCGCCGAGCGCGTGCAGCACGCGCACCGGGAACGTGACCTGCTGGAGGTCGTAGCCCTCGTACCGGTGAAACCGGCCCTGCATGGCCACGACGGGACGGCCGCCCAGCCGGCCGAGCAGCAGCCGGCCGGCGTGGGTCTCGACCGTGGAGAGCGGGAAGCCCGGGATCTCGGCGTACGGCACCTCGGCCTCCACCGCGATCTCGCGCGCGAGCCCGCCCAGGCCGGTACCGAGAATGATCCCGATCTCCGGCACGAGCGCGCTCTTCCCGCGCACCACCCCGGCCGCGGCCTGCACCCGATCGTACAGCGACATCACCACCGTCATGTGCGCTCCCCGAACAGCAGGGTTCCGATCCTGATCATCGTCGCGCCTTCCTCCACCGCCACCGCGAAGTCCCCCGACATCCCCATCGACAGCTCGGGCAGCCGGTGGCCGGAGCGCTCGCCGGCGTCCCGCAGCTCGCGGAGGCGCCGGAACGCCCGCCGCTGCTCGGCGACATCGTCCGTCAACGCGCTCATCGTCATGAGACCCCGCACCTCGAGCCGGGCGAAACGGCCGAGCGCATCGAGCAACGCCGGCACGCCGCCGGGCTCCACCCCGCCCTTCTGCGGCTCGTCGCTGCAGTTGACCTGGACGAGAACGGCCTGACGGGAGCCCTCGGCCGCGCGGCGGTCGAGCTCCGCCGCCAGATCGAGCCGGTCGACCGAATGAATCAGGGCGAAGCGTCCCACCGCGTGGCGCGCCTTGTTGCGCTGGAGCGTGCCGATGAGATGCCAGTCGGCACGGACGCCGGCGAGCGCGTCCTGCTTCTCCATGGCTTCCTGGACCCGGTTCTCCCCGATGTCCGTCAGCCCGGCAGCCACCGCGGCCCTCACTGCCTCGGGACCGTGGGTCTTGGTGACCGCGACGATCCGCACCGGATGGGTCCAGCCGCCGATGGCCTGGTGCGTCGCCACGGCCTCACGGACCCGGGCGAGACTGCCGGGGAGGGCCGGGAAGTCCATAGCCTCGGAATTTACTTGAGTTTGGGCTGTTCTTGCAGGGGACGGGTGGCCGAGTCGGCCACGGTCTGGAGCGCCGCCCGGAGGTCGGGGTTGGGGGAGAGCGCGACCGCGAACTTCATCGCCCGCCGCATGAGATCCAGCTCGCCACGGCCGGCGTGGGCGTAGACCAGCAGCGCCGGCGGCAGCCCCAGCGTGGCCGCGACGCTGGCGCTGGTGCTCTCGAGGCCCTCCGCCCCGCGCTCGAGCAGCTCCCCGTAGCGGTAGGTATCGAAGACCAGCCGGTCGGTGGTGGGGACGTCGATCGGCACGCCGGCGAATCGGTGGAGGTCGAGGTCGGGCGAGGTGGTGTCCGGCAGTGCGGTCCCCAGCTCGAAGCCCAGGCCTCGCTCCACGACGTAGTCTTTGAGCCCCGCGAAGGTGCGCCCGGCCGTGGACGCCCAGACGATCGGCCGCCGGCCAAGATTCTGCTGGATGACGGCGAGCGCCATGATGTCGTTGGGATAGAGCACCGAGCCATCGGTGAGCGTTCGGGTCAGCGGGCCGAGGGTGACCTGCTGGGTCCCCCGCACCAGGTACCCGTTCATGGCCGACTGGATCATCGAATCGGTCATCGTGTGGAGCGGGGTGGTCGGGCGCGGGATGATCCGTCCTCGCCAGACGGCCGGGAGCGCCGCCTCGTCGAGCGGTCGCGCCGGCGCGTCCCGCAGCTGGCGCATGTACCAGTCGGTGTTGGCCAGCGCCATGCAGACGACGGTCACGTCGCGTCGGATGCCGGCCACCTCCTGGCCCCACCAGAGCGGGAACGTGTCGTTGTCGCCGAAGGTGAACAGGATCCCGTACGGCGGCACGCTGTTGAGCAGGTCGTAGGCGAAGTCGGCAGGCAGCCGGGCGTCGGGCCCGTGCCGGCGCGAGGCGTCGCGCCAGTTGAGGGCCGGCGGTACCGCGGCGAGCAGGAACAGCGCCGGCGCCGCACGCGCGGCGGCTCCTGCCCACGACCGTGCGGAGGAGGCCGCACGTGCCTGCAGCGTCCGGACCAGCGCACCCAGTCCCATGCCCGCCCAGATGCCCCAGACGATGAAGCTCACGACGAAGAAGTAGTCGCGCTCCCGGACCTCGTGATCTCCCGGCTCCGGCCACAGGTTGAACCACCGATCGTAGCCCGGCCGGAAGTTCATGTACGCCACGAGGCCGAAGCCGGTCACGAGCCACAGCATGAACAGGAGCCACCACGCCGCGCGATCCTGCCGGCGCTGGGCGAACAGCCCGCGAAGCCCGAGCGACGCGAACACGGCGTCACCAGCGTCCGGACGGGGAGCGGGCCGAGCATCCCGTGAAGCGAGCGGGCCCACTGCCAGTTGAACCAGACGAAGTAGTCGCCGACTTGCGCGCCGATCAGTCGGAGCGACCGCCCGGGATTGGCGACGCCCGAGGGCAGCGTCGGGTCGTCCAGCGGCGTGCGAGGCGGATACTGGGCGCGGCGGATGACCGCGAGCAGCGCGTCGAACGTGGCGGGCGCCGCCTCGTTGATCGGCGGGTGCTGCGCGGACCGGATGTACAGGTACAGATAGGGCGTCACCGCGACCAGGGCGAGCGCCAGGCTGGCGAGCGCGAAGAGCCCCGCCCCGCCACCGGCGGCGAAGACGGCGGCGGTCACGAAGCACAGCGCACCGAGGGCGGTGAGCGCGGTGCTGCCGAGCCCGGTGCCGATGAGCAGCGCCCACAACCCGGCGACGACCGCCACCTGCCCCCACTCCGTTCGCCGGACGGCGGGATCGGCGGCCGGCGCCGCCCGGAGGGTCACCACCAGGAACGTCACCACGGCGGGACCCGCCAGCAGCGCGAGCAGATGGTTGCCGATCGACATGCCGGCCAGGTAGACGATGAGCAGCAGCAGCCGCCCCGCCCGCGGCTCCGCGCGACGGCGCCGCCAGAGGAGCGCCAGCCACGACATCGCCCCGATCGTGAACGTGGCGACGGCGTACACCTCGGTCTCGTTGCTGTTCTGCCAGTTGGTGAAGGTGAATCCGCCGAGCACCGCGCCGGCCGCGGCCGCGCCGAGCCGAAGGCGAGGCTCCAGCTCCCGCAGCGACTCGTGGGCGACGAGGAAGAAGCAGCCCGCCCCGGCCGCGCTGAGGAGGGCGCTCAGGAAATTGGTGCGGGCGGCGAACTCGCCGACCGGCACGAGCATCCCCCACACGTGGGCGATCATCACGTACAGCGGCGTCCCCGGCGGATGCGGAATCCCGAGCACGCGCGCGGCGGCGATGAACTCGCCGGCATCCCAGAACGTGACGCCCGGCGCGAGCGTCAGCACGTAGCCGAGCAGCACGAGCAGTGCGACCCCGGCCGCCGCCGCGTAGGGCGGCCGGTCGGTGCTCACGACGTGGTCACCGCGTGGGCCCCGGCCTCGCTGGCCGGCCGGCCGGTCAGCATGGCCAGCACCTGCTCGGGCGTGAGCGGGCGGTGCAGCGTGCCCGCGCGGGCGAGCGAGACGAGCGCCGACTCCTCCGAGACCACCAGCACCAGGGCGTCGGTCTCCTCCGAGAGACCGATGGCCGCGCGATGCCGGGTGCCGAGCGACCGGTCGCTGACGGGATTCTGCGTGAGCGGGAGGATGCAGCCCGCGCCCACGATCTCGTGGCCGCGGACCAGCACGGCGCCGTCGTGCAGCGGCGAATATGGGCTGAAGATGGTGGCGAGCAGGTCGGCGGAGAGGGTGGCGCGCATCGGCGTGCCGGACTCGAGATAGTCGTCCAGCCGCACCTCGCGCTCGACGGCGATGATGGCGCCGGTGGCGCTCCGGCTCAGCCGCTCGACCGCCGTGGCGATCTCCTCCGCCACCTCGGTGCCGGCCGCCGCCCCGAACAACCGGAACACCGGCGACTGCCCCAGCCGCGCGAGCGCCTGCCGGAGCTCCGGCTGGAACACCACCAGCGCCGCGAAGACCCCGTAGGTGAAGGCCACGCCGAGCAGGTAGGTGATCATCGACAGCTTGAGCAGGAAGGCGACGAGGTAGATGACCGTCAGCACCAGCAGCCCGAAGACGATCTGGAGCGCGCGCGTGCCGACGAGGAAACGCAGGAGGGCGTAGACGACGTACGCGACGATCAGGATCTCGAGCAGGTCCCGCCAGCCCGGCGTGGGGAACGGCAGCTGCCCGAGGGGCACTACGGACCTCCGATGGCCTGCGCGAGCGCGAGCGCGTCGCGAGCGGCCGCCACGTCGTGAACCCGGAAGAGGCGCGCGCCCCGCTCCCACGCGAGGGCACAGGCGGTGGCGGTGGCGCGGTCGCGTGCTTCGACCGGCTGGCCGGTGACGGCGCCGAGGAATCGCTTGCGGGACGGACCGACCAGCACCGGACGGCCCAGGGCCTGAAGCGCGTCGAGCTGGTCGAACAGCAAGATATTTTGCTCTGGCGTCTTCGAGAAGCCGAGGCCCGGGTCGATCACCGTGGCGCCCGGCGCGACGCCGGCCGCGGCCGCCGCCGCGAGCGCTCCCCGCAGCTCCGCCAGTACTTCAGCCACCACGTCGCCGTAGGTCGCGTGGGCGTACGACGCGATCTCGAGAATCGGCCCGCGCGAGTGCATGAGCACGAGGCCCGCGCGAGCCTGCGCCACGACCGCGCCGAGCGCCGGGATCGAGCCGGAGCCCCGAGACGTCGTTGATCGCCGCCGCGCCGGCGCCGAGCGCCGCGCGCGCGACCTCGGACTTCACGGTGTCCACCGTCAGCCGCAGCTCGGGATGGCGGCGGACGAGCGCCTCGACCACGGGCAGCACGCGGGCGAGCTCGACGTCCTCCGGTACCGGCTCGTCGCGCCCCGGACGCGTCGATTCGCCGCCGATGTCGACGATCGCCGCCCCGGCCTCGAGCAGCGCGTCCGCCTGCGCCAGCGCCGAGTCGAGCGCGGTGAAGCGGCCGCCGTCGCTGAAGCTGTCCGGGGTGACGTTGAGAATGCCCATCAGCACCGGGCGGTCGAGCGCCACGGGCCCGCGGGCCGTCTCCCAGACAGGCGCCGGCTCGGCGGGCATGGCCAGGCCGACATCGAGCGCCAGCTTGCGAGAGCGCGGGCGGCACGAGCCACGGCCGGGCGAAGGCGCTCAAGCGAGAGCGGCTGCCGGACAGCACGGCCCAGCCGTCCCCGGTGAGCACCTCGAGGCCGAGGGTCCCGGACAGCCGGACGAGGGCCAGGAGGGCGTCCTGGTCCAGGCCGGTCAGATGAAATGCGATGGGATGAATGCCGCCCGCGGCGGCGGCCGCCTGCCCGTCGTCCCACCCGTGCGCGCGGAGGGTATCCCCGACCGCGCGCGGCGAGTGGAGCGCCAGGGGCGTGACGGTCACGCGCCGGCGGGTTCGGCCGGCGGCGTGCCCAGAAGAGGTGCGCGAGCCGGCGACGCGCCGGGCTTCGTCGGAGTGCTGGCCTGCTGCTGCGGAGAGTCGAGCGGCGGCAGGGTGGCACGGGGCGGCAAGGGCTGGTTCTTCACCAGCCGGTCGAGATCGTCGCGGTCGATCGTCTCGCGCTCGAGCAGCGCGTCGGCGATCCGGTCCAGCAGCTCGCGGTTGCCGGAGATGATGCCCATGGCGCGGGCGTAGGCCTCGTCGATCAGGCGCTTCACCTCGTCGTCCACCATCTGGGCGGTCCGCTCGCTGATCTCCCGCCGCTGGGCGAACTCGCGGCCGAGGAAGATCTCCTGCTCCTTGTCGCCCACGGCGAGCGGGCCGATCACCTCGCTCATGCCGAACTGGGTGACCATGCGGCGGGCGAGCGCGGTGGCACGCTCGATGTCGTTCCCCGCCCCGGTCGTGACCTTGTCGGCGCCGAAGATGATCTCCTCGGCCACCCGCCCGCCGAAGAACATCGCCAGGCTGCCGATGAGCCAGTCCTTGCTGTAGTTGTGCCGGTCGACCTCGGGCAGCGACGCCGTGAGGCCGAGAGCCCGGCCGCGCGGCACGATGGTGACCTTATGGACCGGATCGCTGCCAGGAATCTTGAGGGCCACGATGGCGTGCCCGGCCTCGTGGTAGGCGGTCAGTTTCCGCTCGGCCTCCGTCAGCACCAGGCTCCGGCGCTCGACCCCGAGCATGACCTTGTCCTTCGCGTCCTCGAAGTCGCGCATGTCGACCAGCGTCTTGTTGCGCCGCGCCGCGAGCACCGCCGCCTCGTTCACGAGGTTGGCGAGGTCGGCGCCGGCCATGCCGGGCGTGCCCTTCGCGATCGTATCCAGCCGGACGTCCGACGCGAGCGGGATCTTCCGCGTGTGCACGCGGAGGATGCCCTCCCGGCCGCGCACGTCTGGCGCGTCGACCACGATCGTCCGGTCGAAGCGGCCCGGGCGGAGCAGCGCCGGGTCGAGCACGTCGGGCCGGTTGGTGGCCGCGACGAGGATGACGCCGTCGTTGGACTCGAAGCCGTCCATCTCCACCAGGAGCTGGTTCAGGGTCTGCTCGCGCTCGTCGTGGCCGCCGCCGAGGCCCGCGCCGCGATGCCGGCCGACGGCGTCGATCTCGTCGATGAAGATGATGCAGGGCGCGTGGCTCTTGCCCTGCTCGAAGAGATCGCGCACGCGGCTGGCGCCGACGCCGACGAACATCTCGACGAAGTCCGAGCCCGACATCGAGAAGAACGGCCGCCCCGCTTCACCGGCCACCGCCTTGGCGAGCAGCGTCTTGCCGGTGCCCGGCGGGCCGACCAGCAGCGCGCCCTTGGGCAGGCGTCCGCCGAGCCGGGTGAACTTCTGCGGGTCCTTGAGGAACTCGATGATCTCCTGCAGCTCGACCTTGGCCTCGTCCGCGCCGGCCACGTCGGCGAAGGTGACCTTGGGCGTGTCGCCCGCGAGCAGCTTCGCCTTCGACTTGCCGAACGCGAACGCCCGGCTGCCGCCGGCCTGGAGCTGCCGCAGCAGGAAGAACCAGAGTCCCAGGATGACGATCCAGGGAAGCGCGGCGATGATGATCGCCGTGATGCCGCCCTTGGGCTCCTTGGCCAGGATCGGAACGCCCGCGTCCTCGAGCCGCTTGATGAACTGCTCGCTGTTGGCCACGGGCAGCAGGACCTGGAAGCTCTTGGCGGTCCGGTTGTCCTGGGTGACGGGGTTCCTGAAGTCACCCTCGAGCCGCTTGCCGTCGTAGACCTCGACCCGGGCGATGTTGCCCTGATCGAGCTGCCGGCTGAACTCGGTGTAGGAGAACTCCTGCGTCGGGTTCCGCTGGCGGCTCATCATCTGGAACAGCGCGAGCGCCAGCAGGCCCACGAGGAGCCACAGTGCGAGGTTCTTGCTCAGGTTCCCCCAGTTGGTGCGCGGGGGCCGGGTGGGGAGTCGGTCTGCCATTTATTCCAAGTCCGCGATGAACGGGAGATGACGATAGTTCTCGGCGTGGTCGAGTCCGTACCCGACCAGGAAAGCCGGCGGCGCCCGAAACCCGACGAAGCGGAGCTCCGGACGAACCTCGACGGCCAGCTGCTTGTCGAGAAGCGCGCAGATCGCGAGGCTCCTCGGCCGACGGGCGCCCAGCAGCGCCATCAGGCGGTGCAGGGTCTTCCCTGTATCAATAATATCCTCGACCAGCAGGATATGTTTCCCCTCGAGCTGGGTCTCGGGATCGTAGAGGAGCCGGACCGTCCCGCTCGAGACCTTGCCCTCGCCGTAGGAGCTGGCGACCAGGAAATCGATCTGGATCGGCCGCTCGATCGTGCGCACCAGGTCGCTCAGGAAGATGAAGCTCCCCTTGAGCAGGCCGAGGACGAGCAGCTCGCCGTCCGGGTACGCATCGGTGATCTCGGCGCCGAGCTCCGCGACCCGCGCGGCGATCGTCGACTCGTCGTAGATGATCGACTTGACCGGCTTCCCGCCGGTGCGGCGCAGGACCTCAGGCGTACTCAGCATCGACGCGCACAGCCTCCGTTCCCGGTTCCGGAAGGAGGGCGTCGGAGCGACAGACGCCCGGGACCCACACCGCGCCGTCCGGGTCGGCGAGCACCGGCCACCCCGCCCGACGGCTTCGCGGCACCCGCGCGTCCTGAAAGCAGCGCACCAGCAGCCGGCGGCCGGTGCCGCCGAGCGGGCGGATCCGCTCGCCCGGCGTCCAGCCGCGAACGACGAGCGGGGCGGACGCGAGCCACGCCGTGAATCCGCCCCGCTCCTGGCGGGTCGGCGCGGACTCCGGCCGCCAGCGGAGGCGCCACCGGCCCCACCGACCCTCGCCCTCATCCGGCTGCAGCGCCCACGCCGGCGGCTCGATGTCCCGGTCTGTCCGCTCCAGAACCAGGCGCCCGAAGGCGATCTCGGCCGCCCACCCCCCGCCCAGCGGGATGCTGGCGCCGCTCGCGCCGCGCGCCGCCAGGCGGAGCACCCGCGCGGCCCGCGCCGGTCCGAGCCGGCATCCGACCCGCCGCGCGGCGGTCATCACTACGGTCTCTCCCAAGGCTGAATCATACCCGCTGAGCGCACGGGCAGCAACGGAAAACCCATCGCCCTCCCGCCGGAAATCGAGGCCCGGCAGCAGGTCCAGCACCGCGTTCCAGGCGGCGCGGTCGCGCGCGGCGTGCCGCCCCACCGCGAGCAGCGCCGCGTCGACCGCAGGGAGGGCGGTCCGGAGCAGCGGCAGGACGTCGCCCCGGAGCCAGGCGCGGAGGTGCCGAGGGTCCTGATTCGCGGGATCACTCCACACGGACAGGGCCTGCGCGCGCACGTACCGGAGCACCGCCTCGCGCCGGAACGGCAGCAGTGGGCGGACCAGGGTGCCCCGGCGCGCGGCCATCCCCGCCAGGCCGGCGGGGCCCGAGCCGCGCAACGCCCGCATGAGCACGGTCTCGACCTGATCGTCCGCGTGGTGCGCGGTGAAGACGAACGCCGCCCCCAGGCGGACACGGGTGGTCTCGAGCCAGGCATAGCGGGATGCGCGGGCGAGTGTCTCGCCGGCCGCCGCGCCCAGCTCGCCCCGGCCTTCCTCGTAGGCGAGCCGGTACGAGGCGGCCAGCGCCCGTACCGCCTCGGCGACGCGCGCGCTGGCGGGATGGATCCCATGATCGAAGTGCGCCACCACGAGGTCCAGCTGGTGGAGATCGCGCGTGCGATGCAGGAGATCGAGCAGCGCCACCGAGTCCGGTCCACCCGACACCGCGACGAGCGCGCGGCCGGCCGGCAGGTGCAGCGTGGACAGGTGGCGCCGGAAGTCGTCGAGCAGCGTCATGCGGCGTCGTGGACCGGCGTCATCGAGTGTCCAGCACCTCGCGCACCTTGCGCGAGAGGTCGCCGGGCATGAAGGGCTTCTGCAGGAAGGGCGAGCCCGGACGCAACAGGCCGCGGCGCACGATGTCGTCGTCCGTATAGCCGGACATGAAGAGCACGCGGAGTCCGGGCCGCTCGACGGACAGCCGCTCGCCCAGCTCGCGGCCGTTGACCAGCGGCATCACCACGTCGGTGAGCACGAGGTCGATCGGACCGCCGCCGCGTGCGAGCACCTCCAGGGCCTCGGCGCCGTTCTCCGCCTCGAGGATGGCGTACCCCTGCGCGGCCAGGGCGCGCGCGGCCATGCGGCGCACCGCCGCCTCGTCCTCGACGATCAGGATGGTTTCGGCCCCGCGAGGCGACAGCAGCACCTCCGCCGGCGGCAGCTCGGCCAGCGTGCCGGTGAACTCGGGCAGGTAGATCTTGAACGCCGTGCCGTGTCCCACCTCGCTGTAGACCCAGATGTATCCACCGCTCTGCTTCACGATGCCGTAGACCGTCGCGAGCCCGAGGCCGCTGCCCTGCCCCGCCGGCTTGGTCGTGAAGAACGGCTCGAAGACCCGGGCGCGGGTCGCCGCATCCATGCCGGCCCCGGTGTCGCTCACCGTGAGGCGCGCATAGCGGCCGGCCGGCATGCGCACGCCCAGCTCGTGCGCGCGCTGACTCTCCGTCGTGACGAAGGTCTCCGTCGTCACGGTCAGCGTGCCCTGGCCGGCCATCGCGTCGCGGGCGTTGAGCACGAGGTTCACCAGCACCTGCTCGAGCTGCGTCTGATCGGCGCGCACCAGCGGCACGTCCGGCGCCAGATCCAACTCGAGGTGGACGCCGGGGCCGAGCAGCCGGGCGAACATCGGGACGCTCTGCTGCACCAGCGCGTTCAGGTCGAGCCGCGTCGGCTGGAGCACCTGCTGGCGGCTGTACGCCAGCAGCTGCCGCGTGATGCCGGCCGCGCGGTCGGCCGCCCGGCGGATCTCGGCGACGTCGTCCGCCCGCGGATCGCCGGCCGGCAGCGAGCCCTCGAGAAAGCCGCTGAAGCCGGTGATGACGGTCATCATGTTGTTGACTTCGTGGGCGACGCCGCCCGCCACGCGCGCGATCGCCTCCATCCGCTCCGCCTGCACCAGCAGCTCGCCGGCGCGCCGCCGCTCGGTCACCTCGCTCACCATGCAGCCGACCCACTCGGTCCGCCCGTCGGTGGCCACGGGGTAGTAGCTCGCGAGGAAGGTGCGCGGGCCGTCGTCCTGGGGGCGCGGCTCGACGACGATCTCGCGGTCGAGGACCGGCGCGCCGGTGCGGAAGACCTCCTCGAACAGCGGCACGACCAGCGACGCGCTCGCGCCGAGCACCTCCGAGACGGTGCGGCCGAGGTGCGCCTCGACGGTGGTCCGGTTGAGCGCGGCGAGCGCGTCGTTGATCCGGACGAAGCGCAGCTCGCGGTCGACGAAGGCGAGGCCGACCGGCGTGCCGCGAAAGACCGTGTCGAGCAGCGCGACGGTGCGCGCCTTCTCCTGCAGGGCCTCCTCGGCCTCACGGTAGAGCCGGGCGTTGTCGACCGCGATGGCCGCGCGGCGGGCCAGGTCCTCGCCCAGCAGCTGGTCGGCGCGGCCGTAGTGCCGGCCGGACTCGGCCATGACGAAGGTGATCGCGCCCAGCGTCCGCCCGCGGGCGGTGAGCGGCACGATGAGCAGGGACCGGAGCCCGAAGGCCCGCAGGCCCTCCAGGTGGGCCGCGTCCCGGGCGAAGCGGCGGAGCAGCTCGTCCGGAATCTCGGGGATGAGCTGCGTGCGGGCGGTGCGGATGACCTGCGGCACCGGATCCTCGTCCTGCTCGCGATACCGGTGGCTCATCGCCCAGACGGCATCGACCTTGGCCGGGATCGGTGTGGGCGATGGCGAGACGGCGAAGGCGGCCGTCGGCATCGATGATGTCCACCGCGCACCAGTCGGCCAGCCGCGGCACCGCCAGGCGGGCCGCGGCCGACAGCGTCGCGCGGAAGTCGAGCGAGGAGGCCAGCACCTCGCTCACCTCCGACAGGAACGACACCTGTTCCCCCGCCGCCTCCGCGTGCCGTCGAGCGGCACGGAGCCACGCGATGAGCGCGGTCAACACCAGGCCCGAGACGCCGTACACCACCAGCCACATCGCGTCCCCGCGGCTGGCCAGGTGGACCGGGCCGGCCGGCGGCGGCGCGAAGAGCATCGCGCCCAGCGCCACCACCGCCAGCGTCACGAGGCCCGGCCCCAGGCCGCCGTACCACGCGCTGACCCCGACGATGACGAGCAGGAGCGGATCGAACGACGGTCCGAAGTGGCGGTGCAGCGGCACGTGCACCAGCATCGCGGCCAGGCCGGTGGCCAGGGCCACGCCGTAGCGCAGCGCCACCGCGGCGCGCGAACCGACGGGAGGCGGTGTCAGGGCGCGCATGCGCTCCGCCCGCGCCCGAACGCGCGAACGGAAACGCGAAGCGCCGATCCTGCCGTGGAGGGAGTGAGCTCGCTGGCAGACACGGGGGCACCTGGTACAGGGGGGTGTCTAAAGGTGCAGCAGGGCGCGGGTTCGCGCAACGATCTCCGGTCCGCGCGGCGGCGGCCCCGCGCCGACACTGCGTCCGATGCCCGCCATGAACCTCGCAGCGCGACCGATGCCGGGATGAGCGGCTCGGCACGAGGGACCGACGTCCTGGCCGAGGATCAATAGGCGAAGCCCGCCCGCAGATACAGCGCCGTGCGACCGTCGCCGCGCGCCAGGGCGACGGTGATGGTGTTGGCCGGCTCCAGGAACGCGAACCAGAACCCGCCGCCGACGCCCGTGTGCCAGACGTCGGACGACTCGCCCTCGAGGAAGACCCGGCCCACGTCGGCGAGACCGAACACGCCGTAGTCGCCCGGCAGCAGCACGAAGAAGCGGCCGAGGCGGACCCGGAGCTCGGCGTTGCCGTAGGCGGAGGCGTCACCGGCGTAGCGGTCCTCGCGGAGGCCCCGCACCGTGGCGGCGCCGCCGACGAAGGCCGCCTCGAAGAACGGATAGTCACCCCACACCCGCTTGCCGCCCGCCCGAAGCGCGAGCGTGGGACCGAAGGAGGTCCGCGGCGTCAGGAAGGCTGCGACCTCGCCGTGCACCTCGCCGAAGGTCTCTTCCACGTCCCACACGGCCGGGAACACGCTGCCGCCGGCCGTCAGGTGCACGCCCCGGCGGGCCACCTCCCCGTCCCGCCCGTCCACCTTCAGCGATCGCGCTCGCGCCGACCATGCCGAACCCGCCCACGCCGAACGGCGGGAAGAGGGTGATGAACCGCCCGGGGTCGAGGTCCGTATCGGCGTACTTCAGCGTCGGGCCCACCGAGAAGCTGCCCCGGCGCCCCACGGGAAACACCACGCTGGGCTGAATGAGATACTGCTTCTGCGGGACGCGATAGAAGAAATCCGAGTCGATCCGCGGCGTCTCGTTGCCGAAGCCGAAGAACCGCACCACCTCGATGCCCGAGGCGCGGAGCAGCAGGTTCGTCCGCACGCGCGAGTTGACGCGGCGGAAGTCGCCGGCGAACTCGACGCGGAACGTCTCGGCGTCGGTCGCGTAGCCGGCCCGGAGCTCCATTCTCGAGCGATAGGGCCGCTTCCGAAAGCCGAAGTCGTAGCGCACGAGCCCGCCGCCGAAGAAGAGGCCGACTTCCGGCCCGACGCTCAGCCATGGCCGAAAGCGCCAGAAGCCGCCCCAGTCGCGCGGGGGATACGGCGTGGAATCGCTCAGCCGCCAGTCGTTGTACGGCCGGGCGTCCAGCGGCACCCGGCGGGTGCCCTCGACCGCGTTCGTCCCGCGCGCGTCGTAGAACCGGGCCCCGCCGGCGGTCGACGAATCGACGACCCGGTCGTCCCCGCCGCCACCCGACGATCCGAAGCAGTGGCGCGCCGCCGGCGGCGCCGCTGATCTGCACGACGTCGTCGCCGCCGTGGAGATAGAGCCGGACCTCCTTGGTGTCGGCGCGATCGAAGCGGCGGTGGAACAGCGGTGCCGCCGCCGAGTCGTCCGCCGCGCGCACGGTGAGGTCCAGCACGCGGCCGTCCGCGCGGACCGCCGTGACCCGCTCGGCCTTGTCGCTCCCGAACACCTCAGCCTCCCCCGCGAGCAGCCGGTAGAAGCGCCTGGCCGCCTTGGGCAGCGCGTCGCGGCGGTGCTTGAGCGCGCCGGCGAGCCAGGCTTCGTTCTTGGCGCGAAGCTCCGGCGGCATCCGGTGCACGGCGTCATCGATCACCGCGTCGGTGATCTCCCCCTGGAGCGCCGTGGCGATGGAATCCCAGACCGGCCACTCGAGTCCGGTCAGCAGCCGGCGGTCCACCACGCGCGCGTTCCACGTGAGGCCGACGATGCTGGGATACGTGGGCGAAAACTCGACGAGCTGCGGCGCGCTCAGCCGGGCGAGACTCAGCAGCAGACCGTCGTAGCGCGAGAAGGCCTGGTCTCGATCCCGGGGGATCGGGGTCCACGGTGCCGCCGGTCCGTCACTCAGTCGGGCCCAGCGCCACTGATCCTGGTGCCGGTCCCAGTCGCCGAGCAGGAGATCGACCAGCCGGGCGGCCAGGTACGCGCGGGTGTCGACGTGCTCGTCCTGGTGGTTCTCCAGCCGCTGGAACAGGTCCTCGGTGCTCACGATCTTGCTGGCGCCCGCGAAGCCGGGGCCCTCGTCGGTCGGCCGCTCCTCGATCGTGCCGAGCAGCCCGCCGAACTCCGCCCGGTACTCTCCCAGCGCCGGCGAGTCGGGCATCACGACGAGGCGCGGCTCCGAGTGCAGACGCCGGCGGCGGCGAGAATCGGGCTGACCACCAGCGGGGCCGCCGGATGACCCGCGCTGATCTGATCCTGAAAGATGCGCTGCGCGACCGTGCGGCGAAGATCCTCGGGCAGCAGCGGCGACGGGTCCTTGTCGACCGAGCGGAACTGGTACTCGCGCCCATCCGCCCCGGCGAAGCGGAGCGAGTGCGTCTGCTTGCCGCCGCCCAGGCGCGTGGGACGAAGCCCGCCGGCGAAGCGATCGAGGTCGAGCCGCTCGACCCGGATCGGCGTCGCCCAGAGATCGCGGTAGTGCCGGCCGAAGAACAGATTGTGCAGCCCGCCGGTCCGGTAGCGCGCGCCCGGTGTGATCATTACCGTGTCGGCCGCGCCGACCGCCGCGGCGACGGCGGCGGCCGTGTCCGCCGGCTGCTGCGCCGTCGCCGGCGCGGGCGCCAGCGCGGCGGCGAAGATCAGCACCGAGCCTGCCCGAGTGCGCGTCATCCAGTCCATACGGCCTCCTCTTCCGCGGCGGGGGCCGGCGGCACGATCGCCCGGGCCTGGGCGGTGGCCGGGTCGCCGACGGGCAATGCCTGCGCCTGACGGTAGCTGCCGTCGCCGGCGAGCTCCCAGGCCGAAGGGTCATCCAGCTCGCGCGTCAGGATGGCGTCGAGCCGGGCGCGAGAGTCGGGGTCGAGCACGAACGCCACCACCTCGACTCGCCGGCGCAGGTTGCGCGAGCGCCAGTCGGCGGAACCGATCAGGTACTCGTCCGCCCCATCGTTGGCGAAGTGATAGATCCGGGCGTGCTCCAGAAAGCGGCCCACGATACTCCGCACCCTGATCCGGTCCGACAGTCCCGGCACGCCCGGCTTGAGGGTGCAGAGCCCGCGCACGATGAGATCGATCTCGACCCCGGCCTGTGAGGCGTCGTACAGCGCGCGGATGATTTCCGGATCGTCGAGCCCGTTCAACTTGGCGCGGATCCGGGCCGGCCGTCTTGACCGGGCGTGCTCCGCCTCCCGCCCGATGCGCGCGAGCAGGCCGGGCAGCAGGTGCTCCGGGGCCACCAGCAGCCGGCGCAGGGCGGCGCCGGGCGCGCGGGACGAGCCGGTGAGCTGATTGAACAGGTCGCTCAGGTCGTCGCCCAGGGCGGGGTCGGCGGACAGCAGGCCCAGGTCGGTATAGGCGCGCGCGGTGCCGGCGTTGTAGTTGCCGGTGCCGATGTGGACGTAGCGGCGAATCTGGCCGTCCTCGCGCCGCACCACCAGGGCCACCTTCGCGTGGTTCTTGAGACCCACCAGGCCATAGATCACCTGCGCGCCGGCCCGCTCGAGCTGCTTCACCCAGCCCGATGTTCCGCGCCTCGTCGTAGCTGGCCTTGAGCTCCACGAACACGGCCACCTCCTTCCCCGCCTCGGCCGCCCGGATGAGCGCCTCCACGATCGGCGAGCTCTCGCCGGCACGGTAGAGGGTCATCTTCATCGCCACCACCGCGGGATCGTCGGCGGCCGACTGCAGCAGCCGCAGCACGGTGGCGCCGAAGTCGTCGTAGGGATGGTGGAGCAGCAGGTCGCCGTCGCGGACGCGCGCCCAGAGTGACGGGTCGCTGCCGAAAGGATCGCGAGCCGGTGAACGGCGGGAAGAGGCCGCCCGGCACCGGCAGCGAGGCCAGGCGGCGGAGATCGCCCGGGGCCATGAGGCCGCCGGTCTCGTGCACCACGAGCTCTCCCACGGGGTCCCCGCCATGGCCGGTCTCGAACCGGAGCTCCTGCGTCAGCATCGAGCGGAGCACCTCGGAGGTCCCCGGCTGCAGCTCCAGCCGCACGACCGGGTTGACCGTGCGCTGATCGAGCTCTTCCTCGATCGCCTGGAGCAGGTCACCCGCGCCGGCCTCCTCGAGCTCGAGATCGCCGGCGCGGGTGACGCGGAAGAGCGCGACCTCCTCGATCCGACGGCCCGGGTAGAGCGTCGCGAGGTTGGCGGTGACGATCTCCTCGATGGGCACCAGGTCTCCGCCCTCGGGCAGCTCGACGAACCGGGGCAGCGCGGACGGCAGCCGCAGGTAGGCGAAGTGGAGCGGCCCGGTGTCCTCCCCCTGAAGCGCCACGGCCATCGAGAGGGTGAGCGACGGGATGAGGGGAAAGGGATGCCCCGGGCTCATCGTGATGGCGCGGGGAGTGAGCACCGGGAAGAATTCGCGGCGGAACCGCGTCCGGAGCGCCTCGCGCTCGTCCCGGCTCGAGCCCCGCCCAGTCGCGGAGCCGGTGCCCTCGCGCCGCGAGCTCCGCGATGCAGCGCTCGATGCAGGCGCGCTGGCGGGCCAGGATCTCCTCGGCCCGCGCCGCAGGCACCTCGTCGGCGCCGCCCATGTAGAGCTCGTCGAGGTTCGCGCTCACGATGGCGAGGTAGCGGAACCGCTCCAGCAGCGGCGTCCGCTCGTCCTCGGCGACGGCGAGCACCCGGACATTGAACTCGAGCTGGCTCGCGGCAGAGTCGAGCAGGTCGGCCGGCACGGCCTCGGCCGGCGCGTCGGCGCGGGCCGCCATCCCGCGCTCGCCCGCGAGCTCCGGAAAGAGCCGCGAGCGCGCCGCGACACCGAAGGCCGCGAGCGTGTCCTGGTCGCGGAGGGCGGCCGCGCGCACCGCGCGGGCCAACTCCTGCACCGGGACCCACGTCATCCCGGGACCGTCGCTCCGGGCGAGGCCCCGGCGGAGGCGCCGCGCCACCCACACCTCGAGGCTCGGCCGGTCCAGCGTCGGGGCGGAGCGGCCCAGCAGACTCACCTCGCCTACCTTCGACCCGAACCATTCGGCCAGCCCGTAACGCACCGCCTGCTCTCCGGCCCCGGCCGTGACGGGCAGCCGCCGGTCCTCGCCGTCGCCGAACAGCGCGACCGCCTCGCCGTCGAGCGCGATCACCGCCACGGCGCGCCCGGAATCGAGATTCCGGATGATCCGCTCCTGGCCCATCTGCCGAAGCAGCGACCGCGCGCGGACGAGCTTCGTCTGGAGCACCGGCCGCACGCCGTCCACCTGCTCGAGGGCCAGGGCCAGCTCCTCGAGCCGCGGGCCGGCCCCGGGCCAGCCGGCGGACCTTGAGCTCCTGGAACTCGCGCACCAGGCCGCCGCTCCGCACCGTCACGCGGTCGTACAGAAACGCGAACCGGCCCGGCAGGTACCACGGCCGAGAAGCGACGCGGACGAGGCGGTCGATTTCCAGCTCGAACCGGGACTCGAGTCGCGCGAGATCCACGATGCCGCGGAGCCGGCGCGCCGGGGCGGTGTCACTCGCCAGGATCGCGGGCAGATCGATGGCCGCCACGTCGGCGTCGAAGACCTCGCTGGGCCCGGCGCCGGGTACCCCGGGTTCGGCCAGGCTCACGGTCAGCGTGCGCCGGTCGTCGGCGCCGTAGCGCACCCGGCAGACGATGTTGCGAGCGGCGAGCGCGCTGTCAACGGTGTCGACGTAGACGTCGCGCACGAACGCACGGCGCTGACTCCGGAGGACCAGACCGATGGGCAGCGGCGCCTTCGCCAGCTCCGCCAGGCGCTCGACCGTGGGCACGTCGCACCGGAACTCGGCGGCACGCGGCACGTCGCTCACTCGCCGATCACCGCGCGGCGCGCTCGAAGCCGCTCCTCGGCCAGCGTTCGCGCGCGCGCGAAACCGGCCTCGAACTCGGACGTGCGCCGCACCTTGTCGAACAGGCCCGGACGCCAGTTGCCAGCGGTGGAGCATCGGCGAGTGGGCGACGGCCCGCTCCAGCCAGTGGACCGACTGCGCGGCGTCGCCCCGCCAGGCATAGTAGGCGGCCAGGTCCGCGTACTGGTGCAGGAACAGGTAGCGCTCCTGGTCCAGCTCGCGGCCGAGCGAGTCGGCGAGCGCCGCCGCCTCGGTCGGCCGGCCGAGCTGGTGCAGACACATCGCGCGCACCGCCACCCACGGACCGGGATCGCGCTCGGCACACCGGGTGGCCTGGCCCGACAGCAGTTGCGCGTACGACTGGAGGATGGCCGAGACCGGATCGACCGCGCCGCCGGGCCCCGTGGTCCGGACTTCCCGCAGCGCCACGTCGTACCGGCGTGCCCCGATGGCGAGCGCCACGACCTCATGTCGAAGTCCCGGGGCGAGCGGATCGCGCTCCAGCGCGCGACGCGCCTCGCGCCAGGGCCGAGTCGGTCGCGCCCGCACGGAAGAGCGCCCAGGCGTACGTCATCGCCACGTCGGCGGAGTTGGGCATCAGCTTCCGCGCGCGCAGCACGTCGGCCCGCACCGAATCCTCGGGAAAGAACGCGATCGACCGCGCGTCGGCCCGCGCCAGCCACGCCTCGGCCGCGCCGGAGTCGCGCGCGATGGCCCGCCCCGCGAGCTGGAGCGCTTCCGCCAGCTCGTTGTACGGGTCAGCCTCGCTCCGGTAACCGTAGATGACGCTGTAAGTCCGGGTCGACGCCAGACCGGCCAGCGCCTGCGCGTAGCCGGAATCGATCTCCACCGCCTGCGTGAAGGCCGCGCCCGCCAGGCGCAGCGCATCCGGCGTGCGCCGCTCGAGCCAGTAGGCTCCCCTGAGATAGGCGTCGAACGCCAGGGCCTGCGTGGTGCGGACGGGCGCGGCCGGCATCGGCGTGCGGCCGGTCGTGAGCAGGACGTCGGCCACCTGCCGGGCGATCAGGTCCTGGAGCTGCAGCAGCTCGCCGGCCGCGAGGGTATAGGTCTGCTCCCACACGACGATGCCCCGATGCGCGTCGACGAGCTGCATCCTGGCCTGGATCCGTCCGCCCGCGCGCAGGAACGACCCCTCGAGCACGTGACGCACGCCGAGCGTGTCGGCCACCTGCCGCATCGTCAGCCGCCGCCCCTTGAGCGCCCCCGTCGATCTGGGCGAAATGACCTTGAGTCCCTCCACCTGCGCCAGCCGGCCGACGATCTCCTCGCCCAGCCCCTCGCTCAGGTACTCGTCCTCCGCGCTCGCGCCGGCGGTGGCGAGCGGGAGCACCGCCACCGACGCGTCGGTCGGGGCGCGACGACCCGCCTGGCCGACCGGCCAGAGCCGGGTCGCCAGGAGGGCGAGGAGCACGAGCGCGGCGGCGATGAGCAGGACCCGTCCCCACATCGCACTGGCGGTCGCTCCCCGCGGCGGCGACCGGCGTCGCGCCACGCGACGTGCGTTCGCCCGGGGGAAGCCGGCTGCCCACCGGGATCGGGCCGCTCACGCGCGGGGGCTCCCCCATGGCCGCCCGCAGATCGGCCGCCATCTCGCCCGCGGTCTGATAGCGTTCCTCGGGGCGCTTGGCGAGCGCGCGCAATACGATCGCCGCGACCGCGTCGGGCACCTCGGGACGGACCGTCTGGACCGGCGTGGGCTCCCCGCCGGCCTGCTTGGCGAGCACCTCGCGCAGGCTCGCGCCGCCGAACGCCATCCGCCCGGTGAGCATCTCGTACAGGACGCAGCCCAGGCTGTAGACGTCGCTCCGCGGATCGCCCCCGGTGACGCCCTGGGCCTGCTCGGGGCTCATGTAGGCCGCGGTGCCGATCGGCAGGCCCTTCGCGGTCAGCGAGTTGCCGCTCGCGAGCCCGATCGCGCGGGCGATGCCGAAGTCGGCCACGACCGCGTGGCCGTTGGAGAGCAGGATGTTTTCCGGCTTGATGTCGCGATGGATGATGCCGCGGTTGTGCGCGTAGTCGAGGGCCTCCGCCACCTCCCGCGCCAGCAGCAGCGCTTCGCCGACCGGCAGCTGGTCCCCGAGGAGGCGCTCGCGGAGGCTCTCCCCGTCCACGAACGGCATCACGGAGTAGAGGAGGCCGGCGGCTTCGCCGGAGTCGATGAGCGAGAGGATGTTGGGATGCTGGAGCTGGGCGGTGATGCGGATCTCGCGGAGGAATCGCTCGCCCGCGACGGCCGTCATGACGCTCGGGCTCACCACCTTGATGGCGACCTCGCGGCCGAGCTTGCGATCGCGCGCCTGGAAGACCGTCGCCATGCCGCCCCGCCCCGCCTCGCGCTCCACGACATAGCGATCGCGAAGCGCCTGTTTCAGCACCGATAGCAGCTCGCTCATCGGGTCCCGTCGGCCAGCTCCACCCCTGTCACGTGCGCCGCGGCGCCCGTGCGAAGGCTCTGCTCCAGGCTCTCGGCGGGCACGCTCTTCTTGAGACGCACGCGGTACTGCAGCACCTCGACGCCCGCGGGCCCGGGCAGGGCGCGGACGAACTCCCACCGCTTGGTCGAGGCCTCGAGCAGCGGCTCGATGACCCGGCGTGCCGCGTCCGCGGGCCCAGTCACCCGGAGATCGAGCTGGCGGAATTCCACCGGCTTCTTGGCGGGCGCTGTCGTCGGGCGTGACGATGCGGCCGACCTTCTCCCCATCCGGCCGTGACCGCTGCCGCCGCCGCTCGGCGCGCGCGGCCAGGGACTCGAGCTGGTCGGGCGTCAGGGACTTGAGAATCTGGTCGTCGACCAGCGACACGAACGCGCTGGTGCGATTGGCCAGGGCGCGCGCGCGCTGCAGCCGGCGCTGAGCCGGCGGGCCCTGCAGGTCGGCCGCCGAGCGGCCGAAGTCGGTCCACCAGAGGACCAGGATGACGGCGTTGTAGGTGATGGAGAGCGCCGCCGCGAACGCCACCGACTGAATGCCGGCCGCGAGCCCCACGCCCGTGGCGAGGAAGATGTAGACCGCGTCCTTCGTGTCCCTGAGGGTGTTCCGGAAGCTCACGGCCGCCACGATGCCGCCCAGGCTGAACGCCAGGGCCAGGCTGTTCTTCACCATGAAGACCACGCCGGCGACCACGATCGGGAGGATGACCAGCGTCTGCACCACGGACTGGCGGAACCCCTTCCGCCGTCGCGTCATTATGTAGATCCAGGCGACCGGCAGCATGAGGGCGAAGGCGGCGGCCATGGCGAAGACCTCCGCCAGGGGCAAGCCGGGAGGGGCCTGGAACAGCGGCAGCAGCTGCCCGTTGGTTAGCGTGTCCTGAATGTTGGTGGAGATTTCGGCCGTCGACTGCTGCACCCCGCCGTAGATCAGCGACGCCGCCTGGGGCACCAGTTCCAGGAAGAGTCCGGTCGCGGCGAACAGCAGGATGTAGTAGGCGACGACCCGGGCGATCGGGTTTTCCGCCAGGCGGCTCAACTGGGCGTTGAGGTCTTTGGCACGCATCCAGCCTCCCAACCATGTGCGCGCTTCGGCCGGCCGTCCGGATTGACGGGCCTAAGCAATGTGTTAGCGTTTGACCACTAAATTGCTACAATCTCAAGCTTTGCGCCACGTCTGAAAGGCTTCGGATGAGCGATTCCGACCTGTTGGAGACCCAATTGCCCACTACGCCCGTGACCACGCGGCGCGGTTCCCGGCCGGCCGACGAGCTGCCGGACGACCTGCTGCGCGAGGCCACCCAGCGGCTGGGCATCCTGGCACTGGTGTGGGCGGGGCTGTTCGTCTTGGGCCTGCTGCTCAACCACGTGGTGGCGCCGCTGCTCGACCTGGACATGGAGGACCTCATCCCCTGGGGTCCGGCGGCCGACATCGTCGGGGTGATCAGCATCGCGGTCTCGCTCTGGCTCTGCCGGTACACCCGGCGGCTCACCTGCAATCCCCGGCTGGCGCTCGATATCGCCCTGGGATACGAGGTGCTGCTGGCCTTCGGCATCGGGGTCGTGAACCAGTGGGAGCCGATGCGGCTGCTGGCCGGCCGGCTGTCGTGGCTCTGCGTCCTGATCCTGATCTTCCCCATGATCGTCCCCAACACGCCCCGGAAGACGCTCATCGCCTCGCTGATCGCGGCGTCGATGGACCCGGTCGGGCTCGTGGTGGCGCACCTGCGCGGGCTCGACACGCCGAGCACCGCGCTCATCCTGTGGAACTACCTGCCGAACTACATCTGCGCGCTGATCGCGGTGATCCCGCCCAAGATCATGACCCGGCTGGGACGCCACGTGCAGCGCGCGCGGGAGCTGGGCAGCTACCGGCTGGTGGAGCTGATCGGCCGCGGCGGGATGGGCGAGGTGTGGCGGGCCACCCACCGCATGCTCGCCCGCCCCGCCGCGATCAAGCTGATCAAGCCGGAGATCCTGGGCGCGCCCGGCGCCGCCGAGGCCACCGTGCTCATCGAGCGCTTCCGCCGCGAGGCCGAGGCGGCGTCCGGGCTGCAGTCGCCCCACACGATCCGGCTGTACGACTTCGGCGAGACCCGGGCCGGCACCTTCTACTTCGTGATGGAGCTGCTCGACGGGCTCGATCTGGAGACGCTGGTGCGCCGGTTCGGGCCGGTCCCGCCGGCGCGCGTCGTCGAGATGCTGCGCCAGGCCTGCCACTCGCTCGGCGAGGCGCACGACCGCGGCCTGATTCACCGCGACGTCAAGCCGGCCAACATCTACCTCTGCCGGATGGGCCGGGAGTACGACTTCATGAAGGTGCTCGATTTCGGGCTCGTGAAGTATGACCAGGACGAGTCGATCCTGGACACCATCAAGACCAACACCGAGATGACCACGGGCACGCCCGCCTACATGGCCCCGGAGATGGCCAACGGCGAGCCCCTCGACCGCCGCGCCGACCTCTACGCGCTCGGCTGCGTGGCGTACTGGCTGCTCACGGGCCAGCTGGTCTTCGAGGCCGACAGCCCGCTCCGGATGCTGATCCAGCACATCCAGGCGAGTCCCATTCCGCCCAGCATCCGGAGCGGGCGGCCGGTGCCCCGGGCGCTCGAGGACCTCATCATGCGGTGTCTGGCGAAGAAGCCGGCTGACCGGCCGGCCGAGACGCGGACGAGATCGTGGCGGAGCTCGACCGGATCGAGCTCGATCGTCCGTGGAGCCAGGCCGACGCCCGCGAATGGTGGGAAATCAACATCGCCGCGCCCGTCGAGGGGCCCCGCAGACGGGCCAGATTCTGGCCGTCCGGTGAAGCTGGAGGTCGGGCTCGCGTTCGTGATCCTCGCCGTGCTGGCTCCGGCACCGGCTGACGGCCCTGCAGTCGGCGTCGGCCGAAGCGGCCCTTTCGCGGTACGACCTCAGCCAGCCGGCGGCCGACCGCTGGGAGCTGCCGAAGGCGCTGCAGGAGATCAGCGGGCTCGCCGTCGACAGCGCGGGCCGCATCTTCGCGCACGACGACGAGCAGGCCATCATCTACCAGCTCGATCCTGCCACGCATCGAGTGATCAAACGGTTCAGCTTCGGGCTGCCCGCGCTGCGCGGGGACTTCGAGGCGATCGCGGTGGTGGGCCGCCAGGTGATCCTCACGACGAGCGACGGCGTGCTGTATGCCGGCCGCGAAGGCCGGGACGGCGAGTCGGTGCCCTATGTCACGCAGGCCACCGGCGTGGGGAGCGACTGCGAGGTCGAGGGCATGGTGTACGAAGCGGTCGGCCGCGCGCTGCTGTTCGCCTGCAAGACGCCGAGGACGCAGGCGCTCGTGGGCCACCTCGCGGTGCTGCGCTGGTCACTCGATCGGAAGGCGCTCGATCCCCGGCCGTGGATCTTCGTCAGGCTGTCCGAGATCACCCGGCAGCTCAAGGGACCAGGGCTTTCACCCATCGGAGCTGGTGCAGGGTCCCGGGCAACGGCCACTACCTGGTGCTGTCCGGCCGCGAGCACGCGATCGCTGAGATCACGCCGGCAGGCAAGGTCGTGGCGGTGGCCCATCTCCGCCGCCGAGATCACCGGCAGGCGGAAGGGCTCGCGTTCGCGGCCGACGGCGCGCTGCTGATCTCCGACGAAGGCGCCGGCCGGCGCGGTACGGTCACTGTCTACCGCCGACGCTGAGCCAGAGCGAGAACACCTCCGCGCTCTCGCCTTTGGGCCGGGTCCCCTCGGGCACCACGGTGGTGACCGAGAGCCTCACCCGGCCGTCGTGCGTGAAGTCCAGCCGCATGAAGCCGGCCGCGTCGCGCTCGAACAGCGACCCCTCGATCTTCCGCACCAGGCCGGAATGCCCCAGGTACCCGGCGCCGCTCACGAACTGATAGCCGGCGTTGGTGATCCCCGGCTTGCCGCCGCGGATCACCTGCAAATCGTGGTCGTGGCCCGAGGCGATCGCGAGCGGCGGGTGCTGCGCGAACACCTTCTCGAACGCCCGGACCATCAGCTGATACTTGCGGCCGCTGATGTCCTGATTCGTGAACCCGCTCCGCCGCGCCAGCGGGTACAGCGAGCCGATGATCGGCAGCGGAACCCAGAGCCACGATTGGATGTTCCGCAGCGGGAAGATGTGGTCGGTGAACTTGAACGTCTCCGCCGTGCTCCCCACCCGACCGGGCGGGATGATGGTCGACCACGATCGCATACCGGCGGCCCTTTGTCCCGGAGCGCGCCGAAGAGCGAATCGGTCACCTCCGTCTCGGTCCTCGTCGGGCACGGCGCTTTGGGCCCGTACGGCCGCACGTCGTTGTGAACCCACCATTCGCTGTCCAGCGCGATCAGCCGGAGACGCGTCCCCGACGTCGACGACCTCGGGACCGGGGCAGCCGCCGTGCGGCAGGAGGCGCACCTTGCCGCCACCCCACTCGCTCACCAGGCTGTCCTGCCGCCGGATCGCGTTCCAGCCGTCGCGCCCCTGGCGGTCCCAGTCGTGGTTGCCGGGCACGAGAAAACCCTCGGCCGCGCCCTTCAGGATGGCCTGGACCTGGGCGGCCAGCCTCCGCTCGGCGTCCAGACGAGTCGGATGGCCGAGCTGCCGGCACCCCGCGTGGGTAGACGTTGTCGCCCAGGAAGACCACGTACTGCCTGACCTGCCGGAGCGAGTCCGACTGGCGCGCGAGCTCGTGCAGCACGGGCTCCTTATCGTAGGCCGGGCTTCCGGCATCGCCGATGAGGAACAGGGCCACGTCGATGCTGTCGAGGGGGGCGACCGGTGCCGGGGCCGTGGCGGGTTTGAGTGCGGTCGAGCATGCCGTCACCAGCGCGACCGCCGTGATGACGATCAGCGCGGACGAGGGCACGCCATACTCCCCGCGATGGCCTGGCGCACGAGTCAGGACGGATTGACGATGAAGCGGTGACAGGTTGCCGCCGATCAGCAGGGTGTCCGGACGCGCCGAACCCCGATGGCACGGCAGCGGTCGACGGGTACCTTACAACCGAACGTGCTTTCCTACAACCGAGCGGCCCGGCTAGAGAGAGCCGGCACTAGAAGGCATCCAACTCGAACCCGCTGACCCGCCACGCGGCGTCGTAGTACACGGTCGCGAGCGTCCCTCCCTTCCCGATCCCTTTCTCATAGCAGATGAACGCCACCCTGGAGTCCAGATAATCGAACGCATCCCGCGGCCGGTCGCAGCCGATGAACGACCAGTCGTGGGTCTGCCGAATCACACCTCGCAATTCGGCCCGGGTCGCAACGGAACTGAGCCTGCGGAGCCCGGGTGTGAGATGGTCGTCATGGCTCCCCTCGGCGATCCAGCCGAGGAGGGAGGGAATCGGGTCACGCGGCACGTCGCGGCCGGGCGGTGACGCGAGGCGCTCCGGAGGAGTCAGCGCCGGCTCCAGCATGCCGGCGATCGCCACGGAGATCGCATCCGGCCGACTCCCCGCCAGATTGGCCAGCACGATGATCGTGAGATCGAAGCCGGGATACCGCTCGATGCTGGTCTGGAACCCCTGCCACGAGCCCGTGTGACCGATTTTCCGGTAGCCTCGCTGGGGCAGCAGGCCCCACCCGAACCCATACGGGTACACGCCACCGTCGGCCAGGCGGACCGGTCGCCAGCTCGAATCCAGGCCAGCCGGACTTGGCACCCGCCGGTGGTTCAGCGCCACGGCCCAGGCCGCGAGATCGCGCACCGTGAGATAGAGCGAGCCGTCCGCCGTGGTGTTCAGGAGCGGAGCGACCCATTCCTGGTTCTCGAGCGTGTCCCGTTCGAGCCGATACCCGGCCGCGCGATTGGGCACGATGTCGGCCTCGGAGATGATCCGGGCCGTGCGCATTCCCAAGGGACGGAAGATCCGGTCCCGCAAGAGGTCGCCGTAGAACGTGCCTGTCACCCGGTGGATGATGATGCCAAGCAGCACGTACCCGGTATTGCTGTAGCTCCAGCGGGTCCCCGGCGGGAAGTCGAGCGGCAGACTCTCCGCGAGGTGAAGGAGGTCGCCCTCGGTGTAGTCGCGGCGGTAGTCCAAGGTGCTGTCGGCGTAGTCGGGGATGCCCGAGGTATGGGTCAAGAGATGGCGGACCGTGATGCCCTTCCAGGGCGAGGGCGCCTCCGGAAACCATCGGGTGATCGAGTCGTCCAGGCCGAGCCGGCCTTCCTCGGTGAGCATGACCACCAGCGCCGAGGTGAACTGCTTCCCGAGTGAGCCCGACTGGTAGATGGTGCTGTCGCTCGCGGGGACGTGCAGCTCACGTTGGCCTCGCCGTAGCCGCGGGCCAGGAGCACGCTGTCGCCCCGGAGGATGGCGACCGAGAGGCCGGGGATGCGCTGCCGGACGAGTTCGGAGCGGACGTAGCGGTCAACTGCCTCGAGGGTGCTCTGGGCCGAGGCGGGCGTAGCCGAGAGGAGGAGGTGGAAGAGGGCGGCGAGAGTGCACGCGCGGGTCAGGGGCATGAATCGCTCCGGCTGCGCGCCGAGCTAGTAGTGAAGGCCCAACGCGAGGCCGAGCTGAATATTGCTGATGTTGACGTCCGCCGTGTTCTCGAGCTTTGCGCCGCCAATGGTCGTGACATACCCCAGGTACGGAACGAAAGCGACACTGCGCCCGAGCGGAAGCTCAACCCCGAGCCTTCCCGAAAAGCCAAACCCGTTGCCGGAGGTCGACCCGAAAAACTCGAAGTCCTCCTTGTACCCGACCAACCCGAGTCCGGTACTGAGGAACAGGCCACTGGTCGCATTCAGATAGGCGGTGGCCTGGACCATCAGGCTGTATCCTCGGCGGGACTGGCGGCCATCGTCTTTTGTCCAGCCCGTGGACTCGACGCCGATCAGGATGGTCTTCGCCACCGGCGCCGCCAGCGAAACGTAGCCCGACAGGCCGCTCTCGCGATCAAGGTTGCTGCATCCCTCGCAGGACAACCCCAACCAACCGATGCCGACCCCTACTCCGAGGTGAACGCCGGTATGACGGGAGGCCTCGATACTCTCCGCCGCTGGAGCCGCACGCGTGTTCGCCGCCGGAGCCACGTAGGAGGTGTCTGTCGGTGCCGCAGCTACGCTGCAGGTGCCCGGACACCCACGGGGCTCGCTATGCTCGGGCCCCAGCAGGAACGAGCCGTCCGCGTATTCGCCGAACTTCCGTCCTTCGTCCCATACCTCGATCACGATCGCGCCACCCGGCTCGGTCCAGGCGTAATAGGCCGTGGACAACTTCCCAAAGTAGAAGTCCTTGTTCCCCGCCGTGTTGAACTTGTCACCGACCGCTACGCGCAACACGCCCGGCGGCCCCTGCTGGAGATCACGCACGATGCCGAGCCGCGTCATGTCCGCGAGCAGGATCCGGCGCTTGTCCCTCGTCTGACCATCAATCATCTCCTGGCCGGTTTCGGGCGGCGCGGCAGGGAGGCCTGGGGACACGACGCCGATTGGCGCCTGCGCGGGAGCGGAGTCCGCCGCCGCTGATGGTGTTTGGGTCACGACGGCGGCCGCATTCGTACTGACGCACGCGGTGCATAAGACGGCGGCGGCGAGCGCACTGAGCCGTCCAGGGAAATGCATGCCCAACTCCCTTCGAAGGGGACGGGAAGTCGACGGATGTTACAGCAATGTTCGGAGGAGTTCGACGAGCGCAATGCGTCGTGGAAGAATGTGCAATGCTGGACAGGAGGCCGCAAGAAGAGACAACCGGCCAGACTCGACGAGCCGCGCTCGGTACGCACCGCCCATGTCGCATACCGAGCGGGCAATACCGAAATGCGGCGGGGCTGCAAAAATCTACCTTGGACGCTGGCCTCGCCAGAGCCCAGAATCCGGAGGTGCCTCGTGCCGTGAAGCCATGAAGGGTTTCCAGCACCCGGCGCCCCGCGCCCAGCATGCGGGTGCGGGGGCCGGGCCCGCGCGTCAACACGTAGCCGCGTGGCGAGACGCGACTACCGCGCCGATGCCTCCTCGGGCGCCAGGTTGAGCGTCCGCGCCGACTCGACCAGCCGGACGAACTCGGCGCGCTCCCCCTCCGGATCCTCCCCCTCCGCGCCGCGAGCCAGTGCCAACACCTGGTCGAGCGTCGCGGTACCCCGGTATTCCGACGCGCGCAGCACCAGGCCGAACCCGGCAACAGCGGTGGCGAAGCGGAAATCGCCAGTCGGCGCCGCGAGCGACCCCCGAACGCGGACCGGCTGACGAAGCAGCCGACTCATCGTGCCGGTCGGCGGCTTGTAGCGAAGCTGGACCGTAGCCCACTCGTCGGTGGAGCGCGCGACGGCGCGAAGACTCACCTGCTGATACGTGAGAGAGTCGAGATCGTGACCGGTGCCCGCCATCGAGACACCGACCGGCACGAGCTCGTAGAGCGCCGTCACCGTGTGGCCGGCGCCGAGCTCGCCCGCATCCTTCTTGTCGTCGGCGAAGTCCTCGGTCCGGAGCGCTCGGTTCTCGTACCCGACGAGGCGGTACGCCGCCACCCGCGCCGGGTTGAACTCCACCTGGATCTTCACATCCTTCGCGATGGTCACGAGCGTCCCGGCGAATTCGCGCACGAAGACCTGCCGTGCCTCGGTGAGGTTGTCGACGTACGCGTAGTGCCCGTTTCCCTTGTCGGCGATCTGCTCCATCCGGCTGTCCTTGAGGTTGCCGGTGCCGAAGCCGAGCACGGTGAGAAAGATGCCCTGATCCCGGCGCTCCTCGATGAGGCGCACCATGGCGGCATCGGAACTTTCCCCGACGTTGAAGTCGCCGTCCGTCGCGAGGATCACCCGGTTGTTGACGTCCCGGGCGTAGTGCTGGCGCGCGATGTCATAGGCCAGCTGGAGTCCGGCCCCGCCGGCGGTGCTTCCGCCGGCCTCGAGCCGGTCGAGGGCCGCGAGAATCGTGGGCTTGTCGCTGCCTGGCGTGGACGGCAGCACCAGGCCCGCGGCGCCGGCGTACACCACGATGGCCACCCGATCCTCCGGGCGGAGCTCGTGCACCAGGAGACGGAACGCCTGCTTCACCAGCGGGAGCTTGTTCGGCGGCATCATCGATCCGGACACGTCGAGCAGGAAGACGAGGTTGCTCGGTGGCACCGCGGCGGTCCGGAGCGACCGCCCCTTGATGCCGATCCGGAGGAGCCGGTGCTCGGGGGCCCATGGCGCCTCGGCCAGGTCGGTCGTGACGCTGAAGGGCGCCGCGCCCCTGGGCTCCGGATAGTCGTAGCGGAAGTAGTTGAGGAACTCCTCGATTCGTACCGCGTCCGGTGGTGGTCGCTGTCCGTCCGTGAGGAAGCGGCGGACGTTGGTGTAGCTCGCCGCGTCGACGTCGATCGAGAAGGTGGAGCGTGGGTTCGACGCCGCCGCCAGGAAGCGCGACTCCTCGATCACGGCGTAGTTCTCCGTGTTCCCCGGCTCCATGCCTCTCTGCGGATACGCATTGCCGGTGATGCCGGTGGCCACGCCGCCCTGGACTCCCGCCGCCGGCGGCAGTGTCACCGACTGCGAGCCTGTCGTCACCGTCGCCGATTCATCGCGCGGCTGGAGGGGGCCGGTGTACGTGGTGACCGTAACCTCCTGCAGCTGAACTGAGGTCTGTTCGAGGATCAGATCGACAGGAGTGGTCTGGTTGGCCCGGACTGGCACCTGTTCGAGCTCGGTGCTCCGGTACCCGATGAACCCAGCGTGGAGCGTGTAGGTGCCAACCGGGACATCGGCGAGGCGGTAGCGCCCCGCCGAGTCGCTTACGGTGTTGTATGCCGTGCCGACAACGAATACCTGGGCGTGTGCGATCGGGGCACCGGCCGCGTCCCGGACAGTGCCCGCGATGCTCCCCACCGGCGCATGGCCGACGCTGGCGGCGGTGAGGAGCGCGATGGCGAGCGCGAGCGTGGCCCAGCGGCCGCGCCCGCGGTGCGAACGGACGACGAGGGGCATAGCGCCTCCTGGAAAGGGGAGTCGGGCCGCGCGTCTCAGCCGGCGGTCCCGATGTCAGGGAGACTGCGGCCACGCGGGTGCATGCACAGAAGGACTGGCGCCGGACGTGCAATGCGCCTCTACGCTACGGTGGACGCGTGGCCCCGTCGTGGCGCTTGCGTGATGGCCCGATGACAGCGGGATGAGGGCCCAACGTGACGACCGCCACCGCCAGGAAAAGCGGACCCTCCCACCCTTGAGCATGCCGATCGACGCCCTGCCACCGCGAATCTTCCTGTTGTCCCCCGCCCACTGCGGGGGAAAGCGCGCCCAGCTCCTGCTGGGCGGACGGGGCCGGTTCGCGCTCGCCCGCCAGCTCCAGGAGGGCGGCACGATCCCACTGGATGAGGCATTCACCTTCCTGAGCGGTCTCTACTTTCGCGGCAAGCTGGCGTACGCCCGCCGCTTCGCGCGGCCCCCGGCGGGGGTGCTTGGCGTGCAGGTGATCACCACCAATCGCGGACTGCTCCCGGCCGACAAGCCGGTCACGGCTGAGGAGTTGCGGGCATTCGCGGCCGAGCAGATTCATCCGCTGGATCCCCGGTACCGCGAGCCGCTTCTGCGGGACCTCTTGGCCATCGATCGGGTGGCGTCGCTCGCGACGGCACTGCCGGAGATCGTCCTGCTCGGCAGCGTGGCCACCGGCAAGTACGTGGACGTGCTGCTCGACGCCGTGGGCGGGCGGCTTCTCTTTCCGATGGACTTCGTGGGCCGGGGCGACATGAGCCGCGGCGCCCTGCTCCTCCGGGCAGCACGCGCGGACGAGGAGCTGGCCTATGCGCCGCTCGCCACCGCCGTCCGGCGAGGCAAGCGGCCGAAGAAGGTGCGACCTGACCATGCCGGCAACGACACGACGCCCCGCCCCGCTGCGCCTGCCCTCGAAGGTTGACGACGCCACGCTTCGGCTTGGACGGCGAAGCGTGACGCTCACTCACCTCGAGAAGATCTTCTGGCCCGAGGCCGGCTTCACCAAGCGCGACCTGCTCCAGTACTACGCCGACGTCGCCTCGGCCCTCCTGCCGCACCTCGCGGACCGGGCGATGGTGATGAAGCGCTACCCGAACGGCATCCATGGCAAGTGGTTCTTCATGAAGCGGGCGCCCTCTCCCCGGCCCGACTGGATCGAGACCTGCGCCATCGCGCACAAGGCGGCCGGGGTGATCGATTTCCCCATGGCACAGGATCTCGCCTCGCTCCTCTGGATCGTCAATCTCGGCTGCATCGATCTCAACCAGTGGTATGCCCGGTGCGACGACACCGACCGGCCGGACTATCTCCACTTCGACCTCGATCCTGGGCCCGGGGTGCCGTTCGCGCGCGTGCGGGAGACGGCACTCGTCGTCCGCGATGCGCTCGAGACGCTTGGCATGTCGCCACTCGTGAAGACGAGCGGCTCGAGCGGGATGCACCTCTACGTGCCGATCGTGCGCGGACCACTGCAGAAAGAGGTCTGGCATGTGGCCAAGGGGCTGGCCAAGGAGCTGGAGCGCCAACATCCCGCGCTCATCACCGCCGAGTACCGGATCGCGGACCGGCCGCGAGGGCGGGTACTGGTGGACTACAACCAGAACGCGTGGGGCCGCACGCTCGCGTCCATCTACTCGGTGCGGCCGACGAAGGCGGCGACGGTCTCGACACCCGTCACCTGGCGTGAGGTGGAGCGCGGCATCGAGGTCGAAGATTTCCGGATCGACAATGTCCCCGCCCGGGTCCGGAAGCTGGGCGATCTCTGGAAGCCGCTGCTCCAGACACGTGGGCGGTTCCGCCTGGAGTCGGCCGGATGAGCTTGCCGCTCGCCTTCCCGTTTCCGCCGATGGAGGCGGAGAGCACGGACACGCTTCCCAGCGGGCACGGATGGCAGTTCGAGCCCAAGTGGGACGGATTCCGTTGCCTGGCGTTCCGCGACGAGAGTAGCGTTCAGATTCAGAGCAAAGCCGGCAAGCCCCTCGGCCGGTACTTCCCGGACGTCGTGGAATCCCTCGGCTCGCTCGAGGCGAAGCGCTTCGTCCTGGACGGCGAAATCGTGATTCCCGTGAACGGTCGACTCTCGTTCGACGAGCTGCTGCTGCGGGTGCACCCGGCCGAAAGCAGGGTGCGGACGCTGGTGGCTGCGCATCGCGCGCGGCTCGTCGTGTTCGACCTGCTGGTGGACGAGCAGGGTCGCTCGCTCGTGAAACTGCCCCTCGAGGAGCGCCGGGAGCGGCTCGAGACGTTCGCGAAGAAGTACCTGAGGGGGAAGTCGATCGTGCTCTCGCGGGCCACGCGCCGGCTCGCGACCGCGCGCGGGTGGCTCGAGCGCGGCGGTGACGGTGATCTCGACGGTGTCGTGGCCAAGCGCCTGGACTTGCCCTACCGGTCGGGAGAGAGAGATGGGATGCTGAAGGTCAAGCGGCAGCGTACGGCCGACTGCGTGGTCGGCGGCTTCCGCTATGCCTCGAAAGGGCGCACGGTCGGCTCGCTGCTTCTTGGCCTGTACGACGACGACGGGCTCTTAAACCACGTGGGCTTCTGCTCCAGCCTGAGCGCCGCGGAGCGCAAGGGCCTGACCGCGCGCCTCGAGCGCCTGCGCAAACCGCCGGGTTTCACGGGACGCGCGCCCGGCGGGCCCAGTCGCTGGAGCACCGAGCGTACCGCGGAGTGGGAGCCGCTGGACCCGAAGCTGGTCGTGGAAGTGGGGTACGATCACGTGACGGGGGGCCGGTTCCGCCATGGAACCCGGTTCGTGCGGTGGCGGCCGGACAAGGCACCGGCGCAGTGTCGGCTGGAGCAGATCGCCGCGGTAAGGGGAGGAGGAGATGCTGAGAAATAACATGAATTGACTACCGCAAGCACCTCTGCCCGCAGGAGTTACGCTGAGAGCCTAGCGGAGGACTCGAACCCGGGACCCCCTCAGGCGCGGCCCAGCACCAGGGAGGCTCCCACGCGCTCCCTCAGGATGCGCGCCAGGCCCTTCCGCTCGGGACCCGGCAACCGTCGGAGCAAGCCCGAAGAGAGGCGCTGCAACAATGGGGGAGAGTCGCCGCCGAGACCGAGACGGGTCGGATGATAGCCTCCGATCAGCAGCGATGCGCCCGCCCGCCCTGCCAGTCGGTCCGCCCGCGCCGTCCGTGCATACCACGGGAAGCAGAGCTGGTGGACGGCGGCGTTGGGACACTCGGCGGCGATCCGTTCGAATGAGGCCCGCATATCCGCCTCCACTGCTGCGTCTGCCTCCGAGGCGCTCTCGTACGTTCCGGCGCGAGGGGCGAGCCTTCGGAGATCACGAAGCCCTGACGGCCGGCGAAACACCTCTTCACCCCGCTCGCGGACGAAGCTCCGACACCGATCCAGACCTTCAGGATCAGGAAAGAATCGCTCGGTCCGCGGTATACCTCGGACGGCCACGATAGATTGGCATGCCCACGGCGGGGACCTCGTTGCGGAGTCGTGGGATCGGCACGTTGGCGGTGAAGCCGGTGTCGGTTCCGGAATCCACGAAGCCCACGACTTCGGGCGAGACCGGCACCTCATGGTGATACAGGCTGTGGGCGCCGACCTCGAGGACGCCGGCCGCCACGGCGTCCCGGAGTTCCGCCCAGCCGGCCAGCTCACCGTCCGACCGCTCGGGCACCAAGCCAGCCACCACGAAGGCCATTCCCCGGAATCCGTAGCGCTGCAGTAAGGGGACGACCTCGCGCACCAGGGACTCGTGCCCGTCGTCGAATGTCAGCGCCACCGTTCGTCCGTCAGGCTGGTGCTTTCCGCTCGCGTACGCAGCCAGTTCCTCTGCGCCTGCCGTCCGGTACCCCGCCCGCGAAAGCGCACTGAGATCCTCCTCGAAGGAAGGCCCGGGCACGTGGTACGTGAATACGGGGATCCCGCGCACGCGACGACTGCCATACACGAACGCCGGCGCTCTGCCTCCGGCGATGGCCGCGAAGAACGGGATGGTCTTGACGAACGAGCGGCGCAGTCGGGCTGAGGGGCTGATCATCGCGCGGCCGCCGCTTCCAGCACCACCATGGTCTCGCCCGCGCAGCGCTCCCAGGTGAATTCGGCGGCGTGGAGCTTGCCGCGGGCAATACGCGCGCTCCGTTGAGGGTCGTCGCTCACCACGCGTGTCATGCCCTCGACAATGTCGTCGACGCTGTCGGGGTCCACCAGGATGGCCGCTCCACCCGCCACCTCCTTGCTCCCGTATCGATTCGACGTGACGACCGGGCATCCCACGGCCAATGCCTCCAGAATGGGCCCCGGACAGGCCTCATACAGCGATGGCATGACCAAGGCCTCGGCCGCCGCATAGAACGCCGGCAACTCGGGCTGGGTAACCCAGCCGGTCCACGTCACCCACGAAGCAATTCCGAGCTCGTCCGGGAGACGACGGTCCGCCTCAGAGAGAAATCGGTTGTCTCCCCCTGCCACCACCAGATGGATTCCGCGGCTCGGGCCGAACCGCGCGAATGCTCTCACCAGTCGGCCGAAGTTCTTCGGCGGATAGAGCGAGCCAGCAAAAAGAAAGAAGCGCTCCGGGAGGGAATGTTGCCGGCGCGCGCGCTCCAGCGCCGCGGGGTCGACAGGCTGTCGGAAGACGTCGTCGACGCCGAGGTACACCCTGTGGACCCGCTCCGGCGGAGCGTGCATGTATTCGATGACGTGCTCGCGCGTGGTCTCCGAGACGGCGATGATGGCATTCGCTCGAGCCGCGTAGCGCGGTAAGGCAAACCTGAAATTGAGATAGTCGGCCCAAGGCAGGTGCTCGCGATGGAAGGGTCGGTTGTATCCGTGGCAGACCCAGACGGTGGGACAAGGTGCAGCGAGGGCCATCGAGTACTTGGGATTGAAGAGCACGTCGATCCCGGCGCGGCGAGCGGCCAAGGGTACTGCCACTTGATCCCAGAGGATTCGGGATCGCCATGGCAGCGCCATCTCCCGCACGCGGTCGAGGCTGCCGAACGATCCCATGGCGCTGGCGTCATGGTAGAAGAAGACGTACTCGTGTTCGTCGTGGCGAGCTAACAGGGCATTGATCAGATGCCGAGTGTAGGCCTTCACCCCCCCGGGATGCTGGTCCAGGTGCCGCAACATCACGCCTATCCGCATGGTGGAAGGATCGGGGTTAAAATGAAGGCCTGAGAGTCGAGTCCGAGACCGATTCCCAAGCCTGTCGAGACGATTGTCAGCCAGCTAGGGCAATGGAAGCAATACACATGCCATCGCCCGACCATGTCTGCCGTCCAGCACCAACTCCATCCGGGGCGCCCACAGCCCCAAGGGCCTCATGAACCTGCGCAAGCCGGCCATTCTCACCCTGCTGCAGGTCTCCGGCAGCGGAGTCCCCGGGGAACTCGCCCTCATCGGGCAAATCGAGCGCTCTGGCGAGCGGATCGCTGAGGTCCAGCGGGCGAGGCTGGCGGAGCTCCTGCGCCACGCGTGGGCGCAGGTTCCCTACTATCGGGACACGCTGGAGTCGTGCGGCGCAGTGCGCGATGGGCGGGTGAACCTCGACCGGTTCACGGATATCCCATTCCTCACGAAGGACGTCATTCGCGCCGAGGGCGACCGGCTACGAGCGAAAGCGCTTCCGCGCGGACGCAAGGCATTTTCGAACGCTTCCGGCGGCTCCACGGGCGAGCCCGTGCGGTTCTGGCAGGACAGCGGCTACTGGGACACGACGATCGCGGTGCGGACGTACCACTTTTCGACCGTCGGCAAGCAGCTGGGCGAACGGGAGATGAAGATCTGGGGCAGCGAACGAGACCTCTTCGAAGGGACGCTGGGCTGGAAGGCAACACTGCAGAATTGGGCTTACAACCGCCGGTTCGAGCAGTGCTGGCACCTGCCCGAGGCTCAGATCCAGAAGATCCTTCGCGACATCGACCGATGGAGGCCCAAGCTGCTGTGGTGTTATCGCGACGGCATCGACGCCGTGGCGAAACATGTCGTGGCGCACGGGCTGCGCCCGCACGCACCCGCCGCGATCGTCCTGGGCGGTGCGACCGTGTACCCCTATATGGCTCAGATGATCGAACGCGCCTTCAACTCACCAGCGATCAGCGCATATGGATCCCGCGAGGTGGGAGCAGTAGCCTGCCAGTGCCTGGCGCGCGCCGGACACCACATCGCGACCCACGCCAACGTGGTCGAGACGATCGATGCGGCCGGGCAGCCGGTGGTCGGTCAGGACGGTGAGCTCGCCATCACGCCACTCGCCAACTACGCCATGCCGTTCCTACGCTATCGAATCGGAGACCGCGGCCGGCTGACCCATGATCAATGCTCCTGCGGCCGGGGCTTTCCACTGCTCGAGTCACTCTCTGGACGGATGGTCGAGGTGCTGGTGAATGCGAGGGGCGAGCAGGTGGATCCCATCTACTTCATCCAGCTCCTGGCCGTGATCTTCAACCGCGGCTTCTTTCGGAAGTTCCAGGTCGTGCAGGCCGAAGACGGGGCCCTGACCCTGAACGTGGTGTTGGACGTGGGCGCCACGCAGGAGGCCGCCCAACCGAATCTGACCGAGGTCGTGGAGAAGATTCGCCTGGTCATGGGCGCGGACTGTCCGGTCGAGGTCAAGTTCGTAGAAGACATTCCGCTCTCGGCGTCGGGGAAGCACCCCTACGTCGTGCGGCGCGGCTCGCTTCCCCCTCCCACGCCGGCGTAGCGACTTCAACCGTCACGGAGACGGCCGGCCAGGTGATCGGCCAACCTGAGCGCCAGCGCAACGATCGTGAGCGACGGCTGCATCGCCCCGCCGGTCACGAACACCTCCGACCCACACACGTACAGATTCGGCGACTCGTGGACCCTCAGGTCCGCATCGACGACGCTCGTGGCCGGGCTCCGGCCCATCCGACACGCGCCCTGAAAATGCCGGGACCACGCGACCTCCAGCTCGTGCACCCTTCCGGCCTTGACCCGCGGCAACCAGCCGCGCAGGAGCCCGCGCGCGCGATCGAGCAGTCGCCGGTCCTCCTCGGAGTAGTTCATGATCAGATGCGCGATCGGGTCGCCGAAGAGGTCGGTCCGGGATCGCGAGAGCGTCACCCGGTTTGCCGGTGAGATCTTCATCTCGATGCCGGCACCGACGAACAGCGGGGCACGCACGACGCGTGCGAGGCCGTTCACGATCGTCCGGGGCACATTGGCGAGGTGGAAGGTCGCGATGTGGTTGGGCAGCACCCACGCCTGGCGTATCACCGGCAACACGCTCCCGAGGCCCTCTCCCCGGAACGCACTGTAGAACTGGTGGGTGCGCGCGATCTTGTTGGTCGGCACCATCGTCCCCCATGAATGGGGGAGCGAGGTGGTGAAACTCACGTTGGGATGCTCGTTGAATCCTCGCCCCACCATGTCGTGCGTGTTCCCGACGCCGTTGGGGAACCGCTCCGACGACGAGAGCAGCAGGAGCCGCGGCGATTCGATGCCGCCGCAGGCGACCACGTACTGCCGTGCCCGCGCGATCTTCGTGGTCCCGTCGATGCCTTTGACCTCCGCACCGACGATGCGGCGATCGGGACCGGCGAGCAGACGGGTCACGCTCACACCCGTCACCAGAACGGATCGCTCCGAGGCCAGGAACGCCGGCAGGAGCTCACGCTGCACCTTGAAGATGCGCAGGGTCTTCGTCGGGGTCGCCGTCCCGGATTCCTCGAACGCCACACCCAGTGTGGCGCCGAGCTCCTTCAGGAACGAGATGTCCGGGCTGGGCGGCAGCGGCAACGGCGCCCTTCGCGGCGGGCTGAAGGAGGACCGCGGCCCGCCACGGACGCGGAGCAGTCGCTCCGCCTCGTCGTAGTACTGATCGAGATCGGCGTAGGTGATGGGCCATGGATTTTCTGACGGCGTATAGGCATGCCGCTCGAAATCAGAGGGATGAAAACGCTCGCACCGCCCGGTCCAGAAGTTCGAGTTGCCGCCCAACAGTCGCGACGTGGTGCGGGAGAGCGGATAATCGGTGTCCCCGGAGGCCTCGTAGCGTGCCAGCGAACGGATGCGCGTGTTGGTCAGCCAGGTGACCAGATCACGTCCCGACTCGAGCATCAGCACCCGTGCCCCTTGGCCCGCCAGCGTCCTGCCGAGCACGGTGCCCGCGGGACCCGATCCGACGATGCACACGTCGTAGGGCTCGGCCGCGTCCAGGGCCATGAGGCTGCCGACGTTGGGATTCTCGCGCAAATGCCGGTTCTCCTTCTTCAGCGACGGTGGCGGTTCATTCCTCCGCCCCCAGGGTCACAAGCGACTCATCCGCCTGATTCGCAACCTCTGCCCGCTGCATGTTCCTGGAGGCGAGCCACCCCGCCGCCGCAGCCCGGAACAACCAGCCGAGGCCGACGCCGTAGACCAGGCCGGTGAGTCCCCATCGAACGCCGACCCAGGCGCCGCAGAACCCGAGAATGCTGGCGGTCCAGCCGATCCCGCCGAGGGCGACCAGGTCGCGAGCCGATCCCACGGCGTTCACGACCGCGATGGCGACGGCGCCCAGCGGCCGCAGCGCACCCACCGCGATCGCCGCCAGAATGAGCTGGGCCGGCAACACATACCGTCCGACGAGAAAGAAGTGAAGCACGATCGGGGTGAGCCACCAGACGATCACGCCCGAGAGCGCGCATGCGCCTGCCACCGTCAGCAGCTCCTGACGGAGCACCCGCCGACGGGACGTCCTGTCCCGTGCTCCTCGCAAGCTTGGGAGGAGGGTGAAGCCGACGCCCTGGTTGAGCATCTGAAACGGTGAGCCCGCGAGCGTCGCGAGAACGCTGAACGTGGCGAGGTCAGACAGGCTCAGGGCACGCGGAATGACCAATCGCTCGGTAGCACCGAGCAGCATGCCCGCGCCGATCGTCCCGACCACCGCAAGTGCTTCCCCCCACGGGAAGGGTGGATCCGGATAGTCGAGCGTGGGGCGCTCGCGCAAGAGCTTCCACCAGGCGAACACGGGAGATGCCCACACGCACGCCGCGAAGACAGCCGCTGGCGCGAACGCGATGGTGGGGCGGAAGACGGCGGCCGCAATCCCGGTGGCGAGCAGCGACAGGTTCGTGCTCGCGGAGACCCACAGGGAAAGGCCATACCGCTGACGGCTCTGGTAGTGCCCGACCACCACGAGGTTGCATGCGCCGCCGATGACGGCCACCAGCATCGCCCCGAGCACGGGCAGGTCCAGAGGATAGAGCACGCCCGCGCCGATCGTCAGCACGAGGCCCACAAGTCCCGAGGTCCAGAGCGTTCGAGCGAGCAGCCGGCGCCCGGGATCGGTCCGGTGACGGTTGACGATGATCTGGCCGCCGAGCGGCCCCGTCAAGATTCCGATCGTAACGATTGCCAGCCCCAGCGAAAACCGCCCGTATTCCTCCTTGGGAAGCACCCGAGCCAACATCAGGTTCCCGAGAGCGAATGCTCCGCCACTCAGCGCAAGCGCCACGGCAGCCCGCAGCGCCGGGGAGGTCCACGCGCTTCGGAGCACCCGGGTGTAGCGTATCAGAGGACGGGGCATCGAGCTCCAGTCGCGTGCGGTACCAGGCAGGCGCCGGCCCGCCGTTCGAGCTGATCGCTCGCCAGCGCAAGCAACGCGACGTGGTGATGGTGGCGAAGGTCTACGGCCGCCTCAAGCTGGACAGCGAGAAGCGCGATCGGTGGGAGCGCCATCGCGGCGGCGCGCACACTGACCGCACCTCGGTATGAGCGCGAGGCTTCGGATGATAGCAGGGGCGGGACTCGAACCCGCGACCCCGGCATTATGAGTTTGGGCGACTCCCCCGGCAACGCTGCCCTTCCCTCGGAGGAAGCGCCGTAGTGCGCCACCCTGCGCCCGGAATTTACTTGGTTGAGGGTGCCAAGGAAGGTGCCACGCTTCGGTCCGGCGGCCGGTGTCAGGAGATGAACGTCTTGCAGTGCGGGCACTGGAACACACCCGCATGTGCGTTCGGCGTTTTGTGCACCGAGATGATCCGCCGATCTGCCTGGTAGCATTTAAGGCAGTAGGGGCCGTGCTTCGTGCCATCATCTTCCCTCACCTGGTACACACCACCCTGCTGCACCATCTTAGAGCGAATCTCCTCGGCGGCTTGAAGCCGCGTGACTTCCTCGCGCAGGCTGACGATCTCTTGTCTAGCATCAAGCAGGCTCATCTGCGCATCCCCCAGCAACTGGGATAGGTCCGCGATGCGGAGCTTGAAGTCGGCCTGCTGGTAGGCACCCTCGATGGACCGCAGCCCCTGCACGATGCGCACGGCAGCCTTGATGTGCTCCAAGCCCTGCATGATCGAAGTGGGGTCAGTCACGCTGTCGGCTCCTCCTCCGTGAATTCGAGCTCCTGCTCACGCACGGAACGTACCTTCCCCGGCATATCCAGCCACACGTAGCCCGGCATCGCGGCCATGCCGTGCGGGAGTTGGTCGAGCACCCGCACCAAGTCCGTCGGCCGGCCGTTCTCAAGAACTGTCCGGTAACACGTGCTCCGGGTAAAGGCTCGATAGGCAGTCAGGACAGAGACCATGGCTGAATTGGACCGTGGAGCGGTCTTCGACATACGCCTCAATGCTCCGCCATTGACCTGTCTCATCGCGGATCTTCTTGCATCCTGCACAGATCGGTAGGAGGCCAGACAGGGTATGCACCTGAGCCAGAGCCGCCTGGAGCTGTTTGACCAGGCGTTCCCGCTCCAGTTCGCTGCGCCGACGATCGGTGATGTCCTGGTTAATGATGATTGCGCCCGTAATCTGTCCAACGGCGTTTTGCAGGGGGAGGGCGGAGTTGAGGATCGTTTTGCGAGTCCCGTCGAAGCACTCGATGTCAATCACCTCGTCCATGGACGTCTCGCCCTTTGTGATAGCTCGCGCTGCGGCCCATTCGTCTGCGGCGATCCGCTGGCCGGTTTCCGCCCACCAGCCTTTGTACTCCCCGAACTGCGCCGGGCCGACGTACCGCGCACCGCCCCAGATCAGGCGGCCAGCCGGGTTGCCGTGAGTGATGCGGCCTGTGTGGTCCATGATCCACACGCCGACCGGGAGCGCTTCAAGAACCTGCGGGAGCACGTCGAGAGCAGGTGGACCACGAGTGCCGTCCGTCGGTGAGTCATGCTCGGTCATTCGGTCCCCTCCAAGGGGCGCAGGAGCACGCGACAACCGCCCCAGCCTAACAATGTCCGCGCGTGTCTATGATGGAATGGGGTGAGAGGCCATCCGTACCTTCCCAACGTGCTGGCGCTACGCTCCTGACTGATCCGTGTACTCCAGTTCGCGCTCGCCTACGTGCACCGGGTGCTGGTCGAGCACGGAGGTCATGCCCCTAGTGTAGCAGGGTCAGTTGCTAGATCAGTAAATTTACCGATCTACCCCTCGCTCTGACACTGAGCACCGAAGCAGGTTGCGTAAATTTACGCAACCTGCGTTTGCTCCATTCTGCTGGCGACCTGAGGAGTCGACCGATGGAAGGTGTCACGTGGCCTGGCGACGACGGCGAAGTCTACCCGTTCGTGCGTCCTTCCCTGCCCGAGGACCGCAACGTGGTCCGGGTGAACTCGGCCCGCACGGCACGCGCGGTCGCCGCCGGGTCATCCGCTGTGCCCTGGACGACGACCTTGAACTCACTCAACGTGAGGCCGCGGGCCTCCTCCGGGTCTCCGTTAGCTATCTTCGGGCAAGCAACTGCCCCAAGCACCTGCTCCCTGGCAACGGGCCCAAGGGGCGCGACCTGGTGCGCTACCGGCGTGACGAACTGCTCGCGTGGGGCAGCGCCCGCACCCTCACCCCCGCGCGTCGAAAGGCGTCCTGATGGTCTTTCGCCGCGGTGGCCGCCCGACCTACTAGTGAAGCTGCCCACCCGCACCGGCTGGGTGCAACGATCCACCGGCACGACCCACAAGCCGCTCGCGAAGGCGATTGCGCGGATGCTCGAGGCCCTTGGGCCAAAGGGCACGCGCGAGTGGGATCTCCTCGATGCCGTGCTCGCCCGGGAACTTCACTCGGCGAGTTGTACGACGCTTGGTCGCGGACGACCTGGCGGGCCTCCGGGCTCGACCGCCGACGTCGACCTGACCGGCCATCTCGACGCGTGGCAGGCGTGGCTCGGCGACCGGATCGCCGACCGACACGCCAGCCATTACCTCGCCTATCTCCGCACGCTGATGCCGGACGGTCGGCCATTCTGGCGCTCTGATCTCACTGCGCCGGCGGTGGCCCGCTGGCTCGCCACCCGTGCCTCGCTCGTGCAGAAGCGTGGCAAGGCGCTGCGAGGATCCCGGCGCCAGGCGGATGCACCCGCGCGACCGATCAGCGGAGGCACGAAGCGGAAGTACCTGGCGGCCGTGCAGTCCTTCGCGAAGTACCTGCTCGAGGTCGGCGTGCTCGCGAGCAACCCGCTCCGCGACGTCTGCTCCCCCGCCGGCGGCCGATCCGCGGTGCCATTTCCGAGATGTCGCCCCGATGTGCTGCGGAGTGGTGGAAGGTGCTCCGCAGCCGCTGCCCGCGCCATCTACGCGCTCGCCTACGGGGCAGGGCTCGAGGTGAGCGCCATTCTCCGGCTCGTGGACGCGGACATCGACGCAGGCGCCCGCCGAGGTGCGCGCCCGGGGCACCAAGGCGTGGACACGCAGATCGGCTCGCCCGCGTGGCGGACTGGGCGTGGCCCTGGTCGCTGCGCACGTCGCGACCGTTGCTCCCGGGCGAACGACTGTTCCGCGGGCTGGATCGCTGGCGGTCGGCGACGCACACCGGGCGCGTCTACGTGCGCTCGGGCTTCGAGGACTACCGGTCCATGATGCGCGGCACCATTGGGCGGTCCGGATGCCGCAGCGCCGGCGCCCCCTTCGAGCTCATCGCCCGGCAGCTCGGGCACCGCGACATCGCGATGGTGGCCAAGGTGTACGGCCGCTTCAAGCCGGACACCGAGGAGCGTGATCGTTGGGAGCGAATCGCTGCGGCGAGCGAGTCGAAAAATGGCCGACTTCGGGTGCCAAGCGGGGGCCACCTGATGCGCGAAGTGTCGACAACCACATGAAGAAAGCCCCGCAACTCCAAGGGAGTGCGAGGCTTACGAATGATAGCAGGGGCGGGACTCGAACCCGCGACCCCGGCATTATGAGTGCCGTGCTCTAACCAGCTGAGCTACCCTGCCGCGGCTGCGGTGCGAACTCTAACTCCAGAGAACCCAAACGCAACCCCGCCTGCTCACGGGTGTTAGGCCCGCCGACCCTGGAGCATCCGGGCGATTTGCCCGCCGAGTGTCTCGGGGTTGAAGGGCTTCTGCAGAAACGGTTGTCCAGCCTCGAGCAGGCCCCGTCGCACGACCTCGTCGTCAGTGTACCCGCTCATGTAGAGCACCGGAAGTCCGGGACTCAGCGCCTCGGCGCGCCGGGCCAGCTCACGACCATCCATCTCCGGCATCACGACGTCGGTGACCAGCAGGCGGATCCTGCCATGACTCCGTTCCAGCAAGCCGAGCGCTTCCCGGCCGTCGCTCGCCTCGATCACGCCGTATCCGTACTCCTGCAACACACGTGACGCCATCTGCCGCACCGCCGGCTCGTCTTCGACGAGGAGCACCACCTCGCCCGACGCCCGCGGGCGCCGGCGGCGGAGTCCGGCTCGCTGCCCGGACTCCGCCGCGAGGGGCAGATAGATCTTGAACGTCGTCCCTTTCCCGAGCTCGCTGTAGGTCCAGACATATCCCTCGCTCTGCTTCACGATCCCGTACACTGTGGCGAGCCCGAGCCCGGTCCCCTTCCCGATCGGCTTGGTCGTATAGAAAGGCTCGAACACTCGTGCCGCGGTCTCCCGGCTCATCCCGTGTCCCGTGTCGCTCACCACGAGCACCACGTACGGGCCCGTCTCGATCATGACCCCCGGATGCTGGCGCGCGTACCCCTCAGTGAGCTCGGTGCAGAAGGTCTCGATCGCTGAGCCGGCCGCCGACCGGCATGGCATCGCGCGAATTGAGCACGAGATTGAGCAGCACCTGCGCCAGCTGGCCCGGATCGGCTTTGACATGGGCGGGCGCCGAGCCGAGACGCAGCTGGAGCGAGGACTGCTCGCCGAGGGCGCGCCGGAGCACGAGCTGGAGGCCGCGCACCGTCTCGTCGAGATCGAGCACCCGGGGCTGCAGCACCTGGCGGCGGCTGAACGCCAGGAGCTGACCGGTGATCGCCGCCGTCCGCTCCGCCGCGGCGCGGATCTGCTCCACGTCCTGCCGCGCCAGGCCCGCGAGCTCGGGCCGCCGCAGCAGGAAGTCGGCGGCGCCCAGAACCACGGTCATCTGATTGTTCGCCTCGTGCGCCACGCCGCCGGCCAGCTGGCCCACGACTTCGAGGCGCTCGCTCTGGCGGGTGCGCTCCTCCATCTGCCGCCGGGAGGTCTCGTCGGTGTTCACCTCGAACACACCTTGGGCCGGCCCTCGGCATCGCGCCGCAACACCCACTGCGACGCGACGTGGAGCCGGCGCCCATCCCGGGCGACGTGTACCAGCTGGCCCTCCCACTGGCCGTGCTCCAGGAGCGACCGGTTGATCTCGGGCAACGGCGCCGGGAATTCGGTGTGCAGCAGCTCGTGCGCCACCCGGCCGATGGCCTCCGGCGCGGACCACCCGTACAGCCGCGCCGCCCCCGTGCTCCAGTAGCCGATGACGCCGCTCGAGATCACGCACGAAGGCCTGCGCCAGGTCGACCACCTGGCTGAGCTCGCGGCCGCGCGCGGTTTCGGCGGCGAGCAGCGCCCGCGTGCGGCGCTCCGCGGTGATGTCGCGCTTGATCGAGGAAACGCCCACGACCCGGCCGGCCTCGTCCCGGATCGGGGAGACGCTGAGCGAGATGGTGATCCGCTCGCCATCCTTCCGAATCCGCTCGGTCTCGGAGAACGCGACCGGCTCCCCGCGCCGGACCCGCTCGAGGATGTCGCGCTCGCTGTCGTGCAGCTCCGGCGGCACGAGCGTGTAGATCGGACGGCCCACGATCTCCTCCGCCGTGTAACCGAAGATCGCTTCGGCCCCCCGGTTCCAGGAGACGATCGTTCCATCGAGCTGCTTGCCGACGATCCCATCCACCGAGCTCGCAACGATAGCCGCGAGCCGCTCCGTCGCTTCCTGTGCGCGGACCCGGTCGGAGACGTCCTGGGCGACGATCGAAAGCCCCTCGGTCGAGGGATACGCGGTCACCTGGAGCCAACGGCCCAGCGGCGCATAGTAGGCCTGCTCGCGGATCAGGCGTCCGCCGCTCATCGCCCGCCGAAACATCTCGGCGAACGGCCCATCGGCGCTGCCGGGGAAAGCCTCCCAGAAAAGCCGCCCCACAACGCCGGCCGGATGACCGCCGATCAGCGCCGCCGCCGCGGCGTTCATGTACGTGACCCTCCAGCGATGGTCGACCACGAGGAACGCATCCCCGATGCTGGCGAGTACGCGCTCGACCCGCTCCGACTCCCGGGCCGAGCGCTGCGCCTCTTCCTCCGCGCGAAGGGTTTCCTCCTCGGCGCGTGCGGCCTCCTCCTCCGCGCGGATCGTCTCCTCTTCGGCGCGCGTGGCCTCCGCCGATGCATGCGCCAGCGCCGAGTCCGTCTGCGCGCGCGCCCGAAGCCGCTCCTGGCCGAGCCAGCCGATGCCTACGCCGGTGAGGCCAAAGAGCAGCGCGCCCAGCTGGACGACCGGTTCGGCGACCCCGAGGCCGTGGCGCGGCTCCATGAACAGCTCCAGGGCAGCCACGACACCCAGGGCCGTGGCCAGGACCGTCGGTCCGAAGCCAAGGAAGTACGCGACGACGAACACGACCGGGAACAGCGTGATGAAGGGCAGCTCGGTGCCGAGGACTCGGGCGAGCAGGAGACGCAGCAGCACGCCGGCGCTGACCGCGGCCCCGGCGAGCAGGTAGGGCAGCAGCGCGCGCATCAGGCGCGCGAGAGGCTCGGTGTGCGAGGCGCGGTCCATGTATGGCAATGTACTGGACCCTGTCCGGGGGGACTGTGCGCGGCGATACAGAGGGAGCGGGCTGGGCTGCGAGCGGCTAGCGGCGTGTACTGTCGGGCGGGACGAGGCGGTAGAGCAGCTCCCCCCGCCGGATCATCCCGAAGCGCTCGCGCGCCACCCGCTCCTGCGTCCGGAGGTCGTGCTCGATGGCGACCGCCTCCTTCTGCAGCGAGTCGACCACCAGCCGGAGCCGCTGGACCTGCGCCCGCTCGCTCGCCTCCTGGCGCCGGAGCGCGAACAGGTCGGTCGTGGCGTACTCGCCGCCCTGGATCCCGAAGTAGAGCAGGAAGGCGAGCGCCGCGAGCGCGGCCCAGCGGGCCGGGGTCACAGCGGGTAGAGGTCGCGCCCCGGATAGTGCGCCAGGTCGCCGAGCTCTTCGGCGATCCGGAGCAGCTGGTTGTACTTGGCCGTGCGGTCCGTGCGGCTCGCGCTGCCGGTCTTGATCTGCCCCGCCCCGGTGGCCACCGCCAGGTCGGCGATGAAGGTGTCCTCGGTCTCACCCGAGCGGTGCGAGATGATGACGCCGTACGCGCTCCCCTTGGCGAGCTCGATGCACTGCAGCGTCTCGGTCAGCGTGCCGATCTGGTTCACCTTGACCAGCACCGCGTTGGCCACACCCTCCTCGATGCCGCGGCCGAGCCGGTCGACGTTGGTGACGAAGAGATCGTCGCCCACGAGCTGGACCCGCTCGTGCAGCCGCTCGGTGAGGAGCGTCCAGCCCGCCCAGTCGTTCTCCGCCAGGCCGTCCTCGATGCTCACGATCGGATAGCGGTCCACCCAGCCGGCGTAGAGATCGACCATCGCCTCGGCCGAGCGGCGGCTGCCGTCGCCCTTCTTGAAGACGTACTCGCCGTCCTGGAACAGCTCCGACGCCGCCACGTCGAGCGCGATGGCCACGTCGCGGCCCGGCTCGAACCCGGCGGTCTGGATGGCCTGCATGACGACGTCGAGCGCCGCCTCGTTGGACGGGAGCATGGGCGCGAAGCCGCCCTCGTCGCCCACCGCGGTCGAGAGGCCCATCTTGCTCAGCACCTTCTTCAGCGTGTGGAACACCTCGACGCCGATCCGGAGCCCCTCGGCGAAGGTTTCGGCGCCGATCGGCACCACCATGAATTCCTGCGCGTCGACGTTGTTGGACGCGTGGGCGCCGCCGTTCAGGATGTTCATCATCGGCACGGGAAGCACCCGCGCCATCGGGCCGCCGAGGTAGCGGTAGAGCGGCAGGCCGCAATCCTGCGCGGCCGCGCGGGCCACCGCGAGCGAGACGCTCAGGATGGCGTTCGCGCCAAGCTTGCTCTTGTTGGGCGTGCCGTCCGCGTCCATCATCTCGGCGTCGACCGCGATCTGGTCGGCCGCGGCCATGCCCTCGAGGCGGGGACCGAGCACCTCGTTCACGTTGCGCACGGCCTCGACGACGCCCTTGCCCATGTAGCGGCGCGCGTCGCCGTCGCGCAGCTCCACGGCCTCGTGCTCGCCGGTGGACGCGCCGCTGGGCACGGCGGCACGGCCCTGGGCGCCGCTCGACAGCACCACCTCCGCCTCGACGGTGGGATTGCCGCGGCTGTCGATGATCTCGCGGGCGTGCACTTCGATGATCGTGCTCATGATGGCTCGGGTTAGGGAAACCGGGGCAACCTAGCGGCGCCTCCGGACCGCGTCAACGACGCCGCGGCGCGAAATGATCGAAGCCGGCGAGCGCGACTGGTTTGCCGCCGAGCGTCGCGTGCACACCGGCACCGGCCCGCACCTCGCCGACGCGCGTGAGCGGCAGCCCCGCCATGCTCTGGAAGGCGAGGGCGTCGTCGGCCACGAACGTCGCCGGCAGCGCCACCAGCAGCTCGTAGTCCTCCCCGCTCTCCGCCGCGAACTGCTCCGGCGTCACCCCGACCAAGCCCGCTGCGGCCGCCACCGGCGCCGCCATCGGAACGCGCTCGAGGTCGAGCGCCACCGCGACGCCCGATGCCGCCGCGAGGTGGGACGCGTCGGCGCCAAGGCCATCGCTCAGATCGAGCATCGCGTGCGCGCCGTGGCGTGCGAGCCAGCGGCCGGCGTGAAGCCGCGGCACCGGCCGCGCGAACCGGCGACGCGCCTCCGCGTCCGGCTCCGCCCCTCGCTGCCAGGCCTCGAGCGCCGCGCGCGCGCCGCCGAGTGCGCCGGTGACCCAGAGACCATCGCCAGGGACTGCACCCGCGCGCGTCACCGGAGCGGAGGCCCAACCAAGGACGGTGACACCGAGGCTCCACACGGGCCCCGAGGAGAGGTCGCCGCCGACGACGCGCGCGCCGACCTCGTCCGCGGCGGCGCCGGCACCGGCCATCACGGACGCGACGTCGTCGTCCGTGGCATCCGAGGGCACCGTCAGGGCCACGAGCACCCCGGCGGCGTCCGCGCCGTCGGCGGCAAGGTCCGACAAGGCCGCGGCGGTCGCGCGCCAACCGATCTCCTCGAGCGACAGCCACGCGCGGTCGAAGTGCACGCCCTCGACGCTGACGTCGGTGCTCGCCACCAGTATCGTCGTCGGCGGCCGCGAGCACCGCGCAGTCGTCGCCCAGGCCGGTCGCGCGCGGGCCGAGCGCCGCGGCGATGCGCCGGATGCGATCGAACTCGCGCCCGGGCCCGAGCGCGCTCGCCTGCGGCGGCACGCGCGGAACGGTCACGGCCGGATGGCGTCGAGGCGGAACCGCACCAGGCCGGCGTCGGTGGCGACCCAGAGGAACTCGGCGTCGACGGCGAGGTCGTTGCTCTGGCCCGGCAGGTCGCCCTCGCGGAGTGGGCGGATCGGCGGCGTGCTCAGCCGGGCGAACGCGACGCCGCGCTCGCCGGCCACCCAGAAGCCGGGGCCGTCGGCCACGAACCCCACGAGCCCGCCGAGGAGCCCGCTCAGGTTGGGGCCGAGCGTCCAGGCCTGCGTGCCGGGATTGCGCCAGAGAAACTGGTCGCGCGTGAGCGCCACGACCGTGTCGCCCAGCGAGCCGAGCGCCACGATCGAGGCCTGCAGCGAGGGCGACGCGAGCGCGGCCGGACGCACCACATCCTCCTGTCCCGGCAAGGCCAGCAGCAGTCCGCGCCGCGTGCCGATCCAGACCGAGTCGCCGGTCGGGAACACCGCGACCACCGGATCGACGAAGCGCGGCGCGACCCGCACGATCCGGAGCGAGTCGTCCACCCGCGCCACGCCGCGCCGCGTCCCCACGGTGATCCGTCCCTGGCGCGAGACCACCGCGTACACCACGCCATCGGGCAGCCCGCGCGCCTCGTCCAGCAGATCGACGCGCCCGTCGTCCGTCGCGATCCGCACGACGCCGCGGTCGGTCGCGGCCCAGAGCGCCGAGCCCTGCCCCGCCATCTTCCGCACTTGATTGAACGGAAGCCCCGAGGCCGGGAGCCCCTGCAGGCTTCGAAACACTTTCAGGTCGCTCGCGACGAACGTGAGCGCCGCTTCGGCGGTCGGTGTCCGGTCGGTCGCGGTCCAGACGCCGTCGGGCCAGCCGAAGACGGCACCCGCCACCGGCGAGCGGAGCCCGAACGGCAGCCGGTCGGGAATCGCGGCGCCGTCGGGCAGAAACAGCAGTCCCGACGCCGGAGGTGCCGAGATACCAGCCGAGGTTGTCGAACGAGCGGGCGGCGGCGGTGAAGCGGGCGACGTTGAGCCGCGGGTCGACCAGGATCTGCGCGGCGTTGGCCTGCAGCGTGGGGTTGCTCCGGAGCACGTCGTCGACTCGCGCGGGCGAGACCGGCCGCACGGGCCCGCGCGTGGGAGTCGGCGCGATGCTGCCGCGTGACAGCACCAGCCAGCCCTGCCGCGTCCGGAGGAACAGGCCGGACGTCGGGTCGTTCGCGTCGAACGCGATCGCCTGCAATCCGCCGGGCACGACCCCCTGATCCCAGATCTGCAGCTCGGGCTGGAAGTGGATCCACCGATCGGACCCGGCGAGCCAGAGCGAGTTGTCGAGCGGATCGACGAGCGCGCCGGTCACGCCGGAGGAGGAGCTGCGGGTCGGGCGGGTCGTAGGGGCCCTGCCACTGGTGGAACTGCGGGTTCCAGATCAGCACCTGCGACGGCGAGGCGGCGTACACCCGATCGATGGCGGTGGCGACGGCGGTGATGCGGCTGAAATCGCCGATGACGGTGCGGTCTTCGGGGCGCCAGTCGCGGCTCGGCGACTGGGCGCCGGCGGGAGACGCGGCGAGGATGGGGAGGGCGAGGAGGAGCGAGCGCATCGGGTAAATCTACTCGGCCACGGGCCGTGTTGGCTGGTATCGTCACCCTGAGCGGAGCACCACCTGCCCGATCCTTCGCTCCGCTCAGGGTGACTCGTACGTCACACCGTCTGCGGCCGCTCCAGCTCGAGCAGCACCGGCGGCCGCGGCGCCGGCGGCGCCAGCCGCAGTACCTCCCACTCGCGCCAGAGATCCGGCAGCGCGGCCACCACGTCCATCGGCCGAAGCGTGCGGGCGGACGAGCGGCGCGCCGCCAGGTCGGCCGCGCGGCCGAGCGCCTGGGCACCGAATGCCGCCGCGATCTCGGGCGCGAGCCCCTGCGCGAGCGCGGTGCCCACGATGCCGCTCAGCACGTCGCCGCTGCCGCCGGTGGCGAGGCCCGGGTTGCCGGCCGCGACGGTGAGCGGCGTCCGGCCCTCGCGGGCGATCACCGTGGGCACGCCCTTGAGCAGCACCGTGGCGCCGGAAGCGCCGGCGGCGGCCGCCGCCGCCGCCCACGGATCGAGCTCGCGGACGGGCGCGAGGTCGGGAAACAGCGTCCGGAACTCGCCAGGATGCGGCGTGAGCACCAGCGGGCGCCCGGCCAGTGCGCGGAGCTCGGGGACCGCGCCGTGAAACGCGGTGAGCGCATCGGCGTCGAGCACCACCGCTTGGGCCTCGCGCACCAGCGCCGCGACGAGCGCGCGGCGCGTGGCATCGCGCCCGAGCCCGGGGCCGATCACGACGGCATCCGCGCGGCGCACCAGGTCGAGCAGCTTTTCGCTCGGCGGCTGATCGAGCGCGTGCGCCAGCGTCTGGAGATCGGGCTCGGCCTGCACCAGCGCGGCCACCGACTCGGGCGGCGCCACCACGTGCACCAGTCCCGCGCCCGCGCCGAACGCCGAGCGCCCGGCCATGCGCGCCGCGCCGATCATGCCGGCGTCGCCGCCGACGATGACCACCCGGCCGCGGGCGCCCTTGTGGTCGCGGCTCCGGAGGCGGCGCAGCCACTCGGCGGCGTGCTGATCGGTCACCAGGACGGGCCACGCGGGGTCGGCCGGCGGGTGGCCGATGTCGGTCACGACCACCGCGCCGACCTCGTCGCGCGCGAGCAGGTGGCCGCGGCGGAGTCCGCCGAACGTGATCGACAGCTCCGCCCGCGGGGCGCCGTGGGAGATGCCCGTCTGCAGATCGACGCCGGTCGGCCCGTCGATCGCGACGATCGGCACCTCGAGGTCGAGCATCCGCTCGATGAGCGCCGCCATTGGCGCGCGGGGCGCGCCGCGGGCTCCGGTGCCGAGCAGCGCGTCCACCGCCACGCCGACGCTCGGCCACGGCCCGTCGGGCGCCACCTCGCGCACGCCCTCGGCGCGAGCGCGTGCCGCCATGGCCTCGCGCAGCTCGGCGCCTGGGCCGGGCGGCGCGGTGACCCAGACCGGCACCTCGAGCCGGTGGAGCGCGCGTGCCAGCACCCAGCCGTCGCCGCCGTTGTGTCCCGGGCCCGCGGCCACGAGCACGCCGTCGCGCAGCCGGTGCGCATAGCGCGCGGCGAGCACCGCGGCGGCCGCGCGGCCGGCGCACTCCATGAGCGTGGCCAGCGCGACGCCGCTGTCGACGGCGCTCGCATCCCACGCGGCGGATTGGTCCGGAGACAGCACGGGGAGGGACGGCATGGGGAGGGGACGCGGCGGCCGCGGGGCCGCCGCCTATTTGTAGCTCTGTCCGATCGCCCGCCCGAAGGAGATCTCGCCGTTATCGATGCGGAGATTGAAGCCGCAGTCGGGATTGGTGCAGACCCACGCCTTGTACGTGATCGGCGCGCCCTCGCGCCCGTAATCGGAGAGAGGAATCAGGGTACCCTGCGAGCACTTCTTGCACGCCGGAAATTCGACCTTGTCCATAGTGCCCCCCTCGGCCAGACCCTCGCCCCGGTCAGGCGCCCCGCACGCCGGACCACTCGTAGACGTCGCCGAACGCGTCGGCGAAGTCGTAGACCCCATCGAAATCCCCGACCTGGTCCCCCGGCTGGGTGACCAGCAACCCCACCTCGACCAGGGTGAAGACGATGCGGCCGAAGTCCTCCGTCCGCGTGATGCCCCAGTGTCCCAGCACGTGCGGTGCGAGCAGCCCGAACTGCTCGCGCGCGAAGTCGCGGCAGGCCCACGCCAGCTCGGCGCCCGTGACGTGGCGCCGGGCCTCCAGCCGGGACTGGAGATATTCGATCGTCGCGAGCACGAACAGGAAGCCGCGCTCGTGGTATGGGCCGCCCCGCGCGCGGAGCCGCGCGAGGACATCGTCGGCGAACTGCAGCTCGTTCACGCGGGCGACGGCTCCATGAGCTCGGGCGCGCTGCGCCGGACGCGGCCGGCGGCTTTCGCCGGGGCGTACAGCGGGAAGGTGGAGGTCAGCTCCTCGACCTCCGCCTTGACCCGGCCGAGCGTAGCCTCGTCCGGGTGGGTGAGGGCGCGGTCGATCAGCTCGGCCACGCGAACCATTTCGGCCGTGCCCATCCCTCGCGTGGTGAGCGCGGGTGTGCCGAGCCGGATGCCGCTGGTGACGAACGGCGACTGCGGATCGTCGGGAATGGTGTTCTTGTTGACCGTGATGCCGGCCTGGTCGAGCGTCTTCTCGGCCACCTTGCCGGTGAGGCCCTTGGGCCGCAGGTCGACCAGCATCAGGTGCGTGTCGGTGCCGCCGGAGACGATCGCGAAGCCGCGCGCGACGAGTGCCTCGGCCAGTGCCTTGGCGTTGTCCACCACCTGACGGGCGTAGGCGCGGAAGTCGGCCGTCAGCGCCTCGCCGAAGGCGACCGCCTTGGCGGCGATCACGTGCTCGAGCGGGCCGCCCTGCGTGCCGGGGAACACCGACTTGTCGATCGCCTTGGCGTGCTCGGCGATCGAGAGGATGAGCCCCGCCCGCGGCCCGCGCAGCGTCTTGTGGGTGGTGCTGGTGACGACCTGCGCGTGCGGCACCGGGCGACGGATGGACTCCGCCGGCCACCAGCCCCGCGAAATGCGCCATGTCCACCAGGAAGAGGGCCCCGACCTCGTCGGCGATCGAGCGGAACGCCGCGAAGTCGATGATGCGGGCATAGGCGCTGCCGCCGGCGATGATGAGCTTCGGCTGCTCCCGCTTGGCCTGCTCGCGCACCACGTCGTAGTCGATGCGGCCGGTGGCCGGATCCACGCCGTAGTGCACCGCGTGCCAGATCACGCCGCTGTGGTTGACCGCCGCGCCGTGCGACAGGTGGCCGCCGTGGGGCAGCGACATGCCCATGATGGTGTCGCCCGGCTTGATGACGGCCATGAACGCGGCGAAGTTGGCCTGCGCGCCCGAGTGCGGCTGCACGTTGGCGTGCTCGGCGCCGAAGAGCTGCTTCAGGCGGTCGATCGCCAGCTGCTCGACCTCGTCCACCACCTCGCACCCGCCGTAGTACCGCCGGCCCGGATAGCCCTCGGCGTACTTGTTGGTGAGCGGCGTGCCCATGGCGTCGATGACCGCGCGGCTGGCGAAGTTCTCGCTCGCGATCAGCTCGAGGCCGTGCTGCTGGCGGCGCAGCTCCCGGTCGATGAGCCGCGCCACGGTGGGATCGGCGTCACGCAGCGACGCGTTGTGATCGAGACTCATCCCTGCTCCTGGTCGATTTTAGCCACTCGGCGGCTGTGCCTCCCGCCCGCGAATTCGGTTGCCAGCCACGTCTGCAGGATCGCGACGCCCTCGTCCTCGCTCACGAACCGCGCCGGCAGGACGAGCACGTTGGCGTCGTTGTGCTCCCGCGAGAGCCGAGCGATCTCGGCCGTCCACGCCACCGCCGCCCGGACGCCCGGGTGCCGGTTGGCGGCGTACGCCATGCCCAGCCCCGTGCCGCAGAGCAGCACCCCGCGCCGCGCATCGTGCCGCTCGACGCGTCCCGCCACCGCGTGGGCAAAATCGGGATAGTCGACGGACTCGGTGACCGGTGGTGCCCAGGTCGAGCGGCTCGTACCCGAGGGAGCGGAGCTCCTCGACCAGCCGCGCCTTCAGCTCGACGCCGGCATGGTCCGATCCGATGGGAATGACTTCAGGCATCCGGTACCTAATGTATAAGGAATCGCGGCTTGGGTAGAGGGCGGTCGGGCGGTCAGGCGGTCAGGCGGTCGGGTCGAGCAGCGTGCCGTCAGCCCGAGCGCAGCGAGGATCTTCGCGCGAGCTCGACCTCCGCGGACAAGACCCCTCGCTGCGCTCGGGATGACGAGTTCTTCACTCGACCCCCGTCCATTCGACCTGACCGCCTGACCGCCTGACCGCCTGCCCGCCTGCCTCCCCCATCCACATCCGATCCAGCCCCGCCACCGCGGCGATCCGCTCCTCCGCCAGCCGGTCCGCCGCGCGGTAGGTCGGGATCCGCTCCCGCTTGGCGATGTCGAAGATCCGGAGCAGCGTCTCGTAGATCTCGCCGGCCTTCTTCTTCGAGCGCTCGTGCGGCCACCGGTGGATCTCGCCGTAGACGTTGATCACGCCGCCGCCGTTGATCACGTAGTCCGGGGCGTACAGGATCCCGCGCTGCTCGAGCAGGTCGCCGTGGCGGTCTTCGGCGAGCTGGTTGTTGGCGCCGCCGGCGATGAGCTCCACCTTGAGCCGCGCCAGGGTGTCGTCGTTGATCGTGGCGCCGAGCGCGCACGGCGCGTAGACGTCGGCCGCCTGGTCGTAGATGTCTTCCGGGCTCACCGCGCGTGGCGCCGGTCTCGCTCACGACCCGGCGCACCTTGTCCCGGTCGATGTCGGTGACGATCAGCGCCACGCCATCGGCGTGGAGGTGGCGGCACAGGTGGGTGGCGACGTTGCCGCAGCCCTGCACCGCCACCGTCTTGCCCGTGAGGCTGTCGCTGCCCCACTTCGCCTTGGCCGCCGCCTTCATGCCCGACGTACACGCCGTACGCCGTCACCGGCGACGGGTCGCCCGAGAGGCCGACGAGGCCGGCCACGTGGTCGGTCTCGAGCTTGATGTACTCCATGTCCGCCGGGCTCGTCCCGATGTCCTCCGCCGTGATGTAGCGGCCGCCCAGGGTCTCGATGAACCGGCCGTGCGCGCGGAACAGCGCCTCGCGGTCGACTCGCTTGTTGTCGCCCACGATGACGGACTTGCCGCCGCCCAGGTTGATGCCCATCACGGCCGACTTGTAGGTCATGCCGCGCGCGAGCCGGAGCGCGTCGGTGATGGCCTCTTCGGTCGAGGCGTAGCGCCAGAAGCGGGTGCCGCCGAGCGCCGGGCCGAGCGTGGTGTCGTGGATCGCGATGATGCCGAAGTAGCCGCAGCTCGGGTCGTGCGACAGCAGCACCTGCTCGTGGCCGAAGGCGTGCATCGACGCGAGGATGTCCATGCTCACTTCGTCTCCCGATAGTCGTAGAAGCCGCGGCCGCTCTTCCGCCCCAGGTATCCGGCGGCCACCATGCGCCGGAGCAGCGGCGCGGGACGGTACTTGTCGTCGCCGAGGCCGCGGTGCAGCACTTCGAGGATGGCGAGGCAGACGTCGAGGCCGATGAAATCCGCGAGCTGCAGCGGGCCCATGGGGTGGGCCATCCCCAGCTTCATGACGGTGTCGATCGCCTCCGGCGCGGCCACCCCCTCCATGACGCAGAACACCGCCTCGTTGATCATCGGCATGAGGACCCGGTTGGCGACGAAGCCCGGATAATCGTTGACCTCGACCGGCGTCTTGCCGAGCGCCGCGGCGGTGTCCATCACGGTGCGGGTCGTCTCGTCGGTGGTCGCGTGACCCCGGATGACCTCGACGAGCTGCATGACCGGGACCGGGTTCATGAAGTGCATCCCGATCACCTGCCCCGGCCGGCGGGTGCGGGCGGCGATCTCGGTGATCGAGATCGAGCTGGTGTTGGTGGCGAGGATCGCGGCCGGAGCGGCCAGGCGGTCGAGCTGCTCGAAGACCGCGAACTTGACCGCCGGGTTCTCGCTCGCGGCCTCCACCACGAGCGAGGCGTCCGCCGCGGCGTCGAGCGCGGTGGCGGTCGCGATCCGCCCCATCACCTCGGCGGGCCCTCCGGGCGGCAGGGTCCCCTTCTTCACCTGGCGGTCGAGGTTGGTGCGGATCGTGGCGGTGGCCTTCTCCAGCGCGGCGGGCACGGTGTCGATCAGCGCGACCGACCAGCCGTGCTGCGCGAAGACGTGCGCGATCCCGTTGCCCATCGTGCCCGCCCCGATGACGGCGGCCTGCTTCATGTCGGTTCCTTTCGTACCCACTGCGCCACGAGCACCACGGTGACCGTGAGCGCGAACGTGGCCAGGAGGCCGCCCTCGGGCCCGAACGCGCCGCCCGTGAGCCACGCCGGGCGGCCCATGCGATAGTCGATGTAGGGGATGTCGAACGGCAGGCCGCTCACCGGCGCGGCCAGTGCCGCCAGCGTCGCGTTCCAGCCGAGATGCGCGCCGAACGCGGTCCACATGCCGCCCGGGCTGAAGAACGCGAGCGAGAGCCAGATGCCGGCCAGCGCGATGTTGCCGAGCCCCGCGGCGGTGACATCGGGATTGCGGATGTGGGCGAGCGCGAAGAGGACCGACAGCAGCACGATCGCCCGGCCCCGTCCCATGACCCGCGCGGCCACGACCATCGGAAGCCCGCGGAACATCATTTCCTCCGCCAGCGCCGCCGGGCGCGAGGATCAGCACGGTCTTCGACGATTGCGCGAGCCAGTCCGCCAGCGAGCCGGTGTCCGCGAAGCCACCCTGCGCCCGCGGTGAACACGCCCAGCATCATCGCGACGGCTGCGGGGAGGATCCCGAAGGCGAGCCCGGCGGCGAAGCCTCGGAGCGGCTCGAGCCGGACCCGCCAGCGGAGCGCGATGGCGTCGAGCCCGAGCGCCCGCCGGCCGACGACCCAGGTGGCGAGGCCGAATCCCAGCAGCAGGGCCACGCCCTGCACCAGCGCGAAGAGCGGCGTCGGATGCGCCGCGAGCTCCTGGGCCGACACGCCTCGGGTCAGGAGCTTGGCAAACGGTATGAGGAAGAGTGCGACGAGGAGGAAGCCCAGCACGTAGAACGCGACGACGGCGCCGATCGCCCGAAGGACGGGACGAGGGCGCCGGACGCGCGTCGGGTCGGTCAATTGGCCCCGCGCACCCGGGAGCGGAGGCCGAGGATCAGCGCCGTGGCGAGCCCGACCTTGAGCAGGTCGCCGGTGAAGAAGGGGACGAAGCCCATGCGGAACGCGGCGGCCGGATTCCCGCCCAGCAGCGCGAGCTGCGCCACGCCGCCGGCGTGGATCACCGCCATGGCGAGGGCACACGCCAGCAGGGTCCGGAGCACGCCCGCGGAGCGTCCCGCGAGCGCGCCTGTCACGGCGGCGGCCAGCGGAAACGCGAGCAGGTAGCCGCCCGTCGGTCCGATCAAGTGCACCACGCCCGAGGACCCACCGGCGAAAACCGGAAGCCCGAGCAGCCCGAGCGCGAGATACGTCGTGAGCGCCGCGAGGCCGCCCGCCGCGCCGAGCAGCCCGCCGACCACCAGCACGGCGAGCGGCTGAAGCGTCATGGGGACCGGCGTGAACGGCACCGGCACGGCCACCTGGGCCGCCACGGCAACGAGCAGGGCGCCGATGCTGATTTCGATGATGCGCCGGCCGGTGGCCGTCCGCGCCGGGGCCGGCGCGCGGGTCGCGATGTCGCGAGGGGCGCCCATCAGACCAGCTCCACGCTGAGCGCCACGGCGTTGCCGCCGCCGAGGCAGAGTGTCGCGAGGCCGGTCCGGCCGCCCCGGTCGCGGAGCGCGTGGAGCAGGGTCGTCAGGACCCGGGCGCCGCTCGCGCCGATCGGGTGACCCAGCGCCACCGCGCCGCCGTGCACGTTCACCCGATCCCAGTCCCAGCCGAGCTCGCGGCCGTCGGCCAGCGCCTGCACGGCGAACGCCTCGTTGGCCTCGATGAGATCGTAGTCGCGTGATCGTGGTGCCCGACTTCTCCATCAGGCTCCGGACCGCGAGCACCGGCGCGAAGAAGATCTCCCGCGGCTCGACGCCGCCGGTGGCGTAGCCCGTCACCCGCGCCATCGGCGTGAGACCGTGGGCCTTCGCGAAGGCGAGCGACGTCACCACGAGCGCGCTCGCGCCGTCATTGAGGCCCGGCGCGTTGCCCGCGGTCACCGTGCCGCCATCCTTCTTGAACGCCGGCTTGAGCCGCGCGAGCGACTCGGCGCTGGTGTCCTTCCGCGGCGCCTCGTCGGCCGACACCGTGGTGGGTCCGCCCTTGCCCGGGACCGACACCGGGATCGTCTCGGCCTTGAACTTCCCGGCCTCCATCGCGGCGATGGCCTTCCGATGGCTCTCGAAGGAGTACGCGTCCTGGTCCTCGCGGCTCACGCCTGCCTTCTGCGCCGTGTACTCCGCGTATTCGCCCATGTGGCAGCAGCCGAACGAGTCCCACAGCCCGTCGTGGATCATCCCGTCCACCATGGTCTGGTTGCCGGCCTTGATCCCGCCCCGCATGCCGTAGACGTAGTGCGGCGCGCTCGACATCGATTCCTGCCCGCCCGCGACGACGACCTCGGCGTCGCCGGCCTTGATGGCCTGGGAGGCGAGCATGACCGCCTTGAGGCCGGAGCCGCACACCTTGTTGATGGTGAGCGCCGGGATCGACGCGGGCAGGCCGGCATGGATCAGCGCCTGGCGGGCCGGCGCCTGGCCGCTGCCGCCCTGCACCACCTGGCCCATGATGACGTCGTCGACGGCGGCGGGATCGACGCCGGCGCGCGAGACGGCCTCGCGGATGGTGATCGCGCCGAGCTGCGGCGCGGTAAAGCCGGACAGACCGCCCAGATAGCGGCCGATCGGCGTTCGGACGGCGGAGAGGATGACGGGGGTGGTGCTGTCGCTCACGGGAACCGCTCCGGTTAGGGTCGCCTGCGAGGGGCAAGATAACCGCGGGCCCCCGGAGGTCTCCAGTCGGCCGTTCGCGCCGGGCGGTGCCTGCGTGCCGGCGGCCGGTCGGGAGCACGGCGACCCCTCCGGTCGCTGAAGTGCGCTTCGACCGTCAGGATCGCGCAGGGAATTAAACGCGCACTGACGCTCCCTGCGGGATCACCGCGCCCCCGATCCGGCCGCCTGGTTCCGGGAAGGCGGGCGGCACGCATTCCGGGAGCCAGGCCGCGACGAGGGCATGGGGGGTCCGGAGGGAGCGTCAGGGCGCGTTCAATTCGCTGCGCGATGCCGAAGATCGAAGCGCCCTGCAGCGACCGGAGGGCCTCCCGTGCCATCGCCGCGGCCGGGACGCATGCAACCCGACCGAGCCTACGGCACCAGCGCCCGCGTCCGCACCTCTTCGGTAACGCGGGCCAGAAACGCCTCGGCCGCCATCACTTCCTGCTTCTTCCCCGCCCCACGCACCCGCAGCGCCAGGCTGTCGCTCTCGGCCTCCCGCTGGCCGACGATCGCCATGTACGGGACCTTCCACACCTCGCCCTCGCGGATCCGGTAGTTGAGCGTCTCGTGCCGGTCGTCGAGGTGGGTCCGGATGCCCGCGGCGGTCAGCCGGGCGGCGAGGCCGCGGGCGGCCTCGGTCTGCGCGTCCGAGATCGGAATCACCCGCACCTGCTCGGGCGCCAGCCAGACCGGGAACGCGCCGGCGAAGTGCTCGATCAGGATCGCCAGGAAGCGCTCGAACGATCCCGCCATGGCGCGGTGGATGACCACCGGCCGATGCTCGGCGTTGTCCTCGCCCACGTAGATGAGGTCGAACCGCTCGGGCGCGGCGTAGTCGAGCTGGATCGTGCCCAGCTGCCACTTGCGCCCGATCGAGTCGGAGACCTCGAAGTCGATCTTGGGCCCGTAGAACGCGCCGTCGCCCGCCTTGAGCTCGTACGGCTTGCCCGTCGCCTCGAGCGCCGCGCGGAGGTCGGCCTCGGCGCGGTCCCACATCGCGTCGTCGCCGATCCGCTGCTCCGGCCGGGTGGCGAACTTGAGCGTGGCCGTGAGCCCGAACGTGGCGTACAGCTCGAGGATCATGTCCGTGATCCGCCGGACCTCGGCGGCGATCTGGCTGCCCATCAGGTAGATGTGGCAGTCGTCCTGCTGGAACTGCCGCACGCGCGTGAGCCCGCCGAGCGCGCCGGAGACCTCGTTCCGGTGCAGCACGTCGAAGGTCGCGAAGCCGAGCGGCAGCTCGCGGTAGCTGTGCTTCCGGGTGCCGAAGTACAGATGGTGCGACGGGCAGTTCATCGGCTTGAGCGAGAAGTCGTGCTCGCCCGTCTCCTTGTCGAGCACCAGGAACATGTTCTCCCGGTACTTGCCCCAGTGCCCCGAGATCTCCCACAGCCCCTTGTTGTACAGCAGCGGCGTCTTGATCTCCTGATAGCCCGCGCGCTGGTTGAGGCTCCGGATGTAGTCGTTGATCACCCGCACCATCGTCGTGCCGCGGTCGGTGTAGAACGGCGCGCCCGGGGCGAACGGGTGGAACATGAACAGGTCCAGCTCCTTGCCCAGCCGCCGATGGTCCCGCTTCTTCGACTCCTCGAGCCGGTGCAGATAGGCGTCGAGCTCCTCCTTCTTGAACCAGGCCGTGCCGTAGATCCGCTGGAGCATCTGGCGGTGCTCGTCGCCCCGCCAGTAGGCGCCCGCGGCGGAGAGCAGCTTGAAGTGCTTGAGCCGGCCGGTACGGGGGATGTGCGGACCGCGGCAGAGGTCCTGGAACGGGCCGTCGGTGTACACCGTGATGGTCTCGTCGTCGCCCAGCTCCGAGATGCGCTCGAGCTTGAGCGGATCGTCCGCGAAGCGCCGGTTGGCCTCCGCGCGGTCCACGACCTCCCGGGTGAACGGGTAGTCGCGCGCCGCCACCTCGGCCATCTTGGCCTCGATCCGCGCCAGGTCCTCGGGCGTGAACGGGCGGTCCACCTGGAAGTCGTAGTAGAAGCCGTCCTCGATCGGCGGGCCGAACCCGATGCCCGCGCTCGGGAACAGCTCGCGCACCGCCGTCGCCATGATGTGGGCGGAAGAGTGGCGCAGGACCTCGAGGGCGTCGGCGTCGCGCTCGGTCAGGATCGCGAGGGTGGCGTCGGCCTCGAGCGGGCGGTCGAGGTCCCAGATCGAGCCGTTCACGCGCGCGGCCAGCGCCGCGCGCGCCAGGCCCGCGCCGATCCCCTCGGCGATCTGCCGGGAGCTCGTGCCGGAGGGGACCTCGCGCACGCTGCCATCGGGCAGCGTCACCCGGATCGTGGCGCTCATCGGCTCCTCGTGCTCGGCCGGCCGCGCGGGCGGGTCGGTCCGGGGCGCGTAGACGAAGTAGAGCGCCAGCCCGATCAGCAGCACCGCGGCCACGACGAGCCAGCGGCCCAGCTCGGGGCCGCGGATGATGTTGCGTTCCTCGTGCATGCGGAGACCTTCGAAGGAGACCGGTTCCTGCGTTTGCCCGCCGAAAATGTTAACTTAACCGCATCCCGAATCTTCACGTAAGAGGATATGCCGTGCGTCATCGCGATCGGCTGGGCAGGCTGGAAATCATGCTCTGGAGCGGCCTCGGGATCGGGGTCGGGCTGGTGGCGGGCTTCATCCTGAGCGAATGGGTCGGCGACGTGAACCGCAGCCGGGTGAGCGGAGTCGCCCGCCGGCTGCGCGAAGGCTCGCCCTCCCGGCTCACCACCTCGGCCACGGCCCGGTCGGTCGCGGCGGCGCTCGAGGCGGAGCCGCGCCTCGCCGGCCTGGGTATTCAGGTGCTGGCCATGGCGCGCGGCGTGGTCGAGCTCGCGCGGCTGGGTGCCGACCCGCGCCGCGCGGACCATCGCTGGCCGGACCGCGCTCGCCGCCCCCGGGATCGAGAGCGTGATCAACAGCCTCCAGGTGCGCGGCGAGGACGATATCCGCTCGACCGAAGGCTCGCGGGCCACCGACCAGAGCGCATGACCGAGCCGCTCGCCCCCCAGTACAATCCATCCGCCATCGAGTCCGCCCTCTACGCCTGGTGGGAGGAGCGCGGGCTGTTCACCCCCGACGCCGGCTCCCGCGGTGCCGCGGCCACGCCGTATGTGATCATGATGCCGCCGCCCAACGTCACGGCGGTGCTGCACATGGGCCACGGTCTCAACAACACCGTGCAGGACGTGCTGGTGCGGTTCGAGCGGATGCGCGGGCGCCGGGCCCTCTGGCTCCCGGGCACCGATCACGCCGGCATCGCCACCCAGAACGTCGTGGAGCGCCTCCTGGCCAAGGACGGCCTCACCCGCTTCGACGTCGGGCCGCGAGGCGTTCGTCGAGCGGGTCTGGGCCCACGTCCGCGAGACCGGCGCCGCCATCCTCGAGCAGCTCAAGGCCATCGGCTGCTCGGCCGACTGGACCCGCACCTACTTCACGCTCGACGACGGCCTCAGCCGCGCCGTGCGCGAGGCCTTCGTCACGCTGTACGAGCAGGGCCTGGTCTATCGCGGGCACTACATCATCAACTGGTGCCCCCGCTGCCTCACCGCGCTCTCCAATGAGGAAGCGGAAAAGGAGGAGACCGACGGGAAGATCTGGCACCTGCGCTATCCGCTCGCCGACGGGAGCGGCCACGTCACGGTGGCCACGACCCGGCCCGAGACCATGCTGGGCGACACGGCAGTGGCCGTGCATCCCGAGGACGACCGGTACCGGCACCTGGTCGGGCACGAGGTCATGCTGCCCGTGGTCGACCGGCCGATCCCGATCGTCGCGGACGACGCGGTGGACCCCGCCTTCGGCTCGGGCGCCGTGAAGGTGACGCCCGGCGCACGACCCCACCGACTTCGAGATCGGCCGGCGGCACGACCTGCCCGTCGTCGACGTCATGACCCCCGAGGCCCGCATCAGCCTGGCGGCGCCCGATCGGTTCCAGGGGCTCGACCGGTACGAGGCCCGCACGCGCGTCGTGGCGGAGTTCGAGGCGGCCGGCCTGCTGGAGAAGGTGGAGCCCCACCGCCACGCGATCGGCCACTGCTATCGCTGCGGCACGGTAGTGGAGCCTCGGCTCTCCGACCAGTGGTTCGTCCGGATGGCGCCGCTCGCGCGTCCCGCGCTCGAGAAGTACCGCGACGGCACCCTGCGGTTCATCCCAGAGCGCCGCGGCGACGATTACACCCAGTGGCTCGAGGGCATCCGCGACTGGTGCATCTCCCGCCAGCTCTGGTGGGGCCATCGCATTCCGGTGTGGTACTGCGAGGACGAAGGCTGCGGCCGCACCACGGTGAGCCGCACCGACGTCGGCGCGTGTCCCGCCTGCGGCGGCGCCGTGCGGCAGGACGAGGACGTGCTCGACACCTGGTTCTCCTCCTGGCTGGTGCCGTTCTCGAGCCTCGGCTGGCCGGACCGCACGCCGGACCTCGCGGCGTTCTACCCCGGACACACGCTGGTGTCCGCCCCCGAGATCCTGTTCTTCTGGGTGGCGCGGATGATCATGTCGGGCCTCCACTTCATGGGCGACGTGCCGTACACCCACATCTACCTGCACGGCACCGTCCGCGACACCCAGCACCGCAAGATGTCGAAGTCGCTCGGCAACGGCATCGACCCGCTCGAGGTGGTCGAGCGCTACGGCGCCGACGCCCTCCGCTACTCGCTCGTGTCCGGGATGTCGGTCGGGACCGACGTGATCCTCGACCCGGGCGATCTCGAGGGCTCGTTCGCCGCGGGCCGGAACTTCGCCAACAAGCTGTGGAACGCCGGGCGCTTCATCCTGTCGAACCTCGACGGCGCGCCCCGGCCGCTCGCGGGCGGCCCGAGCGCCGTGCGGCGCGACGAGCTGACGCTCGCCGACCGCTGGATCATCGCGCGCTGCGAGCTCACCGTCCGCGAGGCCACCGACGCCTACGAGAAGTTCCGGCTCAACGAGGCGGCCGGCGCGGTCTATCGCTTCCTCTGGAGCGACCTGGCCGACTGGTACATCGAGCAGATCAAGCCCCGGCTCTATGGCGACGTGCCCGGCGGCGACGTCGCCCGCGCGGTCGCGGTCCAGACGTTCGACGTGGCGCTCCGCCTGCTCCATCCGGTCATGCCGTTCGTCACCGAGGCGCTCTGGCGCCGCGTGCCCGGCCGGCCGGCGGAGGCGTCGATCTCGGTGGCGCCGTGGCCCCGCCCCGACGCGCGGGCCGAGGACGCCGAGGCGCTCGCCGAATTCGGGCTCGTCCAGCAGGTGGTCGGCGCCATCCGCGGCATCCGCGCCGAGTACGGCGTGCAGCCCGGGCAGACGGTGCGCGCGTTCGTGAGCCAGGACGGCCGGGCGCCGTCCTCCGCGCTCGAGCGCGAGCGGGGGACGATCGTCCGGCTCGCGAAGCTCTCCGAGCTCGCGCTGACGGAGAGCCACGAGCGGGTCGGCGGGCACGCGGTGCTGCCGGACGGCACCGCCGTCTTCGTCCCGCTCGGCGACGCCATCGACGTGGCCCGCGAATGCGACCGGCTGGGCACCGAGGCCGAGCGGCTCGGCGCACTGCTCGTCTCGTCAGGAAAAGAAGCTCGGCAACGAACAGTTCGTGGCGCGGGCGCCCGCGGACGTCGTCGCGCGCGAGCGCGAGAAGCTGGTGGCATGGACCGAGCAGCGCGAGGTGCTGGTGCGAAAGCGCGAACGGCTGGGATGCGCATGAGCGATTCGGGAGGTTGGCCCGGTCGCCGCGGCCCTCGCGGCCATCGCCGTGATGGCGGTCTCCTGCGCCCGCATCGAGCCTCCGCCGGGCGGTCCGCCCGATCCGACACCGCCACACTTGATCGCGACCCGGCCCGACTCCTTTGCCCAGCTCCCCGGCTTCAAGGGCGACGTCGAGTTCCGATTCGACGAGGTCATCTCCGAGGGCGGCACGCCCAACCAGGGCACCGGCACCGGCGATCTGGAGAAGCTCGTCATCCTCTCGCCCACCACGCGCGTGCCGGACGTGACCTGGCACCGGAGCCGGATCACCGTGCGGCCGAACGAGGGCTGGCGGCCCAACCGGGTCTACCGGGTCGAGCTGCTGCCGGGCATCACCGATCTCCGCAGAAACCGGAGCACAGCCGGCAAGGTGCTGACCTTCACGACCGGCGCCCCGCTGCCCGCGACCATGATCGACGGCACCGTCGTCGACTGGACCACCAGCCGGCCGGCGGCCGGCGCGCTGGTCGAGGCCGTGCTCCTGCCCGACAGCCTTTCCTACCGCGGCATCGCCGATTCGAGCGGCCACATCAAGCTTGGCCCGCTGCCCGAGGGGCAGTACCTGGTGCGCGGCGTGCTGGACGAGAACCGGAACCTGCAGCTCGACGGCCGCGAGGCATTCGACACCGTGCGGCTCGCGCCCGGGAAGACCGCGGCCGGGGAGCTGTGGGCGTTCGTGCACGACACGACCCCGCCGCGCATCCGCGAGGTGACCGTCGTCGACAGCACCAGCGCGTCGATCGAGCTGAGCCAGAGCCTGGCCCCGGGCCAGCGGATCGCGCTGAGCCAGGTGACCGTGCGGACCCTCCCGGACTCGACGCCCATTCGCGTGACGTCGGTGCTGCCCAAGCCGCTGGACGACAGTCTCAATCGCCGCGCCACCCCGGCGCGGGACACGACCGCGCGCGATACCACCGCCCGCGACACCACCAGGCGCGACACCACGGCCGCCGACACCACGCGGCCCGGCGGGCGGCGCGGCATCGTCGAGGTGGGGCCGGGCACGGCCCCGCGCCCGCACCGAGCTCGAGCCGCTCACCTCCCGGCCCCCGCTCTCCGACCGGCTCATCCTCCGGGTGCCGCAGCCGTGGAAGCCCGAGGGCAAGTACGAGGTGGAGATCCGAGGCCTCCGCACCGTCAGCGGCGTCACCGGCGATGTGCGCGGCGGCATGACGGTCAAGCCGGTCGCCGCGGCCGACACGACCGCGGCGCGCGGCGCCGACTCGCTCAAGCGGCGGCCGCCCAAGACCCGCGCCGATTCGCTCAAACGGGCGCCGCCCAGGACCGGCGCCGACTCGCTCAAGCGACCGCCGGCGAAGAAGGGCTCATGACCGACCGGCGGCGGGAGCTTCCCTCCGTGGACCGGCTCCTGCGCGAGCCCGCCGTGGACGCTTTGCTTCACGCCGCCCCCCGCGCCGCAGTCCTGGCGGCGATCCGCGAGACGCTCGCCGCCGCGCGCACCCGGCGGGCCGGACCACCCGACGACTGGGCGACCGAGATCCGCGAGCGCCTCGTCGAGCGCGCCCGCCCCCGGCTCCGGCCGGTGCTCAACGCCACCGGCGTCGTCCTCCACACCAACCTCGGCCGCGCGCCGCTGGCGGCCGCCGCCGTAGAGGCCATGGCGGCCATCGCGGCCGGCTACAGCAACCTCGAGCTCGATCTCGACACCGGCACCCGGGGCAGCCGCACCGACCACTGCCGCGAGCGGCTCCGCCGCCTGACCGGCGCCGAGGACGCCCTGGTCGTGAACAACGCGGCCGGCGCGCTCGTCCTCGCGCTCAACGCGCTCGCCGCCGGGCGCGACGTCGCCATCTCGCGAGGCGAGCTCATCGAGATCGGCGGATCCTTCCGGATTCCCGACATCATGGGCCGGAGCGGCGCTCGGCTGCACGAGGTCGGCACCACCAACCGCACCCACGTCGACGACTACCGGCGGGCCATCGATGCCGGCGTGGCCGCCATCCTGTCGGTGCACCGCTCCAATTTCGAGCAGCGGGGCTTCGTCGCCTCCCCCGAGCCGGCGGCGCTCGCGGCGCTCGCGGCGGAGGCGGGCATTCCGTATCTCTTCGACGTGGGCAGCGGGCTCCTGGCGGATCTGGCGCCGTGGGGCCTGACGTCCGAGCCGCGCGTGGCCGACGCCTTGGCGGCGGGCACCGACCTGGTCCTGTTCAGCGGTGACAAGCTGCTCGGCGGGCCCCAGGCCGGCTGCCTCGTGGGCCGGCAGGCGCTGCTCGCGCGCTGCCGCGAGAACCCGTTCGCGCGCGCCATGCGCGCGGACAAGCTGACCTTCGCGGCGCTCGAGGCCACGCTCGCGTTGTACGAAGACCCCGAGACCGCCGTCCGCGAGGTCCCGGTGCTCCGCATGCTGACGCTCGACGCGGCGGCCCTCCGCTCGGGAGCCGCGCGCCTCGCGGCCGCCTGTCCGCCGGAGCTCCGCGCCGAGCTCCAGCCGGGCGAGTCGGCGGTCGGCGGCGGCGCGTTTCCCGGCGCGGTTCTCCCGACCACGCTCGTGGCACTCGATCCCGGCGCGCTCGGCGCCGACGGCCTGGCGCTCCGCCTGAGGCTCGGCGAGCCGTCGGTCGTCGCGCGTGTGGCCGCGGGCCGCGTGCTGCTGGACCCGCGCACCCTGCCCGAGGATGCCGCGCCGGAGATCGGCCGCGCGCTCGCCCAGGCGCTGCTGGCGTGAGTCAGGGCGAGATGAACGGCTGCCATCCGACCGTCTGGCCCGCGCGTATTTCCCTGCGCGCCGCCTAGCGTTTACTTTCCCCGGCCATGACGATGCGCGTGGCCGTGGCGGTCTCGGGACGCGGCAGCAACCTCGAGGCGCTGCTGCAGGCCCTGACGGGACGGGCGCCCGCGCGGGTAGTGCTGGTGTTGACCAACCGGCCGGAGGCGGGCGGCCTCGCGCTTGCCCGCGCCCACTCCGTCCCAGCCGAGGTGCTGTCCAACCCGGCGGACGGCGCCGACTGGCTCGCCCGGCTGACGCATCACCGGGTCGACCTGCTCGTGCTGGCCGGCTACCTGAAGCTGGTCCCTCCCGCCGTCATCGCCCGCTACCGCCATCGTATCGTGAACGTGCACCCGGCCCTGCTGCCGGCCTTCGGCGGGCGCGGCATGTATGGCCACCACGTGCACGAGGCCGTGCTGGCGAGCGGCGCGCGCGAGAGCGGCGCCACCGTCCACCTGGTGGACGAGGAGTACGACCGGGGCGCGATCCTCGCCCGGGGCCGGGTGCCCGTGCTGCCCGGCGATACGCCCGACCAGCTCGCGGCGCGCGTGCTCGAGGTCGAGCACCGGCTGCTGCCCGCCGTGGTGCTGGCCGCCGCGCGCGGCGGGCCGCCCCGTGCCGCTTCCCGACACCGTGGAGTCCACTTCGTGACTGGTTCGTCATGCCGCGCGCGCTGATCTCGGTCAGCGACAAGCGCGGGATCGTCGCCTTCGCCCAGGGCCTGGCGCAGCTGGGCTGGGAGATCATCTCCACCGGCGGCACCGCGGCCACGCTCCGGGCCGCCGGCGTGGCGGTGACGACCGTCGACGCGGTGACCGGCTTTCCCGAGCTGCTCGACGGCCGGGTGAAGACGCTCCACCCCGCCATCCACGGCGCCCTCCTCGCGCGCCGGGACCGCCCCGAGCACGTGAGCGCGATGCAGCAGCACGGCATCGTGCCGATCGATCTGGTGGCGGTCAACCTCTATCCGTTCCAGATGACGATCTCGACCCCGGGCGTGTCGTTCGACGACGCGGTCGAGAACATCGACATCGGCGGCCCCTCGATGCTCCGCTCCGCGGCCAAGAACCACGAGTTCGTGCTGCCGGTCGTGGATCCGACCGACTATCCCCGCGTGCTCGACCTGCTCCGTCGGGACGCGCTCACGCCGGCGGTCCGCCGGGAGTTCGCGGCCAGGGTCTTCGCGCACACCGCCGACTACGACGCGGCCATCGCCGGCTACCTCACGCCGCACGAGGAGGGGCTGCCCCGCCGGCTCGGCATCGCGATGGAGCGCGGCCAGGCGCTCCGCTACGGCGAGAACCCGGGGCAGCGCGCCGCCCTGTACGTGACCGAGGAGCCGCGCGGCATGCGCGACCTGACCCAGCGCCAGGGGAAGGAGCTCTCCTTCAACAACATTCTGGACGTCGACGCCGCCATGTGGGCCGTGGCCTGCTGGAGCACTCGGCCCGCGTGCAGCATCATCAAGCACACGACGCCCTGCGGCATCGCGGTCGCGGGCACGGCGGTCGAGGCGTTCCGAAGCGCGCGCGCCACCGACCCCGTCTCCGCGTTCGGCTCGGTGATCGCGTTCAACACGGTCGTCGACCGCGGCGACCGCCCAGGCGATGAGCGATCTCTTCGTCGAGGTCGTCGTGGCGCCGTCGTTCCACGACGAGGCGCTCGCCGTCTTCGCCGCGCGGAAGGCGCTGCGCGTGGTCGAGCTGCCGGTGAGCCGTGGCCCCGGCTCGCTCGACTTCAAGCGGGTGCGCGGCGGCTTCCTGGTCCAGGACCAGTTCCAGTTCGATCCCTCGGACCAGGGCTGGTCGGTGGCCACCGAGCGCCAGCCGACCGATCGCGAGTGGACCGACCTCCGGTTCGCCTGGGCCGCGGTGGCGTCGGTCAAGTCCAACGCCATCCTGCTCGCGCGGGACGAGGCGGCGATCGGGATCGGCGCCGGACAGATGAGCCGGGTGGACAGCGCCTTCCTCGCCGTCCACAAGGCGCGCCAGGCCGGCCACGACCCGGCCGGCAGCGTGCTCGCCTCGGACGGATTCTTCCCCTTCGCCGACGGCGTCGAGCAGGCGGCCGGGGCCGGGGTGACCGCCATCATCCAGCCGGGCGGCTCCATGCGCGACACGGAAGTGGTCGAGGCCGCCAATCGCCATGGCCTCGCGATGGTGATGACCGGCCGCCGCCAGTTCAGACACTAGCCCAGGACTCTATGACCTCCCCGGCACAGGAGCGCCCGCCGTACCTCTGGGCCCTCGGCACCTTCCTCGTCGTCTTCGTGATCTACTTCGTCACCCTGGCGCCGACGACCGCGTTCTGGGACACGTCGGAGTACATCGCGGCCGCGCGCGTGCTCGGCATCCCGCACCCGCCCGGCAACCCGCTGTTCGTCATCCTGGCGCACACCTTCGGCCTGCTCCCGCTCGCCGCGTCCTATGCCGAGCGGATCAACCTGTTCGCGGCCGTCACCAGTGCCGCGGCGGCCGGCCTCTGGTTCCTGGTGGCCGAGCGCTGGCTCCAGGGGATCGTGCGCGAGCGGTGGGCCCGCTACGCCGCGGCGTTCGGCGGCGTGCTCGTGGGCGCCACCTCCTGGTCGGTGTGGAACCAGAGCACGGTCAACGAGAAGGTGTACACCGTCTCGCTGTTCTCGATCGCGCTGGTGATGTGGCTGGTGGTCCGCTGGGGTGACGATGCGCCCGGGCCGCATCGCGACCGCTGGCTGGTGCTCATCGCGTACGTGCTGGCGCTCACCTCGACCAACCACCTGATGGGCCTGCTGGCCGTGCCGGCGCTCGTGGTGTACGTGCTGTGGACCGACTGGCGCGTGATCACCCGCCCGACCGTGCTGGTGGGCATCGTGCTCGCGGCCGTGGTCGGCGTCTCGCTCAACTATCTCTGGCTCCCGATGCGCGCGGCCCAGTACCCGCCGATCAACGAGGGCGAGCCCATCGGGTTCTTCAGCCAGGCGCTCAAGGACGTGCTCAACCGGGTGCAGTACGGCAAGCCCGGACTGGGCGAACGGCAGGCCAGCTTCGCCGGGCAGCTCGGCACCTTCTGGCAGTACTACTCGTGGCAGTTCGCCCGCGACTGGGGCCGGCTCTCCGGCGTGGCCACCGCGGTCTTCACCGTGCTGGGCGTGAGCGGGCTCTGGGCCCTGTGGAAGTCGGACCGGCGCGCCGGGCTCGCCGGGCTGGCCCTGGTCGGGACGCTCTCGCTCGGGCTGGTCTTCTACATGAACTTCAAGTACGGCTTCTCGCAGTACCCCGACCAGCCGTCGCTCCCGCGCGAGGTGCGCGAGCGCGACTACTTCTTCATCGGCTCCTTCGCCGTCTACGGGGCGTTCGTCGCCTGCGGCCTGGGCGCGCTCATGCAGTCGATCGTCGACGGGCTCCGCGACCGCGGATCGGCCACGGCCCGGTGGGCCGCGGCAAGCCCGGTCCTGCTCCTCGCCTTCATCCCGCATGTTCGGCAACCGCGTCACCGCCAGCCGCGCCCACGAGACGATGGCCCGCGACTTCGCCTACGACATCCTCAACAGCGTGGAGCCGTACGGCATCCTGATCACCGCGGGCGACAACGACACCTTCCCGCTGTGGTACGCCCAGGAGGTCGAGGGCATCCGCCCGGACATCACGCTGGCCAACCTGTCGCTCATGAACACCGACTGGCACCTGCGCCAGCTCGCCCGGCGGGTGACCCCGGCCTTCGATCCGAGTCGCGCGGATCCGATCTGGCACGACGTGCCCGTGCCGCCCCGTCCCACGACGCCGGCGCTGGCCCTGACCCAGGCGGAGGTCGACAGCCTGCCCGAGGCGATGCAGGTGCCCAAGAGCGGCGGCATCGCCTTCGACAGCCTCCAGATCCGCTTCGGGCAGGACGTCCTGCTGCGGCAGGATCTCGCCACCATCTTCCTCATCCGGGACAACCAGGGGAAGCGGCCGATCTTCTTCAGCTGGAGCGATGGCGGGTATCCCGACCAGACGCTCGGGCTGAGCCCGTACCTGGTCTCCCAGGGCTTCGTCCGGAAGCTCATGCCGACGCCGGTCCGGCCGACCGAGACCGTGCACCTGAGTCCCGGACTCGGCTACGTCGACGTGCCGCGCACGCGCAACCTGCTGAGCAACGTGTACCACTGGCGGACGGCGACGCGCGCAGCGGCCGTTCGGCTGGGTCGATGCGCCGTCCGGGTCGATTCTGCAGCTCTACTCGGTGGTCTACGGGGGATCGGCGCGGGTGTTCGAGCAGGTGGGCGATACGGCGCGCGCGATGCTGGCCGACTCGGTGGCGCGCCAGGTGAACCGGGAGCTCAGTGGCCGGTCGATCGACTAGTCGACGGCCCCAATGCTCACCAGCCTCGGAGTGGCCGGGCTCCTCGGGATCATCGGCACCTTCGCCGCTGTGCTGTGGACCGTCGTCCTCGGGGTCGGCGGCGCGCCGGGAGCCGCGCTGGCCAGACTCGGCACCCGCTACGACAAGGGAGCCCTGATCAGCGTCGGCACCTTCGTCTCCTTCCTGATCGAGTCGTACCTCCTGCTGGCCTTTGCCGGCCTGGTCATCCGTTTCGTCGAGGGCTTCCTGAGCACCCGTCCCGCCGCCCCGGCGTGGCCGCTCTGGATCGTCGGCTGGTATCTCGCGACCGCACCGGTGCTCTTCGGCGGCCGGGGCGTCCCCGGCGCCGCGGCGCGGGACGCCACGGATACCGCGTTCGCATTCGCCCTGCCGGTGGCGGCGGCCGGATTCTGGGTGTTCGTCCTGTGGCGGCGGGTGCTGGAGCTGGGGTGGGGATGGCTGCCGGAGATTCGGCTCTAGCATGACGCCCGACCCGGAGGTTCGGCCGGCCATGGCGGCGGACTACCCGGCCGTGATCGCACTGCTGGAGGCCGCAGGCCTCCCCATCGCCGGCGTGCCGCAGGACGCTGGGCGATTTCCTCGTGGCCGACACCGAGTCCGGCCTGGCGGGTGCGATCGGCCTCGAGCGCTATGGATCCGCCGCGCTCCTCCGATCGGCCGTGGTCCGCCCCGGCGACCAGGGCAGCGGCATCGGTGCCGCGCTGGTCCGCGCGCTTCTCGACCGCGCCCGCGACGGCCAAGTGCGGGAGATCTACCTCCTGACCACGACGGCCGAGCGCTGGTTTCCACGGTTCGGCTTCGCGCCGATCGCGCGGGAGCAGGTGCCGGATGCCGTGCGGGCATCGGTGGAATTCCGCGAGGCCTGCCCTGCCTCGGCCGCCGTCATGCGGGTGCTGATCCCTGACGCACAGGTTTCGGGCGGAGGAAGTTGACACATCAGTCAATCTTGATATATTGACCATATGACGGCAATGTCCACGCACACCCACTTCGATACCCAGCGGGCAACCCGGCTGTTCCACGCCCTGTCCGACGGCACGCGGCTCTCGATCCTCCAGCGTCTCCGGATGGGCGAGCGCTGCGTCTGCGATCTCACCGATGCGCTGGACGCCGCGCAGTCCCGGCTGTCATTCCACCTGAAGGTGCTGAAGGACGCCGGCCTGGTCACCGATCGTCGCGAGGGCCGCTGGATGTATTACACGCTCAACACCGAGGTCCTCGCCGAAGTGGGCGAGCTGGCGAATGGCCTGGCCGCCGCCCCGTCGGCAGCGGAGCGCCGGAGCGGCTGCTGCTGAGCCGACCCTTTTTGAACAACACATCAACCATTTTTGATGAGGGTCAGATGAGTACCGAAGACATCAAGACCACCGTGCGGGAGAGATACGGACAGGCGGCGCTTCGAGTCGCCACTGGCGCTCAGTCGTCATGCTGCGGCGGCTCCTGCGGCACGTCAGCGGAGGACCCGATCACGTCCAACCTTTACACCCCTGCCCAGACCGCGTGCCTCCCGGCCGAGGCCGTGCTGGCCTCGCTCGGGATGCGGCAACCCCACGGCCCTCGCCGAGCTCCACGAGGGCGAGGTGGTGCTCGACCTCGGCTCCGGTGGCGGCATCGACGTGCTGCTCTCGGCGCAGCGAGTGGGCCCCACCGGCAAGGCGTATGGTCTGGATATGACCGAGGAGATGCTGGCCCTCGCCCGCGAGAACCAGCGCAAGGCGGGCGTCGAGAACGCCGAGTTCCTCCGGGGCGAGATCGAGTCCATCCCGCTCCCCGACGCGTCGGTCGACGTGATCATCTCCAACTGCGTCGTGAACCTGTCGGGCGACAAGCGGAAGGTGATCGCCGAAGCGTTCCGGGTGCTCAAGCCGGGCGGCCGGTTCGCGGTGTCCGACGTCGTAGTCCGGGGCGAGGTTCCGGCCGCGGTACGGTCGAGCATGGAGCTGTGGGTCGGATGCGTCGCCGGCGCGCTCACCGAGCAGGAATTTCACTCGCTTCTATGGGAGACCGGCTTCGAGGGAATCGGCATCGAGCCCACCCGGATCTACGAGTTCGAGGACGCCAAGGCGTTTCTCTCGGGCAGTGGACTCGATACCGAGGTCCTGGCGCGCGAAGTCGGAGGCCGGGTGATGGGAGCGTTCATCCGGGCGCGGAAACCCGTGGCCGATTCCCGAGCCCGTGGCGACCAGCGCCAACGACACCGGGAGCCCCGTGCTGCGGCCCGAGCTGCTGCGCGTGAACTGGGCTGAGCGACTCACCGAAATGCCCACGAGCTGATCGCATCATGCCGCAGCGAGGCGGCGGGAGGTTGACGACGATGCATGCCACTGGGAAGGTCTTTCGAGTGCTGTTCCTCTGCACGGGTAACAGTGCGAGAAGCCAGATCGCGGAGCAGGTCCTGAAGCGCAAGGGGCGCGGGCGATTTGTGGCCGAGAGTGCAGGCTCTCACCCGGCCGCGCAGGTGAACCCGTATGCCATCGAGACCCTGGAGCGGCACGGATACTTCTGGACGGGGGGACGACCCCGGGGCCTCGATGGGCTGACGGGGCAGGAATGGGACTTCGTCATCACGGTCTGCGACCGCGCCAAGGAGGCATGTCCGCTTCTTCCCAGGCCAGCCGGTCATCGCGCATTGGGGCATGCCTGATCCAGCGGCCGTCGTGGGGACTGAGGAGGAGAAGCGGCGGGCCTTTGACGATACGACCCTTACGATCAGTCGCCGCCTCGATTTGTTCCTGGCCCTGCCCATCGACAAGCTGTCGCGGCTCGCGCTCGAGGACGGAGGGGCTCGGTCGGCTCGCGGGTTGCGGCCGCGCCAAGCCCTGACGGTGGGTTACTCGTCCAGGAAGCGGACCCCCTCGTCCACGAACGTCTCGGCGTACTGAAAGAGACCACCGTGCCCCGAATCAGGGTACAGACTCAACCGGGCGTTCGGCAGCTGGTGGAACAGGGTGTAGGAGTTGATGGTCGGCACCATGATATCGTTCTTGCCGTTCACGACGAGCACCGGCTGAGCGATCTGCTGCAGCCTCCGGGCAGAACGTGGATCGCCGTCGGTTCCCCACGCGACGATCGCCGTGAACTGCGCACCGACGGTCTGCTGTGAGCTCTCCGGGTCTCGATCGCTGGTCCGCTGGGCTTGGCGCTTGAGGAATGCCCGACCCGCGTCCTGACTCGTGTCCGTCTGTTCGAAGAACAGGTAGTGCCGCAAGTCGTCCGGACTGGCCTTCTGCGCCTGTTCCAGCGCTTGAGGCAGATTCCGAATGCCTTCCCCACCCTCGGGCCCGGTGCCTGCCAGAATGATTCGCCGGACCAGCGCGGGGTGTTCGGCCGCGATTACCTGAGCGATGAACCCGCCCAGCGAAAAGCCCAACAGATCGACCTGCTTCAATCCCAGGGCAGTGATGAAGGCGACGGCATCGTTCGCCATCGCTGCCACATTGTCGGGCGTGGTGCCGCTGGAACGGCTGACGCCCTGGTTGTCGAAGAGGATGACCGGCCGCGTCTGGGCGAAGCCATCGACCACCACCGGATCCCAGCCGTCCATGGTCCCGGTGAAGTGCTGCAGAAACACGAGCGGGACGCCACTGGGCTGACCCAGCCGGCGGTAGGCGTACCTGACCCCGTTGGCTTCGATGAAGCTGGTGGGCACGTGTGCGGAAAGCTCGATCGTCATACTGCGGTCCTTTCCTGACTTTCGTCTCGTTGACCACCGAACGCCGACGCGGCGACGGTGAGGATTTCGTTGGAGAGTGCGGAGTCGTTCACCAGCCGCGCGAGGACCATCGCTCCCACCATGCCCGACAGCGCCGTGATCGCTTGCTCCCGCCGCGCGGCCTTTGAGCGAGCCTTCGCTACCCGTTCGAGGGTGCCGAGCTGCGCCCGAACTCCCTGGGTGACGGTCGAGCGCACCGCGTCCGACCCGCGGGACACCTCGCTACCCAACGCGGCAAACACGCACCCGCTGCCGGGATCGTCGCGGTGCCGCTTCGACAGGTAGGACTGCGCGATCTCGGCCAAGGCGTCCTTCGGTGAGCCCTGTGCGAAACCCTCCCACTTTTGCTTGGTTTGCTGCAGCGCGGCAGAGCACGCCTGATCGGCAAGGTCAGCCTTGGAAGCGAAGTGCCCGTAGAAGCCGCCATGGGTCAGGCCGGCCTCTTCCATGATGCCGTCCACCCCGATCCCCTCGAAGCCCTTCTGCCGGAACAGCCTTCCGGCGACATCGAGGATGCGCTGACGATTTTTGGCGAACTGTTCCCGGCTGACCCTCATGGCACGGCTCCGTATGGTGGCGTTGGCAATTTAGATGACGATCGTCATATATGTCAAGAGCCGGCGGGTTAGACTACGATCGCAATCGGGTCACACGGTGGTGATCGGAGGACATTATGAGCTGGCTCTTTCCGGACGAGCGGAAGTTCTTCGAGCACTTCACGGGGATCGCGGCCCGATTGACCACCGCCGCCACACTCTTGCAGCAGGCGCTGGAGGAGCCGTCCCGCCTGCCGGCTTTCGTCGCGCAGATCGACCGTGTCCAGCGCGAGACCGATGAATCGGCCCATGACCTGGACGTCAACGTGGACAAGCTGTTCGTCCCACCGATGGACCGGGAAGACATTCACGCTCTGTCCACACAGCTGAGCCTGGTGGCGGATTTCATCGGTGGGACGGCCAGGCGGGCCGACAGCCTCAAGGCGACGACGCGCCGCGAGCCCGCGGTGGCCATGGCTCGCATCATCGTCCGTGCCACGGGCGCGATCGAGGCGGCGGTGAGCCACATTCGCACTGGCGAGGAGGTCCTGCTCCGGTGCCGAGAGATCAAGCAGGCCGAGGAGGAAGGCGACGCGGTCTGGGAGGCGGCGGTGGCGGAGTTGTTCGCCGGGGCGCCCGATCCGGTGGATGTGATCCGGTGGAAGACCCTGTACGATCAGCTCGAGGATACGCTGGATGCCTGCGACGACGTGGCCAACGAGCTGGAGACCATCACTGTCAAGCACACCTGAGCCGCCCCGCCTTTCAGCCGCACCTGCCTCCTCGTCCTAGAGTCGCCCACACCCGGTTGGCGGATCCGGATTTGGTGCATAGGGCGGGGCCCCGGAGGAGTAGGGGCGCACCGCATCTACGCGAACCCCATCGACAAACCATCGCGTCCCGTGAACATCGTCCACCCGCTCGCGTTTCCACTCCGTTCCGACTCGCACCCAGCGTTCCCGCTGCAGCACGCTTGTGTCGACGCGACGAGGTCGACCATCGATGCGCTGGATACGAGAGAATTCCTGGCACACCTTTACGACCACCGTGTCGCCGTGGCCCGCAAAGTCGCGAATCGTGTTGCGCACGTGGATCACGGAGTCCACCAAGCTCGATAACAGGCGCGTTCGCGCCTCCATCGCTTGGTAGTCGAGGACAGCCCCGCTCGGATTGATGGCCGTGAAGGTTGGCGACTGAAACGCCAGGATCGCGGTCACGTCGTTGCGCTCAACTGCAGAGTCCAGACCCTTGTATTGTCTCTCAATCGACGCACGTTCGCTTTGGCAAGAAGCGCGGGCCGGACCGGATAGGGCGACCATCCAAAGACCGAGACTGGCCCACAAAGCAGAACGTGAATGAAGCATCGGCACTCCACGAAGGTGGTTCGTGTGAGACACACCACGGGGCAATACGGTTGGCACGTGGATGCTGCTTGGACGCCGAAGTCCAAACCGACCGCGGCTTCGCTGAAGGAGCCAGAGCCGGTATGGCGGGGCTATCGTCGACCAGTCCCGCGAAGGACCCATGAGACCCAACGTGAACGGGGTTGCGTAAGCCGCAGTAGGATAGGAGTTTTTAGCGTCCAGGCGTGGTGGCCGAGCGGTTGAAGGCAGCGGTCTTGAAAACAGCCAAGGGCGAAAGTCCTTCGTGAGTTCGAATCTCACCCACGCC
>CAWHZQ010000002.1:0-113717 GCA_963833905.1 uncultured Gemmatimonadales bacterium | reverse complement strand
TCGTGCAGGGGCCTGACGGCGACGAGATCAGCATCGGCGGCCAGAAGGGCATCCACAACAACGTCTCGGTCGACGGCGCCGACTTCAACAACCCGTTCTTCGGCGAGCAGCGCGGCGGCCAGCGGCCGGCGTTCACGTTCAACCTCGACGCGGTGCAGGATTTCGTCGTCGTGGCCGAGGGGCCAACGCCGAGTTCGGGCGCTCGAGCGGCGGGTTCGTGAACGTCATCACCAAGTCGGGCACGAACGAGTTCCAGGATCGGCGCACTACTTCGGGAAGTACGACGCGCTGTCGCGCGACTACTCTCACACTTCCCGAGTGGCGGCACGACCGGTTCGCTCCCGACTTCGCCCAGCACCAGTTCGGCGCGACGTTCGGCGGCCCGATGGTGCGGGACAAGGCGTTCTTCTTCATCGCCTACGACCATCAGGAGTACAACGACCCAAGCAGACGGACCGGCTCGCACGATCGACCCCGCGCTCGTCGCCTTCACCGACACCGCGTTCGGCGGGGCGCTGCAGGGCGACTTCGGGTCGATCGCCCGGACCAACGACGCCGACGCGTTCATCGGCAAGCTCGACTTCCGGCTGAGCCCGAAGCACAGCGCGACGCTCAAGTACAACTTCACCCGCTCGAGCCAGCAGAACGGCACGTTCGACGTCGACTCCTGGGGCCGGAGCGCCAACGCCCTCGAAAAGGACCACTCCCATGCGGTCAACGGCAGCCTGACCTCGCTGTTTTCCTCCGCGGTGTCGAACGAGTTCCGCTTTCAGGTGGCGCGGGAGGACCGGCCACGGCCGTACACCGGAGCCACCAACCCGTCCACCGGGCGCCCGTTTCCCGATACCGACATCGGCTTCGTCGGCCCCAGCGGGTTCTCGGGATACCGCATGGGCATGCCGTTCTTCATTCCGCTGCAAACGGCCTACGATTACCGGTTCCAGGTACTCGACAACGTGTCCATCCTCCGGGGCAACCATCTCTTCAAGGTCGGCGCCGAGTGGAACCGGACTGGGGTGAATCAGACGTTCCTCGGGTTCGCCAACGGCGCATCGCCTTCACCTCGGTGACCGGGTTCCTCAACTACACGGCCAACGGCAACGGTACGTGGAGTGCGCCGCGGACGTCACCAACACCCCCACCCCAGCACAACCACCGGGGCATGTCCGGCCGGCGAGCACATCACCGGCCCCGTCGCCCTCTACCTCCAGCAGGCCGGCGTCGCACCATCTCGGTCGAGGAGGCCGGCACCCAGACCATCCCCCAGACCGAGCTGGCGTGTTCCTGCAGGATTCCTGGAAGGCCCGGTCCAACCTGAACGTGAACTACGGGCTGCGCTGGGAGGCGCAGATCGAGCCCAGCCGATCACCCCGATCGACCAGCTGTTCTACGCGCCGTTCATCGGCCAGACCGTCACCAACTCGGTCGGGCTTTCGAGTTCCCGGGTGACGGCACGATTCCGAGCGACCGCAAGATGTTCCAGCCGCGGCTCGGCTTCGCGTACGATGTGAAGGGCGACGGGAAGCAGGTCGTGCGGGCCAACGCCGGCCTTTACTATGCACGCATCCCCGGGCTGAACCTGGCGAGCGCCGCAGCACCGACGGTTCCGCGGACAGTCGCTGTTCCGGAACAGCGCGCTGAGGGATCCTCGGGGCGCCGCCGAATTACGGCGAGCTGCTCCCAGCGCCGGCAGGCGGCCCGGTCCAGCCCGGCGTGTTCGTGTACGACAAGGACTTCGAGAACCCGCGGACGTTTACCGCCACGGTGGGCTATGAGCGCGAAGTGGCGACGGGGCTGGCCGCGAGCTTGAGCTTCACCCACGCGCGTACCGATCATCTGACCCGCTTCGTCAACGGGAACGACCCGGTATTTGGCGCGCCATGGGCCACCGGCCTCGCCGGGGGCAACGGGATCGGCACGCTCACAGTGGTGCAGAGCACCGCGCGTTCGCGTTTCTACGGCGGCACGATCGAGCTGCGGAAATCGGCGGGCTCGCACCTGCAGTTCCAGGTCAACTACACGCTCTCGTCGGACAAGTCGGACGACGACAACGAGCGCGATCCGTTCACCTTCCGCTATGCCCGGGCCGACTCGCTCGAGCGCGAGTACGGCTACAGCGATCGCGACCAGCGGCATCGCTTCAACGCCTGGGTCCTGGCCATCCTGCCGGGCGATTTCTACCTCAACAACCGCTTGAGCGCCTACTCTGCGCAGCCGGCGTCCGAGACCTGCGGAGCGGACAACCTGCCTACCGGCCAGCGCGCATCCTTGCAGTCGCAGCGGATCTGCCCCGACGGCCACGTCCTGCAGCGCAACACGATCCGCCGCGACAACGCCTTCTTCTCGTGGGACATTCGACTGTCCCGGCCGTTCAACTTCGGCCGCCAGGGAACCTTCGAGGCGATCTTCGAGGTGTTCAACGTGACCAACTCCGACAACTTCAAGGACCCGTCGTCGGGCGGCACGTTCCTCAATTTCGACGGCACCATCCGGAGCGGACTCGGCGAGCCGAGGCAGTTCCAGGTGGGTGGGCGGTGGCTGTTCTAGGACGGAAAGACGGAAAGACGGAAAGACGGAAAGTAGAACCAGAGGGGAAGCAGCGAAGTCCCGTAAAACGGTCAAGACAGAGGACGGAAGGGCGCGTTCAATCGCACCCTTCCGTCCTTCCGTCTTTCCGTCCATCAGAACGTGAGCGAAAGCACAATGCCAAACGACCGGTTCCTCACATCCACGTCGTTCAGCACCGACCGCAGTCCCGTCGTGTACCGCGCCTCGAGCGCCAGTGCCGACTGCGGCCACCGCATCTCGAGGCCACCGCCGGCGACGAGGCCCACGTCGAACTGGCGGAAGGCCGGCAGCTCGGTTTCGTCGCAGGTAGCACTGACCGGGGTGTTTGGGTCCGCGATCTGGACGTCGCAGCCGATCTGGAGCGAGGGAGCCGGGCCGCCGAACACGACGGGACGGAACCGCCCCCGGCGCGGGCCCGCCCGAAGCAGCACCGGCAGCTCGAGGTAGGCGAGCCCGATGTCGAGCTCGACCGTACCGCCGCCCTCCACGTCGGTCTGCACCCGCCCCCCCTTCAAGGCGAACAGGATCTCCGGCCGGATGCTCAGCGGCCCGGCGAGCGGCAGCTGCATATACACGCCGGTGAGCGCGCCCTGCCGGCTCCGGACGCGCTGCGCGTCGGGGCCGCCGAGATCGCTTCGCGAGTAGCCGACCTCGCCGCCCACGGAGGGTCGGGGACCACGGCGCGGCGCCCGCTCCTGCGCGGGGAGCGCGGCGGGAAGGGCGAGCAGGAGGAGTATCGGAAGACGAAAGCGGAGGGCCATGGGACGCCGACCCTCAGGCCGGCACTTCGCATCGCCACACCCACGCAGGCAGGACGTTGAGCGGCTCGAACTCCTGCCGCACGTGGCCGAACACCCGGCGCAGGTCGGGTACGACCGACCGGGTGAACTGATAGACCACCATGACCCCGCCCGGGTTGAGCAGCTGCCGCCATCCCGCCACGAGATCCAGGCGAGCCTGCCGCGTGAGCCCACTGAGCGGAATGCCCGACACGAGCAGGTCCACCTGCCCGGTTCCACGCTCCGCCAGGGCGGGGCCGGCGTCTGCCGCCGAGCGGTGGAGGACCGCCAACCTGGGATCGGCGATCTTGCCCCGCAGGTGGGTGACGAAGGTCCGGTTCATCTCGAAAGCCACGACCGAGCCATCGCGGTGGAGCCGGTCGAGAATCCCCGTGGTGAGCGTGCCCACCCCCGGGCCGGCTTCCACCACCACCCGTGTGCGTGCCCAGTCGGCCTGGCGCAGGATGCGCGAGATCAGGAACCGGCTGCTCGGCACCACCGAGCCCAGCATCCGCGGATGCCGGAGAAAGGCGCGGCCGAACAGGAGGCTCGAGGGCAGCGGGCGGCGTTGCGGTGGCATGTGGTCACTCTCACTCGCCAAAGAGGCGGTCGACCGCGGGATTCCTGGTCCGGAGTGCCCCAGGCCTACATGGTGGGCCGGTCCGCCCATTGCCCAATGATGCTCTCACCCGGCAATTTCATCAACGTTCGTCCGCGTTCCCGTTGCCCCCACCGCAGGGACTGTATGCCGCTGCCTCAGGCCAAGACCTCCGTTCCTCCCACGATCCTGCTCATCGAGGCCGAGCCGATGCTGCGCCAGACGATGGCCAAGTTCCTCGGGCGCTCGGGCTTCCACGTCGTAGCCTGCCCCGACGGCACCGGCGCTGCGGCGATCCTCACCGAGGGTGAGACCCAGCCGTCGCTGCTGGTGCTCGCGGCCCGGGTGCTCGACGCGGGCACGGTGGCGCTTGCCCACCAGTTGCGGGCACTCGCTCCCTCGGTCCCGATGCTGGGCATCGCGGACCAGGTCGGCCCGTCCGCCGACGAGCCCTCGGGACTTCCCCGAGATCTGCGGTTCCTCGCGCCGCCGTTCGATCTGCCCGATGTTCTTCGCGCCGTTCGGTCCTGGCTGCCCCAGTCCCCTCCCGCGCACCTCGAGTCGAAGCGCCTCGAAGCCTAGAGTCGCTCCCGGACGGCGCCGAGGCACGTCTCCGGGTGACCGCCATCACGGACGTGACCCGCGGCGGTTATCTGTCCCGGTCTTTCTACCCCCGGCGCCTCTCGATCGTTCCTACGCCATCGAGATTCCATCGAGCCGCGCCCACCGCAGCTGAAGGGGGCACGATGACCATAGCAACTACGGCGATACAGGACCCCGAGACCACCGACGGGCCACCCGACGACGCCGAGCGCGTCGCGCGCGGGCTGGGATGGTTCATCATCGGCCTCGGCCTGGCCCGGATCACGGCCCCCCGCCGGGTCGCCCGGATGATCGGCGTAAACGACGACGAGGCCAACCGCGATACCATCCTCGCCATCGGCGCCATCGCCGCGGTCGTCGGCATTACCATGGTCGGCGTCCTCGCCAGCCAGAATCTGGCTCGGGAACCTGGCACCCGCCCGGCGGTGCGCCGCCCGCGGGGGATCCGGGTCCGGAAAGCCGTCACGATCGACCGCCCCCGGGACGAGGTCTACCGCTTCTGGCGCAACTTCGAGAATCTGCCGCGGTTCATGCAGCATCTCGAGGTGGTGGAGACCGGCCCTGGCGTGAAGAATCTCAAGACGGGCGACCGCGTCGTGGTGCCGTTCAGCATCGCCTGCGGCGAGTGCTTCATGTGCCGTCGGGATCTCTTTTCCTGCTGCGAGAACAGCAATCCCAACGCGGCGATGGCCGAGAAGCTGTGGGGTCATTCGCCGGCGGGGGCGTTCGGTTACTCCCACCTGCTCGGCGGGTTCGCCGGAGGGCAGGCGCAGTACGCGCGGGTGCCGTTCGCGGACGTGGGGCCGCTCAAGGTCCCCGATGGCATGCCCGACGAGCAGGCACTGTTTCTGTCGGACATCTTCCCGACCGGGTACATGGGCGCCGACATGTGCGGCATCCAGCCGGGAGACGTGATCGCGGTGTGGGGTGCAGGACCGGTGGGCCTCTTCGCGATGGCCAGCGCCTACCTGCTCGGCGCCGAGCGGGTGATCGCGATCGACCGCTTTCCCTACCGGCTGGCGTTGGCCCGGGAGCGGCTGAACGTGTCGGACACGATCAACTACGAAGAGGAGAATGTGCTCGAGCGGCTCAAGGAACTGACCGGCGGCCGGGGTCCCGACGCGTGCATCGACGCCGTCGGCATGGAGGCGCACGGCCATGCGGCGATGTATGCCTACGACCGCGCCAAGCAGGCGCTGATGCTCGAGACCGACCGCCTGATCGCGCTCAGGGAAGCGATTCGGGCGTGCCGGAACGGCGGGACCGTCTCGGTGATCGGCGTGTACGGCGGATTCATCGACCGGTTCCCGATGGGATCTTCATGAACCGCTCGCTCACGATCCGGACGGGCCAGTGCCATGTCCAGCGCTACATGCGCCCTCTGCTGGCGCGGATCCAGCGCGGCGAGATCGACCCCAGCTTTGTGATCACCCATCGCCTGCGGCTGGAGGACGCCCCCGAAGGGTACGAAATGTTCCTCCATAAGCGGGACAACTGCGAGAAGGTCGTGCTCTCCACCTGATCAAGGCTAGCGCTCGCGGCGCACCGGCATCCGCATGGTGCGCCCGACCGGAACCCGGCCCTCGCTCTGACGGTAGGTCGGGTTCCGGATCGCGTACCAGATGGTGTCCGCGGAGTACGGATCGGCCGTGCGCTTCGCCACGATGCCCTCGAGGTCCATCTTCCTGGTAGCCTCGTACAGGGCACGGCCGTGCTCGGCGAGCGCGAAGATCTTGTACAGCGGGCCCGTGTCCGACGGCAGCAGCGCCCCGAGCTCTCGCTTGCGCTCGCCGAGCGGCGCGGAGCGGAGGTCGCGTCCGTCGAGCCAGAGCAGGTCGAACGCCGCGAACGCGAGGTAGCCGCGGCCGCGGAGCAGCTTGCGGAAGACCGGCCGGCCCTTGGGGTCGAGCGAGACGATCTCCCCGTCGAGGATCACCTCGCGAGGGCCGAGCACGCGGGCCACACGCGCGCGCAACTCCGCGAAGCCCTCGAACTGGGTATCCCAGGGCGAGCGGATCTCGCATCCTGCCTCGGAGCCGTACACGAAGCCGCGAAGCCCGTCGTACTTGGGCTCGAAGGTCCAGGCCGCGTCGTCGAAGGCGTCAGGCCGGGGGAGCGGGACGATGGGATCGATGCCGGGGAGCGGAACGGCGAGGACATCGGCGGGCGGGGCGCTGAGCTGCGTGGGCATGACGGCTCCGAGGCCATACGAGACGGCCGAGAGCCCTCCCCACGATGAGGGACGGGTGGAAAGGGATGCCCGTCCGGCCCCGAGCCAGGCGGATCCCATGGATCACTTGGCAAGATCTTACGTGCCCGAGGCCGGTTCCCGCTAGAGGGGAGCTACGGCTGGCCCAACGGCTCGACCGGTCCGGTCGACGAGCCATACCCTTCGCCGGGGCCATTCGGTGCCTCGACCGGGCAGATCACGCTGACGGCATCTGGGACCTATCGCGTGCGGGTGAGCTGCACGGACGATCGCGACGGGACGGGGGTCTTCGAGATTATGGTGCAGTGAAGCGAGGGCCAAACGGCTGGCCGTTCCGGCTTCACTTGCCATCATCGGTACGGTTGGTGAATTTGCGAGTGCCAGGAGCGCCCTAATGTCCAAACACTGTCCGTCCTGCGGCGTCACCGTCGCCGATCAGATCCGGTGCCCGCTCTGTGACGCGAGCCTCGTCAAGGTCAACCTTCGACGGGTCCTCCTCTGGGCGATCGTCATGGAGGAGTATTTCCTGCTGTCCGTGGCGATCGTTCGACGCGGATGGAGCCTCTTGTGACCGGAACAGCCCCGCCGACACCGGTGTCAGGCCCGTGACGCGCCGCAGCTCTCGAGAAACAACTTCACGGCCGGCGACAGCGCCTCCTCCCCGGTACACAACGCCAGGCCGTACGTCGGCGCCGGCCGGGCGAGCTCCCGAAACTTGACCCCCGGAAAGCGCAGCCGGCTGACGCACGCCGGCGCGATCGTCACCCCCATCCCCGCTGCGACCAAGCTGACCGCCGCCTGCCACGATCCGGCCTCCTGCACCATGGAGAGCGTCACGCCGGCGTCCTGACAGTCGCGGATCATCCGATCGTACATGTCGGGCGAGGACCATCTGACCACGGACACGAAGGGACCCTGGGCCAGGTCTCGCAGGCGAATCGTCCGGGCCTTCGCCAGCGGGTGATCGCTCGGCACTACCGCGCAGAACGGCTCGGTCCATTCGCGGTGGATGCGGAGTCCCGGCTCGGTCACCGGCTGGCTGAGGAAGCCGACGTCGAGGTCGCCCTGCCGTAGCTGGGCGGCCTGGGGCACGGTGGAGATCTCGTGCAGCGACAGGCGCACGCCAGGGTATGCCGAGCGGAAGGTTCTCAGGACATCCGGCACCACCATCAGCATCCCGATCATCGAATAGCCGATGTTCAGCGTGCCCAGCTCCCCGCGCCCGATCGCGTGCACGCGGTCCGCCCCACGCTCGACCTCGCGGAGCGACTTGCGAGCGGACTCCAGGAACACCGCGCCGGCCTCGGTCAGCTCGACGTGACGGCTGGTTCGGAGAAACAGCCGGGTCCCAACGGTCTCCTCCAGGATCCGGATCTTCTGACTCAGAAACGGCTGGGCGATGCCGAGGCGGGAGGCCGCGCGCCCGAAGTGGAGCTCGTCGGCGAGGAGGGCGAAGTATCGGAGGGAGGCGAGGCCCAGGCGATCGGCGATATTCATAACGTTATGAATACATAGAAACCCGGTATTGGACAAGAATGGGTGCTCGAGCGATGTTCTCGCCCATGAGCACCGCCCCCGCACCCCGCCGCTTCTCCGACCGGATCGGGCCGAGCCAGCGCATCGCCATCGCCATGCTTGTCGGCGTCGCCCTCGGCCTCGGCTTTCCCGATGGGGCGCACCACGGCGGCTTCCGCGCGACCGACCTGCAGGTCCTCTCCACGCTGTTCCTCCGGATGATCGGGTCGGTGATCGTGCCGCTCCTGTTCGGCACGCTGGTCGTGGGGATCGCCGGCCACGGCGAGGACATGAAGCGGGTCGGCAGGCTCGCCGTCCGGTCGCTGGTGTACTTCGAGATCGTCACCACCCTCGCGCTCGCGGTCGGCCTGCTGGTGGTCAACCTCGTGCGGCCGGGCGTCGGCGTGAGCCTGGGCAGCGGCACCGGCGGCGCGAGCGCCGGGCTGGCCGGGACCAGGCCCACGCTCGCGGCGATGCTGGAGCACAGTGTGCCGCGGAGCTTCTTCGAGGCGGCCGCCGGGAACGAGTCCCTGCAGATCGTCGTGTTCGCCATCGTGTTCGGGGTCGCGCTGTCGCGGGTGGCGGGGCCGGCCAGGACAGTCATGCTGTCGCTCTGCGAGAGCCTGTGCGAAGTGATGTTCCGCTTCGTCGCGATCGTGATGCAGTTCGCGCCGATCGGCATCGGTGCCGCCATCGCGGTGACGGTGGGCCGAAGCGGGCTCGGCGTGCTCGTCCGTCTCGGCGCGCTGGTGCTCACCCTCTACGGGGCCTTGCTCGCGTTCGCGGCGCTGGTCCTCCTGCCGATCGCGCTCGCGTTGGAAGGTGCCGCTCCGCGATTCTGGGCGGCGACGAAGGACCCGTGGCTGCTCGCCTTCACCACCGCCTCGTCGGAGGCGGCGCTACCCCTCGCGTTCCGGAACATGGAGCGACTGGGCGTGCCGCGACGGATCGTGTCGTTTGTCCTGCCGGCGGGCTACACCTTCAACATGGACGGCACCGCCCTCTACCTCACGTTGGCCGGCGTGTTCGTGGCGCAGGCCGCCGGCATCCCATGCCCGTGTCCCGGCAGGTGCTGATGATGCTCACCCTGATGCTCACGAGCAAAGGGCTCGCCGCGGTGCCCCGCGCCTCGCTGGTGATTCTCTCGGGTACGCTGGCGCAGTTCGGGTTGCCGCTGGAAGGCGTCGCGGTCATTCTCGGCGTCGATGCCCTCATGGATATGGCGCGCACGTCGGTCAACGTCGTGGGCAACTGCCTCGCGACCGTCGTGATGGCGCGCTGGGATGGCTCGTTTCCCGTGCGGGAGGCGGCTGCCCCGAAGCACCCGGAGTATCGCGTGGAACTCTCCCGATGATGCCGACAACAGTGCGCGTGGTCGCGTCCACGGAGCTCGAGGATCTCCTGCCAGCACTGGTGGAGCTGTTGCGCGAGTCGGTGAACGGCGGGGCGTCGCTCGGCTTCCTGCCGCCGCTGCCACACCACGAAGCGCGGCGCTACTGGCGGTCGCTCGGCCAGGAGCTTCGAGGAGGGTCCCGGCTCCTCTTCGCCGCGCACGTGGCGGACCGTCTGGCCGGTACCGGCCAGCTCGCCCTGCCGTCGTGGCCCACCGCGCGGCACCGGGCCGAGCTGAACAAGGTGATGGTCGCGATGGCGCTGGTGGGCACGGCATCGGCCGGAGCCTCCTGCAAGCCATCCACGACAGTGCCAGGCAGCGGGGCCGCTCGCTGCTCGTGCTCAACGCCCGCCGCGGCGACCCCGCCGAGACCTTCTACCGACAGCTCGGCTATCGAGAGGCCGGTGTGATCCCGGGGTCCATGGTCGATGCCTTCGGGCGAGGCCTGCGACAACGTCGCGATGTATGGACCCTTCGAGCCGAAGCGGACGCCGGGGCAGGAAGTCGGGACTTCCAGTCATAGATGAGATCACCGCTCGGATGCACTATACGTAGCGCGCGCCACGAAGGTGCGCATTCACCCCGTCGACCAAGAGGAATGGACCATGAGTACACGCACCAACGCGCTTGCCGATCGTCTCGAGCACGGGGCCCGCGAGCTGGCCGCTTTCGCGCGCGGTCTCACACCCGCCGAGTGGCAGGTCCGCGTCCCCGGGGACGGCCGGAAGGTTGGCGTCGTCGTGCATCACGTCGCCACCATGTATCCGCTGGAGATCCAGCTGGCGCAGCGGCTCGCCGAGGGCGAACCGGTGTCGGGCGTGACATGGAGCGCGGTGCACGAGCTAACGCGGCGCACGCGAAGGAGTACGACGGTGTCACCAAGGCGGCCGCGCTGGAGCTGCTCGAGCGCAACAGCGCGGCGGCGGCCGCGGCCATCCGCGGTCTGAGCGACGACCAGCTCGATCGGGCTGCGCCGGGTGTCGCTCAATGCCGACGCCCCGCTCACGTGCCAGTTCTTACTCGAGGACCACGCGGTCCGGCACAGCTATCACCACCTCGACCGCCTGCGGAGCGCCTTGCAGCCGCGGATGGCTGCTGCCCCTCGTAGGGTAGGCAGAAAAAAGCTCGGCCTCGTCGACGTGCCACAAAGCCGGAGACTCTGCTATGGGCCTGGGTAGAGTTGAACTACCGACCTCACGCTTATCAGGCGTGCGCTCTAACCACCTGAGCTACAGGCCCTTAACAGGGACGGGAGCATAGCCAGCCGCCCGCACCGGCGCAAGCCCGACCAGCCGGGGCTGCGCCGGAACGCGTTCGAGGCGGCAACCAGCGTCACCGCATCTCCTCTTCCTCGTCGAGCTCCTCGAGCTCCTCGAGCTCCTCGTCGTCGAAATCGTCCTCGTCGTCGAGGTCGTCTTCGTTGTCGAGGTCCTCGTCGTCCTCGTCGTCGTCGTCGAAGGTGAAGCCGTCGTCCTCGAACTCGTCTTCATCTTCGTCGAACTTGCGACGCAGCTCCAGGGTCTCCACCGACGTCTCCCAGGCCAACATGATGCCCTCCGCCCATCTCAGAAAGAGTGTAAGTCCGGCGTCCTAGGAAGCATCCGCCACCCGGGCGGCCCGCGCGGCCTTCTTGCGGTCGTTCGCCGTCAGCACCCGCTTCCGGAGCCGGATGGTCTTCGGCGTGACCTCGATCAACTCGTCCTCCTCGATGTACTCCAGGGCGTACTCGAGGGTGATCTGGCGGGGCGGCTCCAGGATGACGTTGTCGTCCGAGGCCGTGGTCCGCATGTTCGTGAGCTTCTTTTCCTTCGTTACGTTGACGTCCATGTCGCCGGGGCGCGAGCTCTCGCCCGCGATCATCCCCTCGTACACGTGGTCGCCCGGGCGTCACGAACATCTGCGCCCGCTCCTGCAGGTTGCCGAGTGCGAACGCCACCACCAGGCCCTCACGGTCGGCCACCATGACGCCGCGCTTCCGGCCCGCGAGCGGCCCCGCCCACGGCCCGTAGTCCAGGAACCGATGGTGCATGATGCCGGTGCCGCGGGTATCGGTCAGGAACTCCGACCGGTACCCGAAGAGCCCCCGGGCCGGGATCCGGAAGGTGAGCCGCACCATGCCCTGCCCCGGGTTCCGCATCTCGGTCATCTCGCTCCGGCGGGGCCCCAGCTTCTCCATCACTACGCCCATGTACTCCTCGGGGACGTCAACAGTCAACTCCTCGTACGGCTCCAGCCGCTCGCCGCCGGGACCGAGCTTGGTGATGACCCGCGGCCGCGACACCTGGAACTCGAAGCCCTCGCGCCGCATCGTCTCCATGAGGATGCCCAGGTGGAGCTCGCCGCGACCCGCCACGCTGTGGGTGTCCGGGCTGTCGGTCTCCTCCACCCGGAGCGCCACGTTCCGCTCGAGCTCCCGGTACAGCCGGTCCTTGAGCTGGCGGCTGGTGACGTACTTCCCGTCCCGTCCAGCGAACGGGCCGTTGTTGACGATGAAGTCCACCGAGATCGTGGGCTCCTCGACCGCGATGCCCAGCATCCGCTCGGGCGCGTCCACCGAGGTGAATGTCCGGCCGATCTCGATCGTCTCGAAGCCGGACAGCGCCACGATGTCGCCCGCGCCGGCCACGTCCACCTCGACCCGGTGGAGCCCGTCGAAGGTGTAGAGCTTGGTGACCCGGTTCCGCTCGAACACCTCGTCCGTCACCAGCCCGGGCTCGCCGAGCGGCAGGAGCGCCACCTGGTCGCCCACGCGCACGCGGCCCCGCTCGATCCGCCCGATCGCGATGCGTCCGAGGAAGGTCGAGAAGTCGAGCGTGGAGACCAGCATCTGGAACGGGCCCTCGGGGTCGCCCGTGGGGGGCGGCACGTAGTCGATGATCGACTGGAACAGCGGCTGCAGATCGGTGCCCGGATGCTCCAGCTCCGTCGTGGCGGTGCCGGCGCGGCTCGACGTATAGAGGAATGGCGCATCGAGCTGCTCGGGGGTGGCCTCGAGATCGATGAACAGGCCCAGCACCTCGTCGTGCACCCGGAGCGGCTCGGCGTCGCTGCGGTCGATCTTGTTGATGGCCACGATCGGCCGGAGCCCGAGGGCCAGCGCCTTCCGGGTGACGAACCGCGTCTGCGGCATCGGTCCTTCGGCGGCGTCCACCAGGATCAGCACGCCGTCGACCATGCGCAGGATCCGCTCGACCTCGCCGCCGAAATCCGCGTGGCCCGGCGTGTCCACGATGTTGATCTTGACACCCTGCCAGCGGACGGCCGTGTTCTTGGCCAGGATGGTGATCCCGCGCTCCCGCTCGAGCGGGTTCGAGTCCATGACCCGCTCTTCGACCTGCTGGTTGGCGCGGAACGCCCCCGCCTGCCGCAGCATCTGGTCCACCAGGGTGGTCTTGCCGTGGTCGACGTGAGCGATGATGGCCAAATTACGGATCAAACGGCACTTCCTTCGGTCGGAACGGATGAGGCCCGAACGCCCGGGCCTCCGCGGCGCATATATAGACTAGGCTGGGCGGGGCCGCAAGAACCTTTGTCCCGAGGGGGGTAGGTCGGAGGGGGGTGGCTAATGCCCGTGCCGGTGATGCTCGTGGCCAGCGTGGGCGGCGGCGCCCGCCACCGCCCGGACCTCCTCGCACTCATCCGCCACCTCGAGCTGCATGGTGACGTGCCCGATGCCGAGAGACGCCATCTCCGTCCGGATCCCGTCCAGCACGCCGGGATGGCTCTCCAGATCGGGGACGACGGCGTGGCCGCTCATCGCCACAACGCCGTTCACCACCGTCCAGACATGGAGATCGTGTACCGCCGCCACCCCCGGCACCTCCAGGATGCGTCGGTGGACCTCGGCGAGCACGACGTGGCGTGGGACGGCATCGAGCAGGATGTCGGTGCTCTCGCGGATCAGCCGCCAGGCGCCGGCCAGGATGAGGAGCGACAGGCCGATCGACGCGATCGGGTCGGCGGCAACCCAGCCGGTGAGCCAGATGATCGCGGCGGCACCGAGCGCCCCAGCCGAACCGAGGGCATCGCCGAGGACGTGAAGGTAGGCGCCGCGGGCGTTGAGGCTGCCCTCGCGCGAGCCATGGAGGAGAGCCAGGCTGACCAGGTTCACGGCCAGCCCCGCCGCGGCGACGGCCAGGAAGAGCCCGGTCCGGATCGGCTCCGGGTGCTGGATCCGCTGGATCGCCTCGACCACCACCCAGCCCGCGATGCCGAACAGCGCGGCGCCGTTCACCAGCGCGGCCAGGATCTCCCAGCGGAGATAACCGTAGGTCTTGGTATCGTCGGCCGGCCGCTGGGCGATCCACGCCGTGAGCAGGCTCAGGGCCAGCGCGCCGACGTCGGTCAGCATGTGCCCCGCATCGGCCAGCAGGGCCAGCGACCCGCTCAACCAGCCCCCGATGACCTCCAGCACCATGAAGGCGCCGGTGAGCGCCAGCACCAGCCACAGGCGGGGCATCGGGGTCGCCGGGCCCTTGGGTCAGGTGGGCGCAGTCGGCGCGGCGGGGGGGTGCGGGCATAGGGAGAAATTTAGCTCCGCCGTGGGCTCGGCGGGGCTGCTCAGTCCGACACAATCCGCCCCGACCCCGAGTCCCGCCGCCCTCCACCCCGCTCCTCCGCCTGCCGAATCCGCACCGCCTCCGCGTGCCCGTACAGCCCCTCCGCCTCCGCCAGCGCGATGATCGCCTCCGCGTCCTCAGCCAGCCGGGCCCGGGTGTACCGGATCACGCTGGTCCGCTTCACGAAGTCGTACACGCCGAGCGGCGAGGCGTACCGCGCCGTGCCGCTGGTCGGCAGCACGTGGCTCGGGCCGGCGATGTAGTCGCCCACGGGCTCGGGCGTGTCGTCGCCGAGGAAGATCGCGCCCGCGTGCCGGATGCCGCCCGCCACGCGCTCGGCGCCCTCCGCCACGATCTCGAGATGCTCGGGCGCCCGCCGGTTGGCCACTTCGATCGCCTCGCGCATCGACGGGACCAGTACGATCAGCCCGTTGCGCTCGAGCGCGGTCCGCGCGATGGCCGCCCGGGGCGCCGTGGCCAGCGCCGCCTCGAGCGCCGCGGGCAACGCCTCGGCCAGCGCCGGGTCGGTGGTGACGCACCAGCACACCGCGTCCTCGTCGTGCTCCGCCTGGGCGATCAGGTCCGCCGCCACCCGCGCCGGCCGCGCCGTCGCGTCCGCGATGATGAGGACCTCGGTGGGTCCCGCGATCATGTCGATCCCCACCTGCCCCACCACCTGGCGCTTGGCCTCCGCCACCCAGCGGTTCCCCGGGCCCACGATCTTGTCCACCCGCGGCACCGTGGCCGTCCCGTAGGCCAGCGCGGCCACCGCCTGCGCCCCGCCGATCCGGAAGATCCGCGTCACGCCCGAGAGCGCGCAGGCCGCGAGCACCACGTCCGTCACCCCCTGCGGCGGCACCACGGCCACGATCTCCTGCACGCCCGCCACCAGCGCGGGCACGGCGTTCATGACGACGGACGACGGATAGCTCGCCTTGCCGCCGGGGATGTACAGCCCGACCCGGTCGAGCGGCGTCACCTTCATGCCGACCACGCTGCCGTCCGCCTCGGCGAGCGTGAACCCGGGCTCCCGCTGATGCTCGTGATACCCGCGCACCCGGTCCACGGCCAGGGTCAGCGCGGCCCGGAGCTCGGGGGCGATCCGGCTCAGCGCCCCCTGCCAGCTGGTCGCGTCGAGCTCCCACTCCCGCGGGCCGAGGTCCACGCCGTCGAACCGACGGGTATATTCGCGTACCGCCTCGTCGCCGCGCTCGAGCACGTCCTCCAGGATGCGCCGGACGGCCTCCCGGGTCTCCGGATCGCTGCCGGCGCGGCGGGGGAGCAGCGGGTCGAGCGCCTCGAAGGGCGGGACGGCCAGCACGCGCATCATTCGGGGACCTCGCGGTAACACCTTTGGAGTACTACACTTAAAGCGTATGGAATCGGCCGCTTCCCCCGCGATAGGTCTCGGACTGGTCTCGGTCGTCGTCCTGGTGCTCGCGAACGCCTTCTTCGTGGCGGCCGAGTTCGCACTGGTCGGCGCTCGGCGCACGCGGCTGGACGAAATGGCCCGGGCAGGGGATGGCAAAGCTAGGCTGGCCCGCCGCGCGGTACAATCGCTCGACACGCTACATCTCCGCCACGCAGCTCGGCATCACGCTCGCCTCGCTGGGCCTCGGCTGGATCGGCGAGCCCGCCCTCGCCGGGCTCATCGAGGGCGGCTTCCGCTGGCTGCCGACCACGCTGGCGACCATCGCCACGCACGGCCTCGCGTCGATCATCGCCTTCATCATCATCACCATCCTGCACATCATCCTGGGCGAGCTGGTGCCGAAGGCGCTCGCCCTGCTCTATCCCGAGACGGTGAGCACGCTGGGTGGCGGCGCCGCTGATCGGGTTCGCGTGGGCCATGGCCTGGCCGATCGCCTTCCTCAACGGGACGGCCAACTGGCTGCTCCGGCTGATGCGCATCTCCCCGCCCGGGGAGCACGAGCGGCTCCACTCGCCCGAGGAGATCCGGATGCTGGTGGAGCAGAGCACCGAGGGCGGGAGCCTGCTCAAGGAGGATGCGCGGCTGCTCGAGGGCGTCTTCGAGTTCAGCGAGAAGACGGCGCAGGAGGTGATGACGCCCCGGACCCAGATGGTCGCGCTCGATTCCAGCCTGACCGTCGAGGAGGCGGCCGACGAGGTGGCCGTCGCGCGCCGCTCCCGGTATCCGGTCTACACCGAGTCGCTCGACGAGATCGTGGGCGTGGTGCACGCCAAGGACATCCTCACGGCGCTCCGCGCGCGGCCACGCGAGACCGTGCGGGACATCATGCGCCCGCCCGCTCTTCGTGCCCGGGACCCGCGAGGTCGAAGACGTGCTGGCGGACATGAAGCGGCTCAAGACCCATCTCGCCGTGGTGCTCGACGAGTACGGCGGCACCGCCGGCCTGGTCACGATGGAGGACCTGCTGGAGGAGATCGTCGGCCCCATCTTCGACGAGTACGATCCGCAGGACCGGCCCGGCGCCGCCGACGGCGCCGCGCGCCTCGACGGGGCGATGCCGATCACCGAGTTCAACTCCCAGTACGACGCGGCCCTCGACGACGCGGACTACACCACCATCGGCGGCTACGTCTTCGGTCAGCTCGGGCGGCTGCCGCGCCCGGGCGACCGGGTGACGGTCGGCCCCCACACCTTCGAGGTGGTGGAGATGGACGGCCGCCGGGTACGGAGCCTGCGGCTGCACACGGCACCGCCCGCCGAGGTGAAGCAGGGCGATGGGAAGGGCCATGCCTAGCGGGTGGGAATCGGCGGAGCACGGCCGCGCCGAGCGCCAGCGGGCGGCCTTCTTCGAGGTGAGCCGGCGGCTGAGCGCGGCCCGGACCACCGAGGAGGCGGCGCGCATCATCGTCGGCGTGGCCCAGGAGCTGATCGGCTGGGACGCCTGTTCGCTCGACCTGTACCACCCGGAGACCAACCTGGTCCAGGACGTCCTCACCATGGACTCCCTCGACGGCGGGTCTCCGGTCGACGTGCCGCCCGCCTACACCCAGCTCCACCCCCGGGCCGATGTTCGCGCGTGTTCTGCGCGAGGGCGCGACCCTGATCCTCCGACCCACCGAGGAGCCCACCCACGAGCTCGTCACCTTCGGCGACACCGACCGCCGCTCCCGCTCGCTGATGTTCGTGCCGATCCGCTACGGCGAGCGTCCGACCGGCATCATCTCCATCCAGAGCTATACCGCGGACGCGTACGACGACGAGTCGCTCGCCACGCTGCAGGAGCTCGCCGACCACTGCGGCGGCGCGATCGAGCGGCTCCGGATCGAGCACGAGCTGCAGGAGAGCCGGGAGCAGCTCGCCCGCACCGAGGCGTTCGCGCTGGTGATGACCGCCCACCTGAGCCTGGACGGCCGCTGGCTCAAGGTGCCGCCGACGCTGTGCCGGCTGCTCGGCGTCGACGACACCCGCCTGCTCGGCACGCCGATGGGCGCGCTCCTGCACCCCGACGACGTCGCCGCCGAGCGGGCCGGGCGGGATCGGCTCGTGGCGGGCGAGACCCGGAGCGTGGACCTGGAGACCCGCTGGCCGCGGGCCGATGGCCGCGTGCTCTGGATGTATCTCAACCTCTCGGTCGTCCCCGACGCCAACGGGCGTCCGGTCTCCCTGCTGGCGTACCTCCGGGACATCACCGACCGGAAGAGCCTCGAGGACCAGCTCCGCCAGGCGCAGAAGATGGAGGCGGTCGGTCAGCTCGCGGGCGGCATCGCGCACGATTTCAACAACCTGCTCACGGCCATCCTGGGCAGCACCGAGCTCCTGCTTGTCGGCACTCCGCCGTCCGATCCTCGGCGGGAGGACCTGCAGGAGATCGGCCGCGCGGCCCACCGGGCGGCCGGGCTCGTGCGGCAGCTTCTGGCGTACAGCCGGAAGCAGGTGCTGCAGCCGCGGCTGGTGAACCTCAACACGATCGTGCACGAAATGGGCGGCATGCTCCGCCGCGTGGTGGGCGAGCAGATCGCCCTCCAGCTCCATCTCGACCCGTCGCTGGGCGACGTGATCGCCGATCCGGGACAGCTCGAGCAGGTGATCGCCAACCTCGGCGTCAACGCGCGCGACGCCATGCCCACCGGCGGCACGCTCACGCTGACCACCGCCAACGTGAGCGGCCTCGGCCTCGCGACGGCGGCGGCGGAAGGGCTGCCGCTCGGCGGCCCGCTGGTCGCGCTGAGCGTGAGCGACACCGGCATCGGCATGGACGACCACGTGCTGGCGCATCTCTTCGAGCCGTTCTTCACCACCAAGGAGCTGGGCCGCGGCACGGGCCTGGGCCTCGCGACGGTGTACGGCATCGTGCGGCAGAGCGGCGGACAGATCCAGGTGGCCTCGCGCCCTGGCGAGGGCAGCACCTTCACGGTCTTCCTGCCGCGCGCCGAGGCCGCCGGCGCGCGGCCCAGGCACGGCGGCCGCGACCGAGCCGCCGGTGCCGGGCGGCTCCGAGACGGTGCTGGTGGTCGAGGACGAGGACGCCGTGCGTCACCTCGTGTGCCGCGCGCTCCGCGCCAAGGGCTACCGCGTTCGTGGACGCGGCGCACGCCGAGGCGGCGCTGGTGCTGGCGGGTGCCATGAACGAGCCGATCCACCTGCTGGTGAGCGACCTCGTCATGCCCGGGATCGGTGGCCTGCTGCTGGCCGAACGGATGGCATCGAGCCGGCCGGCGATGCGGGTGCTGTTCATCACCGGCTACGCGCCCGAGGCGGTGGACCGCCACGGCGAGCTGGCCGCCGCCGGCGCGCTGCTCGAGAAGCCGTTCACCGCCGACCAGCTCGCCCGCAAGGTCCGTGAGGTGCTCGCCGGCCGCCGTCTGAGGCTCGCGCCGTCCCGCCGCGCGGCGTTACCTTCCCGCCCCATGCTTCCCTCGCAGCTCGCCGTCACTCCGCCCGGCGCGCTCGACCTCACCGGCGAGGCCGCCCGCCGCCGCCGCCAGCTCCAGCGCGCGGCGATGGCGGTGCTCGAGCGCGCGGCGTACGAGGAGCTGATCCCCCCGACGCTCGAGTACCAGGACACCTTCCTCCGGGCCGGCGGGCCGGGCGTCGCCGAGCGGCTGATCCGCTTCCCCGATCGCGACGGCAGAATCCTCGCGCTCCGCTACGACTTCACCGCCAGCCTCGCCCGCGTCGCCGCCACCACGTTCAGCGCGGCCGACCGGCCGCTCCGGCTCTGTTACTCGGGCACGGTCTACCGCCAGGAGCCCGAGCGCGGCGGCCGCCCGCGCGAGATGCTGCAGGTGGGCGCCGAGCTGCTCGGCCAGGGCGACCTCGCCGCCGACATCGAGATCGTGCGCCTCACGATCGCGCTGGTCCGGGCCGCCGGCCTGCAGGACTTCCAGGTCAACCTGGGCCACGTGGGCGTGCTCGCGCCGGGGATCGCGGCGCTGGACGAGGCGCTTCGCGCCGACGTGCGCCGCTGGATCGACCGCAAGGACCGCGGCAGTCTCTGCCGCGCGCTCGCCGGCGCCACCGGCGACGCGGCCACGCTCACCGCCCTGCCCTTCGTCATCGGCCGGCGGGAGGCGCTGACGGGCGCGCTCGGCGTCGCGCCACGAGCGGCGGCGCCCGGGCTCGAGCACCTGCTGGCGCTCGACGCGGCGCTCACCGCGGACGAGCGGACCCACGTGGTCTACGATCTGGGCGAGGTGCGCGGCCTCGAGTACTACACCGGCGTGCACTTCGAGGTCTACGTCGCGGGCACCGGCCGCGCCGCCGGCGCCGGCGGCCGCTACGACGAGCTGATGGCGCGGTTCGGCCGGCCGATGCCCGCGGTCGGCGTGTCGCTCGACCTCGACACCATCGCCGAGGTGCCGCGATGACCCGGCTCCGCGTGGCGCTCGCCAAAGGCCGGCTGTACGAGCCGTCGGTCGAGCGCTTCCGCCGGGCCGGTGCCGCCCCCGCGGCCGACGCGGGCCGCCGGCTGCTCATCCCGTCGAGCGACCCCGGCATCGAGTTCCTCGTGGTCAAGCCGGGTGACGTGCCCGTCTACGTCGAGTCGGGCGCGGCCGACCTCGGCGTCACCGGCACCGACGTCCTCCGCGAGACCGGCGCCGACGTGCTCGAGCCGCTCGAGCTGGGCTTCGGCTTCTGCCGACTGGTCGTCGCGGCTCCCGCCGACGCCTCCTATCCTGCGCTGCCCGGAGGGATCACGGCACGCGTGGCCACCAAGTATCCGCGCCTCGCTCAGGCGCACTTCGCCGCCGCAGGTCGGCCGGTCGACATCATCCAGGTGAACGGCTCCGTCGAGGTGGCGCCGCTGCTCAACCTGTCGCACTGGATCGTCGATCTGGTCGATACCGGGAACACGCTCAAGGCGAATGGGCTGGTGGAGCGGGAGACCGTGCTGCAGTGCGGGGCGGTGCTGGTGGCCAATCGGGCGTCGCAGAAGCTCAAGCTCGATGCGTATCTCGGACTGATGTCTCGGCTCGAGGCCGTCCCCCCAGCTTCACCGCCAGCTCGATAGCCGCCCGCATGCTCGCCGCGTCCGCCGCCCCGGTGCCGGCGATGTCGAGCGCCGTCCCGTGATCCGGCGAGGTGCGCGGGAAGGGCAGGCCGAGGGTGACGTTTACCGCTCGGCCGAAGGAGGCGACCTTGATCGCGGTCATCCCCACATCGTGGTAGGGCGCGAGCACCGCGTCGAACTCCCCGCGCAGCGCCCGCACGAACACCGTGTCGGCCGGGAGCGGGCCCGCCGCGCCCAGGGCTTCGGCCGCCGGCCGGAGCACCCGTTGCTCCTCGTCGCCGAACAGGCCGCTCTCGCCGGCGTGCGGATTCACGGCGCAGACGGCGAGCCGCGGTGACGCGATGCCGAACCACTCGCGGAGCGCGCGCTGCGTGATGCGTCCGGTCCGCGTCACCCGGTCCACGGTCAGGAGCGCCGGCACATCGCGGAACGGCACATGGGTCGTCACCAGCACCACGCGGAGCTCGGGCGAGGCGAGCATCATCGCCACGTCCACGTCGCCGGCCAGCTTCGCCAGCCACTCGGTGTGCCCGGGATAGGGAAACCCCGCCAGGTGGAGGGCGTGCTTGTGCGCGGGCGCGGTGACGATCGCGTCCACCTCGCCCTTGCAGCGCCAGCTTGACCGCCGTCTCCACCGCGTGACCGGCGAGCCGTCCCGCCCGGATCACTCGCGCCCGGTCCTCGGCCCGCTCGCCGCTGCCCAGGCCCCAGGTTCCCACGCCGATCCGCCGGGCCGCGGGAATCGCCGCGATCTGGTCCTCCGCCCCCACGATCGTGATCTCCGCCGCAATCGGCTCCGCCAGCGCGCGCGCGGTGATCTCGGGGCCGATCCCGCGCGGATCCCCCAGCGTGATGGCGAGACGCGTCGCTATGACCGGACCTCCACGTAGGTCGCGCTCCGGAGCCGGTCGATGTAGCGCCGGATGGCGAGCTGCTGGCCGAGCTGGTCGCGGATCCGGTCGCGCACGTCCTCGTAGCGGATATCGCCCGGGGGGCGCCGTCCGGTGATCTGCGCGACCACGAACTGCTCGCGCGTGCCCGCGCCGGGCAGGGAGAACACCGCCGCCACCGCGCCGGAGTCGGCGTCACCGAACGCCTTGGCGTAGGCCTCGGGCAGCTTGTCCGCCGGCACATTGTCCGCCTGCTTCTCGGCCGAGGGGTCGTGGAACGCCCGCTGCAGCGAATCGAAGGGCAGCGCCACGGAGCACGAGCTTCCGGACCGAGTCGGCGAGTGCCCGCGCGCTGTCCACGTGGATCGAGTCGATGATCGGGATGAGCAGGATGTGTCGCGCCTGCACCTCGCCCGGCTGCACCCGCTCGACCTGGATGATGTGATATCCGAACGGCGACTCGACCGGATCCGAGACCACGCCCGGCCGGAGCGAGAACGCCACCCGCTCGAACTCCGGCACCATCACCCCGCGCCGGAACCAGTTGAGCGAGCCGCCCTGGTCCTTGGATCCCGGGTCCTGCGAGAACCGCTTGGCGGCGGTGGCGAAGTCGGCGCCGCGCCTGAGCTCCAGCACGATCGAGTCCGCCTGCGCCCGCGTGCGGGCCTTGGCCTCGGGCGCCGGGCGGGGAGCGATGACGATCTGCCGGAAGGAGAGCGTCGCGGGGCGGTTGCCCAGGGCGCCCTTCTGCTCGTTGAAGTAGGCTCGAATCTCCTGCTCGGTCGGCGAGACCGGCTTGAGCTTGCCGTCCTGCCGCAGCTTCTCGATCAGCCGGTTCTGGAACGCCGCCCGCCGCTGCTGGTCCGTCAGCCAGCGCCGGTACTCCTCGGGCGTGCCGAACCCGGCTCGCTTGAGCTCGTTCTTGTAGTCGACTTCCGAAGTGAAATTGCCCCGGACCTTCCGCACCTGCTGCTCGACGCCGTCCGCGATCTCCTGGTCGGTGACCTTGATGGCGGTATCGCGCTGCGCCTGCTGGACGAGCAATTCCTCGTCGACGATCGAGGCGACGACCTGCTTCCGAAGCGCGGCGAGCGAGTCGGGATCTTTCGGGAGAGGCTGCGCCCTGCGACTGGCGTGAAAAGACCTCCTCGTCCACCTGCGAGGAGAGGACGGGGCGGTTGCCGACGATCGCCACGACCCGGTCGACCACGATCGGACCGTTCGAATGCCCCTCCTCGGTGGCCCCGAGCGGCGCCGGACCCGGCACAGGCGCAGGCGTCGCTGAATCCGCCGCGGGCGGCGCGGCGGGCGGCGCCACCTACGCCGGTCGAATCCTGCGCCGCGAGACGCACCCCGGCGACCGGCGCGAGCAAGGCCAGCGCGACGAACAGCAGGCCGCGCCGGCGCCAGCCCGTCGTCACGGACGCTTCTCGGGTTGGGCCGGGGCGGCGGGGGCCGCCGTGCCGGGTGCGGGGGCCCCGTACCGGGTGCGGGCCGCGGAGCCAGGCGCCGGCCCCTGCGGCAGGCCCGGCACCGGCGGCCCGCCGGGCGCGCGCTGCATCGGACCCTGTGGCCCGGCCGAGTCCGCCTTGGCCTTCAGCTCGGTGGCCAGCTCGACGGCCCGGTTCACGCCGGCATCGTGGATGGCATACGGCAGCCGGTCGCGGAGGAGCGTGGCGAGGGCCGACGGCGGCGGGCGAAGGTGCGTCTTTCCTTCGATGAGCCCGTCGAAATACTTCTCGACCTTGAGCCCTGCCACCTTCTTCCGCTCGGCTAGCGCGATCGACGCGTCCGTCACGTCTCCCTCCTGCAGCCCCATCTCGGCCCGGAGCGTGTCGAGCTGGCCCTCGTAATGGCGCTTGAGCGTCGCCCACTCCAGTGGCGTGATCGCGATCTTGTTCGCGTCGGCCTCGCGCAGCAGCAGCACGTTCTGGGTGAGGATCCGCGCGAACTTGGTGAGCATGGTGTCGTTGGCCTCGCGGAGCTGCGCGGTGTACTGCGGCGGCAGCGCGCGGACCCAGCGAAGGTAGTCCTTCACCGTGAGCGCGCCGCCGGTGAATTTCACGAGCTCCTTGTCCGACTTCCGGCTCTGGTCCTGCGACTCCGCCGCGGCCCGCATCGCCGCCGGCGCGCTTGGCAGCACCTCGATCTTGTGGGCGGCGGCCAGGCTGTCCATATACAGCGAGTCGAGGTGCACACCCGCCCGCTCCTGGACGTAGCTGACGATATGTTCGCGCGCCTCGGCCAGGGTGGGCCGCTTGATGATGTGGAAGCCGAACGGCGTCTCCACGAGCCCGCTCACCTGGCCGGGGGCGAGCGCCCACCCGGCGCTGTCGAACGCCGGCACGAACCGCCCGCGGGGACTCGGCGGCAGATAGCCGCTGTCGGCCTTGCTCCCTGGATCCTCCGAGAGCTCGAACGCGAGCTTGTCGAAGCTGGTGCCCTTCCGGACCTGCGCCAGCGCGACCTCGGCCTTCTTCTTCACCGCCGCCTTCTGCGCCGGCGTCGGCCTTGGGCCGCGCACCGAACAGAATGTGCTGGAGCACCCGGGTATCGGGCGCCTTGTAGAGGCTGTCCACCGCCGCCTCGCTCACCGAGCCCGCGGCGCGCCATCAGGCTGTCGTGCCAGTGGGTGCCCTTGAGCTCGGAGATGTCCGGCCACACCGCCTCGGCGACGCTGACCGAATCCACCGGCAGCTTGTTCTCGGCCACCGCCTGCCCGAACAGCGAGTAGTCGATCCACACGTTGGCGACGTAGTCGGCGGTCTCCCGATTGATCTTGACCCCCTTCCCGCCCGAGCTCAGGATCTGCGCGAGCCGTTGCGACGGGAGCTGCTGGCCGGCGGCCTCCGCCGCCACGTCGGCGTGGGCCGAGAAGAGATCGCGGAAGTTGCCGCAGCCGACGAGGCCGAGCGCGAGGCCCGCCGCGAGGATCACGTTGCGTCGCATGACATCTCCAGAAGAGGTTACTTCACCGCCGCCTTGAGCGCCCGCACCAGTGCGGGCACGATCGGTTCCCCGCCGAGCCGAAGCAGCCGGAGCGAGAGCGGCATTGTCCGCCGCACTTCGGCGGCGAGCTGCACATCGTCGAGCGCCGAGGTGAGCCCGGCGAGCCGCGGGTTGGTCCCGGCCCGATAGGTGAGCCGTGCCTCGTCGCCTCGCACCAGCACGTGCTGGAGGCCGAGCACCGCTCCCAGGACGCGAAGCCGCGCCATGTCGAGCAGTGTCTCGGCCTCTACCGGCAACGGCCCGAAGCGCTCGCGCAGTTCATCTCGCAGCCCATCAATGTCGCCAGACGTCGAGGCCCGCGCCAGTCGGCGGTAGAGGTCCAGCTTCACGTCGTCGTCCTCCACGAACGTGTCCGGCAGATGGGCCGGACGGTCGAGCACCACGTCCGGCGGCGCCGGCTGCTCCGTTCGGCCCTGGCCCCGGAGCGATTTCACCGTCTCCTCCAGCCAGCGCATGTAGAGGTCGAACCCCACGGCCTGGGCGTGGCCCGACTGCTCGGCGCCTAGCAGGTTGCCGGCGCCCCGGAGCTCGAGGTCCTTGAGCGCGATCCGGTAGCCCGCCCCGAGATCGGTATGATGCTCGAGCACCTTCAGGCGTTCCTCCGCGTCGGCGTCGATCGTGTCGGGGACCAGCAGGTAGCAGTAGGCCCGCCGGTGGCTCCGTCCCACCCGGCCACGGAGCTGGTAGAGCTGTGCCAGGCCGAAACGATGGGCGTCGTGCACCACCATGGTGTTGGCGTTGGGCACGTCGAGGCCCGACTCGACGATCATCGTGGAGACGAGGATGTCCACCTCGCCGGCCACAAACCGCTGCATCACCGCCTCCAGCTCCTCCGCCGCCATCTGTCCGTGGGCCACGCCGATCCGGGCGCGCGGCGCGAGCGACTCCACCTTGGCCGCGATCGTGTCGATCGTCTCGATCCGGTTGTGGACCATGAAGACCTGCCCGCCGCGGTCGTTCTCCCGGGCGAAGGCCTCCTCGAGCAGCGGATCGTCCCACGGCTCCACGAAGGTCAGGATCGGCGAGCGGTCGCGCGGGGGCGTCTCGATCAGGGTGAGGTCGCGGAGGCCGGCCAGGGAGAGATGGAGCGTCCGGGGAATGGGCGTGGCGGTGAGCGTCAGCACGTCCACCGAGAGCCGGAGCGCCTTGAGCCGCTCCTTGTGCTTCACGCCGAAGCGGTGCTCCTCGTCGACGACCAGCAACCCGAGGTCCTTGAACAGGACGTCCTTCGACAGCAGCCGGTGGGTCCCGATGATGACATCGATCTGCCCCGCCGCGAGCCGCGCCAGCGCCGCCCGCTGTTCCTTGGCGGTCCGGAAGCGCGAGAGCACTTCGATCGTCACCGGGAAATCGGCCAGCCGCTCGATGAAGGTCCGGCCATGCTGCTCCGCCAGGATCGTCGTCGGCACCAGCACCGCCACCTGCTTGCCGCCCTGCACCGCCTTGAATGCGGCCCGCACGGCGATCTCGGTCTTGCCGTAGCCCACGTCGCCCACGAGCAGCCGGTCCATGGGGCGCGGCCGCTCCATGTCGGCCTTGACCTCGTCGGTGGCCTTCCGCTGGTCGGGCGTGTCCTCGTAGAGGAAGCTCGATTCGAGCTCCCGCTGCCACCGCTGGTCCGGTGGAAACGCGTAGCCGCCGGTGACGGTCCGCCGGGCGTAGAGCTCGAGCAGCTCCGCCGCCATCTGCTTGATCGCGTAGCGGGTCTTCTCGCGGACCCGGGCCCAGGACGAGCCGCCCAGCCGGTGGATCCGCGGCGGCGGGCGGTCGCCGTCCTCGCCGGCCGCGCGATAGCGCTCGACCTGGTCGAGGCGGTAGAGCGGGACGTTGAGCCGGTCGCCGCCTTCGTACTCGACGATGGCCACCTCGAGCGTCGACTCGCCCGCGGTGATCGTCTGTATGCCGCGGTAGATGCCGATCCCGTGCTCGAGGTGCACCACGTAGTCGCCCTCGACCAGCGCTCCCGTGGCGGCGGAGGGGGCGGCCTGGCGGTAGCGGCGCGGACGGCGCAGCCGGCGGGCCCGGCGAAAGATCTCGTGGTCGGTGAGGACGCGGAGCGACGGCATGACGAAGCCGCCGTCGAGCGCGCCGATCGCGAGCGTGGCCCGCACGCCGCGCCCGCCCTCCTCCAGCAGCTCCTCGAGCCGCTCGAGCTGGCCCTCGTTGTCGCACAGAATGAGGGTCGGCGGTGAGCCGCCGAGCAAGCCACGCAACCGGTTCAGATCCCGGTCGATCTTCTCCGGCGGGAAGAAGCCGAACTGCAGATCCACCCGCTCATCCCGAAGCAGGAGCCGCGGAAAGCCCGCGAGCCGGGCACTCCACGACTCGGGCGCGTCCAGGATGTCCTCCCGGCTCGGCACGTCCTCGCCCAGCCGCCGGGCCACCTCGAGATGATGCTTCGCCTCGTTCCAGGCACGTTGCACCTCGTCCCGGTCGGGGCCCGGCGGCCTCTTCGATGAGGATCGTATCGGAGGGGAGGAGCTCGAGGAGCGTGCGCCGGCGTGGGCGACCCCACCTGCGTCACCCGCTCCTCCCGCACCCCCGCCGTCGTGATCGGCAGAACGGTGATCTCGCTCAGCTCCTGCAGCGAGCGCTGCGTCGTCAGGTCGAACCCGCGAATCGACGACACGTCGTCGCCCCACCATTCGATCCGCGCCGGCGCCGCCATCCCGAAGCCGTACACGTCGAGGATCCCGCCGCGGACGCTGAACTCGGCGACCTCGGTCACCGTCGGCACCCGGCGGTAGCCCATCCGCTCGAGGGTCTGCGCCACGTCGCCCGGCGGGCGGCGCTCGCTGGTGACCACCCGAAGCCGGAGCCGCTCGAGCGCGGCCGGCATCATCGTCCGCTCGGCGGTGGCGCGCGACGTCGTGACCAGCACCCGGAGCCGGCCCTGCAGCAGCGCCTCGATCGTCTCGGCGCGCTCGCCGGCGATCTCGTAGTGGGGCTCGTCCTCGCCGAGCGCCTCGCGCTGCGGGTAGAGCGCGACGCCCTCGTCGGTCAGATGGGCGAGATCGGTGAGCCACCGCTCGGCCTCGCCCGGCGTGGGCGCCACGATCGTGAGCAGGCGCTGGGGAAAGCGCGCCGCGAGCCAGGCCGCCAGCACGGCGCCGCTCGAACCGTGCAGGCCGCCGAGCCGGAGCGCCTCCGCGCGCGCCGGCAGCCGGTTGGCGAGGTCCACCGCGGCCGGCGAGCGGCCGAACGCCTCGAGCACCGGACGGAGCTTCATCCGGGCTCCCGGCGCCAGAGGCTCGCCAGCGCCATTTCGGCCAACCCCAGCACCAGCGCGGCCCACAGGAGCGGCCCGCGGAGGTCGCCGCGCGCGGCGGAGCTGAAGGTGGCGTCACCGGCGTCGGCCAGCCCGACCAGCCGGACGCCGCGCCAGAGCCGCCGCGCCTGCGCGTCGCTGGCCGGCGCGAGACGCGACTCGCGCGGATCGATGTTCGCGGTGATCGCGCCGACCGTGTCCGCGCCCGCCACGAGGTAATACGCCCCCGGCTCGGTCGGCCGGAACGTGCCGCCGCCTTCGACCCGCCAGTCCCGCCCGCCCTGGCGCACGTCCGAGACCTGGTCGGGGAGCGGCACCGCGTCGCCGGGGGCGCCGTCGGCGAGCGACACTTCGCCGCGCGCGATCCGGTTCACCAGCGCGTCCATGAACGGCATGAACCCCGCCGAGACCGGCAGGTCGGTCCACGCGGGGTCGAGCCGGCTCCCGAGCAGCACGATGTCCCCCGTCCGCACCAGCCAGGGAGCGCCGCCCGCCGTCGCGAGGACGCCGGTGCGCCCGCTCTCGACCGGCTGGAGCTGATAGCGCCGGAGCACCCGGACGCGGCCGACGAGCGGCCCGCTGTCGGTCATCGCGGGCTCGAGCACCGGTGCGCCATAGCGCCACGCCACGCCGCGGGCGGCGAGCGCGCGGTTGAGCGCGCCGATGGCCGCGCCGTCCTCCGGCGGCTGAACGATCGAGCTGCCCGGCGCCAGCCGGCCGAGCGTCACCTCGCTGCCGCGTCCGATCCGGCGGTTGGCCTCGAGCACCTCGCACGCCGCCGCGATGTACCGGCTGGCGGAATCCCAGTTCACCCGCGCCACCGGCGCCACCCGCACGACGCCCATGCGGCGATCGTCGATCCGGAGCTCGTCGGGATCGAGCTCCGCGTCGGCGTTCCACCATCCGCTCGAGACGCCCGGCATCGCGAGCACCGCCGCACCGCCCACGTGCGCCAGCGCCTGCCGGGCCGGCCGCGTGCCCAGCCGCGCGCTCACCGGAGTGCCGCCACCGGAGTCACCAACCAGGGACACCGTGAGCCGCCCGCCGTCCGCGCCCCAGGGCTGCGGGCCGGTGTCGAGCCGTCCGATCCCGACGTTGGCGGGCGGCGGATCGTCCGGCCGGCCCACCACGAGCGGCACGCGGACGTCGGCCGGGGAGACCGCCGTAGCCTGGAGGTCGGTCAGCAGCGCGATCTCCCCTGGACGCGGCTCGGCGGCGAGGACTTCCCCGGCCACGCCGAGCGCGGCACCGAGATCCAGTCGGCGGGAGGAGACCGGTAGCGCCGCCACCTGGTCGAGCAGCGTCTGGCGGTCCCCGCGGCGCGGCAGCCCGTCCGCCGTGAGGAGCCAGAGCGCGTCGTCCGGCGTGGCGCGGGCGAGCACCCGTCGCGCCGCCGCCTGGAGCTGGGCCAGCCGCGCGGTCCCGCTCACCACCGCCCCGCTGCTCGGCGAGTTGTCCACCACCAGGACGAGCGCGCTGGGCGCGTGCCCGGGCACGCCGCTCAGCGGAAGCGTCGGCCCCGCCGCGGCGAGCACCAGGGCAATGATGAGGAGCGTGCGGAAGAGCAGGAGCAGAAGGTGCTGCAGCTTGAGGCGGCGCTGGTGCTCGCGGGTCGTGGTGATGAGGTAGCGGACCGCCGGGAACACGACGGTCGGCGGCTCTCGGCGGGCCAGCAGGTGGAGGAGGACGGGGATCGCCGCGGCGGCGAGCCCGACGAGCGCCCACGGGTGAAGAAATCCGATCATGCCGCCCGCGGCGAAGGCGCGAGCGCCTCGCGGAGCACGATGCCGTAGGGAGTGTCGGTCGTGACGCGGTGGTAGCGGATGCCGTGGCGGCGGCAGGCGAGGGCCCACTCGTGCACCACGGTGCGGACCGTGTCCCGGTATGCTCCGGCCCAGTCTCGCGGGCGAAGCACGACGGCCGCGCGGGTCTCCGGGTCCTCGAATCGCGCCTCGGCCGGCCCGCCGAGCGCCACCTCGGCCGGATCCATGAGGTGCAGGACGAGCACCTGGTGGCCGCGATGCCGGAGGAAGCGGAGCGCCTTGAGCGCGAGGTCGCGGTCGAGGAGCAGATCCGAGACGAACACGACGAGGCCGCGCCGGCGCAGCTGGTTCACCACCCGCCGGAGCGCGGGCTCGGCGGCGGTGCCCAGCCCCGCCTCGAGCACGGCGAGGGTGCCGAGGAGCTGCCGCCAGTGGCTCAAGCGGGCGCGCGGAGGCAGCACGGTGCGCACGTCGTCGTCGAAGGTGATGAGGCCGGTCGCGTCCCGCTGGCGGAGCAGGATCAGCGAGAGCGCGGCGATCAGGCGCTGGGCGTAGGCGAGCTTGGAGAGCCGGGTCTCGGGGTCCCCGGTCCAGGCCATCGACCGGCTCGCGTCGCACACCACCATTGCCCGGAGGTTGGTCTCCTCCTCGAACTGCTTCACGTACAAGCGGTCGTTCCGGCCCAGGATCTTCCAGTCGACGTAGCGGAGCTCATCGCCCGGCTGGTACATGCGGTGCTCGGCGAACTCGACGGAGAAGCCGCGGCGGGGCGACCGATGCAGGCCGCTGAGAAAGCCTTCGACGACACCTTCGGTGACCACTTCGAGCCCGCCGAGCTTGGAGACCTCGAAGGGGTCGAGCAGGTCCAGTCGGGAGCGGGCCGGAGACGATGCGGGGCGATTCATGCAGCCTTCAATCGTAGGGGAGTGGGGGGGAGGAGGCAATCCGGCCGGGGCATCCGTCATCGCGAGTGACCGTCATCGCGAGCGCAGCGAGGGACCGCTCCGGAACTCGTTCGAGCATGCCGAGCCGATCCTTCGCTCCGCTCAGGATGACAGCTGGCGGGCACCGTCCCGCTCCGCCGGACGCTTCGGCCGGACCTGCCCTTCGGCCCAGAATCCCCAACACTTTACTCCCACCCACCTTATGCCGGCACCAGGCCGTGGCACACCACCTGCTGCCAACCAGTGGATACACCTGAATCCGTCCGGAGAATTGCATGCTCGTCACGCTGGGATGGCTGATCCTCGCCGGCCTCCCCCTCCCTCGCCCCGCGACCGCCGACACCACGCCCCCCGCCGCCCATCGGCCGGCGGCGGGCCGGGTCACGGTCTGGAGCGACCGGGACGAGCCCTACCGGCGCGGCGAGGGTGCACGGGTCTACATCAGCGTCGACGAGCCCTCCTACGTCACGGTGTTCCGGGTCGATACCGACGGACGCCTCCGGGTGCTCTTCCCTCGCGAGCCCTGGACCGACACCTACGTTCGCGGCCAGGACCAGCTCGAAATCACCGGCACCCGGGGTGGCCGCTCCTTCCAGGTGGATGACGATCCCGGGGTGGGATACCTGTTCGCCATCGCCGCCGGCAAGCCGTTCGATTTCCGGGACATCACCCGCGGCGACTACTGGGATTACCGCCTCATCGACGGCGGCCGCATCCAGGGCGATCCCTATGTGCGGCTCACCGATCTGGCCGCCCGGATCGCGCCCGACGGGGACTACGACTACGACATCGCACCGTACTATGTGGACCGGCACTATGACTACCCGCGCTTCGTCTGCTACGACTGCCATGCGTACGCCAGCTACAACGAGTGGGATCCCTATCGCGCCTCGTGCACGCGCTACCGGGTTGTCGTCCGGGACGACCCGCGCTTCTACCCATATCGCTACGGCGGACGCAACGTCGTGGCCGACCGCCCGGCCCATCCGGGCCCGCGCTTCGTGTTCCGCGACGCCGATCCCCGCCGTCCAGCGCTGAGCCGGGGCGAGCCCGACCGCCGCCGCCGCGACGACGACCCCGGCCGGACCAGCGAAGACGTGGGCGGTCGGGGGTCGGTGCCCGCGCCGCGAGTGCCTTCCCTCCGCACCCGCGACCGCGAGCCGACGCCCGAGCTCTCCCCGGCGCGTCCGCTGATCGACGAGCGGAGGCCGGGTGGAGCGGCGCCGGGAGCAGGCGCGCGAGCGCGACGACAGCGCGCGCGAGTCGCCCGAGGGTCTCCGCCCCTCGCCGGAGGCGCCGCGAAGCACCGGCGAGCCGGAGCTGCGCCGCCGCCGCCCCTGAGTCCGGCTACTCCGCTATACTCCCCCGCATGCGAATCTCGCTCGTCCTCGGCCTCGCCCTCGCGGCGGGGCCGCTCCGCGCCCAGACCGCGCCGCCGCGGGACCGGGCCGCCGCGACCATCACCGCCGGCGACGTCGCGCGGCACATCGGCGTCATCGCCGACGACTCGATGCTCGGCCGCGACACGCCGAGCCGCGGGCTGGACCTGACCGCGCGCTACGTCGCGGACCAGTTCCGGCGGTTCGGCTTGCGTCCGGGTGGAGACGGGGGCGGCTGGTTCCAGCGCTATCCGATCACGCGGCGGCGGTTCGAGCCGGCGGCGTCGCGCGTCGTGCTCTCGTCGGGCGGCACCCAGGCGATCGCCCGGTTCGACCGGACGGCGCGCTACGTCCAGGGGGCGGTGCCCGCGGCACCACTGACGGGCCCGGCGGTGCTCGTGGGCGGCATGCTCGGCCCCGACGACGTGAGCCGAATGGCACTCCGCAACCGGATCGTGATCTACGTTCCCGGCGCGGGCGCCTTGCCGAGCCAGCGCGCCACCCGGGTAGCGCGCGCGCTCCGCCTCGCGGAACCGAAGGCGGTGCTGCTGATCTCCGACCTCGAGCCCGAGACCTTCGCGTCCCGGATTCCCCGTGTCATGCCCGCGCGGACGACGGTCGACCTCGGGCTCGCGAGTCCTGCGTTCCTCGAGCTCAACGAGGCCGCGGTCGCGCCCGCCCTTCGCGTCGCCGGAGTGGATCTCGGAGCCACGCGGGCGGATACCGCGCCGGTCTTCCGGGAGCTGCCGACGCTCAGCGCCCGGCTCGAGCTCAAGGACTCGGTGCTCACGTCGCTCACGGCGCCGAACACCGTGGGGATTCTCGAGGGCAGCGATCCGGCGCTCAGGCGCGAGTACCTGGTCTTCTCGGCCCACATGGACCACATCGGCGTCTCGCCGGGCCTGCCCGACAGCGTGAACAACGGCGCCGACGACGACGCGTCGGGAACGACGGGCGTGATCGAGCTGGCGGAGGCGTTCAGCCGGCCGGGCGGGCGTCCGCGGCGGTCGATCATCTTCCTGACCGTGAGCGGCGAGGAGAAGGGGCTCTGGGGCAGCCGCTACTTCAGCGAGCACCCGCCGGTGCCGGTCGACCGGATCGTGGCGGACATCAACATCGACATGATCGGGCGCAACTGGCCGGACACGATCGTGGCGATCGGGAAGGAGCACTCGGACCTCGGCACGACGCTCGAGCGCGTCAACCGGGCGCACCCCGAGCTGGGCATGACCGCGATCGACGACCAGTGGCCCGAGGAGCGCTTCTACTTCCGTTCGGACCACTACAACTTCGCCCGGAAGGGCGTCCCCATTCTGTTCTTCTTCAACGGGGTCCACCCCGATTACCACCAGCCCTCCGACTCGCCCGACAAGATCGACGCCGAGAAGGAGTCGCGCATCCTCCGGCTGCTGTACTTTCTGGGGCGGCAGGTCGGCGATGCCGACGCGCGGCCCAAGTGGAATCCGGAGAGCTACCACTCCATCGTGGACGAGCCCGACACCCAATGACATGACCGACACCATCTCGGATTTCAACGCGTTCCGCGCGCGGATGAACGATGTCATCCTCGGCGCGGGGCATCTGACGATCAATCGCTTCTTCGCGCTCGACAACCGGACCTACGAGGCCGGCGCGCTGGGCGTGAAGACGAAGGAGATGCTCGGGCTGGTCTCGTCGCTCGTGCTCCGGTGCGACGACTGCGTGACCTACCACGTCATCCGGTGCCACGAGGCGGGGGTCACGCGGGAGGAGTTTCTGGAGATCTTCTCGGTGGGCCTGGTGGTGGGCGGGAGCATCGTGATCCCGCATCTCCGGCGGGCGATGGCGCGGCTGGAGGAGCTCACCACCTAGTCAGCAGCACCCCCGCCACGATCAGCACCGCGCCCACCCCCTGGAGCGGCCGCGCATGCTCGCCGAGCATGACCCAGGCCGCGCCGACCGCTACCAGCGGCGTCACGCACATGTAGATCGCGGTCCGGGTTCCTCCCATCGCCTGCACGCTTCGGTTCCAGAGCAGATACGCCACCACCAGCGACAGCACCGTCGCGTAGGCGAGCGCGACCCATGCCGTGCCCGGCACCGCGCCCCACTCCAGCCGCAGCAGTCCCGGCAACCCCACGAGCACCAGTCCCGGCATCCCGGCGATCGTGGTGACGGTGGTGACGCGAAGCGGAGTGAAGCCATCCGGCAGCGTCCGGAGCCCGACGGTGTACCCGGCCCAGCAGACCACGGCCAGCACGGTCGAGCAGGTCCCCCGCGATCGTGCCGGTGGAGAACTCGATGCCGCTGGCCGCGATGACCAGCACCACGCCGAGCGTGCCCAGCGCGATGCCCCACCACATCCGCCGCGTGATCCGCTCGAGGCCCAGGAGCCCCGCGACGATGGCGACCACGGTCGGGACCGTCGCCAGGATCAGCGAGCTGTTGGTTGCGCTGGTCCGGGTGAGGCCGAGGATGAAGGCGAGCTGGTAGCAGGTGTTGCCCACGACCCCGAGGACCACCAGCCGGCGCACTTCGGCGGCGGGCAGCTCGACCCGACCCTCGGTGGCGCGCAGCACGAGCCAGAGCAGCAGGCTCGCGAGCGCGAACCGGATCGCCGTAAACGGGAGCGGCGGGATCTGGCTGATCGCGAGCTTGGTGACGCTGAAGTTGATGCCCCAGATCAGACAGACCAGGAGCATGCCGGCGTCGGCGGCGGACAGGCGGTCAGGCGGTCGGGCGGTCAGGCGGTCGGACGGTCGCACGGTCGGATCCGCGCTCGGGTCGGCATCTGGATTTCTCACGGCGCTAAGAGTAACACACCTCTGACCGCCTGACCGCCTGACCGCCTGACCCGCCTGCTCGCCCGCCCGCCTGCCCTTATATTCCCGCCATGTCACAGGCCCGCATTCGCAACTTCTGCATCGTCGCGCACATCGACCACGGCAAATCGACCCTGGCGGACCGGCTCATCGAGGCCACCGGAGCCGTCGAGAAGCGCCAGATGCGCGAGCAGCTGCTCGATACGATGGACCTCGAGCGCGAGCGCGGGATCACCATCAAGCTGAACGCCGTCCGGATGAGCTACACGGGCGCGGACGGCGTGATCTACGAGCTCAACCTCATCGACACGCCGGGCCACGTGGACTTCACCTACGAGGTCTCGCGCTCGCTCGCCGCGTGCGAGGGTGCGATCCTCGTGGTGGACGCCTCGCAGGGCGTCCAGGCGCAGACCCTGAGCAACCTCTTTCTGGCCATGGATGCCGGTCTCGAGATCATCCCGGTCCTCAACAAGATCGATCTGCCCGGCGCCGAGCCCGAGAAGCGCGCGCAGGAGATCATGGACCTGATCGGGGCCAAGCGCGAGGAGATCCTGGCCGTCTCGGCCAAGGAGGGGACCGGCGTCCCGGCGCTGCTCGAGGCGGTCGTGGCCCGGGTGCCCGCGCCGCGTGGCAACGAGGAGGCGCCGCTCCGGGCGCTCATCTTCGATTCGTACTACGACCGCTACCGCGGCGCGATCCCGAGCATCCGGGTGGTGGACGGCACGGTGCGCGTGGGGATGGAGATCGCCTTCGGCGCGCACCCGGACGACGTCTACCACGTGGACGAGGTGGGCTACCTCCAGCTCGGGCAGCATCCGACCGGCGAGCTCGAGGCCGGCGAGGTCGGATACCTCGTCGCCAGCCTGCGCCAGGTGCGCGATGCGCGCGTGGGCGACACCATCCTCGACGCCCACGACCGCGCGGGCCAGCTGCTGCCCGGCTACCGCGACGTGAAATCGATGGTGTTCGCGGGCATCTACCCGACCGACTCCGACCAGTACGAGGGCCTGCGCGACGCGCTCGAGAAGCTGGTGCTCAACGACGCGAGCCTCCAGTACGAGCCCGAGTCGTCCACCGCCCTCGGCTTCGGCTTCCGGTGCGGCTTCCTCGGCCTGCTGCACATGGAGATCGTGCAGGAGCGGCTCGAGCGGGAGTTCAACCTCAGCCTGATCACCACCGTCCCCACGGTGGAGTACCACGTCTATCGCACCGACGGCGAGATGCTCCTGCTCGAGAACCCGAGCAAGCTGCCCGACCCGGCCGAGATCGACCGCATCGACGAGCCCTACGTGAAGGCGCGCATCATGGCGCCGGCCGAGTACATCGGCGGGATCATGAAGCTGGGCCAGGAGCGCCGAGGCGTCTACAACGGGATGCACTACATCGACACGGCGCGCGTCGAGTTCGACTTCGAGTTCCCGCTGGGCGAGATCGTGCTCGACTTCTACGACAAGCTCAAGTCGCTCTCGCGGGGATACGCCTCGCTCGACTACGAGATGGCGGGCTACCGCGAGTCGGATCTCGTCAAGCTCGACATGCTCATCAACGGCGACCCGATCGACGCCTTCAGCGTGATCATCCACCGCGACAAGGCGCAGGAGTGGGGCAAGAAGATCGCCGAGAAGCTGAAGGAGCTCATCCCGCGGCAGCTCTACCAGGTGGCGATCCAGGCCGCCATCGGCAACAAGGTCATCGCCCGCGAGACGATCTCGGCGTTCCGGAAGGACGTGCTCGCCAAGTGCTACGGCGGCGACATCACGCGGAAGCGCAAGCTCCTCGAGAAGCAGAAGGAGGGGAAGAAGCGCATGAAGCAGATCGGCGCCGTCGAGATCCCGCAGGAGGCGTTTCTGGCCGTTCTTCAGGTGGATTGATGGGAGGGCGGGCGGGCGGGCAGGCGGTCGGACGGTCGGGGACGAGCGTGTCGGGCACGCTCGTCATTCAGACGGCGTTCCTCGGCGACGTGGTGCTCAGCACGCCGTTGCTCGCCGCCCTGGCCGAGCGGTATGGGCCAGTGGACGTGGTGACGACGCCGGCAGCGGCGGTGCTGCTCGAAACCCATCCGGCCGTCGGCACGGTGATCCGCTACGACAAGCGCGGCGCCGATCGCGGGCTCCGCGGCCTCTGGCGGCTGGGCCGGCGGCTCCGGGCGCGACGTTATTCACGGGCCTATCTTCCGCACCGCTCGTGGCGCTCGGCCGCGCTGGCGGTGCTCGCGGGCGCGGCCGAGCGGACCGGCTTCGCCGACAGCCCGGCGGCGGTGACGTACACCCGGCGGGTCCCTCGGCCGGCGACCGGACACGAGGTGGAGCGGCTGCTGACCTTGGCGCCGCCAGCCGGATACGGACGACCGGCCCGCCGCCGGTTCCGGCCGTCCACCTTGCCCTCACCGCCGACGACCGCGCGGCCGCCGACGCCTGGCTCCGCGAGCGCAACGTCGGCGCGGGGTTCGTGGCGCTGGCGCCGGGATCGATCTGGGGCACCAAGCGATGGGCCGGATATGCCGAGCTCGCGGCCGCGCTCGACGCGCCGGTCGTGGTGCTCGGTGGACGGGACGACGCGGTGCTGGCGGACCAGGTGGTCGCCGCGGCGCCCGGCCGCGCGTACAGCGCGGCGGGCACGCTCGGGCTCCGGACATCCGCGGCGCTGATTGCGAGGGCCGGCGTGCTGGTGACCAACGACTCCGCGCCGCTCCACCTCGCGACGGCTGTCGGCACACCGGTCGTGGCGATCTTCGGGCCGACGGTGCCCGCCTTCGGGTTCGGCCCCCGCGGCCAGCGGGACGCCATCGTCGAGCACCCGTCGCTCGCCTGCCGCCCCTGCTCCGCGCATGGGCCGCAGGTCTGTCCCCTGGGTCATCACCGCTGCATGCGGGAGCTGTCGGTCGCGTCCGTCCTCGCAGCGGTGGCGGCCGCGTCGGCCGTGGAGGCGCATGGTGCGATTCGTACTCGGCATTGACATCGGCGGGACCAACCTCGTCGTCGGCAGCGTCGCCGAGGACGGGTCGGCCATGGTGGCCTCGGCCAGCGAGCCGACGCACTCGGAGGCGGGCGCCACGGACGTGGTGGACCGGCTCGTGGGACTGGCCGAGCGCGCCATCGCGACCACCCGGCGCGAGGCGCCCGGCGCCGAGATCCTCGGGGTGGGCGTGGGCGCACCCGGCCCGCTCGACACCAAGCGCGGCATCGTCCTGCTCACGCCGAACCTCGGCTGGGTGAACATGCCGCTCCGCCAGCTCATTCACGACCGTCTGGGCCTGCCGGCGGCGCTCGACAACGACGCCAACTGCGCGGTGCTCGGCGAATGGTGGGTCGGCGCGGCGCGCGGTGCGCGACACGCGATCGGAATCACGATCGGCACCGGCATCGGCGGCGGGCTGATCGTCGACGGCCGGCTCTACCACGGCGCGTCGGACGTGGCGGGCGAGATCGGACATACGACGATCGACACCGAGGGCCGGCGCTGCAAGTGCGGCAACTACGGCTGCCTCGAGGCCTACGCGTCGGGCCCCAACATCGCCCTCCGCGCGGTCGAGGAGATGGAGGCGGGCGCCGAGAGCCGGCTCCGCGCGCTGGTGGGCGGCGACCTGCGGAAGATCACCGCCCAGACCGTCTACCAGGCCGCGGCCGATGGCGACGAGCTCGCCCTCGAGGTCGTCAACGACACCGCCAAGTTCCTGGGCGTCGGCATCGGCAACCTGCTGAACGTGTTCAACCCGGAAGTGGTCGTGGTATGCGGCGGCGTGACCCTCGCCGGCGACCATCTCTTCGAGCCGCTCCGCCGCGAAGTCGCCCGGCGCGCGTTCAAGCCGGCGGTGACCGCCTGCCGCATCGTGCCGGGCGAGCTGGCGGGCACGGCCGGCGTCTACGGCGCGGCCAAGATCTTCCTGGATCAGACGGCGGCGAGTGCCTAAGGTCGGCGTCATCGGGTCGCTCGTCTGGGACCTCATCCACGGCCGGGATCCGCTGGCGCCGCCGACCGAGGAGTGGGGCGGCATCGCCTACGCGCTCGGCGGGCTCGACGCGAGCCTGCCGCCCGACTGGGAGATCGTGCCGCTCATCAAGGTCGGCCGCGACCTCGCCCCCGAGGCGGCCGAGCTGCTCCGGGGCCTCTCGCGGCTCACACCGGGCGGCCGGTGCATCGAGGTGCCGGCGCCCAACAATCGGGTCGTGCTGCACTACCAGTCGGCGGAGCGGCGGTGCGAGCGGATGAGCGGCGGCGTGCCGGGCTGGACCTGGGCCGAGCTCGGCCCGATGGTGCTGGACCTCGACGCGATCTATCTCAACTTCATCTCGGGGTTCGAGCTCGCGCTCGGCACCGCGCAGGCCCTGCGACAGGGGTTCCGCGGCCCGATCTACGCCGACCTGCACAGCCTGTTTCTCGGCATGCAGCACGACGGGATGCGGGTGCTGCAGCCGCTGGCCGACCCGACGGCCTGGTTCGAGTGCTTCGACGTGGTCCAGCTCAACGAGGACGAGATGCGCCAGCTGTCGCCGGACCCGTTGTCGCCTCAGCGCCCAGGCGCTCGGCGCCGGCACGTCGCTGCTGGTGGTGACGCTGGGGCCGAAGGGCGCGGCGTACGTGGCGGCGGCGGGGTTTGAGGGATGGCGGGCGGGCGGGCAGGCGGGCGGTCAGGCGGTCAGGCGGTCCGCGGTCGGAGTCGACAGCCTGAGCGAAGCGACGAGCGCCAGCGATTCGAGTCACGGCGCCTTCGCTCCGCTCAGGCTGACCGCCCGAGCGCCCGCCTGTCCGCCTACCGCCCTCATCCCCGCCCCCGCAGATCGACGCCGTCGACCCCACCGGCTGCGGCGACGTCTTCGGCGCCGCCGCGTGCGCCCGCCTCCTCGCCGGCGACCCGGTCGAGGACGCCCTGCGCCACGCGACGGCGATGGCCGCGCGCAACGCCACCCTCCGCGGCGCCGGCGGCCTGAGCCGCCACCTCCGCGGGGAGCTGCTGGTGCCATGACGCGCGTGGTCGAAGTGCCCGCCACGTTCGACGACCGCTCGTTCGAGCAGTTCGCCGGCGCGTTCGGCGCGTGGCCGCCGGAGGAGAAGATCCTGATCGACGCCCGCGGCGCGCAGTGGTCCTCGCCCTACGGCCTGCTCGCCATGCTCACCGCCGGGCAGGCGCTGGCCGAGGCCAAGCGCGAGCGGCCGCTGTTCACGGTGCCCCTGAACGACGACGTCAAGCGCTACTGGGCCCGCGCGGGCTTCTTCAACTACGCGGCCGAGCTGTTCGAGCTGCACGGGAAGGTGCCGAAGACGGCCGCGTCCGGGCCGTCGGACGTGCTGCTCGACGTGACGCCGGTGCGCGCCACCGAGGACGTGCACGAGGTGGTCGAGAAGATCTCCCAGGGCGCCTCGCGCATCCTGCACGGCGAGCTGGGTCTCGAGATGAAGGCCACGCTCCGGTTCAGTATGGCGCTTTCGGAGGCATGCCAGAATATTGTGGAGCATGCCGGCACGAGCGGCTGGGTGGCGGTGCAGGCGTATACCTTCCGGCGTCGCCTGGGGCGGCGGGTGGTGGTGATCGCGGTGAGCGACGCGGGGATCGGCTTCCGGCGGTCGCTCGAGAGCACCCACGCCAAGCGCTTCGGCGAGCGCTGGGGCGACGGGGCGGCCCTCGAGGCGGCGCTGATCCAGGGCGTCAGCCGCTTCCGCGACCCCGGCCGGGGCCAGGGCCTCGCCTTCATCAAGCGCTTCCTGGATCAGTGGAAGGGCAAGATCTCGATTCGGAGCGGCACGGCTCGCCTTGCGATCGTGCCGCCGTGGGACGAGGACATCCCGTTGGGCGAGCATCTCCCGTTCTTCCCCGGAGCCCAGGTGCAGATCATCATCCCCGCCCAGGACGCCGAGGCCCGATGATCCAGACCATCCACATCGGCCACCTGCTGCGCGAGACCGTCGCCTCGCCCTACCGGAACCTCGTCACCCGCCCCACCGGCGCCGCCATCCGGAACCGCATTCAGGAGACCATGGCGGGCTCCGACTGCCTCACCGCCCTGCTCGACTTCTCCGGCATCGAGCTGCTCGATTTCAGCTGCGCCGACGAGGTCGTGGCCAAGCTGCTCATGGCCGGCGGGGAGACGGGGCGGCCAGTACGTGGTGCTGCGGGGACTGCGCGAGGATCAGCACGAGGCGATCGAGCACGTGCTCACCCACCACCGGCTGGCCGTGGCCGCCGTGGCCCAGGGCGAGGAGCACGCCGAGCCGCGGCTGCTGGGCTGGGTGACGCCCGACGCGCGCGCGGCATTCGCCTGCGTCTGTGCCCGCGGCGCGCTCACCGCCTGCGAGCTGGCGGCGGTCCTGGACTGGCTGCGTGGCGCGCGCGGAGGCCGCGCTGGCGACGCTCGCCGGCCATCGCCTGCTCCGCGCGGAGGACGACCGGTACCTGCCGCTGCCCATCGCATGAGCCCGCGCCGCCTCGGCCCGTCGACCACGGCGATCCACGGCGTTCCCCACCGGCGGCCGGACTGGACGCCGGTCGCGCCGGCCATCCAGCAGAGCAGCACCTTCGTGGCCCCGGTCGGCAGCGACGAAGACATCCTCTACAGCCGCTACGGCAACAATCCCACCCAGCAGCTCCTCGCCGCGAAGTACGCGCGGCTCGAGGGCGCCGAAGACGCCATCTTCCTCTCGAGCGGCATGGGGGCCACGGCCCTCGCGCACCTCGCCGTGCTCCGGCCCGGCGACCACCTGGTCAGCAGCAGCTGGATCTACGGCGGCACGCAGCACCTGTTCGACCAGGAGCTGACGCGCTTCGGCATCGACGTGACCTACGTCCGGCCCGACCAGCCGCGGCTTTGGCGGAAGTCGGTCCGGAAGGCCACGCGGGCCATTTTCGTCGAGACCCCGACCAACCCGCTCATGCGGGTGGTGGACCTCGGCCCGGTGGCGCACGTGGCGCGCGAGTACGGCCTCGCCCTCCTGGTCGACGCCACGTTCGCGAGCCCGATCAACTTCCGGCCGCTCGAGCACGGCGCCGACATCGTGATCACGAGCGCCACCAAGTATCTCAACGGCCACAGCGACGTCATCGCCGGCGTGGTGGCGGGCTCCACGGCGTTCGTGGAAGAGGTGAACCGCCTCATGCGCCTCTGGGGCCAGGCGATCGACCCGCACGCGGCATGGCTGGTGGACCGCGGGATGCGCACGCTCGCGCTCCGGATGGCGCGGCACAACGCCAACGGCGCCGCGGTCGCCGGATGGGCATCGAAGCATGCCGCGTTCGCCAAGGTCCACTATCCCGGCCTGGCCGACCACCCGGATCACGAGCTTGCCGCCAAGGTGCTCGACGGCTTCGGCGGCATGGTCGGGCTCGAGCTCGCCGGCGGGACCAAGGCGGCGCACCGCCTGCTCACCCGGGTGAAGCTGGTCACCCACGCGCCGAGCCTGGCCGGCGTGGAGACGCTGGTGAGCGAGCCGCGGCTCACGTCGCACAAGGGTCTCTCGGCCGAGCAGCGCGCGGCGCTGGGCATTCCGGACGGGTTCCTCCGGCTGAGCTGCGGCATCGAGGACGCCGACGACATCATCGCCGACCTGTCGGAGGCGCTCGGCAAGGGCTGAGCGCCGGTATTAGCTTCCCTCCCGTGATCCGCCTCTCCCACGTCGACAAGGCCTATCCGAACGGCGCGCTGGCCCTGAAGGACGTCTCCTTCCGGATCGGCAAGGGCGAGTTCGTCTTCCTCACCGGCCACTCCGGGGCCGGCAAGTCCACCATCATGAAGCTCCTGTTCGCCGAGCAGCGGCCGTCGAGCGGCGAGGTGCGGGTGTCGGGCTACGACGTGAGCACCCTCCGCGCCGACGAGATCCCGCGGCTCCGGCGGCGGCTCGGCGTCGTCTTCCAGGACTTCCGGCTGCTCGAGGACCGGACGGCGGCGGAGAACATCGCGTTCGCGCTCGAGGTCACCGGCGCGCGCGGCGACACCATCGCCGCGCGCGTCATGCGCGTGCTGACGCAGGTGGGGCTCGCCGCCAGGAGCCGGGCCTATCCGCGCGAGCTCTCCGGCGGCGAGCAGCAGCGCGTGGCCATCGCCCGGGCGCTGGTCAACGACCCGGCGATCCTCGTCGCCGACGAGCCCACCGGCAACCTCGACGAGCGCGCCACCCGAGGCGTGTTTCAGCTCCTCCGCGACATCAACGCCGGCGGCACCGTGGTGGTGATGGCGACGCACGACCTCGATCTCGTTCGCCAGGCCAACTACCGGACGATCGAGATGCGCGACGGCGGCGTGGTCTACGACAGCGCCGAAGACGAGGCGAGCGAGGCCCAGGCCGGAGAGGCGCCGTGAAGCTGCTCACCCGCGAGGCGCTGCTTTCCTTCCGCCGGGCCCCGCTCCTCTCGGCGCTCTCGATCACCACCATCGCCTTCTCGCTCTTCACCCTCGGCCTCTTCGGCCTGGTGGCGATCAACCTGCGGGAGGCCCTCCGCGGGCTCGAGGAGCGGGTGGAGATCGTGGCGTTCGTGCTCCGGGGCACGCCGGCCGAGACCATCACGCTCGCCACCGAGGACATCGCGGCGTTTCCCGAGGTCCAGGACGTCCAGTACATCACCGAGGGGCAGGCGCTCGAACGGGCGCGGCGGGAGCTGGTGGAGTTTCGGGACGCCTATCGCGACCTCCAGGTGAACCCGCTCCCCGCCTCGATCGAGGTGCGCCTCAAGGAGGGGAATCGCGACGCCGCGACCGTGGAGCGCGTGGCGCAGCGGCTCCGCGGCTTCAGCTTCATCAACGACGTCCGGTTCGGGCGGGAATGGGTGCAGAAGCTCGACCACCTCCGCAACGTCACCGGCATCGTCGGGCTCGTGATCGGGCTCGCCTTCGCCGCGGTGGCGGTGGTGATCATCGGGGTCACCATCCGGCTCACCCTGCTCCAGCGCGCCCGCGAGATCTCGATCATGCGGCTGGTCGGGGCCACCAACTGGTTCATCCGCGGGCCATTCCTGCTGGAGGGCGCGCTCAAGGGGCTGCTCGGCGGGCTCCTGTCCCTGGTGCTCTGCTACGGCGGCTACCTGCTCTTCCGCGACCGGACCGGCGGGGCATTCGCCGGCCTGATCTTCTTCCAGACGTTCCAGATGGTGGGCATCGTGGTGTTCGGCGTGATGCTGGGGCTGGGGGGAAGCCTGGTGAGCGTGGGGCGACACCTGCGGCATGTGTGAGGGAACGGAAGGACGGAACGACGGAAGGACGGAAAGGGGCAGCGGACCCGCTTCCCGTCGTTCCGTCGTTCCGTCTTTCGTCGCTGCTTGTCGCCCTCGCGATCCTCCCCGCCGTCCTCCACGCCCAGGACACCGACCTCGAGCGCAGCCGCCAGCGCCTGCAGGAAATCCGCCGCGAGCGCGACCGCCTGCAGGAGCAGCAGCAGCGGCTCCAGGGCCAGGTGCACGACGTCAACGACGAGCTCAGCAACCTCGAGCGCCAGCGCGAGTCGACCCAGCGGATCGTGAACGAGATCGAGCGGCAGATCGGCGGGCTCGCGAGCCAGCTCGACCGCTCGAGCGCGGAGCTGATCCTGGCCGAGGACAACCTCGCCGAGCGCCGCGCCGTGCTCGAGCGCCGGCTGGTCGACATCTACAAGCGCGGGACGCTCTACACCTACCAGGCGCTGTTCGCCGCCGAGTCGTTCGGCGACCTGCTCAGCCGCTACAAGTACCTCTACCTCACCAGCCGGCAGGACCGGGCGCTGGTGACCGACGTCGAGCAGCTCCGGAACCGCGTGGTCGTCGAGCGCAACACCATCCTCGACGTGCGCACCCAGCTCGACCGCTCGCGCCAGGAGCGCGAGGCGGAGGTCGCCAAGTTCACCGATCTCGCGCAGGCCCGCGCGCGGCGGCTCGAGTCGCTGCAGCGCTCGGCCCGGAGCACCGAGCGGCGGCTGACCACGCTCCAGAAGGACGAGGCCCGGCTCAACGGGCTGCTCGCGGCGCTCGAGCGGGCCCGGCGGGACGACGCGGCCCGCGGCCTCCGCGGCGCCGTCGCCGGGCCGGGCTCGATCACCACGGCGAGCCTGGGCAAGCTCGACTGGCCCGTCGAGGGCACGATCGTCTACCGTTTCGGGCGGGACACGCTGCCCAGCGGCGGGATCATCCGCTGGAACGGCGTCGGGATCGCGGCCGCGGTGGGCACGCCGGTGCACGCGGTGGCGGCGGGAAAGGTGCGGCTGGTGGGACAGTTCGGGACGTACGGGCTCACGATCGTGCTGGAGCACGGGAACGGCTACTACTCGGTCTACTCGCACCTCCAGTCGGCCGAGGTCAAGCTGGGCGCCGACCATCACCAAGGGCCAGACGGTCGGCTCGGTCGGCGGCGAGAACTCCGACTACGGGCCGCACCTGCACTTCGAGATCCGCGGGGAGAACCAGGTCGCGCTCGATCCGACGACCTGGCTGCGGAAGCGCTAGCGCCGGCGCTAGTCCGCGACGCCGATCCGCTCGCCGGCCTGCGCCCGCCCACGCCGGAGCGCGGCTTCGACCAGGGCGAGCAGGTCGTCGGGCACGGTGACCGACGGGTGGGGATACGCGACGATCCCGGCGGCCACGCCGTCCAGCCGCTCGCGGATCCGCACGACCCAGCGCCGGGCGCCGTCGGCGCCGGTCTCGGGCAGCACCAGCGCCAGCTCGTCGCCGCCGTAGCTGGAGACGAAATCGGGCAGGCGGAGCTCGCCCCGGATCCGGCCGACGAGCTCCTGCCGCTGGCGCGCCTCGGCCACCGGATCGGTGTCGTCGGCCGCGAACGGGTCCTCCGGGTGGAGCAGGACCAGGCTGAAGCTCAGGGAATAGCGCCGGGCGCGCTCGAGCTCCTCCTGCAGCCGGCGATCGAGCGCCGCCGGCGGCGGGAGGCGTGGCCCGCCGTTAGCCGGACGTCCGCCGTCCAGGCCGCGCGCCGCCGCCTCGGCCAGGCTTCCCGCCAGGCCGAGCTGGGCCGCGCTGAGTCCGGGTGCCGACTCGGGCCCGCGCATCAGCAGCACGCCGGCGACCGCGTCGTCCACCACCACCGGCATCACCATCATGTGGTGCGTCGCCCGACGCGCCCGCGTGCATGTCCGGCATGGCGAGGGTGCGGCGACTCCTGACCGCTTCGAGGATCTCGGGGTAGCGGGCGAGGTCGAGCCGCGCATGCTCGGATCGCCCGTCCGACAGGTCGGCGATCACGTGCCCCGCGTCCTCGCCCGCGCCGGTCACGACGAACGAGCAGTGCGTCAGTCCGAGCGCCCGGCCGAGCCGCCGCACCAGTGCCAGGGCCACCTCATCCGGCTGCAGGCCGGCACGGGCCTGCTGGACGAAGTCGCGCAGGGACTCCCGGACCCGCGCCTCGTGCGGCGTGCCGGTCGGGGACTGGCGCTCACGGATGCGCGCCATCAGCCGGGCGCAGAGGTCCGGCAGATGGACCGGCGCGGCGAGCGCGTCCGCCGCGCCGAGCGCCAGGGCGGCGGCCGGGGCGTCCCGGTCCTCGGCCGCGAAGACGAGCACTCGCGGCGGCTCGGTCGCGGCGTGCGCGAGCACTTCGCGCCAGGCGCTCGGGGTCGGCGGTCTGCAACGTCGTCAGCAGCGCGTCGGGAGGCGTCCCATGCGGCGTGGGCGCGACTTCTTCGATGTGAAATCCGGCGCGGGTCAGCGCCCGCTCGAGGCCGTCCGGCCGAGCGGACGCGTCGCCGTCGAGCAGCAGGCGCGGCGCAACCAGCGGCTCGCCCGTGGCGCCGGTCATCGAACCATGGAGGTGGAGTGGCACATCAGGCGACAGCCGAGATGCTCGGCGCGCACGTATCGACATCGGGGGGCGTGGCGACGGCGCTGGCGCGCGGCCTGGCCATCGGGGCCTCTGCCATCCAGGTATTCACCAAGACTCCCAGTCAGTGGCGCGAGCCGGTGGTCGGACAGGACACCGCGGACGCGTTCCGCCGAGAAGTGGCGCGGACCGGCATTACCCATATAGTGTCGCATGACTCCTACCTTATCAACCTCGCCTCCCCCGACCCGGTGCTGCGCGGACGGTCGGAGGAGTCGTTCCGGGCCGAGCTCGAGCGCTCGGAGCGGCTCGGCATCCGCTTCGTCGTCTCCCATCCGGGCAACTTCATCGACGACCGTGCGGCGGGGATCCGGCGGAACGCGGAGTCCTACTCGCGCTGCCTCCGCGCGGTGCCGGGAACGGTCGGGGTGCTGCTGGAGACGACGGCGGGCACCGGGACGGGGCTCGGGAGCACGTTCGAGGAGCTGGCCGAGCTGCGCGCCGCGATCGGCGAGGACGTGCGGCAGCGCATCGCCTTCTGCGCCGACACCTGTCACCTCTATTCGGCGGGCTACGACCTGGTGCGCGACTTCGACGGCGTCTGGCGGCAGTGGGAGGCCGCGATCGGGCTGTCGCAGCTCCGCTGCCTCCATCTCAACGACTCGAAGACGCCGTTCGGCTCGCGCCGCGACCGGCACGAGCTCATCGCCGAAGGCACGCTCGGCGCCGAGCCGTTCCGCCGCATCATGCGCGAGCCACGCTTCGCGGGGGTGATTAAGGTCCTGGAGACGCCCAAGGGCGACGACGAGGTCACCCAGGACCGTCGCATGCTGCGACGTCTTCGCGCCTATGCGCGCGTGCGCCCGGCGCGTTGACCCGGTGCACGGCCCGGCCCATCTTCCCCGCATGCCAAAGACAATCCTGTTCCTGGCCCTGCTGCTGCCGGCCAGCGCGTCCGGCCCTCCACGCCCAGCTGGAGTACCACGCGCGCGTGGGCGCGGTCGGCGCCAGCACCCTCCTGCGCGACATCATCGTGGACGAGATCAGCGTGCGCCAGTCGATCGCGCCGATGCTCGCCCTCGGCGCCTCGCTTCCGATCGGGACGCAAGGCTATCGGGTCGGGCTCGATGGCACGCTCGTCTCCGGCAAGTTCCACAGCCGCGAGTCGGGCAGCAACACCGACCTCGGCACGCTCCGCACGGCCACCCTGCAGCTCGGCCTCGAGGGCCCGATGCTACAGGGGGTTCCGCTGGCACGTCGGTGCCGGCGGCATCACCTACTGGCCGGCGGACGACGAGGGGATCTTCCGCGACGGCGGCACGACGCGATTCCTGGCCGGCGCGGGAGTCGATTACCGGCGGCCCGTGCTGCCCAAATGGGACCTCATGACCACGCTGAGCTACGACTTCCACCGCTTCACGACCGACGCGCTCGACGCGCGCGGCTTCTCGCCAGACGCAGGGCGTGAGCCGGGTGTCGCTCTCGGTCGGCCTCTCCCGGAGTGCACGATGACCGCGCGGTTTCGCTGGGTCACCGCCGGGCTCGTCGTCGCCGGCGCGGCGTGCGGCGACATCGCCACGCCGATCCGGAACGACTTCTACGAGTGGCGCCTGATCGTGCCGGCGGCGAGCGGGTCCGGCAACGACAGTCTCTCCTTCCACTGGCCGAAGGAGCGGCTGCCGGTCCGGATCTGGGTGGAGGACGCCGCCAGCCTGCCGGTGAACGTCCCCGCGGCCATCGCCGCCTGGCGACGCGCGTTCCTGTACAACGAGTTCGACGCGACGATCGTCGGCGACTCGGCGACGGCCGACGTGATCGTCCGCGCGGGCTCGGCGCCCGGCGTCCAGTTCTCCCGGACGCGCCTGCACAGCGCCCTCGCGCTGGAGTGCGCCGGCGCCACCGACCTGGACATCAGCGACGATCACAGCGAGCTCCAGCTCCCGGTTCGGGTCTTCATCGATCCGCGATCCGAGCCCAACGCGCCCAACCTGCCCGGCCTGCCTGGCGCTCACCACCACCCACGAGCTGGGCCACGCGCTCGGCATCTGGCGAGCATTCGCCAACGGCCACCGATCTCATGTTTGCCGACCCCGCGGTGGACGCACCGAGTGATCGCGACCTGGCGACGGCGGAGACAGATCTACCACGTGGCGCCGAATGTCGAGGCGGTCGGGCCCTGACGGGCGGGCGGGCGGGCAGGCGGGCAGGCCTTTCAAGGTCGTCACCCTGAGCGAAGCGAAGGGGCCATAGCCCAGAAGCGGCCCCATTGCTAGCCAACCCCTGATCCGACAACCAATTACGCCACGCTGTTGCCCCCGACGCCCCGCCTGCCGATAATTCCGGCCAGTCGGCCGGCGCCTCCTCGCCGGCCCGAGTCCCTTGCCGCGCGCCACGCGCCCAGGAGCGTATGAGCACCGAGACGAGCGCAGTTCCTCGAGAGAGTCTCACCCTCGTCGAGCATGGCCTCTTCCCGATCCGGATTCACGCCAATCTGACGCCGCCCGCGCTCATCGAACACGCGCTCCGCCGCAGCGAAGGACAGCTCACCGATCACGGAGCCTTCACCGCCGTCACCTCGCCCCACACCGGCCGTTCTCCCAAGGACAAGTTCGTCATCGAAGAGCCCGGCGCCGCCGACCGGATCTGGCGGGAGAAGAATCCACGGCTGGAGCCCGAGGCGTTCGACCGGCTGCACGAGGACGTCCGGGGCTACCTCGACGCGCGCGAGCTCTACGTGCAGGACCTGTTCGGCGGCGCCGACCCGGCGTACCGCGTACCGGTCCGCTTCATCACGCCGAATGCGTGGCATGCGCTGTTCGTGCGGAACATGTTCATCCGCGCCGTTCCGGCCGAGCTGGCGCACTTCCGCCCCGGGTTCACGGTACTCCACGCCCCCGACTTCCAGGCGGATCCGGAGCGCCACGGCACCCGCAGCGGCACATTCATCGTGATTCACTTCGGCAAGAAGCTGGTGCTGATCGGCGGCACCCGGTACGCGGGCGAGATGAAGAAGTCGATCTTCACCGCGCTCAACTACCTGCTGCCGGCGCAGGGCGTCATGCCGATGCACTGCTCGGCCAACATCGGCCCGGACGGCGATACGGCGATCTTCTTCGGCCTCTCGGGCACCGGCAAGACGACGCTCTCCGCCGATCCGTCCCGCCGCCTCATCGGCGACGACGAGCACGGCTGGAGCGATCGCGGGGTCTTCAATTTCGAGGGCGGCTGTTATGCCAAGGTCATCCGCCTCCGCCCGGACACGGAGCCCGAGATTTACGCCGCGACCCGGATGTTCGGCACCGTCCTCGAGAACGTGGTGCTGGACCCGGCCACCCGCGCGGTGGATTTCGACGCCGATCAGCTCACCGAGAACACCCGCGCCTGCTACCCGATCCACTACATCCCCAACTTCCAGCCGAGCGGCGCGGGCGGACATCCCAGGAACATCGTCTTCCTGACCGCCGACGCCTTCGGGGTCCTGCCGCCGATCGCGCGGCTCACCGCCGATCAGGCGATGTACCACTTCCTGTCGGGCTACACCGCCAAGGTGGCGGGCACCGAGCGCGGCGTCACCGAGCCGACGGCCACGTTCTCGGCCTGCTTCGGCGCGCCGTTCCTGCCGATGCATCCGGGCGTCTACGCGCGGATGCTGGGCGAGCGGATCGGGCGGCACGACGTGAAGGTCTGGCTGGTCAACACCGGGTGGACGGGCGGACCGTACGGCATCGGGTCCCGGATGAAGCTGGCGCACACCCGCGCCATGGTGCGGGCCGCGCTGTCCGGGGCGCTCGACGGGGCCACCTTCGTCAAGGATCCCGTCTTTGGCGTCGAGGTGCCCACCGCCGTGCCGGAGGTGCCCTGCCGGCGTGCTGACGCCGCGCGGCACCTGGGCCGATCCCGCGGCCTACGACGCGCGGGCGCGGGACCTGGCGCGGATGTTCAACGCAGAACTTCGAGCAGTTCCGCGGGCAGGTGTCGGAGGCCGTGGCGGCGGCGGCGCCGAAAGCCTGACGTCGGCGCGCGTCCCTTCTCCCGTCGTCACCCTGAGCAGAGCGAAGGGGGCATGCGTCGAGGCATGCCCCCTTCGCTTCGCTCAGGGTGACACCTAGACTCCGACCGATGCCAGACGCCCGCGACCCCAAAGACCTCGAAGTCATCCGCGATCCCCTCTGGGACAACATCCGCCTCGACCGCCCCGCGCTCCTCGCGCTGGACACGGTGGCGGTGCAGCGGCTGCGCTACGTGCGCCAGGTCGGCCACGCCTTCCTCGTCTACCCCGGCGCCACCCACACCCGGTTCGAGCACGCCCTCGGCGCCTACCACCTGACGCGTCGCGCCCTCGCGAGCCTGGAGGAGCGGGGCGAGCTCGAGGACGTGCCGCCCGCCGATTGTCTCGCGGTCCGGCTCGCCGCCCTGCTCCACGACATCGGGCACTACCCCTTCTCCCACGCGCTGGAGGAAGCGGGATTCCCCTCCCACGAGGCGCTCGGGCGTGGCCAAGCTGCGCCAGGGCGATCTCGGCAGCCGGCTCGAGGAGATCGGCGGCCCCGGCTACGCCGACACGCTCGGCGCGCTCATCACCGGCACCAGCGCCAGCGCGCTGCAGGGCCTGATCTCCGGATCGCTCGACCTCGACAAGATCGACTACCTGAGCCGCGACGCCCGGATGTGCGGGGTCCCGTACGGCACGGTCGACGTCGACCGGCTGCTGGCGACGCTCACCCTGGTCGAGACCGGCGCGGGGCGCCACGAGGTGGGCGTGCAGGAAAAGGGAGTGAGCGCGCTCGAGTCGCTCCTCTTCGCGAAGTATCAGATGTACCGGAACGTGTACTGGCACCACGCCGTCCGGTCGGCCACCTGCATGTTCAAGCGGGCGGTCCGGGGCGCGGTCGCGCGCGGCAGCGTGACCGTCGAGGCCATCGCCGAGGCCACCGACGACGGGCTCATGGAGCAGCTGATCACCCGCGACGGCAACGCGCTGGCCGCGGCCATCCGCGCCCGGCGGCTGCATAAGCGCGCGCTCGACCTCTCCGCCAGCGACGTGCCCGCCGAGACGGAGCCCTGGATCAGCGAGGACGCCGACCTGCTCGAGCGGGTCGAGGACGCGCTGGCGCGGGAGGTGGGCCTCGCACCCGGCGAGCTGTTGCTAGATTTCCCGGCGCGCTCCTCGATGCTCGGCGTGGACCTGCCGCTCCGGACCCGAAGCGGCACGGTCGAGCGGCTGACCGACGCCGGGCGCGCGGGACAGCTCGGCCTCCCGCGCGTGGCCGACGAGCTCTATCGGAGCGCCCGCCGCCTGCGCGTGTTCGTGGCGGGGACGCCGCGAACGGCGCTCCGCGGCGTCCCCGACCTGCTGACGATCCCCGCGGCGGAGCTGCGCCGGCGGCTGGACGAGCAATCCCCACTGCTGGAGAGGAGCACCGCACGATGATCACCCGACGCACCTTCGTCGCGCAGACCGCCGGAGTGGCGATCGCCTCACTCGGGGTCGGCCGGCTGCTGGGCCAGGCCGCCGGAAGCCCGACGGCCATCACGGTCTACAAGAGCGCCAGCTGCGGCTGCTGCGCCAAGTGGGTCGACCATCTCACAGCCAGCGGCTTCGCGCCGGACGTGCACGATGAGAGCGACATGGACGCGATCAAGGACGAGATGGGCGTGCCCAAGGGCGTCCGCTCGTGCCACACCGCGCTCCTCGAGCGCTACCTGGTCGAGGGCCACGTGCCCGCCGCCGATCTCCGCCGGCTGCTGAAGGAGCGCCCGGCGGTGGCGGGGCTCGCGGTTCCGGGGATGCCGAAGAGCACCCCGGGCATGGCCGTGCCCGGCGATACGCCCGAGCCGTACGAGGTGCTCGCGTTCGACCGGGACGGCAAGACGACCTCCTACGCCAGGCACTGATGGCGGAAGTCGTCACCTACCAGGAGCGCTGGCGCGGCGACTTCGAGCGGCTCAATCGCGAGTGGATCGAGACCTGGTTCACGCTCGAGGACGCCGACCGGGAGACGTTCGCCGATCCTGCCGGCAAGATCGTGGCGCCGGGCGGCCAGATCTTCTTCGTGGTGGACGGGGACGAGGTGCTGGGGACCTGCGCGGTGATGCCGCACTCGGCCGATGTGCACGAGATCGCCAAGATGGCGGTGGCGCCGGAGGCGCGGGGGCGGGGGTACGGCGACCTGCTGATGGACGCCTGCGTCGCCTTCTCGCGCGCCGCCGGCGTCCGGGAGATCGTGATCGTCTCCAACACCCGGCTCCAGCCGGCCATCCGGCTGTACGAGAAACACGGGTTCGTGCGGGTGCCGTTCGAGAACGACGGGCGCTACGTGCGGGCGGACATCAAGCTGGTGCGGAAGATTTCCCCGGGGCCCTGACTACTTCGACTCCGCCGCGGCGGTGGCCGTGGTGTGCTCGCCGGTGCTGCTCTCGACGGAGTCGATGCGGATCACGATGGCCGTGATGTTGTCGAGCCCGCCCCGGCGGTTGGCCTCGGTGACCATCCGGTCGACCCAGTGCTGGGGCCCGCCGTCGGCGCTGAGAATGCGGGTCAGCTGCTCGTCCTCGAGCATGCCGGTGAGGCCGTCCGACGCGAGCAGCAGGACGTCGCCCTGCTCGAGCGTCCCGAAGTAGATGTCGGGCACCACGTCCATGCTCGCGCCGACGCACCGGGTGATCACGTTGCTGTACGGATGCACCCGCGCCTGCTCCGGCGTGAGCAGTCCCGCATCCACCTGCTCCTGCACGTAGGAGTGGTCCTTGGTGAGCTGCTGGAACTCGCCGCGCCGGAGCAGGTAGGCCCGGCTGTCCCCGACCTGGCCGATGAGGTAGCGCCGCGGCATCAGCACCAGCACCGTGGCCGTCGTCCCCATGCCACGCTTGTCGTGCTCCGCGAGCGTCCGCTCGAAGATCGCGTCGTTGGCGGCCCGGATGGCGGTGCTCACCCGGTCGCCCGCCTGCTCGTCGGACAGGCCGCGCAGCGAGCCGATCTGGCCCGAGGTGATCCGGACCGCCATCTCGCTCGCCACCTCGCCCGCCGCATGTCCCCCCATCCCGTCCGCGACGATGAAGACGCCCCGCTCGGCGAGCATGAGGTAGTTGTCCTCGTTCCCGGAGCGGACGATGCCGATGTCGGTGCGTGCGGCGCAGGTGAAGTGCACAGGACCCCGGGTCAGCGCAGGATGAAGTAGGCCGCCGCCGCGCCGGCCAGCACGAGGGCGGTGATGAGCCAGGCCGGTGGCCCGCTGGCGCGGGGCGTCGAGGCGCGGATCGGGCGGCGCGTCCGGGGCGTCGAGTCCGGCGTCGGGATCGACGGCGCGGGATCGGTGACCGCGGGATCGGCCGCGGCCGACGCCCGGCCGGTCCCGCCGCCGGACGGCAGGATCGCCGAGAGGACCTGCGTCCCCGACGATCGCCGGATGGGCGCCGACTCGTCCAGCGGCTCGAACAGCACCGCGACCTCGCCGAACTTGACCGTGGTCCCGGGCCCCAGCGCTACCTCGCCCGACAGCCGCTCGCCTTCCACGAACGTCCCGTTGGTCGATCCCAGGTCGGTGAGCACCCATACGTCGTCCCGGCGCTGCAGCTTCGCGTGGCTGGTGCTGACGCTCGGATCGGCGATGACCACGTCGTTGAAGTCCGCCCGCCCGATGTTCACCATCGGCACCTTGACCGGGAGCCGCCGGCCCTTGAGCGCGCCGCTCCGGACCAGGAGCGACGCCAGCGGCGCCACCTGCGGCTGCGTCGGCGTGGCGGCGGCGCTGAGCGCCGATGGCGGCAGGCCGTGCATCGTGTCGGACAGGCGCGCGCCCGCCCCGGTCGGGGGCTGCGGCGCCGTCACCTGCGGCGGACGCTGCGGCGCGGGCGCGGGGTCGTGGGCGACGCGACGTCGGCGTAGAACCGGAACTCGTCGTGCCCGATCCGGATCACGTCGGCCCGGGCCAGCAGGTGCTGCCGGCCGACGCGCTCCCCGTTCACGTAGGTCCCGTTCACGCTGAAATCGTTGAGGACGTAGCCCTCGGAGATCCGCTCGATCTCGGCGTGGCGGCGCGAGACCTCGGTCCCGCCGACCACCACGTCGCAGCTGGCGTCCCGGCCGAACACCAGCCGCTCGCCGCTGATCGTGTACTCGCGCCCGTCCGTGAGGCACACCAGCCGGCCGCCCGAGGGCCCACCGGTGGCGGGGCGGGCGGACGGGGCAAGGTCGGTGAAGGCGCCGGAGTCGAAGAGCTGGGTGTGACCGATGCGGCGGTCGTCGACGGCGAGGATCTCGTGCGGACCGATCTGGATCTTGTCGCCGTGGAGCACCGGGGTGGGGTCGGCGCCGAGCCGCACGCCGTTGACGAGCAGGTCCACCCCCGGGCCGGCCGCGCGAATGGCGGCGGCCCCCTGGGGCGTGCCCAGGAGGATGGCATGGCGCGGCTGTACGCCTTCGCCTTCGAGGACGATGGCGGAGCCAGGCGCCGATCCTATGATCGTCTCACCGGCGGGCACCGGGACTCGTGCGCCGCCGATCTCGAGGTGCATCATCGATCGGATCCTGAGGTAAAAGCTGGTCGCCGACAAACGTACCCCGAGGCCTGTAACCGCGCAAGCAAACTTGGGTTAGGCAATCTTGCGATCCTCCTGGCCACGCAGCTGGAGCTGGTAGAGCCGCTCGTAGAGGCCGCGCTGGGCCAGCAACTCGCGATGGCTGCCCCGCTCGCGGATCTCGCCGTAGTGGAGCACCAGGATCTCGTCGGCGTGAAGAATGGTGCTGAGCCGGTGGGCCACCACGAGGCTCGTGCGGCCCGCCATGAGCTCGGCGATGGCCCGCTGGATCTGCGCTTCGGCCTCCGCATCCACCGAGCTGGTGGCTTCGTCGAGCACCAGGATGGTGGGATCGAGCGCCAGCGCACGCGCGAAGCTCAGGAGCTGCCGCTCGCCGACGCTCAGGCTCCGGCCACGCTCGCCCAGCTCGTGATGATAGCCCGACGGCAACCGCTCGATGAAGCGGTCGGCGCCCACGCGCTCCGCGGCCTCGCGCGCCGCCTCGGGTGGGATGGGAGCGTCCAGCGTCAGGTTGTGCTGGATATCCCCGGTGAACAGGAAGAGATCCTGCTGCACGAAGCCGATGATCGAGCGCAGGTCGGCGGTGGAGAGCTGGCGGATGTCCACGCCGTCGACCGTGATGCGGCCGCGCTCGGGGTCGTAGAACCGGAGCAGCAGGCTCACGATCGTCGTCTTCCCCGCGCCGGTGTGCCCCACCAGCGCGATCGTCTGCCCGGGCGACGCGCTGAACGACACGTCGCGGAGCACCCACGGGCCCGTCGGGCTGTACCGGAACCAGACGTTCTCGAACCGCACCGCGCCCCGCACCGGCCGTGGCAGCGCCACGGGCGCGTCGGGCTCGCGCACCGTCACCGGCTCGTCGAGCAGCGCGAAGATCCGCTCGGACGAGGCCATCGCGCTCTGCAGCAGGTTGAACTTCTCGCTCAGGTCCTGCAGCGGCTGGAAGAAGCGGCGGGTGTACTGGATGAATGCCGCCAGCACGCCGACGGTGAGGGTGCTGTCGAGCACGCGGAGCCCGCCGTACCAGAGCAGCAGGGCCATCGCCACCGCGGTCAGCACCTCGACCGCCGGGAAGAACACCGCGTAGATCGTGATCGAGCGGAGATGCGCCTCGAGGTGATCCCGGTTGAGCACCCCGAACCGGCGCGCCGTGTCCTCCTCGCGGCCGAAGAGCTGCACCACCCGCATCCCGCTCAGCCGCTCCTGCAGGAAGGCGTTGAGGCGGGCCAGCCGCACCCGGATGTCGCCGAAGGCCTGGCGGACGCGCCGCCGGAAGATCCTGGCCGTGAGCCAGACCAGCGGAATGACCGCGAACGTCACCAGCGCCAGCCGGACGTCGATCGCCAGCATCATCCCCATGATCGCCACGAGGGTGAACGCGTCCCCGAAGATCGTCACCACGCCGGACGAGAACAGCTCGTTCAGCGTCTCGACGTCGGAGGTCACCCGGGTCATCAGCCGTCCGACGGGATTGCGGTCGAAGTAGCTGATGCTGAGGCGCTGCAGGTGCCCGAAGATCTGCATCCGGAGATCGTACATCACCCGCTGCCCGATGTACGAGGTGAGCAGCGTGCCGCCGTACTCCACCACGAAATCGGCCAGCAGCGTCGCGAGGTACAGGCCCGTCAGCAGGCCGAGCAGGCCGAGGTCGTGGTGCGGCACGGCGACGTCGAGCGCGTGCTGGGTGAGCCGCGGACCGATGAGCGCCAGCACGGACTGCGACATCAGCAGCAGCACCGCGCCCAGCGTCCACCACCGGTACGGCCGGAGGTAGCCGAGCAGCCGGCGGAGGAGGGACGCGTCGTAGCCGCGGCCGGCGCCGTCCGAGTCGTCGAGAGTCTCGCTCATCGCGCTACCCGGCCGGCTCCGCCAGCACCTCGTGGTCCACGCCCTTCAGGCCCTGCCGTATCCAGCTCGAGAACACGAAGAAGCCGAATGCCAGCGTGAAATAGGTGAGGATGAGCCGCCAGATGAGGATGTAGATCGGCGTGAGCTCCCGCGGCACGTACGAGCTCATCACCGCCGCCGAGAGCACCTCGCCGATGCCCGAGGCGCCCGGCGTCGGCGCGAAGTACAGCAGGAACATCACCAGGGTCTGGATCAGGAGGATGTCGACGAAGTTGGCGTGGAGACCGAGGGCGCGGAGCGCGACGTAGCCGGCGAGCAGCTTGTTGGCGTGCGAGGGCGCCGAGAGCAGCGTCGCCCAGAAGAGCGCGAGCCAGCCGCCCGGACTGTTGAAGGCGATCACGCTCTCGTGGGCCGCGTCGATCCCCTCCCTGAGCCGCTCCAGCCGCTGGGCCACCCGCCGACTCCGCCGCCCGACCCACTCCGCGATCCGGTGGATCAGGTCGCGCACCATCTTGGGGAAGACCAGCACGACGGCCATCAGCACGCCGATGCCGGCGATGATGGTCAGGCTCCCCTGGAACAGATCGTACAGCGAGAGGCCCAGCACGTTCCCCCGCTGCCCCAGCGATCGCCCGGCGCCGAACAGCAGCGCCAGCGGCCCCGCGATGGCGAAGAACAGGATCGTCGCCACGAAGCTCATGAAGGTGGACGTGACGGCGACCGGCAGCGGCACCCCGTAGCGCCGCATGGTGTACATCGTCATCGGCCCCGCGCCCGAATTGAGCGGCGTGATGTAGCCTGCCCAGGCCCCCATCCCGCCCGCCAGGATCATCCCCTTGAGCGAAGGATTCGGGTGGACGTGCCGCGCCACGACCCAGTTCCGAAGCCCGCCGCCCAGCCAGTCCATCGACGCCAGCCCCACGCCGAGCAGCAGCCAGGCCCAGTGGATCCGGCCGATGCCCCGGAGGAACGCCCGGAAGTCGTTCCCGTACACGAGCGTGATCCCGAACCCCACCAGCGAGGCCAGGACCGAGAATTCGAAGCCGCGGAGGAGGAACTTGGGGGTGAGCAGTCGGGACATGAAGGGGGAAAGGTAAAGGGGGGGACGGATGGACGGAAAGACGGAAAGACGGAAAGACGGAAGGACGGACAGAGGGGACGCCGGAAGCTTCGTCATCCCGAGCGCAGCGAGGGACCTTCTCACCCGGAGCTTCGAGCTCGGCCTCGCAGTATCCCTCGCTGCGCTCGGGATGACGGCGCAACGCGGCTGCACTCCGTCCGTCCTTCCGTCCTTCCGTCCTTTCCGTCCTTCCCGCCGCCTCCCGAACTTTCCCCGAACCCCCTATTCTTCGATCGATGTCCGTCATCCGCATCGTCAACGCCCGGCAGAACAACCTGCAGGGAATCACGGTCGAGATCCCCCACCGGGCGCTGACCGTCATCACCGGCCCATCGGGCTCCGGGAAGAGCACGCTCGCCTTCGACACGCTGTATGCCGAAGGCCAGCGGCGGTACATCGAATCGCTCTCCACCTACGCCAAGCAGTTTCTCGAGCGGATGCCGAAGCCGCTGGTGGATCACCTCGAGGGCATCGCCCCGTCGGTGGCCATCGAGCAGCGGAATCCCACCGTGAGCAGCCGCTCGACGGTGGGAACCGCCACCGAGGTGTACGACTACCTCCGCCTGCTCTGGGCCCGCGTCGGCCGGAGCTTCTGCCGCGTCTGCGGCGCGCCGGTTCGCCTCGACACCCCGCAGAGCGCAACCGACGACGTCCTGGCCGCCGTCCCGGGCGGGCGAATCCAGGTGGCCTTTCCGCTCCCGCCGGTCGCCCGCCTCACCCACGACGCCGTGGCCGAGAATCTCCGGGCCCTCGGCTTCGTCCGGGTCCTGGCCGACGGTGTGCCGCACCATCTCGACGAGCTGCCGCCCGGGCTCGACTTCACGCGCGCCGGCGAGCTCCTGGTGATCGTCGACCGGCTGGTGGCCGAGCCGGCGGCGGCGGGCCGGGTGACCGAGTCGGTGGCGACGGCGTTCCAGGAAGGCGAAGGCGCGGCGATCGTGCTCGTCCCGCCGCTTCCCTCGGGCGCCGACCGGCTCCGGTTCACGCGCTTCCCCGCCTGCAGCGCCTGTGACACCCCGGCAGCCACCGTCACGCCGGCGCTGTTCTCGTTCAACAACCCGCGGGGTGCCTGCAGTCAGTGCAACGGCTTCGGGGCGACGCTCGAGTACGACGAATCGCTCGTCGTGCCCGACCCCGCGCGGAGCCTGGCCGGCGGCGCGATCGACCCCTGGACCAAGCCGCGCTACGAGTCGCGCCGCCGGCTCCTGCTCGAGTTCGCGCGGAGCCTCGGGGCCGACCCCGACAAGCCCTGGCACAAGCTCAAGGCGTCGCATCGCCGCGAGCTGCTGCGCGGCCGGAAGGGTCGCTACGTCGGGATCTTCCCCTTCCTCAAGGACCTCGAGGAGAAACGCTACAAGCAGTACATCCGAGTCTTCCTCCGGCAGTACCAGCTCGCCCGGACCTGCGAGGCCTGCGGCGGGACCCGGCTCAACGCCGACGCGCTCGCGGTCCGGATCGGCGACGACACGATCGCCGGCGTGGCGTGCCGGTCGATCGACGGGATCGAACAGTGGGTGGCGGGGCTGTCGTTGACGCCGTTCGAGCGGGAAGTCGCCGCCCTCATCGTCGACCAGCTCGCCGCCCGCCTCGGCTTCCTGCGGGACGTGGGGCTCGGCTACCTCACGCTCGACCGCCAGACCCGCACGCTCTCGGGCGGCGAGGCGCAGCGGATCTCGCTCGCCAACGCCCTTGGCTCCCGCCTGGTCGACACGCTCTACGTGCTCGACGAGCCCTCGGTCGGCCTGCATCCGCGGGACACCGACCGGCTGCTGTCGCTGCTCCGCCGCCTGCGCGACGCCGGCAACACCGTCGTCGTCGTCGAGCACGATCTCGCCGCGATCCGCCAGGCCGACTACATGCTCGAGCTCGGCCCCGGCGCCGGCGACCGCGGCGGGCGCGTGGTGCATGCCGGTCCGGTCGCGGCGGCGCGGCAATCGCTCACGGGGCAGTACCTCACGGGCGAGAAGCGCATCGCGGTGCCGAGCCTGCGCCGGCCCGCGGGGCCGCGCTGGCTCCGGATTCGCGGCGCCACCCTCCACAATCTCCAGGGCGTCGATGCCGACATTCCGCTCGGGACTCTCACCGCGATCACCGGCGTGAGCGGCTCCGGCAAGAGCAGCCTGCTCCACGACGTGGTCTACCGCGGCCTCGAGGGCCGCCTGCACGGCGGGCACTCGGCCAAGAGCCATCTGGGCGAGCCGGTGGGCCAGGTGGCCTCGCTCACCGGGTGGGAGCTGCTCGAGGACGTGCTGCTGGTGGATCAGTCGCCGATCGGGCGCTCGCCGCGCTCCAATCCGATCACCTACATCAAGGCATTCGACGAGATCCGCGAGCTGTTCGCCGCCCAGCCGCTGTCGCGCGAGCGGAAGTATTCGGCCGCCACCTTCTCGTTCAACCTGCCGGGCGGGCGGTGCGACGCCTGCGAGGGGGCGGGGCACGTGCAGGTCGAGATGGTCTTCCTCGCCGACGTGTTCGTGCCCTGCGAGGTGTGCGGCGGCACGCGGTACCGCCGCGACGTGCTCGACGTCCGGATCCAGGGGCACTCGATCCACGACGTGCTCCAGTGGACGGTCGACGAGGCCATCACCCGCTTCCGGCACCAGCCGAAACTGGGCGCCGCGCTGTGGCAGCTGCAGCAGGTCGGGCTGGGCTACCTCCGCCTGGGACAGCCGGCCACCACGCTGTCCGGCGGCGAGGCGCAGCGGCTCAAGATCGCGCGCGAGCTGACGCAGGCGGGCAAGCGGGATGGGCGGAAGCTCTACATCCTCGACGAGCCGACCACGGGACTCCACCTCGACGACGTCCGCGTGCTGATCCAGGTACTCGACCGACTCGTGGACGCGGGACATACCGTCGTCGTCATCGAGCACCACATGGATGTCGTGAAGCGGGCCGACTGGGTCGTCGATCTCGGTCCCGAGGCCGGCGACGGCGGTGGCCGCGTAGTAGCCCAGGGAACACCCGAGGAGATTGCCAGCGTCGAGGCCTCGCATACCGGGCGCTATCTCCGACCCCTGCTCCCCGAGCCGGCCGCGGCCACGGCGCTCGCGGGATGACTTCACCGGCACGGCGCGGCTCTTTCGCCGTGACCTGTTCTTTGCGCAATCGCAACCACATGCAGACCTGAATCGGGGCTCCGGGTGACCGGAGAAGCGGAGTCTTGGCGTTCGTCGAATCGGACTTCCGCTTCCTCTTCCCGGAGACCTCACATGCGCGTTCTGCCGTGCCTCTTGACGGCCGCCGCGGCGTCGGCACTCCTCGCCTGCGATAAGCAGACCGACACGCTCTCTTCCACTCAACCGCTCGAGGCCGCCCAGACCGGCTTCGTCACGAGTCAACCCTCCCTGGCGCGGGCACTGCTGCCGCAGGCGCAGCTCAAGCCCATCCTCAGCGTCGGCGACCCGCTCCCCGGCCAGGAGAGCAACACCGATCCGGAGCAGCGCGTCTGGGCGCCCATTCCCGACGGGCTTGGCGCCTACAAGGACGGCGCCGATCTCGTGCTCTTTTCCAACCATGAGATCACGAGCGGCGGCGTGGGCGGCAAATTTCCGTTCTCGCGGGTCTCCCGGCTCGTGCTCGATCCCGCCACGCTCAGCGTGAAGGGCGGCTCGTACCCGATCACCGGCAAGGCGGCCGGGTTCCTGTTCCAGCGGCTCTGCTCGGCCACCTTCATCGGCAGCGACGAAGGCTTCGGCGCCGGCTGGTTCTTCACCGGCGAAGAGTCCACCAGCGGCGGGGCCGAAGGCATCCAGCTCGCGGTGAAGAACGACGGGAGCGAGACCCGCAAGCTTCCCGGCCTCGGCCGGTTCCAGCATGAGAACTACATCGCCGTGCCGGGCTTCGGGGCCAAGGCCGTGCTCATCGGCACCGACGACAATAGCCCGGCGTCGCTCGGGTCGGCCGCTCGCTCGGAGCTCTACCTGTACGTGGCCGACAACCCGGGCGCGGTGCTCACGGGCGCCGGCAAGCTGTTCGTCTTCACCTCGGCGCAGGTGCCCGCCTCCGGCAACCTCACCCCGGGCTCGGCGATCACCGGCACGTTCGTCGAGGTGCCCAACGCGGCCAGCCTCAGCGCCGCCGATCTGCAGACCGCCGTGGACCAGCTCGGTGCATTCAAGTTCGTCCGGCTCGAGGACCTCGACTATGCCCGTCATTCGGGCACGCCCAACGGCAAGCCCTCGGTCTACTTCGTGGATACGGGCAACAACCTGGCGCTCTGCGGCGGGGAGGTGTGCGATCCCTTCGGCTCGATCTACCGGCTGGACCTCGACGCGGCCGATCCGACGCATGACGCGCAGATCGTGCTGCTGGCCCGCTCCCGCGGCGTCGCCGCGGGCGACTGGGCGTCACCCGACAATATCGCCGTCAGCGGACACAGCCTGATGCTGCAGGAAGACCCGGCCTACGCCGACTTCAATCGGCCGGAGCGGATCTGGAACTTCAAGATCCAGGGCAACGGCTCGCTGGGCGCGCCGGCGGCCGTGGCGGAGCTGGAGACCGAGAAGTTCACCGGGGTCGTCTGCACCGAGGCTGCCGGAACGTGCTGGGAGTCGAGCGGCATCATCGACGCCTCGTCCTGGCTGGGCGATGGCACCTGGCTGTTCGACGTGCAGGCCCACACGCTGCCGTTCTCCTACCAGGATGGCGACACCCGCGTGGACGTGGGCAGCGAGGGTGGCCAGTTGCTGTACCTGGGGCTGCCCGGCAGTTGATGCCGCGCGTCCTTCCGTCTGCTGTTGTTGCTCGCGATACCGGCCGGCGGTCTCCTCGTTCGGAGGCCGCCGGCCGCCTCGCCGAGCGGCAACTGTCTCGGCGCAGCAGCGGCTTCGCGCCAGCTACCTCCGCGAGCTCGACAGTCTCGAGGTCAGGGTTGGTCGCCTTGCCGAAGCAGCCCGTGCCCGCGACGGTGAGAGCGCGCAGCGGGCGTTTCGAGCCGCGCGGACCGCATACAAGCGGATCGAGTATCGGGTGGCGTACGAGATGCCCGAGGCGGACCTGGCGATCAACGGACCCCCGCTCCCTCGAGTGAACGAGTACGCTTCCGACGGCGTCCTGCCGCCGACGGGCCTGCAGGTGATCGAGGGAGTGTTGTTTCCCAAGCCGGCGGCGGAGAGCGATTCGGTCGTCGCCGCCCAGATCAGATTCATGCGCCCCACGCTCGTGCGCCTCCGGAAGCAGCGCACGCAGCGGCGTGGACGCCGACGCCTGGCTGTTCGACGCGCTGCGACAGGAGCTGGCCCGGGTATCCGCGCTCGGGCTGGCCGGCTTCGACGCCACCGTCACCGGAGACGGCATCCGCGAGTCGGCCGAGGCGTTGCGGGGTGTGCGGGAAGCCGCCGCCGCGTACGAGCCCGGCGCCGATGCGATCGCCAGGTCCCGATGGGCCGAGCTGGACCTGCGGCTCGGGGCGGCCATCGCGGAGCTCCAGGACCACCCCGACTTCGACCGCTTTGACCGGCTCGGCTTTCTTGTCCGCCATGCCGCACCGACCGGCCGCGCGCTGACCGCCTACCAATCCGCCCTCCGCGTCGCGCGCATCCAGCGGCCGCATACCTGGTCGGGCGAGACGAACACGATCTTCGACGCCGGCGCCATCGACCCGGTCTACTACGCACCCTCCGACCTTTCCCTCAACCCGCGTGTGGTGGCGCTTGGACGCCGGCTCTTCTTCAATCCCGCCCTCTCGGCCGGCGGTACACGGGCCTGCGCCACCTGTCATCAACCTGGACGCGCGTTCACCGACGGGCTGCGGCTGGCCCGGACCGATCCTGGTCCCGGCCGGGTGCGCAACACGCCGACGCTGCTCCACGCGTCGGTCCAGCCGTTCCAGTTCGCGGACCAGCGGGCGCGGAGTCTGGAGGATCAGGTCGCGATGGTGATGGCCAACCCACGGGAGATGAACCAGCCCATCGGCGCCGCGGTGGCGCGCCTGCGGCGGGACACGGCCGTGGCCGAGGAGTTCGCGGCCGCGTTCGGGGAGACCGGGCCCGGAGCGCTCACGGAGCGGCGGCTCCAGATCTCGATCGCGGCGTTCGTGCGCTCGCTCCCCGGCTTCGGCTCGCGCTTCGACCGCGCCGTCCAGGGCGACACCACCGCGCTCACGGGCTCCGAGCGCCGGGGCTTCAACTTGTTCATGGGCAAGGCCGCCTGCGCCACCTGCCACTTCGCGCCGGTGTTCGGCGGCGCGCTTCCGCCGACGCTGCTCGAGTCCGAGCCCGAGGTGATCGGCGTTCCCTCGCGGCCGGACACCGCCGGCGCCCGGATCGATTCCGACCCCGGCGTCGCCGGCTTCGATCATGCCACGGTCCACCAGCATGCGTTCAAGACGCCCTCGCTCCGAAACGTGGAGCTCACGGCGCCGTACATGCACAATGGCGTCTACCGGACGCTGGAAGATGTGGTGGATTTTTACAATCGCGGCGGCGGCGCCGGGATCGGCATCGCGCTGCCGAACCAGACCCTCTCGCCCGAGCCGCTCCGGCTGAGCGCCCGCGAGAAGCGCGATCTGATCGCGTTCATGCGGGCGCTGACGGACACGACGCAGGTCGCGCGGGACTGAGGCCCGGCCGTCATCACCTCAACCCTTCCACCCCCCTCCGCACGCTCTCCCACGCCGCACTCACATGTTCCCGCTCCGTCCCCCGCTGCCCCACCACGAGCCGGATCGCGTACCGCCCACCCAGCCTGGTGTGCGTGAGGTAGCGCTCGCGCCCGGCGTTGACCGCCGCCAGCAGCCGCGCGTTCAGCGCGTCGAGCTGCTCCTCTGACCGCCCCGCCGGCCGCCACCGGAAGCAGACCAGCCCGAACGGCACCGGCGCCATCAGCTCGAACTCCGGATCGGCCTCGACCCAACCGGCGAGCTCCCGTGCCAGCGCCACGTGCCGCCGGATGATCGCCCGCAGCCCGTCGACGCCGTAGCTCCGGATCACGAACCAGAGCTTGAGCGCGCGGAATCGCCGGCCGAGCTGGATGCCCCAGTCGCGGAAGTTGACCACGTCGGCGTCGTAGGAGGTGCGGAGGTACTCCGGCGTCGCCTGGAAGGTGCCGAGCAGCGCGGCGGGGTCGCGGACGAAATAGGCGGTGCAGTCGAAGTTCGTCAGCAGCCACTTGTGGGGATTGAATACGATGCTGTCGGCCTGCTCCATCCCCTCGAACATCGGCCGGAGCTCCGGCACGATCGCCGCGGCGCCGGCGTACGCGGCATCCACGTGCAGCCACGCGCCGTGCTTCCGGCAGAGCTCGGCGATCGGCACCAGCGGATCGATCGCCGTCGAGGACGTCGTGCCCACCGAGGCCACGACGCACGCCGGCCGGAGCCCGGCCGCGCGGTCGGTTTCGAGCGCCCGCGCCAGCGCCTCGGGCCTGAGCGCGAAGACGTCGTCGGTCTCGATCGAGCGGAGGTGCTCGAGCCCGTAGCCCGCCAGCTTGACGGCCTTGTCGATCGAGGAGTGCGCCTCGCGCGACGCGTAGACGGTCAGCTGCGCGCCGGCCGCCGCGAGGCCGTGACTTCCCGCCCGGCCGGCCGTGGCCCGCTCCCGGGCCGTGAGCAGTGCCACCAGCGTGGCGGTCGAGGCCGTGTCCTGGATGACCCCCACCCAGCCCGCCGGCAGGTCCAGCATCTGCCGCAACCAGTCCATCACCACCTGCTCCAGCTCGGTCGCCGCGGGCGACGTGACCCAGGACATGCACTGGGCCCCGAGCGTCGCGGTCAGCATCTCACCGAGGATCGACGGCGGACTGTTGTTGCCGGGGAAGTAGGCGAACCAGCCGGGATGGTTCCAATGGGTCATGCCCGGCACGATCACGCGGCGGAAGTCGTCGAACAGGGCCTCGAACGGCTCGGCGTCGATCGGCGGCGCGGCGGGGATCTGGCGGCGGATGTCGCCCGGAGCGACCGCGGGCGTGATGGGCATGGTGCCGACGTCGCGCAGATAGTCGGCCATCCAGTCGACCAGCTCGTGCGCGTGGCGGCGGAATTCGTCAGGATGCATGCGGCAAAGCGAACGCCGGGTGGACGTGGCGTCAAGGCGGGCGGGCGGTCAGGCGGTCAGGCGGGCAGGCGGTCAGGCGGTCAGGCGGTCAGGCGGTCAGCTAAAGAGTTCGCGAGATCCTGAAAGCTCGTCATCCTGAGCGGAGCGAAGGGGCATGCCTCGACGCATGGCCCCTTCGCTAGGCTCAGGGTGACTGACGTAACTGAACTTGTGGATCTTCGCGCCTGACTCGCGCTGACCGCCTGACCGCCTGACCGCCTGACCGCCCGACCGCCCGCCCGCCCGACCGCAGTATCTTCCACCCCATGGGCATCACCATGGCCGTCACCGGGCTGGCCTACGACCCCGAGGCCGCCTGCCGCCACCTGACCGGGGCCGACCCCCGGCTCGCCGAGCTGATCGCGCGGGCGGGCGCATTCACCATGCGCCCCGAGCCGACGCAGAGCATGTTCGCCGCGCTGCTCGAGTCGATCGTCTACCAGCAGCTCTCGGGCAGGGCCGCGGCCACCATCCTGGGCCGGGTGCTGCTGCTGTACCGGCCACGCCGCGGTCCCCGGCCGCAGGACATACTCGACACGCCGCCCGAGCGCCTGCGCGCGGCCGGGCTGTCGGCGGCGAAGACCCTGGCGATCCTCGACCTCGCGGCGCGCACGCTCGACGGCACCGTGCCGAGCATGGCGCGCGTCCGCCGGATGGACGACGAGGAGATCATCGAGCGGCTCACCACGGTGCGCGGGCGTGGGGCGCTGGACGGTGGAGATGCTGCTGCTGTTCCGGCTGGGCCGGCCCGACGTCCTGCCGCTGGGCGACCTGGGCGTGCGGAAGGGCTTCGCCCGGGCCATCAACCGGCGCGGGCTCGCGGATCCGAATGTCCTGCGCCGGCGCGCCGAGCGGTGGCGGCCATACCGCTCCGTGGCCAGCTGGTACCTCTGGCGTGCCCTCGATGACACCAGGCCCGATTGATCCGAAGGGAGCACGAGCGATGAGCCATCCGACGCCGCCGCCACCCGCCCCCATCCACGAGCCAAGCCTCGAGACGGTGGAGCTGCTCTGCGAGCGCCTCGGCGAGCTGGGTCTGCCGGTCGGCGTCGACACCGCGCGCCAGATCCTCCGCGCGGTGCTCGCCATCGAGTCGCCGCGCATGGACGCGCGCGTGCGCGAAGCGCTGCAGATCTCGCTCGAGACCGTCCGTGTGGCGGCTCAGTCCGCGCTCGGAGTCGCTGAACAGCACGACGCCGGTGCCGTCCCGCTCCCCGGCGCCCGCCGCGAACAAGCCCGTGCTCGATCCCGCGCCCCGCCGCGCGACTCCGGCGGCGACCCCGCCGCGGCCCGCGCCCAACCGGAGGCCGGTGGCCAAGCGCAATTCGGGAGACGACGACGAGCTGGGTGGAGAGGCGAGGCCGGTCATCCGCCGGCCGCGGGGACGCTGAGGCGGCAGGGCTTCACACAGCCGGCGAACTTCGGCGGGACGCTCAGAAAGGCGGAGGCATGTCTCACATCAATGACTGCGTGCCGGGTCAGCGGGCGAAGATCCTGCGCTCCGGAGTGGCCCGGGTAGTCGGCAAGGTCGGGTCGATCGTGGAGGTGTCCCGCATCCGGCGGCCGCCGACCGGTCCGCTCAAGGACTCGGTGACGGTGGACGTCCCAGGGCACGGCGAGGTCGCCCTTTCCCCCGGCGACCTGGAGATCGTGCAGGCCTGAGCCCGATCAGAATTCGCGCTTCTTCATTTCCTTGAAGAGCCGCCGGGTCTCGGGATCTTCCTCGCCGTGCCGCTGGCGCAGCGTCGGATCGAACTGGACCGATTTGTCCGCCCTTCGGCTGGACGACCTTCTCGGCGTTCTTCTTGGCGAGCGCGGCGAGCCGCTGATCTTCGCGCTTGGACATCGGGCCTCCCTCGCGGGTTTGGTGGGGTGATGGTCGAAAGGTAGTCGGATCGGCCGGCCCCGAGGAGCGGGCCGTCAGCGGGCCCGGGGCGGAGGCAGCTCGGCCACGCGGCGGGCGAACAGCTCCGACGCGATGCCCCATGGTCCTTGACACTTCCCGGCCCGGTCCTACATGCTAGAGCCGGTGGCTCGATGACTACCCAGCCAGCCTCGAAGCGACCGACGGTGTGCCGACCGGCTCGGGCGTTTGGCGGCCACGCGATGGCATCGGTGCCTAGCTGGACGGCCCCGCGGTGACTGGATCGAGCCACGGACCACGCGTCACCACCTCATTCGAGACCTACTTCGCGCCTGCGTGGCGCCGTGAGTCGGCCGGCGTTCCTTCGCTCCCTGTGCAGAGCCAAGGAGATCGCGGGATTCGAGGGACACGCTGGTCCGCCGGCACGTCTCGCCCGGCTGACCTGCTCAACCCCAGGTAACGGAGGATCAGATGATGCTCGGCAGATTTCGGCTTACGCTTACGGGCGCGGCCCTCGCGCTCGGCACCGCAGCCATGTTCGCCTGCTCCGACCGGAACGAAACGACAGCCCCTACGGACCGGCCGGATCTCGCGCGCGGCGCGCAGGGGCCGGACCTGCGCGCGGCCCTCGCTGCCAAGGCGCACTACACGGATCAACTGCTCAGGCAGGAAGGTGTGGTCGGCACCGCCGTCGGCCTCGGCCGGGACGGCAACGCGGTCGTCAAGGTCTACCTGGTGCGCCCGGGGGCGGCCAGTGTCGCCAAGTCGCTGGACGGCGTGCCGGTCGAGACCCAGGTTACCGGCGAGATCCGGGCGATCCTTCCCACTGTGAAGCCCGGATCAGGAGGAACCGACCCGACGCAGCCGTTCGATCGCCCGGTTCCGATCGGCGTCTCGTCCGGCAACTTGAACGACCTGGTCTATCTCCACGCCTTCTGCACGACGGGAACGCTGGGCGCGCGGCTGCACGGGGCGAACGGCAGCTATTACGCGCTGAGCAACAACCACGTGTACGCGGTCGAGAACGCGGGGCAGATCGGCGACCCGATCATTCAGCCGGGCCAGGCGGATCTCCGATGCCGCGCGACGGCGGCCGATCAGATCGGCACGCTCGCGACCTTCGTGCCCCTCACCTTCGCCAACACCACGAATACCGTAGACGCCGCCGCCGCCCTCGTCACCAGCGCAACCGTGGACAACAAAACGCCCAGCAACGGGTATGGCACGCCGAGCTCGGCTCCCGAGGCAGCGACGCTCAACATGGCGGTGCAGAAGTACGGACGGACGACGGTGCTCACCCACGGCAGCGTGACCGGCGTGGATGCGGCGATCAAGGTCCGGTACTCGAAGGGCATCGCCACCTTCCTGCACCAGGTCGTCATCGGCAGCACCGGCGGCCCCTTCAGCGGTGCCGGCGACTCTGGCTCGCTGATCGTGACCGACGATCACCGCGCGAACCCCGTCGCCCTGCTGTTCGCGGGTTCAGGCAACACGACGATCGGCAATCCCATCGATGCCGTGCTGTCCGCGCTGGGTCAGCGGCTCGGAACGACGCTGACCATCGAGTAACGGCGAGGCCACACGCGTCGTATCGCTCATCGGCCCGCGGTTATCGCGGCGGGCCTGCTCGCAGCCACCCTCTCGTGCCACCGGCCGCCGGCCGGTGGCACGGCTGACTCAGGGGCACCCGTGTCCATCACCGCAACCATCGAGCGCCACTCGGCGGAGCTGCTCGAGATTCCTGGCGTCGTGGGAGTAGCCGAAGGCGTCGCAAACGGGGAACCTGTGGTGCAGATCCTCGTCATACGCCGCAGCGCGGCCCTAGTCGCCCGGCTCCCGCAGACCCTCGATGGCCATGCCGTGGTCATCGTTGAGACGGGGGAGATTCGCGCGCAAGACAGTGGGTAGAGGCGTGGGGCACCTCGCGCTCGAAACGGGAGTGAGTCGCCAACTGACGAGCCTCGCGGGGGCCACGGCTTGGGTGCCGTTGACACCGAATCCCTTGGCGACCAACATATGCCTTCAGTGAGATGACGGCGCGCTGAACCGCAATGCTCGCTCACGAGCGGTCGTCAGCCCTCAACCAGCTGCAGCAGCTCGGCCACTCGGCGCGTGAACAATTCCGACTCGAACGGCTTCTGAATGAACGGCCGGCCCGGCTCGAGCAGGCCGCGGGAGATGATCTCGTCGTCGGCGAAGCCCGACATGTACAGGACCGGGAGACCGGGGTGGGTCAGGGCCAGCCTGTCGCCCAACTCGCGGCCGTTCATGACCGGCATGGCCACGTCGCTCACAACGAGGCGCACGCCGTTCCGGTCCGCCAACGCCAGCAGAGCCTCCTGCCCGTCCTGAGCGGCCACCACCTCGTACCCCTCTTCCTGCAGCACTCGGGACACCATCGCACGAACCGCCGGCTCGTCCTCCACGACCATCACCAGACCGCGGGCCGGGGTGACGCGGAGCGCCGGCTCGGGTGCTTCCGCAGTGGGCGGCGCCATCGCCACCGGAAAGTCCAGGTGCACCGATGTCCCGGCGCCAGGCGCGCTGTCGATCCACACGTAACCACCGCTCTGCTTCACGATGCCGTACACCGTCGAGAGGCCCAGCCCGGTACCCTTTCCCATCGGCTTGGTCGTGAAGAACGGCTCGAAGACATTGCCCAGGACCGACGCATCCATCCCGTGCCCCGTATCGGTCACCGTGAGCCGTACGTAGGGCCCGCTTACCACCGCGACGCCTGCCCCATCGTTCCGAGCCCTTGCGGCAACTTCACCTCCGTCGCCGAGATCGTCAGGCGCCCGCCGTCCGGCATCGCGTCGGCCGCGTTGAGCGCCAGGTTGAGGAGGATCTGCTCGACCTGGCCGCGATCGGCCTCGACCCGTGGCAGAGCAACGCCGAGCTGGAGGAGCAGGTCGCGCTCGCCAACGGTGCGCTTCAGCACCCGCTCGAAGTGGGACACCACATCCGCCAGGTCGAGCAGCTCGGGGCGCAGCAGCTGCCGCCGGCTGAAGGCGAGCAGCTGGCTCGTGATCGCCGCCGACCGCTCGCCGGCGCGGTGAATCTCGCCGACGTCGCTGCGGAGGTCCGGCGCCAGGTCGGTACGCTTGAGGATGAACTGAGAGAAGCCGAGCACCACCGACATCTGGTTGTTCACCTCGTGCGCGATGCCGCCGGCCAGGCGGCCGATCGCCTCCATCCGCTGCGCGTGACGCGCGATCTCCTCTTCGAGGCGCTGCTGGGTCCGCTCCCAGACCACTCCGAGCATTCGGCTGGGCCGGCCATCGGGCGCGTACAGCACCCGGCCCGCGGTGGACAGCCAGTGGACCGAGCCGTCGGGGTACCGGACGCGGAATTCCGCCTCATACGGCATCCGGTCTCGGGTCGCGGCCTGGATCAGCTCGGTCACCCGCGGGAGATCGTCGGGATGCACCAGGGTGGTGAAATCCTCCAGGCGACCGCCGAAGCTGTCGATCGGGATGCCATGGAGCTCGTGCGTGCGGTCGGACCAGGTGACCAGGCCACCGACCATGTCCCATTCCCAGACTCCGAAGCGGCCGGCCTCGATCGCCACGCGCAGGCGCTCGTCGCCCTCGCGCACTCGGCTCTCGGCCTCGGTTCGGCGGGTGATATCCTGGAAGAAGACCGAGAGGTTGTCGCCCGCCGGATAGATATGGGCCGACAACGACCGGCCGGTTCCTGGCAGCTTGGTCTCGATCCGTACGACGTCGCGCGTCTCCTGGGCCAGGCGCAGAGCGCGATCGAGCTCCCCGCCGCGACCCGCTGGGACAGCCGCCCAGAGCTGCTGCTACCGCAGCTCCGCTGCCGAACGCCCGAGCATCTCCGCGCCCTGTGGGTTGACGAAGAGGACCGTGAGGTCGCGGTCCATGACCAGGAATCCGTCGCTGATTCCCGCGAGGACCGCCTCGAGGCGCTCGCGGGATTCCTCCGCCTGGGCCGCGAATTCCTCCGCCCGCGCCGCTTCGTCCTCCGCCCGCACGGTCTCCTCGGCGGACCGGGCCGCCTCCTCCTCCGCCAGATCGCGGAGCCGCAGGATCTCCGCCGTCGCCGCCCTACGCTCGCGGTCGTCGCGCTCGACGATGCGCCGTCCACCAGGCTGAGCGCGCCGACCAGCACCATCACACCGAGCAGCGCCGCCGCGCTGAGCCGCGCGGTTTGGCGCTGATCCTCGGTCCGGGCGGTCAGGCTGTCCTGCTCGCGGTCCCGCATGTGGGCGACCACGGCGCGGATCGAGTCCATGGCCGCCTTGCCCACGCCGCTGCTCACCAGCTCGCTCGCGGCACCGGGCCCCGCCGTAGAATCGAGCGCGATGGTGCGATCGAGCTCGGCGAGCTTCGCGCCGATGAGAGGCTGGAGGGACTCCAAGGCGGCGTGCTGCAGCGACGTTCCGTCGCCAGCAGCTCGTTGAGTTGCGCCAGGTGCCGGTCCACCGCGGGCGCCGCGCGCACGTAGGGGTCCAGGTAGCGCCGATCCCGGGTGAGCAGGAAGCCTCGCTGGCCGGTCTCCGCGTCCACGAGGGCCGCCTGGAGGGCTTCGAGCTCCTCTCGCAGTGGACGCGCTCCGGAGTACCCAGGCGGAGCGGCGCGTCAGCGCGTTGGTGTTGATGAGACCGATCGCAACGATGAGTCCGGCCAGTACCGTAGCGCCGTACAGTCCCCATCGAAATCGTTGCGTGGTGGAGAGGGGCATTCCGGAAGCGCGGTCCCGCGGGTAGAAGAGGAATGGGGCAGCGACCCGGTACGACCGGGCCCTGCCCCATGGAAGCTTGCTCCCGCCGTCTAAGCTCCCGAGGAGGGACTCGAACCCCCGACCCGGTGATTAACAGTCACCTGCTCTACCAACTGAGCTACTCGGGAAAGATGCGACTGTGGGCACCAGCGTCGCGGCGTAAAGCTAGTGGGGCGTGCAGATAGGTCAAGATGGCCGAGGGCGCCGGCTGGGCCCGCCAGCCGCGCCGTTCGATGTGAGCACCTGCTGCTGCAAGTTACGTGTGAGCAAGTGTTCACTTTACAAGTCCACAGTGTGGCGCGCCTGCACTTTACGACGCAAAGTAATGTCGACACGCAACTGTAAGTCATTGTTGAAAAAGATGTTACACGTCTCTCGGTAGCCAAAACCCTCCCACCGCTTACCTTCCTCCCATGCCTTTGCCGCCCATCGCCGGCCACCAGGAAGCCCGCTCTCGCCTCGCCGAGGCGGTTCGATCGGGACGGCTTCCCCAGGTGCTGGTGATCTCGGGCCCGGCTGGGGTCGGAAAACAGCGCCTGGCGCTGTGGCTGGCCCAGCTGGTCCTGTGCGAGCGCCGGGAGTCGGAGCCCTGCGGACAGTGCCGGGCCTGTCGGTTGGTCGACGGGCTGGCGTTCGCGGACCTCCACTGGTTCGTCCCGATTCCGCGCCCCAAGGCGGCGGACCCGGACAAGGCCGTCGGCGAGGCGGCCGAGGCCATTGCCGAGGTGATGGAGGAGCGGCGCGCCAAGCCGCTCTATGGACCGCCGGACGGCATGGCCAGCCATTCGATGGCCACGGTCCGGCTGCTCCACCAGCGCGCGGCGCTGACGTCGGTCGAAGGCGGGGCCCGGATCTTCATCATCGGTGACGCGGAGCGACTGGTCCCGCAGGAGTCGAGTCAGGAGGCGGCGAACGCGCTGCTCAAGCTGCTGGAGGAGCCGCCGGTCGGGAGCCTGTTCGTGCTGACGACGGTGGACCCGCGGCGGCTCCTGCCGACGATCCGCTCGAGGGCGGTGCCGGTCCGGCTGCAGCGGTTGTCGGACGCCGAGGTGCGCGGGTTCCTCCAGCGGGAGATCGAGCCCGCGCTGGCGCCCCAGGCGCTCGAGGCGCGCGTTTCCGCCGCGGCCGGCTCGATCGGGGAGGCGTTCGCGGCGGGCGAGGAGACCGGGAAGGCGTACCAGGCCGCCGACCAGTTGCTCGAGGCGGTGCTTGCCGGACCGGGCGCGCTCTACGAGCGGGCGCTGAGGCAGCCGCCCTTCTCGGCCCGCGGCGAGTTCACCGCGATGCTCGACGCGCTGGCGGACACCCTGGGCGAAGCCGCCCGCGGCGTCCTGGGCCAGGCGACCCGGCGGCCGGTGCCGCCCGCCCTGCTTCGCCGCGGCGATCCGTCCTCGCTGCTCCAGGCGATGGCGCGCGTGGCCGAAGCGCGCGAGGCCGCGTACGGAAACGTCAACCCGCAGATCCTGCTCGCCGTCCTGGGCGAGGAGCTGGCGGAGGTACTGTGAGCCTGAGCCACGTGGACAAGGCCGGCCGCGCGCGGATGGTGGATGTCGGGGGCAAGCCCGAGACCGAGCGGACGGCGGTGGCCGAAGGGCAGGTGCGGATGTCCCGGGAGGCGTTCGACCAGGTCGCCGCCAACGCCGTCGCCAAGGGCGACGTGCTCGCGGTGGCCGAAGTGGCCGGGGTGATGGCGGCGAAGCGGACGGGGGAACTGATCCCCCTCTGTCACCCGTTGGGCCTAGACGTAGTGACGGTCGAGGCCCGGCTGGCGCCCGAACTCCCGGGCGTGCGAGTGACCGCAACGGCCAAGGTGACGGGGCGCACAGGAGTAGAGATGGAGGCGCTCACCGCGGTGAGTGTGACCTGCCTGACAGTTTATGACATGGTGAAGGCGATCGATCGGGAGATGATCATCGAAGGCATTCGACTGACGAGCAAGACCGGTGGAACCCGGGGAGACTGGCGCCGCTCTGATCCGTAGGTTCCGGAGGATGCGGCCTTCTCATAGTAAGGAGGTTGGCCTGTGAAACGACCGACCGACAAGTACAACGATCCCGGCCCACGCACGCTGCGCATGCTGCTCGTCCGCGGCGGGCTGCTCCTGGTCCTCGCGGCCGTCATCGGCACGCTGGCGGGCTGGACGAAGGGTGTGCGCGCCACCGACGCGGCCAAGATCGCCGGACTCGCGGGTTCGCCGCGCGCCGGATCGGAAGCCTGGGCGATCAGCTCGCGGCCGCCCACGGCGAGATGGACCTGATGCGGCTGCAGCTCGACCGCGCCACCGCCGTGATCGACAACTCGGCCAAGTATCAGATTCCCGCCGATCTGGCGGCGTCGATCTACGACATCGCGCTGAGCGAGGGGATCGATCCGGCGCTCGGATTTCAGCTGGTGAAGATCGAGAGCAACTTCAAGGCGGACGCGCGGAGCTCGATGGGCGCGATCGGCTACACGCAGCTGCAGGTGAAGACCGCGCGCTTCTACGAGCCGGGCGTGACCGAGCGGGCGCTGATGACGGACCGCGAGATGAACCTGCGGGTGGGCTTCCGGTTCCTGAACGATCTGCTGGGGAAGTTCGACCACGACACGCATCTGGCGTTGCTGGCCTACAACCGTGGACCGGCCAAGGTGGCCGACATCCTGGCCCAGGGCGGCGACCCGACCAACGGCTATTCCGACGCCGTGCTCAAGGGCTACCGCGCGCCGAGCGTCGCGCGCGGCGGGCTGGCGCTAGCTCCGAAAGTTCCTAGCCCGGAATCCTGAGGGTGACGCCCGCACGCAGGGCGTCGCCAGACGACATCCCGTTCGCTTCCCTGAGGGCCTGGACCGAGACGCGGTAGCGTTTCGCCAGGCCCGTCAGCGTTTCCCCCGTCGCACCTGATGGATCCGCTCGCCGCTCATCGTGGCGGTCGCCTCGGCGCTCGCCACGCGAGTCGCCGATCGGGCACGCGGGCGCCGCCGGCGCGGCGACGCGGATGCGCTGGCCCGCCCGCACCATCCCGTTTTCTCCGAGCGCGTTCCACGTACGCAGCTGGCGCACGGTGACACCGTACTCCACGGCCAGGCCCGAGAGGGTCTCGCCGCGGCGAACGCGATGGAATCCGCTGGGACTGCTCGCCGCCGGCTCGACCGGATCCGCCATCCGGCGCGCGACGGAGCTGGAGATGGCCCCGCCGGTCGGCACGATGATGCGCTGGCCCGGCCTGAGCTTCCGCCCGCGAACCCGCGGGTTGGCCTCGATGACGAGCCGAGTGCTCACGCCGTACCGCGCCGCGATGCCGCTCAGCGTCTGCCCGCGGGCGACGGTGTGCTCGAGGAAGGTGATGCGACGCGCGGGCGGCAGCTGCTCGTACGCCGCCAGCGTGGTCGGGCCGCGCCCCGACGGGATCCGGACCACCGAGCGCACGCCCGGCGGCGTGGCGAGGCGCAGGTACTGCGGATTGAGCTCGCGCACCGCCGCGACCGTCGTATCCGCCAGCCGGGCGATCACGTCGAGCCCGGTCATCGTTGGCACGACGATCGAATCGTACGCTGCCGGTTCGGCCGCTTCGACGGCGAATCCGTAGCGCGATGGCTCCTTCGCGATCCGCGCCGCGGCGATCAGCTTCGGCACGTAGTCCTTGGTCTCCCGGCGGAGCAGCTTGGTGTCGTAGAGGCGGAAAAAGGTGGCGTCGGAGTTGAGCGAGTCGGCGTCGTCGTCGGGCAGGCGGCGCACGCCGCGGGAAACCTTGCCCGCGCCGGCGTTGTAGGCGGCGGCCGCGAGGTAGAGCGAGCCGAACCGGTCGTTGAGTTGCCGGAGAAATCGGGCTGCCGCAGAAGTGGCGCGGTAGGGATCGCGCCGCTCGTCGACCCACGAGTCCACGCGCAGCCCGTAGCCCTTCGCCGTGCCCTTCATGAATTGCCACATGCCGACGGCCTTGGCCCGGCTCGTGGCCGAGTTGGAGAAGCCGCTCTCGATCAGCGCCAGGTACACCAGGTCGCCCGGCAGCCCCTGCTCCTGCAGGCGCTCGCGGATCATGCCCTCGTAGCGCGGCATGCGCGTGAGCCAGATGCCCATGCGCTCGCGACCCTTGCCCTGGAAGAAGTCGAGGTAATACTGGACCCGGTCGTGGTCGTGGTAGGTATCGACGTCGATGTCCCAGCTGACCGGCGTGGCGGGGAGCGCTTCGTCGGTATCGTCGTCCGCGGGGCGGGCGTCGTCGAGCGCTTCGAGCACTGCCTCGTCGGCCGCGCTGTCGGCCGAGAGCCGGAGCTCGGCGGCGAGCTCCTCCGGTGGCACCAGCGTATCGAGGGCGGGCGCGGGCGGTAACAGCGCCTGATCGGGGGTCGAGACCGTTGCGGGTGCGGTCGCTGACGTCTGACGCGTGCCGGGGGCCGTGTGGGCTCCGGCGCGGGAAGCCGCGGGGGCCACCGGAGGAACTGATCGCCGGCCGCCACAGGCGGCCACGCAGACAAGGAGCAGCAACAGGAGGAACCGCGACATCGCCCTACTCCGGAATTGCGGAGGAACGGGTTGCCCGGTCCGAGCCAGCCCGCGGGCAGGTTCGGGGGGCGTTCGGGTGCGCAAACCGCGGGAGCTGAGGCGAACTGAGGGGGACGCCGAGACCGGGCGGCCGCCTTACCGCATGAAGAACCGGTTGCCAAGGATGCGGTTGGTTGCATTGAGCACGGCCAGTGCCGCGCCCCGGGGGGAGTCGTTCTCGGTGAGGTAGGAGCCGACCACCCGGTGACCGCTCCCGTCGCCGTGCACGGCCATCGAGACGATGACGACGGTCGCGTCGAACGCCCGGACAGCCTTGACGCCGAGCAGCTCGAAGGTGACCTCGCCCTGGACCGCCTGGGTGAGGGCGTCGACGCATGCCTGCGCGGCGCATCGGAGCTCGCCCGCCTGGGAGCCGAGCCCCTCGTTTTCGCCCGAGAACTGCTCGGATTCCTTCCAGGTCAACCCGACCCGCGCGCGGCACCGCCCGTTCGGAAGGCGGTCCAGCACGAACTCGGCGAAGCGCAGCCGCTCGCTGAACGGGTTGGGCGAAGACATAGAGGTCCCCGGGGGCAAAGGACATGCCAGTCAACATCATGCAGACTCGAAGCGCACCTCGAGCTGATTGCCGTGCTGGGCCGGCGGGCGCTTCACTGGAGTTGCTCCGCGAGAAGGGCGGTGAGCGCATCGTCCGACAGCTTTTCGGCCTGCGCGAACAGCGCGGCCTTGGACGCAGACGCGACCGGATAGGTCGCCCAGATCGATCGTTGCCCGACGTCCGTCGGCCGGAACGAAAAGACGAGGTTCCAGTGCGGCGAGTTGGCACGGCGTTCGGCGGCAATCGAGACGGTCCATCGCCGGTCGTCGTGCTCGACGACTCTCCAGGCCATCCACGAGCTCCTAGGCAGGGAAACGGGAGTCGGCCAATATGGGCCGCGGCCGGGAATCAGGTCAAGAGTCCTTCGGCGCGCGCGTCCTCCGCGGTGTCGACGTCGCGCAGGGTGACGAGCTCGTGCCAGGGCGCCTTCGCGTGCACCAGCCGCGCGCGCGTCTCCCCGAGCAAGCGACTCGTGCTCCAGGGCATCGCGCTGAAGAGATCGGGCAGTGGCGTGGGGCCGCCCAGAAGATAGTAGCCACCGTCCCGGCTTGGCCCGAGCACGATCTCGTCGCGCGCGATGATGGCCGCGGCCTCGCGCAGGAGCGCGGCGTCGAGGCGCGGAGAGTCGGCGCCGATGACGAGCCAGCCGCGCCCGGGCGGCACCGCGTGCGCCGCCGCGGCCAGGCGCGTGCCGAGGTCGCCCGATGCCTGGGGCCGCAGGTCCCAGCCCTCGCCCAGCCAGTGCCGCATCTCGGTCGCGGCATCGGTTGGCGTGAACCACACGGTGGCCTCGAGATCCGCCAGGCGAACCTCGGCGAGCGTCCGATGCACCAGGACACGATAGAGCCGGAGTGCCTGCCGCACCCCGATCTCGGCGGCGAGCCGCGTCTTGACGGTGCCGAGCCGCGGTGCCTTGAGGAAGACAGCGAGCGCCGGCGTCATCGAGGCCGCGGCTCGGGCCGATACCAGCGCGCGAGCCGGTCCGGCGCTACGCCGGCGAGGAACAGGGAGAGCAGCGCCACGTTCCGGAGCGTGCCCCGCACCCGTCCCTCGCGCTGCCAGCGCCGCGCGTCGGCGAGGATCGGCGCGGGAAGCCGGAGGACTCGCGTGCGCCGTGCGAGCCGGCGGACGAGCACCACGTCCTCCATGATGCGGGTGTCGGGATAGCCGCCCACGGCATCGTACACGGCCCGCCGCACCAGGAGGCCCTGGTCGCCGTAGGCGAGACCCGTGAGCCGCCAGCGCAGCGCCGCGCCGCGCTCGACCCAGCGGAGCCATCGGCCGGCGCCGTCGATGGCCAGCGGCCACGCCGCGGCCTCGACCTCCGGCCGCGTCAGCACCGCCTCCGCCGCCCGCACCGCGGCTGGCCCGAGCCGCGCGTCGGCATGCAGCACGAGCAGCCACGCGCCGGTCGCCGCCGCGACGCCCGCGGCGAGCTGGCGTCCGCGTCCGCGCGGCGCCGCGACGACGCGCGCGCCGCGGGCGGCCGCCACGTCCGGCGTGCCGTCCGTGGAGCCGCCGTCGGCGACGATGATCTCATGGGAAACGGAGAGAGCCGACAGGTCCTGCAGGAGCCTCGGCAGACGCGGAGCCTCGTCCAGCGTCGGAATGACTACGGACAGGATCGTGCTCAGCTCCGGACGAGCGTCTGGAAGCGGGCCCGGAGGTCGCGCGTGACGGGGCCGGACTTCCCGGTGCCGATGAGCCGCCCGTCCACCTGCCTGATGGCCACGACCTCGGCCGCGGTGCCGGTGAAGAACGCCTCGTCCGCGGTGTAGACGTCGTAGCGGTTGAGCATCGTCTCGTGCACCTCGTAGCCCGCGCCGCGCGCGAGCTCGATGACGACGTCGCGCGTGACGCCCTTGAGGATGCCGGCGTAGGCGGCGGGCGTCGACAGCTTCCCGTGCTTCACGACGAAGATGTTCTGGCCCGATCCCTCGGCGACGCTGCCGCTGCTGTCGAGCATCAGCACTTCGTCCGCGCCGGCCTGCACGCCTTCGATTTTCGCGAGGATGTGCGCCAGGTAGTTGAGCGACTTGACCCGCGGCGAGAGCGCCTCGCGCTGCGGAATCGGCGTGCCGGCGGTGACGACCTTGAGCCCGGTCTCGTACACTTCCTCGGGCCACAGCTTGATCGTGTCGACGATGATGATGATCGACGGCCGCAGGCATTTCCGCGGATCGAGGCCGAGGTCGCCGACGCCACGGGTGACGATGTGCCGGATGTATCCCTCGGTGATGCCCGAGCGGCGCACCGCTTCCTCGGTCACCGCTGCCATCTCTTCGCGCGGGATCGGGACGGTCATCCAGATGGCATGGGCGGAGTCGTACAGGCGCTCCATGTGCTCGGCGAGGCGGAAAATCTTGCCGCCGTAGATGCGGATCCCCTCGAAGACGCCGTCGCCGTAGAGGAGACCATGATCGTACACGGAGACGGTAGCCGTCTCGCGATCGTACCACTTGCCGTCGAGCCAGATGGTCGGCACACCGGCTCCGGGCGTCGGGGCCTGCTTGGCAGGCTGGAGGGTTGCGCTCATGCCGAGAATCTAATCACGCGACCGCCCCTCCGCAGCTTGAGCCCGCCCCGGCGGTGCAGCCGAAACAGTGGGGACCGAGGACGATGGTGCGGCCGGCGAGCCGCGCCGCATCGAAGTCCCGGATGTGCCGCGGCAGCGTCTCGCCGACGGGCAGGTCGAGCATCTGGTTGAAGTCGCAATCGTAGAGCGTGCCGTCCCAGCCGACGGACAGGGTCGTGCGGCACATGACGCCGGCGGCCGCGGCCGGGTTGAAGCCCTGCACCAGGCGCGTCAGGTAGGCCTCCGCCTGCCCCTTCTCGTCGAGATGCTCCAGGAACCGGCTGATCGGCATGTTCGTGATCGTGAACAGCCGGTCGAACACGATGCCGTAGCGTCGCTCGAGCTCGCGCTTCCAGTCCCGCTCCGCCGCACGCTGGTCGGGCGGCAGGAAGGCGCCGACCGGGTTGGTGACCAGATTGAGCACGAGGCCGCTGCCCGGGTGACCGTATCCGAGCGCGTTGAGCTCCCGCAGGGCGGCGATGGACTCGTCGAACACGCCCTCGCCCCGCTGGGCGTCGGTCTGGCGTCCCTGGAAGTACGGGAGCGACGCGGTGATCTCGACCCTGTGCTCGGCGAGGAACGGCGGAATCCAGCGGTAGTTGGGCAGGCGCGTGATGGTGAGGTTGCACCGGTCGATGACGCGTCGGCCGAGGGCGGCCCCGGCCGCGACGATACGGCGGAACTCCGGATGCAGCTCCGGCGCGCCGCCGGTGATGTCGAGTGTGGGGATGGCGCTCTCGGCGAGCACCCGGAGGCACGCGTCGACGACGTCCGGCGGCATCATCTCGGTGCGGTCCGGCCCCGCATCGACATGGCAGTGCCGGCAGGTCTGGTTGCACTTCTTGCCGACGTTGATCTGGAGCACATCGATCCCGGCGGCGACGAGCGGCAGGAGCCCGGCGCCTTCGAGCGCGGCCTCGAAGGTCCGCGCGAGCGGCAGCTCCGCCAGACGTCGGCGCTGCGCCGCTCCCGAGGCCAGCGGGTGGTGCTGCTTCTGCAGGGTGGGCAGGACCCGCACCTACATCCCCAGCCGCTCGAGGTGGTTCCGCATCTGCACGCCATGGACCAGCGAGGAGCCGCCGCGGATGGCCGCGGCCACGTGGACCGCCTCGGTCATCTGCTCCTCGTTGGAGCCGTGCTCCAGCGACGCCGTGGTGTAGGCATCGATGCAATACGGACACTGCACCGCGTGGCTTACCGCCAGCGCGATGAGCGCCTTCTCCCGCGCCGTGAGCGCACCCTCGGCGAACACCGCGCCGTACCAGGCCTGGAACTTCTCCCAGAGCTCGGGCGCGCCCTTGCCGACCTCCGCGAAGCGCGCGAGGTCGGGGGCGTGATAGTAGTGACTGTGATCCATGGCTGTCGTCGCGTTCTCGATGAGAGGGATGTCCGCGCGGGCGTCGGCGAAGGCTCAGCGAAACATGGCGGGAGCCGGGAACCGACGGAAGGTGCGTGCGGTCAGCGGGCCCAACGGACGCTCGCCCGCGGCTGTACTTCGTGAGTTCCCCTCGATTCGAGCCTGCTGTTCGTCCCGTCCGGAGGTGTCGTATGCGCTTACGTCCGCTGTCTCTCATTCTCGCCGCGTCGCGTGGCGCTCGCGGCGCCGCCGCTCGCCGGGTCCGCGGCGGCCCAGGATGGTTACGGGCCCGAGTCGCGTGGCGCGCCCGGTGGCGCGGGCGGCCTGGGTGGCGCGGGCGGGCACGGCATGCGTCGCGGCATGCGCGGGGGAGAACGCATGGCATCGCTGGATCCCGTGGTGCTGGAGGGGCCGCCGGCCCCGGCCGAGTTCGCCCGGATCGTCGAGCTTCCCGAAGATCAGGTGGGCCGCTATGCCCAACTGTACGAGCGGTTCATGGCCTCGACCCGGCCGCAGCGGGACAGTCTCACCGCGCTACGACGCGACCTGCGCTCGGCCTTCGAGCAGGGCGACCGGGAGGCCGCGCGACAGCAGGCTGGACAGCTTCGCCCGCTGACCGAGGAGCTCCAGCGGCGCCAGGCCACGTTCGACGACACCCTGCAGCCGTTGCTCGAGAAGGACCAATGGAAGCGGTATCAGCACTGGCGGGACGACGAGCGGAAGCGGGCGCAGAAGGAACGCCAGGAAAGGCGCCTGGGTCCGCCGGGTGACGAGCCGCCGGCCTGATCCGGCACGTGGGCGACGGCGGCGCTCAGCGACCTGATGCCGTACGACTCCGGGTCAGCACCGTGACGCCGAAGCCAATGCTCCAACGGGCGACCGACTCGCCATCCGGGAAGAGCTGGCGGCGGGTGAGGTCGACGCGGAGGCCGCAGCGACGCTCCAGCGGTATGATCGCCGCGACGCCGGCCTGGAGGCCGGGAATGAGCTGGGTTGATAGCCCGAGATCCATCAGGCTGCCGACGCCGGCCTTGAGCACCAGCGCGGCCGGCCCGATCGCCTGCGTTAGCCGCGAAGCCCGCGTCGACCTGCAACCGTACCGTCCTCTACGGCCGAGTGCCGCCGGGAAGATGCCGATCGCCAGATCGATGCCGAATCCGTGCCGCGATGACCTCCGTGCGCCGATAGGTAAAAGGCGACGGCATGCCCGCGCCGCCCCAGGACGCGCTCGAACGATCCGCCTTCGAGTACCGAGGACTGGGCCGAGACGCCGTCCGGCACGGCGGCGAGGAGCAGGCAGGACAGCAGGGCGGACTGGTGTGACAGGCGCATGGGACACGATCGGCGGCCCCCGTAGCCGCCGCGTGCCCTCGGCGTGACCTGGCGCCTGGCGGCCTGCCCTGGCGCCCGGAGCCGTCTAGGCTTCGCCCTGCTGGTGCGCCTCGACGAACCAGAGCCACTTGTCGACGCCGCGGGAGATCTCGGTCAGGATGTCGGCGCTGTCGGCGTCCTCGAGCTCGTTCATCTCCTCGATGCCCACCCGGGCCGTCCGGCCGAACATGGCCAGCGCGTCCGACAGGGCCGCCACGTGCTCGGAGCCGCTCGAAAGGGCGAGCGGATAGTCGATGAGCGAGGAGCGCTTCGCGACGATGCCCACCGTGCCCTCGGCGATCCCGCCGAGCTGCACCACCCGCTCGGCGATCAGGTCGACATACTCCTCGACATCCTCGTTGACCTCGTCAAACAGCTTGTGCAGCGCGATGAACGAGGGCCCCTTCACGTTCCAGTGGGCTTGCTTGCACTGCGTCTGCAGGTCGATGCAGTCGGCGAGCCGCTGATTGAGCAGCTCGACCGCCTCCCTGCGGGCGGCTTCCGGCAGATCGTTCTTGGTCGGGTACAGGCGGCTCGCGTCGGGACGTGAGTCCGAGCCCTCGCGAGCCGCCGGCTGGGCGCTCCGGCGCGCGGTAGCGGTGGGGGTGGCGGTACGGGACATGTGGTGCCTCCAAAGGCGGGGTAGCCGGTGAGAATCCCCGCAGTCGCTCAGTGCCGATGCGCCACGGACAGAGCGTACACGGCGGAGCGAAGGGCGACGAACGGATCGTCGGACAGCTGGATCCCATCGGTAAGATAAATCGGATTGAAGGTGAGCGATCTCTGCAGCTCGTCGTTGTTCGGGGCCACGGCGGCGAGGACGGGAGCGGGACGCTCGCCAGGCACCGCACCATGGTAACAGCGAACGGTCGGGTCGTCCTCATCCGAGGACCTCTGCATAGGGTTGTCCAGCCAGCCTGACGGTGCCCGGAACGGTCGCCAGATCCCAGAGCCACGTCTCCGCCACTCGCGCGATCTCGGCCAGCATGCCGGCGCTCTCCGGGTCCCCCAGCCGCTCCGCCTCCGCCACGTCGCTGCGCGACCGGTGGACGAATTCGGTGATCGCCGCGCCGAGTGAGATGCCGTCGTCCCAGGAGCCGCCGCCACGCGCGGGAGCGGAAGCGGTCCCTCCCAGCCGAGATGGGTCTCACGCTCGGCGAGGAGGCCGGCGTAGGTCCCCAGATCCGCTTCGATTTCCACCAGGGCCTGCTGGAGACCGTAGGAGCGCGCGGACCCGAGCTCGCGCCTGGCACGCCTGATCCGCGACTCGAGCTCGATGCAGTCGCCGTGGCGCCGGATGAGCAGCTCGACCGGCCGCGTCCGGATCAGCCAGCCTCGGCCGCCCACCTGGTGGCCCTCAGCAAGGTCGGGACTCATACGGTCTCCCTGGTCGGGGTAATTGCGGTCACAGTATGCCGGCGCCCGGCGATCGACGCTTGGACGCCCTTGCTCCACCGACGGGGGCGTAGGCCGCCAGCACGGCCAGCCCATAGTGACCCTCGCTCGCCAGGTACAGCGTTCCGTCGACGCCGAAGGTGATGCCCTCGGTCTGGGGCAGGAGGTGCCGCGGCAGCCCGCTGACGCGGATCACGCGGCCATCGCCCGACAGCTCCGCGACCCGCGCGTTGGGTCCATCCACGATCAGCCAGCCCGCGCCGTCGGGTGTCCGCACCATCCCGGAGGCGGCGAACCGGTCGGCCTCGCCCCGGCCGCCGAACGCGGCCCACGGCACACGGACGGACGGACGCAGGTTGTACGACCGGCGCCGCTGCCACCGGAAGAGCGTCAGGCCACCGGGCGAGCGGAGACCCCGCACCCGCTTGCAGGCCACTACCAGCCCCGGCCCGCTCACGGCCAGCGCCAGCGACTCCACCTCGCAGATTCCGCCTGGCAGTCCGAAGTGCCGGCGGTAGGGAATCGTGGTGCTGGTGTCGTCCAGGGTGAACTCCAGGAGGGAACCGTCGCTCTCCGCCAGGAAGCCGTGACGGCCGTCGAGCGCGAGGTCTTCGTAGTCGCCGTTCCGGTTGCGGAGGCCGAGACGAATCTCCCGGACGATCCGGCCATCCTCGGTGCGGACCACGAACAGCGTGGGCCGCTCGTCGTTGTGGGCGAGCAGGTGGGTCGCGTCCCACGCGGCGAGGCCCGACACTTCGACGAGCGCCCGCGGCAACGCGACCACGTGCGTGGGATGCTGGAGGTCGTACCGCGCCAGCCACGAACGAGGAACGGCGGGATGGGAAGTCGATGGCGGGGTCACCAGAAGCAGCAGAGCCGTCAGCGACACCTGCAGCCTCACGGCGTCCACTCGACCGCCGTCACGAACGGCGACCCGTCGTTGAGGATCCGGCCCCGGACCGCGTCGGGGCTGTGAGAGCGGCGGAGACGGGCGTGGTACTCGAGGCCGGTCGTCCGGCCACCGTGATGCAGCGTGCGCTCGAATCGCCACTTCTTCGCCGTCTCCGCGAGCACCGCCTCGACGACGCGGCGGCCATGCTCCAGGTCATCGGCTTCGACCCGGAGCACCATAGTCTTCGGCTTGGGGTCATCCAATCTGCCATGCGGATTGTCGCCGGCGTGCCCGTGCCCCTCACCGGAAGCCGCTACCGCCAGGGCCGGATTCGAGGGCGAATCGGGCCAGTGAGCCGCGTGGGCGTGCGAGTGATCGCCACCGAGCCCGCTGCGCCAGGCAAACAGCTCGAGGAGCACGAAGAACAGCGACGTCGCCGCGGCCACGTCGAGCGCGTAGACGCCCGACGCGAAGCCGATGGCGACGCTGGCGAAAATGTAGAGCGCGTCGCGCGATTCCTTGACGTTGCTGCGGAACCGCACGGCGGCGACGATGCCGGTGAGGCTGAAGGCCAGCGCCAGGCTGCTCTGCACCACGATCAGGATCGCCGTGACCACCGACGGCAGCACCAGGACCGTGTTGACCAGCGACTCGTCGTAAGCCTCGTGCGTCCGGGTGCGAACGTAGACCAGCACCGTGGGGACCGTGAGCACGAACGCCGTGGCCATCGCGAGCGTCGCGTCGAGCCATGGCGGAATGATGCGCAGCCCGGTCACCGTGCCGAAGATCAGTTGCTCCAGCCACGATGCCAGCATCCTCCCCTCTCCCGACGGCGCCAGGGGCACGCTCAGTCCATGACCGTGACCAGGGCCACGACCGCCGCGTAGTAGAGAACGAGGCGCCGGACCGTCGCCGCCCGACGGCCCGGACGGGCCCCGTCTCGCGGCCGGTACGAACAGGGACGCGAACGAGGCCATGGGAGAGCGTGGCATAGAGGCCGGTCAGGTGGAGGAAGCCTGCAGTTGTCGCGCGCCGCCCCTGGGGCAATGCCGCGACCAGCTCGGACGTCGTCAGAATCGCGTGGGCGAAGGTCGGCCCGTTCAGCTCGTGCGCGGCGTACATCATCTCTTCGGTAAAAGCGGCGGTGGCGTCCTTGACCAGCGTGACGTGATACCCGAGCTCCGTGGCGAACCGGCTGGTGCATTCGATACAGGTGTTGGCCAGCATGCCGATGACGATCACCCGGACGATGCCGCGCTGCTTGAGACGAAAGTCGAGATCGGTGTTGGCGAATCCGCTCGAGCCCCAGTGTTCCTTTACCACGATGTCGTCCGGCTGAGGGGCGAAGTCGGGATGCCACTCGCCACCCCAGCTGCCGCGGGCGAACATCTGCTTTCTGCCGGTCGCGACCTGGTATGGAGTGGCGTGGTCCCAGCCCTCGTAGTCGCCCGCCTCCCAGCGGCGGTGGGGCACGATGAACACCTGGATACCCGTGTTCCGGACGGCGGCCAGGATAGTTCTGAGGTTGTCCAGCAGGCCGACCTCCTCGGCGACCTCTCTTACGCGGGGCCAGAGCTTGCCGCCGTCTGACAGAAAGTCGTTGTAGGGGTCGACGAAGAGCAGCGCCGTCCGGTTCGGCGGGTAGCTGGGTGCGACCATCTCGAAAGCCCTTCAGCGTTGGGAGTCCGTTCACCGAAGCGGGAGCCCGGGTGCATCATGCCGAGGGAATAGTGCGCCCAGCGCGGCTATGGAGATTGAACCGACGTGCTGCGGCTGGCGTTCCTGCTGGCAATCCGTCGGTCCGGGGTCCAGATTTCCCCGGTCCCCAGCGAACGTCCACCGCGCAGGAGCGTGAATGCCCGATCCAGCGGCGCCACCGTCTTCGTGGTCGAGGATGACCCCTCGGTCCGCGAGGCTCTGGCAGGGCTGATTCGCTCGGCGGGATGGAGCGTGGAGGTTTTCGACTCGGCGCACGACTTCCTGGCCCGCCCCAGGTACGAAGCGCCGAGCTGCCTGGTGCTGGACGTGGGGCTCCCGGGCCTGAGTGGTCTCGACCTGCAGGCGCGCATGGCCGCGCAGCACAACGACGTCCCGATCGTCTTCATCACCGGGCATGGCGACATTCCCATGTCGGTGCGGGCCATGAAGGCCGGAGCCGTCGAGTTCCTCACCAAGCCCTTCGTCGACCAGGACCTGCTGGACGGCATCCAGGTGGCGATCGATCGCGACCGGGCTGCCCGGCACGAGGACGCCGAGCTCCGGGAGCTGCGAGAGCGCTACGCGTTGCTGACGCCGCGGGAACGACAGGTCCTGGAGCTGGTGGTCTCGGGACGGCTCAACAAGCAAGCGGCGGCGGCGCTCGGTATCAGCGAGATCACCATCAAGGTCCACCGCGGCCGGGTGATGACGAAGATGCGAGCCGCCTCCCTGCCCGACCTGGTCAACCAGGCCGGCAGGTTGAAGCTGAGGCCGGCCGAGTAGGCGCAGAACTTTCCACCACGTACGCCTATACGAACGTATAATGGCCCGCCCTTCAACCCCGACGCATCATCACCGATCCGATGCCACTGGACGCTCATGAGCCACGACACCGCCGACATCGCGACCCTGCCTGATCCGTATCGCTACGCGATCGACACCATTCCGGGACTGGTCTGGACCTCCCTGCCGGACGGCAACGTCGACTTCCTCAACCAGCGCTGGCTCGACTACACGGGCCTCAGCTTCGAGCAGGCCATCGGCGGCGGATGGCAGTCCGCCGTATGCCCGGACGACCTGCCCCGGCTGGTGGACTACTGGGGCGCAATCGTGGAGTCCGGCAGGCCGGGCGAGTTCGAGGCCCGGCTGCGGCGCTTTGACGGCGTGGATCGCTGGTTCCTGTTCCGGGGTGTGCCGCAGTACGACGACCGGGGCGGCGTGATCAAGTGGTACGGACAGACGACGGACATCGAGGATCGCAAGCGGGCCGAAGAGGAGCTGAAGCGGCAGACCGCGCATCTCGATGAGCTGTTCGAGCTGGCCCCGCACGCCGTCGTCCTGGTCGACGCGGACGTGCGGGTCATGCGGGTGAATCGGGAGTTCACCCGGATGTTCGGCTACACGGCCGAGGAGGCGGTGCACCGGCCGCTGCTCGACCTGGTGGCCCCCGAGGAGCGGCTGGCGGAATACCAGAACAATGCCCGGATGCTGTCGAGCGGGCAGAAGGTCGAATCCGAGACCGTGCGCAGGCGCAAGGACGGCGTGCGACTCCAGGTCTCCATGACGGCGTCGCCGGTCCTGACCGCCGGGCCCATCGAAGGCTACATCATCTATCGCGACATCACGGAGCGCAAACGGGCCGAGGCGCTGATCGCGGGCGAGACCCGGATGCTCGAGATGATCGCCAAAGGCGAGCCGCTCCTCCAGACGCTCGAGGCGCTCTGCCGGCTGGTGGAGCAGGAGTGCAGCGGTGCCACCTGCTCGATTCTGTTCGTGGACGAGGACGGCAAGCGCCTGCGCCACGGGGTGGCCCCCGGCCTCCCGACGGCCTACACAAGCCTGCTCGACGGCTGGCCGATCGGCCCGGAGGAGGGCCCCTGCGCTCTCGCCGCGTTCAGCCATGAATCGGTGATCGTCGACGACTTCCGGACAAGCTCGTTGCGAGAGGAGTTCCAGGCGATCGTGGCCAGCTATGGGCTCCGAGCCTGCTGGTCGGTGCCGATTCTTTCGAGGGACCGGCGGGTGCTCGGCACCTTCGCGCTGTACTTCGGCGAGCCGCGCTCCCCGAGCCAGCAGGATCGGGAGACCATCGAGCAGTTCCGGGACCTGGCCAGCATCGCCATCGAGCGGACGGAGGCGGAGAACGCCCTCCGGCGGAGCCGGGCCCATCTCGCGAAGGTGCAGCGTCTGAGCCTCACCGGCAGCTTTTCGTGGCGCCCCGCGACGGGGGCGATCGTCTGGTCGGAGGAGACCTACCGGATCTACGGGCTCGATTCGACCGTCAGGCCAACGATGGAGGTGGTCCGCGAGCGGGTGCACCCGGCGGACCTCGCGCTCTTCCAGCAGACGACGGAGCTCGCGAGCCGCGACGGAAAGGACTTCGCCTTCGAGTACCGGCTCCTGTTTCCGGATGGCGCCGTCAAGCATCTGCAGATCACGGCCCACCGCTCGAGCGCGGACGCGGACGAGTCTCTGGAGTTCGTCGGCGCCGTCATGGACGTCACCGAGCGCAAGCGCTCGGAAGATGCGCTGGACCGCATGCGCCTCAACCTGGCCCACGTGTCGCGCGTGAGCACCCTGGGACAGATGGCCGCCTCGATCGCCCACGAGATCAACCAGCCGCTGGCCGCGATCATGATCAACGGCAATGCCTCCCTGCGGTGGCTGGCCAGCGAGCCGCCGAATCTCTACGAGGCCCGGGAGGCCACGCACCGCATCGTCCGCGACGGCCAGCGCGCCGGGGACGTGATCACCCGCCTCAGGTCCCTGTTCCGACGGGACGGCTCGGCGAAGGAACGGATCGGCATGAGCGAGGTCGTGCGGGAGGTCGTGGCCATCACGCGAGCGGAGGTGCAGAAGGGCGGCGCCACCATCCGGACCCAGATGGCCGAGGATCTCCCGCTGGTGACCGGCGACCGCGTGCAGCTGCAGCAGCTGGTGCTGAACCTGATCATGAACGCGGTCGAGGCGATGAGCGGCGTGCAGGACCGGCGGCGGGAGATCGTCATCACCGCCGGCGCGGGCGAGGGCGGCGAGGTGGTGGTCGCGGTGCGGGATTCGGGCGTCGGCCTGGATCCGGAGGAGCAGGACAAGATCTTCGACGCGTTCTACACCACCAAGCAGACGGGCATGGGCATGGGGCTGGCGATCAGCCGCTCGATCGTGGAGCATCACGGCGGACGGCTCTGGGCAGAGCCCAATGACGGCCCTGGCGCGACGTTCCTGTTCACGATTCCCCGGGACACCGACGGCGCGCCGTGCCCCTGATTTCCGTAGTGGACGACGACGACTCGATCCGCGAATCCCTGCGTGGGCTGCTCGAGTCCCTCGGATTCGCGGTGAAAACGTTCCCGTCGGCCCAGACGTTTCTCGACTCGACGTGGCTCGCGAGCACCGACTGCCTGATTCTGGACGTCCGCATGCCGGGCATGCGCGGACCGGATCTGCGGCGCGAATTGTATCGGCGAGGTAACGATATCCCAACCGTGTTCATCACCGCGCATGGCGACGAGGACATCCGCCCGCGGGTGCTCTCGGAGGGTGCCGTGGACTGCCTGCTCAAGCCGTTCAGCGAAGCGGCCTTGCTGGGCGCCATCCGGAAGGCCCTGGCAGCCGCCTAGCCCACCGTTATACCAACGTACAATGCGATTCTATACCAACGTACAATGGGTCCCGCTGTCCGCGCGGCGTAGTGTGTGTCAGTGCTCCGGGTGCCGTATGGCCCTCGATCCACCACTGACACATTGGGGACGCACGATGAGTGAGCTCCTTTCACCCCCTGACATCGGACGGCCGACGCTCCGCCTTCTGAAGGACGACGACGACGCGAGAGCGGTCGAACGGCGGCGCCTCCGCGGCGACTCCGTCCACTCGCGGTTCCGCGGCGGGCTGGCAGGGAGCGTGCTGCGCCGGATCCGAGCCTACATCGACGCCCACATCGGGGAGCGCATCTCCCTCGACGACCTGGCGCACCAGGCCGGGGTCAGCCGATTTCACTTTGCCCGGCAGTTCCGCCTCAGCACCGGCGAGAGCCCGATGGGGTACCTCCGCCGGGTGCGAATCGAGCGCTCCAAGAGCATTCTTCAGAGCCGCGAGACGACGATCGCCGAAGTGGCCGCCACGCTTGGCTTTTCGGACCAGAGCCATTTCACCCGGACATTCGGACGGCTCGTCGGCGTGTCGCCGGGCAGCTTCGCCAGGAGCGACGACTGGCGTTCCGGGCCCGCGGAGGTCGAGGGAAGGAGGGCGATCCGGCTGGGCTGATGCTTCCGCGGTCGCCTGATCCTGTCTCCTCGCCGCCGCGAGCCTGCGCGCAAGGCGCGTCGCCCGGCGGTGCAGTGGGTGCCGGCGCCGGCGCTCTTTCCCGGGGCGCGCAGATCGCGGTGCTCAGCGGAGATCCGTTCAAGCCGGTGGTGCTGAAGGCTGATCTCCATGCCCGATGGGTACCGGATGCCACCCCACTTCCACGCGACCGACGAGCACGTCGAGGTGCGGCAGGGCACCTTCCTGGTCGGCATGGGCGACAAGCTCGACGTCAAGAAGACCATCCCTCTGGCGGTGGGCGATACCGCCACGGCGCCGGCGGGCATGCACCACTATTTCGTCACCAAGGGCGCGACGATCGTCTCCGTGACGATCATGGGCCCCTACATCCTGACGTACGTCCATCCCAAGGACGAGCCGTGGGGCGTCTTTCCCTACGGATATTGATGGTATCTTTCACTTCATGATCACCGCCGACCTCCTCTCCCGGATCTCCCTCTTCGCGCCGCTGCCCGAAAGCGAGCGCGCGTCGCTTGCCGCCCGCGCCGCCGACGTGCGGGTCGGGGCCAACGAATACCTGCTCATCGAAGGCCAGACGCCCGCGTTCTTCGGCCTGCTCGAGGGTCGGATCGACGTCTTCAAGACGATGGGCGGCCACGACCAACGGATCACGACGTTCGGCCCCGGCGACTACTTCGGCGAGGTGCCGCTGCTGCTGGGCGCCCCGTCCCTCGCCAGCCTCCTGGCGACGGAGCCCGCGCGACTGATGCGGCTCGACGGGCCGGATTTCCTCGAGATGGTCTCCCAGTGCCGGGTCCTGAGCGGCGAGATCTCGCGGACGATGGCCACTCGGTGGCGCGGCTGCAGCAGGCGGCCGTCGACGCGCCTTCGACGATGGCCACGGTCATCGGACATCCCACCGATCCGGTCTGCTACAACCTGCGCGAGTTCCTGTCCCGGAACCGGGTGCCCTTCACCTGGCGCGAGGACGGCCAGGCGCCGCAGGGAGGGACGGCGCCACCGCCCACCGTGATCCTGCCGGACGGACGCCGGCTCGAGGCGCCCTCGTTCCGCGCGCTCGCCGAGGCGCTGGGCATGCAGACCGCACCGAAGCATCGCGCTGTACGACGTCGCCATCGTGGGTGGGGGCCCCGCCGGGCTGGCGGCCGCGGTGTACGGCGCATCGGAAGGGCTCAGGACCCTGCTGGTGGAGCGCACCGCGTTGGGCGGGCAGGCGGGCACGTCCTCGCGCATCGAGAATTATCTCGGCTTTCCCGGTGGATTGACCGGCGACGAGCTGAGCAACAAGGCCTACCAGCAGGCGCTCCGGTTCGGAGCGGAGATGCTGGTCGCCCGGTCGGTGGCGGGGTTCGAGGCCGCGGAGCCCGGCTCGGCAGCGCCGCATGCGCTCGTGCTCGAGGACGGCACTCGCGTGCTCCGCCCGCGCCGTCATCCTGGCCACCGGCGTCGAGTGGCGGAGGCTGGACATCCCTGGGTTCGAGCGGCTGGTCGGCCACGGGGTCTATTACGGCGTCGCGCGCGCCGAGGCGCTCCGGCTTCGCGGGCAAACCGTGCACCTGATCGGCGGCGGCAACTCCGCCGGCCAGGCGGCGATGCTGTTCTCCAGCTACGCGGAGTCGGTGACGATGCTGGTGCGCGGGGCCTCCCTCGCCGACAGCATGTCGCAGTATCTCGTCGACCAGCTCGCCCTCAAGGCGAACGTCACGGTGGAGTGCAACGCCGAAGTCGTGGGGGTCGAGGGCGGTGACGGGCTGGAGGCGATCCACGTCGTGGGCGGGCCGGGGAGGAGGAAGGAGCGGCGGCCGAGCGACGGGCTGTTCGTGTTCATCGGCGCCCGGGCCGAGACCTCATGGCTGCCCGAGGCCGTGATCCGCGATCAGTGGGGTTACGTCTGCACCGGCCGCGACGTGATGGACCTGCTGCACGAGCGCCCGCCGGCCACCTGGCCGCTCGCGCGGGACCCGTACCTGCTGGAGACCAGCATCCCCGGCGTGCTTGCCGCCGGCGACGTGCGCCACGGCTCAATCAAGCGCTGCTCGGCGGGTGTCGGCGAGGGCAGCATGGCCGTCGCTGTGGTGCACCAGTATCTCGCCGAGCAGCGCGCGGATCGCGCGGCTCCCGGAGCAGTCGGGCGCCGCCCGCTAGCGCGGCGTCCACCGCGGATCGGCGCCGAACAACCCGTCCACCACGCCGATCCGGTACGCCAGCGCCAAGCCCACCACCAGGCTGATGACGCCCGACGCCAATCGGAGCTTGTGCGGCAGGCCGGCGAACCGTGTCCCGGCATACGCGAACGGCCAGGCGATGCCGGCGGTGATGAGCATCATTCCGGCGATGGTGCCGAGGCCGAACACCAGCAGGTAGAGGATCCCCCAGCCGGTGTTGCCGATGGTCGCCAGCACCAGCAGCGCCACCGCGGCCGATCCGGCCAGTCCGTGCACCACCCCCACGATGAGCGGACGCACCGTCTGATAGAGACCGAGCCCGCCCAGCCACCGGTCCAGCCGGGCGAGCGGCGTCTGGTCCGCCGCGTGCGGATGCGCTTCGGGCTGGTGCCCGTGCACGTGCGTGTGGACGTAGTCGCCGTGCGGGTGCGGATGCGCGTGCACGGTGTCGGGCAGGCCGCCCGAGGGCGTCACGCTCTCGGTGATCCGCTGCAGCACCCCGGTCAGGTTCATGAATCCCAGCACGATCAGCATCACCCCCACCGACAGCTCGAGCGAGAGGCCCACCCGCGGCGGGATGACCCAGCCGAGCAGGATGATCCCGGTGCCGACGACCAGGATCGTCAGCGTGTGGCCCACGCCCCAGAGCGCGCCGATTATCGCCGCCGCGGCGGTCGTCCGGTAGCGGGAGACGATGGTCGTCACCGCGATCACGTGGTCGGGATCGGTGGCGTGCCGCATGCCGAGGAAGAACCCGAGCACGCAGACGGCGAGCAGGCTCGTCATGAGGCGCCGCCGGCGACCGCCGGCCACCGCGCGCGGAGAGGAGGCCCGACTCGAGCACTTCCAGATAGTCGTTCATCCCCGCCCCGGTCTTCGCCGACACGCCCAGCGTCCGCATGCCGGGGCGTACGGACTGGATGCTGGCGATGTGCGGCGTCCCAGTCGAACCCCACCGGCTCGGCGAGGTCGATCTTGGTGACCAGGGCGACATCCGAGGTGTTGAAGATGGTGGGGTATTTGAGCGGCTTGTCCTCACCCTCCGTGACCGAGAGAACGACGAAGCGCATGCTCTCGCCCAGATCATAGGAGGCCGGGCAGACCAGGTTACCCACGTTCTCGATGAAGAGAAAGTCGAGCTCGTCGAGCGCCCAGCCGTCCAGCGCGGTCTCCACCATCGCGGCCTCGAGATGGCAGACCGTGCCCGTCGTGATCTGCCGCACCGGCGCACCGCTCCGCGCCAGACGGGCGGCGTCGTTTTCCGTGGCCAGATCGCCCACCAGCGCGGCGACGCGGAACCGCGGGTGAAGCCGGGTCAGCGTCTGCTCCAGCAGCGACGTCTTCCCGGCGCCCGGGCTCGACACCAGGCTGACCACGAACACGCCCGCGTCGCGGAACCGTTGCCGGAGCGCGCGGGCCACGAGGTCGTTCTGCTTGAGGATGTTCTTCCGCACTTCGACGAGGCGTGGCTCGTGGCTCATGTTTCGATCTCCATGGCAACCAGCTCCAGCTCCCGGCCGCGATCCACCTGCGGCGTGGGAGTGCCGCACTCCGGGCAGCAGAAGGACTGCACGCTCTCGAGTGGACGCTGGGCCTGACAGCAGGGGCAGAAAACGACGACCGGCACCTGTTCAATCACCAGCCGCGATCCCTCCAGCGGAGTCTGAAAGGACGCCATCTCGTACGACGCGAGCAACGCCTCGGGTACGACGCCGGCCAGTGCGCCGATCCGGACATGCAGCGTGCAGACGCGCCCGCCCTGCCGGCCGGCCTCCTCCCGGGCGAGATCCACCAGGCTCATCGCGATCGAGAGCTCGTGCATGGCCCCAGCGCGCCGAGCGCGGCTTGTCCGAGACTGATCCCGCCGTCGTTCGGCGGGACGCGATGGTTGATCCAGAGCGTCAGCCGCTCCCGCTCGAGCATGGCCGCCAGATCGTCGAGCAGCACGGCGTTCTGGACCACCCCGCCCGACGCGACCACCGTATCGAGACCGTGCGCGGCGCAGAGCGCCCCGGCGGCATCGCGCAGGCCGGCCGCGAGCCCGCGATGGAACGCGCGGGCGATCTCGCTCCGGTCACGGCCCCGCAGGCGGTCGTCGACCACGGCGCGGAGGAGCGGACGCCAGTCGAGAACGGCGCCGTCGAACGGACAGGGATACGGCTCCGCCGGCCGCGACCCTCGGGCGAGCTGCTCGAGCCACATCGCGGCCTGGCCCTCGAACGTCACCGGCCGGGTAAACCCGAGCAGCGCCGCCGCGGTGTCGAACAGGCGCCCCGCCGAGGTGGTGGCAAACACGCGGGTGCCGGCCTCGAGCAGCCGGCGCGAGGCTTCGTAGCGCGCGGGGAACTCGAACGGCGCCCTGGCGAGATCCGGCAGCCCCTCGAGCTGGTCGAGAAAGCCGGCGGCGGCCTGCACCGGCTGTCGAGCCGCCGCGTCGCCGCCGGCAAGCGCTGGCGGGTCGAAGATGCGCCGACCCGCTCGAACCCGTCGCGAATGCTCCCGGCGAAGAGCTCGCCGCCCCAGATCGTGCCATCGTCGCCATACCCCGTGCCGTCCAGGCTGATCCCGAGCACCCGCCGATCCCACGCGCTCGCGCTCCGCCAGCACCGAGGCCACGTGGGCACGATGATGCTGCACGGCCGCCTCCGCGGCGGCGCCCAGACGAGCGGCGAAGCGGTCGAGCGATACTGCGGATGGGCGTCCTGCACCACCAGCAGCTCGTCCGGCGGCGACCGCATACATCGCCAGTCAGGTCGTGGATCGTCTCCTCGAGCGCGCGGCAGGCGTCGTAGTGCTCGAGGTCGCCGATGTGCTGGCTCACGAACGCCTGGCCGTCCACGACGAGCGTGACCGTGTTCTTGAGGTCGGCGCCGAGCGCGAGCACCGGCCGCGTGACCGGCAGCTCGCGCCACCGCGCCGGGGCGTAGCCGCGGCCCGGCGGAGCACGACCGGCCGAGCGGCCCGACGCGGACGACCGAGTCCTCCACCCGGCGGGCGATCGGCCGCTCGCCCATGAGGAACGCGTCGGCCAGATCCGGCCAGGCCGCCCGCGCGCATCGTCGTCCTCGTACGCGATCGGCTCGCTCGAACGGTTGGCGCTGGTCATCACGAGCAGGCCGGCGCGCCGGCCGCGAAGAGCAGATGGTGCAGCGGCGTGTACGGCAGCATCACGCCGAGCTCGTCGGTGTCGGGCGCGACGCCCGGGCAGTGACGCGCGCCGGCGCAAGGACGATCGGCCGCGGCCGGTGACTGGAGCAGCGCCTCGGCCTCGGGCGAGAGCTCGACCAGCGTGCGCGCCGCGGCGAGATCCCGCGCCATGAGCGCGAACGGCTTCTCCTTCCGGAACTTCCGGTCGCGAAGCGCGGCGACGGCGGCGGCGTTCCGCGCGTCGCAGGCGAGGTGGTAGCCGCCGAGCCCCTTGATGGCGACGATCGCGCCGGCGCGGAGCAGGCAGCGCGGCGTCGGCGATCGGCTCGGCGTCGGCTCGCCGACGCGCAGCTCGCCGGCGTCGAGCCGTAACCCGGCCCGCACGCCGGGCACGCCACCGGCTGCGCGTGGAACCGCCGGCTCCCGGGTCGTGATACTCCGCCGCGCAGCGTGCGTCCATCGGCCACGGCGCCCATCGTCGTTGCCGCGCGGTCGTAGGGCAGCCGCAGAATGATCGAGTAGCGCGGGCCGCAGTCGGTGCAGTTGATGTAGGGATACTGGTAGCGCGGATCGGCCGGATCGAAGCAGCTCGCGAAGGCAGCGCGCGCAGACCGGCCAGGTCCGGCGAGATGGCCGCCGTGGGCTGGTCGCGGCCCTGGCTGGCGCGGATGACGAAGTCGTCGAGCCCGCTGGGCTCCGCGGCATCGACGTCGATCGCCGTGATGCTCGCGGCGGCCGGCGCCTCGGCACGGAGCTCCCGCAGAAAGGCCTCCACCCGCTCCCGATCGCCCTCGAGGCGGATCTCGACGCCCTCGTCCCCGTTCAGCACCCAGCCGGCCAGCGTGTTGGCCCGGGCGAGCCGGTAGACGAACGGCCGGAACCCGACGCCCTGCACCACGCCGCGCACGCGGATCGTGCAGGCGCTCGTCATCCGGCGCCTACTCGCTCACCGTGCAGCCGCGCCCCTGCCACCCGACCTGCACCACCGCGCCGTCCTCGACCAGCACCGGCACCGTGCGCTGGGCGCCGGCGACCGCACGCATTCGCTCGCGCGCGGCGCGGTCCGCCTCCACATCGTACTCGACGAAGTCGGCGCCGCGCATCTCCAGCCACTCCCGCATGTCCCGGGTGTATGGGCAGCCGGGCGTCCCGATACAGCTCAACGTGTTGTCATCGCCGAGCTCCTCCAGGCTCTCGCGCATCGTGTGATAGATCGAGGCCTGGACCTCCTGGATCCGCGGGATGTAGTCCGACGCCCACCACGACGTAGTGATCGGCCAGCGCCTGCCGCCGGATCTCGCCGCCGTCGTACCCCAGCAGCGCCACCGTCAGCAGCCCGCGCTTCCGCGCCTCGGCCAGCGCCGCGATGACGTTGCGGGACCCGCCGCTGGTGGAGATGGCCACCGCCACGTCGTCCGGCTCGCGCGTGGGCGATGAGCTGGCGGAGGAAGACGACGTCGGTTCCGACGTCGTTCGCGATGGCGGTGACGGTGGCGGCCTCCATCGCGAGCGACACCGCGGGCACCGGTCGCATTCCCGGCGGCGGAGCCACGCAGTCGATCGCCCAGTCGTTGGCGTCGGTGGCCGAGCCGCCGTTGCCGAAGATGATGAGCTTGCCGCCCCGGCGGAGCCGCTCGTGGATGGCCAGGATGGCCGCGCCGATGCGCTCGGCTTCGCTCGCCCGCCACCCTGCGCGCGGAGCGCCGCGTCGTCGGCCACCTTCATCAGGATCGACGAGGCCACCTGACCCTCGAGGTCCGCCGGCGCCTGCTTGGCGCGGCCGAGGAACGGGTAGAGGAACCCGGACTGGCCGACGTCGTGGCCCAGCTCGCGGTGCTCGAAGAAGACGTGCACCGTCTCCCAGAGCGTGTGGTACAGGACCTCGATCAGCTCCTGGTGGACGAACGCATTCGGGCTGCCCGCCGCGACCGCGTACGAGCCCTCCGTGCCCGGGAGCGCGAAGGTCATGGCGCCGCCGGCCGGCCGCGCGCGCCAGCGCCAGCCGGACCTCGTCGTCGCCCTCGGGCGGCCCGAAGCCCATGACCATGTCGTCCGGCCGGACGAGCGCCTCGAGCCAGGGGCCGAACAGCAGGCTGAGGTCGAGCGCCGGCAGCGCCCGCTTGCCGACGATGACGGGATGGACGAACTCCACCGCCACGTGCTGCGCGTCGGTCGCATAGGGTCCGCGGCCGAACGCGAGCAGCCGGCCGCCCGCGGAGGAAGCGCTCCGACATCTCGTGGCACGCCGCCGCGAGCCGCGGCGCCTCGCGGGCGAAGAACGCCTGGAAGACCGCGTTGCGGGCGAGGAGGCGGTGCTCGCACCCGGGCCGCGAGGTCCATCGTGGGAGGAACGGCTCGCGCTCATCAGCAGATCCGCGGCAGCGGGTCGCCCACGAGCATGTCGACGATCCGCGTCCCGCCGTAGCGGGTACCCACCAGCACGGCGCCCGAGGGCTCGTCGCGGATCTCGCCGATAATCACCGCCTCGTCGCCGCCCTCGACGCCTCGCAGCGCCTCAATGGCCCGGTCGGCCTGGTCCGCCGCGATCACGGCGAGGAACTGGCCCTCGTTGGCGATATGCAGCGGGTCGAGGCCGAGCAGCTCGCAGGCCCCGCGCACCTCGGCGCGCACGGGGATCGACTCCTCGGAGAGATGCACCGCGAGTCCGCTGTCGAGCGCCAGCTCGTTGAGCGACGTGGCGACGCCGCCGCGCGTCGGGTCCCGCATCCAGCGGATGCCCGGCCCCACCGCTGCGGCCAGCGCCTCGACCAGCGGGAACACCGAGCGGGTGTCCGAGCGGAGGTCCGCCTCGAGGTCGAGCTCCCCGCGCGCGAGCAGGATCGTGATCCCGTGGTCGCCGATCGGGCCGGACAGGAGCACCTTGTCGCCCGGCCGCACGGTGGCGGCGCCGAGCGAGACGCCCGGCAGCGGCTGGCCGATGCCGGTCGTCGTGATGTAGCAGCCGGTCCACCTTGCCGTGCTCGACGACCTTGGTATCGCCGCCCACGATCGCGATCCCCGGCGGCGCGAGCGGCCCGGGCCATCGCGCGCACCTCGCCGACGAGGATCTCGGTGGGGAGCCCCGCCTCCAGCACGAAGGTCGTGACCAGCGCCACCGGCCGCGCGCCGCTCACCGCCAAGTCGTTCACCGTGCCGTTCACCGCCAGCTCGCCGATCGAGCCGCCCGGGAATACCAGCGGGGTGACGACGAAGCCGTCGGTGGTGATCACGACGGGGGCGCCCCCCACCAGAACGCGGGCCGCGTCGCTCAGCCGGTCGCCCTCGCCCGGAGCCTGAGACTCGTAGAGCAGCGGCGCGAACAGGCCGTCCACCAGCCGCCGCGACGCCTTGCCGCCGGCGCCGTGCGCCATCTCGATCTGGGAGTCACGGAACCGGATCGGGGCCGAGGCGCCGTTCGCCGGACCCGGCGTCAGGCCGGCGTCAGGATCCGGAGCGAGGCCGCGGTCTTCCGATGCTCGTAGTTGTAGTAGGCTGCGCATGAGCCTTCCGAGGAGACCATCAGTGCACCGACCGGGTGCTCCGGCGTGCACTCCTTGCCGAACAGCTTGCACTGGGCGGGCTTGAGCACCCCCTTGAGGACCTCGCCGCACTGGGCGGCCTTGGGGTCGGTCACCCGCACGCCTTCGACGTTGAACACCCGCTCCGCGTCCCACCGCGCGTACGCGTCTCTCAGCCGGAGAGCCGACTGCGAGATGAACCCGAGCCCGCGCCACTCGAAGTAGGGCCTGAGATCGAACACCTCGGCCATGACGCCGAGCGCGGCGCGGTTACCCTCCCACGGCACGACCCGCTTGTACTGGTTTTCGACCTCGGTGCGGCCCTCCTTCATCTGGCGGAGCAGCATCACGATGGCCTGGAGCATGTCGAGCGGCTCGAAGCCCGAGACCACGATCGGCTTGCCCTCATCCTTGGCGATCCACTCGTACGGACGGCAACCGATGACGGTGGAGACGTGCCCCGGGCCGATGAACCCGTCGAGCCGCATGTCGGGCGAGTCGAGAATCGCCCGGATGGCCGGAATGATGGTGACGTGGTTGCAGAAGACCGAGAAGTTCTCGATGCCCTCCGCCTTGGCACGCATCAGGGTCAGCGCCGTAGAGGGCGCCGTGGTCTCGAACCCGATCGCAAAGAACATGACGTGGCGGTCGGGATTGGTGCGGGCCAGCTTGAGCGCGTCGGTCGGGGAGTACACGATGCGAACGTCGAGCCCGCGCGCCTTGTGCTCGAGCGGGCTCCCGTGCGCGCCCGGCACCCGCATCATGTCGCCGAACGCGGCGAAGATCACCTCGGGGCGCCGGGCCAGCGCGAGCCCGTCGTCGATCCGGCCCATCGGCAGGACGCAGACGGGGCACCCGGGCCCGTGGATCAGCTCGATGTTGTCCGGCAGCACGTCCTTGAGACCGAACCGGTATATGGCGTGCGTATGGCCGCCGCACACCTCCATCAGACGATAGTGCCGCCCCGGATCGGCGAGGCGGCGGATCTCGTCGCGCGTCTTCGCGATGAGGTCCGAATCGCGGAATTCGTCGACGAACTTCACGGCTCCCTCCCCTCCAGGCCGTAGCCGCGCACTTCCTCCATCGCGGCGGCGTCCTCGCCGAGCACGGCCAGCATGCGCATCTGATCTTCGGCCTCGCCCTCGCTGATCTTGCTCATCGCGAAGCCGACGTGAATGAGGACCCAGTCGCCGACCGCGGGCAGGTCGTCCTGGAGCAAGCCGAGGTCCACGCGCCGGCGCACGCCGCTCACGTCCACCATGGCGAGGTGCACGGGGGGGTCGGTGATCAGGTCGACGATCCTACCGGGAATGGCCAGGCACATGGGAGCCTCGTCCTCCAGTCCTATTTGCGATTGACTCTGTCGAATGTCAACTACATCCGTCGATCACGTCACGCTCGGCTCGGCTCCGCCGGCACGGTCCGCCGCCGGGCTTCCCGCCGCCGCCGCGCGAGCCACGATGTCGAACGCCAGCTTGAGCTCGTCCTTCACCTTGAGCATGCCCCCGGCCACCGTCACCAGGCGGATGCCGAATTCGGTCTGCCGAATGGTAGCCTCGCCCTGGCCACGCAGCGTCTGACCCATCAGGTACAGGCGGACGGACACGGTCTGCGCCCGGGTGACGCCATGCAACGTCAGGTCGCCCGCGAGCGTAAGCTGCGTCGGACTGATGACGGTGAGCCGGGACCCGGGGCAGTCGTACGTAATCTCGGGAAACCGGCCGCTCTCCAGCACCTGCTCCTGCATCGTGCGCTCGATCTCCCGGCGGTCCTTGTCGCTCACGCTGTCGGTCAGCGCCAGCGACGCGGCCCCATCACCAGCCGGAGCGACGCCGCGGCGGGCTCGTCTGGGTCGAACTCCGCCTCCCCATGGAAGTCACGCACCGCGAACGTCGGATTGTGCCCCACCGCCGACAGCGGGCCCCCGGCGAAGGCCCGCACCGTGAACCGGCTGGCCTGCGGATCGACGATGTATCGCACCGGACCGCTTACATCGCCCGCAGCTTGAGATACCGCTGCACGTCCGGCACCGCCGACTGCAGGATGTTGCCCGCGTTGGCGTCGCCCAGGAACCGGCGGGTGAGCGCGCTCGAGAGAATGAGGCCCGCGCCGAAGAGCAGGCAGGCGGCGCCGCCGAAGAGCAGCATCGTGTCGTTGTCTCTCGTCTCACCGCTGCGAGTGGTTCCGATCGCATCCATGGCGCAACCTCCTGTGTCAGTGTGGCGTGGACGAGAGACGGTCAGGCGTCCTCGTGCAGGAAGCGCGCGACCAGCCCCTCGATCAGGGTGACTGCCTCCGCTACCGCGGCTTCCACCGGCTCGCTCAAGCCCATCTGCCCCTCCGGGGGCCCCAGCGTGGCCGGCTCGCACCCGACGACGATGACCGGCATGAGCTCGGCGCCGAGCGAACGCGCCAGGCGGAGGACGTGGACCGGGTTCAGCTCGTGCGCGTCGAGCACCGCCTGCCCGGCGTCGGACGCGTCCAGATCGGCCAGATCGGGCTCGAGCACGAACACCGTGCCCGGCGGCTCACCGCGGGGGCAGGCATCCACCAGAATGGTGCGGTCCGAGCCGCGGACCAGCGCGTACGCGAGGTCGTACCCGCGGATGCCGAAGTCGACCACGCGTGACGCCATCCGGCTGAGGGCGCGCCGCGAGCCGGCGGGCGACCTCGACGCCGAACCCGTCGTCGCCCAGAAAGATGTTGCCGATCCCGGCGACGAGGATCGTGCGGCTGGCGGCGGGTCGGCCGGGCGACTCTTCCGGCGGCAACTGCTCGACCTCCTCGGGCGAGAAGAAGAAGCGGTGGCCGGGCTGTCGCAGCAGGCCGAGATACGCGCCGGGGTCCTCCTCGAGCACGACCGACGACGAGGAAGTTGCCCTCGAGGTCCTGCTCGATCGACTCCACCAGGGCCGGCTTGCCGTCGAGCACCAGGTCGAAGACGTCGCCCGCGGGCGCGCGGGCGGAGCCGGACGCGGTCGCCCTTCTGGAGGAGCCATCCGCCGATGCGGAGCTCCCCGACCGACCGGTCGATCTCCATGAGCCGCCAGTCCTGCTCGTTCACGGCGCCTCCTCGAGCGAGCGGATCTCCCGCAGCACGCCGTGCATCTGCATGAGCTGGTCCCGGCCGAAGGCCTCGGTCCGCTCCAGCAGCAGCCGGGCGCGCTCGTCCGACGCGGCCATCTCCCGCTTCTCCTCGTCGGTCAGGGTCAGGATCCGGAGCGAGAGCATCTCGTCCATCTCGGTGCCGTCGAAGAAGTCGCCCGGGCTCTCGGGGGCGATGGTCGGGAAGTCGTAGATGATGATCGGCGACGAGAGCATCGTGTCCCGCGCGCCGTCGTCACCCGCGAGCACCGGCCAGGTCCCGACGTTGCGGCAGGCCTCGGCGGCCGGCTTGAGCTGCTCCGGCGGATCGATGAGGCTCACGAACTCGCCGCCGGCGGTCCGCAGGATCGTGTGGGCAGACACCAGCGAGCGGAGCATCAGCTCGTCGCGGCCGGACTTCGGCGGCCGCGGCCAGGGGCGTGCGATTGACGATGGTCACCCGAAGCCGGACCACCTCGGCCGTGACCCGCACCGCCGCGAGGCTGACCTGCCCTTCGAGCGCCACCTGACGGCCGGGCACCTCGCCGGCCGGCGGCGCGAACCGCAGCTTGCCGGGGAGCCGTGACCAGCTCGCCGACCGTGCCGGCCAGCGTCACGTCGCGCTCGACCGCCTCGTGCCACTCGGGCTCACCCGGTTGCTCGGGCGCGCGCGCGCGAACAGGTGGAGAAAGCGCACCGTTACGTCGACACGCGTGGCCGGGCCGGCTCGCAGGAGACATTCGGTCCGCATCTCGCACGGGTCGCGCGCCGGCCTCGGCCCGGCTGTGCGCTTCGGGGTAGATCGACGCCGAAGTTGAACCGCTGCCGGTTCTTCACGGCCGACCGCCGGTAGGGGTAGAGCATGTACCCCTCGTACAGCAGCGCGCCCGCGATCCGGTCCACCGAGGTCCGGGTCATGCGGGTGCCCCCTCGTTGACTGCCGGCAGGATGCGCTCGATGGCCTGCTCCCAGGTCGGGATGCCCGTGGTCCACCTTGTACTGGTACAGCCGGTCGAACACGTCCCGCCGGAGCTGCACCCACGCCGTGTTGGGGTAGTACGCCTCCATCAACTGCTTCCAGGTGGCCACCGGCAGGCGGAAGCGGGCCTCCTGCGTCCAGGAGATGGGGCCACCTGCAGCGCGCCCGCGCGCGTCCTGGTAGAAGACGCTGCCGCTGAACAGGAAATCCAGCGGGATCTCGCCGTCCTCGAGCGCGTAGAAGTACTTCGTCGCCGCCACGTTGAAGTCGTAGCTGCAGCTCACCGGCACCTCAGCGGTCGTCTCGCCGGTGAACGGCGGCACGACGACGCTGGCGTGCGTCCACAGCATGGCCCGGAGCGTCTGACCCCAGCGCTCCGGCTCGCCGAACAGGTCGCGGAGCCGCTTCTCTTCCTCGGGCTCGTACTTGCGCCGGGTGGTCTCGATCTGGATCTGGCAGCGGAGCACGACGTTGTGGATCGTCTCGTCGGGGGAGGCGTTGGTGACCCGCAGCCGGAACGTCAGCAGCGGCACCATCGCGTACGGCGTGACGTCCGCTCCGACGACCTGAAAGCTCAGGTCAGGCACGAATCCCCTGCCTCGCCGGGCGCGCCATCCGGCCGAGATCGGCGAAGAAGCGGTCGATCTCCTCCCATACGGCGGTGCCGCCGGTGAAGCCCTTCCAGTGCATCCGGATGATGCCGACCAGCCGGAAGCACTGGTCGATGGGCACGAGGTAGCAGACCGCGGACGCCGCGCCTCGCCGGACCCGGTTGACCAGCAGCGCCTGGACGTCGGGCTGCAGGTCGCGGAGGACCGGGTGCTCGCGCCGGATCTCCTCCCAGGTCTCGAGCTCCAGCAGCGACTCGGTGGCGCCGGCCGGGCTCGGGTAGCACGCGACGACCCGCCCCTGCGGCGTGCTGTCGTAGAAGAAGGCCAGATCGATCGGCAGCCGGAGCGCCTCCCACTGGGCATCGCTGATGGTGAGCTCGTCCAGCGCCGTCACGTGCTGGGGCACCCGCTTGTACCTGGTGCCGGCCTGCGCGCTGAAGAGCACCGCGCAGGCCCCACAGGCGCAGGCGAGCCGGCGCTCGGACGGATCGATGAGATGGTCGTGCATCGGCGCGACCTCGACCCCGCAGAGGTCGCAGCGCTCGACCGGCACTCGCGCCTTGGCGAACCGGCGCAGCACCTCGAAGCCGCCGCCGCGTGTGAGATCCTGCGGGCGCATGGTCACACCGCTGCGGCCGCCACTCGCGGCGCGCGGCAGAGCCACCTGGGTGCGTCCGTCACGGGCGAGAATCGGGAAGGGCTCGAGGTGCAGGTCGGTGCGGCCCGAGGCGCGCCCGGCCCGCACGATATCGTACGCCTGATCGCAGGCGGGACAAGTGAGCATGCGGCCGTCGAGGTCGGCGGTCACGAGATCGGCGTCGCACGCGGGGCAGTGGGCGCCGTAGGCGTAGAGGTTGTCCTCCGCCAGGCAGAACAACACGTCGGTCCCACCCAGCTCCATCCGGCGAGTGCCCGCGGCGACGAGTCCGCCCAGGTCGGGGACATCCTGCCAAGTGGCATCCCCGTCCGCGCCGCCCCCAGCGGCCGAGCCCAGCGTGATCACCGTATCCGGGCGCCCGGGCACGGTCTGGCCCTCCACCAGGATGGCGCTCACGTCGGGCGCCGCCTCGTGGATCGCCTGCTCGATGGCGAGCTTGAGCGTCACGGCCGAGGACGGACAGCCATGGCAGCTCCCCTGCATCCGGAGCCGCACGACGCCCGCGTCGTCGATCCCCACCAGCTCGACGTTGCCGCCATGGGTCTTGAGGTACGGGCGGCTCTTCTCCAGCGCGCCCCGTACCCGGGTCTCGAGATCGATCGGGTGCAGGTCGTGCAGCAACAGCACGCTCGCCACCACCTCGTCGCGGGCGAGCTGATCGACGATCGTGGCGCCGGCCGCGCCGTTCTTGCGAACGGTCGTCAGCATCCGGTCGAGCGCGGCACCGTGCAGCTCCATCACCGCGCGCACCAGCTCCTGCGACACGGCGCGGGTGGCCGGGTCGGCCGCGGTCTCGAGGCGCTGGACCAGCTCCTCGATGGCCGCGATCCGACGCTCGGATTCGGTCGGTCGGGCTCTCACCGGCCGAAGAAGGGCGAGTGGTGAGTCTCGATGACCTTGCCGTTGCCCAGGTACATGTGGACGCCGCACGGCAGGCACGGATCGAAGCTGCGCACCGCGCGCATGATGTCGATGCCCTTGAAGTTGTCGGGCCCGTTCTCCTCGAAGATCGGCGTGTTCTGCACCGCGTCCTCGTATGGGCCCGGGGTGCCGTAGATGTCGCGCGGGTTGCCGTTCCACGGCGTCGGCGGATACGGGTGGTAGTTCGCGATCTTGCCGTCCCGGATCACCACGTGGTGCGACAGCACGCCGCGCACCGCCTCGTGGAAGCCGCAGCCGATGGCCTCCTCGGGCACCTTGAACTCGGTCCAGGTCTTGGTCCGGCCGCGCGTGCAGCTCGGCCAGCGCCTTCTCGACGAAGTGGTAGCGCCGCGGCGCGGCGTACGCCTGGAAGTAGGTGCGCGCGCGCGATCGCGCTCGATGGCGTTGCTCCACTTCGGGATCTTCCACTCGAACTCGACCTCGGGCTTCGAGGCCGTCTTGGGCAGGTAGATCTTGACGCTGTGGCCGGTCGCCTTGACGTAGCCGATGTCCACGAGGCCCGCGAGCGCCGTGGCCCAGAACCGCGCGATCGGCCCGCCGCCGGTGTCGAGCGCCAGGTGGTCGCCGGTCCGCTTGTCGAACCAGCGCGGCGACATCACCCAGGTGTACTTGCCGTCGAAGTCGCGCTTCTGCGGCTTCGGGATGGTGGTCTGGTTCCACGGATGCCGCTGATCGACCGGGTTGCCGAGCGGATCGTCTCTTCACGAACGTCTCGCTCTGCCCTGCCAGTCGTCGTAGTACGAGTGGCCCAGCAGGATGCGGATGCCGAGGTTGATGTCGACCAGGTCTGTGGGTGACGAGCTTGCCGTCGACGACGACGCCCGGGGTGACGTACATGCCTGTCGCCCCACTTGGCCATGTTCTTGTAGGTGTAGTCGCAGACGTCCGGGTCGTTGAACGAGCCCCAGCAGCCGAGCAGGATGCGGCGGCAGCCCGACCTTCTCGTAGCCCGGCAGCGCCTCGTAGAAGAAGTCGAACAGGTCGTCGTGGAGCGGCACGACCTTCTTCATGAACTCCGACGTACCGCATCAGCCGGACGAGGTAGTCGGTGAAGAGCTGCACCGTCGGCACGGTGCCGACGCCGCCCGGATACAGCGTGGAGGGATGGACGTGGCGTCCCTCCATCAGGCAGAACATCTCCCGCGTCTATCCGGCTCACCTGCAGCGTCTCGCGATAGAACTCGCCCGTGAACGGATTGAGCGCCGTCATGATGTCGGCGATGGTCCGGTAGCCGTGGCAGGTCCGCGTGCGGCGCCGGCGTCTTCTCGGCCTTGGCCGAGCACGCCCGGGTTGGTCTCCTTGACCATCTGCTCGCAGAAGTCGACGCCGACCAGGTTGTCCTGGAAGATGTTGTGGTCGAACATGTACTCGGCGGCTTCGCCGAGGTTGACGATCCACTCGGCCATGGCCGGCGGCCGGACGCCGAAGGCCATGTTCTGCGCGTAGGTGGCGCAGGTGGCGTGGTTGTCGCCGCAGATGCCGCAGATGCGGCTGGTGATGAAGTGCGCGTCCCGCGGGTCCTTCCCCTTCATGAAGATGCTGTAGCCGCGGAAGATCGACGAGGTGCTGTGGCACTCGGCCACTTGCCGTGTTCTCGAAGTCGATCTTGGTGAAGATGCCGAGGCTGCCCACGATCCGGGTGATCGGATCCCAGTTCATCTCCACCAGCTTCCTGGACTTGCCCGGCGCCCCGGACTTGGGGGCGGCCGCCGTGCGTAGTCATCGCTGTAGCTCCTTGCTGCTCAGCAAGGACTTGGGGTGGTAGCCGGTGGTCAGCTCGGGCCGCGCGTGGCGCCACTTCGGCTCCTTGTTCACCGTCGAGTTGGTGAACGACCGCAGCGCCGTGATCGCGCGGCCGTAGACCTGCACGCTGCGCGGTCGACAGCTCGCGCGCCGGGCGGCTCGTCCATGAACGGCATGAACTTGTCCGGGAAGCCCGGCATGGTGCAGCCGATGCAGATGCCGCCGACGTTGGGGCACCCGCCGATGCCGGCCATCCAGCCGCGCTTCGGCACGTTGCAGTTCACGACCGGCCCCCAGCAGCCCAGCTTCACGATGCACTTGGGCGAGCCGTACTCGGTGGCGAAGTCGCCCTGCTCGTAGTAGCCGCCGCGGTCGCAGCCCTCGTGCACGGTCTGGCCGAAGAGCCAGGTGCGGCCGCAGCTGATCGTCGAGCGGAATCATCGGGGCGAGGCCGGCGACCTGATACAGCAGGTAGAGCAGCGTCTCCATGAAGTTGTCGGGCTGAACCGGACACCCGGGGACGTTCACGATCGGCAAGCCGGCCTTCGACCTCCACTCCCAACCGAGGTAGTCGGCCAGGCCCATGGCGCCGGTGGGATTGCCCTCCATCGCATGGATGCCGCCGTAGGTGGCGCAGGTGCCGATGGCGACGACGGCCAGCGCCTTGGGCGCCAGCCGGTCGATCCACTCGTTGGTCGTGATGGGCTGGCCGGTCTCGACGTCGGTGCCCATCGCCGCCCAGTACCCCTCCTTCTTGATCTTCTCGTTCGGGATCGATCCCTCCACCACCAGCACGAACGGATCGAGCTTGCCCTGCCTTCGCCTGGTACCAGGGCTTCATGAAGTCGTCGCCGACCTCCTAGGCGAGCACGGGATTGTGCAGGTGCACCTTGGGCAGCCCGGGAATCGCGCCCAGGATGACGTCCTCGATGCTGGGCTGGGTGGCCGCGGTGATCGAGACGGAGTCGCCGTCGCAGCCGAGGCCCGCGGTCAGCCACAGCACGTGGACGTCCGAGACCGCCGGGGCCTTCTGCGTGATGCGACCGTAGGGAACGGGGGCCGACATAGACGCTCCTTCTCAGCTCGGAACGGTCGGGAGGGACGCGGACGGCTGCGGAGTTGCGCGGCAGTCGAGGGCGGCGAGCGGACGCGCGAGCGCGTCCGGATCGGCTTCAATCTGGGATCGGCGGAAGGTGCCGCAAGCAGGCGATGCCCTCCGTTTGGCTGCTCAGGGGAAACTTCTGCTGATCGCAGGCTACCGGGGAATCCGCCGGCATGCGTCAGTCACTTCGCCGGCTCGCCGAGCCTCCACTCGATGGCCCGCTGCACCAGGTCACGCGAGCTCTGCGAAGCGAGAGCTTCTCCTTGATGTGCGCCTGGTAGGACTCGACGGTCTTCACGCTCAGGTGCAGCTCGTCGGCGATCTGCCGCGTGCCGTGGCCCTCCCCGATGAGGCGGAAGACCTCCAGCTCGCGGTCGCTCAGCCGCTCGATCGGCGCCTGCGCGGACTTGCCGCCACCCGCGCGAACTGCCGCAGCATCGCAGCTCGCGATCGCGGTCGCTCACGTAGACCTCGCGCCGGAGGATACGGCGGAGCGCCACCAGGACATGCTCGGTGGCCTCCTGTTTCATGATGTACCCGTTCGCGCCCGCCCGAAGCGCGCGCTCGGCGTAGACGGACTCGTCGTGCATCGAGAGCACGAGCACCGGCAGAGTCGGTGTCGGTCGCCCGGATCGCCTTCATCAGATCGATGCCGTCGGGCCCGGGCAGCGAGATGTCGAGCAGCAGGACGTCCGGCCGCGCGTGCCGAGATCGCGGCGAGCGCCGTCTCGGCCTCCTCCGCCTCGCCGCACACCTCCAGGTCCGGCTCCTGATCGATCAGCAGGGCGAGCCCCTGGCTGACGATCGGATGGTCGTCGACCACGAACACCCGGTGCTTCGCTCCTACGGCCCTGGCTTCCGTCCGATGCGGCATAGCGCCGTCCTCTCAGCTCTCCAGCGGAAAGCGGCAACAGATCAGGGTGCCGCGTGGCTTGCGGCGGGACACGTCCAGCGAGCCGCCGACCATGTTGGCCCGATGGCTCATGATCCGGAGCCCCAGGCCCGCGGTGCTGCCCGGCACCTCGGGAATGCCCTTCCCGTCGTCCTCGACCGTGAGGCTCCCGGTCTCGCCCGCACGGGCGAGCGTGAGGATGATCTGGCGCGGCTCACCATGCTTGATGGCGTTGTTCACCGCCTCCTGGGCGATGTGGTACAGGTGCGTCGCCACGCCGACGTCGGTTACCAGGATCGGCTCGGGGCACTCGAACCGACAGGAGACGTGGAACAGATCCTCGACCTCCACTGCCCACTGCTGGAGCGCGGACATGAGGCCCTGCGCGTCCGAGAACACCGGCACCAGGCCGCGCGCCAGCTCGCGGGTCTTGTTGATGGCGTCGTTCACCAGGCGCGACGATCTTGGCCGCATGGGGCGCCTGGGTCGCGTCGGCCTCGGCCAGCTGCTGCGCCAGCACCTTGCTCATGAACGCGATGCCGGTCAGGTGCTGGCCCAGCCCGTCGTGCAGGTCCTGGCCGATCCGGCGCTGCTCCCGGCCGCTGATCTCGAGCAGCGCCGACTCCATCTCCTTGCGCTCGGTGATGTCGATTCCGGTCGTGATGACGTGCGTCGGTTCCCGGCCCGCACCCGGCAGCACGGTATTGGACCAGGCGATCCGGCGCCGCGCCCCGCCGCGCGCGGTCCAGTCGCTCTCGTATGACCGCTGCTGCCCGGGACGGAGCCCCTCGAGCAGTGCCTGGAAGCCCCGTGCCTCCTCCGGAACCGGGAACAGGTCCCAGAAGTAGCGACCGCGCACCTCGTCGAACGAGTACCCGCTGATGAGCTCGCAGGTCCGGTTGAAGCGGACGATGGAGCCCGAGGGACTCAGCACCACCACCAGCGCGCCGACCGTATCGAGCACCGCCGAGAGCAGATTCCGCTCGCCGGCGAGCGCCACCTCCGTCTGCTTGAGCTCGGTGATGTCGAAGCCCACGCCGTGGATGAACCAGGGACGCCCGTCCTCCCGCCGCACCATCTTCACCTCGCACTGGAACCAGACGAGGTGGCCGTCGCGGGCGAGCACCCGGTAGGCCGACCGCAGCGGGTGCCCGGTCAGGAACATCTCCGCGGCCTCCACGCTCCAGCGAAGCTGGTCGTCCGGATGGATGTGGTCGTACCAGCGGATCGGATCCTCCAGCCATTCCGCCTGGGAGAACCCCATGACCTCCTCGATGCGAGGGCTCACGTAGGCCTCCCCGATGCCGCGATCGAGGTACGCCATGAAGACCACCGCAGGCACCTGCTCGACCAGTGTCCGGTACTTGGCCTCGAGGTTAGGCATTGGCGGGTCGGCTGGCGCCGGGACCGCCGGCGTCAGCGGAGCCGTCGCGCGAGAACACGGCGGCCAGATCGCGGAGGATGGTCTCGGCCTCGGATGCTCCATGGTGCGGTTCATCGGACGCGCATCATTGCGTGTCGCGCCGGCCGCGCCGCCAGCTCGGCTCGGTGTTCATGGACGCCATGGTGAAGCGGCGCAGCGCCTGGATCGCGCGGCCGTAGGTCATCACGGCCGACGAGGACAGCAGGGAGCCGGGCGGCTGATCCATGAACGGCTGGAACTTGTCGGGAAAGCCCGGCATCGTGCAGCCGATGCAGATCCCGCCCACGTTCGGGCATCCGCCGATTCCCCCCATCCAGCCGCGCTTCCCCACGTTGCACTGCACCACCGGTCCCCAGCAGCCGAGCTTGACGATGCACAGGGGGATCCGTAGGCCTCACCGAACTCGCCCTGCTCGTAGTGGCCGCCGCGGTCGCATCCCTCGTGGACGGTCCGCTCGAAGAGCCAGCGTGGGCGAAGGACTTCATCGAGGGGGATGGGAGGAGCGCGGCCGACGAACTGGTGGAGCAGATAGAGCAGCGTCTCGGTCATGTTGTCGGGCTGCACGGGGCAGCCCGGCAGACAGACGATCGGGAGCCCCGAGGCGGACCGCCAGTTCCATCCGAGGTAATCGGGCAGCCCCATCGCGCCGGTGGGGTTGCCGGCCATGGCGTGGATGCCGCCGTAGGCCGCGCAGGTGCCGGCGGCGAGGACCGCCCAGGCTCGCGGCGCCAGGCGGTCGATCCAGTCGCAGGTCGTGATCGGCTGGCCGGTGGCGGGGTCGGTCCCGAACGTGGCCCAGTACCCTTCGGCCTTGTTGGTCTCGTCGGGGATCGAGCCCTCGACCACCAGGATGAACGGCCCGAGCTCGCCGCGAGCGCCCCGATGGAAGAACTCGACGAACTCGTCGCCGACTTCGGAGGCCAGGAAGGGATTGTAGAGCTTGACCCTGGGCGTCCAGGGAATGGCGCCGCTCAGGAGGTCCTCGATGCTCGGCTGAGTGGCGGCCGTCATCGCGATGGTGTCACCGTCGCAGCTCAATCCCGCGGTGAGCCACAGGATGGCGATCTCCGCGGGAGGTGCGTCTACGCCGTCGGTGGCGCTACGCGGCTGAGAGGCAACGGGCATGCGGGAACTCCGGGGCCGTCAGAACGGGGCGATGGTCGTAAGCTAGCCGCTTTTCGCCGCGCCGCGAGACGTCCGCCAGTGCATCTTTGAGTCAGCCACCCTGTCGACATCGACGACCCGGAGATGCAGTGGACGACGGCGGTATGGCCAAAGGAATGCGTTATCCCCGCGTCGGCTGGCCCGCAATTCACGTTGCGGCGGCGTTGATTACGCGCGCGCTCGGTCCAATGTTGCCGACCTGAGAGCTCAGGCCTGCCCTGAGCCCGACCGGGTGTCCCGGGCAGAGATCCTTCAGGCGATGAGCGGCCATGGCACCTACAGTCTCACCAGCACCACCACGTCCATGCGCTTCGGCGCCGAGGCGCTGCTCGCGATCGTCCGTCGAAGGCAACGCGAGTCGCCCGAGAGCACCCAGCTCCTCGTCCCCCAGTCGGACTGGTTCGCGGCGCACCGGGAGACGGCCGGGGTGACGTACGCGGCGATGTCGGCTGCGGCGCGCGCGGGCTTTGAGCATCACCAGGATGCTCTGGTCGACTACGGGCCTCAGGTAGTGGAAGGCGTGGTGGAAGGCCCGGCTCCGAACATGGCCCTGGACGTGACGATCTTCTGGCCCGACTCGGAGGGTGCCGCTTCGGAGTTCAGCTACAAGGACACGCTTTCGGTACCCCGCATGGACGTGTACGACAGCCGCGTGATCCGGTTCACCCTGCTGGAGTACGACAGCATGCTCGTGTTCGATCGTGTCACCGGTATCTCGGTGCGGCCGCGCGGCTTCCTCTCGGCGGTGTTCGCGGTGCTCGGCAAACCTGACCTGAAGCAAACCCGCATTGGCGTCTCGGCAGACCAGTGGCAGGTCGTACGGGGGCAGGTGAAGGTGTTCGCGGGTATCTCGAAGACCGGTACGGCGACGATCGAGCCGGGCGGACGCGGCCACGAAGGCGTTCCCCCCGGGTCGAGCGGACCTCGCTGCCCTGGCGGAGCACATGAAGCGACCGCTCAAGCTGCGTTACGGGGAGCCCTCGTGTCAGACTCGGCTGAAGATGGCCCGCCGCGACGGAACCGGACCAGGAAGCGTCAGTCCTCTCCCCTA
>CAWHZQ010000001.1:0-18450 GCA_963833905.1 uncultured Gemmatimonadales bacterium | reverse complement strand
GTCAGTTTGCGCGCCGGGGGCTGGACGCCACTTCGGTGGCCCGATAGGATGCGGATCACAGCCAGATTGTCTCCCACTCGCCACTTTGGGACGTTGGGAAGGCATGCCCATCACCCCTCGGAGTCATGACGGCCGACCTCGCCCAGCTGTTCGAGCAATATTACGCCTCGCTCGTCCGGATGATCTATCGCCGGACGGGGGATCACGATCGGGCGGAGGATCTGGCCCAGGAAACATTCGCCCGGGCCGTGGCGGCGCCGCCCAACAACCCTCGGCCCTGGCTGTTCGCGGTGGCACTCAACCTGGTCCGTGAGGATGGACGACGCGCGGCGACGCGGGGCCGGCGGCTGGAGCTGCTGCGCGCCGAGCACGACGAGCCGTCGAATGCGCCGGACAAGGAGCTCGAGAAGCGGGAGGAAACGGCCAGGGGCGTGCCGCGCTCGCGGTCCTGAACGAGCGCGACCGCGAGGCGTTGCTGCTCCGGGCCGAGGGATTCGACTACGAGGAGATCGCCGCCACGCTGGGTCTCGCGAGGGGGCGATCGGTACCACGCTGGCGCGGGCGCGCCGGCGGTTGGTCGAGGCCTATCGGGCGCAGGAACGAGCCAGACAGAAGGAGCGGGGGAAGCATGTCGCATCTTGACGAGGGCACGCTGCACGCGATGCTCGACGGGGAGCTGGAACCGAACGATGTGGCCGAGATCAGGCCCACCTCGCCTCGTGCTCATCGTGTGGGCTCCGGCTGCGCGAGGTGCGGGAATTTCTCGATGAGGCCGACCGCCTGATCGCATCCGTCGAGATGGATGGTGCGACGGCGGCACCGATCGCGCCGGCGCCGGTCGAGGCGGCGCCCGAGATGGCGTGCCCCGAGCCGGCGCGGAGCGAACCCAGCAGAGCCGGTCCGCGGCTGAGCCGGTCCGCAGCGAGCCACCGCGCGCTGAGCCACCAGCGGTTGAGCCACTCCGAGCCGCAGCGGTCCCGCCGAACGGCCTCCGGCCCGCCGCGAGCGCCCGAGACGGCACGGAGCCTCCACCCCGTCCCGCAGCCACGTCCGGTGCCTGACCGGCCGGTCGGCCAGGAGACCTGGAACGCGCCGCCGCCCCCCGCTCCTGATGCCCGACAACGAATCGGCTGCGGACCGGCGTATGCGGCGGGTCCGGAAGTACGGCTGGGCGGCGATGATCGCGGTGTTCGTGGGTGCCGGCTTCGTCGGCTCCCGCCTCCGTGAGCGGCGCAGGCGGCCTTCGACGCCGTCCCTCTGCACAAGGCGTCGGAGGCGCATCGTGAGCCCCGAGGAGACCGCGCGGCCTGCGGCTACCGACGTCCGACAGCACGCCGCGGCACTCGCTACCAGGCGCTCCCTGGCGAAAGACCGTGACCGCCGCGAATTCACCGGCCGCGAGCGGACGCTCCGAAGGACGCCCGCAAGCGAGCGCCGGCGCAGCGCCGGCAAGCTCACGGAGCAGGCTCCGCGAGGATCCGCCGCGCCCCGCCGGCCCCCGCGCCGCCGACGCGGAGCCGCGGCGGCCGGCGGGGCTCGACGGTGCCGCGGAGCCGGCCGTGCCGAGCTGGCGAGCCCGGCAGCAAGACCGCACCGACGAGCGGGCACAAACGACGCTTGCTGCCTCGGCCTTGGCCTTCTGAACGGCCGTTCTGCCCAGATGGCCAGCCCGCCCGGCGGCCGCGCTCCCGCACGTCCCCTCCGATCGGGTAGAGGCGGCCGAGTCGGCCTCGCGGCATCCCTCTCCGCTGCGGCCACCTTCCCGTCGCGCGCGTCGTCCGGTACCTCCTTCAGCGTCCTTCGGGGCGTCCGCCTCGGGCCGGCGAATTCGTGGCCGTCCGCTCCTTGGCCAGGGGCGGCCTGGTGGCGAGTGCCGCCGGCGTGCTGTCCGCCGTCGGTGCCGCAGGCCGCGCGGTTTCCTCGGGACTCACGAGCTTCGGCCGACCTGCGCGAGAGGGACGCGCGAAGGCCGCCTGCCGCCGGCTCACGGAGGCGCGTGCCAACGAAGCCGGCGCCGACGAACACCGCGATCATCGCCGCCCAGCCGTACTTCCTGCACCCGCCGCATGCGCCGGTCGGCAGCCGATTCGTTGTCGGGCATCAGCAGCGGGGGCGGCGGCGCGTTCCACGTCTCCTTGCCGACCGGCCGGTCGAGCACCGGCTGCGGCTCGGGGCGGGAGGTGGCGGGCGCACCGGGCTCTCGGGACGGCGCGGCGGGGCATCCGCCGGCCTCGGCACGGTGCCTCGGCGCGTGGTGGCTCGCTGCGGGCCGGCTCGGAGCGGACCGGCTCCCCCGCGGCTCGGCGCGACCGGCTCCGGACGGGTTCGCTCGCGCGCCGGCTCGCGGGCGCGGCGGCTCGACCCGCGCCATCTCGGGCGTCGCCCGACCGGCGCCGGGCGCCGCATCGGGGCGCCGCCGCCGCGCCATCCATCTCGACGGACGCGATCAGGCGGTCGGCCTCATCGAGAAACTCCCGCACCTCGCGCAGCCGGAGCCCACACGACGAGCACGAGGCGAGGTGGGCCTGAATCTCGGCCACTTCGTTCGGCTCCAGCTCCCCGTCGAGCATCGCGTGCAGCGTGCCCTCGTCAAGATGCGACATGCTTCCCCCGCTCCTTCTGTCTGGCTCGTTCCTGCGCCCGATAGGCCTCGACCAGCCGCCGGCGCGCCCGCGCCAGCGTGGTACCGATCGCCCCCTTCGCGAGACCCAGCGTGGCGGCGATCTCCTCGTAGTCGAATCCCTCGGCCCGGAGCAGCAGCGCCTCGCGGTCGCGCTCGTTCAGGACGGCGAGCGCGGCACGCACCCGGGCCGTTTCCTCCCGCTTCTCCAGCTCCTGTGTCCGGCGCATTCGACGGCTCGTCGTGCTCGGCGCGCAGCAGCTCCAGCCGCCGGCCCCGCGTCGCCGCGCGTCGTCCATCCTCACGGACCAGGTTGAGTGCCACCGCGAACAGCCAGGGCCGAGGGTTGTTGGGCGGCGCCGCCACGGCCCGGGCGAATGTCTCCTGGGCCAGATCCTCCGCCCGATCGTGATCCCCCGTCCGGCGATAGAGCATCCGGACGAGCGAGGCGTAGTACTGCTCGAACAGCTGGGCGAGGTCGGCCGTCATGAGCTCCGAGCGGTGGTGGACGTGCCTCCCCAACGTACCCAAAGTGGCGAGTGGGAGACAATCTGGCTGTGATCCGCATCCTATCGGGCCCACCGAAGTGGCGTCCAGCCCCCGGCTGGCTTACTGACGCAAATTACTACACCTGTTGTACTTAGCGACACGCAGGCAACCCCGCACAAAGCGCCCCGAGCCACAGGAGATGCTCCCGCGGTCCGGGGTTGCACGTCCTGTGCCCGGAGGTTCAGGCGATGGCCGACTGCGAGATGTGACGAAGGACGCTGCTCAGGTCCTCGGACAGGAAGGGCTTCTGGAGGAATCCGACGGCTCCGCCGAGGCCATCCAGGATCTTCGAGGCCACGTCCTGCTCGGTGTAGCCGCTCATGAGCACGACCGGCAGCTCGGGCGAGCGCTGGCGGAGGAGGCGCACGGTCTCCGGTCCTCCCATCCGCGGCATCGAGAGATCCAGCAGGACGGCGGTCACTCCGCCATCGTGCTCGTCGAGCACGCGGAGCGCCTCCTGCGCCGTCCACCGCCGCGATCACGTGAAAGCCGAGCCGCTCGAGCATCCGCCCGACGACCTCACGGACCCCCTCCTCGTCCTCGACCACGAGGACGGTCCCCCGTCCGCGCCACCCGGCCCCGCTGACGCCGGCGCGGCGCCTGTGTCCGCCTCTCCGGCGACGGCGGGCAAGCACCACCCGGAAGCTGGTTCCCTCGCCCGGCGCCGTGCGGATCCGGACGTGGCCCTGGTGGCTCTCGACGATGCCCATCACCGCCGCCAGTCCGAGCCCGCGGCCGGTGAACTTGGTCGAAAAGAACGGGTCGAAGATGCGCTGAAGGGTTCCGCTGTCCATGCCGCATCCGGTGTCGCTCACCTCGAGGAACACCGAGGTCGCCGGCCTCGGTCGGCCGTCCGGGGTCCTCGACCGACGCCGGTGCGCAGCGTGATGGTGCCGGATGCTTCGCCAAGGGCGTCGGAGGCGTTGGTGATGAGGTTCATCACGATCTGCCGGAGCTGGGTGGGGTCGGCGGTCACCGGGGGCAGCTCCGGCGCGAGATCCCACTCGAGCGTGGCCTGCTTGGAGATGGCCGTCCGGAGCAGCGTCGCCATTTCCCGCACCTCGCGCGACAGGTCGAGCTGGCGGCTCTCGACCGCGCCCCGGCCGCTGTAGGCCAGGAGCTGCTGGGTGAGCTCCGCCGCGCGCTGGGTGGCGCGCACCACCTCGTCCAGGTGCTCTCGAGCCGGCGAATCCGCCGGCGACGTTGCAGCCGGGCGAGGTCGGCGTTTCCCAGGACGACATGGAGCAGGTTGTTGAAGTCGTGCGCGATCCCGCCGGCCAGCACGCCGATGCTCTCGAGCTTCTGCACGTGATAGGCGTGGGCCTCGCTCGCCTCGGCCTCGCGGCGGGCCGTCTCCTCGCGGAGCCGGAGCTCATGGGTGAGCTGATGATGGGCGGAGATGTCGCGCACGAGCCAGCCGGAAGCCGAACGCCTTGTCCCGCGGCCCGCCGCGCGCCACCGACAGGGTGAGCGACGCGTCGAACGTCTGGCCGCCCCGCGGTGCAGCCGGAGCTCGATGCTCTTGGCGGCGGGCTCCGACTGCCATCGGCCGATTTCTCCCCGGAGGCGGGGCCGGTCCTCGGGAGCCACGAACGAGACCAGCGTCTTGCCCACCAGGAACCGGGGCTGGACCCCGAGCAGGTGCGCGGCCGAGTGGTTGGCCTCCCGGATGATGCCGTTGAGATCGGTCAGCAGGTAGGCGTCCGGCGCGTACTGGAAGAGGTGCTGGTACCGGCGGCGCTCCTCGGCCGCCTCGGCGTGCGCTACGGTGAGCTCCTCGTTCTGCTGGCGCAGCTCCTCTTCGGCGACGCGCAGCTCCTCGACCGCGACGAGCAGCTCTTCGAACGCGGCGCTGGAGACGTCGGAGCGTTCCCCGGATCGATTCCACGTGGCGGCGCATGTCTTCCAGGCGCCGGGCAAAGTCCTCGGCGTTCACTGCACCTCTTCCATCAAGAGAATCACGCCGCGGGCCTGGTCGGCCGCGCCGGTCGCCAGCGGGGTGCACGTCACGTGCACCTGCACCGGCCGGCCGCGACGGTTGGTGGCGTCCAGGGTCACGTCGAGAAACTCGGACTCGCGCGCCAGGCAGGCGCGGATCGGCGCCCTGAGCCGATCGACCGGGAGCCCGATGTCCAGATTGAGAAAGTTCTTGTGCAGCGCCTCGTCCTGCCGGAGGCCCCACATGTCCTCGGCCCGGCGGCTCCACTTGCGGATGTGGAGATCGCGATCCACCACCGCCACGGCGCTTCGGAGCGAGGTGAGGATCGACTCGAGGAAGCCGTTGAGCTCGCCGACCTGGTCGCTCCGCTCGCGCGCCTCGTCGTTGATCGTCTGGAGCTCCTCGTTGGTCGACTGGAGCTCCTCGTTCATGGTCTCCAGCTCCTCGTTGGTCGACTGGAGCTCCTCGTTGGTGGTCTCCAGCTCCTCGACCGTCGACTGCAGCTCCTCGTTGGTCGTCTCCAGCTCCTCGTTGGTGGACTGCAGCTCCTCGAGCGCCGTCTCGAGCTCCTGGCTGGCGCGCTGGACCTCCTCCTGGAGGCGGCGCTGGCGGTGACGTCGGTGAACTGCACGCTGGCGCCGAGCGGGCACACCGCCGAGGTCGAGGAGCGGGACGACCGTGAGCTCGAGGAAGACGACCTGCCCGCCGGGGCCGGTCCAACGGCCTTCGACCGTCGCCGTGGGGCGGCGCTCGAGGTAGGCGCGCTCGATGCTGGAGCGCAGCTCGAAGGGCCGGTAGGAGAGCTCGAGGTCCTGCAGCGGCCGGCCGATATCCCGCGGGCTCAGCCCGAACATCGTCCGCAGCCGCTGATTGGCGTGGACGACGTTGCCGTCGCGGTCGACCACCAGCTCCGCCACGGGGCCGACATCGCCCGCGGCCTCGCGCAGATGGCGGGTGCCGTCCGTGCTCGTTCGGGGTCGCGAAGGTCAGGTGCCGCCCCTCCGACTGGCGCTCGGTCTTGACGAAGAGGCGCCGTTTCACGTCCACCGGCTCGAACGTGGCGCTCTGGGCCAGCAGCGTCTCGGCCTTGCCCAGGAATAGTACTCCGCGTGGCACCAGCGCGAAATGGAATCGGGCGAGGATCCGTGCCTGGGCCTCGGAATTGAAGTACATCAGGCAGTTGCGGCAGATCAGCAGGTCCACGCGCGAGATCGGGGCATCCTGGATCAGGTCGTGCCGGCCGAAGATGACCGCCCGACGGAGGTCCTTGTTGAAGGCGAACCGATCCTCCTGCCGGTCGAAGTACCGCTCCAGGAGCTGCGGCGGGACGTCCTCGACGGCGCGCGGGGCGTACGCGGCATGTCGGGCCTGGTTGAGCGCCTCCTCGTCCACGTCGGTGGCGTAGATCTTCACCCGCTCGCGGAACGCCTCGATCCCCATGGCCTCCGCGAGCAGGATGGCGATCGAATAGGCCTCCTCGCCCGAGGCGCAGCCCGCGCTCCAGACGCGGATCGGGCTGGTCGCATCCGGCGCGCCGATGAAGCCCGGCAGCACCTCGTCGCGCAGATACTCCCAGTTCGCGGGGTCACGGAAGAAGCTGGTGACGTTGATGAGGATGGTGTTGAACAGCCGGGTGAACTCCTCGGGGTCCACCTGCAGGAAGTCGAGGTAGGCGGCGAACCGCTTCACGCCCAGCGGCTGCATGCGCACCTGCACCCGGCGCATCAGGCTCGCCCGCTTGTAGGCGGTGAAATCGAAGCCGCGGCTCTGCTTCAGATGGGCGAGCAGGGCCTCGAACTCGGCGGCCGATTCGGCATCTTCCGGCGGGGTCTTCTCGCTGACGCTGGGGTGGGCCTGGTCATGCCGGGACTCCGCTACCGACGAGCGTCTCGAGCTCGGCGGCGATCTCGCCGAGCGGGAGCACACGATCGACGTCGCCCGCCCGGCGCGCGGCGCGGGGCATGTCCGGGCACGTCGAGGTGGCGTCATCCTGCACCAGCACCGTCCCGCCCAGGCGCCGCAGCACCTGCGCGCCCTCCGCGCCGTCGACGCCCTACCCGGTCAGCACGACGGCGATCGCCCCGGAACCGTACCTGGCGCCGACCGAGGCAAAGAGCCGGTCGGCCGACGGGCGGCACCAGTGGAGCGGCGGCAGGTGCGACAGGGCGAGCCGTCCCTCGGCGCCGACGAGAAGGTGCGCACCGGGCGGCGCCACGTACACCACGCCGTGCTCGAGGCGCATGCCTTGCGCCGCCTGGCGCACGGGGAGGGCAGTGCGATCGGCGAGAATCTCGGTGAGATGGCTCCGCTGGTCCGGCGCGAGATGCTGGAGAACCAGGATCGCCGCCGGCAGGGTCGCGGGCAACGTCCGGAGCACCTCGGAGAGGGCGGCCAGTCCGCCCGACGAGGCGGCGATCGCGATCACCCGTGTCGCGGCCTCCTGGCGGCGTGAGGTCACGGCGCTCATCGGAGCTCGGGCTCCCGCGACATCGCCGCGACGTCCTTGTTCTCGGGTTCGGCCTCGGCGTCCAACGGCTCGTGGACCGGACTCTTGAGCAGGGTCTGGCGAAGGATGTTAGAGCCGTGCTCGGCTTCGCGCGCGGCGCCGTGGAACTGCGCCACCGCCCGCTGGAGACCGCGATTTCCGGCCTGCTCGGCCAGGCGCCGCGAGAGTGCGGCCTTCTCCTCGAGCGCGCGGACCGCCGACCACAAGGCGCCTTCCAGCGCCCGCGACTGACTGGCGAACAGCGCCTCCTCGCTGAACGCGTGGCCGACATGGCAGCGGAAGTGGAGGAAGTCGTCCCTGCTCCCGCTCGAAGAGCACGCCGCCGCATTCGGGGCAGACCATGGGGGACGGACGGCCGAGCGCGGACGGGTTCCGGAGGGCGGCGGTGCCGGCCATGGCCGGCTCGGGTGCGTCAGCGCGGCCGCCGGCAAAGTCACCAGGCGCATCGGACGGGAGCGGCTGCCGCTCGGCCTCGTCTTCCCGGGCCACCCGGTCCAGGATGGCCGCGAGCTCCCGTGCCGGCGCGACGTGGTCCACCGCGACGCTCCGGAGCGCGCTCATGATCATGCCGGGATAGGAGGCTTCCTCGGGCTCCTGGACCAGCGCGAGCCCGCCGCGGGCCTTGACCTCGATCAGGCCGACGGTGCCGTCGTCGAGGGTTCCGGACAGGATGACGCCGACGACCCGGGGTCCGAACACCCGGGCCGCGCTCCGGAAAAGGGGATCGATGGCCGGGCGGTGTCCCTGCTCCCGGGGACCGTTGGTGCAGCGGATGCGGCCGCCGGTCAGCACCAGGTGCTGGTCGGGGCGGGCCACGCAAATACGGCCCGGCACGATGGCGTCGCCATCGACCGCCTGCGTGACGTCCAGCGCGGAGGCCCGCTGGAGGATGTTGGGAAGCGCACTGACGCTCTGGGGCGGGAAGTGGTGGACGACGAACACGGCGCCGGGAAAGTCGGCGGGCAGGGCCCCCACCAGCCGAAGAAGGGGCTCGATGCCCCCAGCGGAAAACCCCACCACTGCGATGTCGCGAACTGGCATGCCGCCCGTGCCTTTCTCATCGTAACATAGCGGCCGTCACAGGAGGGCGCAAAGCCGTGGATCACATGGATTGGCGGGACGCTAAGCCGTTGGGTATCTTTTTCTTGTGTCACCGACGACGTCCAGGGAGGAACGCATGCAGACCGAGGCCATGACCGCCCCCGCCCCCCCGGGCGACACCTTCCCGATCAACGGGACCGACTACATCGAATTCTGGGTCGGGAACGCCAAGCAGGCCAGCCAGTTCTACCGCGCGGCCTTCGGATTCCAGCTGGTGGGGTATCGCGGGCCCGAGACCGGGGTCCGCGACCGCGCCAGCTACCTGCTCCAGCAGGAGAAGATCCGGTTCGTGCTGACCACGCCGATCCGGCCGGATCTGAGCGACGAGGCACGGTTGGTGGCCGACCACATCCACCGGCACGGGGACGGCGTCCGGGACCTGGCGTTGTGGGTGGACGACGCGCGGGAGGCCTACGCCAAGGCGATCGAGCGGGGCGCGGTCTCGGCGCAGGAGCCGAGGGTCATGAAGGACGATGACGGCGAGATCGTGACCGCGGCGATCCGGACGTATGGAGACACGATCCACTCGCTGGTCGAGCGACGGAATTACCGGGGCCTCTTCATGCCCGGATTCCGGCCGGTGACGCCGCGCTATCAGCCGGCCCCGGTCGGCCTCAAGTACGTGGACCACTGCGTCGGGAACGTCGAGCTCGGCCGCATGAACACCTGGGTCCAGTTCTACGGCGACGTGATGGGGTTCCGCAACCTGCTCACGTTTGACGACAAAGACATCTCGACCGAGTATTCCTCGCTGATGTCGAAGGTGATGGCCAACGGGAACGACCGGATCAAGTTCCCGATCAACGAGCCGGCGGCCGGGAAGCGCAAGTCGCAGATCGACGAATACCTCGAGTTCTACCAGGGCCCCGGTGTCCAGCACATGGCGCTCGCGACCGACGACATCATCGCGACGGTGACGGCGCTTCGGGACCGGGGGGTCGAGTTCCTCACCGTGCCCACGACGTACTACGCGGAACTGCAGGGGCGGGTGGGCACGATCGACGAGCCGCTCGACGTGCTGGCCTCGCTCGGCATCCTGGTCGACCGCGATCCGGACGGGTACCTGCTTCAGATCTTCACCAAGCCGGTCGAAGACCGGCCGACGGTGTTCTACGAGATCATTCAGCGCAAGGGAGCCAGGAGTTTCGGCAAGGGCAACTTCCGGGCGCTGTTCGAGGCGATCGAGCGGGAGCAGGCGGCGCGCGGAAATCTTTGATGGCGGGTCGTTGCCCTGCGTGGCTCCGATGCTCTATTTACCACGAAGGCACGAAGGGCCCCTAGAGCGAGGAGGCTGACGTCTAACGAAGCCACCAACAAGTTGTTGTTTTTGTTGTTGCTGTTCTTCGTGCCTTCGTGTCCCTTCGTGTCTTGTTGTTCCGCTTTTCGGCCAGCGATGTCGGAGCCGAGCGTTTTTCAGGGAGAAGTACGATGCCGATCTACCACACCATGGGCCAGATCCCCCGCAAGCGGCACATCGCGTTCCGGCGGCCGGACGGAGGACTGTACGCCGAGGAGCTGATGGGGCACGAGGGATTCACGGGGACGTCCTCGCTGCTCTATCACACCCATCCGCCTACGACGGTCAAGAGCGTGCGGCGGCTCAGGGAGACGAAATTCGAGGCCGATCCGGACCAGACGCTCCGGCACCGGCACTTCCGCACCTCGCAGGTGAAACGCGGCGGCAGCCCCACGCTCGACCGGATTCCGCTCCTGTTCAATCAGGACATCGCGATGCTCTACGTCGAGCCCGACGAGAACGATGCCCACTTCTACCGGAACGCCCAGGCCGACGAGCTGGTCTACGTGGCCAAGGGCACGGGCACCCTCGAGTCGGTGTTCGGCGATCTGCCGTACCGCGAAGGGGACTACCTCGTCATCCACCGCGGCATCATGCATCGCTGGCGGCTCGACCTCTCGACCGAGCCGACCAAGCTCCTGGTCATGGAGAGCCGAGGCCACGTGCGCTGGCCCAAGCGCTACCGGAACGAGTTCGGCCAGCTCATCGAGGGCGCGCCCTACAGCGAGCGCGATATCCGGCGGCCCAGCGCGCTCCGGATCCACGACGAGCGCGGGGACTTCCCGATCCTGGTGAAGCAGTACGACGGGCTCAACGAGATCATCCTCGACCACCATCCGTTCGACGTCGTGGGCTGGGACGGCTACTTCTATCCGTGGGCGTTCAACATCTACGATTTCGAGCCGATCGTCGGCCGCGTGCACCAGCCGCCGCCGGTGCACCAGACCTTCCAGGGCGACGGGTTCGTCGTCTGCAGCTTCTGTCCCCGGCCGTACGATTTCCATCCGGAGGCGGTGCCCGCGCCGTACAACCACAGCAACGTCGATTCCGACGAGGTGCTGTACTACGCCTCGAGCGAGTTCATGAGCCGGAAGGGGATCGAGTTCGGCAGCATCACGCACCATCCCGATGGCATCCCGCACGGGCCGCACCCGGGCCGCGCGGAGGCGAGCATCGGCGCCAAGTACACCGAGGAGCTGGCGGTGATGATGGACAGCTTCCGGCCGCTCAAGGTGGCGACGGCCGCGACGACGATCGAGGATCCGGAATACCACAAGTCCTGGCTGGACGCGCAGCACGCGCAGTTCAATCCGCCGACGTCGTGAGCGCCGGGGCGCGATACACGTCATCCCGAGCGGAGCGAGGTGATCCGCTCACCACAGGCCTCGAGCCCCGAGGTCACGAGAACAGGTCCCTCGCTGACGCTCGGGCCCTGACGATGCGTCTGTGGTGAAGCCATAACCCACCCGACCCCCATTCCGCTGATGCGACCGACCCGATCTGGACCCCCAGCCCCGAACGCGTCGCGCGGGCGAACATGACGCGGTTCCTGGCGCACGTGCGGCACGCGCGGCCGGCGGGGGCGGAGGAGGTATGGGACGTCGCCTCGCTGTACCAATGGTCGGTTGCGCGGCCGGATGCCTTCTGGCCCGAGGTGTGGCGGTTTTGCGGTGTTGTGGCGGCGGAGCGGCCGGGGCGGACGCCGTGGGACGAGGTGGTCCTGGGCCTCGAGCGGATGGCGCCGCCGGCGCCGGCGCTCGGTCCGCGATGGTTCACCGGCGCGCGGCTCAATTTCGCCGAGAACCTGCTGCGACACGACGGCGACGGCGACGCATTGGTCTTCTGGAACGAGCGCGGACGCCAGGGACGGCTGAGCCGTCGCCAGCTTCGGCGGGAGGTGGCGGCCGCCGCGGCCGGGCTGGCCGCGTTCGGCGTGGGGCCCGGTGACCGGGTGGCCGGCTTCCTGCCGAACCTGCCCGAGACCGTCATCGCCATGCTGGCGGCGGCCAGCCTGGGCGCGGTGTGGTCGTCCTGCTCGCCGGACTTCGGCGTCAACGGCGTGGTCGATCGCTTCGGACAGATCCGGCCCAAGGTCCTGATCTGCGCAGACGGCTACCGCTACGCGGGCAAGGCCATCGACTCGCTCGCGCGGATGCGCGAGGTGTGCGTGCGGCTGCCGGGGATCGAGCGGGTCGTCGTCGTTCCCTACCTCGACCCGTGGCCCGACCTCGGCACGCTGCCGGGGGCTGTGCGCTGGGACGAGCTGCTCGGCCCGCACCGCGGGCCGGACCATCCCGCCTACGCTCACCTGCCGTTCGATCATCCGCTCTGCATCATGTACTCCTCGGGCACCACGGGCCTCCCCAAGTGCATGGTGCACGGGGCCGGCGGCACGCTGCTCCAGCACCTGAAGGAGCTGGCGCTGCATACCGACGTCAGCCCCGATGACAGGGTCTTCTATTTCACCACGTGCGGCTGGATGATGTGGAACTGGGTGGTCTCCGCGCTCGCCGTCGGTGCGACGGTGGTGCTGTTCGACGGCGCGCCGCTCGCGCCGCCGCCGATCCTGTGGGACATGGCCGCCGAGGAGCGGGTGACGGTGTTCGGGACCAGCGCCAAGTACCTGGCGCTCGCGGAGAAGGAGGGGCTCGCGCCGGCGCGCACGCACGATCTGTCGGCCCTCCGCGCGATCCTCTCGACCGGCAGCCCGCTCGCGGCGAACAGCTACGACTACGTGTATGCCTCGATCAAGCGCGACGTCCACCTGGCGAGCATCAGCGGCGGCACCGACATCATCTCCTGCTTCGCGCTAGGCAACCCGGTGGGCCCGGTCTGGCGCGGCGAGCTGCAGATGCGCGGGCTGGGCATGGCGGTGGACGTGTTCGACCCGGCCGGCCAGCCGGTGCGCGGAACCGAGGGGGAGCTGGTGTGCACGCGCCCTTTTCCGAGCATGCCTGTCGCGTTCTGGGACGATCCCGACGGCGCACGCTACCGGGCCGCGTATTTCGACGTGTTCCCCGGCGTCTGGCGGCACGGTGACTGGGCGCGGCTGACCGACCATGACGGACTCGTGATCCTCGGCCGGAGCGACGCGACCCTCAATCCGGGCGGTGTCCGGATCGGCACGGCGGAGATCTATCGCCAGGTCGAGCCGTTGCCCGAGGTGGTGGAAAGCCTGGTCGTGGGCCAGGAGTGGGACGGGGATGTGCGGATCGTCCTGTTCGTGCGGCTGCGCGAGGGTGTCACACTCGACGATATCCTGGAAGACCGGATCCGCCGCCGGATCCGGGAGCACGCGAGCCCTCACCATGTACCGCGCAAAATCCTGCAGGTCGCGGACATCCCGCGGACTATCAGCGGCAAAATCACCGAGTTGGCCGTGCGCGAGGTGATTCACGGGAGGCCCGTCGCGAATGTGGACGCTTTGGCCAATCCCGGCGCCCTGGACCTGTACCGGGACCTGGCGGCGCTTCGGGACCTGAGGACCGACCTGGGAAAGTGTGATCCATGACCTATCGCCATTCGCTGGATGCAGGTACCTTGGTGCCTCAGATTGATCACGAATGTGCAGGTTATTCTGCGTTCTGCAGGCCCGCAGCTAACGAACGATCGGCGACGATACCCCTTGGCGGGCAGGGGTTCGGTCGCCACTAGGAGCGAACTCATGAAAACTCTCTGGATCCTGGCGGCGGCTGCCACTTTCGCCGCCTGCCACAATCGCTCGGACGAGGAAACCGGCGCAGCGCCCGACCGTGGCGACACCACGGCCGTGAGCGGCTACGACACCACGGCCGCCAATCCGAACGCGAAGATCGACACCACGACCACGACCCAGCCACCGCGCCGAGCGCGGATACGTCGGCCGTCGTGCAGCCCACGACGCCGAGCGCCGACACCTCGGCCGCCGCGCCGACTGCTCCGAGCGCCGGCTATGACACCACGTCGACGTCGCAGCCGACGGCGCCGAGCGCTGGCTATGACACCACCAGCACTGCCGTTCCGCCGACGACTACCGACACCACGATGAGCAATCCGAGTGCGGGCGCCGTCGACACCACGATGAGCCACGACAGCACAGCACCCAGAAGTAACGTGGGATGAAGGCAGGCAGAATAGGAAACGGCCCCGGCTTACGCCGGGGCCGTTTCTTATTAGAATGGTCGCCATGTCCACCCTGGTCACCCGCACCTACCTCGAGCTCCGCTCTCCCGCCGACCTGCGCCCCGTGCCAGCGCCGGACCCAGCGCCGCGGATCGAGCGCGTGGGCGAGTGTCCCGCTTCGTTCTACCGCTACCTGTATGCCGAGGTGGGCCGGGCCTTCCACTGGGTGGACCGGCTACGCTGGTCGGACGACACCGTGCGCGCTCACCTCGCGACGCCGGGCCTTTCGCTCTGGCTCCTCACCTGGGAGGCGGCGCCCGCGGGGTACTTCGAGCTCAAGCCGCATGACGACGGGTCGACCGAAATTGCGTACTTCGGGCTGCTGCCGGAGTTCATCGGCCGGGGATGGGGGAAGTGGCTGCTGAGCGAGGCAACGCGGGCGGCATGGGCGACGATGCCGTCGCGCGTGTGGCTCCATACGTGTACGCTGGACCATCCGGCGGCGCTGCCGAATTACCTGGGGCGCGGATTTCGGGCCGTGCGTGAGGAGACGTATACGGTAGAGGGGTAGGCTGGATCCGCTTCTGGCATGTATCCGGGCGGCAGCGCTGGCGTCGGGGATCATCCTGAGCGGAGCGAAGGATTGGGCCGGTGATGCGTGTGGGCCGGGATGACCGCGCGTGGCCACCTCTCGCTCGAGCTTTGTCGGGCTGACGGTTCGATGGCGAGCGAGCCCGGGTGATCCAGGTCACGGCAACTGCTCCCGAAAAGCGGTCATGTAACGGCGACGCCGATGTTCGGCCACCACAGGATCGCCTGCATGCCAGCCGATGTTCCGACACGCTTCCTTCGCTCACACCTCGTTGGGATCGAGCTCGCCGTCGTGTTCTCCGCGGCCACGCTTGTCGCGGGCTGCGGGGCTGGCCCGACACGCGGTGCGCGAGTCGCGCGCGCGTCCGCCGGCGCCCGTGTCACCGCGCCAGATTCGATCGTGCGCGACTCTGCCGGCTTCCCGCAGCCGGGAGCCGGGAAGCCCGGTGAGTGGACGCTGCCCGGCCGCGACTACGCGGGGACGCGCTACAGCCCGCTGGCGCAGATCACGACCGCCAACGCCAAAGACCTCGCGGTGGCCTGGACCTTTTCGACCGGCGTCCTGCATGGGCACGAGGGCCAGCCGCTCGTGGTTGGGAGCACGATGTATCTCGTGACTCCCTGGCCGAACATCGTCTATGCGCTCGATCTCGCGCACCCCGACGGCCCCGCCAAATGGACTTACAAACCCAATCCCGATCCCGCTTCGCAGGGCGAGGCCTGCTGTGACATCGTGAACCGCGGCGCGTCGTACGGCGGCGGCAAGATCGTCTTCAACACGCTCGACAATCACACCATCGCGCTCGACGCGAACACCGGCCGGGTCGTCTGGTCGGCAACGATGGGCGACATCAATCTCGGCGAGACCACGACCATGGCGCCGCTCATCATCGGCGACAAGGTGATCACCGGGATCAGCGGCGCCGAGATGGGCGTGCGCGGCCGGCTGGCCGCGCTCGACCTCGCGACCGGGAGGGAGGTGTGGAAGGCCTACAGCACCGGCTCGGACCACGACGTGCGCATCGGGCCGGCGTTCAAGGCGTTCTATCCCGGTGACCAGGCCAAGGATCTTGGCCTCACCACCTGGACGCCCGATCAATGGAAGATCGGAGGCGGAACCACGTGGGGCTGGGTGACGTACGATCCGGGTCTGCATCTGCTCTACTATGGCACCGCGAACCCCGGGGTGTGGAACCCCGACATGCGTCCGGGCGACAACAAGTGGTCGATGACGATCTTCGCGCGCGACCCCGACACGGGCGAGGCGAAGTGGGCCTATCAGACCACACCGCACGACCGCTGGGACTATGACGCGGTGAACGAGAGCATCGTGGCCGACCTCCCCATCGGCGGGAAGCCGCGGAAGATCGTGCTCCACTTCGACCGAAACGGGTTCGCGTACACGATGGACCGCGTCACCGGCGAGGTGCTGGTGGCGCAGCCGTACCAGTTCCTCAACTGGTCCACCGGCGTGGATCTCAAGACCGGGCGTCCGGTCGAGGTTCCCAGCAAGCGGACCAACGAGACCACCAACACTACCGACATCTGCCCCTCGTCCACAGGCGCACGCGACCAGCAGCCGGCGGCGTTCTCGCCCCGGACCGGCCTCTTCTACACGCCGACGACCAATCTCTGCATGGACTACAAGGGCGTGGAGACGAGCTATATCGCCGGCACGCCGTATGTCGGCGCCGAGGTGATGATGTACCCCGGGCCGGGCGGCAACCGGGGCGAGTTCATCGCCTGGGACGGCGTGCACGGCAAGAAGGCGTGGGGCATCAAGGAGCGGTTCCCGGTATGGACGGGCGCACTCGTCACCGCCGGCGACGTCGTCTTCTACGGCACCATGGACGGCTGGGTGAAGGCAGTGGACGCGCGGAACGGGAGGGTGCTCTGGAAATTCAAGACCGGTTCGGGGCACGTCGGCAACTTCATCAGCTACACCGGTCCCGACGGCAGGCAGTATGTGGCCGTCTATGCCGGCGTCGGCGGCTGGGCCGGTGCGGCGGTGTTCGGCCTGTCGCCGGACGACCCGACCGGTGCCCTGGGCTTCGCCAACGCGATGAAGGACCTGCCGGATTACACGGGGCCGGGAGGCATGTTGTATGTCTTTGCGTTGCGGTAGGGCAGGCGGTCAGGCGGTCAGGCGGTCAGGCGGTCGCTTGCTGATGGTGGCGGTCGCGGTGGGTGCGCTCGCTGCCGCAGGCTCGTCGCAACACTCGCCTGGTTCGCAGGTCGCTCGACCGTCCGACCGCCCGACCGCCCGACCGCCCGACCGCCTGCCTGTCCTTCGCGTCTGCGCCGATCCCAACAACCTCCCGTTTTCCAACCGCGCTCAGGCGGGGTTCGAGAACCGGATCGCCGAGTTGGTTGCGCGGGACCTCCACCGGAGCCTCCACTATGCGTGGTGGCCGCAGCGGCGCGGGTTCGTGCGCAATACGCTCGACGCAGGCCGGTGCGACCTAGTCATGGGGATGCCCGCCACGGCCGACCGGATCCTTGCCACCGCGCCGTACTACACCTCCACCTACGTGTTCCTCTCGCGCCGGGCGGCCGGGCGGCCGATCGCCTCGCTCGACGATCCGCGACTTCGGCGGCTCCGCATCGGAATCCACTTCATCGGTGACGATTACCACAACACCCCGGCGGCCACGGCGCTCGCGAGCCGGGGCATCGTGCGCAACGTGGTCGGTTACAGCATTTACGGCGACTACTCGAAGCCCAATCCACCCGCGGCGCTCGTGGATGCCGTGGCCCGGGGGGAGGTGGACGTGGCCATCGTCTGGGGGCCGTTCGCGGGCTACTTCGGTCCCCGGACAGGCGTGACGCTGGTCTCGACGCCGGTGACGCCGACGATCGATGGACCGGGGGCGAGGTTCGCGTTCGCCATCTCGGCGGGGGTGAGGCGCGGGGACACGACGCTCCGGGCGGCGGTCGACCGGGCGATAATTGCGGAGCGTCCGGCGATTCGGGCGATGCTGGCGAGGTATGGGGTGCCGGTGGTGTCGGAGAACGAGGCAGTTCCGATCAGCCGTCGTCCCGAGCGAAGCGAGGAACCTTCCCCATCCCGGAACCGGGCCACATCCCGGGATGCGCGGGGGATGTCATCATGCGAATGACACGCCCTGTCCTGCTCGCCCTGTGCATGGCGGTGCCTGTCGCCCTCGCCTGCCGTCGGGAGGAGCGTCCCAGCGGCCGTGCGCTCTCGCCAGCCGCCATGCAGCTCGGCGCCCGGGCTGCCCCTGCCGACACCGGTGTGGACAGCGGTGCCAGCCGCGGACCCGGTGTCCGGCCCGGCATCAACGCGTCCGTCCTCATCGGTACGACCAATCCCTATACCGGACGCACGGATGCCATCGTCACCGGACGGCAGCTCTTTACCGGCATGAACTGCTCGGGTTGCCACTCGGGGTATGCCGGCGGCGGCATGGGCCCGAACCTCCGCGACAGCCTCTGGATCTACGGCTCGAGCGATGCCGATCTCTTGCCACGATCGCCGAAGGGCGACCCAACGGGATGCCGGCCTGGGGTGAGCGGCTCCCCACGCAGCAGATCTGGCAGATCATCGCCTACCTCCGCACGCTCGGCAGCGACGCCGAGCCGGTGAAGCCGCCTACGCCGACGCGCGGACCGCCGCCTCGCACAACTCCGCGGACAAAGCGGGCTGAGCGCGATGGATTCGAGCCCCAGCTTCCTCCGCACGTACGGCTTCGTCGCCGGCCGCGAGGCGTGGCTAGCAATACATC